>NZ_JBNNUC010000001.1:0-1860625 GCF_050279365.1 Peribacillus sp. NPDC094092 | reverse complement strand
AAGCCCCCCTCAAGATGAGATTTCCCATGGCGCAAGCTAGTAAGATCCCTGAAAGATGATCAGGTTGATAGGTCAGAGGTGGAAGCATGGTGACATGTGGAGCTGACTGATACTAATAGATCGAGGACTTAACCAACGCTTTTTGAAAAATGAAATACCTTCCTATTATCTAGTTTTGAAGGAATGAAAATTTCTTCTTGCATTTTCTCAAAAAGACGTTATAATAATATATGTCTTGAAAAAAAGTTAACATTGTTTGGTGACGATAGCGAAGAGGTCACACCCGTTCCCATTCCGAACACGGCAGTTAAGCTCTTCAGCGCCGATGGTAGTTGGGGGTTTCCCCCTGTGAGAGTAGGACGTCGCCAAGCTTATATTGTTCCGCAGTAGCTCAGTGGTAGAGCATTCGGCTGTTAACCGAACGGTCGTAGGTTCGAGTCCTACCTGCGGAGCCATTATTGGAGAGCTGTCCGAGTGGCCGAAGGAGCACGATTGGAAATCGTGTAGACGGGTAACCCTGTCTCAAGGGTTCAAATCCCTTGCTCTCCGCCATTTATACCTGGCCCGTTGGTCAAGCGGTTAAGACACCGCCCTTTCACGGCGGTAACACGGGTTCGAATCCCGTACGGGTCACCATTTAGACAACATATTGGAGGATTAGCTCAGCTGGGAGAGCATCTGCCTTACAAGCAGAGGGTCGGCGGTTCGATCCCGTCATCCTCCACCATTATTCAAGAAGATCAGGTTGTTTTTGTATAAAGGATTGATTATTCAGTCCATTGAAACACTCAACACGAAAACTTGATTCATAATAGCAACATTATTACCGTCGCGGGGTGGAGCAGTCCGGTAGCTCGTCGGGCTCATAACCCGAAGGTCGCAGGTTCAAATCCTGTCCCCGCAATCTATGGTCCCGTGGTGTAGCGGTTAACATGCCTGCCTGTCACGCAGGAGATCGCGGGTTCGATTCCCGTCGGGACCGCCATTTTATTGTTTGGCTCAGTAGCTCAGTCGGTAGAGCAAAGGACTGAAAATCCTTGTGTCGGCGGTTCGATTCCGTCCTGAGCCACCATAGTAGTGCCGGTGTAGCTCAACTGGTAGAGCAACTGACTTGTAATCAGTAGGTTGGGGGTTCAAGTCCTCTTGCCGGCACCATGTTTCATCCATATGCGGAGGGGTAGCGAAGTGGCTAAACGCGGCGGACTGTAAATCCGCTCCTTCGGGTTCGGCAGTTCGAATCTGCCCCCCTCCACCATTCTTTCTTACAGGGGTATAGTTTAAAGGTAGAACAGAGGTCTCCAAAACCTCCAGTGTGGGTTCGATTCCTACTACCCCTGCCAATTTCAATCTTATAATGGCGATTGTGGCGAAGTGGTTAACGCACCTGATTGTGGTTCAGGCATTCGTGGGTTCGATTCCCATCAGTCGCCCCATTTTAAAAAACATGGTATAATGATTACAACGTTAATGGGCTATAGCCAAGCGGTAAGGCAACGGATTTTGATTCCGTCATGCGAAGGTTCGATCCCTTCTAGCCCAGCCATATGCGAAAGTAGTTCAGTGGTAGAATACAACCTTGCCAAGGTTGGGGTCGCGGGTTCGAATCCCGTCTTTCGCTCCAAAAACGTTGGCGGCATAGCCAAGCGGTAAGGCAGAGGTCTGCAAAACCTTTACCACCGGTTCGATTCCGGTTGCCGCCTCCAACATTCATGCCGGTGTGGCGGAATTGGCAGACGCGCACGACTCAAAATCGTGTTCCTCTGGAGTGCCGGTTCGACCCCGGCCACCGGTATCACCAATAGCGAAGATTCGCTATTACAAAAGCTTCACACATAATTGTGTGAAGCTTTTTTGTGTTTATGACACACTACAGCATATGTACAAATAGGTACATGAATTTATGTGTCATAGATATTGCGGGGTGCCATAAGAAATATTCCCCAATAAATAATTATTTTATCAGCAATAGTATAGAATATGTTTTTCTAACGACGAAAATAAAAACGAATGGCAGAGTTAATACTCTTTCCATTCGTTTCAAATAAATCCATTTAGATTTCAATATTAATAGCATTTAGCTCCGCTTCCGTATAGCCAGAAGAGGATAGTGCGATTTCAATTTCTTCGGCAGCCTTATAATCAAATAATTTAAATTTAGACATTAAAGCGAAAGCATTTTGACTTTCGATTGCCAGGGCAACAGCTTCCACGTCTTGCAGTAGCTTCAGGTCTTCAATGTAGAATTGAGCGGTTCTCATCGCTAAATACTCATTCATTGTAGTCGAATTGTAGAAAAGATTTGTTAAAGTGGCGATTGCGTTAGGAACGAAAATCTTATTCATACTTACCCCTCCACTATTCTTAATATTCTGTCATCATATCACTTCTAGTATGAGTCACGATAAAAATGTTGTCAATCTTTATCTTATGAGCATTTTAACTCACCAATTGAAAGTAGATCTGTATGAAACAGGTTGTTTTCCAAAGGTAAAAATCATTGCACCGAAGCGTAAAAAGCAAAAAAGAATAAATGTTGCTGAGATTGCGAAACGACCAACTTACATGTGACATGTTGATTCAAGCTTGTCTGCTAGTTCTGGTTAAGCATCCAAAAAATAGCTGCTTAAAAAAGTCAGTGTCACAAGTGGCACGATTAAGCCGAATGTTTTAGAATTTTTTTAGAAGTTCTTTCATTGAGGAGATCCTATCTGTGTTTAAAAAGAACTTATAAAAACAGATCCTTATTGACTGTGAAGAAGGCGGGCTTCCACATTACGCAGCTCGCCGAATGAAACACTATCAGCCACAATTATTTGCAATGTTCTCGTAGCTGTCATTCGTTTGTCTGGATGCTTCAATTGTAGATGCTGTTGTATTGCTCGGAAAAGTTCATTATTTTCTGGACGGTTGGCGTTATAGATTTCTTGTAAACTCTTCGATTTTCCCATGGCTTTTCCTACTTTCCATCAAGTGTGAAATACAATGAAAGCTTAATGATATTCGTATGGTCTATATTTCCGTCTGAGAGCGTCTAATTCCTTCTTTTTTCAATTAAATCTTCTTTAAAGAACAGAATTTGTTCCTGATTCTTCCCGTGATGTTAACTTGGCTGTCTTACTGCTTGATCGTTGCCCGTATATGTTGTTGTGTGTCTTTGGCTTTAACACGACCAAAGCAATTCAGAATCATGTGCCGCGTTAATTGTGTTGTTAGAAATTTCATGTTGAACATGATGAACTAGTCCCGTCAACAAGGAAAGTACCTCCTTTAACCTTCCTGCTATTTATTTTCCGCTTCGTAATTTTTTTAAATAATATCAATGAAATATGGTAATAAATAAAAAACCACTATTTAAGAGTACTTCAAATAACAAATTTTCTAAGGGGCGGCAAATTGTGAACAATATGGGATGTCAATGCAAGTCCAATGACGAGCTACAGCAACTGGTCGATCAGGCAAAAGAATATACAAATATAGGAAAGGTGGCAGACTATATACCGGCACTTGAAAAGGCGAATCCTGGGGATTTATCTGTTGCTATTTACTATCCTGACGGAAAAGGGTATTGTGCAGGGGATGTAAGTGGGAAAATGACCCTGCAGAGCATATCGAAAGTTTTGACACTTGCTCTTGTATTAATGGAAAAAGGGGAAGAATATGTTTTTTCCTATGTAGGCAAAGAACCCACAGGTGACCCTTTTAATTCGATTGCCAAGTTAGAGACAAACAAGCCATCCAAGCCGTTAAACCCGATGATCAATGCAGGAGCATTGACTGTGACCCATATGATTGCAGGTGACAGTGTGAATGAACGATTTAAGCGTATTTTAGATTTTATCCGGGAATTGACGCAAAATCCCACGATTGGTTTTAATGAAGATGTTGCCCGGTCAGAATACCATACAGCAGACTTAAATAGGTCGTTAAGCTATTTTCTAAAGCAGCATAATGTAATAAATGAGGATGTGGAGGAATTAATCGAATTGTATTCGAAGCAGTGTGCCATTGAAATGGACAGCCAGGATTTGGCGAGGATAGGCTGTGTGCTGGCCATGAATGGGAAAGATTTGTTGACGGGAAAGCAAATCATCCCCGGGGACATTGCCCGTATTTGCAAGACATTCATGGTTACTTGCGGCATGTATAACGCATCAGGTGAATTTGCCATCAATGTTGGCATACCGGCTAAAAGCGGTGTGTCAGGGGGAATCATGGGGGCTGTCCCCGGTAAATGTGGGATTGGAATTTATGGCGCGGCGCTTGATGAGAGGGGGAACAGCGTTGCCGGGATAAAAATCTTGGAAATGATGGCGAAAAAGTATTCTTTAAGTATGTTTAATTTTTAAACATTGACCATTAGCGATGAGTGATGATATGAATCAAGTTATTTTTAATTCGGATGTTGTGCAATAGAGAGACAGGAAGAGATGTTTGGTGGGGTTTTGCAGGAAAAGGCCTATCAGTTACGATTGTACAGGAGGATTAGTAATGAGGTCCAATCTAAGCCTTAAAGAAACACTCACTTTCAGGGGGAAAAAAGGACCTCTGCACATACGGCAAGGGTCTTAAGGTGATCATAACAAGTTGGATAGGAGAGATACTTTTTTATATAATGCATGTACCTCTTTATTCCGATGTTCCCCGATGTCATTTCTTAGCTGGCCTTCCATATCGGTCATTAAATCAGCTAATTTCAATGCTTTTTGCCTATCGGAAATATTGCTTCGAATGATAGATTCATATTTTGCATTGTATTCAGTCAGTGACATTTCTTCCGTCCTCCCTTAATATCATTTAAGCTGTCCTCTGTTCCTCCATCAGCAATCCCAATGTACTTTAGTGTAATTTCAGGATGTGGATGATTAAGGATCGTTTGTAATTCAGCAAGGTCCTTACTTCGTTTATAGTGCCAGTACCCGAACGTTTTCCGCATGGTATGGGTACCGACGCCCTCGATGTCCACCATGTCCGCTGCTTTATTAAGCTGTCTGTAGGCTTGTATCTTGCTAATTGGCTTATCGCCCTTGCGTGAGGGGAATAGCCATTCACCATCGATGGTGGCTATATAGGCTGCCAATTCATTACATACATTATTAAGCTGGATCATTCTAGGCTTTTTTGTTTTGCCTTCCTTGATGATGATCTCCATCTTACCTTTAATGTCCTTTATTTTCAGCGATAATAAATCAGACACACGCAATCCGGTATTGATGCCTAACAAGAACAATATGTAGTCTCTCTCGCTGCAATGTCTCTTCAGTGACCATTTCATATCATCTAATTTTTCCAATGATCTGATTGGTTGAACGTCAATTAAATGTTCTTTTGGCAAATGAGATCACCCTTATTTCACGCTAATGGTATCAGTGTTTTGAATGTATACTTTTTTATTAATTTAAGAGTAACACTTGAAAAGGATGGAAGTCAATGTAAGGTGTCTATTGATATTTTTTGGACTGTCCACTTTTAAGGGTTCGGAGTTTTTTAGTTGTTTTTTCATATTAAGGTTGAAAAATGGCATTAAAAACTTCCGGAACTTGATATAATGAATCTATAGGAATATTTTTCTAAACTGATGTTTTGAAGGATATTAACAGGGTTGAGTAAGCCACGATGAAGAGAGGTTTAGTTATATTGAAAAAGTTACTGCCTTTAATGTCAAGGTTATTTACTATGGCAATTATGGTTGCGGTTTTTTACTGTATGTTCATGTTCGCTGACTTGGAGAATGAAAAGACAGACAGCGGGCGTCATAACGAGAAATCAGTTTATTTTGAAGAGATGAGCGATCAAGAAGAGAAACCAGCAAGTTCTTTGGTGAACGATTGTAAAGATAGCGCTAATGATAGTCACTCCTCCAGTGGGTTTGGTATTGAAGAAAACGTTATGGAACCTAGCGAATATACGGTTGAATGCATTGAACACTTGGAATAGCAGCAGAGTTCCTATGGATCAACCGTAAATTAGAAGTTCAGGGCAACAAGGATTCCAGACGTAAGGGGTTAGCGAAAAGGTAAGGACATATAGCCGAACATTTCCGTGAGCGGGTGACATCCAAAAGCTGGTTAGCTTAATGAACCGGAGCGGAATTCACGGGGAATATGAAGTGTTTTGAATATAAGGCTTCGCTGAAATGATTGGTGACGAACGGGTACACAGGGGGGAGGCCATATTTGTGCAAATAGAACATTGATACTAGCCTGTTTGGACCTTAACCAAACAGGTTTTTAGTATGAAAGGAAATCCAATGGAAAAAATGGAATAGAATATAAAGAAGAATGAAGGGAAATTTTCCACACCCGTATCTTTTTCTCTTTCTGAAACGTTTATAGGATAGAGGGTGTTGAAGGAGTGAGAAAAATGATAAATAAGTTAAGGGAAGAGATTTCTGAAGAAAAGGATAACGGTGCGATCATGCGTGAAGTCTATCCTGAATTGCTTCGATTTTGCCGATTCCTTACCCAAAATAATTGGGATGGGGATGATTTGGCACAGGAAACGATATTGAAGACCATGCAGGGCTATGGAAAGAAAACCGAGATAACAACGGCTTTATTGAAGACGATAGCCCGCCATTCCTGGATTGATACGATACGAAAAAGAAAAAAAGAATCATTAGACGAACAGTTGGATACTGAACAACAGGGATCAGTTGGGGAAAATGCCTTTGAAACGGTTGAATATATAATAAAGTCACTTACCCCGAAACAAGCCGTTGTGTTCCTGTTAAAGGAAGGATTCCTCTTTCGGTCAAAAGAAATCTCAGAGTATTTGAACACCACGGAAACGGCTGTAAAGGCCATCCTGAACCGTGTGAAAAAGCGTTTTGCCGATGACGTTGAAGAGCGTAAGTTGTCTTCTGTGGAAGATTGGCAAGATGAGGAGGAACAGCGGCTCATGTCCCTGATGACACAGGCTTTAAAAGCCCAGGATCCTGATATCCTCATTAGAAGCATCCCATCTTTCAAATCCTTAAACAGTGAATCGATGATTCCTAAACTGATGAATCGTTCGATTCTTTCCAAATCAAGCTACACTCCTTCAAACACACTCTCAATGGCCGCATAGCCAATATCATTGTTAGGAGGAAAATGAGATATGACCACCATTCCATATGTAATTGAACAATCAGGCAAGGGTGAGCGCTCGTATGATATTTATTCCAGACTTCTAAAAGACCGTATCATCATGATTGGGGAAGAAATCACCGATCATTTAGCCAATAGTGTGGTTGCCCAATTGTTATTCTTGGCAGCAGATGCACCTGAGAAGGAAATTACCATCTTCATAAACAGTCCGGGGGGATCGACCAGTGCCGGTTTCGCCATTTATGATACGATGCAATATATTAAGCCTGATATCCGGACTGTATGTACGGGGATGGCTGCATCATTCGGTGCCATGCTTTTATTGGCGGGTACGAAAGGGAAACGGTGCGCTTTGCCAAATAGTGAAATCATGCTTCATCAGCCGCTTGGTGGGGCGAGGGGGCAAGCCACGGAAATTGAAATAACGGCCCGAAGGATTTTGAAACTGAAGGATCATATCAATCAAATCATCTCGGAAAGGACTGGGCAGCCTATCGAAAAGGTGGCGAAGGACACAGATCGTGATTACTTCTTAAGTGCACATGAGGCGAAGGATTACGGTATAATCGATGAAATAATCGTTCAGGATAATTAATCCTGATTAAAAATGCGATCAGTAAGCTCAAAATATCTGGATAAAAAAAACTGTCGATATCCATATCGGCAGTTTCTTTTCTTTCTTCGACATTACTCCATATATTTATCCACAAATCCCTATACCTCGTTCCAATACTTTTTGGGGTCCACTAATTCAGCTTCACCATGCCCGGCACCCGGTATTATCAATTTTTCTTTGTCCACATTTGCTGCATTGTATACGTCATCCAGCATGGAATAAGGGACGAATGAATCATCTTCCCCATGGATGAATAACATGGGTGTTTTACTTTTGAGCACTTGTTTCACAGCTGACGCTTCATTTAAATCGTAGCCCGTACGCAGCTTGGTCACCATGTTGGCAGCATTCATTACTGGGAATTTTGGCAATCCGAACAAATCATCAAGTTGATAGGTGAATACGTCCATTACCGAGGAATATCCGCAATCCTCTACGATCACTTTAACATTGGAAGGCAGTTTTTCCCCGGAGGTCATCATGACTGTTGCCCCTCCCATGGATATCCCGAATAATGTAATGTCCGCCTGGGGATCTTTATCGGTAATTTGCTTGATCCATAAAAGCATATCTTTCCGATCGTCCCAGCCCATTCCCATGTAATCGCCTTCGCTTTTTCCATGTCCCCGAAGATCAGGTGCCAGCACATTGTATCCATTTTCCTGAAAATTGCGTACCCACCGGATCATTTGATTGTTATTGCCGGTATAACCATGAACGACAATAGCCCATTTATGGCCTTGATTATTATTTTCATAAAGTTTAGCACTAAGTCTTAGATGATCTGCAGAAACAATGCTCACCTCATCCGGTTGATGTTCTATTGAAAATTCCGCATCAGCCAATTTACTCGATTCAGCCAATTTACCTGAAACGGCTTGGGATTGGGCAAGATGGGGGTTATCGCTTAAAAAGTCTTTTTCCTTATTCGGATTTAAGGCGATATTGTAAAAATAATTCCCTATTAAACCATACATAATGATTAAAATTATAAGAATGCATGTAGCAGCGAAACCGAATTTCTTCATTCAAGGCTCCTTCCAAAAAATTGGCCGTCCTTTATTAATAGTACAATATTTTGAAAATAGAAGAGCTTAAGGGATGATTGATATCTGAAATTACTGAAATTATTTTGAATGGGGCAATGAAAAGGATTTTGGATGTTCGCCTTTTCTGGATAGATCATCCATTTAATATGTTAAAATAAGTATTATCTAACATTATCAATAGATTGGAGGAGGTTTCTATGAAGAAAATGCAAAAGGTTTTACTTATTAGTGGAATCTTTGTTGTGGCATTATTCGGGTTGGGGATTACTTTCTTTAAAATCAAGGAAAACTCCAATGAGTACGAAAGAGCACAACTGGAGATTGAAGCCAGGGAAACCAAAGAACAAATTGAAAGAGAAAGAGAGGATGTAAAGATCAAAGCAAAAAGGGAAGCGAAAGCTAAAGCGGCGGAACTTGAAGAGAAAACAGCGATATATGATGGGATTGAATTCGAAACAGGACTTGATGAAGACTCAACCGAAACGGAAGTCATGGACGTCATGCATAAGATGACTCATCAAAAAGTTCGAGCGCAAGATAAATGGGGAGCTATACCGATGTCCCCTAAGATTATAGAAGAAGTTTATAAAATAGTGGAATCAAGTGATTTTCGGCATAGAGATAGATTGCTCGGCATTGCTGCCCGTTGGCGGGACTTTGATTTCAGCACGATCGTTCAGGACCATAACTTCTTTTGGGAAGGCAAAGAAGGCACCGTTGGGAAAGCCCACGGCACATTAAGTGCGGCAGAAGAGATTGAATTCATTGAGGGGAATTTCAAGTGAGGCTGTTTTGCAGGGAAGTACTGAATATATCAAAGGGCGAGTTGGTAAGACCTGTTCCATTAAGTAAACACTCAAACTCCTGCAATAAGGCCAGTTCCTCAGGAGGTTTGAGTGTTTGCCATTCAACTAAGTCATTCGCTTATGGGGCAGCCAAGTAATGGAACCTTACATTCAATACATGCGTTTTATTTCTTAATAATTAGTTTGCTAGACTCGTTCTCCTTGTTCACGGGAACGTCTTTTCCTACTGTGACCCTGCGAACGACGCGATGCTGGTCCCCGTAATCGGCAATAGCATAATGTTGCGTTGCCAAGTTATCCCAAATGACCACGTCCCCTTCACTCCATTGCCAACGGATGGTATTTTCTAAGCTCGTGACGTATGAATCGAAGATACTTAATAATCTTTCAGATTCACTTGTTGTATATCCTTCCACTCTGCCGGCAAAGCCACCTAATAATAAATGCTTTTTTCCGGTTTCTGCGTGCACGTGAACGACTGGGTGTCTTGTTTTATAAATGGTCGATTCGAATATATCACGATATTTCTTTTTAACCTCATCATCAATGTTTTCGGCAGGTTTGAATTGTGCATAATCATACTCATTTGTATGGATCGCCCATAGTCCATCCGCTAATTTCTTCAATCCATCCGGAAGGTCTTCATATGCTTTATTCGTATTCGCCCAGACTGTATCGCCGCCAACATCAGGGATGGTTACACCTCTTAAAACAGAGTATTTAGGAACTTCTGGAACAAAAGTGACATCAGTGTGCCAATGGTTTGCTTTAGCACCCCGTTCGGAATCAAGTTCGAAAATATAGTTAGTATTGTCTTTGACCGGTACTGTTGGATGCGCATAAGGTTCACCCAATAGTTTGGCAAATGCCTCTTGGCTGGCATCGTTCAAATGGTTTTGACCTTTGAAGAATACGACTTTATGATCGTTTAATGCTTGTTTGATTTCACTGAAAATAGCCAAATCCAAGTCTCCGCTTAATTGGACTCCTTGAATTTCCGCTCCAATCCTTCCTGCTACGGGTACCACTTTTAATTGTTGTGTTTTAGTTTCCGTCATCATCAATCTCCTCCTGTAAAGTATGTTTTTTTATTTTTTAAAGGCTTCATCAATGTATTCATTGTGGATCTGGTTTTTAAAATTAAATGATTTCTTGATATAACCCACACCGGCTAAAGTATCGATTGATTCTTGTTGAGCCTGGATGGCATCTTCGGTAAAGTAAATATTTGGTTCTTCAGCCGTTATTATTTTCTTGACTGTGCTCACAGGCAATTTAGTTTCTTTAGAATAAATTTCAGATGCTTCATCTGGATTTTCAATTTGCCAATCGGCAGCTTTTTTATAAACCTTTAAATAGGCTTCGACAATTTCAGGATGTGCTTTTGCAAATTCGTTACGTGCAATGATTGCACCAGGAGCTAATATTTTTTCTTTTACTTTAAGTGCGACTGCATTCCTTTTTTCAATATTATTAAGGTAATAGGGGTTCCATATCGCCCAGGCGTCCAATTGTTTGGTTTCAAAAGCGGATTGGGCATCATCCGGTTGTAAATTGATTAGTTTAATATCATCAGTCGTTAAACCATGTGCTTTCAATGCCTTGATTAAATACACATGGCCCGTTGTCCCCGAGGCAACACCGACCGTTCTCCCCTTTAAGTCTTCAATCTTCTTTATGTCACCATCTGGCTGAGCCAGGATCCGGACAGATGACTCACCACGACCTGTTTGTGCAATCACTTCAAATGGCAGATTCTTATCAATTCCGGCAATTAGTGCACCATCCCCTAAAAAAGATAGGTCAACCCGATTGGAAGCGAGGGATTCCAAAAGCGGGGGACCACTCGGGAATTCACTCCACTCGATTTGGGCATCCAGTTTTGAAAACTCTTCGTCGAACAATCCCTTTTCCTTTGCAATGACCAATGGCCCCATCTTGCCATTTAAGGCAATATGAACTTTAAGTGGATCACTTTTCCCGGAAGCTTTGCCGGCATCGGAATTACAACCTGCCAATACAGCAATGCTAATGATGGCAAGTAATACTGCGGTTAACTTGTTACGATATACCTTCATGAATTCCCTCCTTTTTATTACACTTACCACATCTGGATAGTCAGATTAATGACAAAAAAGAGATCCAACGAAGAGTATGCCGGGGTTACTCTTCATTGAATCTCCGGTAGTCCAGTTGATTCACATGACCTTTATTTGGTTTTTTTTGTGAAGCGGATTAGTGTATGAATGCATCTTAACAGGTGTTAGAATAATCTGTCAATTATCTTTTTTTGATTAATCCGATAAAATAAATTGGTATTGGGTGTTGATTATAAATAATCGATAAGTTAATATAAAATGAAATATTGGATCGACTAGTTAACTAGAGATTCAGCAAAGGGACAATATGTGCCTTATTGCTGGATCTCTATTTTTTTATTTAAGAAAGGGTGAGGACATTGGTAGCGACGTTAGAAATGAATCATGTAAGCAAAACATTTAAGAATGATAATGAAAGTGTCCATGTTTTGGATAATTTAAATCTGAGCGTCAAAAATGGTGAGTTCGTCACCATCATTGGTCCGAGCGGCTGTGGGAAAAGTACATTATTAAAGCTGATCGCAGGACTTGATTCAGACTTTGACGGCTCGATCATAGCTGGCGATCATCCGGTTAGCGCACCTTCTAAAGACCGTGGTTTCATTTTTCAGGAGCACCGTTTATTTCCATGGCTAAACGTGGAGAAAAATATTGCAGGTAACCTTCCATTAAAAAAACCGGACATTAGGAAAAGGGTGGATGATTTAATTTCATTGGTAAAGCTAAAAGGATTTGAAAAGGCGTATCCACGCCAATTATCAGGTGGAATGTCGCAGCGTGTTGCCATTGCCAGAGCCTTATTGCGTAATCCTGAAGTTTTATTGCTGGATGAGCCATTTGGTGCATTGGATGCTTTCACGCGAACGCATCTTCAAGAGGCTTTACTAGAAATATGGGAGAAGAATAAGACAACGATGGTGCTTGTCACCCATGATATTGATGAATCCATCTTTTTATCGAGCAAAGTGGTAGTCATGGAGGCAAAGCCTGGACGGATTAAAGCTATCGTTCCAATCGATTTACCATATCCGAGAACTCGAACAAGCAAAGCGTTTCAGGAATTCAGGACCGTCATTTTGACCCAACTCGATCATCATCTTGAAGAAAGGGAAGATTGGAGCATTTAAAAATTTTTTTCAAAAAGGAAGGATGAAAAATATGTCTATACAGACCGTCGCTCAAAACAAGTCGCTTGTCATAAGGAAAACGAAAAAACAATCCAAGCTTGCCAAATCAGCATTGCGGGGTTCGTTCCTTCCCGTTGTCGTGTTGATTGCATGGCAATCATTAGGATCGGCTGGCATCCTGCCGGCCCAATTATTCTCATCACCTTCATTGATCGTCACGACTTTCATTGATCTCGTTCGGTCAGGGGAAATGGGCATGCATTTACAAATCAGTTTAACGCGGGCCCTTCTTGGCTTTGCATTAGGTGGTTTTTTAGGCTTATTGCTAGGAGTCATCGTTGGCATGCAAAAAAAATCCGAAGAATATCTTAATCCAAGCATACAAATGTTACGAACAGTTCCTTTACTTGCGATAACCCCTTTATTCATTATGTGGTTCGGGTTTGGTGAACTATCCAAAGTGCTGCTTATAGCTTTAGGTGCTTTTTTTCCTCTATATTTACAAACCTTTTTGGGCCTTCGGAATGTGGATAAAAAACTATACGATGTTGCCCGAACCTTAGAGTTTAGCCGTCTGGAACAAATAACGAAGCTCATGATCCCGGCAGCTTTGCCAAACATATTGCTTGGTATCCGTTTAGCCTTAAGTGCAGCTTGGATGTGCCTGGTCGTAGCTGAATTGTTGGGTGCGGACAGAGGGGTGGGCTTCATGATCCAAGATGCCCGTTCATTCATGCAAACGGACGTCGTATTCGTAGGCATCATCATTTTTGCCCTTGCTGGCAAAATCTCCGATTCGTTTGTCCGCTTTTTAGAAAATCATTTACTGAAATGGCAAGATAGTTTTAAAGCCTAATTGAAAAGGATGACCGCCCGGTTTTGGGGAGGTCATCCTTTTTTTGTTTGGTGAAGTATGTTTAATCTATTTCTCTATGTAATGGCAAATAAATGGTGAAGGATGTTCCTTTGTTCAATTCGCTCTGCACCACGATTTTCCCTTTGTATTTTTGAACGATGGAATAACAAACGGTCAAGCCAATACCTGTTCCCCTGTCTTTAAGTGAATAAAATGGGGTGCCGAGTATTTCAAGCTGTTTTTTGGAGAGGCCTATTCCTGTATCCGTTATTCGTATTTTGGCCATAGTGCGTTCCTGCTCTGTTTCCACTTTGATGAATCCGGGCTTGGTCATTGACTCAATTCCATTTTTCATGATATTGACCAGTATCTGTTTAAGCTCGATGGGATTCATGTTAATGTGAAGGTCGTCATGGAAATCCAAGAGAAAGCCTATGTTTCGATTATTGGCAAAACTTGTTAATAGGTCGGAAATCTTTTGGATTTCATAATTTAAAGGAATGACTTGTACATTATCCGTTTGCGGTTTTGCCAAAGACAAATAGTCATTGATAATCACTTGTGTATATTCAAGTTCTGTTAGTATGGTCTGTACATAAAATTTTTCCGTTTCATTCAGTTCCTTCTCTTGATCTAATAACTGGGCAAAACCTTTCACGACAGTAATCGGATTACGTATTTCATGTGCAATGGTGGCAGCGAGCTGTCCAACTGAGTTCAGTTGTTTTGCCTGCTGTATTTCCTTATGAAATGCATTGGTGGATTCCACCCTATTATTTGTTCCCAGAAATACGAATACCAATATGATTTGTATAGCGATGAAGTTAAGAGTGTTGCCGAAACTATCCAAAGCGACATATTCATAAGTGTATTGAAGATCCGTTTTTGAAATGATCAATATGGAAGCCGGACCTAATATGATATTTAAAGTGGCGACAATGTAGAACCCGATTTTATCAAAGAGAAAAATGGGAATCAATGGTGCTATCGAAAATAATGATAGCATGATTGCAGTATCTGGGAATATCCAGAATTTGCTGTATAAATAAACAGTAATTAAGAAAATGAATAGGGTTTTATAGAAATTGACTTCTGTTTTTAAGAAAAATAACAGAGAAATTATCATCCCCGATATTAAAATGACCTGTAATGTCATCTCGTAGGGATTATCTTTCCAACTTATAGGTGATACAGAAATCCCGACTAACAGTAAAAAGGATATCATTGCCATGAATGCCTTCAGTATAAATCGGTGTTTGTTTTGATAATATTGATAATTTTTTAACATAATTCCCCTTAATATTAATATTCTGTTTGTTTGTTTAATAGTAATATGATACTAGTTTTTTGTAAATCGGAAAAAGAAAGATTTTGCCATCGATAGTCTCTCTGTGGGGAGAATTTTGAAATATTCAGTTGTTGGTATTTGGGTGACTGTTTTTTTCTGCTATTTCAATATGTACATGCCAAGAAACTTTTTATATTTTCTTCTTGGTGGATTACCAGTATCCATGCATTGCACATGGGTAATTGTTTGGTAGGTTATTTTACTCATTTTTATCAATATATGATTTCTTTACATTATATTAGCTGTAGATTCAAATTCCCCTTCTAAAATGATGGTAATAATAGGAGGGGGAGAGGGAAAATGAAAACGAATATAAAGAAATTCGGCTTTTGTATGATGAGTGCGGCCTTTATATTGCAAGCTGCCTCCATGGGGGCCTCGGCTGCAAATGGAAGTCATTCCAATTCATCTATTTATGAGAAGAAAATCGTGAATATTGCACACAGGGGAGCTTCTGGTCATGCACCTGAACATACCATTCCGGCTTATCAATTGGGAGAACAAATGAAAGGTGACTACATAGAAATCGATCTACAGATGACCAAGGATGGAAGATTGATAGCCATGCATGATGAAAAGGTGGATCGTACGACGAACGGTACAGGTCTTGTGAAGGATTTAACGCTTGCAGAAATCAAGAAACTGGATGCCGGTTCATGGTTCAATGAAAAATACCCGCAATTGGCAAAAGAAGTATATAAAGGGTTGAAGGTTCCCACTCTAGAAGAAGTCTTTAAGAAATTCGGAAAGCAAGCCAATTACTATATTGAAACAAAGTCACCTGAAGTATATCCAGGAATGGAAGAAGAACTTCTGGAGGTTCTGGAAGAATATAAAATGGTGGATTCAAAAGGCCGTACCAAGAATGTATTAATACAATCGTTCAGTAAAGAAAGCCTTATGAAGGTTCATGGAATGAATCCAAAGCTACCGCTTGTGCAACTCTATTCTTATAAAAACCCAGCAACCATTTCCGATGCGGAATTGGAATCCGTTAAGGAATATGCAATTGGCGTTGGCCCGAACTTCAATAAGGTTGACGGACAATATGTGAAGATGGTTCGCAATCATGACCTTCAATTCCATCCATATACAGTAAATGATAGAGCGGATATGAAAAAGGCTCTTGAATGGGGTGCAACGGGGCTGTTCACTAACTATCCTGATGTATTCAGCGAGGTACTAAGAGAGTACAAGCAGGATAATCACAATGAAAATGGGAATTTATAAGATTGCTAAATAAGTGCTTCATATATGAGTCCCGGTTTTCCGGGGCTTTTTTTGTATGGAAGGACATTTAATTATAGGGTAAATTGGGTGGTCTTAGGCTTAGCGGACTTTTTTGACGGGTATATCAAATGTATGAAAAATATTTTAGGAGGTTGATTATGAAAGCTGTCACTTTTCAAGGAGCAAAAGAGATACAGGTAAAACAAGTTGAAGATCCGAAACTGCAGCAAAAGGATGATATTATCGTCCGAGTGACTTCAACGGCTATTTGCGGATCCGATCTCCATATATATCAGGGTGCTTTACCCACACATAAGGATTATGTCATTGGCCATGAACCGATGGGCATCGTTGAAGAAGTGGGTCCGGAAGTAACGAAGGTGAAAAAAGGGGACAGGGTTGTCCTGCCTTTTAACATTTCTTGTGGGCACTGTTATTATTGTGAACATGATATGGAGAGCCAATGTGATAATTCCAATCCCAATGAAGCGGTGGATACAGGCGGATACTTTGGCTTCACGGAACGGTATGGCAACTATCCAGGCGGGCAGGCAGAATATTTAAGGGTCCCATATGGAAACTTCATGCCGTTTGTCATACCAGAGTCATGTGAACTTGAAGATGAGGCACTATTGTTCATGTCCGATGTCCTGCCAACCGCATATTGGAGTGTTGAGAACGCTGGCGTCAAGAAAGATGATACGGTAGCGGTACTTGGCTGCGGTCCTATTGGCTTGATGGCTCAGAAGTTCGCTTGGATGAAAGGCGCAAAAAGGGTCATTGCAATCGACAATCTGCCTTATAGACTCAATAAGGCAAAACAGATGAATAAGGTTGAGGCGTATAACTTTGACGAGTATAACGATATGGGCAGCTACATTAAGGAAATCACTTCAGGCGGGGCCGATGTGGTCATAGATTGTGTGGGGATGGACGGCAAAAAATCAACGATTGAGGCAATTGAGCAAAAGCTGAAACTTCAGGGCGGAACGTTAAGCGCGATCGAGATTGCACTTAACGCCGTACGTAAATTCGGTACGATCCAATTGACTGGGGTATACGGATCCAAATATAACATGTTCCCATTAGGCAATTTATTTGAAAGGAACATTAATCTGAAAATGGGGCAAGCACCAGTCATTCACTACATGCCAAAGATTTTTGATGATATCACGGCTGGAAAGTTCGACCCTACGGAAATCATATCCCATAAAGTCCCTCTCGAAAAAGCTAGTGAAGCTTATCAAATCTTTAACGATCACGAAGATTAATGCATTAAAGTCGTGTTAAAGCCATAATATGATGCTTATAAAAAGTCCAATGCATGTAATTGCATTGGACTTTTTGGCCAGGTTCACAAATAGTCAATGGTGTAATAAGGATGGAGATGTGAAATTGAATGATAATTGAACGGAAGAAATCAGGATTATCCCTGATTTTTTTACTATAATGGGTGGCTTTCGTTTCAGGAGAATTCGGAATAATGACGACTGACCCTTCAAGAACATATGATTTAAAAAGAAGAGTTGATTTAATAATAAGATGGAGTATTTATATTATATAATGATAGTGACAAAGGAGGATGTATAGTGGTATTTAATTCGGCAGCAGAACTTTGTGAAGGGTTTGGATATCCGTCCGTTCACGTTAAATTGACGATGGAGATCGTCGATAAGAGATTGGGACCTGTAACGGCGGAAGCAGAGATTGCCATCAAGCCTGTTAAGTCAAAGGAATATCTAGAAGTACTGGTGGAAGAGTTGGAATCGGAGCATATCTTTGCTGATGAAAATGGCAGTATCTATGGCAGCTTCGGCATCGATCAAAGCATCCAGATATATGATGAAGTCCTGACTACAATTCCGTTCGAAGAGGTAATAGGAAAGGAAAATTGGAGAGAAACGATTGAGGAATCAACCACTGTGGATAAGCTAAAGGAACATCTGGGGAAATCACTCAATGATTATCAATTCAGTGATTTGAGCGGAAAATATAAATTCAGGAAAAGATGTACGATAACGGAACTTCAATTCATGGAATAAACCAAACAGGAGAAGGCGAAATGCTTTCTCTTTTTTTCGATGCTATCATAATCAAATGCTTATAGGGACACAATCCGTAAGATTTTTAACATACACATTGTCTAGGGATCAGTAGGTTTTTATGGTTTCAACATACATTTTTTTATGGGTTTACATAGGGTAATATATTGATAAGGGCTTTTACTAGAAAGTGAAATGTATATGTTAAAAGATAAAAAGGAGAAGATATGAAAATTGGTTTGGTACGGCATTTTAAGGTGGCACATGAATTTCCCACTGGGAGACCGGTGACGGCGGATGATATGAAGCAATGGTTCGAGGATTATGATGCAGCGGATATCATTTACGGAACGACTTTATTTGGTGTGGAAGAATGGCAGGAATGCTATAGCAGTGATATGTCGAGAGCTGTCAAGACAGCGGAACATATCTATCCAGGTACGGTTCATCGTATGGAGGAGCTGCGGGAAATTCCCTCCCCCCCACTTAAAGGAAAAGTTAAGCTGCCGTTCATCCTTTGGGCCATCTGGATTCGCTGCTGCTCGGTAATCAACAAGCAGACAAGGGCGGAAATTAAGATTGCAGAGCGAAGGATCAATAAAGTATTGGATGAAGTCTTAGCAAAGGGAGAAAGGGATGTTCTGATCGTGAGTCATGCCGCCCTCATGGTATATATGAGGAAAGAGCTGATACGACGGGGGTTCACCGGTCCAAAATTCAAGATTGCCAGTAATGGAAAGCTTTATGTATTTGAAAGGTGATAAAAGGAAAATATCGGGTTTCCCACCAGAAAGGGTAAGGCATTTTCCGAATAGTTATTCTTTTTTTATTGGTTGTGGTTTATTATTGTAATAGTATAATTTTTACGAATTCAATAATAGGGAAAGAGGGGTGGACATTTTGCTGAAGGCAGTTTTTTTTGATTTAGATGATACATTACTATGGGATCAGAAAAGTGTAAAAGAGGCTTTTGTGGCCACATGTGAAGTGGCCAAGGAGAAATATGATCTGAATGTCGAGGAGTTTGAAGAAGCGGTGCGGAAGGAAGCGCGCGAGCTTTATTCTTCTTACGATACATATGCATTCACACAAATGATCGGAATCAACCCATTTGAGGGACTATGGGGTAATTTTCGGGATGATCATGATGAATTCCGAAAGATGGCCGGGATTGCACCAGGTTATCGGAAAGAAGCGTGGACGAAAGGGTTATTGGCATTAGGGATCGATGACCCGGAATTTGGGCTTGAACTGGCAGAACGTTTCCCTGCCGAGAGGCGCAAAAAACCATTTATCTATGAAGAAACATTCCGTGTTCTGGATGAATTAAAAGGGAAATATAAATTGCTATTGCTTACGAATGGATCTCCTGAACTGCAAAATACCAAACTTGAAATTACGCCTGAACTGGTTCCTTATTTCGACCAAATCGTGATTTCAGGCGCATTTGGACGAGGTAAACCGGATGCCTCCATTTTTGAGCATGCTTTGGAAATCATGGAGCTTGGTAAGGATGAAGTATTGATGGTCGGAGATAATTTAATGACCGATATCCTTGGAGCATCACGCGTAGGCATAAAGTCGGTTTGGATAAATCGCCATGATAAGGAACGGAATGAAGTGATTCCAACCTATGAAATCAAGCATTTAGAGGAGCTTTACCCAATCATTGAGAACCTGAGGAATTAAATGACGGTCCTCTCCAAATAACAAATTTTGGAGAATTGTAATGAAAATATTAGGTCTTTCAAATTATTTACAGAATGAAAAGGGTGAGATATAGTAACCCTGTAATCAATTAAATTATTCAGACTAGGGGTGTCCAATAAAAGTTGGGCTGAGAGAGAAGCGCTTTAGCTTCTTAACCCTCAGGACCTGATCTGGTTCATACCAGCGTGGGGAAGTTAGAATCTACTAAACAATGACATTTCAATTGGTCATTTCTGTAGCCATACTAACGTTAGCCAGGTCTTAAATAGGAGATCTGGCTTTTTCGTGCGAAATGGATTGGATTTTGTCCTTTTTAAATAACTTAAAAAGGAGAAATGAAATCATGATGAGTAATTCAGTAAATGACATGAACGTTTCAATCATGTCCAGCTTTGCCGGGAGTAAAAAAGTGTATGTTGAGGGATCTAGACCCGATATTAAAGTACCTATGCGTGAGATTAAGCTAAGTCCGACTACAGGGTCATTCGGCGAAGAGGAGAATCCGCCTTTACGAGTTTATGACACAAGCGGTTTTTATACGGATTCAGAATATCCCATTGATATTCGTAAAGGTCTTGCCCCGATTAGACGAAGCTGGGTCCTTGAAAGGGAAGATGTTGAAGAGTATGAAGGACGTGAAATAAAGCCCGAAGATAACGGGTATAAAAAAGAGTCACAAACCAAAGCAGAAGTTTTTCCGGGATTGAAAAGAAAACCATTGCGTGCAGTGAAAGGGAAAAACGTAACCCAGCTCCATTATGCCCGAAAAGGTATCATTACCCCGGAAATGGAGTTCATTTCGATCAGGGAAAATGTTACCCCTGAGTTCGTAAGAGAAGAGGTAGCTAGCGGGCGGGCGATCATTCCGGCAAATATTAACCATCCTGAAAGTGAGCCCATGATCATCGGGCGTAATTTTCATGTGAAAATAAATGCGAATATAGGAAATTCCGCTGTTAGTTCATCGATCGAAGCTGAAGTGGAGAAAATGACTTGGGCTACACGTTGGGGTGCAGACAATATAATGGATCTTTCCACCGGAAAGAACATTCACACGACACGGGAATGGATTATCAGGAATTCACCTGTGCCAGTCGGGACGGTTCCGATCTATCAAGCATTGGAAAAAGTGAATGGAGTCGCGGAAGATTTAAATTGGGAAGTTTTCCGGGATACATTAATCGAGCAGGCTGAGCAAGGTGTCGATTACTTCACCATACACGCCGGTGTGCTTTTGCGTTACATTCCCATGACAGCAAAACGAGTTACGGGAATCGTGTCCCGAGGGGGCTCGATCATGGCACAATGGTGCTTGGCCCACCACCAAGAAAGTTTTCTCTATACCCACTTTGAAGAGATTTGTGAAATCATGAAGGCGTATGATGTCTCATTCTCATTAGGTGACGGCCTCCGTCCTGGATCCATTGCAGATGCAAACGATGAGGCTCAATTTGCTGAATTGGAGACACTTGGGGAATTGACGAAGATTGCTTGGAAGCACGATGTTCAAGTCATGGTGGAGGGACCCGGTCACGTACCGATGCATTTGATTAAAGAAAATATGGATAAGCAGCTTGAAGTCTGTCAAGAAGCACCATTCTATACCCTGGGACCATTGACAACGGATATAGCTCCTGGATACGATCATATCACTTCTGCGATTGGTGCTGCCATGATTGGATGGTTTGGAACTGCCATGCTGTGTTATGTGACACCGAAAGAGCATCTGGGACTTCCGAATAAAGAAGATGTTCGTGTAGGGGTCATTACTTATAAAATTGCGGCCCATGCAGCAGATCTTGCTAAAGGCCATCCGCAGGCAAGAAAGCGGGATGATGCCCTTTCAAAGGCTAGATTCGAATTTCGTTGGAGAGATCAATTCAATCTTTCCCTCGATCCTGAAAGGGCGGTTGAATATCATGATGAAACACTTCCGGCAGAGGGTGCCAAAACAGCCCATTTCTGTTCAATGTGCGGCCCGAAATTCTGCAGTATGAGGATTTCCCAGGATATCCGTGATTTGGCGAAGGAAAAGGGTCTGGGTTTTGATTCGGTAATCGATGAAGGTCTGAAAGAAAAAGCGGATGAATTCAGGAAAACGGACGGGGAAATCTATCAATGATTCCGACGAGAGGGAGAATTCGATGAATCGGGTAATCCAAATAAAAGTTGAAATGAAACAGTTGGAAGCTCAATTGGAACAGCTGAAAAGGGAGCTGAACATTTTTCGCGAGAATTGTAATCATGAATTTGTAAAAACTGATTATAGTCAACAATGTATAAAGTGCCACTTAATTGAAAGCCTGCAATGGTAGTGATTCCGTAATCGTCTTCATTATCGAAATTAATCCCTTAATCATGTTGGGCATCAATCACAATGTCACCATGATTGGGGGATATTTCATTACTATTTACATGCTTGTTTTATTAATATGAAGAGGAGGAGGGACAAGCCATCCTTTTTCCTTATTCAATCTTAGGAAGTCAGCACCCATTGCAGCTTTATTGGTATGGAATTGTGCGAACATCTGTGCAATATCTTCGCGGATGCATTGACCCATGATTTGGCTGCAAGCAACTAATCCTGCATTTATATCGATTGATACTGAAGCAGAGATTTCAGGATCTTGAAAACGTGCCCCTCCAGGAATATCCTCCAAATTAGCTTTAGGCCTTTCAGGTGGTGACGGAGGCAGTCCTACGTTATTTTCTTTTAATAATGATTCAAGTTGGTCATGTTCCTGTTTCCCTTGATTGATCACTTCAACAAGTAATTTATGCAAATCCTTGTCTCCACCAGTATGATTAAGCATAGTTTAATGACAGGCAATAAAGCCTTTTGTAGTTGTTAAAAATGCCCATGTTCCAAATGCTTCTCCGTAATGCATAGGCTCTTCTTTCGGATTACCGCTTAAAAACCCCATACCCATCCTCCTAAATTTCTCTATTCAACGCATTTAAGTTACCCTCAATTCATCCATGTATGCATCGTTGTTGATTGAAAAGATAGATGGCTTTTAGGTTTAACCTTTTATTCCTTGTAGCCATTCTTGATAACATTCATCACAGAGCATTTCATTCCTATCCGTGTCAGTAACTTGAAATGTTACGACATGGATTTTCTTTTCTTCCGTGTCATCACTACAATAGAAGCATTTATGTGTCATTAAAAATCCTCCCATAATAAAAAGTGTTTATAGTTGAAACATCATGGTTTTTTTATATAGAAAACATGGTATAGCAGCTTATTGGTCTACTTGGAAGAGTTTAGATTGAATAATCCTGTTGGGGTTTACCATACTAAACTTGTTCGCATCATTGATAAAAAGAGGAGGAAATACGATGCAAAACCAAAATCAACAAGGTCAAGTACACCAGAACATGCAAACAGGTGCCATTCCCCCACAAATGAATCACGGTGGTCACGAAGTATTCGATGTACATGAAGTGTTGTCGGGAACGATTGGTACTTTAAACACATATACTCTTTTGCGTCAGCATATCCAGGATAAGGAATTGCTCGACATTCTGGATCGTCAATATCAGTTCATCCAAGAAGAATATAATATTTCATTGGAGTGCTTCCAATCAGGCCAGGATCCTTCTAAACCGACCCAAAGCTATAAAATGAATCAAGGTAACGATTTTATATATGGATTGACACCAACTCAGCCAAAGAAACCTTTGCAATCCGTCTCTGAAATTACGGATGAATGCATTTCAGGCTTGATGCTTGGAGCTGTCAAGTCTGCAGCATCCATGAAAGCGATGACAGCGCTTGAAATAACGAATCCTGTCGTTCGCCGGGTATTTGCTGATTCCGTTCCGAACTGCATTGAAATGGCATATGAGATTTCGTTATATCAAAACAAACATCATTACTATCAAGTTCCACAGCTTGCACAGCAGGATATGCTGCAAATGATGAACGCGTATGCACCCGCACAAAGAAATAACAACATGAGTCATTAAAGGCATTTGCCAAGAACAAAGAAGGGATAGGACAATTTGTCCTATCCCTTCTTTATTACTGTTTCATTTGATTTATTTCCTGGATGCATTCCTGGACGAGGGTTACAGCCTGACTCATGGCGGCTCCTCCGCCGAATGCCGCGGTCACACCGATAGCTTCAAGAATTTCCTGTTCGGAACAGCCTTGGTCAAGACATCCTTTTGTATGATAGATAATACAGTATTCATCTTGTGAATATAAGCTTATTCCTAGTGCGATTAGCTGTTTATCTTTCTGGGATAATTCACCTTCTTTAAAGCACTCTTCCGTAAACGAATTGAATTTCTCTGCAAGATCAGGCATTTTATGCGTAAAGACACCGATTCCAGCTTTATAATCACGAAGAGCATTTTCAGTAGAATTGTTAGCTTCAAATTCCATTTTCCATTCAGCTCCATCCTAAATTTTTTTCATCAAAAATTAGTATGAGCTAAATAGTGGACGATTAAACAGAAACATAGGAGTTTACCTAAGTAATCTTGGAGCCGGCTTCATACAGGGCAAGTGATCCCTTGGGCCGGATGGCTTTGAACCATTGATAGCAAAGGATGCATATAAGTGCAACATCAATGGCATCACCGGCATAGTACATTAACATTCCTCCATTTTCCGCTTGTACCTTTGTGACTCCGCTTGGCGGATGGGCAAAAATATATTTAGAAAGGATATCATGGCCGGCCAGTGAAATAGTAAATACGATAGCCCGAAACATGAAGCTGAACCTGTGGGGCGTAGGGTCGATATAAATCATCGATGCAGTGAATAGATAGCCCGCCATGAATACGTGAAAATGCACCAATGAATGTAGAAGGGCATGCTGATGCATTAACCCATATAACCCAGTCGTATAAAGTATCCAGAGTCCCCCAATATTAAGCACGGAAGCAGTGAATGGATTACTTAAAATGCGCAGCGGCCAACTTTTCAATAACTTTGAAAGGTGTCTTGCTGATTTTACATCAAGTGTTCGCAGTGCAAGAGTGATAGGTGCAGCAAACACGAGTAGGATTGGGGCAATCATTCCAAGCAGTAAATGACCAACCATGTGCGCGGTGAAGTCCATATGTGCGCGATTGGCGATGGGGCCTATAATTGCGGAGGCTGCACAGATGGTGCCAAGAATCCAAAAGAACGTACGGTATAAGGGCCATTTTTTATAGCGGCGATTCGAAATTACGACAGCTGCGATATAAATAACGATAACAAGCGAGATAAGAATCAATAAAATCGGTTCAAAACCAGTTCCATTATCGTGAATATGTCCATTACTGTGCATTGCGGCCGTCTTCTTTCATTTTAAGTAAGCTGCTCCTTGTTTGAATGACGATGGTAAGGCCGATCAGTATCATGATTGCGGCTGCAATGTTCCAAATCAAGTCGTATGGAAGAATATCGACATTGTAACGGATTTGATGGAGACGCATGAGTTTGTGCTGGATGGTCCCGTCATATAACTGAAAAGAACCTGCCCCAAACAAAACTCCCCCTATCCACCTTTTCATCCATAATCCCTTTCGGCGGCGAAGGTCAGCGAACATGAACAGAGACCCGACTGTTGCGAACCAGCTTAGGGCATGAAAAAATCCATCCGAGACAAGCCCGATGCTGGATGTGGATTTGTCATAGAAATGGTGCCAATGTAATAGTTGATGAAAGATGGCCTCATCGATGAATGCCACCAATCCGATCCCGAATAGAAAACCGGACCATAGATTACGAGCGGAATAAGTATATCGTAATTCTGAAATGGATTGATTTTTTTGATTTCGGGGCCTGAAATCCATTTTCCATCCTCCTTTTAAGTTTCTATATGTGGTTGACTTTCCTATATATGGTTCTTTCTACTTTACCCTGTATTGTAAAGTTATAGACAGGTAAATGGATCTTTTATAAATCTTATTAGTGATCCATTCATGCTCCTAAGATAATCCTTGGATTTTTAGTTCATTGTTAAATGCATGTAAGATTTTTCTAATTATTGTTCATTATGACTGGATCCATGTTTCAAGCATGGACAGGCGGGTAATAAAAATCTTAGAAAGCAACCAATTATAAAAGGAGGAGTTATAGGTTTCGTCATCAAAAAGAATTGCAATTTAAGTTAAGGTAGAGCGGCCAGATTTAATGCTTGCACGTCAAATTCAGGAAGTGTTAGGTGGACAGTTCGGGGAAATGACTGTCATGATGCAATATCTTTTTCAGGGATTTAACTGCCGTGGGGAAGAAAAATACAAAGATATGCTGATGGATATTGGTACAGAGGAAATTGGACATGTAGAGATGCTTTGTTCGCTCATTAGTCAATTACTTGATGGCGCTTCTCCGGAAGATCAGGCAGAATCCGCAAAAGATCCTGCTACAGCAGCGATCATGGGTGGGATTAATCCCCAGCATTTGCTCGTAAGCGGACTTGGCGGACTGCCAACCAACTCGAATGGGGTGCCTTGGAACGGATCTTATATTGTAGCGAGCGGAAATCTATTAGCAGACATGCGATCGAATTTGCATGCTGAAAGCCAAGGACGCCTTCAAGTGGCCCGTTTATATCATATGACCAAAGATGAAGGGGTACGTGCTACCTTCCGTAAAATGTTGGCCCGTGATCGCTACCACCAATATCAATGGATGGCGGCCATTGCAGAACTTGAAGAAAAAAATGGTGTTGTCGTTCCCGCATCATTCCCGCCGGAAGCGGAAATGGAATCCCAACCGGAAGCTTACGAATTCTGGAACTTGTCAGAAGGTAATGAATCAGCAGACGGCCTGTGGGCAACGGGAAGGGCCCCGGATGGTACAGGAGATTTTGTTTATGTAGCTGAACCAGTTGCGAAAGGACAGATTCCTAACCCAAAGGTTCCGGTAGCACAATTGCATCATGACTTGGATAGAAGTCAATCGCTTAATAAATGGTAATAGTAACTTTTCAAAAAACTCGATGGCCCCTAAAGGGACATCGTTTTTTTCTGTTAACAAAATCTGATTATTTGCTTGTGGATTTTTTTGAGTAGCATAGATTCCTTTATCAAAATGCCATTTTAAAGGAAGGTCACTCATTTAAATAGTAAGAAGTGGGTTTACCAAACCCATGCCAGGAAAAGGAGCTAATGGCAGATTGATTGAAGAATGAAATATGGACAAAGTATAATGAATATATACAAAATCAATTTACTCTTCGTCGGTATCTGTCTAAAGGGGGAATCTTAATGAATGAACTGAATGCATTATTCAGGAAAAGAATAGGGCTCCAGGAAGATGTGAAACTGACATTTGAGAAATTAGATGAAATTCTGGAAAAGACAGCGAAAACCATTCCTTTTGAAAACTTATCGATCATGGCATCCCATCTGAGTCATATCAATAAAGCGAATATCATGAACAAAGTCCTCGTGAGGAATGAGGGTGGATTATGCTATGAATTGAATGCAGCCCTTTATTTTTTCCTGAAGGAAAATGACTTTGATGTATTCCTGATACGGGGTGTCATCTATAATCAGGGGTGGATGACCATAGGAAGGACCCATGTCACCATTCTATTGAACCATGAGGGCCGAACCTATTTGATCGATACAGGTTTTGGCGGGAATCTGCCTTTAAAACCAGTTCCGTTGAACGGAGAAACGGTCGTTTCCCAAAATGGTGAATTCAGGATAAAAAAAGAAAATACCGACCATGGAGACCACATCCTTGAATTAAAACTGAAACATAAAGATCGCGATTGGAGAATAGGGTATGCCTTCGATTCGTCAAAACCGGTAGGAAATGTAGCGGAACTTAATGAGGTCCAAACGATCATCAGGGAAAATCCCGAATCGCCATTTAATAAGCATCCATTAATCACCCGTTTGACAAACAGCGGGAACATCACTTTAACTGATACATCCTTTACAGAGTGGGAAGATGGGAAAGTGACGAAAGAAGAAATAGATGGAACGCGATTCAAAGAGTTAATGAAACAGCACTTCGATAGATAGTGAAAAAAGGGACTGAATATTAAAGTCACCCATTCAAAAAAGACTGTCCATCTCTGACAGTCTTTTTTATGAATAACGGCGAAGAGGCTAGCGGAAAGGAAGCGATTTCTAAAACGAGCTTGTCTACGTCTAAAACATCCATTATTTCGCATGGACATACCAAAACCATGTTAATAGGTATAGCGAAAGGGTTATTCAATTCGATAGGCATGGATTATAAAAAACATGTCTCCATGTACCTTTCACATATCATACAAAAAATCGAACAATCAACTTTGGTTAGACTAGAAATAAGAAGGACTTTTGACAAAGTCCTTCTTGCTTGATTTACATGTTAAGACTTATTAAATTTACACTAAAATGCAGCTATGGATGATTGGGATAAACTATAATGATATTCCGAATATAGTTTTACAACTATCGAAAAAAATTTGCACCTTACGATAAACTGAAAATAACAAGAAAGAGATGATGATTTAAAGGATTTTGATGAAAATCTTCCTGCCGAATGGCTGGAATTAGTAACATTGGCAATGAAATCGGATGTTACAAAAGAACAATTCAAAAAGTTTCTGCAAGAAAAGTCGAATAGCGATAAAAGTAGCGATTGTGGTGGCTAAATAATCTGCTTAGCCAAAGAAAGGTAACTTGTCTATCTGCAGAAAAGGGTCTTCTTTTTTCAGACCTTTCATATTAATGCTATCAGGCTAAATTCAGGCACGGGACTATTACAAAAAATGTATGGGGCACCGTTTCTTTTGCCATGAGTTACTCCATATTTTCTGCATATTTAATTGCTATGATGTTTGCAATCATAAAGGAGGTTTTATTCAATATGAAAAAAAGAACAAAATTGCCTTTCATCCTATCATTAGTAGCAGCGCTGTTTTTAGTCCTTGGCGCATGTTCCAACAGCGATGATAAAAACGAAGAAGGTAAAGAAGACATGGACCATAGTGAAATGGATATGAACCATTCCAGCTCGGGTGATGTTCCAGAAGGTTTAAAGGCTGCAGAAAATCCAACCTATGAAGTTGGAAGTCAAGCGATTATCGAATCAGGTCATATGGAAGGCATGAAGGGGGCGAAAGCAACAATAGTGGGTGCATATGATACGACTGCTTATGCAATTTCGTATACGCCTGAAACTGGCGGAGAAAAAGTGGGAAATCATAAATGGATCATACATGAAGAAATCAAAAATGCAGATAAGAAGACGTATGAACCCGGAGCGGAGGTCACAGTAAATGCTTCACATATGGAAGGAATGAACGGGACAGTCGCTGAAGTTGAATCTGCTGAAAAAACGACTGTTTATATGGTCGATTTCACGCCGACTACGGGGGGAGAAAAAGTGAAGAACCATAAATGGGTAACGGAAAGTGAATTATCAGCGTCTGAATGATTGAACTTCATGATTTTATTAAACAACTCGCATTCTTCGAGTTTATCTATAGTCTGAAGGAATGGCAAAAAAGCCATTCCTTTTTTGTGTGAATAAACTTTCTTGAAGATTATTGTTTGTAGTGGATTGTAAAACTTTAGTATCTGTTAATATGGATTTATCAAAATGTGAAAAGGGGTTCAAGTATGGTGACTGGATTAACCATTAGACCTTTTATCGAAAATGACCATGAGGCGCTGAGTAACTATTGTTTACCTATAGAGCAAGCAATCTATACTTCTTTACCCTTGAAAGTTATCGAAGATTTCAGGAAGGATGAATATAACCTCCCCATGGTCATTTATTTGGATGAGGATTTGGTTGGTTGTTTTGCCTTATATACGGATAAAGCGGGAAATCGATATACAAGTAATGAGAATGCGGTTCTTTTTAAATCATTCTCCTTGGATTTACGCCATCAAAAAAAGGGGCTGGCTTTTAAGACTTTAAAAGTGTTGCCTGAGATGATCAAACTAAGTCATCCAGAAAAAAATGAAATTATTCTAACCGTGCATCATTCGAACGTTCCAGCGATAAATTTATATAAAAAGGCTGGTTTCGTTGACAAAGGATACAGATTTAACGGGGAAGAAGGGGAGGAATTTATTTTCCATTTCGCTCTGGATTAAGGGAGCTTTAGATAACTTCCGGGGTGTATAGAGCGCAGTGGAACGAGTTGGAAAATGAAAGAGTGGTTAAACGCAAAATAAGCATCTTAATGATGCTTATTTTTTTGGAAAGGTTAATCCATCCAACCTACCATGCTGGAATACTTTCATCATTAATTTGGGAACTCTATGTTCAGAATTCATGGTATCCATCCTACAATTTCTAAAATCGTGAGAACAATCTCAAAGACAATGAGAATCACAATGATCCATTCAACGAATAGTCCCCTGATCGAATGGCTGATGTTAGAAAACCCATCCATGATGTTATATAAAATTTCGGTTTTACTTTTCAAGATTTTATAACGATCATTCAATTCAAAAAAATCAAGCATGCGGTCATAAAATTCGCCGGCAATGCTGCTTGTCCATGTAATATCAGGTTTATCCAGAATCATGATATACGCTAGGGTATTGTACTCGTGACGTACGATTTTTGCCGTCGTCCTCGCTAGTTCCTTGTTGCCGATTCTCAGCTTGCCTTTTTCCAATCGGTCTATCATGGATTCGAGCTTGTCGTGGATTTTTCCGAGCTGTTCCTCAGTTTTTTCAAGTGCCACCGATTTTGCGAGAATAGTGGAAATTAATTCAGGGTAGAAAAATTCATATTTAGGCACAACTACAAATTCGTCTGTCAAATTGATGTTTTCAGTTTCACTGAAGTGAAGGCTGTAATCGTCTGTATATCTATCCACATTAACGAGATCAATGTCCGGCTCGAAAGAATGGATAAAGGATGAAAATTCCTTAATCTCATCCGCGTGTGAGTAATTGATGAAGACAATGCTGCCAAAGGAAAAAACCAGCACCTGTTGCGAAACATCCACATTTTTATGAAGGATGGAACTTAGAATATCGCCTTTAAGGATTAAAGGCTCTTCCCATGTGAACTTTTTAGGGATGCCGCAATGAATGGCGATTTTGTTCAAATCAATTTCATTAGTGATTGCACATGCTTTAAAGGTAATTGGTTCCATCTATATCACTCTCTTCAGCAAATTGGTCTTTTTTCGATTCTATTCTATTCTTACAAAAACATGCTTGAATAATTCTTGAAGGCAGAAAAAGTTTACTGATTGGTCCCTAAACCATAAAGGATATAATAGATAATCAAGTCCAAGCTTTGGGTTTTATGCTCTGCACTAATACACTCGTTTATATGGAAGAAGGGCGATTATAAGAATGCTGATCCTCCCAGTTATGTCATTACTGAAACTTAACAAAAACATATAAAAGTTCATGAAAACTTTACTTTTATTTACAGAATCCTCATATTGACGTCAATGTTCAGTAATACATGTTTGTTATAATCGATTGACGGTTTTAAAAGTGATTGGAAAAGGGTCTTCTAATAATCCTTCATTTATAGATAAGTAGCAGGCTGATTGAAGATGACTGAATAGTAGGAGTGAACAAAAATGGAGGAATCTATAAATCTATATGAGCTTACATTTAGTGAAAAAGATAGATATGTAATCATTACGAATGCTTATCCACATGAAGATCAGTTATATCGGAATGGGTTTATCCACCGAAGAGTCAAGGCCTATCTGGATGAGGGTTTGAAGGTTGATGTCTTTGTTTTGCATCCTGCCTATAAAAAGGCAGAAAAGTATACGTATGAAGATGTGCCTGTTTATCGAGGAACTGAACATCATCTGCGCATTTTCTTAAATCATAAAGCACATAAAAAAGCGCTCATTCATTTTGTTAATCCCAAAATGGTACAAGCGATAAAAGAAACGAACACAGATTTACCGATTATCACCTGGATACATGGATTTGAAACGGAGGCATGGCATAGAAGATGGTTTAATTTTCTTGAAAGCCCTGAAAGCTTGAGGAAGATACTTGAAATGTCGGACGACTATTATGTAGAACAGCTTTCTTTTATGAATTGGTTTTATCAAACGAATGAATTGGATACAACCTTTGTTCATATTTCCAAATGGTTCAAAGAACATATTGCGGAATGTGACGCAAGGGCGGAATCGAAAAATTCAGTAATCATTCCTAATGTAATAGATGATAATCTGTTTACCTTTATGGAAAAGCCCGTTGAAAAGCGGACAAAAGTCCTGTCAATCAGACCATACGCTTCACGAAAATACGCAAATGATTTATCGGTGAAAGCGGTGCTGGAACTGTCGAAGAGACCATATTTCGATAAGTTGGAATTTGCATTTTATGGTGATGGAAAATTGTTCGATCAAACCGTTGAGCCAATCCGGGATTTTGAGAATGTAACGATTCATAAAGGTTTCCTATCTCAGGAGCAAATCGCTGCATTACATAAGGAGTATGGAATTTTCCTTTGCCCGACTCGTTTGGATTCTCAAGGGGTTTCTATGTGTGAGGCAATGTCGAGTGGGCTCGTGCCGATTTCAACAGATATTACGGCAATCCCGGAATTCGTAAAACACGACGTTTCTGGCCTTCTAACAAAACCTGAATCTCCTATCGAAATTGCCGATGCAATAGAGCGCTTATATTACAACTCGGACGTATTTTTAAGAGTGTCAAAACAAGCTTCTCAGTCGATTCGTGAAAAATGCGCAGTGGATGTTGTTATTAAAAGAGAATTGGAGATTATCCAAGGTTAAATGAGGGGAGTTTTTTCAATATGGACGAACGAAACGAATATTGGAAAACTATGTATGAGGAACTTGAATTACAAATGAAAGACATGATGTCCATGACATTGGAGCTCATAGAGGGAAATGGCGCTGAAAAACAAAAGCTAATTGAGCATATTACAAAAGAAAATATTATGCTGCGGGAAGAGTTGGAAAAAAGTAAGCTTGCCCAAATAGAAAATATTAAGCTTAACAAAGAAATGCGAAGACTTAAGTTATTAGAACACAAATTCAACGTTACATATGCAGGCAAATTCACGTTAAAATATCTTGCGCTTAAATCATCTATTAAAGAACAAATAAAAAAATAAAGATTCAGATCAGATTTCAGTCATTGGAGTGAAAACTTTGAATTCACATGAACTAATTGAAAACAAAAAAATGAAGGTGCTTCTATTTGGCTTTATTGACATGAATTCAATGGATGGATCTGCAGTATTTTTATCTTCCTTAGCATCGACCATTGCGTTAGATTCCAACATCGAAGTTGACTTACTTTTAGCTAGCCCGGTCAAACGTGATATCTTAATTCAGCCTCTTGAGAAATTTGATAATATAACCATTCTCAATCCTTTTGTTGATCCTTTTTTTGAAGCAAACGATAATGAATGGGTAAAAAAAGGTGTCATAGATTTTGATATAGCTGAAATGCTCATTTCTCATTATTGGAGTCAAAAGGGATATGATTGGCTATTTGTAAGAAGCATTGAGACTGTTGAAAAAATAGCAAAGCATAAGCATATCATAAAGAATACATTAGTTTATGCTACAGGCTTGACTCACATAGGTCAGGATGTTAATGAAGAAAAATTCGAGAGCATCAAAAATATATATGATCAGTGTGCATATTTCTTATGTCAAACAGAAGAGATGTGCGAATTTGTCATTGAGATTCTTAATTTGAATAAAGAAAATAACAAAGTTTCCCTGCTTACACCGATGATACCGAACGTTGAATCGGCAGAAGGGCAGACCCTGTTAAAAAACAAACTTGTTTATACAGGGAAATTCGATCCGGATTGGAAGACAATTCCTATCATTACTGCTTTTAAAGAATTAAAACGCGAGATTCCGAATCTATCACTTGATGTAGCGGGGGATAAATTCAAATGGGTTAAAGATGATTCTCAGTTTAAGGAAGAAGCGGCATACCTCCTTAAAAATACAGTTGGGCTTACATGGTACGGGGCATTGACAAGGGAGAATGCCCAACAATTGATCGTGAACAGTGATATTGGGATAACCTGGAGAAGTGAGGAAATGGACAGCAGTCTGGAATTGTCCACAAAGCTATTGGAGTATGGGATCCTAAGGAAGGCTGTAATAATGAATCCAACCGAAATGCATATAAAGCTTTTTGGCGAAGATTACCCGTTATATGCTGTTACTGAGAAGGATTTCCGTGACGCTGTCAAATTAGCCCTATGTAATAAGGATATATATGAGTTTGCGGCACAACGAATGTATCAAGTTAGCAGGCAATTTTTATTTTCGGAAGCAATAAAAAAATTGCAAGGACTATTATGGAGTAAGCGTATTACAGATTATGTAAATGAAAGGGCGAATATATTTTATATTGATGAAGATGACTTTGATGAACTGAATAAGCGTGCACCATCAAAAAAAGTGAAAAAATTGCCTGCAGAGTTTAATGTTGACGAAATTTTCACCTATATTGTCAAAAACATACCCGAAGAAATAAAACGAGTTGAAAAAATGTTTAAACTGTCTGGGTATGGTCAAATCATTTCAGCGGAAAAAGCTGGATGTTATACATTTCTCCACATTCATAAAAGTAATGGAAACTTTGAACAAAATTTTCAAAATAACATGCCATATTTAAAAACCATAGGATTCGAAACCAATGGCCATCCTAAATTAAAACCAAAAGATGTGGAAATTTCAATAAAAGAACGGGCAATTGTCAATAATAAAAACAATGAAACTAAAGTGAAAAATAAAGAATTGGTTAAAGAAGTAAAGCAATTAAAAAAACTGAACACAGTTCAGCTTAAACAAATTGCTAAGCTAGAAAAACAAAACCTAGCACTTGGACGTAAATATGATTCACTTTCGAAATCGAAAATGGGTAAAATGACATTCAAGTATTGGGATTTAAGAAAAAGGCTTAATTTCTAATAAGGCAATGGCAGACACTTCTTAATGATAGATTAGTCCAAGGAAAGCTCCTGATTGCTGCATGTTTACAGGGCTTTTGCCATTTTTATAGAGTGAAAGGAAGGGATCCTTACAAACTTTTTATGCATGTTGTGAATTTCCAAAGTGTATATATATAGCTGAATCAATTTACTATTCCATGAAAATTAAAACTTACTAAAGAATCTCGAATTTACAAAAAAGCTAATCTTTCAGCAATTACCCAAATAGACCGATTATCCTTTAATGGTGTTATAATATTCTGAAAAGGGAGGCGGGATGATGGAGGAGAATGTGCTAAAAGCCATTCAAGATGATTATCCAGATGAATTTGCATGGTGTTATGGATGTGGCCGCTTAAACAAAGATGGTCACCATTTTCGAACGGGTTGGCAAGGCGGGCAAACAAAGACAATTTATACACCGCGTCCAGAGCATATCGCAATTCCAGGATTTGTTTATGGAGGCTTGATTGCATCTTTAATTGATTGTCATGGAACTGGTTCAGCTGCTATTGCATTGCATCGTAAAAATGGTCATGAAGTTGGAGATGGAGTGGAGCCTCCCAGGTTCGTGACAGCTTCATTGAAAGTGGAGTTCGTAAAGCCAACCCCAAATGATGTGCCATTAATAGCCGTTGGGACGGTTCATGAGATTCATCCTAAGAAATGGAGAATCGAAACAGAGGTATTTGCCATCGATAAACTTTGTGCCCGTGGAGAGGTAATCGCTGTTGTGATGCCAAGTACTTTTACGAGCAAAGAGTGATCTTAATCAATGTAAACGCATTTAAAATTGGAATTAGATTTATATCAAAGGACCGTCCAATTATTTGGACGGTTATTTAGTGTATCTGAGTAACCTTTTCAAGCATGTTATCGCTATAAAGTGGCATGTAGCTGGGGTGATTGCTTTTGGGGGTTCATTGGACAGTGGAATATTTGTGAAAAATGCGATAGGCTGCCTATTATGTGGCTGGTTCTTCAGCACGGCAACACTCTTCTTTGAAAATGAAAAATGGAGTTTGTCAGCTCAAACCATTCTGCACTTCCTGACTGTCAGCATTCTTTACTTCCTATTATCCTTCTTTGTTGGCTGGATTCCATTCAGTTTAAAAGGATTAGCCATAGGAATTGGGGTTTTTATACCATTTTATATGATCATTTGGACAATATTCTATCTCTACTTTCGCTTCCAAATGAAAATATTGAATGATGGACTTGATGAAAGAAGGAATTGAGCGCGGATTATCAGTTAGAGTGGTGTGAAGCTGAACCGCAAGAAAATAATAAACCGTCAGGAAAGGCATTTTCAAATAACCCACAGGCTTCATGATGTTTGCATGAACTGCAGTAGGTTCAATTGAAACAAACGTTAAAGCTGCAAAACGATTAACTTACCATTTGACCATCAAGAACACCAAAAAGATAATGGGAACAAACGCCATGAAGATACCGTACCAACAACTAAAGTCTTCTATTTTCCATGAAAGCCCTTATTATCCTTTTTCTTGTGTATTCCCCCAGTTGTTTGCTCCCCTTTGGATTTAAATAAAGAGACACCGCCCCTGTTGTATCGGTGTCTCCTTATATTTTATCGTCTTTCTATCATTAACATTTCATCGTAGATTAAATGTTGTCTAAGTTCAGTCGCTGTTTGCATGGATATTTGCTCATCTTCAACCATCTGCTGGATGATATCACGTTCGATTTGCTTCGCATTCAACTGAAAATGATTCACCATCTCTTCAAAGCGATTAGCTTCTTTTTCACTTAATGTTCCGAATGGATTCAAATAACGATTATATCTTTGGATGACAAGCATGACTTCATGACGGTTTTCAGGTGTAGTTTGTTGTTTGATCAATGAAATAGCTTCCTTTGAAGCTTCCTTTTGTGCGTTACGGAACTCCCGTATCAGGTCAGCATTTTTAACGATGGAGTCCTTTAATTTCGCTTCCCATTTCTTATCCCATTTTACATTGATCTTTTTCTTGAAAAGAATGGCCTGCAAATTGATCCAAGCCCTTTTCAGCGAAGATTTTTGCATATAATTCAAGGTTCTTGAAATATATACTTTATAAAGTTCAAAGGCTGTTTCCGATATAGTCCCTTTTTCGACTAGTCCAGAAACGACCTCCAACTCCTTGTTGGCACCTAGCTCCACTAAATCGCGTATTGTCCGATTATCCGGTCTATTCGTTATTCCCCGTTCCAAATCTATCAGCTGTTCATTTAAATCCTCCATAACTTGATGGACAGCTTTCTGATTATCGATGGTTGCTTCTTTGCTCAGCTGCTCGATCGTTTTATTTAAAACAATTTTATAAGCCTCTTCAGGTGTTAGGCGTTCATCTTTGAATTCAACGGGTGTCTTTACAAGTAATGGCAAGAGAACCGTAGCCAATAGGACGCTTAACAATATGACGCAAGCTGCGATAAACAAGACTGTATTACGCATCGGGAATAAAGTGTCATCTGGCATGAAATATGGTATGGATAAAGCTGTAGCCAATGTAATGGTACCATGAATGCCGCTAACGGATGTTAAAAATGCAAATCGTGATCGTGAAACATTCTCCTCATCGGTGTCATTGCTATCTTCGGGGTGAACCCTTGACATGATGAATTGCTCTAATGGATTCACCCTGTTTTTCGTAAAAGTATCATGCAAAATGTATACCCAAATAAAACGGATCACCAATAATAAAAGAACAATCAAAACACTTATCCCAAAAAGATTACCCCTATTTAAGTCGGACTCAATCTCCTTATAAACACTCGGCAACATGAATCCCAATAAAGCAAATACAAGCCCATTCAAAACATAACCTAATACAGACCATGTATTGGTTGATACAATTTGCAATTTAGTTGTGGAACTCTGAAGGCGGTCCCGCTCGATGCCATGAATTACACCTGCAGCAACCACTGCCAAGATTCCGGATACATGGAATTCCTCAGCTACCATATATATGGCAAAAGGCGTGATCAATTCAATAACAATGGACATGGAGATTTCTTCAAGTCCATGAACCCGTAAAAATAACCGTAATTTAACGATTAAATAGCCCAATAGGATACCTATAAAGATACCGCCTAAAGCTACAAATATAAAATTTAGCGAAGCATCTTTTATAGAAAATACTCCAGTTATGGCAGCTGTAAGGGCAACTTTAAAGGCAACGATCCCGGCAGCATCATTGAAAAGTGATTCACCTTCAAGGATGGGCATCATATTTCCGGGCAATTTCAACCCTTTTGTAATGGATTGTACCGCTACGGCATCCGTAGGGGTAATCGTGGCTGCTAAAGCAAAAGCAACAGCCATCGGCATATCGGGTATTAACCAGTGGATGAAAAATCCTCCTGCGAAAACGGTCACAAATACTAACCCAAACGCCAATAACAGAATAGGTTTACGTAATTCAAGCATTTCTTTACGGGACGTATTTTTTCCTTCTGTAAAGAGCAGCGGGGCAATGACGCAGATCATGAATAATTCTGAATGAAAATCCAACGATAATTGAAATGGCAATAATGAAAGCACTGCCCCCATGGATATCTGATATATCGGTAGTGGAATACGAGTCCATTTGGCATTTAATATTGTAGCGATTATTGTGGAAACTAATAATCCGAGCAATGTGATTAAGAATGACATAGAATCTCCCTTATCTGCTAATGTTTTAGTCGGATTGCCCATGAAACTTCTATGAAAAAGATAAAAAAGCAGAGGTATTTTAAAGCGAATATCCATCCTTTAAAAAGTATCCCCTACTTTATGGCCTTGCATATCTTGGTCAATATAAATAAATAGAGAGACGATATTTTCGACGAACCTGTAGCCTCGGTTTTTGATATACCCCATAGCCAGTAAATACAAACAGGATTTCACAAATGTTTACGTTTTAATCAACTGCTTAGATGAAAACTAAGTTTATGCCGGGATCAGGATTTTCTGTATAAAATACCCTTAATGAAGAAACATAGAAAAATGGAGTAAGAGCGACAGGCAAAAAAATGGGGGTAACCAGCTTGATTCGTAATGTTGGCAAATTGTTAAGAAAAAAGAAAGAAAAAAAATCCCTGGTACAAAATGATTACCTAGATTCCATGCCTGCGGATTCACTTGATGCGAATTTCAGTCAAAATGTAGAAACACTTCGTTCTGTTTATGATGATTGCTCGGATGTCATGTTCCGCTCTTTCCTTCTTTTCGGAAAGACGCGGGCGATGCTCATTTACATTGCGGGACTTTCAGACATCGAGGCGATAGAGCAATATGTGCTATCTCCACTCATGCAAGAGTCATTAAAAGAACCACACCCATTAAATGAGTTTATTGAACATAAAATGCCCGTTCCTAAAGTGGTAAAAGTGAATTTGTTGGCGGATTGCATTGAATCTATTTCCTCTGGAAACCCGATCCTTCTATATGAGGGGGGAAGCGATGGATTTTCTTTAGGATTGTCCAAATGGGAAAAGCGTGCGATTGAAGAACCTGTTGCAGAGGGGGGAGTTAGGGGGTCACGAGAGGGATTTATTGAATCTTTAGAGGTAAATACGTCACAATTGCGACGCATTATTAAAAGTCCTGCCCTTAAAATAAAATCGATGAAGATCGGAACGCTTACCAGGACGAATGTTTCAATTGCTTATATTGATGGACTTGCGGATAAAACACTGATTGAAGAGATTACAACTCGGTTGGAACGAATTAAAATAGACGGTATTTTAGAAAGCGAGTACATCGAGGAAATGATCGAGGACAATCCATTTTCTCCTTTCCCTCAGATCATGTCAACAGAACGGCCGGATGTAGCCTGTGCCAGCTTGCTGGAGGGACGGGCTGTCATTCTTGTAGAAGGAACCCCTTTTACTTTAATCGCACCAATATCCTTCTTTTCTTTGATTCAATCACAAGAGGATTATGCCCAACGTTTCATGGCAGGCACTTTTATCCGTTGGTTACGTTATTTTTTTATGGGATTATCTCTTTTGCTTCCTTCACTTTATGTTGCTATTTTAACGTTCCATCATGAGGCGGTCCCAACTGCACTCCTGCTAAGCGTAGCAGCATCCCGGGAATCGGTCCCTTTTCCTGCAATAGTAGAGGCATTGGCTATGGAAATTACGTTTGAAGCACTAAGAGAGGCAGGGGTTCGCTTGCCGAAGCAGGTAGGCTCTGCCGTCAGCATTGTTGGAGCGCTAGTGATTGGTCAAGCTTCCGTACAAGCGGGGTTGGTTTCAGCGCCAATGGTCATTGTGGTTGCGATTACGGGAATTGCTTCTTTTATGATGCCTCGTTATATTGCTGGAATTGCTTTCCGGATGCTGCGTTTTCCGATGATGCTGCTTGCCGGTACATTAGGGCTGCTTGGCATCATGATGGGAATCATCGCCATAGTCATTCATCTATGCAGCTTACGTTCCTTTGGCGTTCCATACTTAACGCCACTGGCACCGTTAAAAGGTAAAGAGCTGAAAGATGTGCTGTGGAGAGCACCTTGGTGGAAGATGAATGCACGCCCGCGTCTCACAGGGGATTCTAATGTATACCGTCAAGCCCAGGAACAGAGACCAAATCCAAAGAGGGGGAGTGAAACGGAGTGAATAATAGCTGGAGGCGAAAAAGGATATTGGAGAAAGGAAAGAGGCATCATTTCATGAAAAGCGTCCTTCTTTTGCTCGTTATTTGTGGAACGACCCCTTTTCTAAGCGGTTGTTGGGATCGAATTGAAATCACTGATTTAGCGATTGTCACAGCTGCTGCCATCGATAAGAAGGGTAATAATCAAATCGAACTTTCCGTCCAAGTCTTTATTCCAAGTTCAATAAGCAGTGGAGGCGGTCAAGGAGGGAGCAGTCAAGGGGGGAGCGGGGTTACGACAATGGTGAGACATGAAAAAGGCTCCAATATTTCAGATGCATTGTCTAAGCTTCAAAGCAAGCTTCCGCGAAAAGTATTTTGGGGACATTGTAAAGTATTTGTATTCGGAGAAAAGTTAGCAAAAGAAGGAATTCAAGAGCAGCTGGATTTTTTGCTGCGCCATCCCCAGCCAAGAGAGAAAGCAAATGTGTATGTCAGCAAAGGGGAAGCAAAGCCGATCCTTGAATCTTTGCCACCCCTTGAAAACTATTCAGGGGAAGTGCTTAGAGAACTATCTGATTTACATATTGGGATGCTGGTCACACTACAGGATTTAGATGAAATGTTAACCGGTAGGCCTCAAGCTGCCGCACTTCCAGTCGTTAAAATATTGCCACCAGAAAAAGGGCAAACGAAATTACAGGGAATTCCTTACATTGTCGGAACAGCCGTGTTCAAAAAAGATAAAATGACTGGAACGATGACGGAAAAGGAAACGAGAGGGCTATTGTGGTTAAGGGATGAAGTGGAATCATACACCGTGACCATAAAACCCGCAGGGGTGAAAGGGGAGATATCTTTAAGTCCTGTGTCAGCCAAAGTCAAGATCATTCCGCAAATTATCAACGGTGAATGGAAAATGTTGGTGAAGATAAATACAGACGGAGCTGTTATACAAAATGGAACGAATTTAAACCTTTCAGATCCAAAATCTCTAAAAGCTGCAGAACGAGAATATCAAAAAGATATAGAAAAACGCATCGAGATGACTTTTCTGCATACTCAGGATAAGAAAGCGGACATTTTAGGGTTGGGTAAAGATTTCTATAGGAAATATCCTAAACAGTTTAATAAGGTAGGTAACCACTGGGATGAGATATTCGCGGAAATGGAAGTGGAAGTTGATGTTGCGGCTCATATTCGAAGACAGGGCTATATAAACAAACCGGCGGGTTTGTCTGAAAAAGAGGTGAAGGACAAGTGAGATGGGGGGCCTTTATTTGTACAACCGTGATCGTAGCTTTAATCATTTTGTTTGAATGGCCGAAAATGAAACAAAATCCTAAAAAAGATAAAGTGGCATTTCTTACACTGCTCCTCGCTGGCTTGGTCCTGTCCATGTTCAATCTCCCACAGATGTCAGGACCCACTCAATGGGTGGAAACTCTTTTCAGGCCATTTGGAGAGTTTATGGAAAAGTGAGTCTATTAGTGGGTGTTACGGGATTAAATCCATACTAATAAAGAAAGGAGGAAGCAGATGGAGAAAGGGAAAATTTCATCATTACAGATGGCATTCATGATGTATCCGACGATTGTGGCAACGGCTATTATCGGGGTTCCCGGCATCACAGCGAAATATGCCAAAACAGATTTATGGCTTTCCCCAATTTTTGCTGCGCTAATAGGGTATCTGACGGTGTATATCGCTTATAAACTGTACCAACTTTATCCAAAACAAACGGTCATCCAATTCACTGAAAAGATCATTGGTCGGATTCCGGGGAAAATTTTCGGTTTCTTACTCATGTTTTTTTATATCCAGAACACGGGGCTAATCGTTAGAGGCTACGCAGAATTTGTTGTCGGCTCTTTTCTGGTACGTACCCCGATTAGTGTGATCATGGCATCGATGGTGCTTCTGTGTGCGTTCATCGTACGCGGGGGAATAGAAGTGTTGGGGCGAGCTGCAGAATTGTTTGTACCTGTTTTCATTTTTCCACTCTGTATCTTAATCCTTTTGCTGATTCCTGATCTTGAATTCAAGAATATATTTCCGGTATTGGCGGATGGTATGATGCCTCCAATCAAGGGTGCGATTGTACCGGGTGGATGGTTCAGCGAGTTTTTCCTGATCATTTTTCTTCTTCCTTTTTTGGCGGATATGAAAAAAGGGATGAAATCCGGTATGATGTCTGTGTTTGCCGTGATGATGACGTTAATTGTGGTGAATCTTACGGTTCTTTTTGTACTTGGGTCAACAACATCCACAAAGCTTTATCCCTTGATGAATGTATCTCGATACATCAGTGTGGCCGACTTTTTTGAACATGTAGAATCCGCCGCCATGGCGGTATGGATAGTGGGGGCGTTTGTGAAAATTTCCGTTTTTTATTATGCATCCGCTTTAGGTACAGCGCAGTGGCTGAATCTTTCCGACTATCGTCCTGTTGTATGGCCGATAGGGATTTTGATTGTCATATTCAGTTTGTGGTCGTTGCCTAACTCTGTGGATGTCAGTCGTAATGATGTCAACGTCTTCCCTTTACAAAGTATTTTGATGCAAACGATCATTCCTCTGTTATTGTTGGTGATTGCTGTTGTAAGGAAAAGAACTCGTCCAAAGGGCAGGACCAACTGAATGGATTGAATCTCTTTGTAAATAAGTTTGAAAAGTTTAAGAAAAAGTAAATCTACCAGTGGGTTGCGTGTTTTCAAATTTCCATACTATCACAGAAAGGAGGAAGATGATGGAGAAAGGGAAAATTTCAGCTTTACAGATGGCATTCATGATGTATCCGACGATTGTGGCAACGGCCATTCTCGGGGTTCCCAGCATCACAGCCAAATATGCCAAAACAGATTTATGGCTTTCCCCCATTTTGGCGTCACTCATCGGGTATGCGACGGTGTATATCGCTTATAAACTGCACAAACTTTATCCGCAACAAACCGTTATCCAATTCAGCGAACAGATTATCGGTCGGATTCCGGGGAAAATTCTCGGTTTTTTATTCTTGTTCTTTTATATCCCGATCACAGGGCAAATCCTAAGAAGTTACGGAGATTTTATTGTCGATTCTTTTCTGGTCAAAACCCCGATTAGCGTGATCATGGCATCGATGGTTCTCCTCTGTGCCTTTATCGTACGCGGAGGGATAGAGGTGTTGGGGAGAGCTGCCCAATTATTGGTTCCTTTTTTTATCTTTCCAATCTTCCTTTTAATCGTCTTGCTGGGCCCTGATCTTGAATTTAAGAATATATTCCCGATATTGGGGAACGGAATTATGCCTCCAATCAAGGGTTCAATTGTACCGGGTGGATGGTTCAGCGAGTTTTTTCTGATGATTTTTCTCCTCCCTTTTTTAACCGATATGAAAAAAGGGATGAAATACGGGATGATGTCTGTTTTTACCGTGATGATGACGTTAGTTGTGGTGAATCTTTTGGTTCTTTTTGTACTCGGGTCAACAACATCAACGAAGAATTATCCTGTTATGAATGTATCTCGGTACATCAGTTTGGCCGACTTTTTTGAACATTTGGAGTCCGCCATCATGGCGGTATGGATAGTAGGGGCGTTTGTCAAAATTTCCGTGTTTTATTATGCGGCTGCATTAGGTACCGCGCAGTGGCTGAATCTCTCCGACTATCGTCCTGTTGTTTGGCCGATAGGTATATTGATTGTAGAATTCAGCTTTTGGTCGTATCCTAACGCTATGGATGTCAGTCGATATGATATCATCGCCTTCCCTTTTCATGGAGTTTTGATGCAAACGATCATTCCTCTGATATTGTTGGTGATTGCTGTTGTAAGGAAAAGAAATCGTAAAGGAACCGAAACCAACTGAAGGGATTGCATCTCTTTTTTTAGACGTGAAGAGTTTATGAAAAAGTAAATCTATCAGTGGGCTGCGTGATTTTAAATTTACATACGATCACAGAAAGGAGGAAGATGATGGAGAAAGGTAAAATTTCAGCTTTACAGATGGCATTCATGATGTATCCGACGATTGTGGCAACAGCTATTCTCGGGGTTCCCAGCATCACAGCGAAATATGCCAAAACTGATTTATGGCTATCCCCAATTTTTGCTGCGATCATAGGGTTTCTGACGGTGTATATCACTTATAAACTGCACCAACTTTATCCAAAACAAACGGTCATCCAATTCAGTGAAAAGATCATTGGTCGGATTCCGGGGGGGATTTTCGGTTTTTTACTCTTGTTTTTTTATATCCAGAACACGGGGCTAATCCTAAGAGCCTACGCAGAATTTGTTGTCGGCTCTTTTCTGGTCCGTACCCCGATTAGTGTGATCATGGCATCGATGACACTCCTCTGTGCATTTATCGTACGCGGAGGGATTGAGATGTTGGGAAGAGCTGCCGAATTGTTTGTACCTGTTTTCATTTTCCCGATCTTTATCTTAATCCTTTTACTGATCCCTGATCTTGAATTTAAGAATATATTCCCGATATTGGGGAATGGAATCATGCCTCCAATCAAGGGTTCGATTGTACCGGCTGGATGGTTCAGCGAGTTTTTCCTGATCATTTTTCTCCTCCCTTTTTTAACCGATATGAAAAAAGGGATGAAATCCGGGATGATGACTGTGTTTGCCGTAATGATGACGTTAATTGTGGTGAATCTTATAGTTCTTTTTGTACTCGGGTCAACAACATCCACAAAGCTTTACCCCTTGATGAGTGTATCTCGAAACATCAGTTTGGCCGACTTTTTTGAACATGTGGAGTCCGCCGTCATGGCGGTATGGATAGTGGGGGCGTTTGTGAAAATTTCCGTTTTTTATTATGCATCTGCTTTAGGTACAGCGCAGTGGCTGAATCTCTCCGACTATCGTCCTGTTGTATGGCCGATAGGTATTTTGATTGTGATATTCAGTTTGTGGTCAATGCCTAGCTCTATGGAAGTCAATCGTAATAGTATCAACGTCTTCCCCATACAAGGAATTTTGATGCAAACGATCATTCCTTTGTTATTGTTGGTGATTGCCATGATTAGTAAAAGAAATAGTCAGAGAAGTGGAAGCAAATCAAGCTAATCTTTTCTTCCACTTGGTTTAAGGAACTTGAAAGAGTATATGCATAAAACCAGGTAGAAGGAGTTCTATTTTAATTGTAAAACAAAGTGGATTGGAACGAAGTGTACGAGACTTCTGAGGGAAAGCGTGACCAAGGGAGGACCGCCCGTGGAAAGCAAGTGCCCCTACGTTCCAAAACGTCAAATTTTAAAAGCCAAATAGTAGACAAACTCAATTATTATGGAGTTTGTCCAAAGTCTGCAGCCATTCCATTTTCGAATGGTTTTTTTGTTATGAGAAAAAGTAAATAACTGGATTTCATCAGATATAATTTGCAGAAAGTTTAAAATAATTCACGACTTTTTTCAAACCGTTTGGAAGTTTGTCCCGTTATCTATAGTACAAAGGCTTTTTAGAAGGGAGAGAAGAAAGACTTGAAAAAGGTCATTTTTGTCGGATTGATATCATTGATGGCAGTCTTGTTAGGGTTTTCACCGGAAATGGGTTCGAAACGGGGACAAGCTGTCAACGATGTCGTAAAAGTATACGGTCCAGGCGGCCCTCTTGGACCCATCAAGGAAGTGGCGGAACGATTCACCAAAGAAACGGGGATAAAAGTTGAAGTTACAGCGGGACCAGAAGAAAAATGGATTGATCAAGCCAAACAGGATGCGGATATCATTTATGGAGGGTCCGAGTATATGCTGACTGAATTCATGCATGATCATCCGGAGGTCCTTGATGAAAAAAAACGTACAGAATTGTATGCACGGTCAGCAGGAATTCTGGTTAGAAAAGGAAACCCAAAAAATATCCAGTCATTGGAGGATTTAACGAAGAAGGGCGTAAAGATTGTAGATGTTAATGGGGCCGGGCAATTGGGGCTATGGGAAGATTTGGCCGGAAGAAAAGGATTGATCCCTGGAATTAGCAGGAACATTGCCATTTCAGTGAAGTCCAGTGCAGAAGCTATCGATCTATGGAAGGCAAATTCTGAATTGGATGCCTGGATTACATATGCATCCTGGCATTACCGTCTGGCGGATGTGACGGACCTGGTTCAACTTCCTGAAGAAGACAAGCTCTATAGAGGGACCCCGGTAAGCATAACAAGCATGAGTGAAAACAAGAAACAAGCAAAACAGTTCATTGATTATCTTAAAACGGAAAAATCCCATCAAGTATTTCAAAAATGGGGCTGGAAGTAAAATTTATGAGGAGTGAGAGTATATGAAAAAGTGGATGGTATTTTCAGTATTTATGATGGTCCTGATTTTGGCGGCATGTGGAAATGAAGCTGATGATTCACCTCGAAATGATCAAGTGGTTAGTGGTACTGCCGATGAAAAAGCAGTGTCCCTAAAATTATTGGAAAGTGAAAAGACAGGCGAATACCTGGCTGATTCCAAGGGAAAGGCACTTTACTTTTTCAAGAATGATAAATCAGGAAAAAGCAATTGCATGGGTGATTGTCTCGATAAATGGCCTCCGTTCATGGAAAGGGATTTTACCGTCCCTAAAGGATTTGAGGAAAAAGATTTTGGAACCATTAAAAGGGAAGATACAGGGGAAGAGCAGGTAACCTACAAAGGATTTCCACTTTATTATTTTGTGAATGATAAGGCAGCCGGAGATGTCAATGGCGAAGGTGTTAAAAATGTTTGGTATATTGTAAATAACAAGACAGTTTTTCCAAAATAAGAATAAAGGGACGACCGCTTATGGTCGTTCCCGTTATACGTTTTTTCCAAATTTACTTGTGAGGAGTTGCAGGTGCGATTGAAAGAAAAACTTGATAAGGAATTGATGGCATTAGTAATCAAAAAGCATCGTCCTGCTCTGGAAGAACTTTATGACCGGCATATTAAATTAATTTATGGTTATATTTTTAAGTTCACAAATGGAAATGCTGAAAAAACTAGGGAAATTGTGCAGTTGGTCTTTTTAAAGCTCTGGACCACAAAAAGCAGTTACAATTCCGAAAAGGGGCACTTTGTTAGCTGGCTTTTGACCGTTACACGAAATGTGTGTGTGGATTATGTCCGTAAAGACAGCGTTCATATCCGGAATAACAAACACATGGACATGAGTCATCCAATGGACATAGAAGATCCTATTAATGATATAGAAAATGGGCTTTTACACAGTGAAATTGCCAATGCAAAAAGTAAGTTAAGCAAGCCGCAAAAAAGGCTGATTGATTTACTGTATTGGAAAGGGTACTCGTTAACGGAAATTGCCAAAATTGAAAATGAACCGATTGGTACCATCAAGAGCAGACTTCACCAGTCGCTTAAATTGTTGAAAAAGTATTTGGAAGTAGGTGGTTTGTAAATGAATACAGAGTGCGCTAACCTGCTTTCATTTTTATCGGGTGAACTGGGAGAAAAAGAAAAAAAAGCATTCACGGAACACTTAATGCAATGCTCTGAATGCACTAGGGAGTATGAACAAATGACAGAAGCCTGGAATTCATTGAAATGGGATTTCGAAGAAATAGAACCTTCTTCTTCCCTGAAATCAGAGGTTATGAATTTTGTCTTTGAGACTGATGATGAAGTTCAGGTGAAAAGGGAAAAGAATTGGAGTAGTTTTTTCTTTAAGCAGTTTACACCAGTCACTTCAGGTCTCTTGCTGGGCGCACTGGTTTTGGCGTTTGTGTTGTTATATTCCAATATTCAACTGAAAAAAGAACTTGCAGCTAACAATCTGCCAATGGAGGTTAAAACGTCGCTATCTTTGCAGCCTGCCGATAAGACTGCGGTAAATATGAATACGGACGGTGCTGCATACATTTTACAGCAAGGTGAAGAAAGAAAGCTAATCGTTCATCTTCAGAATTTGCCTAGCCTTCAAGAGTCCGAGGTGTATCAGGTGTGGTTGCTGAAAGATGGAAAACGGACAAATGCAGGTACTTTCAAGCCTGATGAAGCCGGTACAGGATCCTTGACATACAAACTGTCCAGTAATGATAAATTCAATCAAATTGGCATCACAAGAGAACCAGATTCAAATAGTACAAAGCCGAGAGGTGAAAAAATAGTAGGATCTTAAAAATAAGAGACTTCCCGCAAAGGGGAAGTCTCTTATTTTCTGTTCGGACCTGAAATGAATAGCCAAGTGATTTAAACAAGAAGAAGTTGCGATTTACAACGGAAGCCCACATCAATTGGAATAGTGTTTACCATCACACTAGCAACGAATAACAAGCATGTTGACTTCATGGTACCTATTTATTCATTAAGTCCCCACAGTATTCCCGGATCAATGCTGAGGCTTTCGTTTGGCTGATGGAAAGGTCCTTCGCGACTTTCCTTGATGATTTATATGTTTGGTAAGATTTCCTGATCAATATCCGTTTCGTTTCATCGATCGCTTTATCGAGAGAAGTGGGGAGATCAATCTGTGTGACCTGTTCAACGTTCTCTGTTATCATCTCAGGCAAGTCGGACATCAGGATAACGGAGTCACTTATTAAGACCAACCTTTCAATCAAGTTTTCGAGCTGGCGTACATTGCCAGGCCATGAATAATGGATTAATAGGTTCAAGCACTCTTCCGAAATGACTTTATTTTCATGATATCTTTCATTGAACTTATTTAAAAAATTGTACGTAAGGGGAATGATATCTTCTTTACGTTCTCGCAATGGAGGCAATTGAATATCGATCACATTCAAACGGTAAAATAAATCTTCCCGGAATCTTTTATCATTGACCATTTCTATTAAGTTCTGGTTTGTTGCAGCGACGATGCGGATGTCGACTTTTTTCAATTCACTGCCGCCGACGGGAATGAATTGTTTGTCCTGGATTACTTGGAGAAGCTTAGCCTGCAGAGAGAGGGGGATTTCCCCAATTTCATCAAGAAAAACAGTGCCGCCGTCTGCGGATTCAATCAATCCTCGTTTTCCAGTTTTATTTGCACCTGTAAAGGCACCTTTTGAATAGCCGAATAGTTCGGATTCGAGCAGTTCTTCCGGAATGGCTGCACAGTTGATTGTCAGGAAAGGTTTGCTTTTCCGCTTACTGATCCGGTGGATGAAATGGGCAAGCACACCTTTTCCCGTCCCAGATTCCCCCTGGATCAAAATCGTGGAATCAGTCGGTGCCACCTTTTCACAAAAAGTGAGGATGCGGTTGATTTTACCGCTATTAGTTATGAATCTCCCCGTTTCATCATCGTCATGAGTGATTTTTGACTCACCACTTGCTTCATTTGCTTTTAGCATTTTATAGGTTTGGGTTTCTGTGGATGTAGTGACGACCAGTTCAATTTCCCCTGCATCATTTAAAATTGGAATCGCAGATGTCATCAATTCAGTCCCAATATACGTTTGCAGTTTCATGTAGCAAGGCTTCTTCCTTTTAAATACTTCAGGCACGATGGAGGGCTTCCAGTACCCTTTTTCAAATAAGTCCACATTATATTTGCCGATGACATCAGTAGGTTTCAGTCCATAATGACGCTCACATGCCTTGTTGACGTAAAGAATTCGCTTTTCGCCGTCAAGGACGAAAATCTCATCTGAGGAATGATCAAGAATTTTTAATAGAGTTTGGAGCGTCATCTCCACACTTTCAGTAGAATCCGTGCTTTTCATAAGTTAATCCTCTCTTTTCAAAAGGGAATGAGTGATTTCCGAATAACGTTTTATCAATTTTGAGTTAATTATAACTCGGTGTGACAGCGTTTTCAAAGTGAATTCTAAATATTTTGTTTATTATGGGTGCTTCTCGAGGCTGGCACGGATATTGCATTATATTAAATTATCAATTCGTGAAATTGACGAAGCGCTAGGTTTACATGTCATTAATTATTGCATGAATCGACATCTGAACATAGCGGAAAGACATCTAGGGAGGAATGAATTTGGAAGAAAAGTATGAAGTCACTGACATCACTATTATCGGGGGAGGACCGGTTGGTTTGTTCACCGCTTTTTATGCGGGGATGCGCCAAGCTTCAGTGAAAATCATTGAAAGTCTCCCTCAATTGGGGGGACAGCTATCTGCTTTGTACCCTGAAAAATACATTTATGATATTGCAGGTTTCCCGAAAATCCAGGCCCAAGAGCTCATCGATCGTTTACTGGAACAAATGGGTCAATTCAAAACGGATATTTGTCTTAATCAATCTGTAGAGACCATTGTTCGTACTTCGGATGGGATGTTTGCCATTACGACTTCCGAAGAAACACATTACACGAAAGCGATAATCATAACTGCTGGAAACGGGGCATTCCAGCCTCGGAAACTAAAAATCGAAGGCGAGGCAAGATTTGAAAGTGCCAACCTACATTATTTCGTCCAGAATATGAGTCAATTCGCTGATAAGAAAGTGGTTGTGTTCGGCGGCGGTGATTCGGCGGTCGATTGGTCGCTAATGCTTGAACCGATAGCCAAAAAAGTGACACTCATCCACCGCAGGGATAAATTTCGTGCCCATGAACACAGTGTAGAGCGTTTGAAACAATCAAAGGTGGAGGTCTTGACTCCTTATCTCCCAGTCGAACTGATCGGGGATGAAAAGATAGAAAAAGTGATTGTGACGGATGCGAAGAGTGGAAAACTGTTTGAATTGGGCGTCGATGACGTTCTTGTCAATTACGGATTTGTATCATCAATAGGGCCAATAAAGGATTGGGGTCTTGAAATCGAAAACAATTCCATCGTCGTCAATTCCAAAATGGAGACGAATATCAAAGGCATATTTGCAGCAGGAGATATTTGCACGTACGAAGGTAAGGTGAAGCTGATTGCCAGCGGGTTCGGTGAAGCTCCAACAGCAGTGAGTAATGCAAAAGTTCATATCGACCCAAGTGCGAAAGTTCAGCCGCTGCACAGCACGAGCACAATGGGAGGAAAAGAGAAAAGCACAGCGTCCGTTTAATTATGTGAAGGGGGAGGGAAACCGCATGGCTACTTACACAATGGTTGACCAGGAGACATGTATCGCTTGCGGGGCATGCGGAGCGACTGCACCGGAGATTTTCGATTATAACGATGAAGGAATCGCCTTTTCAATCCTGGATGCCAACACAGGAACAACTGAAGTTTCCGAAGACCTGGAGGAAGACTTGGAAGATGCATTTGATGGTTGTCCGACAGATTCTATTAAGTTGGCGAAGGAACCTTTCGCCAATATACCAGTGTCAGCCGGTTGAAGCGGAAGGTCTGGTCAATTAAAACATATCAAATTTTAATAGCTAGCATGGCAGGGATGCTAGTAATCATTTTTTAGGGGGAAATGAAGATGGCTTATAACAAGGTGGAAAATGTAACAAATCGTACATTTGAAAGAACATTGACATATGACAAATACACGGATCCGAAAGTTCTCGAAAAGGAAATCGATCTAGTATTCTCTAAATCTTGGCAGCTTGTCGGTCATGTCAGCCAATTGGAAAAAGTGGGATCATTCTTTACGACAGAAGTAGCCAACGAGCCAATCATAGTGAACCGCGGCCAGGATGAGGTGATTCGCGCTTTTTATAACGTTTGTCCGCATCGTGCCACTAAGCTTGAAAAAAGTGAATCAGGCAAGAAGAAAATTTTACAATGCAGTTACCATGGATGGACATTCAAATTGGATGGGAAATTGAACAAAGCGCCGAATTTTAAAGGAGAAGATGAAGCTTGTGTACAAGATGCCTGTTTACGCTCCGTTCGCATGGAAATCTTGGAATCTTTAATTTTTGTAAACTTGGATGATCATGCAAAACCGCTTAGCGAATCCTACGGCGATTTCTTTGACCGTTTAAGTAAATATCCGTTTTTAAGTGAGTTAAAAAGAACCAGTCAAAAAACGAGGGTGATTAAGGCAAACTGGAAAGCGTTCATAGATAACTATTTAGAATGTGACCATTGCCATGTAGCACATCCAAGCTTTGTGGCGGCGCTCGATATGGATGATTACCAAATCATTACCTGCGATAACTATTCACTGCAAGGTTCAATCGTTAAACCGGACAAAAATTACGGAACGGTCGATTTAAATCAGGCGGAAATGCAGGGGGGATCCTTTTTCTGGCTTTGGCCTAACTTGATGTTGACCATTTATCCAGGTCCCGGAAATATGGCAACCATTCAAATGGTTCCGATTGATCACGAAACGACTTTGGCTGTTTACACATATTATTTCCGCGATGAGAATTTGACTCAGGAAGAGAAAGATCTAGTTACGTTTGCCGAACAAGTCCGACAAGAAGATGTGGAACTTGTGGAGCTGGAACAAATCGGTTTCCGCTCCCGTGCCTTTAACAAAGGTAGATATTCTTCTTCGGAAAAAGCAATTGTTCAATTTCATGAAATGGTATTGGAGGCCCTAAATGAGTAAATTAGCGAATCAATTTAAATCGATGAAACAATATCTGATGATCAATGGCGAAAAAGTCGAAACGGAAAACTATGCCCCGCTATATTCTCCTTTTTCCGGAGAAGAAATCGCCCAAATTGCCATGGCGGATAAAGAGCTGACAGAAAAGGCGATTGCAGCCGCCTACGATGCGCGTGAAGTCATGGCAAAAATGCCCGCTTATCAAAGGGCGGATATATTGGAGAAGGCAGTCGCGTTATTAATGGAAAATGCAGATGAAGCTGCAGAAATCATTTCCCGTGAATCAGCCAAACCGATCATGTTCGCAAAAGCGGAAGTTGGAAGGACCATCGAAACGTATAAGTTCTCGGCTGAAGAGGCTAAAAGGATTCACGGTGAAACAATTCCTTTTGATGCAGCGATAGGCGGTGTTGGCCGAATTGGTTATACGCTAAGAGAGCCGATCGGGGTCATTGGTGCTATCACCCCATTTAACTTCCCGATGAATTTAGTGGCGCATAAAGTCGGACCGGCAATAGCTGCGGGGAACACCATTGTTTTGAAGCCAGCTTCGCAAACTCCGCTGTCCGCACTTTTCATCGCAGAAATTTTTGAAAAGGCGGGACTCCCTTCTGGCGTATTAAATGTAGTGACAGGCCCGGGCAGCACGGTCGGAGAAGCGATTGTAGAAGACGATCGGGTGAGCATGATTACATTCACAGGCAGCCCAAGCGTTGGAATCGGAATCCGCAACAAAGCAGGTCTGAAAAAGACCACGCTTGAACTTGGCTCGAACTCGGCTTTAATTATTGATAAAGATATAGATATCGATAAAATTATCGATCGTTGCATCATGGGTGCTTTCTCCAATCAGGGGCAGGTATGTATTTCTTTGCAACGTGTATATGCACATGAAGAGGTGTATGAAAAGTTTGTCGAAAAATTCACTGCTGCGGCCAAAAACCTTAGAATTGGCGATCCATTGGATCCGGATACGTATATTTCCGCTTTAATCTCCAAAGGGGAAGCGGCCCGTGTATTGGGCTGGATTGAGGAAACTAAAGGCAGTAGGGCAACGATTGCAGCTGGAGGGAAATTGCAGGGTGACATTCTTGAACCGACAATCATTACAGAAGCGGATCATACGCTAAAAGTTTCATGCCAGGAAGCATTTGCTCCGGTTGTCATTGTAAATAAAGTGGGTTCAGTGAAAGAAGCGATTGACCTAGTGAATGATTCCCGTTTTGGCTTGCAGGCAGGGATATACACAAACAATGTGAAAAACGCATTGTACGCATCACGGGAATTGCATGTAGGCGGTGTGATCATCAATGATGTGCCGACCTATCGTGTCGACCAAATGCCATACGGCGGAGTCAAAGAAAGCGGGACTGGTCGTGAAGGCATTAAATACGCTGTGGAAGAAATGACCGAAATGAAGCTGGTCGTTTGGAACCAAGACTGAAAAACGAGGAGATCATTTATGAACCAATTCAAAATTGCGGTCATCGCAGGAGATGGCATTGGCCCTGAAGTGATTAATGAAGGCATAAAGGTATTAAAAAAGGTGGCTGAACTGGATTCAGGTTTTCAATTGGATTTCACATACTTCCCATGGGGCTGCGAATTCTATGCCGAAAATGGTAGAATGATGGATGATGATGGAATCGAAAAGCTGAAAGCGTTTGACGCGATTTATTTGGGAGCAGTCGGGTTTCCGGGTGTTCCGGACCATATTTCACTATGGGAGCTATTATTGAAAATCCGTAAAAGTTTTGATCAGTATGTCAATATCCGGCCCGTGACATTATTAAAAGGGGCTCATTTGCCTCTCGTTGATGTGAAACGCGAAGATATTGATATGCTGTTCATTCGCGAAAACAGTGAAGGTGAATATTCAGGCGCAGGAGATTGGCTGTTTAAAGGGCAGGAACATGAAGTTGTTCTGCAAAACGGGGTGTTTTCCCGTAAAGGGACGGAAAGGATCATCCGTTATGCTTTTGAAACCGCGAAAAAAGAAGGCAGATCGCTCACGAGCATTTCTAAAGCCAACGCCCTGAATTATTCAATGGTTTTCTGGGATCAAGTATTCGAAGAAGTCAGCAAGGAATATCCCGAAGTCGAAACGGCTTCATACCTTGTCGACGCAGCGGCAATGCTGATGATCAAAGACCCGAAGCGCTTTGAGGTCGTTGTCACTTCGAACCTGTTCGGTGATATTTTAACAGACTTAGGAGCTGCGCTTGCTGGAGGAATCGGCCTTGCTGCCGGTGCCAACATTAATCCTGAAAGGGAATTCCCATCGATGTTCGAACCAATTCATGGCTCAGCTCCTGACATTGCAGGCAGAGGTATCGGAAATCCACTTGCCTCCATTTGGTCAGCAAGCCAAATGCTCGACTTTTTTGGCTATGAATCACATGGTAAGGTTGTTCTTGATGCGATTGAGCAACTGTTGTTGGAAGCCCGGGTGCTCACACCCGATATGAATGGCACGGCATCCACTTCCGAGGTGGGGGACCGGGTAACGGATATCATCGAGTCAATCATTTTATCCAAGGTCTGATGTGAATTGATAAAGGATCATTCAATATACTGAATGGTCATTGGAATATATGATGCACCCAAGTGTTAAGCCAATCGTTTATAAAAAAGGAAGAGGCCAAGGCTTGGAAAGAAAAGCGCTTGGTCTCTTTGTTTTTAAGAAAGGAATACGGAAGGGGAATCATTCATTCAAAGTCAAAAGTAACTCAAATCAATGGTATAGCTAAGAGGAGCGGTCATGATGAAAAAAGTTGAAATAGTTGTCGAAAAAAATGTCCCATGCACGATGAGGGACGGCACCGTACTTTATGCGGATGTATACAGACCTAAGTTGACTGGGCGTTTTCCGGTGTTATTGACCAGGCTTCCTTACAGTAAGGACTTACCGCTTTATTCCCATCGTTATCTGGACACCAATCGTCTTGTTGAAAATGGATTCGTTGTCATCATTCAGGATGTGAGAGGACGATTTCAGTCAGAAGGAGAATTCCGGCCATTCAGCCAGGAAGCGGATGATGGATACGATACAGTGGAATGGGCGGCTTCACTCCCGTATTCCACGGGGAAAGTGGGCATGTTTGGCCTATCCTATTATGGATATACGCAGCTGCTTGCAGCAGAAAAAAAACCTCCACACTTAATCGCCATTTTTCCGGCAATGACGCTGAATGACCAAAGAAATGGAACGGTTTATCGTAATGGGGCTTTTGCTCTCGGCCTTTTTGAAACATGGACATTGGAATCGATTGTGCCTGATTTGCTGAAGCGGAAGTATGAAAAAAATAAGGAAAGAAGAATTTCAGCATTTCGAATGCTTGCTGACTCCCTTAACAATATTAAGGAATGGTATGCATATGCACCTATCAATGCTTGGCCGCCATTAAAGGTTCTGGACGAAGATAACTTTTTCTTTGAACATTTGAATCACCCAATCGAGGACGAAACCTTTTGGCAGAACTCAAGTATTACTGGAAAATTTGATGGAATTCAGCTGCCTGCTTTTCATTTGGGCGGTTGGTATGATTGTTTTATCGGCCCCACTCTGGAAAATTACGTGGAAATGAACAAAGTGAATGGCCAACTGAACAATACTCAAAAACTAATTGTTGGTCCATGGAGCCATGGCCTTTTCTCCGCAGTTCAGGGTGAACGCTCTTTTGGAGTGCACGCGTCCGGGGATTGGATTAACCTTGGAGAAGATATTACCAACCTTCATATTCGCTGGTTTAATCACTGGCTGAAAGGCATCGATAATGGCATTGAGAAGGAACCACCCGTAAAAATATTTGTAATGGGGATTAATGTATGGCGTGATGAAATGGAATGGCCGCTTGAACGGACTGAATATACGAGTTATTATTTGCACAGTAATGGAAAAGCGAATACGAAAATGGGTGATGGGCGCTTAAGCAGAAATGAGCAGGAGGGCGAAAAGACGGATTCATATATATATGATCCCCAAAACCCTGTACCGACAAAGGGTGGAGCTACACTTTTTTCAGGCCCACTTACAATGGGGCCGTATGATCAGAGCGAAATCGAAAAACGGAACGACGTGCTTGTTTATACTTCTGAGCCATTGAAAGAAGCACTTGAAGTAACAGGCCCGGTTAAAGTGAAGTTATTCGCATCAACTGACGCAGCGGATACTGATTTTACTGCAAAGCTTGTGGATGAATCACCGGATGGCACAGCGATTATTTTAACCGAGGGAATCGTCAACGCAAAATACCGGAACGGCCATCGAGCTGAAAAAGAACTGAATGGGGAAATCGTTGAATACGAAATTAACTTGTGGGCTACAAGCAATGTCTTTCTTCCAGATCATCGAATCCTGCTTGAAATTTCATCAAGCAGTTTCCCACAATATGCCCCCAACCCGAATACAGGGAAATCAATGATTGAAAGCAGTGAAGCAAAAACGGCCAGACAAACGATTTATCATAGCAGGGAATTTCCTTCTCACATTATATTGCCAATCATTCCTAGCATTGAAAAATGATGATAACTGCAGGGAGGAGACTTTCTTATGTTTGGTTTTCAACATTGTCACCTGTTTAATGAGTTAAAAACAATTCAGGTGAGGTGATTAAAACTCGGGAATCAGATGATCAATATTAAAAAAACAAAATGATAAGGCCATTGGGATTCTTAAATCACTAGCATTAATAGGTTATAGGATGGATGGTTATGAATAAAAGCGATTGGCATAACTCTTGCAAATAATAAAAGGAAGGGGGTTAAGTTCATCCATTATAATAGATTCCTGGCATAAGGAAATGACATAACAGATGATGCATAATTTTGTCTCTTATGCTATATGTAAGCCAAGGAAAGGTGATTACACTGGAATCCGACCTGTAACCTTAATTAGAAGGAAAATGAAAATAGTAGTTCGAAAATTTACAATATTATTATTTTTTTGAAGTTAGTAGTGAAGTTAAGGTGGTTAAGGAACAAGGTGCATGACCCATTTTTTTAGCGCTTTCACAGTCGTTTCATTAACAGTTTTATTAAGAGGGGGACTTCAATTTGAAGAAAATCATTGTGCTGCTCAGTATCATACCCGCGATTGGCTCATTATCTGTGATTAACCGTGTGGAGCCATATATATTCGGTTTGCCTTTCATTATCTTTTGGTCCACAGCATGGCTTATTTTGACATCCATCTGCCTTTATATTAGCAGTGTGATCTGTGATAGACAGGAGGAGAATAAATGAACAGTTCCATATTAATCATCACCATGACTCTTGTTTTGGCTTTTTACTTAGGTATCCGCGCAAAAAAGGGGCGCGAAATGAAGCTTGACCAGTGGGCAGTCGGGGGAAGGAACTTCGGTTCTTTAATCATGTTCGTTCTGATGGCAGGGGAGATGTTTTCGACTTTTGTGTTTCTTGGCGCCAGCGGAGCGGCATACCGTATGGGCGGTCCCACTATCTATATATTTTGCGCTCTTACTTACATCGTTCCTTTCTGGATTTTACCCCCTATTTGGCGCTATGCGAAAAAGCATAATGTGCTGACGCAATCTGACTTTTTCACAAAAAAGTATAATAGTAAGCCATTGGGACTTCTGGTTGCTGTTATTGGGGTCCTATCAATGATCCCCTATATCGTATTACAATTAAAAGGCTTTCAAATCATCGTTTCCGAAGCATCATATGGGTTGATTCCCCCAACGGTTGCTGTTTGGATCGGAATGCTCTGCGTAACTGTTTTTGTATATGTGTCAGGTATTCACGGTTCGGCTTGGACGGCAGTATTGAAAGATATCCTCATTCTTGTCGTAATTGTGTTTTTGGGCATTTATTTGCCAATACATTACTTCGGCGGAATACAACCAATGTTCGAAACGCTAGATGCAACAAAACCGGGATTCTTATTGCTTCCGGATGAAGGGTTTAGCATCTCTTGGTATATTTCTCTTTGCCTGACCATCGCATTGGGCCAATATATGTGGCCGCATTGCTTTGGAGCGAGTTTATCTTCCCAAAATGAATCAGCTCTCAGGAAAAATTCTGCCATTTTACCTCTGTATCAAATCATTCTGGTTTTCATTCTTTTCATCGGTTTTACGGCGGTTTTGCAGATACCGAATCTACAAGGCGGAGATACGGACCTTGCCTTATTTAAAATCGCGAAAGATGCTTTCCCGCCCTGGATTGTTGGCGTTGTCGGGGCAGCAGGCATGCTTGCAGCCCTTGTACCATGCTCGATGTTGATTTTGACGGCAGCGACGATTTTATCAAAGAATATTTTTAAAGCCGTCAAGCCTGGCACATCGAATGAACAGCTTGCCAAACTAACCCGTATATTTGTTCCAATCGTATCTTTGGTCTCCGTAATCTTTACATTCTATGGAGGTAATACGATGATTGCATTACTGACCATGGCTTACAGTTTTGTCCTGCAACTTTTCCCTCCTTTAGTATTCAGCTTGCTTAAGAGAAATCCGGTAAGTAAAGCGGGTGCCGCTGCAGGGATGATTTTAGGGGTGGTTTTGGTCGCCTACTTTACTCTGACAGAGGCAACAATGGCAACTATATTACCGAAGGCACCACATTTCATCCAGGATCTTGACATAGGAATCGTCGCCATTACCTTTAATCTTATCGTCATGCTGGCTGTAAGTGCTTTCACAAGAAAAGACCAACAAATGATTCAGGAAGAAGAGCCGGTTAAACGAATAATCACATCTTGATCAAAGGAAGCGCGGTCTTTTAGAAACCGTCCTATTCGCTTAGATCTTCTATGACTATCGATAAAGAATTGGGGTGTACTTAAAGAACCATACAAAAAAGGATAGCATTTGATGCTATCCTTTTTTATATATTTACCATGAATTTGCATAATCAATACGTAATCAAAGGAAATGTGTTAAGTTGGACTAAAATGATTATGGAGGCAGCGATGAAATACGAGATTATCTTATTTGATGTTGATGATACATTGCTAGACTTTGGAATATCGGAAAAAAAGGCACTGCATGAAGTCTTTCTGGAGTTCGGTTTACCCACAGGGGCGGAGGATTATGCGGGATGCTACCAAGAAATCAGTCAGGTATTATGGAGGGATTTGGAACAGGGGCTTATTGATTTAACAAATCTGGGAGTGGAAAGGTTCAATCGTCTGTTCCTGAAGCATGGACTTGATATTGATGCGGATGCATTCAGCCGTGCGTACCTTGGACATTTGGGAAAGGAAATACATCTTCTGCCCGGGGCTTTAGAGGTTTGCGAGAAGCTTGGAGGATGCCGGCTCGCCATTATAACAAATGGCTTCACGAAAGTGCAGACAGAAAGAATCGGGGGGTCACCCCTTTGCAATACTTTTGAGACTTTGATAATTTCCCAAGAGGCTGGGTTTCAGAAGCCTGATAAAGGGATTTTTGATTATGCATGTTCCAAGCTAAAGATCACGGATAAATCGAAAGTGTTGATGGTGGGTGATTCCTTGACATCAGATATACAGGGTGGTTTGAATTATGGAATGGATACATGCTGGTACAATCCCCATCTAAAGGATAATAATCTGGGAATTGAGCCCACCTATGAAATCCGGGCGCTCACTGATCTTTTGGAGATTGTAGGAAGCAAGGAAGTATAGTGAGGTATAAGCGTTCTAAAAAACAGAGGCAGCTCGTCCGAGTGATAGGACGTGCAGCCTCTGTTATTACTCATGCCAGGGATTTTAAAATCAGTTTAAATCCAGCTCATGTGATTTGAGTGTTTGATCCTTTTCAATCCTTCTGCTGAAATGCGATGATACTATACAAAGAGCCATTGAAATTGCGAGACCTGCCATCATGAATCCGCCAAATACCAAAGGGGATGGGCCATATGATTCCGCCATGGCAGTCCAGATGAGCGGACCGAAACCTGCAATGGCTGCCGCGACCTGATAACCGACAGATAATCCAGTATAACGGACCTTGGCTGGAAAGAGCTCCGAGAATAATGTTCCTTGTGTAGAAAAAATGGCTCCCCAGATGACGCCGAGTACAACTGCCTGCATAATGTAGAACCAGCCGGCCCCATGCCCAATCATTGTGAAATATGGGATGGCCAAGATGAAAAGGAGAATCAGGCCCCCAAAATAGATGATTTTCCGATCGATGAAATCTGAAATGTAACCAATGGCAGGGATGGTAATTAGCATTGTAGCGCATCCAATCGTTAAACCGGTAAGGGCTGTATCTTGGGAATAACCGAAATACAGTGTAGTAAAGACGAGCACATAGGACATGATGAATACATTGAAGAACCCGTCCCCGATTTTTAGTCCGATCACTTGCAGCACACTTCTCCAATCGTGTTTCAATGTTTCAATAATGGGAACTTTCGCAAGATCGCCGCTAGCTTTCTGCTGCTGGAACTCCGGCGTTTCTTCAATGCCGCTCCTTACCCAGATCGCCAATGCGATCAGTACACCGCTTAAAAGGAATGGAATCCGCCAACCCCAAGCTAAAAATTGGGCATCGGTTGTCAAGGAACTGATAAGGGTTAGGCTGAACGAACCGGCAACCAAACCGATGGGGACCCCTAGTTGGGGAATGGATCCATATAACCCACGGACACCCTTTGGAGCAGATTCCGTTGCCAATAGGATGGCTCCGCCCCATTCACCTCCCAAGGAAATTCCTTGGATCAACCTCAGCAACACCAAGATGGCTGGGGCGGCCAGCCCAACCTGGGCATATGTGGGCAGAACACCGATAAGCATTGAACTCCCTCCCATACCAATAAGGGTGAACATGAGTGCTGCTTTCCGTCCGATGCGATCACCCATATGACCGAATAGGATACTTCCGATTGGACGGGCAGCGTAACCAGCCCCGAAAGTGACAAAGGCGAGCAGAAGTGAAATCGCAGGATCATGATTGGGAAAGAATAGAGTTGTAAAAACTAGGCCTGTTGCTGTCCCGTATAAATAGAAATCATACCACTCAATAACGGAACCAGCTAAACTAGCGAAAAGAACTCGACTTTTTTTCATGGAAATGCTCCTCTAATGCGTAGTATTTCATCAAAATTGTTAACAGCAATAAATAAAGCTGAAATGAACAAAAATGATGCTTCAGGAATATAAGTAAAAAAATGGATTATTTAGATTATTTTAGAGGCCTTATCCATACTGGTCAATATATTTCTGATTTTTCTGAAAAAATGAAGCGAATAACTTAGCTCTCATCACCTGTATTGGCCTATAATTCATTCTAAAGTAATGGGAATAAGGATTTAATCTTACCGGGTCAAATGAAAAGTTTTAACTTAGGAGGGATAAAACTCAAAACATTTAGAATTTTTTATGTATAGAGGAGTGGCAAAGTGGCAATCATGTGGATAAGGAAATGAAAAAGAAGAAAGGATAAGATTTCAAGAAATAATAATAATCTCCAAGTTATTTAGTATAATAGAAAAAAGGTTAAGGAGTTGGTTTCGTATGGAGAAGCAATTGCCAGGAACATCGCTTGAACCTGAAGAGATGGCTGAAATGGTACTAAAAAAGGCCCTTAGTGATTACCGGAGAGCACAAATCGAAAAAGAAATCGATGACTCATTAAGAAATCGAGATAAGGATGAGTTCCTTCGTTTAACTGAAATATTGAAGGGCATTTCATGAAATTCCATTCACTGTGGAAAAGACAAGTAGTGATGATATTGAAAGTGCACATAAAAGCCAGCATGGCTTGAAAATTTAAATATGACGAAGAGGGAGCTTTATAAAACTGGAACAATCTAATTAAATAGCAATCTATAGGATTATAATATTTTACATTGTAAGCGCTTTCTTGTATAATCGAATAAAGAAAACGATGGAGAGTAGATGGAAGTGAACGAATGCAGATACACAGGTATAGGTATTAGTGACTGAAATGTTCATGCACCGGGATAATGACTAAAAGGGGGAAAAGACATGAAAAAGGATGGAGTGTCGTTAATTGAATTTGTTCAGGAGGATCGATTTGAACTAAGCTCCTACATTACTTCTTTATTTAACAAACTGAATGACTATGTTCCCAAAAGTCTTAAAGATAAAAGGTGAATGACAATAGAAAATGGGTCAGGAAGATCTGCATGACTTCCTGATTCATTTTTTATTTTGTTTTTCGGGATTTGGAGTTCTGAGGCACTCAAGTCAAAGGCGTAATAATTGACAATGAGAATCGTTATCGACTAAAATGATTCATTATTAGTATATCGATTGGAGTTGTTCATATTGTTCGTTCAGATGAGAAAAATGGTTGTAAAAGAAGGAAATGCAGAACAAGTAGTAAATCGGTTCAGTGGGGAAGGGATCATTGAAAAGCAGGAGGGGTTCATCGATTTAAGTGTGATGGTGAAAAAAGTGCGACGCGGCGATGAAGAGGTCATCATTATGATCAATTGGGAGTCGGAGGCGTATTGGAAGCAGTGGGAAAAGAGTGAAGCCCATATCGCAGGACATAAAGCAAACCTGGGTAAGCCAAAGCCTGAATATATCGTCAATTCGGAAGGATCATTATATGAAGTGAAGGCTATTAAAAAGGCAGTGAAATAACGGACTGGCCTTTTTTTACATTCCGTACATCAGAAAAGTTAAGTTACTGGGTGGAATATCCCATTTCTCAACTATCGCGTCGCATAGGGATGCGGAATGGGTGCCGTTCACATACAATAGCTTACCTTCACTAAAATTCAGGCTCCCATTATGGGTGCCTCTTTTTGTTTATGGGATCATCTAAACATTGGTTTACGTTATTCCTATTCTGATGATATAGTAAAATATTATTTTAGAATTGGTGACTTTTATGGAAAAGTGAGAGTGGGAGAGCAGGAAGTTCCTGAAGATAGAGTCAATTAAGTTTAGAGGTATTATATTTAAAACTATCATTATGATGTCTTTAAAGTAGTGGTCGTTTATCCGAAACCAAGAACGGTCCCAACTGGGATTTAGATGAAGATTCGTGAGCCAGGTTAGGTGTTCACCATCCGTGAATCTTGCGGTTCCAAATTGGAAAGAACCTTGAAAACATTAAAATGTTTGGCAAGATCGCTATGTTAGTAAGTGAAGGGCTTCCTTATATGGGAGCCTTTTTGCATGTCGGCTAAGATGTGAAAAAACCATATTCGGGACAAAGCATACCAAGAGGGTTTTTCCAGTTATTAGTCTAAAGCAAGGAAAACAGGAGCGATAGGAATAACAGGTGAAACCGGTCCAACAGGAATAGTAGGGGCAACCGGTTTCTGCTTATAAGTAACCAAATTCCAGGATCATTCACAGTGAATGGAGCCAACACTGTGTTTACCGTTCCTGTGAATGGTCGCTAACAGGTGTTACAGACGATCATTCGTTTGATTAATTAGCTTTAGCCTTAATAATATGAAAACGTAAATGATAGTTATGAATCCCATTCATCTTGAATGTGGATTTTTTGATTGAATGTTTAGGGCTTTATAATTTTCCTTATTTTCGATTCAAAGATTTCACTTTTAGTGGATTCCAGTCCAGAGGAATTTATAAATACTTTTTGTATTTCTTTAATTTATAGATGACTGTTGGCTGGCTGATGCCCAAATGTTCTGCCATTTCGTATGTGGTTTTACACTTTTTCCATGCTTTTGCAATCAGTTGCCTTTCAACCTTTTCCAGTGTCTTCTTTAAATCGAAATTTTCTTCACAATCCTGTTCGATTGCAAGGAAGGTGGAGTCTTCAGGCTGTTCGATTTGCCCTGTAATGGATTGCGGAAGGTGTTCGGGAAATATAATTGGTTCTTCGATGGTCAGGATTAACCGTTCAATCAAGTTTTCCAATTCCCGTATATTTCCGGGCCAATGATAATGAGTCAAAACTTCATAAGTCGATGGATGGATTTTTTTGAATTTCTGGTATTTATCACTGGTTTTCTGTAAGTAATGCTGAATTAAGAGAGGGATATCTTCTTTTCGTTCATGTAATGCCGGAATTTGGATGGGAATCACATTCAATCGATAAAATAAGTCCAATCTAAACTTACCTTCACTTACCATCTCCTTCAAATCTTGATTAGTTGCTGCAACCAGGCGGAAGTTAATATGGTTTTCTTTTTTTCCACCGATGCGTTTTATCTTTTTTTCCTGTAATACTTTCAGTAATTTAGCTTGCATGGCAAGTGGGAGTTCCCCGATTTCATCCAAGAAAAGAGTTCCGCTGTCAGCCTGCTCAATCAGGCCTTGCCTCCCTTGTTTATTTGCCCCTGTAAATGATCCCGGTTCATAGCCGAATATTTCCGATTCAAACAAACTTTCAGGTATCGTGCTGCAATTCACTTCGATGAAAGGTTCTTTCTTTCGATTGCTTTGGTCATGAACAGCACGGGCAAAAGTGCTTTTCCCTACCCCGGAAGGTCCTAATAAGAGAATCGTGGCATCGGTTTTTGAAACATTATGGATCGTTTTTAAAATATGCTTCGTTTCATTACTTCTCGCAATCATATAATGGTAATCCATTTCCTTTTCCCTTAAATCCTCGACTTCCGTTTGATAGCCTTTTACTTTACGTTGCAATTGCTCAAATTGATCCTGCAATTGCAGAATCTCGGTTTGATCCTGACCATAGCTGATTACCCTGACGAGAAGTCCTTCCTTATTAAAAATGGGATAGCCAGTCGACATGACAACATGACCCGTCTTCGTTTCTTGCATTATGCGCTTTGCTTTCTTTTCTTTTAAAACAATCGCATTGATTGAAGGTGCGAGAAGGCCCTCGCTTTCTAATTGATAGACGGAGGTACCGATATAAGAGTCACTTTTCATACCATAAATCTCCCAAAGCTTTGGGTTGGAATATAAAATGATTCCATCTTGATCGGTAATGAGAATGTTATTATTCGATGTTTCAATGATCTTATTTAGTTCTTCCTCCAGCATATCGTCGTACATAAGTTCCGCTCCTTTCTGTTTTGGGATGCTATTTAATTAAAATATAAATCAAATAGTCTAAATAATCAAAAATTAAATTAAAAAACAAGAAAATGATTAAGTCTTTAATCATTTGATGAAAAAAATTAATGAAAAGCTCTATATACCGCAGCGAAATACTTGGCCTGAATCTTGCTTATGTAAAAGGTAAGAAGAGAATTTCCAAACATGGTGTTATATATGTCCATTCTATTTGAAAAGATGGAAGTTTGTATGACATCTGCCATCGCAGTGTATTGAAAAATAATAGCAAAATAGAATTTAGGAGGATGTTACATGATGAAGTATCAACCGAAAGACTCATTCAAATCACCCCGTTTTTGTGGAGTGCGTACGTTTATGCGGCTCCCATTTGTTGAACGGGTAGATGAACATATGGATTTTGTCATTACGGGAGTTCCTTTTGATTCCGGGCAATCATTTAGAACGGGTGCGAGATTCGGACCGGAAGCGATTCGCGATTTTTCAATCCTATTACGTCCTTATAATCCAGAACAAGATATTAATATTTTTGACTATATATCAGGAATTGATTATGGGGATATTCCGATCATTCCGGGGTATATTTCTGAAACATATAAAAAGATCGAAGAAGAACTTACCCCAGTCATTGAAAAAGGAATCATTCCCATTTCATTGGGGGGCGATCATTCCATTACGCTAGGGGAGTTACGTGCGATCGTAAAAAAACATGGTCCAGTTGCCCTGCTTCAATTCGATGCTCACTCTGATACTTGGGATAGTTATTTTGATCAAAAGTATAATCATGGAACCGTTTTTCGCCGCGCGATAGAAGAGGGTCTCATCGATGTATCACGATCTCTTCAAATTGGTATGAGGGGCGGTCTGTATGGACCGGAAGATCTTCAGGATGCCCGGGATTTAGGTTTGGACGTTTATACGACAAACGATTATAAACGTATCGGGGTCGAAAAGATGCTAAGGGTCATTCATGAGCGTATTGCGGATGGTCCGGTGTTTTTATCTTTTGACATAGATTTTTTAGATCCGGTCTATGCTCCAGGAACGGGTACCCCTGAAGTTTCCGGAGCCAGCATTGATGATGCTTTAGCATTAGTGAGGGGATTGACGGATATAGATTTTGTTGGATTCGATCTTGTTGAGGTTTTACCATCATACGATCACGGACAAATCACGGCTGCCGCAGCCGCTAATATTGTCTATGAATTCATCACACTCATCGCTCTCGCAAAAAAAGGGAAACTGGAGAAAAAAGAGAGATTCGAAGATTTAGAGACCCAGCTTAACAATTAATTTCCTCATTTTTTACTGTGAAGAAGGAAGGTATTAGTGAAATCCCTTCCTTCTTTACAACGCGATAAGAACAGAATAAGCCCAAAAGGAGATGTGTAAATGCATATTTTGGATATATCGATCATGATTCTATATTTTTCTGTTTTAATCATTGTGGGAGTAATCGGATCGAAACGGGCAAAAACGGCAGATGATTTCATTGTGGCAGGACGCAATCTTGGTCATTTTATGTATTTATCCTGTTTAGCTGCTGTGATATTAGGGGGGGCTTCTACTCTAGGAACAGCAAAGTTAGGTTATCAGTTTGGGATATCCGGTATTTGGCTAGTGGTGATGATCGGTCTCGGCATTATCGCTATCGGGTTGTTTTTAACAAATAAGATATTTAGTTTAAAAGTATTGACGATCAGTGAAATGCTTGAGAAGCGCTACAATTCTCAGACTAGATTGATCAGTGCCCTTGTCTCTGTTATCTATACATTCATGCTGACAGTAACGCAAGTGATCGGGATGGGGACGATTTTACATGTTTTGGCTGGCTGGAACTTAACGGTTTCCATGATAGTCGGAGGTGGAATCGTTTTATTTTATACGATATTAGGAGGTATGTGGTCAGTCACCATGACTGATGTCGTGCAATTCGTCATCATGACGATTGGTATTTTCTTTATCATGCTTCCGATGAGCATCTCCAAGGCAGGCGGATGGGGTTCGCTTAAAGAAAGTCTCCCTGCTTCACATTTCGAGTTAGGCAACATTGGCGGTGAGACAATTTTTCAATATTTCCTATTGTTTACTTTAGGGGTGATTGTTGGACAAGATATTTGGCAGCGACTTTTTACCGCGCGAACCAAAGCTGTTTCACGTGGCGGAACGGTTGGAGCGGGACTTTATAGTGTTTTTTATGCGATTGCAATCAGTATCATTGGAATGTGCGCTTTTATAATCCTTCCCGATTTAGGCGATCCACAAAATGCATTTACCAGCATAGCGTTGGTAACTTTACCTGCTGGTCTATTGGGGGTTGTCATTGCAAGTGTGGTATCTGCCCTAATGTCCACAGCTTCAGGAACTTTGCTTGCTTCGTCCACTTTAGTCGTTAATGACATCATTAAAAAATATATGGGTCCAAAAATGAGTGAACGACAATTTTTAAAAACATCCCGAATTACAACTTTAACGATTGGTGTATTGACCATAATCGTTTCGATATGGATTCAAGATATTTTAGTTGCATTGGATGTAGCTTACGCAATTTTATCCGGTGCTGTGTTCTTTCCGATCATCCTTGGTTTCTTTTGGAAAAGGGTCACGGCCACAGCGGCATTTTACTCCATTCTGGCCAGCATGATCGTTATTATTGCGGGATTGGTGGTTAAAGGACCTTCCTCCACTCAACCAATTCTGTACGGTCTTGCTACTAGTTTTGTCGTCATCACTGCGATTACCTTCCTAAGTTCCAAGAATGACCACAAGAACGAAAGTGAAGTAAAGCAAGATGTAAAGGGTAAAGCTGACATGGACACCATGGTTAATTAAAGGTCCGGCAAAAAAAAAGAAAAACCGAGGAGGAAAGTAAAAATGACAAAGACGATTTCCCTGCAGCCCGCAACATTCAATACAATGGAAGAGGAACGCAATCACAGGAAGGAACGTTTGGCAGCTTCATTCCGCCTTTTTTCAAAGTTCGGTTTCGATGAAGGGGTTGCTGGCCATATTACGGTCCGTGATCCTGAATATACAGACCATTTCTGGGTCAATCCTTTTGGCATGCATTTTAGTCAAATTTCCGTTTCGGATCTTATATTGGTCAATCATAAAGGTGATATTGTAGAGGGTGAACATTCCGTGAATGGTGCTGCCTTCGCCATTCATTCTGAAATCCATAAAGCGCGACCGGATGCGATTGCAGCGGCACATGCACATTCGGTCTATGGAAAGACATGGTCTTCCTTAGGGAGGCTGTTAGATCCGATTACGCAAGATGCCTGCCAATTTTACAATGACCATGCATTATTTGATGATTTTACCGGTGTGGTTTATGCATCCGAAGAAGGAAAGCGCATTGCTAAGGCTTTAGGTCAATACAAAGCTGTCATCCTCCGCAATCATGGATTGTTAACGGTCGGCCAATCTGTAGACTCAGCTGCTTGGTGGTTCATAACGATGGAACGTTCATGTCAAGCACAGATAATGGCTGAATCTGTTGGTAAGCCGATTTTTATAGAAGAAGAGTATGCAAAGTTAACGGCAGAACAAACGGGAACGGAATATGAGGGATGGCTGAGTTTTCAGCCTCTTTGGGACAGAATCAGAAAAGAACAACCGGATTTCTTGAAGTGATCATATTGCACGGCATGGTATAATCGCAACGGATTGCCTTCCCATAAAAGAGGGAAAAGGGAATCGGAGGGTCTTGAGGAGGTTTTATAATGACTGGTTCTAAGAAAATAGCACCTTCACTTTATATCAGGGTCGATATACCGGAAAAATACATCAATGAGTTCAAGGAGATTTGTTCAGACGTTGTTGTCGAGCCTTGGGAATTCGGCAAACCTGAACCAGAGCCAACGGTTGATTTATCAAAGTTTGATGTCCTTTATACGCTTGGGCTTCATGATAATCTAAACATAATAAAAAAAGCTCCTAAGGTTAAATGGGTCCATTCAGACAGTGCTGGAGTGGAGGCCATGCTGAACGAAGAAATACAAAACAGCGATGTCATCATCACCAATGTCAAAGGCTGTACATCTGTCCCGATAGCCGAGCATACAATTGCGATGCTGTCTTCGCTAGCAAGAGGCATACCGACAATGATCAGAAATCAAATAAACAAAACCTGGGTTGAAATTCCTGTGAAAGATCTTGAGAATGCGACAGTGGGGATTATTGGGTATGGTGATATCGGCTATGAAATAGCGAAGAGATGTAAAGCACTAGGCATGACCGTTATCGGGTGCCGCCGGAATCCCTCCAAGAGGAACATAGAATATGAACCTGCTGATTTGATAATGGGCATGGATCAAGTGGATGAAGTCCTTTCCAGGTCCGATTTTGTCATCTTGGCACTCCCGTATACAAAGGATACTTCATACTTTTTTAATAAAGAACGCTTAAATAAAATGAAAAAAGGCAGCTATGTAATTAATGTCGGCCGCGGCAATACGATTGTGGATGAAGATTTAATCGATTGCTTAAGCAATGGGCACATAGCAGGAGCGGCTCTGGATGTATTTGAAGTAGAACCTTTACCTAAGGACCACCCTTTCTGGCAGCTGGAAAATGTCATGATTTCCCCGCATAATGCTTACAACTCTTCCAAACACATAGATCGTGTGATGGAAGTATTCCTGAAAAATTTAAAGCTTTATTCTGACGGTAAACCACTAATGAACGTTGTGGAAAAAAAACTTGGCTATTAAAAAGTAATCGGTCCCTGAAGTTCAACGATCAATCATAAGAAGGAAGTACGAGGGCAGACCCTGATTGGGTTTGCCTTTTTTTGTTTAAAAGCCACTGCTCCATCTTTTTCTTGTATAGGACAATCTCTGATCAGGAAAAGCTGGATATAAGGAGGCGATGTATGAATGGGTACTTTCGAAGTTATTTCCCTAATGCTAAGCTTTGGCATGTTTGTAATTGCTATTCTTGATTTCAAAAATCATGACAAGAATCCTTGAAGATAATGATGGCCGGCGGATCATTTCGATTATTAATGGAAGCGTTTTAAAAAAAATAGCGGATTGTAAGTATTGAGTCCTCGATTTTTAAAACTTGCAGAGAACACCATCATGAGGTGTTCTTTTTGTTTACAATCAGTTCAATCGCATATTCCATTTATAGGCTTTGTCATTTTTGACAAAACAATGATATACGAGTATAGTCTCTAATAGACCGGTTGATATAATTTCAAGGAGTGATCCAGCTATGGCGGAAAAACGAAACTCGAAAGACATTCTTATTGAAGCTGCTTCCCGACTTTTTCGGATACGTGGATATTACGGTGTAGGGCTCAAGGACATTATTGAGGAAAGTGGTATCCCAAAAGGTTCGCTGTATCATTATTTTCCGAAAGGCAAGGAAGAATTGGCGATTGAGGCGATAATTCATACGAAGGAATTCGTGATAGATGAAATTAAACGGGGCTTTGATGAAATCGATGACCCCATCAAAGCCATTCAGTCTCATATTTTTCATTTATCCGAGGTTTTTGGTGATAGTGAAAATCTATTAGGACTGCCAATCGGGACGATTGCAGCGGAAACATATACGACGAGTGAGCAGATAAGAACGGCCTGTCAAGAAGCGATAGAAGATTGGCAATCCATATATGTGAAAAAATTGCTCGAGGCGGAATTCAGTGAGAAACGGGCAAAAGAATTGAGTATCGTAATTAATGCTTTAATTGAAGGCGGTATCCTTTTATCCTTAACGGCGAAAAACGGGGAACCTCTCCAAGCCATTGCGGAACAGATCCCATTATTGCTGATAAATAAATAAGTCATGCGGAAAAATTATCTTAAGCTTAGGTCGAACAGTTAGTAATTGGAGGAATTATTTTATGTCTGCAGATGCAACACAGCAACAAAACCCAGCCATTAGAACGACCCCTATATTAATTGCATTTTTAATTGCAGGGTTCATTGGGTTATTCAGCGAGACGGCATTAAACATGGCGCTGGGGGATCTAATACAAGAATTCAATGCAAGTCCGTCCACTGTGCAATGGCTGACAACGGGTTACCTATTAACATTGGGGATATTGGTTCCCGTGTCGGGGCTCTTGATTCAGTGGTTCAATACTCGTCAATTATTCATTGCCTCAATGGTGTTCTCCATCATTGGGACGCTCATTGCAGCAATTGCACCTGGGTTCGGCATCTTGATGCTAGCCCGTGTCATCCAGGCAATAGGAACGGGTCTTTTATTACCTCTCATGTTCAATACCATTTTAGTGATTTTCCCTATTCATAAAAGGGGAGCGACAATGGGATTGATGGGGCTGGTGATCATGTTTGCCCCGGCCATCGGACCGACGGTTTCAGGTTTGATTATCGAAAACCTAAAGTGGAATTACATTTTCTGGGTGTCTTTGCCGTTCTTTGTGATTGCTTTACTATTCGGTCTCAAGTATATGCAAAACGTTTCAACAATCACCAAACCTAAAATCGATGTACCTTCCATTATTTTATCGACCATCGGTTTTGGGGGAATTGTTTATGGATTTAGTATTGTCGGAGAACAAGGTTGGAGCAATGCGATCGTTCTATCTTCGATCATTGTTGGACTTATAGCGCTATTCCTGTTTGCTGTGAGGCAATTCAACATGGATAAACCGATGATTGATTTGCGCGTTTTTAAATACCCGATGTTCACGTTAGGGTTAATAACCGTCTTCATTACCTTCATGATCATCATGTCATCCATGATTCTCTTACCATTATACTTGCAAACCGGTCTTGCATTAGCTGCGTTTTCTGCTGGGCTGGTACTATTGCCGGGTGGAGTGCTTAATGGTATCATGTCTCCAGTCACTGGGAGCATTTTTGATAAGTTCGGGCCAAGAGGGTTAGTGATCCCAGGCTTCATTATCATGATTGTCATGTTATGGACTTTGACGAACGTAACGACTGAAACGACGATCATTATGGTAATCGTCATGCATACCCTCCTTATGATTGGTGTTTCGATGGTCATGATGCCGGCCCAGACAAATGGTCTGAATCAACTGCCGAAAAATCTTTATCCGGATGGAACGGCTTTGATGAATACATTGCAGCAAGTATCGGGGGCCATCGGTACAACCGTTGCCATTACAATCATGTCAGCGTCCCAAAAAAATTATATGGCAAATGCAGAAGATCCGTTCGATCCATCCGCCATCAGCGGATCATTGACTGCAGGCGTTCAAGATGCCTTTATTTTCGGTCTTGTCCTTGCAATCATTGGTTTGATCGTGTCGTTTTTTATCAGGACAGCACGAGACTGAAGAGATATTAATGAAAGGCTCTTTTCGTAAAGATTGTTGTTTTTAAAACGAAACTATTTAGGTTGATTGGAGCGCAAGTGCGAGACTCCTGCGAGAGCAGCGGGACAGGTGAGACACGACAGGCGTTTACGCCGAGGAGGCTCACCGCCCGCTCCGCGGAAAGCGAGCATCTGGAGGGGAAATCAACCACACCGCATTACTTGTTAAATCGCAACAAAGTATGCGAAAACAGCCTAATGAAAAAAGATAAATTAGCCAGCAGGGAAAAGTTTTTTCCTGTCTGGCTTTTTGTTTGGAAAAAAACAATAACTTTTTATTGGTCCTTAATACCATATTTTATCGAAAGCTATAAAAAATAGAGTGAATTATTTGAAAACCGTCCACTTATCGGATAATCTTACACAGTAATAGTTACTAAAATTTAGCCCAGGTAAAGCGGTTAACAGGAGGAATTCAAATGAATGCAATGAAAACAAAAATGTTTGAACCTGTAACTATAGGTGCATGGAACTTAAAAACAAGAACGGCAATGGCTCCTATGACACGGGCGTTTGCCGATAATGAAACGGGTGTTGTGAACGACCTTACCGTAGAATATTACCGAAAGCGGGCACAAGATGGAATCGGGCTTATCATCACTGAAGGTGTAGTGATTTCACCAAGAGCAAAGGGCAATCCTGGGGTTCCCGGAATATATACTCAAGAGCAAATCAACGGGTGGAAAAAAGTAACGGAAGCAGTGCACGCATATGGCGGAACGATCATTGCGCAAATCTGGCATGTGGGCCGTGCAAGCCACCATGAAATTGCAGGAGGACTTCCTCCGCAGGCCCCGTCACCTATCGCTGCAGAAGGTAAGGTCTCACGATTCGGTAAACCTTTTGACACTCCTGAAGAAATGACAGAAACGGATATTGCAGAAGTTGTGAACCAATATAAACAAGCTGCAAAGAATGCAATGGATGCTGGCTTTGACGGCGTTGAAATTCATGGTGCACATGGCTACTTAATAGACCAGTTCAATTCAGACACCTCCAATAAAAGGACCGATCGGTACGGTGGTGATTTAAAACAGCGTCTGACTTTTATGAAGGAAGTGCTAAAAGCGGTTATTGATGCAATTGGAGTGGAACGCACCCTTATTCGTTTCTCGGCGTTAAAAATTGACCAGCCGTCTTACATGTGGGAAGACCCTGAAAAAGCGATCCAAACATTTATTGAAGCGTTCAATGAAACAGGAGTCAAAATGATTCACCCATCCACGATGGAATTTGCCAAACCGATTGCCAGAGGATTGACGATGCATGAATTGGTACGCAGCCATTGGGATGGAATCATAATTGGTGTAGGGGGGCTTGATCCTGAAACTGCAGAAGCCGCACTGGAAAAAGGCATTATTGACGTTGCGGCGATTGGGCGTCCGCTTTTAGCCAACCCGGATTATCTGGCACGAATTAAACAGGATGAAAAACTTGTAGATTACGAGGCAAAGAAACATTTAGGGCAACTGATTTAATAGAGAAAAATATAAGGCAGGCTCGTTCATCGACAGGACAACGCAGTAACAATGCTTCCTATTCTATAACTGATGCGATTCTTCATTCAAGAAGGGTCGCCTTTTCTATGGAACTAAAAGGGAAGTGCAGAGGAAGAAGGATGTTAAAAAGGTTATATATATTTGGTAGACTTACTGGTTATTTCAATTAATAAAGTGAGGAAGCTGGTATATAAATGGAACGTATCATGGTTATCGGAGTATCCGCGGGTGTCGGAAAATCTACTTTTGCAAGAAGACTTGGAGATAATTTGGATATCGAAGTCCATCATTTGGATGCATTCTACTGGAGGCCTGGCTGGGTGGAAGCTCCTATAGAGGATTTTATTTCTGCTCAGAAGGAAGTATTGAGTCATGACAAGTGGATAATGGAAGGCAATTATAGTCATTCTTTTAATTTACGTTAGGAGCTTGCCGATACGATTATTTATTTAGAACTTCCTCTCCATGTTTGCCTTTACCGTGTTATAAAACGTTGGTTATCTTATCTAGGTAAAACTAGACCTGATATGGGCAAAGGCTGCAATGAAAAATTAGACTGGCAGTTTGTTAAATTTATCATGACCACCTACTTTCCTCGCCAGAAAGAAATGAAAATGAGATTTGCAGAACTTCAAAAGAGTGAACCTGAAAAGCTAATAGTTATATTAAAAAGCAAGCACGAAATTGAAGGATATTTGTTGAACATGAAGGGATAAGCTTCTTCCTATTCATTTTTATGATACTTAGAGATTTCCGAGAATTAATTTAAATCCAAAATGGAAAAGGGATCTTCCGATCGAAGATCCCTGAGACTTTAGACAAATTCGAAGAAGTCGAGTTTGCCACAGATTTTTATGGCTTGTACAATTTGGACGTGGATTCCGCTCAAGAAACTCGCTTTCCGCGGACGTTCGGGGAGCCTCCTCGGCATGCGCCTGCGGGGTCTCCCCGAGACACGCATTTCCCGCAGGAGTCTCGCACCTTTCTCTCCAATCAACTTTGTTCTAACATTTAGATAGAAAACATACTAGAGGAGTTGAAGGTGTTGGTTTGGGAACATCTTTTGATGAAAAATATGTTTTCCGAATTCCCTTTTTATACATCATAATTTTCCATGAACTAAATTACCATATAACTACGGACAATTGACGATACGGGCAGCCCGCTAATCTAGTCTATCACCTTTTAACTGAAGGCTTTACATCTTGCGGAATAGGGGAGATATAGCTTTTCCCTTGTAATCGTTCTTTTAGCTCCGTTTTTGCCTTTTCAATTAATTCCGGATTTTGAAGTACTTCTACTGCAGTTGCCGCAATAACCTTGCCAGCATGAAGCATTCCTTTATGGGCAATGGATGTTGATCCAAGTGTAACCCACTGCCAGCTATGCAAAGGTGACCCAAGAACAAAACAAGCTGTTGTGCATTGGGCAGTAGGAACAATCCAACTGACATCTCCCACATCCGATGAACCAGTTAATGGCGCTTGGAAGCCCTCAATCGGTTCTAACCAATTTGCCAATGCATCATCTTGATTATCTTTAAAAGGATTGATTGTACTGTTCCTTTCTTGTTCAGTTAAGGTGGCGCGGACTTCTTTGGCAAGCTGTTTTTCCTTATCATCGTGTTGTGGAATACCTAATTCTTGAAAATTCTTGTGCATGACGGATTCTAGCACGTTATTTTGGATAACATTGGAACAGGCTTTATCGAAAACGATTTCTAATTCTGTTCCTGTCATAAGGGCAGCCCCTTTAGCAATATTACAAACTCTCAAGTAAATATCTTGAACTTGTGAAACTTCTGGAGCTCGTAATAAATAAAGAACTTCTGCATCTTGTTGGACAACATTAGGTGATAATCCACCTGAATTCGTTATTGCATAATGGACCCTTGCTTCTTGAATGATATGCTCTCTTAAATAGTTCACGCCAACATTCATAAGTTCCACGGCATCTAAAGCACTCCGTCCCAAATGTGGTGATGCTGCTGCATGAGAGCTTTTGCCTTTAAACTTATAATACACTTGGAAATTGGAAAGCGAATCCATCGACATCACGCCGTTAACATCCAGTGGGTGCCAACAAAATGCAAAATCAACGTCATCGAACAAACCTTCCCTGACCATGAAGGTTTTGCCTGATCCGCCTTCTTCTCCTGGACATCCATAATAACGAACTGTTCCATTTATATGATTCTCTTCCATATAGTCCTTCACTGCAACAGCTGCAGCTAAAGAACCCGTACCAAGTAAATTGTGACCACATCCATGGCCATTTTCACCTTGTACTATTGGCTCTTGTTTAGCTGTAGCTTTTTTTTGACTCATACCTGACAGCGCATCGAATTCTCCCATGATTGCCACAATAGGTTTACCGGTCCCAAAGCTACCGATAAATGCCGTTTCTATGTTTCCAACACCTTTTTCGACAGAAAATCCTTCGCTTTCTAACGTGCTGCAAAGCAATTCAGCAGATTGATATTCTTCAAAGCGAGTTTCCGCAAAATTCCATATACAGTCACTGACTTCAATGAATTTTCCTTTTTTTTGTTCAATGATTTCCGATAATCTATTTACATGTGTCATTTTTACACACTTTCCTTCCTATATATATATTCTGAAGAATTATTTTAATAGGCGTCTTGCAATTAGATTCAAAAGTTCTGCACTCCTTGGTAAAACTTCTTCCTGAATATCAAATTTAGGGTGGTGATGTGGTGCAGGAATATCAGTCCCAATAATCATATATGTCCCTTTCCCGCCATTATCCTGTACTCTTCGAATCATAAAACTTGCATCTTCGCTACCAGCAGAACCGGATTCCCTGCATGCTTTGATTGTTGAAAAACCATCTACATTCCTTGCTTCTTCCATGGCCAGTTCGACAAGTTCTTGATCACAACGAATCGTGATTGCTTGACCTATAATTTCAATTTCATGTTCAAGCTCATGCATACCTGCACTATGAGCCACGATATTTCGAACACGTTGTTCCACTTCAGCATTTGTTTCTTCGGATACAGACCGGGTCTCAATGACCATTTTTGCATGAGCTGGAATAATATTAGCGGCTGTTCCTCCGTTAAGAATACCTACATTTATGCGGGTAGAACCTGAACTGAATCTTGGAATGGCATGTATATTTAACAATGCGGTGGCTGCTCCTAACAATGCATTTTTCCCTTTTTCCGGGGAAGCACCTGCGTGAGAAGATACCCCATAAAAATGGGCAGCCATTTTCGTACTTGCTAAAAAGCCGGAAGAACCACCATGAAATTCTCCTAGGGGGACATCTGTGCCAAGGTGCAGACAATATAAATAATCCACATCATCCAAAATCCCTTTTTGTACAATTGAATAGGCACCGCGTACTCCCTCTTCGGCAGGCTGAAAAATAAGCTTTACCGTTCCTGAAAAATTCCCGTCCGCTAATTTTTCAGCAAGTCCTAAGCCAATTGCTGTATGGCCATCGTGTGCACAGGCATGCATATTCCCCTCATATTTGGAACGAAAACCGTTTATTTGCGGGAAGTGGTCTGAATCAATACTTTCCGTAACAGGCAATGCATCCATATCAAAGCGGAAAGCTACAGTCGGGCCAGCAGTTTTTCCTTTTAATACACCAATGACGGCAGTATATCCACCCTCCATTTCTTGGAGTATTTTTGGATTGGCTCCATCTTGTAGTGCTCTATTAAATGTTTCCTCTAATACTTCAATAGGGGGGACTCCACGGCGAGAATCACCATCTAAAGCATCTTTTCCAAATATCACGTCATATTTCAGGGAAGTCAGTGCTTCTACTACCTTTGAAGCAGTTCGAAATTCCGTAAATCCAACTTCTGGATGTTGATGAAGATCACGTCTTAAAGAAATAATATCCAATTCGTTTCACTCCTAATATATTTGATGATCATTCATATAATAATTTGGTGTCTACACCAAGCAGCCCAGCCCCTCAAGTAGGATAAGGGGCATGCGAGGCGCTTGAGATTTTTAAACTTATGGTAATTTCGGATATACTCCGGGACCAATTGGGAGGCCAAGGAAATACCAAACGACTACCAATAGCGTCCAAATGATGAAGATGATAATCGGATAAGGCAAAATAAGAGAATAATAAGTTCCTAGTTTTGCATCTTTTCGATACTCTTGTAAGAAACTTAAGAATAGTGGGACAAATGGAGATACAGGTGCCAATGGCAGTACAGATGAATCTGCTACCCTGAACAACATTTGGGCGAAGGCAGGATGATAGCCTAATACCATGAACATCGGGACAAAAACGGGTGCCAATATAGACCATATTGCAGATCCGCTGGCAATGAACATGGAAAGAAGTCCGGATAAGAACATTAGCCCAATTAGGACAGGTGCGCCTTCTATGTTTAGCTGTTCCAAAAGATCTGTGATGGATAAAGCCAGGAATTTCCCCATATTACTCCAGTTAAAGCAAGCGACAAACTGGGATAGCGGGAAAACCATAATGATAAATCCGGCCATTCCTTTAATTGGGTCCACCAATAATTCCGGAATGTCATTTTGTTTCTTGATTGCTCCCACCTTAACTCCATAAGTAATAGAAACTGTAAAAAAGAAGAGTAAGATGATTGCGACAATTCCAGACATGAATGGAGAGGGAAGAATGGCTCCAGTTTCTGGATTTCGTAATAGAGCTCCTTCTGGAACGACTAGAATGGCCATAACAGCTATAAAAATCAATGCTGAAATACCTGTCGCCAGGAGTGCTTTGTTTTGTTGCTTCGTTAATTGCTCCAATTTTTTATGCTGACCGCCACCTTCATACTTTCCTAAGCGCGGCTCGACAAATTTATCTGTAATCAAGGATATAACTACCGTGAGTACGAGAACGGAAGTCGCCATGAAGAACCAGTTATCCGTAACGTTAACGGTCAAATTTGCATTCATGCCTTTCGCTACTTCCGAACTAATTCCTGAAAGCAAAACATCTGTTGTGACGATTAATAAGTTGGCAGTGAAACCTGAACCAACCCCAGCGATGGCAGCGAGCAACCCAGCAACTGGGTGACGTCCCACAGCAAGGAAAATTAAAGCACCAAGGGGAGGCATGATGACAAGTGCAGCATCAGAAGAAACATGACTAAAGAAGGCAACAAATACAACTAAATAACTAGCGTATTTCCCTGAGACTTTTAACGACATTTTCCGAATCAAAACTTCTAACAATCCAACTTTTTCTGCTAATCCTACTCCTAGCATAAGAGCTAAAATAGATCCCAGTGGTAAAAAACCGGAAAAGTTTTTAATCATATTCGGCAAAATCCATTGGATGCCTTCACGGCTTAAGAGGTTTTGAACTTCCACTTTCTCTCCACTTATCGGATCCGATGCCGAAACATGGAAAACTGATAAGAGAGCGGTTACAACAAATAAAAAGGCAATCATATAAATAAATAAGATAAAGGGGTGGGGGATTTTGTTTCCTATTCGCTCTACTCGATTGAAAAAACCACCCGTTTTCTGATTTTGAAGATTCGTTGTATCTTTGATTACTTTTTGTTCCATTACATTCTCCTCCTAAACCTTCTTCCATTTGTAGTTTGTGCGGTTTGCACCATTCCATTTATAAACTTTTTCTCTAAACATGCCTTAAACTCAATTACAGTCTTTCAACCTTTGTGAACTTCATTAATTCCTTCCAATATACAGATTTTTATTTAACGAATATTTAACGCTATTTTCGTTAAATGTATTATATAATTAAGAATAATCTATTTCAATAAAATTTTCAGAAAAAAGGGAAATTATTTTATGGTAATTCATGTGAAATGAACAATGGGATTCGAAAGCCTCGAATCAATAAGTCTTGCCACTCTTGAACTCACGATTGATAAGAAACCATGTAAAGTAGCACCGCTTACTTATGTCAACGGTGTACACGCTTTTATAGGTTGAGCTCACTTTTTATTCCCTGTAAAGGTTGGTTATTTTGATATAATAAAACTAATAGTATGATGTAGGGGTGAAATAAACTTGTATAAAATTGGTGTTGTAGGTCCACTTTCATCAATAAAGAAAATTCGGGATGTTACTAATGAATTTGAACATGAAATAGATTTTATTGATTTTCCATATGAAGATGCACGTGAGGTAACGGACATTATAAAAAATCACCAAAATGCAGTAAATGGTTGGTTTTTCTCTGGACCGGTCCCATATAGAATAGCTAAAGAAATGTTAGATTCAGATGCCAATTTTACGTATTGTCCTCCTGTAGGATCTAGTTTATATAGATGTTTTCTACAAATGTCGGCTGATCAAAAATATTTTTTTGATAAGATATCCATCGATATGATTCGATTGGAAGACTTTTTTTTGCAAGAATCGTTACAAGAGCTGGGGATTTCCACCGAACATATTTATGTAAAAACATTTGATGAACAATATGATTTTCAAGACATTGTTCAATTTCATCTTCATTTGTGGAGGGAAGGGGAGGTACATGGTGTCCTAACCGTTTTACAATCTGTGTATGAGGCATTGAAGAAGGAGAATGTTCCTGTTTACAAAATAAATATGACAAAGATGGAAATTCGGCAAGCGGTCAAGATTTTAATTGAAAAAGCAAAAAGCACTTATTTCAAGGATAGCCAAATAGGCGTGGAAATCATTGAAATTGATCAGTTCGATCAATTTGTTGACGAGGTTAATATTCGTTACCATCTGCAGCATGTGGAGCTTAAGATTAAACAAACATTACTTACATTTTGCGAAAAATTAGATGGATCCCTCATCGAAAATGGAAACGGCCGCTATCAAATATTTAGTTCACGAAAGGCAATTGAACGGGAAATTGGCAGCTTGCAAAGTACTGTTCAACAACTGGCCCTTGAAATGGATGTCCCCGTTGCAGTTGGTATTGGTTTTGGTGAGACGGCAGCATCAGCAGAAATCAATGCCCGCAAGGCGATCCGTCATTCGAAGAAACAAGACAGTTCCGGAATTGTCGTTATCCAGGAAGATGGTGTAATGATTGAATCCGTAGGTCAAGAAGAACAATTGGCATATACCTTCCGCTCTAATGATAAAGAACTGTTAGATAAATTGAATCAGGCTAACATTAGTGTAAAAACGTATAAAAAGATAGAAGCATTGGTTGATCGTATGGGCTGGGACGGATTCACCTCCTCAGACTTAGCCTCTCATTTATCCATGACCGTTCGAAATGCCCAGAGAATTTTGAGTAGTTTGAGTGAAAGTGGTTTAGTGGAGTACAAAGGAGAAGAACTTCAATCACCTCGCGGAAGACCTCGGAAGATTTATATGTTAAAGAAGTAATACACGACGTTCTTGGTATATACGTAAATGAAATTTGTTTGCCGATGAGAGATTTGAAGGGAATTCTTTGCTTTAGAATGCAACATATATACCATTGCTATCACTCTTTTCTTTTTGCTGCTGTTATGATAAAGAGGACAAGACAACTGCAAAGTGAGAAATAGTTAGGCAGCAGAAGAATTTGGATTACGTGATCATGACTTAAATTAAACTAGGATATTATGCAAAGAACATTGAATCTATAACAGATTATAAAGGAAGTCGATTAATGGATGTATAAAATCGGACTGGTCGGTCTAAAAACTTCTATAGAACAAATTTTAATCTTGGCAGAAGAATATAAGCATGAGTTGGAATTCATCTCTTTGCCCTATGTAAAGACAGATGAAGTAGAGACTATAGTAAAGGAACATGATTCTAACGTACATGCATGGCTTTTTTCTGGACCACTTCCCTATGATATTGCCCAAAAGGCACTAGGTACAGAAAAAATAATGGTCCATGTTCCGGCCACGGAATCAGGTTTTTATAAATCCTTATTAGAGATGATCTACGAACAGGGGAAAATCATTGAGCATCTAAGTATTGATACTATGTCCTCTAATAATATTAGCGAAGAAGCATTGTCACAATTGAATATAAAAACCAAAAAGATTTATACGAAAGAGTTTGATACAGATGTTGATACTGATGAATTGGTACATTTTCACTTGAATTTATGGAATGCGGGAAAGACAGAAGGAGCTTTTTCTTGTTTTCCGTCCGTGTGTGAAGCTTTAAGAGGATATGGCATTCCAGCCTACCGTATGTCGATGAGTAAGATGGAAGTGCGGCAAACGCTTCGAATTCTTTCTGAGAAAGTAAAGACTTCCTACTTTAAGGATACACAAATCGGAGTAGAAATCATTGAAGTCGAATATTTTAACAAAGTGGCTGAAGAAATGAAAACTCCTTATCATTTACAGTACTTGGAACTCCGGTTAAAGGAAATGTTGATTCAACTTGGCGAAAAAATAAATGGTTCCTTTTCAGAGAAAGGGAACGGAAGGTACATGATTTTTAGTTCTCGCGGCGCAATTGAACGAGAAATCATTACGCTCGAGGATACCATTCAAAAATTGGCATTTGAAGCAGATACTCCCGTTACCGTTGGAATTGGCTTCGGTGAGACTGCCTATTCAGCTGAAATCAATGCTTTTCGTGCCATTCAACATTCGAAAGAGATGAAAAAGCGTGAAATCGTGATTATTCAAGGTGATGGCAAAATTATTGAATCACCAGGCAAAAAGAAAGAATTGCAATATGATACCCGTTCCCACAATAAACCCCTTATTGAAAAGTTGAAAAACGGGAATATCAGCGTTAAAACGTTTAAGAAAATATCATCTCTCGTTCAAAGAATGGGCTGGAGTGATTTTACTACAAAGGATTTAGCGACACATCTTGATATGACAGAGCGTAATGTACGGCGAATTATTGCAGATATGTGCGAAGTTGATTTGGCACAATGCATTGGGGAAGAGGCTAGCTCCACTCGTGGAAGGCCGAGTAAAATTTATCGATTATTATAAATAAAAGGCACCCATAAATGGGGTGCCTTTTTATTTCTGCTTCATGCTGCGCTTTAAATTTTTCTAAAACTCGGCAACTGGATGTGGGGTTTGGTAATGGTTTGGAATTTTCAAAAAATATTGAAATAAAAACCGCGGGAGATTATACTCTATTTAAGGAATTTTTTCCTTAAACTATCCTAAAATAAAGGCTGATATGTAAATTGAATGAAAAAGGGGTTGTTGTGGGTGTCTCAAACGATAATGATTCAAGAGTTAATCGAAGCTGTTAAAGATGAAGTGATTGCTTGGAGAAGATATTTACATAAGTATCCGGAGCTTTCTTTTCAGGAGGAAAAAACAGCACAATTTGTTTATGAAAAGCTGCAAACTTTTGGTGAATTAGAAATTTCACGTCCGACAAAAACGAGCATTATGGCTCGTTTGATCGGTCAGCAGCCTGGGAAGGTTATTGCACTGCGGGCAGATATGGATGCGCTTCCAATTGAGGAAGAGAATGATTTTGACTTTGTGTCACAGAATTCAGGAGTTATGCATGCATGCGGACATGATGGGCATACGGCGATGCTGCTTGGCACAGCAAAAATTCTTACACAGTTAAAGGATCTAATTAAAGGGGAGGTCCGTTTTTTATTTCAACATGCTGAGGAACTGCCGCCCGGTGGAGCTCAAGAAATGGTGAGAGCCGGTGTACTGGATGGGGTGGATATGATCATTGGCACCCATCTCTTGTCGACTCTACCTTTCGGGAAAATTGGTTTCGGTTACGGTCCGGTGATGGCAGGAGCCGATACTTTTAACATTACTGTGGCCGGTAAAGGGGGGCATGCCTCACAGCCTGAACTTACCGTCGATCCCATAGCGATTGGAACACAGGTTGTATCGAATCTCCAGCACATTGTTTCGAGGTATCGGGATGCCCAGGAAGCCCTTGTGATTTCAGTGACCCAGTTCCATGCGGGAACTGCGATTAATGTCATTCCAAGTAAGGTAAGCATTGGTGGATCAGTTCGAAGCTTCAATCCGGAACTGAGGGAAAACGTTCCAACCTATATCGAACGCATTGTAAAAGGGATAACGGAAGCACATGGAGCAACTTATGAATTCGATTATCATTTTGGTTATGCACCTACCATTAATGATGAACAAGTTACTCGATTGATGGACGAAACGATCTGTGAAGTATTTGGTGAAGGAAGTCGAGAGATTTTAAAGCCGATAATGGGAAGTGAAGACTTCTCTGCTTTTCAAAAAGCAGTTCCGGGATCTTATATTGTAATAGGAGCCCGTAATGAAGAAAAAGGGATAATACATCCTCACCATCATCCTAAATTCACGATCGATGAACAGGCTTTACAATATGGGTTGAAGTTATATGTTCATGGAACTTTGAAAATGTTAAATCTGACATACTAGGGGGTTAAGAGTTTGAAAAAAATATATTGGCTCGGAATTGTCCCGTTTCTTGGCTTTATTGTGGGCGCTCTGTTTACAAATAAAGTGACTCCCTATGTTCTGGGAATGCCATTTTTTCATTTTTGGATTGTACTCTGGTCTGTGCTGACCACAGGTATAATGGGGATTATTTATTTACTGGACCCTGCTAATCAGAAGGGGGATTCAAGATGAATATTGCCGTTTTATTTATCCTGTTTTTTTTCGTCATTTCTGTTTTGATCGGCATCCAGGCTAAAAAAGGGAAAGAAATGAACTTGGAACAATGGTCGGTTGGAGGACGCGGGATGGGAGCCCTATTGATTTTCCTCTTGTCCGCAGGTGAAATGTATACTACTTTCACCTTTTTGGGTGCAAGTGGTTCGGCATATGGTGAAGGGGGTTCCATATTTAGCATCGTGTCATATGGCTGTCTGGCTACAGTGATCTCCTATTGGACATTTCCTGCTATCTGGAGGTATGCAAAGAAACACCAATTAGTTTCCCAATCAGATTTTTTTGTGAAAAAATATCAAAGTCCTTATCTTGGTGTGCTTGTTGCTGTAATAGGTGTTATTGCATGTACTTGCTACTTAGTCCTGCAATTGAAGGGGTTAGGATATATCGTTTCAGCAACATCCTATGGGGCAATCCCTTCTACAGCAGCCATTTGGGTCGGAGCGATTGGCGTTACCATTTTTGTAATGGTTTCCGGTATTCACGGTTCTGCCAGGACAGCTATTTTGAAGGATATTCTGATTCTTGGCATTGTCGTATTTTTAGGAGTGTATTTCCCGCTTCATTATTATGGCGGGCTTCAACCTATGTATGAGGCCATTGAACAGGCAAAGCCGAACTATACCATACTACCAGATCAGGGAATGAGCGTTTCGTGGTATATATCCACTGTTGTATTAAGCTCTATTGGATTTTATATGTGGCCGCACGGGTTTTCTCCTATTTATGCTGCATCCAGCGAAAAAGCCTTACGAAAAAATGCCATCCTAATGCCATTGTACCAATTGATTTTATTGTTTGCCTTTTTTGTCGGGTTTGCAGCGATCTTACAAATGCCTGGATTAAAAGGCGGCGACGCCGATCTTATCTTGCTGCAGCTTTCTAAACAGGATTTTGATCCATGGTTTGTGGGCTTAATCGGTGGTACAGGCGTGTTAGCCGCTCTAGTCCCAAGTTCCATGCTGTTAATGTCAATATCAACATTGCTTGCAAAAAACGTATATAGCGTATTCACTCCATCAGCAACGGAAGATCAAATTGCAAAACTGGTAAAATACTTGGTTCCCCTTATTTCACTTGTCGGGATTTACTTGACCTTTAAAGGTGGAAACACCCTTTTTAGTCTCGCTTTAATTGCCTATAATTTCATCACACAACTTGCTCCTGCCTTTTTCGCAAGTTTGATGAAAAAGAATTTTGTAACCAAACATGGAGCATTTGCCGGGATAATAACAGGGGGAGTGCTAGTCTCTATTATGGAACTAGGGAACATAAAAATCAGTAAACTATTTCCATATCTTCCTCAAGCAATTAAAGACCTGAATGTAGGAATTATTGCCCTATTTGTCAATATCGTAGTCTTGGTGGTGGTAAGCCTTATGACAAAAAACTTTAATTATACTCATCAAGGTACCGATAGTTTAGAAACGACTATGGAAGGGCACTATGTTCCAAGACAAAAAAAATCAAATATCTAACTTAATAATTCACTTCCGATATTTTAATGAAAACCGAATGAATGACCTCTTTTCTGGGGGCAGTTTTGTAGGACTCCATTTACATTCGGGATAACGCCGATAGTGAATTGGACTTTTTAGTTACAAAAGGAACAAACCGGTCTGAAGGTGGCCGGTTTGTTTCATTTAATTACTCTGTTTTGGAACTTTGATCTTTATTTCTTTTATTTCCTTTACTGTTGTCCCCACTAACTGGAGTTTGTCCGTGTAAATGCGGTGAATTTTGATTACGGCTGCCATTGTTGAATTTTTTTGTCATGTCTCACATCTCCTTTCTTTTTTCAAATACAGTTTGTCCCTTTTTGGTGAACTTATGTTTAACTTGCAAAGAACATTTAACTCAAGTGATATTCAAACCATTGTTTTACCCAAAAAAATCCTGTCAGGATATAAGGCATGTGATGAATGTATTTTGACGTACAACAAGAAGAAAGCCTCCCTTGGCCAGTAAGCGATAGCTCATCAGTAAGGATGATAAAAAGGTATCATTGCCTGTTAAAAAAGGGGGTAAGCTGCATTTCAAGTCAGGTTGGTTAGAATGGAGTTACAGAGGGCTAAGTCAAATTCTTAAAACGCTGTCAGACTTTCAAGTTGCGATCTGGAACCAGCAAAGAGAATTTTCATTTCGTTTGGGATCTTACACAGACAAAGTGTTCAAAAGGGCTGTTTTGATTATTGAAGTTCTGGTTATGGAACTAGAGGATTCTTTATCATAAGTTCATTCAAGGGGTTTAAATTACATAAATCGCTGCTTTATTTTTAATATACTTGCAGTAGTAGTTTGCAGTTCTGAAAAAAAGAAAAGTATATACAGATAAATGATTTCAAGGATACATGTAGTATTCTTTTTTAAAGCAAGTATAAACATCTTCATAGTGATCTTTCCTTTCTTATTGTAATTTCATCAATTATACTAATGATTTTATACAAATTCTTCCTTCTTGTTAGATAACCTACCATTGTTTTTCTGAAAGTAAGATTTTGTTAGAGTCGTTATCAGGAGGCTATTTCAAGTGACGATATTTCTCATAACCTCGGTAGAATATATTTTGCGTGCTTTTTTTTTTGGGGGAATGAACGAAACTGATTTTGGTATGTACTTTATATGAAGTATTTGCTCCACAGTTATTGGCACTTTACCATTAATTCATGCTCTTTCAAAAAAAGTGGGACAAAGTATCTCGGAGAAAAACTAAAAAACAAAAGGCAGATTGCTGCTGCCTTTTGTTTTTTAGTTTTAAAAATTCCCCTGCTAAAAGTCCTTTTGGTAATTTAATGCTACTATGGGATCATTATGTATGCCAATTACCTGAAACTTGTGGAGACACAATTCTCAATTGTTTTTTTTATGATCGTCATTACTTGTGATGTCATTTTTGTTTAAAAATTCAATGATTCCATTCACCAAGCCAGGGGATAATGGTAGTTCAGGATTTGTATAGGTTGCTAAATTTCCCTTTCGATCTGCAGGGGCTTCTTTCAATACATGATTCATCTTTTCGAGGATAAGTAATTCAGAATCGCTTTTTTCCTCATGTAACGCTTTTGCGTTGGTTGCCGGCACTTGAATATCTCTATTACCGTTTACGATTAGAACAGGGATATTCAGTTCCTTTACTAATTCTATCGGGTTATATTGAATCCAAGAAATCATGTAAGGTTGAACAGAAGGCCGGAATACACTTTGCAAATCAGCACTGACAGTCCTGACTTGTTTTCCTTGTTTCAGCTTTGCCAGTATCTCTTTGGATTCCGTTAATAACTTCGGTGTCAGTTGCTCTTCAAGCTGTTTAATGAGTACTTGGTCAATGGGTTCACCTGCACCCGCTAATGAAATGAATATGTCTGTTTCTGTTTTCTTTGCGGCTGCCATCCCGATTAAAGAGCCTTCACTATGCCCGATGATGCCAACTTTGGAAAAACGGGCATCCTTTTTGGCAAATTGAGCCCAAGCAGCTGCATCATCAATATATTGTTCAAATCTCAGGTCTTTTTCTTTTCCTGCCAATTGCACATTTTCACCAATTCCGCGTTTATCATACCTAATGCTTGCAATACCTTTTTCTGCAAGACTCCCGGCTAACATTTTTAAACTATTATTTTTTCCTGCATTTGCAACGGAGTTACCATCTTTATCGGTCGGTCCAGAACCCGCAATTATAATCATCACAGGAAAAGGCCCTTCATTTTTTGGTGTTTCCAAAAGGCCTTTAATGGTTCCGTCCTTTATGTCGGCCTGCACGATCTCACCTGATTCTTTCTCTTCAGCTGCCTGATCCGATTTCTTAAGTAATTCAAAGGGGAACGCTTGCCCATTTTGAACAAATGTTCCTGAAATCCTTTCCTGATCTACTTTCCCATCAAACGTTATTTTCTGATTTTGGATTTCCATATCAAAAAACAAGTCTGATTTACTTAACTTCACGCTTGTTAATGGGAATTCGTTCAATCCTTGTACGGGGATGCTTATCGTTCCATCTTTCTTCGTAAAATGAATGATGATTGGAAGCGGTTGATTTGGAACCTTAATATCTCCTTCCCACCTGCCTTCAATAGCTTTCAACGAGCTCACTTCCTTCGGTTTCTCTTCCACTTGTACCGTGTCCTTGGTTCTGCAACCTGCCATTACTACAAAAGCACTTACGATAATACATATAATTGCCAAAGGTCTTTTCATTTGAGCCATTTCCTTTCTTTAATAATAGGCATAAAAACATGTAACGTGTTTCTTTGTTTCAGTCATTCGTATCCGTCTTCATTATAGATAAGTATTAATATATAATTCCAATATTTTCCCTTAAATGGGGGTTATTCTTCCGGTGTATCTTTCTAAATACGGTGGCAAAAAATATCTAAGAGACGTTCAACCAGAGCGTTGTAGACTTTCCAGTAAACCAAGTTCACATATGCTTCCAAAGTTTTTTTTCAAGTGTGAACATAGTCTCAAAGGTTTCAGTACAAACTGTCCATGCTGACGTTTTACATCGGGTATTTATAAGAAGAAAAAAAGTAGCTGCTGAGCTTGAATAGTTGCCAAGCAGACTAAAAAAAAAGTGTCTGTCAAGCTGCGGCCTTTTCCGGTATCCAAACGGGGAAAGGCTGTTAAATTTTCCTGGTAGTAAACCGTATATTGTGGAAGTCCTACGTCATTATTTATGCTCAAAATGAACATTGAAGGTAACAAAGCCATTTCCTGCTGACCTTTATATGAATGAAAAACATGGGACATAATAGGTCATAGCAAGTATGGGGTTTTAAGGAAATTGCATAAAGAGTGTTATGGAAGCAATAGCCAATCATATTCTTTGACCTATGAACTTCATCAGTGATACGCTTCTTTTCGAAATTACGTATTCAAAATACAAGGAGGAACAATGATGGCACAAACCAAACAACAAATGATCACCTTGGCAAATCGTCCAAAAGGTATGCCCTCAAAAGGGGATTTTAACTTTGTTGAGAGTGAAGTTCCCACACCAAAGGATAATGAAATTTTAGTGCGTACATTATATTTATCTGTCGATCCATACATGCGTGGCAGAATGCAAGATACCAAGTCATATATCGCTCCATTTGAATTGAATAAGGTTATCACGGGTGGGGTGGTTGCTGAAGTTGTTGAGTCCAAATCGAATTCCTTCAAACAAGGAGATGTCGTTGTTGGGAATATTGACTGGGCAGAATACACAGTTGTCACCGAAAAGGAAATCCGCGTGATTGATCCCAAGGTGGCTCCGGTCACAACTCATTTAGGGATTCTTGGAATGACCGGTTTAACTGCTTACTTTGGCTTGCTTGATATTGGTAAACCTCAAGAAGGTGAAACTGTAGTGGTTTCAGGAGCGGCTGGAGCAGTAGGTTCAGTAGTCGGACAAATTGCTAAGATTAAAGGTGCGAAGGTTGTTGGCATAGCTGGTTCAGATGAAAAACTTGAGTACTTAACGAAAGAGCTCGGATTTGATGGAGCCGTAAATTATAAAAGAGATAGTTTCAAAATCGATTTAGCTAATGCAGTTCCCGGTGGAGTCGATGTTTATTTCGATAATGTGGGCGGAGAGGTGTCCGATGCTGTTTTCACACTTTTGAATGCGAATGCCCGAATTCCATTATGCGGAGCGATTTCCTCGTATAATGCAGAAGGGAAAGATCTAGGACCGCGTCTGCAATCGGCGATGATCAAAACCAGTGCACTTATGAAAGGTTTCACAGTTGGAAATTATGCCGCTAGATTTCAAGAAGGGGCTACGGATTTAGGTAAGTGGCTTCAAGAAGGAAAGCTGAAGTATGAAGAAACGATTATTGAAGGGTTCGAAAACACACCTGATGCATTTTTAGGTTTGTTTAAAGGAACGAACCTCGGTAAACAGCTTGTAAAAGTTGCGGAACCTGAATTCGCTCAAATATAAGATTTATGGTAATGAAGCTGAGAAGGTCCTTTATTGTGATTTTTGAGCAGCTTATAATAAAAGCGGCCTTTTTTCGAATTCAATCGGGGAAAGGCCGTTTTCCTTTCAGGTTAATATACAATCCTTCATTACCTTTTGTGGTATCTTTTGATCCATCTGAAGGATATTAATTATAGAAGTCTCCTCATTCACTGCAGAGTCAATAGAATCATTAATGAAAGGAAAAATAGCAAATGAATGAAAGTAAGCACCCTTCCGAATCTCTGAAAACAGATGCGATACATACGACACTTAAACAGGCTTTTGAAATAAAGAAGAATCCATTTCCCTGGATGAAAGCACTAAGTGCAGGCATAGCTGCTGCCTTACCTGTTTTCATTGGCTTATTATTCGGGAATTTAGCGTACGGTTTACTTTCAGGAATAGGAGGTTTCACGTATTTATACGTTTTTAACCAACCATATCAACAAAGAGCTAAAAAGATTTTCTTTGTGATGGTGGGTCTTGCTTTATCTGTTGTTTTAGGGACGATTTTGGCACCATACCAATTGGGAACAGCCATAATGATGGGAATCATCGGGGCAAGTGTTTTTTTTATATTTGGTGCATTAAAGATTACCGGTCCTTCAGCGGTATTCTTCGTCTTGAGTTTTGCACTTGCGACAGGTATGCCCGTTGATCAAAGTCTGGCCCCGTTGCGTGGGGGCCTCGTTTTAATGGGTGGGTCACTATCTTGGATAATCTGCATGTTAGGCTGGTTTTTCAACCCGCATGGACCGGAATCGCTTGCGGTGGAAAAGGTGTACATGGAATTGGGGGCATTCTTTGATTCCATGGGTACCGAGACATTCAATAAAGCAAGACAGGGAACGGTATTGGCTATGAAACACGCTGAGGATACACTGTTAGCCGGGGTTTCAAACAGGCGAAGTTCAGATGAGTTAAAGCGGTTGTTCCTATTGAATGAACATGCGAATGCCATATTCTTGGAGGCTCTGGAAATTTCCTTGAACAAAAATATCGTACTTCCGCCGGAATTAGGTCAATCCGTTCGAGCTCTGGCCGGTTCCATTGCATCTAGAACAAAGAATAAAAGCAAGATCCTTCAACCTGACCAAATGACTGAAGATGTGGAAGATTTATTCATGAGGATTTATAATGCAGATGCCATCTTGAATGAACCTGTCCAGAAAATCGATCAAGCAGCAACCATCTCAAAACCTTCTATAAAAACCATTTTTCTTGGGGCGTTCGATAAGAATTCAATTGTCTTTCTCTCATCCGTTCGATATGGAACAATCCTTACCATTGCCGCCATCATTGCCTATTCCGCCGATTTTAACCGTTCGTACTGGATTCCCTTATCCTGTGCGGCCGTTATGTCGGGTTCTTCCATAATCGCCACATTCCATCGGGCGGTCCAAAGGACTTTCGGGACGATCATCGGACTCCTGATAGCAAGTTTGATCCTAGCTGCCGTTCATAACGAGTTTACGATCATTTTGATCATTTTACTGTTGACATTCATTACAGAGCTTTTCATCGTTCGGAATTATGGATTGGCAGCGATGTTTTTTACCCCTTCAGCATTGATCATGGCGGAATATTCATCCCAAAGCTATGATTTCAGTTTTTTTGCGACCGTAAGGATAACCGATATCGTAGTTGGAAGCTTGATAGGGCTTATTGGGGCGCTGTTACTTGGCGGCCGTTCTGCATCCAGTCTTCTCAATCATTTGATGGCCAAAACGATTCGAAGCCAAGGGCAGTTATTATTGATGGCGTTCTCTGAAAAGGATAATGACCTGGCAATAGATGAAAGCAGCGAAAGGAACAAAATGCAAACAAATATGGTGAATCTATTAACGGTCTACAATGCATCCCTTGGTGAGATATTCAAAAACAAGTCTAGACTGGAATCTCTTTGGCCCGTTATATTTTCGATAGAACAGTTGGGCTATTATCTAAATGCCAGCTTGAAATCCTCTAAACGGCCAGTACTATCTGAGAGAGATCTCGCACAAATGCTGTATGTTTTCGAAACCATGGCGATAGCGGCAGATAAAGGTAGATTAAATACTAATAAAGAAGTGCCTGAAATTAAAGGATATTCAAAAATCCGCCAGGAAATGTTGGACCTTCAAGAAGCGCTTCGGTTTGCGGGGAAGCAACTGGCTAATTAATCTATTGATTCCAATAAGGGAGTTTTCATGTTTGACTCCCATTCCATTTATGAATGATTCTTCGCCACTGTTAATAGGATGAAATTGGCAGAATTATAGAAAAGTCTGTAAAAATGCCGGTTTTCATTATAAAATGTACTTACAAACAGAAAGGTGATGAACCATGTCAAACATTGCTAAATTTCGTGATTTTTTAACTAGTGAGAAAATCTATATGAATGAGTTGAAAGAAGACAGCACCACCTTTTTTAGAGCTGAGCAAAAGTTAAAGGACGGGTGGAAGGTCCTTTTAGTATTTGCTTTCAATCAAGACGAAAATGTGGCGGACTTATTTTGCTTTAATGTCGCCGAGTTGAAGAATCCTGAAAAGAAACAGGATGTACATACACTGTTGAATGAATATAATGCTAATTTTAGGTATTCCAAGCTGTATGAAGAAAATGGGACCATTTCCATTCGGTATTCATACTCCATTGAAGGGGAGATCGTACCGGATCTGGAGTTCAGGAAGTTGATCATGCTGCTTGAAACGGCACAGCAGGTTTATCCGAGGTTAATGGAAGTCATTTGGTCTTAAATCATCATATAGGATGAAAAAGTTCTCTGAATCAGGGGACTTTTAAACATCTTTACTAGAATGAATGAATATATTGACGTTACAATACATGAATTATTAATTTTTTTTAAAAGAACTATTGCATTTTTTCACATTAAACTATATAATTAATTTTGTTAGGTGATTCGACAAACTTCTACAAGAATATGCGGGTGTAGTTTAGTGGTAAAACCTCAGCCTTCCAAGCTGATGATGAGGGTTCGATTCCCTTCACCCGCTCCAATACATACTCATAACGTAGGGTTTCGTTACCTGGAGAACGAAGCTTTGCGTTTAAATATTTTTACAAGAATTCTACTGTTTACAGTGGGATTTTTTTATTGTCCAATTTAACTATGGAAGCGGTAATACCGTAACGAAAACTGGGTTTTCCATTTATTGATGATCCTTCATCAGGAAGAGGGGGTATTCCGATGCAGCACAAACTTGTTCAAAGAGATTGACTGCGTTAGCAGTATCAGTTTGAATAAGTTTGTGCTTTTATTGTTCAAACTGAATAAGTTGTGCAATTAGGTATGGCCGAAAGGTTGAATAAAAGGATATTCGCCCACTGGTGTTATTAATTATCCATTTAAGTTAGGGAAAATCATGAAAAGACCCCTTCCGATTGTGGAAAGGGCTTATTTCCGTTCCATTTTAATTATCCTTCTACAATCGAGTATGTCCCTTCGCCACCGTGTATTTCAAGGAACATGTCCATCAAGGATTTCGTTAGCTGATCTGCTTCGGTGATTGGAGTATTGGGTTGTAGATATATGATTTGGATGGCTTTTTTCGTTCCTTCGGTGACTTTCGTGCGTTCTGAATCAACGTAAGGACTTCCGAATGCGCCATCATGATCGGCTGATGTAATCATATTTTCCATGGAATTAAAGCGGCCGTTCAAACCGTCATAACCATCTTGCCCTTCGCCAATCTTTATCGCGATGTCTCCTGCTAACTTTTCCGCATCATAAATGCCGATCGGAACTTCATATAACAGCGAGAAGAAGTTATTCAAATCGATGGCTGAGTGGATGGGTGTCAAGTAATTCTGTTTTTTTATGCGGCGGTAAAGGGCTTCCACGGAGGGACGATACCGTGAAGGGTTTGTTCCTGTGGCCTTGAAAATCTCCCGCCACGCTTTAATGCCGGAAAAGTCGGTCAATTCCTTTTCTTCAAGGTCGAAGAAAAGAGCTTCCTGAAATAGTTGAAGTCTTCCTTTCACCATTTGCGGGGAGGGACCTACTTCGATGTTTTCATATGTAATGATCCCAACTTTGAATTCAGGGATTTTACTGCTAAGATTAGCTGATACGGTAATTTCCAACCGTTTCACCTCCAAAAATGATTGCAATTAGTTTATCATAGATAGCAATGGTTTGAAATGGATTAAGGCTTCAATGGGAATACTGAATGAAGTAGGTGATTGATATGGATATTAACTCATTCAAGCAAGAAGTGATTTTATATAGTAAGGAAATCGGCATTGATAAGATCGGCTTTACTTCAGCCACGGCTTTTACGGAATTGAAAGGTCGGCTGATACGTCAACAGGAGCTGGATTATCAGTCAGGGTTTGAAGAAGCAAATATAGAGAAAAGGGTAAGGCCTGAATTGATATTCGATAAACCGCAATCCATCATTTCGATTGCGCTTGCCTATCCTTCGAAATTGAAAGATGCTCCGCAAAGTACAAAAAGTGAGCGACGCGGGACTTTTTGCAGGGCTTCTTGGGGAACCGATTATCATACCGTCCTTCGAAATAGATTGCAGTTACTTGAGAATTTCATTAAAGATAAAGTGCCAGGGGCATTGACGAAGTCCATGGTTGATACGGGTGAATTATCAGATAGGGCAGTGGCTGAGCGTGCGGGGATTGGCTGGAGTGGAAAAAACAGTATGATCATCACTCCGGAATTCGGGTCATATGTATATTTGGGAGACATGATTACCAACCTGCCATTTGAACCTGATCAACCGATGGAAGATCAATGCGGTACATGCAATAAATGTGTCGATGTTTGCCCGACTGGTGCGCTCGTTCAGGGCGGGCAGCTAAATTCCAAGCGTTGCATTGCGTTCTTAACGCAGACAAAAGGTTTCCTTCCGGATGAGTTCAGGACGAAAATAGGCAATCGTTTGTATGGGTGCGATACATGCCAGACAGTTTGTCCGAAAAACAAAGGAATGGATTTTCATTTCCATGAAGAGATGGAACCCGACCCCGAGCTGGCGAAACCACTCTTGAAACCACTGCTTACGATTTCAAATCGGGAATTTAAAGAGACTTACGGCCATGTATCTGGCTCTTGGCGTGGTAAAAAACCCATCCAACGAAATGCCATTTTAGCATTGGCCCACTTCAAAGATGAAACGGCATTGCCCCAATTGATACAGGTCATGAAGGATGATCCACGGCCCGTAATCCGGGGAACGGCGGCATGGGCAGTTGGGAAAATTGGACGGGAGAAGGCCGTTTCCATTCTGGAAGAAGCACGAATGAAGGAAAAGGATGAAGAGGTACTGGCGGAAATTGAAAAAGGACTGCAGTTTACCTTGGAAGCAAAATGATTTTTAAAATGCAGTCGCCCCGCAAATATTAACGGGGCGGCTTTTTTGGCTTAAGATATGCCGGTGTCTTAAAGGTTACCATTTTAATGGATTTCCTTTTATTTTTAAAGGGTTGAAATTCCCGCATTAGATGAAGTTGTGTTTTTGTCCATGCCCTCATACATACACATTAGCATAGATGGTAAGAAGGAGGGCATGAACTTGAGGGAACAATTGCAACGCCTTTTACAAGAAAGAGTGGAATTTTATACTTCCGATGACCTGGAACGGAGTGAAAGGAAGTTACATTTGAAAAAGGAAATGATGAGGAACCGTGCTGCGGAAATTGTTCGGGTGAATGCGGCAGGAAAGGTACATTCGAAGAAAAAGGAAGACAATGATACAGTCCTGACATATCATGTGCATCTGCAATATTTATTGAAACAGGAGGGTTCATTTTATATAGAAGAAGAAATGGAAGAAAGGGAGGCCAGGTTTCGAAATGGGTATATAGTGGATGAACGTGAGCTGTTTCCCAGCTTTGAAACCGAAGAGGCACCGCAAAAATGTGATCCTGGCGCAGATCGTCTCGCATATAAGTATGATCGAATGAAGGCCGTCCAATATGCCGAGCGTTGGTGGAACGAATTCAATCCGGCTTATCATAAATTCACTGATGATTGTACGAATTACATTTCCCAATGTTTACATGCGGGAGGAATACCGATGTGGGGGGCGCCGAACAAAAATAAGGGCTGGTGGATTAGGGGGAAAAGCTGGAGTTACACATGGACGACGGCCCATTCTTTATATCATCTGCTTAAAGCCGGGAATACCATCAAGACAAAGCAGGTGGAGTCGGCCAGGGAATTGAATTTGGGTGATATTCTCTGCATAGATTTCGAAGGGGACGGAAGATTTGATCATAACTTGATCGTAACGGCAAAGGACCAGGACGGGATGCCGCTTGTGAATGCACATACGATGAACAGCCGTCACCGGTATTGGACATATGAAGATTCAACCAGATATACACCGAACATCGTTTATAAATTCTTTGTGATTTTGGATGGAGGGTGATTGGTTTTTAGTCTTTTTTGTTTAATGCTATAATTAAGAAGAAGTTCAAACTAGAGGTGAAAATGAAGTGTCAATACATGTAGTATTATATCAACCACAGATTCCAGCAAATACAGGAAATATCGCAAGAACATGTGCAGGGACGGATACGTCTTTACATCTTATCCGCCCGCTCGGGTTCTCGACGGATGACAAACAGCTTAAACGGGCCGGGCTCGATTATTGGGAGAATGTAAAGATCCATTATTATGATTCGTTAGAAGAGTTTTTTGAAAGAAATGCCGGAGGAGAATTTTATTACTTAACCAAATTCGGTGAGCAGCCGCATTCCACCTTCGATTACAGTGATCAAGACAGTGAAATATACTTCATTTTTGGCCGTGAAACGACGGGTCTCCCGAAAGAGCTGATCAAAGAAAATATGGATCGGTGCCTGCGGATTCCGATGACGGATAAAGTGCGTTCCCTTAATCTGTCGAACACGGCTGCCATCTTGGTTTATGAAGCATTGAGACAGCAGAATTACCGTGAATTGGATTTGAAAACAAAAGGTTGAGATTCATCAATGTCATACTGTCATCGGGGGCATTTGGGCCCCGATGATGGATACTTTACATATTCTTAAGGGGTGGGAGCATTGAATAACATTATTGAGAAGATCTTAGATCACCGTTCCATTCGTTCTTTTGAGGACAAGTTATTGTCTGAGGAGCAAATCAATACGATTGTGGAATGTGCCCAAGCGGCATCGACTTCAAGCTATATCCAAGCGTATTCAATCATAGGGGTAACCGATCCAAAAAAGAAAGCCAAGCTTGCTGAACTTGCCGGACCGCAATCATATGTAGAGAATAATGGACATCTATTCGTCTTTTGCGCAGATTTATATCGTCAGGATATGGTTTCCGAAATGGAAAACACGGACTTGTCCGAATCGATTGAAAGTACGGAAAAATTCATGGTTGCCTGTATCGATGCCGCTCTTGCAGCTCAAAATGCAGCATTGGCAGCAGAATCGATGGATCTTGGCATTTGCTATATAGGCGGGATCCGCAATAATCTCCCGGAAGTGTCAGCGATTTTGAATATACCGCATCGAGTTATACCATTATTCGGTCTAGTGGTCGGATATCCGAAAAACCGTTCGGATAAAAAGCCGCGTTTGCCGCTGGCCAATATCTATCATGAAAATGGATACCAGGAGGATAAGCAAGAGTTCATCGGTCAACTTGAAGAGTATAATGAAACGATTTCCAGTTATTACGAGCAACGGACTAAAGGTAAACGAAACGACACCTGGACCGGGCAAATGGCTGGGATGCTCGGAAAGAAAAGCAGGTTGTACATGAAAGATTACGTTGAGAAACAAGGTTTTAAGAAACATTGATTGATGAAATTGCCCATTAGGAACATTCTTGCCTTCTTCATAAGGGGCATCTGTCAATGAGCCAAGCAGTAAAGGTCCCGGATATGTTTCCGGGACCTTTACTGCTTTCATTTGTCAGTAGGTATATACAGTTGATTTCAAAAAATCCTGTCGAATTTCTTCTTATATACCCATGAAATTACCATTGACAATATATATAGATAGAATTATAGTAATTAAGTAATGGATAATGATAATCATTTTCATTTGGTTTTTTACTTACCTATTTTTCAGTAAATGGAGGTTGAAAAATGGTTCGCCTATATACAGAGAATTTAAAAATTGGTTATGGTGAACGTTTAATTGTAAAAGATCTCAGTGTGAAAATTCCAGATAAAAAAATCACAACGATCATCGGTTCAAATGGTTGTGGGAAATCGACACTTTTGAAAGCGATCACCAGGATCATTCCAAATCAATCAGGTTCGGTTGTTTTAGATGGAGTGAATATTTCAAAAGAAAGCACTAAGATCCTTGCAAGGAAAATGGCCATACTTCCGCAGACTCCCGAGAGTGCAAGCGGATTGACGGTTGGGGAACTCGTATCATATGGGCGCTTTCCCTATCAAAAAGGTTTTGGGCGCCTGACCCAAAAAGACTATGATGTAATCGATTGGGCACTTGAAGTGACCGGCACGAAAGACTTCAAGTTCCGTCCGGTGGATGCCCTTTCAGGAGGTCAGCGCCAGCGTGTTTGGATTGCAATGGCCCTTGCCCAGGAAACGGAAATCATCTTCCTTGATGAGCCGACCACCTATTTGGACATGGCGCATCAACTGGAGGTTCTAGAATTATTACAGAGGCTGAATGTGGAACAGGGACGTACAATCGTCATGGTTCTTCATGATTTAAACCAAGCTGCTCGCTTTGCCGACTATATCATTGCCTTAAAGGACGGGGAAATAGTCAAAGCGGGAGATTGTGAAGAAGTCATCACTCATGAAGTGCTTAGGGAAGTGTTCCATATTGATGCGGTAATCGGTCGAGATCAACGGACGAACAAACCAATGTGCAGCACATACAATTTATTAAAAGGAGATTTGACAACAAATGAAAAAGATAATGATCCCGTTTATTCTGCTGTTAGTGTTAATTATTAGTGCTTGTGGTAACGAGTCAACCGAAAAAGAAAAAAGCACCGCTTCAAAAAAAGAAAAATCAGGTACAATCACATATCAATCTGAAAATGGTCCTGTTGAAGTTCCGGCAGATCCTCAGCGTGTTTTAGTACTATCTTCTTTCGCAGGTAACGTAATGGCATTGGATGTTAACCTTGTAGGGGTTGATTCGTGGTCTAAAATGAACCCGAACTTTAAAGAGTTAAAAAATGTCGAGGAAGTGACGGACGAAAACCTGGAAAAAATCATCGAGTTGAATCCGGATTTAATCATTGGTTTATCAACGATTAAAAATGTCGATAAATTAAAGGAAATTGCTCCAACTGTAACGTATACATACGGAAAAGTGGACTATTTAACACAACATGTAGAAATCGGTAAACTTTTGAATAAAGAAAAAGAAGCTCAAGCATGGGTGGATGATTTCAAAAAACGGGCAAAAAACACTGGTGATGAAATTAAGGCTAAAATTGGAGAAGATGCTACCGTTTCCGTTTTCGAAAAGTTTGACAAGCAGTTCTATGTATATGGCGATAATTGGGGCCGTGGAACGGAAATCCTTTATCAAGAAATGAAATTGGGCATGCCTGAAAAGGTAAAAGAAACGGCATTGAAAGATGGTTATTTTGCCTTGTCATTAGAAGTCCTGAAAGACTATGCAGGTGATTATGTGATTTTGAGCAATAACAAAGATCAGGACAATTCATTCCAACAAACAGATACGTTTAAAAACATACCTGCCGTTAAAAACAATCAACTATATGAAGCTGATGCAAAAAAATTCTACTTTAATGATCCAATAACATTAGAATACCAATTAGACTTCTTTTCCAAAAGTTTTCTTGGAAAATAATACAGCGAGGGAGAGGGATTCCAATTCCTCTCCCTTTATTCTATAAAAAAGAGATGAGAGAGACAGATGACTAATGAAAATCAACGTTTCATCCCATTTATATATAAACTGATCATAGGGATCGCTCTATTCATAGGCATGTTCATAATTTCAATGGCATTTGGTGCGGCGGATGTTTCAGTAAAAGATGTTTGGCAAGCACTGACATCAAATGCTGCCGGTGAAAAGCTTTCAATCATTCGGGAAATCCGTTTCCCTCGTGAAGTGGGGGCAATCTTTGTGGGTGCAGCACTTGCCGTTTCCGGTGCCATCATGCAGGGAATGACTAGGAATCCACTTGCTGATCCGGGGTTGCTCGGATTGACGGCAGGAGCCAATGCAGGTCTTGCCATTACTTTGGCATTTATTCCAAATGCCAATAATTTAGGGATCATGATTGCGTGTTTTATCGGTTCCGCTGTGGGGGCAATCATGGTTTTTGGCATTGCTGCGATGAAGAAGGGTGGTTTTTCTCCTTTACGGATCGTATTGGCTGGTGCAGCAGTCTCTGCATTCCTTTTTGCCGTTTCGCAAGGTGTCGGCCTTTATTTCAAAGTTTCAAAAGATGTATCGATGTGGACTGCAGGCGGGAATATCGGAACATCATGGGGCCAGCTTCGTGTAATCGTCCCGTTCATTTTAATAGGAATCCTGATTTCCCTTATCTTTTCCAGACAGCTCACCATACTAAGCTTAAGTGAAGAAGTGGCGGTAGGATTAGGTCAAAAGACAACACAAATAAAGGCGGTTCTCTTCGTGGTCATCATTCTCCTGGCAGGGGCAGCCGTTGCACTTGTTGGAAATATGGTATTCATTGGATTAATGGTCCCCCATATGGTCCGGGCTTTCGTGGGTACGGATTATCGATTCATCCTGCCTATGTCCGCGATTTTAGGAGCCACTTTCATGCTACTTGCCGATACGATCGGCCGTACAATCAATTCTCCATATGAAACACCTGTGGTAGCGATTGTTGCGATGATAGGTTTACCTTTCTTCCTCCTAATCGTGCGTAAAGGAGGTAAAGCATTTTCATGATCCAGGCAGCTTTAGTCAAAAAACAGCGTTGGATAGTAGTTGCATTATCCGCACTCATTATCATTACGATCATTATAGGGACGTGTTCGGGATATTCGAATCTTTCTTTAGGGCGACTGATTCCAACGCTTTTCGGGCAAGGGACATTTAAAGAGGAATTCATATTATTTTCCGTCCGATTACCACGAATCATCATTACCATTTTAGCAGGAATGGCCCTTGCACTGTCGGGAGCCATCCTTCAAGGAATCACACGTAATGATTTAGCCGATCCCGGAATCATCGGGATCAACTCAGGAGCTGGTGTTGCCATAGCCGCTTTCTTTCTGTTTTTCCCGCTTGATGCTGGATCGTTTGTTTATATGGTTCCGCTTGTCGGTTTTATCGGCGCGTTATTGACGGCCTGTTTAATATATATCCTCTCATTTAAGAGAAGGAGCGGCCTTGAACCCGTTCGGCTAGTGTTGATCGGGGTTGGTTTTTCAATGGCGCTTTCAGGTCTGATGATTGTCCTCATTTCATCAGCGGAACGAGCCAAAGTCGATTTCATAGCAAAATGGTTGGCGGGAAATATATGGGGAACGGATTGGCCTTTCATTTGGGCAGTTCTTCCATGGCTAATCATTCTCATTCCATTCACTTTATATAAAGCAAATCGTTTGAATCTGCTTGGTTTAAGTGAACCGGTCGCAATTGGGGTCGGTGTATCGATTGAAAAGGAGCGGATCGTATTGCTAATCACGGCTGTAGCATTGGCCGCGGCTGCCGTTTCTGTTACAGGCGGCATTGCATTCATTGGACTCATGTCCCCGCATATAGCAAAATCTTTGGTAGGACCTCGAAATCAACTATTCATTCCGGTTGCCATTTTAATCGGTGGATGGCTATTATTGCTTGCCGATACAATAGGCCGTAATATAATGGAACCCGAGGGAATTCCTGCAGGTATCATGGTTGCATTGATCGGTGCACCTTATTTCATGTATTTATTGTTGAAAAAATAAAATCTTGCAAAAATCCCCTGAAATGTTTCAGGGGATTTTATGTTTTTTCATGCTTCCGTAGTTTTTGGTTTTAATCAGGGTTATTTATATCTAATTATTTCATCAGGACTCAATCGTTTCGCTTCGAAATAAAATACTTGTATAAACTTTTTTGTATTTACCCGGGTAGGTGTAAGAACTATTGTTGAATCATTTTGCAGTTCTTTCATCTTTTGGCGAACGACTGTGAAATCAAAAAATTTAGAAGCGTAATTTTCAAACTTCGGATTTGAAAAATCCGTTAAACCGAGCGAAGCAAAATGATTTAACGAATGATTGATCGTTCTGCGTATTCGCTGTTCGGCAGCTTTTATTTCCCGGTTGATATCAACCGGCAAAGCTGATGTGCCGAGCTTTTTTTTGGTGATTTCTACAAAGATATCCTTAAGGGTCGGGAAATGCTTTCCAAAAGTAAAAGTCCGTTCATACATAAATAAATATTGAAGCATTTCCATTAAATCTTTTGCACCATTTTCTCCAATGATCCCTAATTCCGATAAAAGGAATTCACCCACTTCTCTTATATTTTTTTCATCATAACGATTGGATTTATCAACTTTTGGCTGTTCAAAACTCAATACACTGTTCAATGAGGCTTGGATATTTGTGATCGATCTTTCTAAATGAATGCGTTCCATGACTTTTCGGATGACTGTTAATATTTCAATACGATTGATTGGTTTAGTAATATAATAATCGATTCCAAGTGAGTATGCCTCACCAATCAGCTCCTTTGATTCAACCTGCGAAATCATTATTATTTTCCCGTTAAATGTATTTTTTATATGACGAAGTGTCTCAATGCCATCCCGGATCGGCATTAATAGATCAATAAATAGTATATCAATTTGTTTTAAATTCAATATATGCCCTTCTAATAGACTTCCATCCTCGGCTTCCTCCACCACTTCTCCTAAGTCTTCGTTCTCAATAATTTGGCTCAAGTTTGAACGTATCGCACAATCATCATCTGTTATAAAAAAACGCATGGGATCATCCTTTCTGGATCAACTTATGAATGGGTAATTTTATTGAAAAAACGGCACCATTAAAACTATTTTCAAACAGGATATCTCCTCCCAGTTCTTTTACGACTTCTTTAACATATGAGAGACCAATCCCTGTTGAAGGGTTCCCCAAATGATCATATTTTGATGTGAATCCAGGTTTGAATATGACAGTCTGATATTTTTGAGGAATTCCAGGTCCGGTATCAGCAACCTTGAATTCTACATCGTCGTGAATTTCACTCAAACTTAAACGTACGATTCCCTTTTCTTTAATTGCTTCCACTGCATTAGCGACTAAATTATTGAAAAGGGATAAGAAAGTATATACATGATAATGTGAATCGTTTTTTCCATCTAATGAGTATTCAAATTGAATATCCTTTCCTAATGATAAGGCATATTTTTCATTAATTCGGATGATTAAATGGAAGAGTTCAGCAGCATTCATATAATCCCTAAAACTCTCATTGGAAATCAATTTGGAGAGACCGGCAAAAATTCGTTGATTATCTTTTTTGACTTCATGCATTTCACCCGCGATGCGCAAAGCTTTTTGACTATATGGCTCTGTAGGAACATGAAGTTGCTTTTCACGTTTTTCCAGTTCTTTAAATTCTCGATACAAATCATACGATTTCTTTGTAATATTCTCTGCATTTTTCAATGTTTTTTTTAAGTGGATCGTTTCCTCATATAAATTTGAAATGAGCATCAGCATATGTTCATTTTGTTTTCTGATTTGCCGTTCCCTTGATTGTGCTTCATATAGTTTCATCATATTAAAAAAGCTTAAAACGATAAAACTGTGGGCGAATGCGATCATGATCATCTCGTTTAATGAACCTAACGTAATTGTTGTTTCTAATACAATATATTGAATGATTAATTCTATTGAGTCAGACAATATTTCGATAATAAGACCAATACATCCAATAATCAACGATCGGTTTTGAAAGCGATTGATTTTCACTAAATAAAAAAGAAAGGAGTAGGTGAAATAAAAAAAGAAGCTTGGAAAGTGAACTTGAAAAGCGGAAGACCAGGAAAAACTATCAAGCATGAAAAAATCTATTAAAATACGGAATACCACAACCATTGTTCCTGTCAGGAAGCCTGAAAAAATGGCAGGGGTTTTCTGTAATAATAGTAAAAAGAAGAAAAGTACAGGCGGACCAAAACTTACACGAAACGTTTCATTTAATGGATAAAAACTCAATTCGCCTGCTAACGGCACTGTTAACAACATCAAAGCAAGGATATTGACCTCTTTTTTCATTAACGTACTGAGATTCAAGTCGTCACCTCCCAATTTGTTTAAAAAATCAGTATACAGTTTCGTCGTCCTCAATACAACGCTTTCTTTGTTTCTGAATAGAACGCCTTATAACCAATTATGGCAAACCCAATCTTTTTTTCTATCCACAAAAAATGGTAACGGAATAAGTGAAAAGAACACGTTTTTTTTATTTTTGATTTTGTAGGTTTTCGTATGATTATGTAGTTCCCAATTTAGAATTAACGTAGATAGAAATTTTTGAAAGCGCTTAACAATATTTAGAATATTCATTATGTTTTCATCGAATCTAGTACAAGTAAGCTGGATGGCATCCGGAAAGACGCTCATATTGAAAAAATAATGATACAACAACTGAAGAGGTGGAAAAATGTGATTGAAGAATTGTCAAAAGAGTATGACATTCATGTTAATAGTCAAAGAATAGCCGACTTAGATGAATGGGTAGCACATTACAAATCCTTTGCCGCTGAAGGGCAAACCGCCAATTATATACCGGCCTTGAGAAATGCACATTTATCACAATTGGGCATTTGCATACTGGAGCCTGGTGGAACAATGATCAAGAAAGGGGATTGGGAAGTCCCCTTCACGCTGCAAAGTATTTCAAAAGTGCTCAGCTTTATAGCCGCATGCTTGGGATGCGGCATTTCTTATGTGTTAGAAAGGGTCGATGTGGAACCAACTGGGGATGCTTTCAATTCAATTATTCGTTTAGAAATTCATAAGCCGGGAAAACCGTTTAATCCTATGATAAATGCAGGGGCGATTACCATAGCATCGCTTCTCCCAGGGGATTCTTCACAAAAAAAATTGGAATTTCTCTATGCATTATTTGAAAATTTGTTAGGGAAGCGCCCAACCGTCAATGAGGAAGTATATCAATCTGAGTGGCAAACTTCCCATAGAAATAGAGCTTTAGCTCATTATTTAAAAGAGACGAATTATTTAGAATCGGATGTAGAGGAAGCTTTAGAGGTTTACCTCAAGCAATGTTCCATAGAAGTAACCACAGAAGACATAGCCTTGCTTGGACTGATTCTTGCACAAGATGGATATCATCCTATCCGTAAAGAACAAGTACTCCCTAAAAAAGTGGCTAAGCTGGCCAAAGCATTAATGCTTACTTGTGGTATGTACAATGCTTCGGGGAAATTTGCGGCTTTTGTTGGGGTGCCAGCCAAAAGTGGAGTATCTGGCGGGATCATGGCACTAGTTCCTCCAAGTGCCAGAAGCGGTATGCCTTTTCAAAATGGATGTGGCATTGGCATATACGGACCTGCCATTGATGAATATGGGAATAGCGTAACAGGTAGTATGTTATTGAAACAAATGGCACAGGAATGGGATTTAAGTATTTTCTAAAAGCAAAAAATTTTATTCTTATAAAAAAGTACTCTTTAACAAGAGGTGATGTATGCAGCAGTTACTTTAAGATTCCGTTGGACTTGACCCAAATCATAAATCCAATTACTTTAAGGACCTTATTTTTAAGGAATAATTTTGGAAAGCATGGTGATGAATATATGAATAATTTACAGCGAAAGATGGGAACATTTTCGTTAACGATGGTGGGATTAGGGTCTATTATTGGCTCAGGATGGTTATTCGGAGCTTGGAGGGCGGCACAAATCGCAGGACCCGCAGCCATTATCTCCTGGATTATCGGGATGGTCGTTATTTTATTTATAGCACTTTCTTACAGTGAATTAGGGTCTATGTTTCCTGAAGCTGGGGGAATGGTAAAATACACGCAATACTCTCATGGTTCTTTTTTAGGGTTTCTTGCAGGTTGGGCAAACTGGATTGCAATCGTTTCCGTAATTCCAGTTGAAGCGATTGCGTCTGTTCAATATATGAGCTCATGGCCATGGGAATGGGCACGGTGGACACATGGTTTGGTAGAAAATGGAAGTCTGACTGGAGGAGGGCTGGTAATTGCCTCTGTCTTACTGATCGTCTACTTTTTATTAAATTACTGGACAGTTAGTTTGTTTTCAAAAGCTAATTCATTTATTACAGTCTTTAAGGTCATTATACCTGGACTTACGATAGGGTCACTTTTATTTGCCGGGTTTCATGGATCCAATTTTACCTCTGCAGGAAGTATCGCTCCCAATGGTTGGGCAAGTGTACTTACTGCTGTAGCAACTTCTGGCATCATTTTTGCATTTAACGGTTTTCAAAGTCCAATTAATATGGCAGGTGAGGCAAAGAACCCTGGACGTTCGATCCCAAAAGCAGTAATTGGATCCATTTTAATTGCGACGGTCATCTACGTTTTATTACAGGTTGCGTTTATAGGAGCCGTTGATCCGTCGATGATCGTGAACGGATGGCAACATTTGAATTTCAATTCACCGTTTGCTGACCTAGCAATTGTTCTAAGCATAAACTGGTTAGTTATTTTACTGTATGTGGATGCGTTTATTTCTCCGTCCGGGACAGGAATAACTTACACGGCGACAACGTCACGAATGCTTTATGGAATGGAAAAGAATAAATATTTGCCAAGCGTTTTTGGGAAACTGCATCCACTTTATGGAATCCCTCGTCAAGCCATGTTTTTGAATCTAGGGGTATCTTTCTTATTTTTATTCATGTTCAGAGGCTGGGGCGTTTTGGCAGAGGTTATTTCAGTTGCAACATTGGTATCTTATATTACAGGTCCAGTCACTGTTATGACATTAAGGCGCACAGGTCAGAATTTGTACAGACCATTGCGTCTAAAAGGATTAAGCATCATCGCACCACTTGGCTTTGTTTTTGCCTCATTGGTTCTATATTGGGCAAGATGGCCACTGACAGGACAAGTATTATTTATCATTATGATTGGCCTTCCCATTTATTTCTATTATCAATCAAAAATAAAATGGAAGGGATTCCGTCAAAACTTTTCGGCTGGGCTTTGGATGGTCGTTTACTTACTCTGTATGATGACCGTTTCATACTTAGGCAGTGAAAAGTTTGGTGGATTAAACATAATCCCATTTGGTTGGGATATGATCATCATTACATGTTTATCTCTAGGGTTTTATAGTTGGGCAATAAAAAGTGGATTCCAAACAGAATTTTTGGAACAAGGACTAAAAGTAAATGAAGACTTGAGATCGATGGAGAACGAAGTTGCATCTCAAACTGATAAAAAGAACGCTGTATAAATGATGAATCCACTTCATTGGTTAGCGTGTCTATTACATTTTTTGAATGAAATCAAAAGTGCTTCTTTCTATTTATATGGATGAGGACACAAAAAGGGGGACGGCAAATTTAATTTGCTGTCCCCCTTTTTGAATTTAAGAAAAGGCTGTTTTTTTTATTTCACACCTGGTTTATCTTCATATCCGGCAGTGAAGATAGCGGCTAAAAATGTAATGGCAACTCCAACGATAATAACTGTGCCCATGTTATAACCTCCTTTACCCATATTGTCCCACTTAAGTATAGGCTTAGTATACCCTAATTTTTAGCAGGAGTGCACACAAATTTTCCTGTCAGCTTATTTATCGCCAATTCTCAATGATTAAGCCTTTTTCGATGCAGGGGGATTCGAAACAATCCCTGACCACTTTTTAAAGTCTGACATGTTTGTCAGACTTGGAGCATAGATTTAAGTATTCTCTGAAAGTGACAGGGGGAGGTTCCTTAATGGATATTTTAAAGAAAATCGAAAAATTTAGAGAAGATGAACAGAAGCTGAAGTGGGAAGGCACCTTCGCAGAGTACTTAGAAATATTGAAAGAAACGCCTTTAGTTGCTCAATCTGCTCATTCACGTGTATACAACATGATCAGAGATGCAGGGATAGAAGAAGTAAATGGGACAAAGAAATACAATTTTTTCAGCGGTCAGTTGTTTGGCCTAGAGGATTCACTGGAAAGGCTCATCGAGGAATATTTCCATCCGGCTGCAAAGCGGCTTGATGTCCGTAAGCGAATATTGCTTCTCATGGGTCCGGTGTCAGGTGGGAAGTCCACACTCGTTTCTTTACTGAAGCGTGGACTTGAAAATTATTCATTAAAAGACTCTGGTGCGATTTATGCAATAAAAGGATGCCCGATGCATGAAGATCCACTGCATCTCATTCCGCAGTATTTACGGGATGATTTTTATGAAGAATATGGCATCCGGATTGAAGGGAACCTATCGCCGCTGAATGTAATGAGGTTAGAACAGGAGTATGGAAGCAGGATTGAAGACGTGATGGTCGAGCGTATTTTCCTTTCAGAGGATAAACGTGTTGGAATTGGAACATTCAGTCCTTCAGACCCTAAGTCACAGGATATTGCTGATTTGACGGGCAGCATCGATTTTTCGACCATTGCCGAATACGGATCGGAATCAGATCCGCGTGCCTATCGCTTTGATGGAGAGCTGAACAAGGCGAACCGCGGGATGATGGAGTTCCAGGAGATGCTGAAATGTGATGAGAAGTTCTTATGGCATTTGCTATCATTGACACAAGAGGGGAATTTTAAAGCAGGCCGTTTTGCATTGATCAGTGCAGATGAACTCATTGTGGCTCATACGAATGAAACGGAGTATAAAGCGTTCATTTCCAACAAGAAAAATGAAGCATTGCATTCCCGTATCATTGTCATGCCTATTCCATATAATCTTAAGGTTACCGAGGAAGAAAAGATTTATGAAAAAATGATCCGTGAAAGTGATGTCTCGGATGTTCATATAGCCCCGCATACATTAAGGGTGGCGGCAATCTTCAGCATCATGACCCGCCTGAAGGATCCCAAAAAGGGCGATATCGATTTAGTGAAAAAGATGAGGCTTTATGATGGGGAAAATGTCGAAGGATTTAATTCCGCGGACATCAATGAATTGAAAAAAGAATATCAGGACGAAGGCATGAGCGGAATCGATCCGCGTTACGTGATTAACCGAATTTCCTCTACGATCATTCGTAAGGAAAATCCGTCCATTAATGCATTGGATGTACTTATGTCATTAAAGGCAGGACTTGACCAGCATCCGTCCATAACGAACGAACTTCGGGAGAGGTATTTGAATTTCATTTCGCTGGCACGTAAAGAATACGATGCCATTGCAAAAAATGAAGTGCAAAAGGCATTTGTTTATTCGTACGAAGAGTCGGCGAAAATCCTCATGGATAACTACCTTGATAATGTAGAAGCATATTGCAATAAATCAAGGCTGCGCGACCCATTGACTGGGGAGGAAATCAACCCTGATGAAAAATTGATGCGCTCGATAGAAGAGCAAATTGGAATATCCGAGAATGCGAAAAAAGCATTCCGCGAAGAAATATTGATTCGCATTTCTGCATATGCGCGTAAAGGGAAGCGATTCGATTATAATTCCCATGATCGTTTACGGGAAGCGATCCAGAAAAAACTATTCGCGGATCTGAAGGATGTCGTTAAGATCACTACATCAACGAAGACACCAGACGAAAGGCAACTGAAGAAAGTGAACGAGGTCATCACGAGACTTATCGACGAGCACGGATATAATTCGACTTCAGCCAATGATTTGCTGCGCTATGTGGGAAGCTTGTTAAATCGGTAATTCATAATTTTTTGCCCCTGCCCATATCGGGCAGGGGTTTATCCTTTTTCGCGGAAGGCGGGGTGCTTGAAAAATGGATTAGAGGAAATCTAAACAATTCCTTTCAATTCTGAATTTCCCATTGAAAACATGCATTTTTTGATGGTTCTAAAGGGGGCCTTTACAAGGAATGAGGAATAATGAACCAAACAAAGCACCGGGCCCTGCAGAATGGAAGGGAGCCCGGTGCTTTTGATTTTTATTTAGTTACATTCAAGCCATACTGCTCAATAAGTGTAATAAGTTGATTCGGTGATAGTTTTTCTTCGCTATGATCGATTTTAATTTCCCCATCATCAACATCGATGATCGCACGTTCCACACCTTCCGTTTTCAAAAGTATGGACTCCAGATTTAAAATCGGGCCTTCTGATGTTGCTTCCTTTACATAAAGGGTAGTTGTTTGCATACTTCTTGCACCTCCTCACATTTGCTCATAATGTTTTATCTATACCCCATATTTCCAATAGATATGTTACGTTTTGGATTTGGAAATATTGGGTATCAATAAGTAGAGGTGATGGCAAATGAGTAAAGAGGAATTGAAAAAAGAACATGTGCCGGAAAATAGCTCCATGGCTAAGGACTATGAAGAGATGAAAGAACTTGGAAAGCAGATGGAAAATCAAAGGACGAATGAAGAATTGAAAAAGTGGGATAAACGCCCAGGTACAGTTCAACATGATTTAGAGGAAGATAAAGATTGACGAAAATTACAACCAGAATCATTCTATCTGTTTAAAAGGGGTGTCCAGAAAAACTACTGGAACACCCTTTTTGTTGTGTCATTTCTTTTTAATGATGTGTTTTGCAGATCAATGACGTGGCAAAGTTCTTTAAGTCCTATAATCCGACAAATAAAACCTATTTTGAAAAAGAACAAACATGATAATCATCAAGTCTGTTCTTTTTCTTAAAATACTTATTTATCAGTAAGATTTAGAATAAAAACCTTAAAGCACCGATAACGCCCTTGTCTGGACTTGTCTAGTTCGTAGGCAAACATCCATTATTGAATTTAGTTGTAAATTATCCCGCATCGCTGCATAAGATAGAGTAATACTTTTCTTTTAATCCGTTTTTTCGCACTGTATTTTTCATTGGAAAATCGGAATGATGTGGGCATTCCCACACTAACTTATTATATGAAGGAATGATGAAAAGCGTGCAAACATTTTTAAGGGGGGAAGAGAATGTCGGAAGAGAGTAATCAACAGTATGTTATCTCACAGGAAAATTGGTCCCTCCATCGGAAAGGTTATGATGATCAACAACGTCATCAGGAAAAGGTGCAGGAAGCGATCAAGAATAATTTGCCTGATCTAATTTCAGAAGAAAGCATCGTAATGTCCAATGGCCGGGATGTAATCAAGATTCCCATTCGCTCCTTGGATGAATACAAAATTCGTTATAACTATGATAAAAACAAACATGTAGGGCAAGGCGATGGGGACAGTAAAGTGGGTGATGTGGTCGCAAGGGATGGATCACCTTCCGATGCCGGAGCCGGTAAGGGCCAAGGTGCAGGTGACAAGGCCGGTGAGGATTATTATGAAGCCGAAGTGTCGATGATGGAATTGGAGGAAGCCCTGTTCAGTCAATTGGAACTCCCTAATCTTCAGAAGAAAGAACATGCGGAGCACACGCTTGAACACATCGAATTCAACGATATCCGCAAGACAGGCCTAATGGGAAATATCGATAAAAAGAAAACGATGATATCGGCTTTCAAAAGGAACGCCTTAACGGGGAACCCAGGTTTTCATCCTATTTATAAGGAAGACTTTAAATTCAAAACCTGGAATGAGATCCAGAAACCTGATTCCAAAGCAGTTGTACTGGCAATGATGGATACTTCCGGAAGTATGGGGTTATGGGAAAAATATATGGCTCGAAGCTTTTTCTTTTGGATGAACCGTTTCTTGCGGACAAAATATGAAACGGTGGAAATCGAGTTCATTGCCCATCATACAGAAGCGAAGGTTGTTCCGGAAGAGGATTTCTTTTCAAAAGGGGAAAGCGGCGGTACGATTTGTTCGTCCGTATACCGAAAAGCATTAGAACTTATTGATCATAAATATGACCCCGCGAAGTTTAATATCTATCCGTTCCACTTTTCCGATGGTGATAACCTAACATCAGATAACGTCCGATGCGTGAAGCTTGTTGAAGAACTCATGAAGGTTTCCAATATGTTCGGGTATGGGGAAGTCAATCAATACAATCGTCATTCAACATTGATGACAGCTTATAAAAATATCGATAATGAAAAATTCAGGTATTATATTCTTAAGCAAAAGGCTGACGTTTTCCATGCAATGAAGAGCTTTTTTAAAGATGAGGAAAGTAAGAAGTATGCATAAAGAAACGCGCTAGTTCTGGATTGTAGGGAAACGTCATTCTCCCTACAATTTTTTATTTACCGTTCAATCTAATGTTAAATATTCAGTTCCACAAAGTGTGATGGCTGCTGAAAGTAACGCCTGTAATGATAAATGAAAGATATTCCTAACATATTTGTCCATACATTCAGAATATAAAATTATTGTTTTTACGTTCATGACACTCAGGTCCAATCCTTATTACCGGTTTGATGATTTCTTCGGGAGCACAATATGAAAAATGGTTTGTCTCATTTCATTTTTGGAACGATATGATTGTGTATATATCATAAAATAAAGTAGCAGTGAGGAAACTTCCCCAAAACCCCATCGTAAAAGAAGACCCGATGCACTGAGCGGTTCCAAAACATTGTGTCTTGGTTAACCACTCAGGCTGCCTGTTCCCTATGTCCCTAGGGGCGGGCTGTTTTTTCATTTCTCCTGATTGAATAGAAGGAAGTCTGTTCTTTCTGAAGCCATTCGATTTTATCTTCGATGCCCACTTTTCCTATTTATCCCTATATAATTTTATCCAAACTAATTCCTCTATAGAAAAATCAGCCGCTCTCTAAGCTGCACCAACATTTTCAAAATCTAAAATAACAAATTGAGCAAAGTGCCAATTATTAAAATGAACTGCATTTCTTTTCTGAACGAATGATTTCATTTTGTGAAATACCGCCACTCACCTATTTGTATATAATGATGCCAGAATATAAATCTAGATGATATCAACATCATGAAAAAGGAGAAGGATGATGTCGAAGCAATTTAACATATTTTTACTATGGGTATCACAAACTTGGTCCGCCCTATTGAAATATAGGAACTATTTCATTCAAGCCTTTTTAGTCTTATTCTTGATGTATCTTTTATTAAATGAACAAGAGATAAATACGCTGAAAATCATCCTCATTTTAATAACGGCACTAACCTTTCTTAAAAGTGCCCATAAAAAAGGGTGAATAAAAGTAAAAGTGGTATATAGCGGTCACGGGGGAAAGAGCCATGGCTGCGTACCAAGTCTCCGCTTATGAGCTGGATGATATGTCCACATAATGCAGGCGGAACTGGATAAAATGATTAACAGGATAATAGAAGAAACGATTCAGGGAAAGAAAATAATAACCAAATAGGATAAATCTATGTGATAAGGGAAATCAACGGTTTCTCTTATCACATTTTTAGTTATGTGATCATTATGATTGCACCCCCCCTAAAAGTAACATGTAGTTTTATCGTGTTTAAAAGGTGTTTTATAAAATGCAGGTTCGTTTAAACCCACCATAAATGAAAATTATCACATTAAAATTGACCTTTAATGCTCTAATATGGTCCCTAAAATGATTTTTTATGAATCATTATTGGAACGAAGTACTTGTCGAAAAAAAGTACTATTAATCTTGTAAGTAAAATCAATATCTAGAGGAGCGGTTCATTTATGAAGAAAAGTAAAATGTTAAAACCTATTAACGTTATGACAACATCATTTCTTTTAGCAAGTTCTCTATTAATGCCAAGTGCAGGATTTGCAGCTGAAGAACTATCCGTACCAAAGAATGTGGATAGTTCTGATTCACAAGGGTCTGAGGTGTCAACTCAAGAAGCACGTACACAAACATCTGAAACCAAATCTCCGGTAAAAGCTGCTTCAAAATTGATGGCAAATGAAGCAGTCGTCAATAATTTTCAAGAGTTAAAGGCTGCATTAGAGGCTGATAATGGAATTACGACGATCCATCTTGGACAAAGCATGGATATAAGCGGATCGATTAAAATAAACCCGGAAAAATCAAAAATCGTGATAGAGGGAAATCACCATACATTATCGGAAACGGGAGCTGTAGGAGCATCAGGTGGCATTTATGCGAATGGTAATATATTAAGCAGTGTCCATGTGAAGAACCTGGATATTAAAGGAAAGAATTATTATGGTTTCATTACAATACATGATGTAACAAAAAATGTAGAGCAAATATTCGAAAATGTAAATTACAGCGGACCTCAACTAATCTGGAACCGCAACGGTAGCGCGATTTTCAAAGGAGTCAATGACATTTATATCAATAACCATACAGTGCCAGGATCCTCACCCGCTCAAGAGATGGCGGAAACTGGAAGTGTGGAGATTGATGGTGAAACTAAAATAAGCCATAATAATGGCTATGCTCTTATTTGGTCGATTACAAAAGAACCACAATTTAAGATAGCTCCAAATGCCAATGTGGAAATTACGACACATCAAAGTGGTTATGGAATATTTTATGCGACAGGTGGCGATGGGGATTTTTCGATTGGAAATAATGCAAAGGTAAAGTTTGATGGAGCAAAAGGAGTTACCAGCACTGGAATGTTCAAGTCTTTTAACGTAGATGCCGGTGCCGATGTACAAATGAATAGAACGGGTACGGATTCATACCCAATGATTTCGCTTTATGGACCAGCACAGATCAATGATCAAGCGAAACTCCATGTAACTACAGAAGACGGTCATGCCTTGGAAGTGGAAAATAAACCTACCACCATTGATTTTAATGCTCCTGAGAATGTAGTTTTGTCCTCAGTGAAAAAACAAGCATTGAATAATTTAAGTACTTCGCTTGAGATGAGTATGAATACAGGCATGTTAAAGCTCTGGACGAGTGCGACAGGTGATCCTATAAATAGTTATGTGGGCAAATCCGGGGGCAATCTTACTTGGAAAGGGATATATAAGTATAACGTAGCTCAATCAATTGGTGGTAATCCAGAGAATTTCAATATTGAAGTTGGTAAAACAAAAAAGATTGAATTAGGAAAAGATGTAGGTGGGCAAGCAGAAAAAGACCTAACCGATGCGAAGAACAAAGTGGAAGATCTGTTCACGGACGATAAATTCGATACATTGGAAGGAACGACGGATCAAGGGGAGATTGATGAAGCCCAAGAAGCGGTCAATAAGCTTCCGGAAGGTGCAGAAAAGGACCGTCTGCAAGATTTACTGAACAAAGCGAAAGATTTATTGAACAAAAAAGAACAGGCAGAAAAAGACCTAACCGATGCGAAGAACAAAGTGGAAGGTCTGTTCACGGACGATAAATTCGATACATTGGAAGGAACGACGGATCAAGGGACGATTGATGAAGCCCAAGAAGCGGTCAATAAGCTTCCGGAAGGTGCAGAAAAGGACCGTCTGCAAGATTTATTGAACAAAGCGAAAGATTTAATGAACAAAAAAGAACAGGCAGAAAAAGACCTAACCGATGCGAAGAACAAAGTGGAAGGTCTGTTCACGGACGATAAGTTCGATACATTGGAAGGAACGACGGATCAAGGGGCAATTGATGAAGCCCAAGAAGCGGTCAATAAGCTTCCTGAAGGTACAGAAAAAGACCGTCTGCAAGATTTACTGAACAAAGCGAAAGATTTATTGAACAAAAAAGAACAGGCAGAAAAAGACCTAACCGATGCGAAGAACAAAGTGGAAGGTCTGTTCACGGACGATAAATTCGATACATTGGAAGGAACGACGGATCAAGGGACGATTGATGAAGCCCAAGAAGCGGTCAATAAGCTTCCGGAAGGTGCAGAAAAGGACCGTCTGCAAGATTTATTGAACAAAGCGAAAGATTTAATGAACAAAAAAGAACAGGCAGAAAAAGACCTAACCGATGCGAAGAACAAAGTGGAAGGTCTGTTCACGGACGATAAGTTCGATACATTGGAAGGAACGACGGATCAAGGGGCAATTGATGAAGCCCAAGAAGCGGTCAATAAGCTTCCTGAAGGTGCAGAAAAAGACCGTCTGCAAGATTTACTGAATAAAGCGAAAGATTTATTGAACAAAAAAGAACAGGCAGAAAAAGACCTAACCGATGCGAAGAACAAAGTGGAAGATCTGTTCACGGGCGATAAATTCGATACATTGGAAGGAACGACGGATCAAGGGGCGATTGATGAAGCCCAAGAAGCGGTCAATAAGCTTCCGGAAGGTGCAGAAAAGGACCGTCTGCAAGATTTATTGAACAAAGCGCAAGATCTATTGGATAAAGATATAACCGCTCCAAATGCACCGAAACTAGATGAAGTTACAACAAACAGTAAAGAAGTAACAGGAAGCGGTGAACCTGAAGCAAATGTGACCGTCACCATTAGTTCCAAGAAATATACCGGAGTTGTAGGTCCAGACGGGAAATTCAAAATTGCGATTCCTAATCAACCTGTCAATACAATAATAACGGTCACCTTGACAGACACGGCAGGGAATGTCAGCGAGAGTTCATCTGTAAGGGTAGTGCAGTTTATGCCAAGTGAACCTGTAAAGGTTGATCCTGTGTATCAAGATGCACAAACTATTACTGGAACTGCACCTGAAGGGGCAACGATCGTACGCTTACTGGTAAATGGCGTAGCACTGCGTACGGCACCTGTCAATGAAGATGGAACATTCAGTATATACAGCAGGTATGTTGGGGTGGACGAGAATGGAAATAATATAACCTTACAAGCAGGAGATATCGTGACGGTTGATTACGGAATGCGGACTCCAGCGAACTTACAAGCTCATGCTACTGTAATCAAGGAAGCGGAGAAACTTCAGGTGAATCCTGTGGCTCCTAATGCAGATTATGTTACGGGCAAAGCACCGGAGGGAACTATGAGTCTCCGTTTGCTAGTGAATGGAATAGCACAGAGAACGGTTTCCCTTACTCAAACTGGATCAGGAGTCATTAATCCGGATGGAAGCTACCAAATTTATAGCCGGTTTTTTGTGGATGATAATGGGGCTACCCGAAGATTGCAAGCAGGAGATGTCATTGAAGTTGACAATGGACCTCTAGTAGTCGGAGGGGATGTAGTAAAAACAATAGTTAAATAATCAATGTGATAATGATGTAAGAAGGCCTCTCCTATAGGAAGTGGGTCCTTCTTACATGTTTGAAAACGCTTCTTAAAGTGTTTGAGTATTTTTTCGTTTCAAGGTAATGAGGTCCATTGAATGAGATAAAAGGTACTGAAGAATCTCTCTTTAAGAAGGATTTATATTTTTTTAAGGGGTGGAATCATGAAATTGAAGAGAAGCTTTAGAGGTATTGGTCTCTGTTTATTAACTTTAACCTTATTTTTGACAGGCTGCATTTCAGGAGAAAAAGAAGCCCAGGATGAACAGAAAAATGTGCAAAAGCAAACGAATACTTCGGCTAAGGGAGAAACGGATAAAAAAGAAGCAGGACAAGAGAAAAGCGTATCTGGCGTAAGTATTCGGATTGAAAAAGCTTTGAAGCTTGAACATCCAGAGCAAAAAGGGAAACAGGTTTTACAGTTACAGCTGAAGGCAACTAATAAAACGGCAGAAGAACGATTTGTAGACGTTTTTGAAATGTCGGTATGGAATCAAGAAAATAAAAAACTTAGAATCTATCCGGGAGATAATTTGGGGACACAATTGTCACCTGGCAAAAGTGTTAAAGGAAATGGATACTATGTGATAGAAGGTAAGGGACCGTTCAAGGTACAGTATGAGAATACCGACACTAAAGAAAAGCAGGAATGGATTATTGACAAAGTGACTGATATGACAGCGGACGCTTCTAAAAAGTAGGATGTGTTCTTGAAAACGTGGCTAAATGAATTCCCCCGAGTAATGGCACCATGATAAAGGCCAATTCAATCGGGGGATTTTTGTATTTTCTTAAAAACTAAAAGAGGTTGTGGAAAGTTTTTTAATGGTATTTTGCTAGCTGCTTGCAATTATTTGAATTGGAGATTCCAAATAAGTCCTGACCAAAAATTTAATTATATGAATGCGTTAAAATACGCAAAAAGAAGGAATAACACTGATGTTAGTGCTGGGGTACTCATCAGACAAGGTGGATGAACCAAAAACAGAACGATTCATTCGAAATCTGGAACTGGCATCAAAAGTAATTATGATAATTTATTAATGCTAACGAAAAATAATGGAACAAACAAAGCGGATGTTCAAATTCCAGTAAGTGAATCGACCATAAATATGAATTTCTGGGTTTTTGTGACTTAGATCAATAGTTTTGAAAGATTGCTAGTTTATCTTGTGTATTGACATGTCCGGTGAATTTACATTATGGCTTGTTAGTTTTAAATACCGTTATGTTTTTTATAAGTGGAATGGAGGAGTTGAATCATGATAACAGCGGTAAATCAAGAAAGAGCTCAATACTCGCTGCAATCTGCTCTGCAAAGAGAATTAAAGAACAAGACGGCTAAAGTCGGAGTGATTGGATTGGGGTATGTTGGACTCCCGACAGCTTGTCATTATGCATCTAAAGGTTATAAGGTGACCGGATTCGATGTTTCAGTGACAAAGGTGGAAAGTTTAAAGTGCGGAATCAATTATATCAATGATGTAGATAATGACGTGCTTACCGAATTGATTAACAAAAAGCGATTTACCGCGACGACCGATATGAAGCAGCTTGGAGAGATGCATGTCCTTTTAATTTGTGTTCCTACCCCAGTTAATAAGTTGAAGGATCCCGATATCTCGTATGTGAGGGATGTAGGGAGGATTGTGGCTGAACATGTGAATGAGGGTACAATGGTTATTTTGGAAAGTACAACATATCCAGGAACGACAGAAGAATATATCTGTACACCATTAACAGAAAGGGGGTATGTGATTGGGGAAAATCTTTTTGTAGCCTATTCCCCGGAAAGAATAGATCCAGGAAATAAAAAGTTTAATTTAAGCAACACGCCGAAGATCGTCGGGGGGATGACGGAAACCTGTACAGATCTAGCGTGCATGTTTATCGGACCGACAGCCCATCGTGTTAATGGGATTCGTGTTGCAGAATTAAGCAAAATCTTTGAGAACACTTTTCGATGGATTAACATGGCTTTGGTCAATGAATTGACGGTTCTATGCAATGAACTGGAAATTGATATATGGGAAACGATCAATGCGGCTTCCTCAAAGCCATACGGGTTCATGAAATTCACCCCAGGCATTGGTGTCGGGGGGCATTGCATACCTGTCGATCCATACTATTTGCTCTATAAAGCAAAAGAATTCGGTCACCGGACAAAAATGATTGAATTGGCTGGGGATATTAATGACGGAATGGTTCACTATTCTTATACGCGCATACTTGAACTGCTTGCAGCCAATGACAAGCTCATGAAACACTCCCATATTGTGGTTTTGGGTGCAACTTACAAAAGTGATATTGGCGATTTAAGGGAAAGTCCTGTCATCCGCTTACTTGAACGATTACAAAACAAGGTCCAGAATCTAACCGTCATCGAACCTTACGCAAAAGATATCCAAATCAATGAACAGATTCTGCCGGTGGAAAAATATGATGCTGACATTCTTCAAAAAGCCGATTTAGTTGTCATTGGAACACCTCACAATTGTTTTGACTGGAAAAGTGTCCATGATAATGCTTCATTAATATTCGATTCCAAGAATGTAATGGAGGAAAATGGACTGCTTTCTGATAAGGTCGCAAAATTATAGGAACAGAAAAAGAAAAGGATAAACGGAAAGTATTTTAGTTGGATTGGAGTTGATTGAATGAGGGAGACACTCAATATAAAAGATCTCTTTCAAATGGTAAAAAAACGCATCGTTCTCATCATTATCATCACAACCCTTATAACGGCAATGACGGGAGTCGTTAGTTTTCTCATTCTTTCACCTGTTTACCAAGCTTCTACACAAATCTTAGTCAATCAATCCAAAGAAAAGTCAGAACTTTACAATGTAGGTGAGATTCAAACCAATATTCAATTGATTGAAACGTACAGCGAGATCATAAAAAGTCCGATGATGTTAGAAAAAGTCAAAGAACGACTGAATCTTGATATTTCAAATTCGGCATTGTCGGAACAAATCAAAATCGTCAGTAATGGGAATTCACAAATATTCACCATTAAGGTTGAGGGTGCTGACCCTGAATTTGCCGTTAATGTCGCCAGCGCAATAACAGACATATTCCAAGTTGAAATAAAAGCGCTTATGAATGTGGACAATGTCAATATCTTATCGAAAGCGACTATAGGAGATAATTCATCACCCATAAAACCGAATCCGATCTCGAATACGATCATTGCATGTTTTGCAGGATTGATCATAAGTTTAGTTCTTACATTCATGATTGAATTTTTCGACAAAACAATCAAAGTTGAGTCTGATATTGAAGAACATTTAAAAATCCCGATGCTAGGCATCGTTAATTTAGTGGAAGATAAAAAAAAAAACGGAAGTTTTAAATCTGTAATCACAACCTCAAGAGGTGAAAAGCTTGACACGCAATAAACGACATAAAATGACGGAGATTAAAAAAAGAAGCAGTATTTCTATGTTAAAATCGAAGTCACCGGTTGTGGAGCAATATAGGACAATTCGAACGAACCTTCAATTTTCCGCTGTGGAAAAAGACATTCGGTCGATGATCTTCACTTCTGCAAATGCGGGTGAAGGAAAATCGACCACTTCAATCAATGTCGCAGCAGTATTTGCTCAGCAAGGGAAACGCATTCTCATCATAGATGCGGATTTGAGAAAGCCGAGTGTTCATACTAACTTTAACATGGAGAACTACTTGGGGTTAACGAATATCATATCAAAGCAAAATCAATTACTTGATGCTGTACAACCTTCCATTTATCCCAATTTGGATGTCTTGACAAGTGGGCCCATCCCGCCAAATCCATCGGAGTTGCTTGGGTCAAACGGAATGGTGACAGTGTTGGATGATGCAAAACTGAATTATGATTTAGTAATTCTGGACACACCTCCTGTTAATGCAGTTACAGATGCTCAAGTACTAGCGAATATGACAGACGGCGTTGTTTTAGTGGTCAGCAGCGGAAGAACGGAAATACAGCAAGCAAAAAAAGCGAAGGAATTACTTGAAAATGCAAATGCAAAGCTTCTGGGCGCAATCTTAAATAAGAAAAAACAAAAGCATCCAGACGAATATTACTACTATGGTAGATAAAAATATATAGTTTGGAAGTTTTATGAATTTAGCATTCGCGGTTAGCCAAAGAGGGGATAACAATGATTGATATTCATAGTCATATCTTACCGAAGATGGATGACGGTGCTGGAAATATCCAGGAAAGCATAGAAATGGCGAGAAAAGCTGTAGATCAAGGGATTTCCAACATAATAGCAACCCCTCATTATAATAAGGGGATCTATGAAAATGATAAGGAAAAAGTCGTGAAAGAAACTGCAAAACTAAACCTCGTGCTAGATGATCTGGAAATCCCGCTAAAAGTATGGCCAGGGCAGGAAATAAGGATATCCGATGAACTTTCAGATGATTATGATAATAATGAAATCATGGGCTTGAATGGTTCCCAGTACATCCTTCTCGAATTACCTTCAAACCATGTGCCAAGGTATACGGAACGATTAATTTATGATCTGCAAATGAAAAGGATGACACCGATCATCGCTCATCCAGAGAGGAATTTGGAAATAATAAAAAATCCGCAACTTTTAAAAGAATTAATTTGGAAGGGGGCGTATTCACAAATAACAGCAGGGAGCATCACGGGTAAATTCGGCTGGAGAACAAAAAGGTTTTCCAAATATTTAGTTCACTCAGGTCTTACTCATTTTATAGCATCTGATGCTCATAATGGTGGAAAAAGAGGTTTTCAGATCAGGGAAGCACATAAGTTGATTGAAAAGAATTTCGGACAAGAAATGGTCGACGCCTTTAATGAAAATGCCGAGAATGTATTGTACGGGTTGAAAGTAAAGGAACTCTTGTGTGACTAAAAATATTTATATGGGGAGAAGTAGATTTGACATATTATAACCGGCTTTTCACATTAGTCTTACTGGATGCCATGATTGTTGTGACAGCTGTATTTTTAAGTTATTGGTTATTACATCCATATGATGAACTTCCTGCATTTACGCTGACGGGTATGCTTATTTTGCTTTTGTGTCATTATTTCTTTACTGCTTATTTGAAACAATATAAAAAGGCTTGGGAATACGCAAGTATCAGGGAAATGTTCAATATATTTAAAGTGACGGCCTTTTCTATGACCGTTACAACCGTCTTTCAGCTATACTTTACCCATTTTCTTTATATTAGGGAACTATTCATTACTTGGATACTGTATATGGCCATGATTGGGTGCTCACGTTTGGCATGGAGAATCTACTTTGAACGATACATGAAGCAATCACCAAATAAAAAAAGAACGTTGATCGTAGGTGCTGGATCTGCCGGGACGATGATAACGAGTCAGTTGTTAAAATCCAGCAATATAGAATTAGTCCCAGTTGCATTCGTAGATGATGATAAAACGAAACTAAGTTTAGAAATCTTCAATATACCAGTGGTAGCAGCAACAAAACATATTTCTCAAGTGGTCGAGCAATACAAGATTGAACATATCGTGATTGCGATTCCTTCTTTGAAAAGAGGAGAAATAAATGCCATTTTTTCGGAATGCACCAAAACGTGCGTAAAGACTCAAATTGTACCTAGCCTGGAAGCGATTGTTCAAGGTAAGGTTCCAATTAATGAATTGCAGGATATCCAGATGGAAGACCTATTGGGTCGCTTACCCGTTCAACTTGATGATAAAGGGATTATAGAAAAGATTGTTGATGGCACTATTTTAGTAACAGGTGCAGGCGGTTCAATTGGATCAGAAATCTGTCGTCAGATCATGAAGTATAATCCAGCTAAAATTGTATTGCTTGGACATGGTGAAAACAGCATTTATGCGATCGAATTGGAATTGCGGGAGGCTTATGCAGACACTATTGAAATCGTGACCGAAATTGCAGACATCCAGGACCGCAGGAGGATGTTTCAGGTAATTGAACATCATCAACCAAATATAGTCTATCATGCAGCGGCCCATAAACATGTACCGCTTATGGAGTCAAACCCAAAAGAAGCAGTGAAAAATAACATGATAGGCACGATGAACGTTGCGGAGGCATCGGAGGCCGGCTTGGTGAATATTTTTGTCATGGTTTCGTCAGATAAAGCCGTAAATCCGACAAGTATAATGGGTGCCTCTAAATGTTTAGCAGAGATGATGATCCAGTATAAGAGTTTGTCGAGTCATACTAAATTTGTAACGGTCCGATTTGGAAATGTCCTTGGCAGTAACGGCAGCGTCATCCCACTCTTTAAAAAACAAATAAAGAAAGGGGGACCTTTGACAGTCACCCATCCGGATATGACTCGCTATTTCATGACGATTCCGGAAGCTTCGAGATTAGTCATTCAGGCAGGAGTACTGGCCAAGGGCGGAGAGGTATTCGTACTTGATATGGGCGAACCTGTAAAAATTATCGATTTCGCTAAAAAGCTTATCCAACTGTCAGGTTACAACGTTGAAGACATTGGGATAACCTATACTGGAATTCGGCCAGGAGAAAAATTATACGAGGAATTGCTTGGGGAAGATGAAGTTTACTTAAATCAGGTCTATCCGAAAATCCATATAGGAAAACCGAAAGATGTGAATTGGAATGCAATAAAAGATATTATCGCAACATATGATGTCTTGAGCGAAGAAACATTAAAAGATAGAATGTTGAATTTAGCAAATTATAGGAAGAATAACAAAGTTCCCATATCATGATAATGATTCATATCCGGGTGATGGCAATCACCAGAAAAGGGGAAAGCAAGTGTTACTGATTCAGGCAAAATTGATATTTTGCGTTGTTTCGAGGAAATGAAATTCGCAATATATTAACCTTTTCGAATGTGTTAAAGAGAAGGAAGAATAAAAAGATGCTATTTGCAATTAATTACTGGAATTCCATATATCGTACTATAGAATTCCTTCGTTTCCTTGATAACGATACACAATGATGATTTGGGAGGAAAAAATGAAACGGACTTTTGAATTAATGATATCTTGTCTGGCGCTCATATCCAGTTCACTTCTTTTGCTGCTCATCGTCATCCTCATCCGTTTGAAATTAGGTTCACCTGTCATTTTTAAGCAGGAGCGCCCAGGCCTTAATGGCAAACCATTTTATCTGTATAAGTTTAGAACGATGACGGATGAAAAAGATGAAAATGGGGATTTGGTTCCTGATGAGAAGAGATTGACCGATTTTGGGAAATTACTTAGAAAATTAAGTTTAGATGAATTGCCTCAATTATTCAATGTCTTGAAAGGTGATGTGAGTTTTGTAGGCCCACGGCCATTATTAATGGAATATCTCCCATTATATACTCCCGAACAAGCTAGGAGGCATGATGTCCGTCCAGGAATGACGGGTTGGGCCCAAGTGAATGGACGCAATGCTATCTCGTGGGAGAAAAAATTTGAGCTTGATGTCTGGTACGTAGAAAATCAATCCTTTTTACTGGATATGAAGATCATATACCTTACCTTGATTAAGGTATGTAAACAAGAAGCCATTACCCAAGAAGGACATGTAACAACCCGAAAATTTGTTGGATGATAGGATGAATGATATTTATTGAGGATTTACCAAAACTCAAATGAAATTGAATCTGGAGGAAACAGGTAGAAACTCTCCAGGCTCTGAAGATCTTAAGGAAACTTCAAATTTGATGATGTGAGAAGTGATTTTAATTGAAGAAAATCATAATAATCGGTGCGGGCGGGCACTCAAAAGTTGTTCAAGATATTGTTGAAGCAATGGGTGAATATCGGCTCATGGCTATTTTAGATGATCAATACGAAGTGCTGAAAAGAAAAGGAAATGTATATTTTGGCCCCATCTTAAGCTATAGAAGATTGTTTATTCATTTTGAATGTAAGGTAATTATTGCGATAGGCAGGAACGATCGAAGATTAAAAATCGTAAACGAGCTGAATTTGGATGTAATGGATTATGAGACAGTCATTCACCCCACAGCTGTAGTGGGTAAAAATGTCTCGATAGGTAAAGGAACGGTCATTATGCCTAATGCCGTCTTGAACGCTGGCGCGAGGGTGGGGAATCACGTCATTGTCAATACGTCTGCAGTCATTGAGCATGATACCCATCTTGATGACTTTATCCATATAGCACCAAGTGCAACACTGACAGGAGCGGTCAAGATTGGGACTGGTACCTTTATGGGAGCTGGATCTACGGCCATACCAAACACAACGATAGGGGAATGGTGTACGGTTGGAGCCGGGTCAACCGTCATTAAGGACATTCCTGATGCATCAACCGCTGTGGGTTCCCCAGCTAGGATAATAAAATAAGGAGTGTGTGGGATGGAGAATAAAAGATTGTATCTTTCGCCTCCTCATATGAGTGGGAAGGAACAAATGTACATTAGCCAAGCATTCGAGACAAATTGGATAGCACCACTTGGGCCGAACGTAAAAGCTTTGGAAGTGGAATTTGCCAAATATGCAGGCACTAAGGGGGCATTGGCAGTAAGTTCAGGAACTGCGGCCATCCATTTGGCATTGCAAGTCTTGGGAGTCACCAATGGTGATACCGTATTCTGTTCTTCATTAACTTTCATAGCAACTGCAAATCCTATCATCTATCAAGGGGCGAGGCCTGTTTTTATTGATTCCGAATCTGATACATGGAATATGTCACCTAAGGCATTGGAACTGGCTTTGGAATATGGTAGGAAAAAGGGGGAAATTCCAAAAGCCGTCATTTTGGTCCATCTATTCGGACAGAGTGCAAAGGTGGATGAGATCAAGAGCATTTGCGGGAAATATAAGGTTGCATTAATAGAGGATGCGGCAGAATCCCTTGGCGGCACTTACAAGGGGAAGCAAACAGGAGCTTTTGGTGACATGGGGATTTACTCGTTTAATGGAAATAAAATCATAACAACTTCCGGTGGGGGCATGCTGGTTTCAAATAACGAGGAATATTTACATAGGGCTCTCTTTCTATCTACACAAGCACGTGATCCAGCACTTCACTATCAGCATAGCTCGATAGGATATAACTATCGTTTAAGCAATATTCTAGCTGGAATCGGTCGCGCCCAACTAGAAGTATTGGATGACCGTGTAAAAGTTCGGAGAGAAATTTTTGAAAGGTATAAAAAATCGTTGGGAAACATACCTGGCATTACCTTCATGCCTGAGTTAAAAGATACGGAGGGGAATCGCTGGCTTACAGCATTGACAATAGACGATAAAATCAATGGAGTACGATGCATTGACGTGATTAATGCGTTAGAAGCAGGAAATATTGAGTCCAGACCAGTATGGAAACCATTACATTTACAGCCTGTTTTTAAAAATGGAGCATTTTTTACAGAAAGCGGCGATAAAAGCATTTCAAGTAGGTTATTCGAACAAGGTTTATGTTTGCCGTCCGGTTCGGGCATGACATTTGAAGATCAAGAGCGGGTCGTTGCAATTGTAAAGGAAGTACTTGAACCGTCCAAAATAGCCCGATGATCCTTTCACCGTGTGATGCGAGTTAATTCATTAAGGGAACTGTCTCATGCTGTTACATTGAGCAGAGGAACAAATGGACCCATTAAAAGTAACCTTCCTTACAATGAAAAGGAGGCAAACCAAAATATGAGAATGGCGTTTAAACAGATTTATCAAGATATCGACAATCTAGTATGTTTATCCAATAAACGAAATGGTTTGAATTTCAGAGAGATTGAGCTTACAAGAAAAAGACTAGTTGAAAATATAAAAGCGATAGAGCTGCATACCATCATTTATGATAAGGAAGACCCTGGATGATAATCTCTTGAACATCCTGGAAGCCTTATTAATCTACATTAGAAATGAGCGTGCTTATGAAGATAGGTGATAAAGTGATTTATAAATCAAGAGAATATAAAATTATTTACATCTATAGAAATGATGTAAAAGTCGAGCTTCTTTCCTTTGATGCTAAGCATGAGAAATACGAATTAGCACATATATCCCATTTGATAAAGACAGATACCGCTTATGTAGAGAATCCCAAAAGGGATCCCATTATGGAAATTGATGAGTAACGGTTGTTGAATAGAATGATTTGACACACCCGCCTGGAGGTTGGTCAGGCTGTGGAGAAATTCCAGACAGTCTTTTTCTTTCGTTTGTTTTTATTTATTCACCGTGATCAATTAAAAAGTAGGCACTGCATTCTTTTAAAGTGTGCTCTCTTCAGATCCTCTATAAATTATGAGGTGTTTTTTTGTCATGAACAAATGAAAGCTTTAAAGAAAACCATTATTGCTTAACGATTGATCTTCCGAAAGGAATTGTTTCTAAAATGAAATGCTTCATTGCTAATTTGGGGCTTATTACTAACTACATTAATCGTTTTAAACCTTACAACTATACAAAGCTTGTTGATAGTATTTGATGTCATCAAAAATAAGTTTCAAAAAATGATTCCCTTGTACCACATATGAAACGTAAATGGAATGAAATTATGGTAAATTCGGGTAGTAAGTAGTGTGCGTTTTCTGTTATTTTTAAAAAAAAGTGTGTGAAAATTATAAATGTTAGGCATTAATGCTCAACGTGTATATTAATCGTTTTATAAGAAGATTTGAAAATCAATAAATTTTAAAGGTGATTGTATGAATCGATTTAATGATCGTTATTCAAAACTGCTGTATCATTTATTTTATGAAGATAACTGGTGCAGTTTAACAGAACTATCAAAAAAAACAGGTTATTCGAAAAGCACATTATGGCGGGATATATTACATATGAGTTCAAATCTCCCGCCTCAATGGAAAATCGAAAAGAATGAAGTCCAGGGTGTAAGATTAATGAAACCTAAACACGGCACTCTGGAAGAACTTTGGTTTCATCTGAAAAGTGAAAATACCTATTTTCAAACCTTGGAATTGATACTTTTTAACAATGGAGTGACGATAAAGTATATTACTCAAAACGTGCATATCAGTCGCTCCACAGTATACCGACAGTTAGAGAAAATAGAAGAGGTATTAAAAAATGCCGAAGTTCAATTATCAAATAGTCCGTTTAAAATTATTGGTGATGAAAAAAAGGTAAGGCGATTCATCATGCAGTATGTAGAGTATATGTCAGGCAATTTAAGCGATTTTATTACATCTTTTAATCTTAAGGATTTTCAAGACACTCTACTGGAGTTATTGAAGGAACATGCAACATCTTTACACATGGGTGCCATTCAAAGATTAGCGATAATCCTGCATATCTCTAACATTCGAATAACCCACAATTGTTTTGTGACATTCCAAAAAGTTGTTATAGATGAAAATGAAACAACCAAAGCATTTGATATATCAAAGAAACTATTCAAATTCATGGTGAAATGTCCAAATAGGGAGAAACAGATACAGGAAATTTTATTTTTTTCCTTATATCTAATGAGCGAAGAAATGTCTTTAAATCGTACCCAAGAGCTTCGTTACATTCGTTCCAAACTTAATTCGGATAGCGGTAAGCCTTTAAGTCACTTTTTAAGTAATTTATCAACGAAGATTGGGTTGGATGTTTCCCAGGATGATATTTTCATGTACGAATTTGCGCAAACCCTTCGTGGGATATCGTTTGACTTTCAGCTAATAACGGATACAAGGATAAATAATATTTTACAATTCGTTCCTTATTTTGAAAACAATCTGTTATTCGGAATCATTGAAGAAATAGCACAATATATATCGGATGAATTTACTATTTCCTTCGAGAATATAGAAATATTGGAAATATTCATGTTGGTCCAAGCTTCAATTTTAAGAAAACAAAACCAAATGGTTATAGAGACTGCATTAATTTGTCGTTCATATGTAGAGAAAGATTATATTCGTGAGGTACTAAAACATCATTTCGGAAACAAGCTAAATATTTATGTAATGGACTTTTCCGATATAGATTCACTTTTCAGAAAAAATGGGTTTGATATCTTAATAACCACAGATTTAGGGCAGTTAATTAATATTGAACACATTCCTGTATATAAAGTCTCTTCGTTTCCAACTCCTTCAGAATTAAAAGAAATCAAGATGTTCACTCGAAAGAATTTCATAGATAGGTATGGTTTAAATCCTAATATTTTATATCCATTTGAAGAAGACATTGATTGAGACCAGTCTTAAGGCATTTATGAACTTTGTATTTTACCCCCCTGATAATAGCAGTAATATGCAGCTAATCAACTACCTCGTCATTAAGCCTGGGTCATTTCTTTTTTCAGAAGGTGAAACGCATTACTTATCTGACAGAGTTTAAGGTTGATAATTTACTAAAGATAAGGGAGCCCCGAAATGACCAAAGCGAGAACGCCATACATTCACTTCTCAATTTAAACCACAAATCATTCTCTTAAATTTAAAAACATGAAATGATGCCTTTTATAAACGATATCTAAAATCGGTTAGACTATAGTTAGCTGAGCAAAAAACATTGACCTGCTTCCGATTCCCGGTTTTTATAAGCTTCAAATGGAGGGAAACAGGCTGCTATAGTCGGATCGAAACGGGATTGCGTTATTTCCTTCATATTTATTTAGTTCACCCACAATGGTAATTTAGGATGAACAAAGGATGCCGGTGAAGGGGAGGGTAACTTTTCGGTAAGGAGTAACTTAGGGGGTTGGCAGTTCAAAAACTGTCGTACTGCCCATCAGTGGCTGCTAAGAAAATGACCCCGGTACGATACCGGGGCCATAGCCGTTAGACTTTTTATATCTTCTCAGAAACAGTCACATATTCATCATTTCCTGCACGCATTCCAACAATGAAAATAAGTGCAGATATTGCGGCCAACATCAATAAGGGAACTGTCCAGCTGTGTGTAATGTCATGAAGCAAGCCGAATAATACTGGTCCAATGGCTGCTAAGAGGTACCCGAATGATTGAGCCATTCCTGATAGTTCGGTCGCTTCATGGGTGCTTTGTGTTCGAAGACTAAAGAACATCATGGATAAACTGAATATGGTTCCGACTCCAATTCCGATCAACATCATGCATACTGGTATGAACAGAGTGCTGCCATATAATATGCCAAATATCCCTGCGATAAGGAAGACGACAGGCGGGATCACTAACAGACGCTGACTTTGTAGGCGACCAGCTAAAATTGGCACAAGGAATGTTATGGGAATGACGGCAAGCTGCATGATGGATAGCATCCAGCCAGCCTCATCAGCGTTCAGGCCTTTTTGCTCCAGGATTTCCGGCATCCAGGTAATTACTGTATAGAAAATAAACGATTGCAATCCCATGAAGAATGTCACCTGCCAGGCTAAACCGGAACGCCATAAGTTAATCTTTTTATCCTTTTGTTCTTTTTGTACATCCATACCTGACTTGAATGGCCGTCTTAATTGCGGCATCCATAAGAAAACTGTAATAAGTGATAAGATTCCCCAACATCCAAGGGCACCAGCCCATCCCAATCCTGATGAAGAAGCAAGGGGAATGCTGATTCCGGAACCTATTGCGCCACACAAATTCATGGAAACAGCATAGGTTCCTGTCATCAAACCGATATTCCTGGCAAAATTATGCTTAATCAGACTTGGTAACAATACATTGCCGATTGCAATGGCCAACCCGATTAAAATGGTCCCTATGAACAATGTCGGCACTCCGCCAACTGAGCGTACCCCAATCCCGATTGTTAATAATATCAAGGAAAGGAGAAGTGTAAGCTCCATTCCAAAACGCCGTGCAATCCTAGGTGCAAATGGTGATAATAAAGCGAAAGAAAGCAAAGGCAATGTCGTTAATGAACCTGATAATGTATTGGATATCCCCAGGTTATCACGGATCGAAGTGACAAGGGGGCCAACAGATGTTAAGGGAGCCCTCAGGTTTGCCCCAAGAAGAATGATTCCGATGATGAGTAGTCCAACCTTTGGTTTAATATCCATTTTTGTTTGCTCAAGTTGATTTGCCGCTTGATTAATGCCCATAATCTCCTCCTTACTTACTCTATAGATTTTTTGAATTGTGCAATGTATTCATTCACCGTTTCGATTGCCCGGTCCGGATTTTGTTCGATGATGGCATCTACAAGATTGCAATGAATGTTCAAATGAAAGTTCACATCAGAACTCATCTCCACTATCTGATGGATGGATTCATGCAGGGAGTGTTCCATATGTTCGTACAAATCAATCAATAAATCATTATGTGATGAAGCCATAATCGATTTATGTAATTGTATATCGGCTTCTTCGTAAGCCTTGATATCCTTTTCCCCGGCAGCTTTACTGCATGCTGATATATAAAACCGCAATCGTTCTATATCTACTTGATTACGTCTTAATGCCGCTAACTGGGCTCCCTCTCTTTCAAGGGCATGACGGACCTCTAACGTTTCTAATATACTTGACTGCTGGATCCTTCTTTCAAATGCAGCCCCCAATGCACTTGAGGACCTTACGAAAGTTCCTTTTCCTTGTTTCGTTACTAAAAGACCTGCATAAACAAGTGACCGTACAGCTTCTCTTAATGTATTTCTGCTTACATCGAATTGTTGGATCAAATCCATTTCAGGGGGGATTTGACTTCCAATTTTCCATTCACCTGATTCGATTAACGATTCGATTTGGTTAACGACTTGCTCTACAAGTGATAAGCGATTTGTTTTAGATATGGTCAATAAACACACCTCAAATTTGTAGGATGATTGGTTCATTGGTTATTTTAACATATGTATGTTGAAAATGGGGTATACGGAGAATTTTAAATCCCGATTTGTTTTCCTTTTATTCTTCAGAAAAAATTTCAGTTGATTTCAAAAATCCGCTCCCTTTCCGCCGACAGTCTGCCAAGCTCCTCGGCGCAAGCGCCTTTGGAGTATCGGCCAGCAGTTATTCGGCAGGGGTTATTGTTCCAGCACTAAAAAGACTGTAGGCAAACTCGACTTTCATCGAATATGCCTACAGTCATAAATACGCTATTAAAATTCAGGATCTTTATATAATATTTCTCTTTTTTTGTTTGACAATAAAAGAGAGAAGGATGAATATTGCTAACGTGACAAGACAAACTGTGGTCCCAATGATGTTTTGCTTATTAAAGATAAATGCCATAAAGATAATGCTTAAAGCAGTGATGGCTAATATGGTTGTATATGGGTGCCATTTTACCCGGAAACCTGGTTTACCACTGTATTGATTACGCAGCTTCAATTGCGCGGAACAAATGCTGATCCATAATAATAAAACTGTGAATCCAGGAATGGCCATAAGGTAGCTTAATATCAGGTCGGGTGTTAAATAGGATAAAAACACACCAGCCAATATACATAATGTAGTTAAAAATATACCATTAAGCGGGATACCCTTTTTGGTTGTTTTTAAAAATGCCTTAGGCGCTTCCCCATTCTGGGAAAGGGTGAACAATGTTCTTGAGGTAGCGTATATACCTGAATTTGCAGCTGATAAGACAGCGGTTAATAGAACGAAATTCATAATATCGGCTGCGCCGGGAAGACCCGATAAGCTGAAAACCTGAACGAAAGGACTTACTTCAGTGCTTACCTGGTTCCAAGGTATTACCCCACAAATAATAAGTATCGGCAAGACATAGAAAAGGATCACCCGCCATACCGTTCCTTTAATTATTTTTGGTATGACCCGCTGACTATCTTTTGTTTCCGTGACGGCTACACCAATTAATTCTGCGCCCCCATATGAAAACATTACCACTAAAAGTGCACTTAACATTCCGTCAATTCCTTGGGGGAAAAACCCACCATGGTCCGTGTAATTGGACAATGAAGCCGAACTAGGGAAAAGTCCCAGCAGGATCAAAGCTCCTAAAATAATGAAGGCAATTAAGGTTATTATTTTAATTCCTGCGAACCAAAATTCGAGTTCTCCATAGTATTTTACTTGAAACAAATTAATTCCTATAATTAATGAAGCGCAAAGTATGCTTAACAGCCATAATGGCACTGTAGGAAACCAATATTGTAAAAAACTGCCGGCAGCGACTATTTCTACAATGATTACGATAATCCAATTAAACCAATAGAGCCATCCGACTATGAAGGATAGTTGAAACCCAAAAGCTTTATTAATGAGATGTTGTACATTCAGATTAGGAAAAGCGGTTGCCATCTCTCCTAATGCGGCCATTACAATAAATAACAATAGCCCCCCTATTATATAAGCTATTACAACACTTGGACCTGCCATATTTAATGTATCGGAGCTCCCCTTAAAAATCCCTGTTCCTATCATTCCTGCTAAAGCAATGAACTGGACATGCCGCGGCAATAGGCCCTTTTTTAAATCTTGATGAGTCTTCTCCATTTTATTCATGCCTTTCATTCATTATTTTAATAAAATAGTCTATAAATAAAGATGAAAAGTTCTTCTGTTATTGAACGCTTTTCCGCACTAAAGTAACTATATTAATATATCATGAATCGGGAAAATGTCAATTTAGGCAGGGGAATGGAATAGAGTCCTAATCAGAAAAGAACGTGTAGTAATTATTATCAGAAATTATTTGGACCTTATAATGAATCATACGAAAAGCAAACTGATAGGTGATTTTTTTGGTGTGTGGATGCGTCACACATTGACCATGCTTATATGACAATGGACCAGTTGTTTTTAATTAAACAGATGATAAAAACGGAAAAGAGGCGTATGTTCAGCGATGATGATATGGTTTTGAAAGCAGCAATCATTATTGATAAGAATATTAGTAATTTCCGGATGATGTGGAAAATAATATATATACTTAGGTGTTGATCCTACCCAAATGGCTATTGCAATCCTTAGTACATATTATAACTGCTGCAAACCATTTAATTCAGGTGAAACAAAAGAAACACCTGCTCGGCGTTAGGAATTGCCGATAAGGTGCATTCTTGGGAAGATATGATTTATGACTGATAGTCGCCATTTATATAAATCTAAAAAAGTCCATTTTTTTTATCAATGGTATACCTTTTTCTGTTTCGACTAACGACGCAGGTTAGTAAAAGAAGGAGGAATTAAATTTAGTGGAGAATTAATCTTGTTAAGAATGGTACTTACCTAGAGGAAGTGTCAATGGAATTGCAGGATGGTTTATAAGGAGAATGATCAAGTTTAAGTTCCGAGGAGGATCAGTTGGTTGATGAAAAAACAGCGTAACATTATTTTTTACATTGGTACTTCAATTGATGGCTATATTGCAAATGATGATGGTACATTGGAGTGGTTAGAATCAACAGAAGTAGAAGGAGATTCCGGTTATCATTCACTTCTGGAGAGAATTGACACCGTTGTTATGGGCAAAGGAACTTATGATGTCATTCGTGGATTTGATATAACTTATCCTTACAGTGAGTATGAAAATTATGTATTTTCTAAATCTGTTAGTGGATCAGATGAATATGCTTCATTCATTGATGAAGATGTCAAAACTTTCATTAAAAATATAAAACAAAAGCCTGGTAAAGATATATGGTTAATTGGTGGAGGAAACTTAGCCCATGAATTTTTTAAAGAAAATTTAATTGATGAATTCCAACTAGCCATTGCACCTATTATTTTAGGGAAAGGAATCTCCCTTTATATGGGAGATGATATTACTTTAAAATACACATTAACCAAAGTGGAAAAAATAGGTCAACTTGCTATGCTTCATTATAAAAAAAAATAATTTTCCTCATCTTTCCTTTTTTAACTGCACTTTTTTACGAAAACCTTCGAAGTTTATATAACTAACGGTGAGCTTTAGTACAATAAGTGAATGAAGATAAATATAAGGAAGAGCACAGTTTAAAGAACTGTGCTCTTTTTAATGAATAAACTAGAATCACCGCAAAACTTGGTGCAATTTAACATTCATTTTTTTGAACGAATAAATAGTTTGGGATAGGAATCAGAACCCGTTACTTTCAAGGCCGGTTATCTTTAATTTAGGAAAAGCAACGGGGCTATCCGTTCTCATATAAAAAGAGGATAGGGGCAGGCTGTAGGTTTTCAGTTTCTTGTATCGGTTCAATTTCGCTTATGAATTCCAGATAACCGGTATATACCTGCGAGGCCATCCCTAAATATTGCAAATCGGTGTGGATGATTCCCTTCCGTGGTGAATGGAGCATATACATTTTTTCATTCCTCCTTTCTAAAAGAATAGACCGGCCTTTAATAGGAATTAAGCGAACCAAAATGAATGTTTATGAGATCATAACTTAATACTTCAAAAATTGGATGCTCCAGGTTCGAAGGCTTCTGCATCCCTTTCTTCTATCACCATGCGCAGTCCATTCTTTGGTCTGAGTGTAAGAGCAGGAAGAGGGGTTACTTCATGATGGTCAGGTGCAAGCTTTATCCTATATCGTTGGGCAATGCAGGCCAGGACAATCACCGCTTCCATCATGGCAAAATGATTGCCAATACATACCCGAGGACCTCCGCCAAATGGAAAGTAAGCGAACGTAGGCAGGCTTTTCATAAAGTTATTCTCAAATCGCTCAGGAATAAATGTTTCAGGTTGATCAAAATACGCTGGATTATGCTGCATCACATAAGAACTTATTAAAATCATATCGCCCTTTTTGAAGCGATATCCTCCTATTACGACATCCTCCGCCACATCACGGGATAAAATATACAGTGGCGGGTATACGCGAAGTGTTTCATGAATGATATTTTGAGTGTAATGTAATTTCATGAAATCTTCAGGCTTGGGTGTCCGGTTACCGATGATGCTATTTACTTCACTGAAAAGCTTGGCTTGAATTTCTGGATGTTTCGAAATTTCATACAGTGCCCAGGAAAGAGCTGTTGCTGTCGTTTCATGACCAGCAAGAAAAATAGTCATTAATTCATCTCGGACCTGATGGCTTGTCATCGTCAATCCATCTTCGGCATCACGGGCGTCCATCAGGATCCCAAGCATGTCTTGATGTTTTACTGGGTCGTTCTTTCGTTTTTCAATTATGCCGTAAATCACTTGATCAAGCCTTTGTATCGCTTTTTTAAATTCACGGTTGATTGCAGTCGGTACCCATAATGGCATACGGAAAATCTTTCTCATCCTTTTGACTGTTATTCTTAATGCAGTTTCCAGCGGTTTCCCAACAATTTCATATCCATCCTTGAATTCCATGCTGAACATGGTCTTGCTGATTATCCCGAGAGTGATGTTCATCATATCCTTCGTTATGATCCGTTCATCATCATGTTGCCAAGTTGATATAAAATCCATTGTGGTATCAATCATATCTTTTGCGTATTGGCTAATATGAGTCTTTTTAAAGGATGGTTGGATAAGCCTTCTCTGTCGCATATGAAAGTCTTTTTCGCTTGTAAGCAGGCCTTCACCGATAAGCGGTTTTAAAACATTGAAGTCCCTGGATTTGACGAAGGATTTTTGTTTTGTTACGAGTATTTGTTTTATTAAATCAGGATTTAAAATGTGGTATACATTTTGGAATGGACCTAAACGGAATTTAGCGACTTCCCCATATTCCTTGGTCAAACGGGTCAGAAAGCCAATGGGATCAGTTTGAAACTCCTTTGTATGTCCGGAAATCAGCCTTCCCTTTGGAACCTTCGGAGAAGTGCGAAAGACATCATCAGCTTGGCTCAATGCAGTTTTTCCCCTTTCTTAAAAAGAATTGCATGTAATTATTCTATGAGGATAAGCTAAATCGGTTTGGACAAGTTGTTAAAGAAAGGACAGATAATTCTATGGGGAAATTATAGTTTCATAAGTTAACAAAAAAAACCCTGGATGAATAGAGCCAGAGTCTTCCTTGAAAGCGTTGGATTAATGGTGTGGGGTTCAGGATCTTTCTTCATCGTCCCCATGCAGGAAACGATCATTTTTTTCAGTGATGGGCCCGCCAAATTGTGCATTGATTTCCTTAACCACTTGATCTAAAAAGTCATCGGATATTATTGGATTATTAGTTTTTTTGTGCATATGTTTTCAACAACCCTTTCTGGATATTGTCGTTAGGGACAATAATGAAAGATACGTTATCAACATAACCTCACTGGAAATAAATTATTCATTCTATGTCGAACATTTTACTTGCTTTTACATTTCACGGGAGCGTTTATAATAAACAGTTATATTTTGCTCAGAGAGTAGGTAAGGGGGTATATTAGTGGATCATTTTACAACCAAATGGGTGAATCCGATGCGGAAATAGCCCAATCACCTCTAGGTAATTGGGCGGGGGCTATATTCATTTCATTAAGGGAACAGCTGCCTTAAATAGGTTATTAGCCGATCACGAAGTTCAGGTCGTTTCAAGGCGAAATCTAATGAAGCGTGGAGGAAGCCGAATTTATCGCCAACGTCATATCGATTTCCTTCGATGATATAGGAGTATAAGGGTTCCTTTTCTAACAAAAGGTCTAAAGCTTCGGTAAGCTGGATTTCCCCCTTCCTATCGGGCTGAACGGTTTCAAGGATTTCAAAAATTGCAGGTGATAAAATATATCGGCCAATAATCGCCTGTGTGGATGGTGCATCCTCCACTTTTGGCTTTTCCACCAAGTTTTTTACCAGAAATAAATCCTCATATCGTTCTTGGAAATTTACGATTCCATACTTGGAGACATCGGCAGGTGACACCTCCTTGCATCCGATAATGCTCGTACGAACCTTGTTATACCGTTCCATTAACTGCTTCAAAGCTGGAACCTGGCTATCTACGATATCATCCCCTAATAGGACGGCAAAAGGTTCGTCCCCGATAAAAGTTTTGGCACATAAAACTGCATGCCCCAGACCTAAAGGTTCCTTTTGCCTTACATAATGGATATCCACCATGTTGGAAATGTTCTCCACGATCTTAAGCAGTTCATTTTGGCCTTTCATTTGCAGAAGCATTTCCAATTCAATTGATTTATCGAAATGATCTTCTATGGCACGTTTGTTTTTCCCCGTAACGATGATAATATCTGTAATCCCTGATTGTACCGCTTCCTCGATAATATATTGAATGGTCGGCTTATCGACGATCGGAAGCATTTCCTTTGGTTGAGCTTTCGTAGCAGGTAAAAATCGCGTTCCCAAACCGGCTGCTGGAATCACCGCTTTCTTTATCATAGCCCAGCCCCTTTTTATGGTTCTTTAATATGCTTTTTGTTCCACCCTTCATTTTATGTGGTCATTGGTTGACCTATTTCAAAATAGGTTAAAATAAATCCCTGAAATAGAATAGATTTCCCTATGAAGCAAATATTATGGATATATGAATTTGGTCAAGAGGTGTATATGTTGCCAATTGAAAATCAAGAGAGAGTTCAAGTCCTTTTTGCCTTACTCGCCATTGTTTTATATCTTTCTCCTTTATTCATCCTGGGGGAAAATGCGCATATTCGCGTACATGATAATTTGGATTCCAACCTTGCCTGGTATAAAGTCCTTTCAGAAAGCGGTGAGTTATTCGGTGCAATAGACGCGCAAATTCCCCAGATTATGAATGGGCTGCCCCGAAATGCTTTTGGCAGTGAGTTCAGTATTATCGTGTGGCTTCATTCATTTTTTCCGACAATGGTTGCATATGCAATAAGCCAGGCATTAACAAGGTTTATTGCATTCTTTGGTATGTATATCTTATTAAAAAAACATTTGGTTACAGGGAGCCGATCAGGTTGGATTAGGGTTGGAACATCCTTAGGCTTTGCCCTTACCCCATTTTGGCCATCGGGAATGCTCAGTACACTTGGGATGCCGCTTGCACTTTGGGCTTTTTTGAATATTCGCAGCAAGGATCATTCTTGGAAGAATTATTTGGTCCTAACACTTTTGCCGCTTTATTCAAGCATCGTGCTTGGCTTTTTCTTTTTCCTTGTTGCAATGGGGGTTCTTTGGCTAACGGATGTAATCAGGAGAAAAGGGTGGAATATAACGTTTCTTCTTTCAATCGTGTATATGACCGTCATTTTCGGACTGGTGGAGTACCGTTTGGTCGCTTCATTCATTTTTGATTCGGAGCCAAACAGCAGAGATGAATATTTTCACGCAAGGCTGCCCCTCGAGTGGGTCATTAAGCTCACATTCAAAAATTTCGTTCTTGGCCATACGCATGTCATGACTGTACATGCGCTTATCATCCTGCCGATTACCATTTTTGCGTTTTATCTTATTCTGACCAAAAAACTGTGGAGACAGGAAAAGGTATATGTTTTTTTATTTGGCTTGAATTTTATCCTCTCAGCGTGGTACGCATTTTGGTTTTATAAAGGCTGGCTTCCTTTAACGGAAAGAGTTCACACCCTGGATACCTTTAATTTTGCCAGATTTCACTTTTTAAGGCCGATGGTCATTTACATAGGGTTTGCCCTCGCGATAAAAATCATTTGGGAACACAGTGATTACGCTAAGAAAACCCTTTCTATATTCATCGCCGTTCAAATTATGATCTTAATGGGATTCAATGAAGAAATCACTCACAATAAGAAACCTTCTTTTAAAGAGTTCTATTCAGAAAGTCTTTTTCGGGAAATAAAAGATCATATTGATCTGCCGCAGGAAGAATATCGTGTTGCCAGCATTGGGCTGCATCCCGCAATTGCACAATTTAATGGATTTTACACGCTAGATAGCTATAACAATTTCTATCCGCTCACTTACAAACATCAATTTCGTCAAATAATTGAAAACGAATTGGCTAAGAATAAGAACATCAGAATCTACTTTGATGAATGGGGAGGACGTTGTTACCTATTTACCGATGAGCTTGGGAAGCATTATATGTTCAAGAAAAGCTCGAAGAAAGAGCTGAAAAATTTAGACCTCAATATGGAAGCATTTAAAGGGTTAGGTGGCAATTATATATTTTCTGCCATACCAATTAACAACGCGAAGGAAAATGGATTGGAACTGGATAGGATTTTCACGAAAAAAGGAAGCGTATGGAAAATTTATTTATACAGAGTCATGTGAAAAGGGGGGAACAGTGTGAATTCACCGATACTTACGATTGTTGTACCTTGTTATAACGAAGAAAGCGTATTGCAGGATACCATTTCCCAGCTTTGTGGATTGGTGAGGGGGTTGGTCGAAGAAAACGTTGTTTCTGGTCAAAGTAAAATTCTATTGATCGATGATGGAAGTAAAGACCAAACATGGAAGATCATTTATAAGGAAACGATTCATAATGAATTTGTTCGTGGGTTAAAGCTTTCCCGGAATGCAGGACATCAAAATGCACTCCTGGCAGGATTGTTTACAGCCAAAGAAGCCTCCGATTGTGTGATTTCCATCGATGCAGATTTGCAGGATGATATTCAAGTCATCCCTGAATTCATTCGGAAATTCAATGAAGGGTGTGAAATTGTCTACGGTGTTCGCCAGAAAAGGGACCTTGATTCATTTTTCAAACGAACATCTGCAACTGGTTTTTATAAAATGATGAACAAGATGGGGGTTAACCTTGTCTATAATCATGCTGATTTCCGGCTAATGAGTAAAAGGGCGATTGCGGAGTTGGAACGATTTGATGAAACGAATCTTTTTTTACGGGGGATTGTACCGCTCATTGGGTTTAAGACGGACTCCGTTTATTATGACCGAAAAGAAAGATTGGCTGGGGAAACGAAATATCCATTCAAGAAGATGGTTGCTTTTGCGCTTGATGGCATTACTTCCTTTTCAGTTACACCGATTCGGCTTGTATTATGGCTAGGATGTCTTTCCTTTTTCATTAGCTTACTTTTTGGGTCTTACTTTTTATGGTTAAAGTTTTATGGGCAGACCGAAACTGGATGGACATCATTAATCACCTCCATATGGTTGATCGGTGGACTACAGTTGATTGCTGTAGGCTTGATTGGGGAATATATCGGTAAAATCTATAATGAATCCAAACGCCGGCCTAAATATATAGTTGATCTGGATCTATTTAATCCGCTCGATTTAAAAAAACGGGAGCAACTAGACAATGAACGGAACAGTATTGAGAAACTATCTAAAACACACTAACTCCTTTATCCGCTTTTTATTGGTTGGGATAGTCAATACAGCGCTTGGACTTTCCATCATGCTTTTTCTCATGAATGTTCTTGAATTCTCTTACTGGGTCTCCACCTTTATCGGTAATGGTACCGGAGCTGTAACGAGTTTTCTTTTGAATAGGACTTTTACCTTTAAAAGCGATATAGAATGGCGGAGAGGAGTTGCACGTTTCTTTTGCGTCATCCTGATTTGTTATTCCGCCGCATATTCTTTAGGCCAAGCTATTGCGGAATCAATGGAAGGATTTGTTCATTTACCCATACAAAAAAATGTAGCTGTGCTGATAGGAGCAATTTTTTACACAATTCTTAACTATATTGGCCAGAAATACTTTGTCTTTAAAAAAAACAATTTGAGACCAATTCAAGAAGGAAGGAACTAATTAAGGTGGATCAGTGGGATAATGCCCCCGATTGGACGGGAATTAAAGTGGAATTGGAAAGCGAAAACCAATGCAAGTTAAATGACTCAAGCTGGGAGCAAATCGTTTCACTTCGTCCAGCACGATTTATGTGGCAATCATTTTTTCTTTTTCTGACATCTTTTGTTCATTGACCCCTTGATTTTTTCCTTTTTGGACGTTTAATTGCCTCCTTTCCCCCCATCGGACCATGTATTTGCATGACTTATGTAATATACGTCAAGAATAAAACCCCCGCATACAAAAAATATTAAATTTCTGTGTAAAATTTTCATTTACTTTTCCATTTCACGGGAGTATGATAATCAACAGTTTCATATTTCTAAATCGCTTAAACCTTATGGTGCGGGGGACCCGGTATTGGGATTGTTACTACAATCCAGGGGGTGAATCCTTTCAAGGTAGGGCTACTCTTAGGTCCGAATCCGACAGCTAACCTCGTAAGCGTTATAGGAGAAGGAAGGTGGAGCTTGTTAGACAAAAAAATTGATGTCTACAGGTCTATTTAGTTATGACCTGTAGGCATTTTTTTATTTCTTCTTGTTTTTTGCTACAGCTGGGTAACATAAACTTATAAATTTAATATGGTGGTGAATACTTGATGTTATTGTTATCATCCTTAAAAAGGTTCTTGATTGGAAGACCTTTAAAATCAAATGCACTTGGTGAACAAAAGCTTAACAAAACAAAGGCTTTGGCGATATTATCTTCCGATGCTTTGTCTTCGGTTGCTTATGGACCTGAGCAAATATTGATTGTCCTGATTACAGTCGGTGCTACAGCATTCTGGTATTCCATCCCTATCGCAATCGGAGTATTGATCCTGTTAACCGCCTTGATTTTGTCCTATAGACAAATCATTTTCGCTTATCCGCATGGCGGGGGGGCATATGTGGTTTCAAAAAAAAATTTAGGAGTCAATCCAGGGCTGATAGCTGGAGGATCCTTATTGGTCGATTATATATTAACCGTCGCAGTCAGTGTTTCTGCAGGTACGGATGCAATCACGTCCGCTTTTCCAGGCCTGCATTCATATAATGTCATCATAGCCATCATTTTCGTCATTCTGCTTACAATCCTGAATCTCCGGGGGGTTACGGAGTCGGCCTCTGTTTTGGCTTATCCGGTGTACCTATTCGTTTTGGCATTGTTCATCTTGATTGGTGTCGGGATTTACAAGATTTTAACAGGGGGAGTTTCACCGGAATTGCACACGCCCATTGGGACTCCGGTAGCGGGCATCAGTTTATTCATCCTGTTAAGGGCATTTGCATCAGGAAGCTCCGCATTGACAGGAGTCGAAGCTATTTCCAATGCAATCCCGAACTTTAAAGATCCGGCCCCGAATAATGCGGCCAAAACGTTAATAGCGATGGGTTCGTTACTAGCTGTATTATTTACGGGAATCGTATACTTGGCCTATTATTTAAGCATTGTTCCTAGCGCAGAGGTAACGGTCGTCTCCCAGATTGCTGAAGAGATCTTTGGACGGAATTTCATGTATTTCTTCATTCAAGGTACGACTGCCTTGATCTTGATACTTGCGGCCAATACTGGCTATTCTGCCTTCCCTCTGCTTGCGGTAAATCTAGCGAAGGATAAATTCATACCAAGGGCGTTTACGATTAGAGGGGACCGATTAGGGTATTCCAATGGAATAATCATACTGGGACTTGCATCGATCATCTTAATAGTCTCATTTGGAGGACATACAGAAAATCTCATTCCGCTTTATGCCGTAGGGGTATTCATTCCATTCACTCTGTCACAGACCGGAATGATTGTTAAATGGATTCGCGAAAAACCAAAAGGTTGGATGTTGAAATTAACCATTAATTCAATTGGTGCCATTATTAGCTTTATCGTCACGATGATATTCTTCTTGACTAAGTTTACTCAGGTTTGGCCAGTTTTGATTTTTCTACCTATTATCCTGTTCATTTTTCATCGAATCAGAAAGCATTATGAAGCAGTTGGTGACCAACTAAGGATTACAACATGTGAGCCGATCTTGCCAATTGAAGGAAATATCATTATCGTACCTGTGGCAGGGATAACTCATGTGGTTGAGAACTCTTTAAATTATGCAAAATCTCTTTCAGCGCATCAGGTCATTGCCGTTTATGTTGCTTTTGAAAGAGAAGATGAAAAGAAATTCGTGGAAAAGTGGAAAAAGTGGCAGCCGGATGTCAGACTAGTTACACTGAATTCTTATTACAGAAGCATCATTCAGCCATTAACAAAATTTGTGGATACGGTTGAACATAAGGCGAGTGAATCCAATTATAAAGTTACGGTGATCATCCCCCAATTCATTCCGAAGAAGGGCTGGCACAATATTCTTCATAACCAATCAAGTTTACTGATCCGTGCCTACTTACTTTATAAAAGAAATGTGGTTATTACGACTGTACCATATCATTTGAAGAAGTAAGTTCCATTATCTAAGAAAAATAGAAGCCAGACTGTAGGCAAATTCGAAGAAATCGGGTTTGTCTACAGTTTTTTTATTGCTTGTACAACTTGGGCGCCGCTCCAAGCACTCGCTTTCCGCGGTCGGTCCTGGGGTCTCTCGCTTGCGCCTTCGGGGGTCTCCTTTGAACGCGCTTTTCCCGCAGGAGTCTCGCAAACCCGTTCCAATCAACTTGGTTAAAGCATTTTAGTTAGATACCATACCAGGGGATTTGAAGGTTTGCTTCGGGTCAGTTGGTTCCTGAACATCATTGGATGAAATTCGTTTTCCGAACTCCTTATGTCTATAATCTAAATATGGTTTTCTTTATTTATGATCTTATAAATAAAAAGACAGCCCTACAGCTGTATTTTCTTCAACTAACGCCCCCTATAGTTGAAGAAGAACATGAATTGAAAACTCATTAAATTCACAATAACTATTATTGCCAATGAAACCTAAATAAGAAAAAGGATTGAAGTAAGTTGTGGGGAAACGGGGTAACTTGAAAATCAATTTAAAAACTTTATTAAATTAATGACCAAAATAATTTTATTAAAGTAAGTATTTATATATTTGGTGAATTTTCAATAGTATTAGCGGGATATAATGTTGGACGTTTGGTCGTAATGATAATGTTCTAGTCTAGGCAATCAATAGTCATTCCAACCGTTAAAAAGGAAGGGCAGATAACTAAAAATTATCTGCTCTTTTTTAATTTATCTTCTATTTGAACTAACATGTGAAAAAATGTACTTAAACTAAAGGGTGCGTTAGTTCATTAAGGCATGTGGCAGATCCGCCAACTGTAATTCAGCCTGCTTCAAAGGTCCGACAAAGTATTTGGAGTTTACAGTTAATGTCGCATGCCTAATGAAGAAAAGGCTTATACTATGTTATGATTAAATAAACATTACCTATGAGTAATTTATAATAGATAATTATATGAAGATTATGAGGGGAATTTTACAACGAAAGTAGGTGGAATAGTGAATAAAGTTCAGGAAAACAACAATGTGTTGGAACACATCATTTTTATAAAAGATAACTTGCCAAATAAACAGAAGCAGTTATGTGATTACATACTACAAAATCATAAAGATATTGAAATGTTTACAGTCAAGGAATTGGCCCGAAATGCCAATGTAGGTACAACAACTGTTTTACGGTTAGTTAAGACGTTAGGTTACGATAGCTTTTTTGACTTAAAAAAACAGTTTCATGAAATTCAAAGGGATTATTCTGACAAGTGGGAAAATGTACAGGCGTCTTTTGGAGGTAATGATGAAGACAAAGACTATAAGACGCTATCGAATGTTTGGCAAGAAGGAGTTCAATTGCTAAATAAATCACTTAACCCTCAGTTGGTTGAAAATTTCAGAGATGCTATGGACCTAATCGCAAATGCTGAGAGAATTAATTTACTCGGATTAAGACCTTATAAAGCAGTTGCTATTTACTTAGAACTCCTCATCGAAGAATTTCACTCAAACACAAGACAGCTCAGCTACGATAGTGAGTCGATGTTTGAACGAATATTACAGTTTAAAGAAAACGAAGTAATGATTGTATTTGGGTTCTCCCCTTATCCACAACGGACAATTGATGCTGCAAGTGTAGCCTACAAGCAAGGGATTCCCATTGTATTAATTACGGATTATTTGTCGTGTCCTATCTCCACATTTTCAAAGGTTATTTTAAAAGTCGAAACTGGGGAAAAATATTTTACAATAATGCCAATTATTGCTCTCGTAGAAGCAATTGTAGTTGAATTAGGAAAAAGAAATTCGAAAACATCAATTCAACAAATAACAAACTTAGTGGAAACATTGAAAGAAAAGAAAGTTATAGTAGATTAATAAAAAAAGACATTATTATTGTAATTTCATTAGAAATTTACATGTAATGTCTTTTTTTTGTTAATTGAACCCCAAAAAGGAACAAAAGAACCTTTTTTAAATAAAATGGTTTACATTAAATCTAAACGGTGCTATTATACGAATTATCAAATAATTCAAAAAAAGGAGAGTTAATATGAGTACAGTTAAGATACTAGACAATGTACAGCAAAATAAACGAGTTGGTTTTATCTATCTCTCACAGGAAGACTGCATCGAAGCTGGTGGTCTGGACATGGATGGTACACTTGAGGCGATTCAAAAGTCTTTTGAATTACACGGTCGCAACGAGGTAGTCCAACCTTCTAAACCGGTCATTCGCTGGGGAGGACCTGAAACAGAAGAGACAAGAGGAAGAATAATGACGATGCCTTCTTATCTTGGGGGTGAGGTTGATGTAGCGGGAATGAAGTGGATTCCGAGTATGCCAGAAAATCCAAGAAAAATTGGACAGCCGAGAGCTTCTGCCATCATTATTTTATCTGACCCTCATAATGGTTTTCCTCTTGCGATTATGGATGGAACAATTGTAAGCGCTATGAGAACTGGAGCAGCAACTGGAATAGCTGCGAAATATCTTGCTAACCCGGATTCGCGTACAGTAGGTATTATTGGTGCAGGTGTCCAAAGTAGAACACAGTTAATGGCTGTAACAGGCGTGTTTAAAAATCAAATTGAGCAAATTAAAGTATTTGATTTGAATGAGGAGAAAACAAAACAATTCGCAAAAGAAATGGAATTAGAGCTAAATGTAAACGTTGTCAACGTAGCGAGTGCAGAAGAAGCCATTCGAGAATCAGATATTATTATTACGGCAACAATGTCAACTTTCCCTTATGTAAAAGGAGAGTGGCTAAAAGAAGGAGCATTCCACTCTGAAATTTCTTTCTGGGATACTGATCCAAAAGAATTAGTTCATTATGATAAAGTCGTCGTGGATGATTTCGAACATGTGAAGCATCACGGAGTAGACGTAAGTTACCGTGCAGTACGAGATGGTGTACTGGCTGAAGAGGATGTTCATAATCTAGGAGACATCATCAACGGTAAAGTTACTGGTAGAGAATGTCCTAAGGAAAAAATATTATTTAATCCAATCGGGATGTCAATCCACGATGTTTCGGAGGCATATCGTGTCTACAAAAGTGCTAAAGAAAAAGGCATTGGTAAAGATTTAGCTTTATGGGAGCATCCACATTGGCTGTAAAAGTTGAATAAGGGGGCATATGAAATGGGGGGGCAGAATGGAGAAATTGTTAAGCAATACTTTTCAGACGCTTGCTAAGAATAAGACGGCCAATAAGATGGCTAAAAAATATGGACTTAAGTTTGGTGCTAAACGTTTTGTGGCTGGAGATGTCACGGAACAAGCGATTGAATGTGTGCGTAAGATTAATCAAAATGGCATGGTTGCCATGCTGAACTACCTAGGTGAATATGTGTTCACGGTTGAAGCCGCATTGGAAGCAACAGAAAATTGTTTAAAGACCCTTGATGCCATTCATGAGAGTGGAATAGACAGTAATCTCTCCGTCAAGATTACATCACTTGGATTAGATATCAGTAAGGACCTATGTATTCAAAATCTCAAGCTGATTTTGGATCGAGCTCGAGAATATGGAAACTTTGTCCGTATTGAAATGGAAGATTATTCGCATTGTCAATTGACATTGGATATTTATAAAGAACTGAGAAAAGAGTACGAAAATATTGGTACCGTTATTCAAGCTTATCTGTATCGAACAGAAGAAGACATTCATGACTTGAATCGATACAATGCCAACCTCCGGTTAGTCAAGGGGGCTTATAAAGAACCCATCAGTGTGGCCTTTCCGAAAAAAAGTGACGTGGACAAAAACTATGAAAAAATCATTAAAACGCATTTGTTAAATGGGAACTATGCAGGCATTGCGACTCATGATGATGTCATGGTGGAGAAAGTGATTCAATTTACCGAGCAACAAGGCATTCCCAAAACGCAGTTTGAATTTCAAATGCTATACGGGATTCGTTCGGATCTTCAAAAGAAATTAGCTAATCTAGGGTATAAAGTGCGTGTATATGTCCCTTACGGGACGGATTGGTTCGGCTATTTTATGCGCAGACTTGCGGAACGACCTGAAAATGTCTCATTTGTATTAAAAAATACTTTTAAATAAAAAACACTTTAGGAGGAAAAAACATGTCAAATATGCTACAAACACTAAAATTGGATACCTTCACAAACGAACCTAATACAGACTTTTCAAAAGACCGTGAGGTCCAAGCTTTAAAAGAAGCAATCCTATCCTTCCGGCAAGAATTAGGAAAAGACTATCCTGTTATTATCGGGGGAGAAAAGATTTATACGGATGAGAAGATTACCTCGATTAACCCAGGAAAGACAGATGAAATCATCGGTTATATGAGTAAAGTAGACCGTGAAATGGCAGAGACAGCGATCCAAACGGCAACGAACACCTTCGGAACGTGGAAACAAGTACGTCCTGAGGAGCGCACTGATTATTTATTCAAAGCCGCCGATTTAATGAGAAAAAAGCGTCATGAATTCTCAGCTGTTTTAATAGTAGAAGCAGGTAAAAACTACGAAGAAGCTGATGCAGAAGTTTCAGAGGCCATTGACTTTATGGAATACTACGGAAGATCTATGATCCAATTGGAAGAGGATACACATTATGTAAAACGAATCCCGGCTGAAACAAATAGACTGACGTATATCCCATTAGGGGTCGGCTTTATTGTTCCGCCTTGGAATTTCCCATTGGCCATTTGTACAGGTTTAACGGTATCAGCTGTTGTAACGGGAAATACAACGCTCCTAAAGCCGGCTTCTGTGACACCAATTATTGCCTATAAATTTGTGGAGTTAATGGAAGAAATCGGCCTGCCTAAAGGGGTAATCAACTTTATACCTGGTGATTCATCTGTCATGGGCGACTATATCACGGGTCATCCTCTTACACGCTTTATTAGTTTCACTGGATCGAAAGATGTCGGTCTTCATATTAATGAACTCGCTGGAAAAACAGCAAAAGGACAAAAATGGATCAAACGCGTCAATGCTGAAATGGGCGGGAAAGATGGCATTGTAATCGATGAAACGGCGGACTTAGAGGCAGCTGCTAAATCCATTGTTTCCTCCGCGTTTAGTTTCCAAGGACAAAAATGTTCAGCTGGCTCGCGTGCGATTATTGTAGAAAGTGTATATGATGAATTAATTCAGAAAGTCATTCTGTTAGCGAGTGAGCTTAAACTAGGAAACGGAGAAGAAAACTATTGTGTGGGTCCAGTTATTGATCAAAAAGCCTTTAATACGATTCTTAATTACATTGAGATTGGAAAAAAAGAGGCGAAGTTAGTATTAGGTGGCGATACAGGTAGTGAAGAAGGTTACTATATTCAACCTACCATTTTCATTGATGCCGAGCCAAACAGTACGATTATGCAAGAAGAAATCTTCGGACCTGTCCTTACGATTGCCAAAGCGAAAGATTGGGAAGAAGCAATTGAGATTTACAATAATACAGAATATGGCCTAACAGGCGGTTTCTTCTCCTCTAACGAAGAAAGGATTAACCAAGCGATTGAGCGTATGTACTGCGGAAACTTATACATTAACCGCAATGTGACCGGTGCCCTGGTCGGTGTTCATCCATTCGGTGGGTTTAACTTATCCGGCACGGATTCTAAAGCAGGCAGTTATGACTACCTCAAACTGTTCAGTCAAGGAAAGCTCCACACGATTCAACACTAAGAAGGTAATGAAAAGCTTACCTTCCTCCCTTATAGTAGGGGGGAGTAGGCTTTTCATCCAATAGATAATGGGTTAATTTTCTAAAGTTGGGAGGGGAACTATGAATCAAATACGTACACTCGAAGAAATGCCTTTACGTAAATTTCATTTTCAAATGTTTTTCTACACCAGCGGTGGAGCCTTTATTGATGGGTACATCATTGGGATCATCGCAGTTGCTTTAGCCGTTTTGCAGCCACAGTTTGACATGTCCTTGACAACCGTTGGTCTGGTAGGAATGGCGGCGTTAGTCGGCATGTTTTTTGGCGGAGTCCTTGGAGGATATTTAACGGATTTGATTGGGCGAAAGACGATGTTTATTTTGGATTTAGTGGTTTTCGTAATTGCCTCGGTTCTCCAATATTTTGCACAAGACCCCATGCAACTCATCATTTTACGCTTTATTTTAGGCCTGGCGGTTGGTGCTGATTATCCAATTGCGGGCACGTATATGGCAGAGTTTGCGCCTAAAAAGAACCGGGGAGCTTTGCTTGGTGGGCTAGTTGCATTATGGTATGTGGGCTACGGCGTGTCTTACTTGGTCGGATATTTTATGTTGGAGCTAGGTGAGGATAGCTGGCGTTGGATGCTGGCGAGCAGCGCCCTTCCTGCCATTATTATTTTACTCGCCCGTTTAAAGATGCCAGAATCTCCTCTTTGGCTCGCGAGTAAAGGAAGAGAAAAAGAGGCAAAAGGGATTGTTCAAGGGATTTTTGGAAAAAACGTGGTCCTCCCCGAGTCCTTTGAAGCAGAAGAAAAGACGTCTTTTATGGATATGTTTAAGAATGGGTATGGCAAGTGGACCATCTTTATTGCCTTATTCTGGACGCTTCAAGTGGCCCCTTCCTTTGCGATCGCTACCTATATCCCTGAAGTATTGGGTCTATTTGGCTTCGCGGATGGAAACAAAGAATATTTAGGCTCGGCCATTATGAGTCTGTTTTATATAGTGGGCTTATTCCCCGCCCTTTATTTAGTCGAGAAAGTCGGAAGAAGACCGGTCTTAATCTGGCCCTTCTTAGTGTCAGCGATTATTTTAACTACACTCGGCCTTACATCAAGTTGGCATATGTCCTTTGCATTTACGATTATGTTATTTGTTATTTATGGTATTTTTAACACCGGGATGAGTATTCACCAATGGATTTATCCCAATGAATTGTTTCCAACTAAGATTCGAGGAACAGCCCTAGGATTTGGGACAGGTGTAAGCCGCATTGGTTCTTCTTTGAGTACATTTTTGTTTCCGGTGATATTAAGCAAGTATGGATTGGGGGCCACTCTCTATATCTGTGCCGGTCTCTTTTTTATAGGTTTTCTAGTTTCATTGGTAATGGCGCCAGAGACCCGAAATATGAGCTTAGCCGAAACAAGTACATTAAACAAAAGAACCAATAAACTTAGCTACCAATCAAATTCAGGGAAAAAGATTATTTAATAAAAGTAAGGGATATATCTTCAAGAAGGTATGCAGAAAACACTACAATAGTCCTTCTTTTAGGTGTAGGTACATAGGGAATGGCGGAAAGTTAATAAACTTTGTAAAGCGTTTATGTAGGATAACAGACTAGTCTCAATTAATCTATTTCTAATCAAATGTATAACTTCCATGATACTAAATATAGAAATAGCATTACAATTTCCCTTATAAACCGATCTGAAGAAATTGAATTTTTAGATTGATAAGTGACAAATTGCTAACTAAATATAAAAATCACCTCTTTCATGTATAATTTGTCAATGATGATAAAGAAAAAGGATTACAATTATTAGTTGGAGGATTTTTTAAGATGTGGGTAATCACTGTTTATTCAGAAAAAAATAATACCACAATGTTTGAGTTTGCTGAAGAAAAAGAAGCAAAAGAAGCTTTTGACAAAATCAAGGGGTGTAAGATTCTTTCAGAAGTGGTTTACTTTAGTGATTATTGTTCTACTTTAGTAACTACTTGAAAGATTTCACTATAATATATAAAGTGCCATGAAAGAAACAAAACTAAAGAATAAATTTCTTGTTAATTTTAATAAGTTTTTCAAATGGCTAAAACATTATTTTACCCTAATTTCGTCACTTTCCTTTACTTAAAAAGACCTTAATTGAAAACAGTTTATTTAGAGAAATTTATTAAAATCGAGAGAGTGCGCAACTTAAAATCTAGCTGCTTTAAGGCAGCTTTTTCTTTACTTAAATAAACCAGTTAATTGAAATCTTGTTATTCAATTAAAGGGTGCAATTGTTGAATGTATCCCAATTTCTCATTTTCATTCCAGCTAATGTTATTGATGAATAGGTTTCACTATTATCACTCGAAAACGACTTTTGTGATCCTACCATGTTGAAAAAACTAAATATAGTTTTTTGGTGAAATTCCTTACCAAATTCCCTAAAACCTTCATATCCCGAGGCCTTTATAAGAGGAATGACGGTGTTGTCTCAACATTAGCTTAAGCAGCCTAAATCAAAAACAGTTAATACGTCCATAGATAATAAAATAAAATCTAAAATATTTGAATAGGTAGAGACGGTGAAAAGCATTTTATCATAATACAAATTATTGCAATTCTGGAAGCTGAAGCAGTTATGATTAGAAAAGAGAAGAGACATCAATACTAAACAAATAAAAATTTGATAGAACATTGAAAGATAATAACATTATAGTAAATTAACGAAATTCAGGTATATTAGAAAAATATTACATCCCCTAGTCGATTTCATTTGAAACGTATAAGGTAATATTTTTTTAAATCAAAAAGGAATAATTAAACCTTTTTATAAAAAAAAGGTTTGCATTGATTCTATTTGGTGCTAATATACACCTAAAGTTAAATTTTTAGATAATTCAAATAAAAGAGGAGGTGTTATGAGTACAGTTGAGAAGCTTGCAAAACTAGCTCAAAGTGAAAAGGATCGGTTTTATTTACATCTCACTAGAGGACAGAATTAAAGCTGAAGGTATAGAATCGTGCATTTGAAACGTTTGAACAATCGTCACAAAGAAGTAATCCAACTTTTAAATTGGTCATTAATTGGGAGTGCGTGAAACTGAAGAGTTTTTGCAGCTATACCAAGCGTTGCCTCAGTCAGCATAGGAATCATCGGGGGAGGTGTCCAAATAAAATTTAGCTACAGGCTGCAACAAGCATATTTAAAAAGGAAACTTATAACGAAGCAGTTCGCAAAAGGACTGCAACTTGAGTTAAATGTAAACGTTATCAATATAGAAAAAGTAAGTAAAGATTCGAATATCATTATTACAGCGACAATGTCGACTTTACCATATGAAAAATGAGAGTGGCTAAAGGAAGGGGCGTTTCCTTCCAGAATCCTTTTGGGAAACTGATTCAGAAGAATTGGTTCAGTATGGAAAAGTTATCGTTTGTAATTTTGGAAATGTGGAGCATCGCGGAAGTTAACGTGAATTACTCTGCAGTACGAGATGGTGTTTTATCTGAAGGAGGATGTTCTTAATCTAGGAGACATCATCAATGGTAAGTAAGCATCTTTATGACGTACTCCCCTGAAGCACGATCAAGCAGGAAGACATCTTGGACCAACTGCTGCCGGTTGCCAAAGCAAAATATTGAAAGACTCTTAATAATTGGAAAAAATGGGTTGATGAATAATTTGTTTTTTTTAATAAATATTCTGAATTTTGGAGGGGAGTTATGAATAAAGTTCGCACACTTGAAGAAATGCCTTTAGGTAAATTTCACTACCAAATGTTTTTTTATACCGGCGGCGGAGCCTTTATTGATGGGTACATTATTGGTATCATTGCAGTAGCCCTGGCGGTTTTACAGCCCCAGTTCGATATGTCGTTAACCGTAGTCGGGATGATCGCAATGGCTATGTATGTCGGGATGTTTTTTGGCGGAATAATTGGGGGCTACTTAACGGATCTTATTGGACGAAAGACGATGTTTCTTCTCGATTTAGCCGTTTTTGTCCTTGCCTCGATTCCCCAGTTTTTTGTGAATGACCCGGTACAGCTTATCATTTTACGTTTTATTTTAGGGGTTGCAGTGGGTGCTGATAATCCGATTTCCGCTACGTATATGGCGGAGTTTGCCCCTCGCAAGCAGCGGGGAGCCTTGCTTGGCGGACTAATTGCCCTGTGGTATGTTGGCTACGGTGCATCCTTCTTGGTGGGGTATTGGATGCTGGGTCTGGGTGAGGATAGCTGGCGCTGGATGCTTGCAAGCAGTGCCATTCCGGCGCTCATTCTTTTACTTGGCCGATTAAAGATGCCAGAATCCCCTCTCTGGCTGGCAAGTAAGGGAAAAGAAAAAGAAGCCAACGCAATCATTCAAGGGGTCTTTGGAAAAGGTGTGGTCCTCTCCGAGTCCTTGGAAACGAAAGAAAAGACGTCATTTATGGACATGTTTAAAAATGGGTATGGAAAATGGACCCTATTCATCGCCCTATTTTGGACGCTTCAAGTGGCTCCTGCCTTTGCGATTGCAACCTACATCCCTCAAGTATTAGGGGAATTTGGATTTGCGGATGGAAACAAGGAGTATCTGGGTTCTGCTATTATGAGCCTTTTCTATTTAGTCGGATTATTGCCGGCAGTATTTCTGGTAGAGAAAATCGGAAGAAGACCAGTGCTAATTTGGCCGTTTTTAGTCTCCGCGGTTGTTTTAGTGATATTGGGGATCACGTCAAGCTGGCAGATGTCATTTGCCTTCACCATTTCGCTGTTTGTCATTTATGGTATTTTCAACACTAGTATGAATATCCACCAATGGATTTACCCAAATGAATTGTTTCCAACAAAAATTAGAGGAACAGCTGTTGGATTTGGTACCGGCGTAAGTCGGATTGGTGCCTCTCTGAGTACATTCTTATTTCCACTCATCTTGAGTACATACGGGATTGCTGTCACCATGTACTGCTGTGCAGCCCTGTTTTTTATAGGGTTTTTAATTTCATTTGTGATGGCTCCAGAGACCAGGAATATGACTCTGGCCGAGACAAGTGCTTTAAACAAACCTAGCAGGAAACCTGGCAATGAACCTAATCCTAAGAGAGAGACAGTTTAAATGATTAGTTGTAGTAAAGAGGCGTTTTTTAAATATGCGAATAAAGATTTTGTGATGCCAGCCCGCACTTTTTCAGAAGTAAATTGCGAAGATAATCTGCTGATAATGCCCTGTTTTGTTTACTACTGCATCGGACTAAAAGTAGTCACTTCCTACCCATCAAATCACAATACCGATAGTGCGGTAACACATGGCTTAGTGTTAATAAATGATAGAGAAACGGGTAATTTATTATCTATAATAAACGCACAATTTTGACAGCGTTAAAAACAGCTGCCGTATCGGGTGTTGCTATGCGGAATCTTATGAAAAATGCTGAAACAGTCTGGTTTAGTAGGAACTAGACTGCAGGGATTGTACCAGCTTATTGAGGCTTAATAAGCAACTTCTGTAAAAAGATTTTATTTATATAATCGATCTTCGGAAAAAATAAAGTTGATTATTCTAAAGTTTCGAATTATTTAGAATAAAGAGGTTGAAATTATACCGGTTACAGATAAAAGTGAGCTGGTTCGAATTTTAGAAATCATTATTACTGCAACAGTTAGTTGTATGGGTAGGATCTCACAAAAGTAATATGAGAGAATTGCCGCAAACTTTGTTTGAGCAAGCCGTTTATCATAATATTGAATCGGAACAAGGAAAGATAGAATGGGTGATATTATAGATTCGATGGAAAAAGGTTGGGTTAAAGATCATCAGGTGATCCTATTATCCGATTTAATTATTTGAGCAAACAAAAGTACTGAAAAATGACAGTCTTATTCTATTTAATCCGGTAAAATGGCCTTGCTCGATGCCTCTATTGGTAATTATGTATATAAAAAAGCTGAAAATTTAGGGATTGGTCAGGAAGTTAATATTTAATGAATATGGAATAAAAGCATAGGAGTGATTAGATATGAGTTTTAAAAGAATGATTCACGCAGTAGATACTCATTCAGGTGAACCAATGCGTGTAATTACTGGAGGAGTTCCTCATATACCTGGAAATACAGTTTATGAACAGATGCGTTGGCTACAGGAAAACGATGACCAGCTAAGAATGCTTATGTTAAGGGAACCTAGGGGGTATCCTCCTCTTTGTTGTAACCTTATCGTACCGCCTAAGCATCCAGAGGCGGATGCCGGTTACATTATTATGGAGCAGGTTGAATATCCAGTTATGTCTGGTGGTAATACCATCGCTGTTGTTACAGTACTTTTGGAAACGGGCATGCTGCCAATGAAGGAGCCAGTTACTGAGCTAACACTTGAAGCTCCTGCTGGACTTATTCGTGTAAAAGCAGAATGTTCAAATGGTAAAGTGACGAACGTAACATTTAAGAATGTTCCGGCTTTTGCACCATATATCGATGCAGAAATTGATGTACCTCATTTAGGAAAAGTAAAGGTGGATGTAGGATGGGGAGGGATGTTCTATGTAATTGCTGATGTTCGTCAATTTGAAGGACTTGAACTTATTCCTGAACATGGACATGAAATTGCCCGTATTTCATCTATGATACGTAAAGCAGCTCAGGAGCAATTACCTGTAGAACATCCAGATTATCCAGGGGTCGGAATAACGATTTCCCAGCTTTCAGGGCCTTCTTCTAATCCGGAAGCAGACTGGAAAAATGTCGTAAATGTTGCTTCCGGAGATCTTGACTGGAATGACTCTTCTACATGGACAGGTGCTTTGGATAGGTGTCCTTGCGGAACTGGAACTTGTGCAAAGATGGCTACCTTGTATACGAAGGGTGAATTGAAAATAAATCAAGAGTTCCGACACGAAGGGATATTAGGGACAGTATATAATGGTCGTCTTGTTGATGAGGTTAAAATTGGTGACTATAAAGCTGTCGTTCCAACTGTTAAAGGCCAGGCGTGGATTACTGGATTTAACACTTATGTACTTGATCCAACGGATCCTTTTCCTAACGGATTCAGTATAGGAGATATTTGGGCATAAGGGAGTTTTTAGAAATTAGAATGATTATATAAATAGTAGTAATTGGTTTTTGTATAATAAATTCACCAAAATCCTTCATAGTTATACAAATTTCAAAAAAGTAAAATTTATATTATATTAGACACTATTTAAATATAAGGAGGATATTATGCGACAAATTACAGAAGAACAAGTACAAAATATACTTGAGATGGAATTGGTTCTCCCTGTTATCAAGGAGGCTTATGAAGATTGTGTTAAAGGGGAAATTCATGCAGGAAACCGTATTTTTATGCCTATTCGCGGCGAAAAAAATGTGGGACAATGGTTAGTCGCTAATTGTACGAACAAACCTTTCTTCGGATCAAAATTCTCATCTGTTTTCCCTGGGAATTTGAAAAAAGGTCTGCCTAGTACAATCTCTAAAATCAGTTTATATTCAGCTGAAACTGGCGAACTTCAAGCACTGATTGATGCGAACTATCTGACTGCCATCAAAACAGGCGGCAGTGCAGCAATCGCTACTGACCTAATGGCAAGAGAAGATGCCAACAAACTAGGAGTTATCGGCTCAGGACTTCAAGCGTTCTCTCAAGTATTGGCTATCCAAGAAATTAGACCTATTGAGGAACTTTACGTGTATGATATTAATCCTGAACGAGTAGAAAGTTTTATTGAAAGAATTGAAAAGATCAAAAATCGGCCATATAAAATCATTGCGGCTAAAACGGCTGACGAGTGCGTGTCATCCTCTGATATCATCTGTACTTGTACTACCTCACTCACTCCTGTTTTTAAAGGAAGTTCAGTCATACCAGGTACACATATCAACGCGATTGGTTCTTTTACTTCTTTTATGCAGGAAATTGATACAGAAACAGTACTGAAATCGGATAAAGTAATTACGGAACACGTTGAGGGTTTATGGGAAGCAGCCGGTGATATTTTGATTCCATTCGAACAAGGAAAGATTACCAAAGACAAAGTGTCAGGTACGGTGGGAGATGTGCTAGCTGGAAAAATTTCAAAAAGAGAAAATGAACAAGAAATCACGCTCTATGAAAGCGTCGGATCCGGTGTCTTAGATATCGCACTTTCTATTGCTGTTTACACTAAATTAGTGGAAAGATGTGAAATAACCCATTAATAAAAGTAGTATCTATTCAGAAGGAGCATTGTAATGTGACAGGGAGTAAGAGCTAGACATACTCCGGAAGAAAACCAAGTGTGTTGGTCAGAGTAAAGGCTTCTTCATGTCCCGGTTATTTGCCATGTCCAATTCCCGTTTTTACCAACGTCATACTAAAGGTAAAACCAAGTGAAAAACACTTTACCTTCATACCGATCATTGCATTGGTAGCGGCGATTTTCATTGAATTAGGGAAAAGACATTCGAAAAACCTCGATTCAACAAATCAAGAATCTGGTAAAAATATCGTTAGAATATAAAGTTATTTTGCAATATTCAAAAGATAAGGTATGGACAAAGCAAATAAACGCTTCTCCATGCCTTTATTATTTAAATACAAAAGGTATAAAGATTCCTTTTTGGATTCAGGGTAAAGTTCGAAAAGTAGTTATAAGTAGTCGTTCTATACTAATGAAGCAAGTAAGAAGGAGGAATAAGCATGATGGAAAATGAAAACGTTTTAATCGTCAAAACGATTGATACACATACAATGGGTGATCCAACCAGAATTGTTGTGGAAGGGCTCCCAAAAATAGAAGGCAGAACCATGTTGGAAAAAAAGAAGAAACTAATCGATGAATGTGATTATATCCGATCGAGCATAATCCTCGAGCCAAGAGGCCATAGGGATATGTTTGGCGCTGTGTTATTAGAGCCTGTTAATCCTGCTGCAGATATTGGAGTGGTATTTATGGATACCCAAGCCTACCTAAATATGTGCGGTCATGGCACCATTGGGGTGACCACTGCCCTATTGGAAACGGGAATTATAGAAAAAGAGGGGGACGAAGTCTTTCTGACACTTGACACTCCTGCAGGATTGGTAAAGGTTTGTGCAAAGCGGAAAAACAACAGGGTGGAAAGCGTATCATTTGTGAATGTCCCAGCTTTCTATTGGGGAGAGGAAATAAAGGTGTTTGTAGAAGAGCTTGGCGATATTTATGTGGATATTTCTTTCGGCGGAAGCTTCTTTGGGTTTGTCTATTGCAATAATATTGGGTTGGACTTAGTTCCGGAAAATGCAGATAAACTGGGGGAACTAGGGAAAAAAATTCGAGATGCAATCAACCAACAGATCAAGGTGGAGCATCCGCTAAAAAACGAAATTAACAAGGTGGATTTGGTTCTGTTTCTAGATGGGTCAAATAATGAGGGAGTTCACACCAAGAATGTAGCCATCTTTGGCGACGGTCAGGTTGCGCGGTCAGCCTGTGGGACCGGATTATCGGCGCAATTGGCACGAATGTACGCAATTGAACAGCTTTCATTGAATGAGGAATTTGTAACGGAAGGCATAATTGAAACTGCTTTTAAAGGACGTTTGTTAGAGGAAACAACAGTAGGTCATTTCAAAGCAGTTATACCTGAGGTTACCGGCAATGCCTATATCTGGGGAAACATGAGTTTTATATTCATCGAGACGATCCATTATCGAATGGATTTTTGCTTAAATCTTCCAAGGAAAAATTCAATTATTATAAAGAATAGATACCTATAAGGGACCTTGGCATGCTGCGGTTGTGAGGTTAGCAAGATCATTATTTGATTCGGTATTGGAATCTACTGAATGCCGGATCAAAAATCATGGTAATTAAAATCACTTGATAGATTGGCAAAATTCGGGAAATTATTCAGCCGGATACGGTCAAAGGGTTTAAAATGATCTTCATTGAGGGTGAAGGTTGGAAGATGGACATATTGAAATAATCGGTGTAAAGAAGAAAGCCATTAAGAATTAAACCTTTCCGGCTTTTGAAAAAGCCTAGTAACCGTCCTATCCATCAGAATATGTGCAGTGGCGGCATCAATCCTCGGAAGGCCATTCAGTTTAACAGCAGTTATGGAGTCTCTATCAACAACTCTGATGGGAGCCATGCTGCCTCTTCATTCACAAACTTTCATGCTAGTTTCGATGGATCTGATTTACCTTGCCAGTATATTCTTTGTGACTTTTTATATAAAAAGTGAGGTGTAGAAGAATCCGATAGTGGGAGGGGATTTGCTCCTTTTTATCTGACCCTCCTGTTCTCCATCAACATTATCCGAACGACGGCTGTTTGGGAAAGTGATTATTTCAAAGTCGCTGATGATTCGGAAATGGACATGCAACATCACCAACATGGTGGTTAGCATCAATCGGTATCATTAAAAAGGGCTGCGTCTGCAGCCCTTTTTTTTGTGTTGAACACTAATTTAGGGGAAACCTTCATAAAATTACCAAGGGTCAATTCAAATAATGCGAACATATTAAGAAGACATAATGAAATTTCCTGCTTAGTTTTGAACTTACATATATGGGGGTTGTAAATGGATATATTATTAGCTCTCTTGCCGGCATTATTCTGGGGAAGCATCGTTTTATTTAATGTGAAACTCGGGGGTGGGCCCTATAGTCAAACATTAGGGACAACAATTGGCGCCTTGATTTTTTCAATCGGTGTTTATATTTTCGCAGATATTAAGTTGTCACTCCTGGTGTTTGGAGTCGGAGTCGTATCTGGATTGTTTTGGGCCGTTGGACAAGCTAATCAGCTTAAGAGCATTGATTTAATGGGAGTTTCCAAAACCATGCCAATATCAACAGGATTGCAGCTCATTTCAACCACTTTATTCGGGGTCATAGTTTTTAACGAATGGTCTACAATGAAGGCGATTATTTTAGGTGTTTTGGCTTTAGTCTTCATTATTATTGGAATCGTCTTGACCTCCTTGGAAGATAAAGAATCGAAAGAGGGCAAGTCGGGAAACTTGAAAAAAGGAATCATTATTCTCCTCATCTCGACATTCGGTTATTTGGTTTATGTGGTCGTGGCCCGTCTTTTTGATGTTGACGGGTGGTCAGCGTTGTTCCCTCAAGCGATAGGGATGGTGATAGGCGGTCTGTTATTGACTTTTAAACATAAACCGTTTAACAAATATACGATTCGCAATATCATTCCGGGATTGATATGGGCAGCAGGGAACATGTTTTTATTCATATCCCAGCCCCGTGTGGGTGTGGCTACTAGTTTTTCCCTTTCGCAAATGGGCATAGTCATCTCAACTATTGGCGGGATCATCATTTTACGTGAAAAGAAAACGAAGCGCCAACTAATTGGAATTGTGATTGGAATTATCTTGATCATCATAGCTGGGATTATGCTCGGGTTGGCAAAAAGTTAATTGGAGGGTGATTATATGTATACAGATTTAGAAGGCAAGGTCGTTGTTATAACGGGTTCATCCACTGGTTTAGGCAAAGCGATGGCCATTCGCTTTGCTAAGGAAAAGGCAAAGGTCGTGGTTAATTATCGTACTGAATTAGAGGAAGCGGATAGTGTAATGGAAGAAATCAAAACAAATGGTGGGGAAGCCATTGCAGTAAAAGGCGATGTCACCATTGAAGAAGATGTGATGAACCTTGTTCAATCAGCGATAAAGAATTTCGGGAAACTAGATATATTCATCAATAATGCAGGGATTGAAAATCCGGTTCCTTCTCACGAGATGCCGTTAAGCGACTGGAATAGGGTGATCAATACCAACTTAACCGGAAATTTTCTGGGGTGCCGTGAAGCAATCAAGTATTTTGTCGAAAACGATATTAAAGGGAATGTTATAAACATGTCCAGTGTACATGAGATGATTCCCTGGCCTTTATTCGTTCACTATGCGGCAAGCAAGGGCGGGGTGAAGCTGCTTACGGAAACCCTTGCTCTTGAATATGCGCCAAAAGGAATCCGTGTGAACAGCATTGGTCCTGGAGCCATCGCCACGCCTATAAATGCCGACAAGCTTGAAGATCCCGAAAAGAAAAAAGATCTTGAAAGCATGATTCCGATGGGGTATATCGGAAAGCCCGAAGAAATTGCCGCTGTTGCTGCATGGCTGGCATCTTCAGAGTCCAGTTATGTAACGGGCATCACTCTATTCGCTGACGGAGGAATGACAAAATACCCTGCATTCCAAGCTGGAAGAGGATGAATTTAGTTTAATTTGATGCAACAAGAATCCCAGCAGGATCATTCCTGCTGGGATTCTTGTTGAAAAAGCATTAACGAGTGTGATGATTATACCAGCTGATGAAGTTATCGACGACCGTATCGATAAACTGGACAGTCGACTCATGTGTGAGCCTGCCTTCGTTATCGATTTTTTCATGCACTGCACCAACATACACTTCATTTCCGGGAAGGAGCGGGGAGGAGATGCCTAAAGCGAATAGGATCTCACGCAGATGCAATTGAGCTTTAACCGTTCCTAATTGCCCCATTGACGCACCCATGATCCATGAAGGTTTGCCGATCAAGACTTTATCAACGCGTGATAACCAATCGATTGCATTGCCCAATACCCCTGGAATCGTACCATTGTATTCAGGTGTTACCCACAAGACCGCATCTGCATCGGCCACTTTGCTTTTAAATTCTTTTACAACCAATGGAGGGTCATTTTCAATATCTTGATCATAAAAAGGTAAATCCCGAATGTTCAAGATTTCGAGATCAAACCGATCTTGATATCTAGTTTTAATATATTTTGCTAGCTTAAGGTTGTAAGACTCCTTACGAATACTTCCCACTATTGCAACAACTTTCATCCTCATTACCTCCAAGATTTGTAATGGATAATCATGTAAATATGTTCCACTTACCTATTATAATGGGAATATAAATGAAAGGGAAAAAGGATGCTTGGGAAATGATCATTCTGGGGTTTACCCTTCATTCACACCACGATGGAAATGCCTTTCCATGACATAGCCAAAAAAGGAGGCAAGCATTTGTTGAAACAGCATGCCAAGTACAACGGGAACAGCCACGGCAGCAGGGAAATAGGCAGTTGCAAGAACGGCTCCAGCACTGATGTTCCGCATACCGCCTGTAAATGTCAAGGTGATGATATCCTCCTTATCCCATCTTAAATATGCACCGACCATCCAAGAAAGGGCATACCCTGAAGCAGCTATGAACAAAACCAGGAAGGCCATGATCATTAATTTCTTATCGAAATGGGTTAAGTAAGGAGCAATTTTTGAACTGTTCAATATGACTACGATTCCAACGCTTATCTTGGAAAATGGAGCTAAGCGGGGGGAAAGTGTATATTGTATTTTCCCTTTTGTAGCCTGATTCAAGAACATGGCAAGCATGGAGGGAAGAACGACCATACCAATTAATCCTTTCACAATCGACCCCAGATCCATTTCGATCGAACCGCCTCCAAAAAGGGAGACACTGTAAGGAACTATGAATGGCGAGAGTAGGGTGTCGATCAAGATGATGGTTAGGGCAAGTATGGCATTCCCTTTATAAATGGATACCCAGATCATACTGGTGACACCGGTTGGAATCACTACAGCCAGGACTAGGCCGGTAATCGTGAAAGCATCGCCACGAAACACTAGGTGGCCGAGACCAAAAGCCCAAATAGGCATGAGCATATGAAGGATGAGCAATACGATGAAAACAGGTAAAGGGTGGGTGACGGCCTGTTGCAAAGATTTAAAGTTGGAGCCTAAACTTCCGGAAAATGTTATGAAGGCGAATATCCATGGAACAAGAAAGGTGTAATCCATTAAATGTTCGGCCAATAGCACCCCAATCACCACGCTTAACGGAGTGATGAGGGGCATGATTTTATCCATTTGTTCATTTATTGTTTTCAACATCATTCATCCACTTCCTGAGATATTCTATTAAGTAAGTTTACCATATTTCTAAAGAAATAATTTGTAAGACAAGTAAATTGTCTATTTATTTTTTCGGCGTGGGGAAAAGAATGTATCGTATGGATAGATTTGGTGACGGATTCATCGTTCCAAAAAGGGTCTTCCCGATTTTGTTCATTAAAAAGAGTTTTTGGCAGGTTTGTTCGATGCAGCGTTGTATATTCATCGAAAAATAGTTTAAAGTAGAGGGGAGAGGTGAAAGAAATGTCAGAAAAGGTTTCCAGTATAATGTGGTTTAGTCTTGCGGTACAAGCACTGCTTGTTCTTGCTGATCATGATGGATTATGCAATAGTAATAAATTGGCTGATAAGCTTGATTCGGAGTCAGGTTTTCTAAGAAAAATATTAAGTAATTTAGTGAAGGCAGGGCTGATTAAAGCAAAGGAAGGCAGGGATGGGGGATATTCACTTGCCAAAAATCCCGAACAAATCATTCTTGCGGATATATACGCTGCAATTAAATCCGAACCTTTTTCAAAGGGCTTTCTTGATGTGAATGATAAGAAATGCTTTCAACCATCTTCTCGTGAAGCTTTATGCGGATTGAAAAATGAGATGGAGAGCTGGATTATACAAGGCTTGGAGCAGAAGACGATTGCTGATTTACTTTCAAAATCATAATGTGAAAAACGAAACTGGCATGGTTTCGTTTTTCTTAAACTGTATTTGACAAAAGAACAGTATGCGTTATATACTGTTCCTGTATTAATTACAGTTAAATGGAGGTCATTATAAATGACAAAAAATATAATGAGTAAGGAAGAGTACCTAAATAAATCGAAAGAATTGAATATACCGCTTGAAAAGCCCAAAGTCCTTAATGATACGGACTTCATTACGGTAGCAAAAGAACGGAGATCTGTTCGCCAATACGATGCTGAATACGTGATGACTGAAGAGGAAATTCGCGAAATCCTTGATATTGCGATCCAAGCACCGTCTTCTTCCAACTTACAGCCATGGAGATTCCTTGTGATCCAAGATAAGCAAACACAACAAGAATTGCTCCCCATTGCCAATAACCAACAACAAATCGTCGATGCATCTGCTGTCATTGCCGTTTTAGCTGACATAGAAGGTTATAAAAATGCAGAGCGGATTTATGGTGAATTAGTCACTAAAGGGATCATGAAGAATGAAATCAAAGAGCCATATGTAGCCTCAATTATGCATAATTACGGCAACTTTTCCGCTGAAAAGGCTTTAAGTGTAGCCATGATTGACGGCGGCTTGGTTTCCATGCAGATCATGTTAGCTGCCAAAGCGAAAGGATACGATACAGTCCCAATGGGTGGGTTCGATGAAGCCAAATTTGTGAATGCATTCAATGTACCGGAAAACTTCAAACCTGTCATGTTAATTTCCATTGGAAAAGGAACTAAAGCCGGCTTTGAAAAAGTCCGTTTGCCACTTGATACTGTTTTGACTTGGAATAAATACTAAGGTTTTGGAACAATATTTGTACTTTGTTAAAAGGATAGCTAAAACTCGCTATCCTTTTTTCATGACTTGAGAACTGCTCTCTACTCCTTTTAGTAAAAATGATTATTCTCGCAAGCGATAAAATGATATGATACAATTTTTCCACATATTTCTTTCGGAATATCTCCTCAAAAATCACCGAATGCAAACTCAAGCATAATGGATGAAGAGAGCTAAAGAATTATTTTGGGGCTTCAAGAAATATAACAATTACAGTTGGTAAAGCCGTTCACAATGGATGGGGGGAGTCCTTATGAAGAATATGAAAAGTGAAGTGTTCTCATGGTTGAAATCTATCTTATTCGCTTTAATGATCGTGTTCATTTGCCAACAGTTTTTATTTTCACCAGTTACGGTAAAAGGTGAATCAATGGAACCGACTTATGAAAATGATGACCGGATAGTGGTAGCTAAAATCGGAAAACCGGAGCGCTTCGATATGGTCGTATTTTATGCTCCGGATGCGGAAGAGAATTATATAAAAAGGGTGATCGGTTTACCCGGTGACAGCGTTGAAATGAAAAATGATGTTTTATATATCAACGGGAAAAAGTATACAGAGCCATATTTGAAAACAAAAAAAAGGGAAATTCCACCTGAAGAAAATCTGACGGAGAATTTCACCCTTAGTGATTTACTTGGGAAATCCAGGGTACCTGCCGGTCATTTATTTGTCATGGGGGATAATCGAAGGAATAGTTGGGATGGAAGGAGATTTGGTTTCATTTCTGAAAAATCACTTGTGGGCAAAGTGAAATTTCGTATCTACCCATTAAATGAAATGGGAGTGCCGAAGTAAAAGGAAAACCAAGAGGATAATTATGATATGGACTAAGTTGTATTTATAGCAGATGATGGATAAGAACCTTTTCCTGTGGTTAAGGTTTTTGATTTTGGATTGTGGGGGATTAATATGATGAATGGGTTAGCTGCCATCTCCATCCCGAAGCTGGATGAAGAAATGGGACGGCAGGTTAAAGGACATGTCGATTCACTGACTGTTCCTCAGGGAAGCTTAGGAAAGCTTGAAGAATGGATAATCGAACTGGCCAAAATGACAGGAGAGGCATTTCCGGACATTTCGAAACCGGGGGTGATCGTGTTTGCGGCCGACCATGGAATTACGGAAGAAGGGATTTCGGCTTATCCAAAAGAAGTGACGGAACAAATGGCACTTAATTTCCTGAATGACGGTGCTGCCATCAATGTATTAAGCCGCGCAATAGATGCTTACTTGGACATTGTCGATATAGGGATCGATGCAGATATCGAAGCACCGGGGTTAACTTCTAGAAAAATCCGCAATGGAACGAGAAACTTTTATAAGGAAGAGGCGATGTCAAAGGAAGAAGTGATTCAAGCGCTTGAAATTGGATATGACCGTGCACAGAACATGATTGCCCGTGGTGCGAACTGCCTGATTCTTGGTGAAATGGGAATCGGAAATACGACTTCCAGTACCGCCATCATCTCCATAGTAAGCGGGAAAAGCGTCGAATCACTAGTGGGGCAGGGAACAGGATTGAAGTCAGAAGGCATTATACATAAGCGAAAAATAATTGAGGAGGCGATTTCACTAAGAAACCCTGATCCGGATGATCCAATCAATATTTTGATGAAAATCGGCGGGTTCGAAATTGCAGGTATGTCAGGGGCCATGCTAGCTGCAGCGAATAACCGTATACCCATTCTCGTTGATGGTTTCATTACAACCACGGCTGCTGTATTGGCAAACTTGATTTCCGGACGTGCAGCCGATTATATGTTCGTCGGACATCGATCTGCAGAACCTGGTCATAGAACGGCCATAGAACTGCTTGGCAAGGAGCCGATCCTCGATGTGGGAATGAGAATCGGGGAAGGAACAGGGGCTGCCCTTTCATACCCCATCCTTAAAGCAGCGACATTGGTCATTAAAGAAATGGCAACATTTGAATCTGCAGGCGTATCAAATAAGTAAGAAATAGGAGACCTTCATGCGATGGTCTCCTATTTTCATGGTTTCTTTCAGTTCACTTTTACTTAATGGGCAGATGACCTTTATATTTCTTCATTTTCCTGACGACGGAAGGCTGGCTGATCCCTAAGAATTTAGCCATTTCATATGTGGACTTACATTGTTTGCTCGCTTTCATCATCATCCATTTTTCCACTTGCTCGAGGGCGGTATTGAGGTCAGTATCATCAACCAACATATCGTCAATCATTAGGGTATCATCTATTTTCTCAAAAGATTCTTGTCCATGGAAATGGGAGGGGAGAAAGCCAGGGAAAATGATGGAGTCTTCCGAGGTCAAGATGAGCCGTTCAATCAGGTTTTCCAATTCACGCACGTTTCCTGACCATTTATGCTGGATCAGTATTTCGTAAGTGGAGGGGTGCAATTTCTTATCTGATTTGTATTTCTTGTTGATGATATCGAGATTATGATTGATTAAGATGGCAATATCTTCTTTTCTTTCTCGTAATGGCGGTATTTGGATGGGAATCACATTTAAGCGATAATACAAATCAAGCCTGAATGTTCCCTTTTCCACCATTTCCTCAAGGTTTTGATTGGTTGCCGTTACAAGCCGAAAGTCTATCTTATGCTCTTTTTTTCCGCCCACTCTTTTAAAAGTCTTCTCTTGCAGGACATTTAATAATTTAACTTGCATATCCAGCGGAAGCTCCCCGATTTCATCCAGAAACAAGGTCCCATTATCTGCTTGTTCTACCAGCCCTTGCTTCCCCTGCTTCTGCGCTCCGGTGAAGGATCCCGCTTCATATCCAAACATTTCAGATTCAAAGAGACTCTCAGGGATGGTACTGCAGTTGACTTCGATGAATGGCTCTTTGCTGCGGTAACTCTGATTGTGAAGCCGACGGGCAAATACGCTTTTTCCCACACCTGATTCACCAAGAAGCATGACTGTCGCATCCGTTTTGGAAACACGGTGTATCGTTTTGGCGATTTGCCGCATTTCCTTGCTGCGATAGATCAGCTCTTCTTGTTCCCTAAGTTCCTCGACCTCCGATTGGTATTCTTGAATCTTTTTCTCCAATTGACCGTACTGATCCTGGAGGTTCCTGATTTCAGTTTGATCTTGGGCATAGCTGACGACACGAATCAATTCACCATCATCATCAAAGATGGGATAGGCTGTCGACATGACGATTTTTCCCGTATTCGTATGCTGCATGATCTGGACAGGTGTTTTCTCTTTCAATACCATGGCGGAAATCGAAGGTGAAAGGATTCCTTCCGTTTCGAGCTGGTAAACGGATTTTCCAAGATAATGTTCCGGTTCGATTCCATATATCCACCAATGGTTAGGATTCGTGAATAAAATAAATCCTTTTTCATCGGTCACGGTAATATTATTATTGGATGTGTTGATGATGCATTCCAAAACTCTTTTGACATTGTTATCACTCATCATTTTCCCCCTTATCCACTTTTCCGGTGATTCAAATATAAATCAAAATTAGGGGTGGAATCAAGAATTTTCAGATATCTCGATTTGGAATTGAATCATTTTTTATAAGAGCCCTGCCTGAGAGAGTCTCACTCACTCACTCACTTCATTCATCAAAGCTAAAACTAGAGTAATAGAGTAGTGAACCCACCTATATGGATATTTACGGTTAACCTGCTTATGTTTGGGTATAAATAAAGTAGAGAGTAATCGATTGAAGGAGTGATTGACTTGGCTGAAAAAAGAACCTTGGGACGATATTTATACAATTGCTTAAAAGCAGAAGGCATTACAGAGATTTTTGGTGTGCCTGGAGACTATAATTTCTCATTGCTAGATACTTTGGAAGATTACGATGGGATTGAGTTTATTAATGGACGAAATGAACTCAATGCAGGATACGCTGCGGACGCTTATGCCCGTGTGAAGGGGATTTCGGCACTCATCACGACTTTTGGTGTCGGTGAAATGAGCGCATGTAATGCAATTGCTGGCGCGTACAGTGAAAATGTGCCGCTCATACATATTGTCGGCTCGCCAAAGTCCATGATGCAACAGGAGAAGGAGCTTGCCCATCATACGTTAATGAATGGAGATTTTGATGTTTTCCGTAAGGTTTATGAGCATATCACCAGTTATACGGCAATTCTTACCCCAGAAAACGCAGCTAGGGAGATACCGGCTGCAATCCGAATCGCGAAAGAAAAGAAAAAGCCCGTTTATTTGGTAGTGGCCATCGATCTTGTTGAAAAACCGTTGCTTTCTCACGGTGAAACTTCTGAAAATGCGGCCAAAACGAATGTAGATGCGCTGCAGTCAGCAGTGAAGCATATAAAAGGGATGTTAGAACATGTAAATAAAGCGGTTCTGCTTGTCGACGCGAAAACACTTCGATATAACTTGCAGAAACCCGTACTGCAGCTCGCTGAGAGGTTAAATATTCCAGTTGCTTCGTTAATGCAGGGAAAAAGCGGGTTTGATGAGAGCCATCCCCAGTATATTGGTGTATACGGCGGAGCTTTCGGAAGTAAGGATGTAACTCAGACTGTTGAAGAAGCGGATTTCATCATAGCCGTTGGTGCTGTTTGGTCAGACGTCAATACTTCCAAAGGGACAGCAAAGCTTAACCCGTTGAAAATGGTGGAAATTCAACCTGACACATTAAAAGTGGGGGAAGCCAGTTATATGAATGTCAGGGCGGAGGAAATTCTAAATGCGCTCCAGGACATTGGTTACCGGCAGAACGAGCCTGCTGGGAACATCTCGTTTCCGTATGACACAATGGTGGAAGACCCATCAGCACCACTGAAGGCGGCTTCCTATTATCCTCGAATTCAGCAAATGTTGAAAGAAAATGACATTGTGGTCACGGAAACAGGAACATTCTCTTATGGCATGGCACAGGTCAGGTTGCCGAAAGGGGCGACCTACATAGCTCAAGGAGGCTGGCAAAGCATCGGTTATGCCACGCCCGCAGCTTTCGGTGCGTGTATAGCGGATAGAAACCGGCGTGTTCTTTTGTTTACCGGGGACGGCTCGATACAGCTGACAGCACAGGAAATAAGCTCGATGCTGGAGAACGGCTGCAAACCCATCGTGTTTATTCTCAACAATAACGGGTACACGATAGAAAAATTCTTGAACGTAAAAGTCGATATAGAAAAGCAGAAATACAACGAGATACCAGAGTGGGATTATACAAAACTGGCTGAAGCGTTTGGTCAAGAGGCATTTACTGCAAGAGTCGAGACGAATGGTGAATTGGATGATGCCATTACAAATGCTCAGAACGCCGATAAACTTTGCCTTATAGAATTGGTCGTGAAAGATCAAATGGATGCCCCGGAATATTTGCAAAAAATGAGGCAGTATCTTGAAAAGCAAGAGAAACTAATGTAATGCCATGTTCGAAATGTTCTCACGCCGAACCATGTTTAAAAAGAAAACTGCTTATCCTTCATGGTTTGTTAAAATAGAACGTTCAGATTTTTAAAGAAAGGTCTTCTGTTATGAAGGCCTTTTTTTATTGGTACAGGTAGTACTTATTATAGATCTATATGGCCTGATCAAGAAAAAAATGGGAAGTTTAATCAGGATATATCCAGAATGATAATACCAAAATTGATCAATGTCATTTCAAAATTGAAATCGAGAATGATTAAATCAAGAGTATTATGAAGATGTCACGAAGTAATGGGAAATATGTATTTCTTCTAAGTATTCTTTTTGCGGTCGGAATTTCTGTAGATAAGGGGGCATGAATATGCGTAAAAATGTATCATTAGCGCAGTTAATAGAATCGAATAAAGAAAATCTCAACAATAATCAAATATTCATAGATCATATTGAAGAAAAAGTAGCAAGTGGAAATACAGGAAGACATGTGTCAAAGCAGGGTGATGAAAATGTTATTAAGAAAAGCTTGGTTCTTACAACAAACAATTGTCTATCATAGAAAAAAGAAGGATGAAATAGCCCAACGAAAGGAGTTATCAAGCTTGGAAGGAGTCCGTGTCAGTAATCAACTCAATTATGCGATTGTGGAAATGCAAAGGTTAATGCGCGAATAGGATTCCAAAAATGCGAATGGTAATAATTCATAATACCAGTTGGCGTCTATTTGACATTATTATACGCAAAAAAGCGTTTATGATAGTTTATCAAAACACGCTTTTTTGCTCTTTTGTCAGAGTCTATAGAGTTAATTTTTTAGCCAACAATTGGTTATTGCCATCAATATTTAGTTAAGTACACGAACTGCCTTAACAAAGCTAGGTCCCCAGTAAGAACTGTTGATGTTAGCGTAGGAGACACCTTTAGATGTGGAAGCGTTCAGCATTTGACCATTACCGGCATAAATTCCCACATGATTGATTACACCATCATTGTTGGTATCGAAAAATACTAAATCCCCTTTTTGGAGGGATTTTGAAGATACAGTGGTGCCAACGTGTGATTGTGCCACTGAATTTCGAGGCAAGGAAATACCTGCACTTTGGAATGCCCTTAATGTGAATGAAGAGCAATCAAATGCATCGGTGCGTGAAGTGCTCGCACCGTAAACATACCTGGCTCCCATATATTTAGCGCCAGCAGCCAAAACTTGATCCGCCTTGGTCGATTTGGACGGTTTGTTAATTGCAGATGCCGAGGTTTTCCCGGAAACACGGATGGATTGGCCGATACGAATGCGATTTGAATTAGAAATAGTAGGGTTCATTTTAAGTAAGGCACTAAGGGAAAGGTTATATCTTTTAGCGATTGTTGATAAGGAATCCCCTAATTTAACCACATAAACTTCTGTTGTATTTTTACTATTATTCGTACTCGCATAGTTATTAATGGTATTAACCTTCAAGACCTGGCCGGGAAAAATAAGATTACTAGTCAAATGGTTTAAAGACTTTAATTGTTTGACAGTCATATTATTGACTCTAGCAATTTTGTCCAGGTTGTCACCGGATTTGACATTATATGTAGTACTGGAAGGGCTGTTTTTAGCCGTAGAGCTGGATGCAGGGGCTTTTCCGGAAACACGGATGGATTGGCCAATATAAATGCGATCCGAATTAGAAATATCAGTGTTTAATTTAAGCAAGGCACTAAGGGAAAGGTTATACTTTTTAGCGATTTTTGATAAAGTATCCCCCAGCTTAACCACATATTTTTCGGTTTTATCTATATTTTTATCTGCATGGTTGTTAAGGTTATTAACCTTCAAGACTTGGCCGGGAAAAATAAGGTTACTAGTCAAATGGTTTTGAGATTTTAATGCTTGGACAGTTGTATGATTAGCTTTAGAGATTCCATCAAGGGTGTCCCCAGATTTAACTTGATAAGAACCGGCATAAGCGGAAGTGCCCGCCACTAGGGTACCTATAATAGTACCTGCAAGAATGAAAGAGTTTTTACAATTGTTCATTTAGGAAAGTTCCTCCTGATGTGGTAAAAAAATATGTAGCATTTATATTATAAGGGTATGGAATATAAAAAACATGACCCATATAAATAAAATTCAACTTTTTCGCCATTTTTCTAGTAATCTTGCTGCCGAGGAATGGAAGTTTATCGGTTTTTGGCTGGAATGCAAGAGGGTCATTCTGTAAATTCACATAAATGGATAAAAAGAGCATTTCATTAAATGGGAATTCGAGGAAATTGAAAAGAAAGGTAAGGATAACATATCCTTACCTTTCCATGATTCTTTTTTTAATATTGTCTATAAACGTAGGGATCATCCGGTTCAGCGATTTTAGTATGTGATGATACTTTGAGCAGGGGAATGGTTTTCTTGAATGGCTGATAATAAATGGATTCCAATTCACCTGTCACGGAATACCACTCATCATTTTTAGGATGCATCCCTTCAGGAAATTCGATTAGCATACCGAATACCCCAGAGTCCGCAACACAGTGAATGACCCCAAAACGAAACAGGAATACCTGATTTTTGGCTAGCTCATTTGAATTGTACGAAAACCCGGTTAACGTTATTTGCTTGCCAGTGAACTTTCCAGGAGAGTAATAGATGGCTTCTAAATCGGTTAGGTAGTTTTCGTCTGTTAATTGAAGATTATCACGATCAACCAAGCCTTTGAGAGAATGATCCATTAAAGTTAAATAGTCATCCTTGCCATAATAAAGACTCGTATCCGGCTGCAGAAATTGATGCTGGCTATATTCATCTGAGTCTTCATATACTGGGAAATGAAAACCTTTTTTTTCTACAATATTGGAATCCATAGTGGCAACAGGCAAAAAGAGACCGGTTAAAATGGGAATGAAGTATAGGAAGTAGGTAAGGTTCCTTTTCCATTTCTTATTTTCCTGTGAGTGATCATGTCCGCACTGACAATCAACACTTTCTTCTTGATTACCTTCCTTAAAATATAAGTAAGATCCCATTAACGTGAAGAGTGCCAGTATAAATATGGCAATTTGTGAAACATATGAATATTCCATATTAATGTATTTCGATATATTCCCTGAGGCGTGTAAGTGCATGAATAAAAAAGTAAGTCCAAGTAATATGAATAATCTTCCCATATAAAACACCCTCTTTAAGAAATAAACAATAAAGTTAGGCCTAGGACGGAAATAAATATATAGGCCATCAAACATAAAACGAATTTTGTTTTGAAGGTACCTAAAAGCATGATCGTATTTTTAATATCAAACATGGCCCCAAATACAAGAAAAGCAACTAGTGAAGAGGGCGAGAAGGTACTTCTAAAAGAACTTGCAACAAAGGCGTCCGCTTGGGAACACAAAGACATGACATAGGACAAAGCCATCATGACTGCATTCCCGGATAGTTTTCCTTGACCGATTTCAAGCAATAGGGATGTTTTCAAAAAGGTTTGAATGGCAGCTGCCAGCAAAGCACCAATGATCAAGTATTTTCCAACAGAAAAGAACTCTTCAATCGAGTGTTTGAACATCCCCGATATTTTGTCTTTAAATGTAAGTTTATGTTGATGTATATGTTCGATATGTTCCTGTTTAAGCTGATTTGTCTTGAATTGAAAAGAAAGGGTGCATGCAATGATCAGGACGACCAAGAATGCAATTCCGCCACGATAGAAAACCATGCTCCAGCTATTACCAAACGCTATATAGGTAGAAAACAGGACGATCGGATTGAGAATGGGTGCAGAAAGCATGAAGGCAATGGCCGCTGAAAGAGGAACCCCTTTAGCGATCAAACGGCGGGTAATCGGTACGATCCCGCACTCGCAGGCAAGAAAAAAGACTCCTGCACCTATTGCGGATAGAACAGATAAAATTGGATTTTTCGGAAGGATCTTTGCAATCATTTCTTCTGACACAAACATTTGGATGATTCCAGATATAAGGACTCCCAGTAAAATGAAGGGAAGGGATTCAATTAGGATACTAATAAAAATTGTATTCATTTGCAAAAGGGACTGAACGTTCATCGTAAACCACCTTCCATATTGCTGACTTAACTATATTAGGTTCGTAATGGAGGGAAGTCAATTTATTATTACCGGGGTAATAGGCTGAGAGTTGAATTATGGGATATGGATGGAACTCGGATAATCCAATGTAAAATTTTCGGAAAATTAAGCTTTGCTTCAGTTTAAGCCCCGTTCATTTTGAGGATTAGCAATATTCATCATGCATCATACACGACTTGTTGATATGGATTTCGGGATGCTTACGGACAAACTAAAATCCCCTCTAAGTGAACTGTGTAACACCCAAGGAATTTACACAGTTCACTTAGAGGGGATAAAATCATGATTTATTTTTTTGTACAGCTTTATTAATTAGGTTTTTACGGGATATAAACGGATTGTCGGTTACCCAGAAACGCCAAGGATAATCTTTTGCTGCCCCCGAGTTGTCGATTCCGACGCGGGGACCGCTGGATATGTGTTGGGGCTTTTTTCCGGCAGCAAGATATAGCGGGGAATCCGTAAAAGATCGACCATAATCATTCATGGTGATGCCTAGTGCCTTTGTTAGCTTCCCAGGTCCATCGGTCCATTTTCGAATATCGGCAATTCCCCGTCTTTCTTGCATTAACTCAAGCCCGGAATAGGGTTCAACCGCCCGGATTAAAATGGCCTCCGGATTTTCAGGCCCGCCGCTTACAACATTGACCAGTGTATGTGTGTGCATGACGTATGTATATATCAATCCGGAATTACCGAACATCACTTCCGTCCGTTTTGTCCTTCTATTTCCAAAACTATGTGCGGCCCTGTCCCCAGGTCCAATATAGGCCTCTGTTTCAACGATGAATCCAGAAGCGGTTCCCTCCGCTGTTTCTTTTACAATGAGGCAGCCAAGAAGGGATTTTGCCAGTTCAAGCGTGGGCCGCTGATAAAAATCTGCAGGTAAAATTGAATGGTTCATTATCGTATCACTCCATTTAGTCTCATACAGGTAAAATTCCCTTATCAATGAAAAAGAAACATGAAGGGATTAAAAAGACCGGCTGAATATATCAGCCGGTTCCGGGCATACACTTTTAGCCTAATTCTTTTTCCGTTTCTTGATCTCTTTTGATTCGGCCTGAACCCACGGAAAGTGCCACTAATATCCCCGCCGAAACAAAAAAGATACCGGTGATGAAAACGCTGGAGAATGCATCAATCCAAGCATTTTCAATCGTTTTCACAAGGGCATTGCTGACTTCTGCCGGCATTTTAAGGTTTTCCGGATAAAGCATGATATTGAATAGCGCATCCGTTTTATCGGCTAATGCTTTCAGTGCCTCATGCAATATAGGGTCCTTTTGGCTTACGACCGCATCATCCATATTTTGCTGGAGATTGTGATTCATGACAGCGTTCAAAATCGTGATGCCCATCGTTCCTCCTATGGATCGGAAGAATGTCGAAGCAGCTGTAACCGAACCTAGCTGGGATTTTGGAAACTCGTTTTGAACGGCAATCATCAATGTCGGCATGACAAGACCCATTCCTATTCCAAGGATGGCCATGAATGAATACGCAGTGAATATAGTCGTACTGCCGTCCATCATGCTCATTAGGAAGAAGCCAAGCGTTGCAATGGCCATTCCAAAGGTAAGCACGGTACGAAAACGGAATTTCAATAGTAACCGCCCGCCAATGATGCTGGAAAGAATCATACCGATCATCATCGGAGTCATGGTCGACCCCGCCTTTGTTGGTGAAACTCCCAGTACGCCTTGCATGAACAGCGGTACGAACATGATCGCCCCGAACATGCCAAGGCCAAGCAGGAATCCTAAAATATTCGTAGTTGAAAAAACTCTGTTTTTAAAAAGGGATAGATCAAGGATCGGTTCGACTGCTCTTCTTTCAAAAATGATGAATAGGGCAATGAAGACAATGGTACTGCCGAAAATCAAGAGAGATTCCAGTGATAACCATTCAAATTTATCACCACCGAAGGTCAAGCCCAGCAGTAACAGCACAATACCAGGAATCAAGGTGAAAATCCCCAGATAATCGATATTCACTTTCTCTGCTTTCCTTATGGCTTCATGTTTCAATCCTACATAAATCAAAATGGCAGAAAGTAAGCCAGTCGGTACATTGATCAAAAAGATCCAATGCCAGCTGATATGGTCAACGATCAGACCGCCCAGAAAAGGACCAATGACGGAACTTAAACCAAAAAGTGCTCCAAATACACCTTGCCATTTGGCTCTTTGTTCGGCAGAGAATATATCGCCGATTATCGTTTGCGATAAAGGCATGATCATCCCGCCGCCGATTCCCTGCAGCCCTCTATAAATGATCAATTGCTCCATCGAAGTGGCTGTGGCACATAAAAACGAACCAATCGTAAAAATGATCGTACCAAGCAGATAAAGGGAACGTCTCCCATATAAATCAGATAGCTTTCCAACGATCGGTACAACAGTCGTTGAGGCTATTAAATAGGCAGTCGTCACCCATGCAAAGATGGTAAAACCATTCAATTCCCCGATAATTGTCGGCATGGTCGTACCGACGATCGACTGTTCCAATGAACTGAAAAACATTCCAATGATCAATCCTGTTAAGACTAGCTTAGTATTGACCGCTCTTTTTTCCGTTTGCATACGATTTCTCCATTCCTGGAACTATATTCCTTTTTCGTTTGTGACTCGTAGGTCAAAATTATAAATCTGAAATGACCATTTAGTCAACGGTTTTTTTTACTGAAAATTTCATTTGCAAAAAGGCGGATACCAAAGGTTCATCCATAACACCTAAGTAATTCGACCAGAAACCACCAAATCCTTCCTTATTAATATCTCCAACGTGTTTCCGTTTATGATATTCGATATAATAAGGAATATAGATGAACTTATGATTGGAAGTGTAAGGTATGAATAAAAAAATCGGGTTTATTGGATGCGGCAAAATGGGTGAGGCAATGCTTGAGGGCATGTTGCTTTCAGAGGTCATTTCACCTGAAGGGATCATGGTCAGTACTGCGAGTGTGGAAACCAAAACTAAAATCACCACGAAATATAACGTTAAAGGCACTTTGGATAATATAGAGGTTGCCGGTTTTGCCGACTTTCTCTTTCTAGGGATCCAACCTGCCATGCATAAGCAAGTGCTTGAAGAAGTGAAGAATCATGTGAAAGAAGACGCTGTGATCATTACCATGGCAGCTGGGATCACGATATCTTTAGTTGAGGGCAGCTTCGGAAAAAAAGTGAAGGTTGTCCGGACGATGCCAAACACTCCTTCGCTTGTCGGTGAAGGCATGACGGCCATGAGCATCAATGCTGAAATTACCGATGCTGATATAGAGGATGTGACTGCACTGCTGAATAGTTTCGGTAAAACGGAAATCCTGCATGAAGATTTGATGGACGCAGTACCGGCCATCAGCGGTTCGTCGCCTGCTTATGTATACATGTTCATCGAGGCGCTGGCTGATGGAGGGGTCCGTGATGGCATTCCACGGAAACAAGCATATCGAATGGCAGCACAAGCTGTAATGGGAGCTGCTAAAATGGTACTGGAAACGGAAAGACATCCTGCTGCTTTAAAGGATGATGTCTGCACGCCGGGCGGTTCAACGATAGCTGCGGTAGCGTCTTTAGAAGAGAATCAGCTAAGATCCAGCATATTGCAAGCAATGAAGGCCTGCACGGATAAAACGAAAGGTTTCGGTAAGTGAAGAACGGTGGATTGCCTATTAGGGGGCAATCTCATCTCGTGTGATATTTTCAGAATGTTTGGTAAAAAGAGGGGGCGGCATAATGAATGGTCATATAGAAGAATTAAGGAAGATACTCACGGAAGAACAAGTAACGGTGAATGAAACTTTATTGGAACAGCACAGCCATGATGAATCCTACCACACTCCGCATTTACCGGATATGGTCATATACCCAAGAGATACTGAGGAAGTGAGTGCAGTCATGCGGTATGCGAATGAGCATGAAATTCCGGTCATTCCTTTTGGATTGGGATCAAGTTTGGAGGGGCATGTCGTTCCGGTCAAAGGGGGAATTTCCCTGGATTTGTCCTTGATGAATCAAATATTGGAAATCAGGGAAAATGATTTCCTTGTGAAGGTCCAACCAGGTGTGACAAGGACGCAACTCAATAAAGAATTAAAAAAATACGGTTTGTTCTTTTCCGTCGATCCTGGTGCCGATGCTACATTGGGAGGGATGGCAGCTACGAATGCAAGTGGGACGACCTCGGTCAAATATGGGATCATGCGCGATCAAGTCAGGGATTTGGAAGTGGTTTTAGCAAACGGTGAAGTGATTCATTCTGGAAGTTTAGCGACAAAATCATCTTCAGGCATTCATTTGAATGGCTTGTTTGTCGGCTCGGAAGGTACGCTAGGTGTATTTACTGAACTGACATTAAAAGTATATGGCATTCCTGAAGTCATAATGGCTGGGAGGGCCTCATTTCCAACCGTCGAACAGGCAGTATCTGCGGTTAATGGGATCATGCTAGCTGGAATCCCGATTGCCCGAATTGAATTGGTCGATGCCGAGTCCATAAAAAAAGTTAATCAATTCATGGACAAATCCTATGATGTCCAACCAACTTTATTCCTCGAGTTTCATGGGAATTTTGCCGGACTGGAACAGGACGTCAAATTTGCCAAGGAAATCGTAAGTGATTATGGCTGTGGCGATATACAGTTTGAAACCGATTCAAAAGCACGAAATGCCTTATGGGAAGCGCGCCATAACCTCGCATACGCATTCATTCACAGCGCACCTGGAAAAAAGCTGATGGTGACCGACGTAAGTGTGCCCCTTCATGAATTATCGAATGCCATATTGGATACAAGGGAGAAAGTCGAACAATCCAAAGTGGAGGGGGCAATTGTAGGACATGTAGGTGACGGGAATTATCACGTATTGTTCATGATTGATCTGAAAAATCCAGAAGAAGTTAAAGAAGCGAAGAGGTTAAATGAAGAAATCGTGGAATATGCATTAACAAAAGGTGGTACATGTACGGGTGAACATGGGGTAGGACTTGGAAAATCGAAATATCAGCGAAGGGAGCATGGAGGAGCTTACGAAGTGATGAAAACGATCAAACAGGCATTGGATCCGAAAGGAATAATGAATCCTGGGAAAATCTTCATAGATTAAGAGGAATATTCTATTTAGTAGATTGGTAATAAGAACAAACAGACTTGATCCCATATAAAATATAGTGGAAATCTTGCCTATTATATGGGGCCAAGTCGACAAAATACCAATTACATATCACGGAATTTAAGCATATATTCGCGTTAAAATCATTTTCGTCTTTAATTCGGGCTATAATCGGAAAAATGGTCCGGCCGAGCTGATAATTCGGCCGTTATGCAAGTTAAATTCCAGTAGTGCCGGATAATCTGGCCTGGACCAGATATTGTTCGATGAAGTACAGCTTCAACGAGATTCTCGTCCAAAAAAATAAGACTCCAGACAAGATTGCGTCTGGAGTCTTATTTTTTTATTAAGCGTTAATGTTATTTGAATTCAAGGCATTTTCAACACTTACATAGTTGTAGCCAAGGTCTGTGGCAACTGCTTCGAACGTAATTTCACCGTTCGCTACATTGACGCCTTTGGCGAGTGCATCATTTTCAAGGATTGCTTTGATGGCACCTTTGTTGGCAATTTGAAGTGCAAATGGTACGGTTACGTTAGTTAATGCAACTGTAGAAGTTTGAGGCACTGCTCCTGGCATATTCGCCACTGCATAATGCACTACTCCATGTTTAACATAAGTAGGGTTATCATGTGTTGTTATGTGGTCGACCGTTTCAAAGATACCGCCTTGGTCGATTGCAACATCGACAATGACTGAACCAGGAGACATCGATTTAACCATTTCTTCAGTAACGAGCTTAGGAGCTTTAGCACCTGGAATCAATACAGCACCGATCACTAAATCGGCATCTTTGACTGCTTCCGCAATATTATAAGGGTTGGAGATAAGTGTAGTCAGCTCATTTCCGAAAATGTCATCTAGCTGACGAAGACGGTCAGGGCTTAAGTCAAGGATGGTAACATCTGCGCCTAATCCAATAGCGATTTTAGCAGCATTCGTACCAACCATACCACCGCCGACAACAGCGACTTTACCACGTTTAACTCCAGGAACTCCGCTTAAGAGTATTCCTTTGCCGCCGTTATTTTTTTCAAGGAACTGAGCACCGATTTGTGCAGCCATGCGTCCTGCAACTTCACTCATTGGTGTCAATAAAGGAAGTGTGCGGTTTACTGCAACCGTTTCATAAGCAATGGCCAAGACACCGCTTTCTTTTAGGGCCTGAGCTAGTGCCGGTTCAGCGGCAAGATGTAAATATGTGAAAAGGATTAAATCTTTTCGGAAATATTTATATTCAGATGAGATAGGTTCTTTTACTTTCATGATCATTTCTGTGCTTGACCAAACGCTAGCAGCGTCCTCGACTATAACAGCACCAGCTTCTTGATATGATTCATTTGTAAAACTGCTTCCTAGACCTGCGTTCATTTCGATTAATACTTCGTGACCTGCATTGACTAATGCCACAACCCCAGCTGGAGTGATAGCTACACGGTTTTCATTGTTTTTAATCTCTTTTGGAATTCCTATTCTCATCTTAATCCCTCCAATAATATGTTTTTACTATTTGTATCACAAGTATAGTTGGAAAAAGGAATAGTTAGTATGTGGAAATCAGAAAATTGAAAAAGGTGTATTTGTGGAATTCCACAAACGCAGTATCATAAAATATGGGCTCGACAGGAACAAAACCTTTTTAAAACTGAATTCAATTCTTTGCAGTAGGTTCTTGAATGCGCTCTAAAATCCTTCTTTTCTTATATAGCATGATTCCTGTATCGGCTATATCGGCAATCATGGAACGATTTGTAAGGGCGCCAAAGATGATTCCGGCAACAGGAACCATTTGCAAAAGCTTTTTCCAACCAAACTGATCACGGTATGTATAAACGACTTCCCGCCAACCTTGAAGTTCGGATGCTATTTCCCTTTTTGATTGGGAATCGGTCTGGTTCATTTTTGACAATTCATTTAATAGAGCCTTTTTGCCGACAACATCCGATGTTGTGAATTGCAAACATTTGACGATGAAAATACGTTCTTGCCGGTCTCTAGGATTGAATCCATATGTGATGGCGATATCCTGAAGCGTTTTGATCGACATGCCGAGAAGAAGGGGGATGTCGATGGCCAAGGTGAAGATTCCGCCAATCCCTGTAGTGGCACCTTGGACCGTTGCCATTTTGCTGCCTGAATTTTTAATATCCTGACTCACGCTATCCATGATATGGAGGGGTATGCTCGAAACATCTTCCAAGGCGTTAATATCCAACTCGGGAACCTTGGCTTGCAGCTGACTTAGAATATGAGCTTCTTTCGTTAAATATTTTCCGCCATTCTGAATGTAGCTGCCGATTTCATCGAGCATGACACCCAATTTTTTCTGAATAAAATCCGGTGTCAACTTATCCAATAGCTTGAAGGGAATCCGTCCGATCCGTTCCCAAAACCATAGTCCTTTCTGATCTTTCTCCCATTTTTCAATGATGGTTAATTCTTTTTTAAGATCTTCTTTTGTTTCAAGTTTCATATGATCAACCTTTCCACACTTCTAGTATTCCATATCAGGGAATATATCATTAATTTTTCTTGTAAAATTCATCATATTGATTAAGTTTAATGTTAAGAAAGAGGGTCATTTTTTGAATCGGGTCTTTAAGCCGAATATTTCCCACTTCAGCGATTCTTTTTAATCGGTAATTCAATGTATTCACATGGACATGAAGATTACTTGAAGCTTCATTTGGATTACAGTCTTTCTCTAGATAGACAGTGAGTGTTTGCAGCAATTCCGTCTGGTTTTTCATGTCGTATGCTTTTAGCTTAAGGATGGAAGGATGAACACGACGCTGTTTGTTGCTTGCGAGTGTTTCAATCATTTGAAACATGCCAAGTTCTTCATAATGTAATATGAGTTTCATGTCATCTGGAAAAATATTCTTCATTTTAAGGGTGTATTGAGCTTCTTCGTAACTTGATTTGACATCCGTTAAGTTTTTATACATATTGCCAGCCGTTCCAAGGATATGCTCAACACCAAAACGCCGTTTCATCTCCAGGATGAAAAAAGGAATGAACTCATAAATCGATGAAGTGAAAGAAGGGCTGTTTTCCTGGTTGCCTCCCGCCAAAAGAATGAGCTTGTTATGGTCAATGGCAAATAAGGAACTGTTTATCTTTTGAGTGGTCGTTAACATGTATGAAATGTAGCGCTCCACTTCGCGATTGATTTCTTTAGGAAATTCGAATACCAATATGGAAAAAACCATTGGAACGTGGATGGCAAATTTCTTATAGTTTTCAATTATTTCCGATTCTTCTTGGTAGTGTCCGGTCAACATGCGCCAAAGGAACTCTTGATGACCTGCTTCTTTCCTTTTCTTTTTCAATTGCAATTGCTGTAACTGGTTCTTCGCCTCCTTGGCAGCGAATTGCAGAAATTTCATATCTTCTTCGGAGAAAGGTTCATTTACTTCCAAAGCCCAAATGAACCCTAGAACTTCATTATTTTTCCGGATGGAAACTGCAACCCTGTTACCCAGACCGACATCATTGATGGCCCCGATTTTAATGGGGGCATCTTCTTTCAATAACGCGGGGATGAAGCCATCTTTCCATAAACTATTGATGACCTTTTCAGGGACTCGTCTTCCGATTATGGTCATGATACGAGCCTGATCCGTCGTATCATCATGTGTGCTATATGCAAGTAAGCGGTGGTTACCGTCCTCGATCGTAATGGGGCAACCTAAAACAGAACTGATTCTATCGGCAAACTCCATCATATCTCCATAAAGGTCTTTAAAAATATCTCTATTTTTTTCGAATTCCTTCATTTTTTTTGCCCCTCACTAAAAAAATTCCTTCTCCTTGAATTTTAAACGATTTCCTATTAATAAGCATAGATAAATCCTTTGTTAAAACAGAAAATCCCTACCGATGGAAACCGGAAGGGATTTTATTTTAGAATAGGAAGTTAATTAAAAGATAAAGCAAACCAGCTAATGTTGCCGAGATGGGAATGGTAATGAACCAAGTGATGATCATTCTTTGTGCCGTTCCCCATTTTACGCCCTTGACACGATGCGCTGATCCAACCCCAAGGATTGAAGACGAAATAACATGGGTTGTACTGACTGGCATGTGTATTATAGTCGCACCGAAAATGATAAAGGCTCCGGTTAAATCCGCTGCTACACCATTTACCGGACGGATTTTCATGATTTTGCCGCCAACGGTTTTAATGATCTTCCAACCGCCGACCGAAGTTCCAAGTCCCATTGCTAACGCACAGGAGAATTGAACCCAGAAGGCGATATCGGTACTTGATGCATAACCATTTGCAATAAGGGCCATCGTGATGATACCCATCGCTTTTTGTGCATCGTTCGTTCCGTGGGTATACGATTGAAGTGCTGCAGTAGCAATCTGTATAGTCCGGAATTTTTGGTTTGTTTTTGTCAGGTTATTGTTTTTAAAGACAACTTTAAAGATGCTGTATACGATAAACCCGATTGCAAAAGCAATTAGCGGGGAGAAGATCAAAGCTTGAAGAATTTTCAAGAATCCTCCCCAGTTAATCCCAGCGAATCCTGCTGCAGCAATGGCTGCACCAGCAATCGAACCAATCAATGCATGGGAGGAACTGCTTGGTATTCCGTAATACCAGGTTAGAAGGTTCCATATGATAGCGGCAAGTAGAGCAGCCATAATTACATATGAACCATTCGGAAGCGTGAACGGATCCACGATATCCTTCGTTATTGTCTTCGCCACTCCAGTAAATGTCATGGCTCCGACGAAATTCATGACAGCTGCCATGATGATGGCATGCCTAGGCTTCAAGGCCTTTGTTGAAACAGCAGTCGCTATTGCATTTGCTGTATCATGAAAACCATTGATGAAGTCAAATGCTAAAGCAAAGAAAACGATTAATATTGTTATAATTAATAAAGTATCCATTTATTGGGGTACTCCTTAGGCGTTTTTCATTATGATTGTTTCAAGTGTATTGGCCACTGCTTGACAGTGATCGGCAATGTCTTCAAGGCTTTCATAAATTTCTTTATATTGAATGATCCTGATTGGGTCTTTTTCAACTGTAAACAAGTTTTTGATTGATTGACGTTGGATTCCGTCACATACGGATTCAAGATCTTTAATTTTGATTGCATGTTCACGAATCATTGGCAATTTTTTAGTGGATAGTGTATCGACGGCATTTTCAATCTCATACGTACACTGTTTGATTGCATCCACAAACTTAAGCATATACTCATCTGCATTGACGATTGAGTACATTTCGAATAATGCCGCACAGTGTTCCAAACCGTCTATGACATCATCCATTCTCATGGTCAATTCAAGTATATCTTCCCGTTCGATAGGAGTGATGAAGGCATTGTTCAGCTCTTTAATCACATTATGAACCATTGAATCGCCTTTATGCTCATAGTCTTTCATCGTATCTGAAAATACTTTGAGATCGGAGATGTTTTTGAGTTTATAATCCGCGAAATAGTCAGCACCTTCTTTAAGGTTTTGAGCGATGTTAAAAAGCATTACTGCGAATTTGTCTTTTTTTGATTTAAAAGCCATGTTAAAGCCTCCCAATTAGTCATGCAAAATTTACGCACTTTAGTCGTACGCTTAGTATTAACAAAATGATTGTAACGAATTCACATAGTATTCGGGAAGGTTTTTCGACGAAAATTTACAAAATCTTAATAAAACTTTATATAAAAACACAAGCAAAATTAAAAAATGGGAAAAATCCTACAATTATAAGGGGAAATTTGTATATAAAAAGCCTTTCCAATATGGAAAGGCAAAGGGTTTTATAAAAATAATGCAATTAAATAGTAAATGATACCAGCTAAGGAAGCGGAAATTGGCAATGTAATGAACCAAGTGATCAACATATTTTTTGCGGTTCCCCACTTTACACCTTTGATGCGGTGTGCAGAACCGACCCCAAGTATGGAAGAAGAAATAACATGTGTCGTGCTGACCGGCATATGCAAGAAGGTTGCACCGAAAATGATGGCTGCTCCAGTCATATCGGCAGCCACTCCGTTAACTGGGCGGATTTTCATGATTTTACCGCCAACAGTTTTGATGATCTTCCAACCCCCGATTGATGTACCAAGCGCCATGGCTATTGCACAGGATAGTTGTACCCAGAAAGGAACTTCAGACGTAGAGGCATATCCGTTAGCGATTAAAGCCATCGTGATGATACCCATGGATTTTTGAGCATCATTCGTTCCATGTGTATAAGATTGGATGGCCGCCGTGAGAATTTGTATTCTCCTGAAACGCTTATTGGTTTTCCCTAAATTATTATTTTTGAATACCACCTTGAAAATACTGTATACAATGAACCCAAGCGTGAAGGCAAGGATAGGGGATAGAATCAATGCTTGTACAATTTTAGTGAATCCACTCCATTTAATCGCATCGAATCCACTAGCCACAATGGCAGCTCCCGCTATTGAACCAATAATTGCATGGGAGGAACTGCTTGGAATGCCAAAATACCAAGTGATTAAATTCCATATAATTGCCGAAAGCAGTGCAGCAAGGATTACATAAGAACCATTGTTCAATGTGAAAGGATCAACGATATCCTTCGTAATGGTATGCGCTACACCGGTAAAGGTCAGTGCTCCTAATAAATTCATGACCGCAGCCATGATGATGGCATGACGTGGTTTAAGCGCCTTGGTTGATACTGCTGTAGCGATGGCGTTGGCCGTATCATGGAAACCATTGATAAAGTCAAAGACCAAAGCAAAAATAATAATTAGCGCGGTTAAGATGAGAATGCTATTCATACATGGAGGACTCCCTTAATTTCAAGTATGTAAAGTGTATATGGATTGTCACCAATGACTGGGCAGGACAGTTTGCAACTCCTCTATATTTAGAATGGGAGTTTTACATTTGATTATTCTTAAATTTGGCACCTTCTTTTTTACTTGGTTGTAAGTCGAACTATTCAATTGTAACGAATTTCATACCTATAAGGATAGATGTTTCGTCTTTTTTTTACAAAATATTTAACTTAGTGAATGATTAAAAAGATAAAATGCCCCCCTCTAATATATATAAATGGTATTTAAGGGGAATTTTGGCGCTAAAAGGTGTCTATAAATCCCGAGGCTTATGGTTAGAAATAGGAGGTGGGGAGATGTATAATTGGTAAATAAAAGTAAGGGGGAATGATGGAATGATTTCAAATATTGGGGAAACGATCACCTTACATAATGGAGTTAAAATGCCACAGTTAGGCTTCGGTGTATTTAAAGTGAAAAGCGGCAATGAAACGGTTGAGTCCGTCAAGAAAGCGATCGAAGTTGGTTATCGTGCAATTGATACGGCGGCCATTTATGAAAATGAAGAAGGTGTTGGTCAGGCGATTAGGGAATGCGGAGTGCCCCGTGAAGAATTGTTCATTACATCTAAAGTGTGGAATACAGAGCAAGGATACGAAACGACGCTCCAGGCATTTGATGATAGTATAAATCGCCTTGGTTTGGAATACTTGGATTTATACCTGATCCACTGGCCGGGTAAAGATAAATATCTGGAAACCTGGAGGGCATTGGAAAAGCTTTATAAGGATGGAAAGGTGAAATCAATCGGTGTAAGTAATTTTCATGTTCATCATTTGGAGAATCTACTTGCAAACAGTGAAGTGAAACCGGTCGTCAATCAAATTGAATTGCATCCACTATTGACTCAAGTCGAAATTCGTGATTACTGTGCAAAACATGAAATAAAGGTAGAATCTTGGAGCCCGCTAGGCAGAGGAAACCTATTGGAAGAGCCGACAATCAATCATATAGCGAAGAAGCACGGGAAAAGTTCAGCACAAGTGCTGATTAGATGGCATCTACAACATGATCTAGTTGTAATACCTAAATCGATTACGCCGTCCCGTATCGAGGAAAACGCAGAGGTATTTGACTTTTCATTAAGCCTGAATGAAATGAATCAAATAGATGCCTTGAACAAAAATGAACGGTTCGGCAGCAATCCTGATGAACTTTTGTTCTAAAAAGAATACTGCAAATGATAGGAGGGTGTCCCGAATGGGGCATCCTTTTTCTTTTTCCTCATGAACATAATTGAGACAGTTATTGCTTATACTAACTATGTGACAAAGTTAAGCCTATGATATACCCGTTTAATATGTCTTATAATCCTGTTTTCGTTGCCAAATATTTTAAAAAAATTTAGGTTTTAGATTAATTAAACGGGGAAAATAATGAGTACAGCGGCAAACAAAAAGAAAAAATTCACTAACATGAGATTGTCCAATCAGTTACTCAGGGGCTATAGCTAGCTAACTCTACCCAATAACTAAAACATTCACATTCATTAGTTATTGTGCGTAATCGGCATCATACCATTTGAATGTAAAAGGTAAAAATAACTGAAAAAAGGCATGACAATATGGAAGTGATTTGATTTCTTGGAGTCTGCTGCAGGTTTGAAAAAATAACTAATTTTAAGGAGGAAATATATTATGGGATTTTTATGGTCATTAATTATCGGAGGTATCATTGGTTGGTTAGCGGGTATGATCGTTGGACGTGACGTACCATTTGGAATTATCGGTAACATTATCGCTGGTTTTGTTGGTGCATGGTTAGGTTCATTAATTCTTGGGAACTGGGGACCTTCAGTAGCAGATTTCGCTATAATTCCAGCATTGATTGGTGCTATCGTTTTTGTCTTTGTCTTAAGCCTTATCTTAAAAGGCATGAGAAAAGCTTCATAAATGAGGAAATTAAGCTGGCCCAAGTGGCCAGCTATTTTTTATGTCAAAATGAACTTATTTCGTCCCAACATGTATTTAAACCATCAATTCGGCCCAAATGCAGAAAATCTTATGAATGGAAGAAATAAGAGCACGGTTCCATTTAGGAACGGTGTTTATTCAGTTTGAATGGTGACATTGAATATTTCAGGTTTATCAATGAAAGGAGCTTCAATGCTCATTTTTTTTTCTGAAATGGGGTGGGTGAATTCGATTTTTCCTGCATGCAGGGCTTGACGTGGAAATGTCTTTTTTCCGCCGTATAAGGTATCTCCGGCCAAGGGATGATTCAAATGACTGAAATGTACCCTGATTTGGTGGGTCCGGCCGCTTTCCAGCGTGCAGCTGACAAGTGTCAGGTTTTTCTTGGGATCGCGATTGAGTACCTTATAATGGGTGACTGCCGTCTGGCCTGTAGGGGAAACCCTTCGTCTCGTGGCATGGTGTCGGTCGCGGCCAATCTTTTCTTTGATTTCGCCTTCGTTCTTTTTAATGTTTCCTTCGACTAAAGCCAGATATGTCCGTTTGATTTCCCTTTCTTCCAACATTCTATCCAGCATGGATCCAATGAGGCGGTTTTTGGCAAAAAGGACCGCACCGGTGGTATCTTTATCAAGCCTATGAATATGTTTGATCATGCAGGACTGACCGGTTTTTTGAAGATGGTGCGCCACTCCATTGATGAGGGAATGGGCTTCACCTGGTTGAGAAGGGTGAGTATCCATTCCAGCCGGTTTATTGGCTATCAACAACACATCATCTTCATATATGATGGAAATTCCTAAGTCTGTCGCTTGAACTGTTTCATTCTCAGCGTGATCCAATAAAGGGATGCTGATCGTATCACCTTCATTAAGAATGGTTGACCATGTGACGGAATTTCCGTTCACTGTCACTTTTTTACTCATCCTCCATTCATGGACTAATTTCTTTGGGGCCTTCCACAGCTCCCTAAAAAGATTTTCCAATGTTAATCCATTCCAACTTTGGAGAACGTCTATTATTAAATGTTGGTTAGTTATTTGAAAATTTTCCAATTGAACTCCTACTTTCGACTACTTTGGTTTTAATTAAATGAAAAAAATATATAATAATTAAAGATGAGTCATGAAAAAAGTAACCTTGGACCTATTGCTGAAAATTCCGTGGTGGAAATTACCACATATTTTTTACAAAATTTATGTTATTCTATGAGGAAAGAAATCGCTTGTCCTAGAATATACATATAATAGATAGGTCTAACGGATCTGAAAAAAGGTGGTTTTTTTAGTGAAGACGGTCTTTTCTTCAACTGAAGAACAAGAGCAAGAAATAGCGAGTCTCGTTTCTCGTTTCTACGAATCTGTATTTCCCAAATACTTTACGGAAAGTGAAATCCTTCATTTTCGCGAGATTGGCGTTTTAGAGCCCAATCAAAGTTCTGTTACTTACTTGGCAACATTAAGAGACGCATTTCAAGTAATGACATGTCTACAAGTCCTTATGTCGATATTAGACAAACAGAAGAGTGAAGATTTGATGGTGATGGAATCTAAATCCGAAGAATTGTTCCAACATAACATCACTCTATTGAATGAATGCGGAATTTTCTTCCCCTTTTATTATGACCATTTTTCAAGTATAAATCATGATGAAGCGAATAATGATATGCAGATGATGGACATCCAGGTGGCGAATCAATATTTAGTATAAGGCAAAAATAATGAGCCGGCTATAACGGGGGAGGCATTTCCGTTAGGGCCGGCTCATTTTTTTCCATCCTTAATTAATATCATGGTCCTCGAACCATTTCTCGAAGGTTCCTTCATCTTTAAAGCCGACGATTCGTTCTTGTTCTTCACCATTTTTATAGTGAACGATGGTCGGGGTCTTTTTGATGCCATAATCGCTCCATCCTTGTTCAAACTCCAAAAGATTGAATTGAACAAGATCAATACCCAATTTCTCTGCCAAAGGTGCCACGACTGGTGTGGTTTTTTGACTGATTGAATTCGTAGGACTATAGAAATAAACGGTCACTTCTTTACTATCTTGGAGGTCCTTCTCCAACTCGACAGGAAGGATCAGATTTTGATAATTGGGGTCATCCAGCTGATCGACAGTGGCAGGTTTAAGTTTATCCTTGCCGTATGGATTTCCTTTTGATTTTTCTTCTTTTTTCATGTTTGTAAAAACGCCCAGCAGGACAAAAAGGGCGACGATTATCACTAAAAATATAGCCATTTTCTTCATTAAGCTGCAACCTCCTTGGATCTTGTCCATACGATGTAATAAATAATGACGAATGCAGTCAAGGCTAGAACGTGATGGTGATGAAACCCATACGTTTATAAAGTGTCCTGTACATGGAATGAAGCCTTTACAAATAATGATACATGGAAATGTATGCACCGATGGCTGTTACTATCATGGTATAAACGCAAATCCAAAGATCTTATCGAATGATTGCAATTCCTGGAATTGTAAAAGGATATGTGATGATCTGCTGATACCAACAGGGCGCAAACGGTTCATTTTGCTTCATTTCAGAGTAAAAAAGCTTTCAAACATAGCGATGATGGAGTAGCCGAGGCCACAGTTAATAAGTTTTCCCCATTGCAAATAGTCTTGTACATGGTTCCTCTTCCCCATCTCTTTTTGCTCTCATGAAAAGTATAGTATGTATGGACGGGGTCTGTAAAATATATATTCTTTTTACCGGATATTAAGTATGGTTTTTATCCATGCAATTTTGAAATCCATAGGTAGGTTCAGTTGTTTTAATTTTTGAATAAGGGGTATAATTCTTATGGAAGAGATTAAAGGAGTCTGAGGAAAATGCCGAATTTGGACCTGCATAAATATGAAAAAATAATGGAAATACGTAATATGAGGCTAGGAGACATAGATGAAATAATTGCTTTGCAGTCGAGTTGCTTTCCTGGAATGGTTCCCTGGAAGAGAGATCAGCTTGAGAGTCATCTGGCAATTTTTCCGGAAGGACAGTTTGTGGCTGAATATGATGGAAAAGTGATTGGCTCATGTTCCAGTCTCATTATTAATTTTGACGAATATGATGACCGACATACATGGGATGATGTAACAGATAATGGCTACATCACGAATCATAATCCCGACGGTTATAATTTATATGGGATCGAGGTCATGGTCCATCCTAAATTCCGCAGGATGAAAATTGGTCAAAGACTTTATGATTCAAGAAAAGAACTTGTTGCCCATTTGAATTTAAAAAGCATCATTATCGGCGGCAGGATCCCCAATTACCATAAACATGCGGATGAACTGTTACCAAGGGAATATGTGAAAGAGGTGCAATTGCATAAAATATATGATCCGGTTCTTTCGTTCCAGCTTTTAAATGGGTTCACGCTTATGAGGATCAATCCGAATTATTTACCGGATGATCTGCAATCAAATAAGTATGCTACGCTCATGGAGTGGAATAACGTCGATTATCAACCGAAAACAAAACGTTATTACAAAACATCAGAACCAGTGAGGATCTGCGTCGTGCAATACATGCTGCGTAAAATCGATTCATTCGAAGACTTCGCTAACCAAGTCGAGTATTTCACTGACGTTGCTTCGGATGCTAATGCGGATTTTGCCGTGTTCCCGGAATTATTCACCACCCAGTTGATGTCTTTCTTGAATGAAAGATCACCAAGCTTGGCTGTACGGAAACTGTCGGATTTCACGGAGCAGTACATTGAATTGTTTACCACTTTAGCTGTAAGGTATAACGTCAATATCATCGGCGGTTCCCATTTCGTAAAAGAAGATGATGACAATATCTATAATATCGCTTATTTATTCCGCCGCGATGGGACGATTGAAAAGCAATATAAAATTCATATCACACCAAATGAAAGAAAATGGTGGGGTATTAACGCAGGTGACCGCGTTCGAGTCTTTGATACGGACTGTGGAAAAATCGCCATACAAATTTGTTATGATATTGAGTTTCCGGAACTCGCCCGAATTGCTACCGATATGGGTGCCAAAATCATATTCACTCCATTTTGTACGGAAGACAGGCAAGGCTACCTGCGAGTTCGTTATTGTGCTCAGGCCCGTGCTGTGGAAAACCAAATTTATACCGTCATTTCCGGAACGGTCGGGAATCTTCCGCAAACGGAAAATATGGATATTCAGTATGCCCAATCGGGAATATTCGCTCCATCGGATTTCGAATTTGCGCGTGACGGCATTGTCGGGGAAACCAGCCCGAACCTTGAAATGGTCTTGATTGGCGATGTTGATTTGGAGATTTTAAGGCGGGAGCGTCAGTCTGGTACTGTAAGGCAATTGAAAGATCGCCGCCATGATATATACAATCTGCATTATAAAGATGGCGAAAAATAATGAGGTAAAAGAGCTCGTGATGTTAGAACGCTAGATTTGGTTCTTTTCATTACGAGCCTTTACTTCATTTATTGGAATAAATATGATAATTTTGTATATGTAAGGCAGATACATAATAATTACAAATTAGGCGTTTTGGAGGAGATGTTGGAGATGGGCTGGAAATCTTTATACACCACTTGGGCAGGGTACCAGAATTTAAATGGGGAATTACGTGTCCTCCTTGAGGAAATGCAGCGGGATGAAGCAAAACTCGAAGATGCCTTTTATAAAAATTTAGAATTTGGAACAGGTGGAATGCGTGGGGAAATCGGAGCGGGAACGAACCGGATGAATCTTTACACTGTAAGGAAGGCTACGGTTGGGTTGGCTCAATATATCTCTTCGTTTGGGGAAGAGGCTAAAGGAAGAGGGGCTGTGATCGCTTATGATTCGAGACATAAGTCCCCGGAGTTTGCACTCGAAGCAGCTAAGACCTTGGCTACATTTGGGGTGAAGGCTTATTTATTCGATGAACTGCGTCCAACTCCGGAATTGTCATTTGCGGTTCGCGAGCTGAATGCTTTTGCCGGGATCGTCATCACGGCAAGCCACAATCCGCCTGAATATAATGGTTACAAGGTTTATGGACAGGATGGGGCACAATTGCCACCGGAAGCAGCCGATCAAGTGATCAGCTACGTGAATGCCATTGAAAATGAGCTTGAAATTCAGATTGAAGAAGCTGATATCCTCAAAGGAAAGGGCCTCATCGAAATGGTCGGGGAGGAATTGGATATCGCATATAATCGTGAATTGCTCACAGTTCCCGAGAATCCGCAGCTTGCCGAGGAAATAGATGTGTCAATCGTCTTTACACCGCTTCATGGAACGGCCAATAAATCCGTCAGGCGGGCACTGCAAAGTTTAGGATATCAAAATTTGCATATCGTTAAAGAGCAGGAATTGCCCGATCCGGATTTTTCGACAGTTAAGTCACCAAATCCGGAGGAACCAGCTGCATTTGAAATGGCCATCGAACTTGGGAACAAAGTTGAAGCGGACTTATTGATAGCCACGGACCCAGATGCCGATCGGCTTGGAATTGCCGTGAAAAACGAGGTAGGTCAATATGTTGTCCTGACTGGAAATCAAACAGGTGCACTTTTCCTGGACTATTTACTGTCCCAGAAAAAAGAAAAAGGGAAGATTCCTCAAAATGGAGTCGTCTTAAAAACCATCGTCACTTCAGAAATCGGGCGGGCGATTGCCGAGTCATATGACTTGAAGACAGTAGATGTACTTACCGGGTTTAAGTTCATCGCCGAGAAAATAAATCAGTATCATGCAAGCGGGGAAAATAGCTTTTTGTTCGGATATGAAGAAAGCTACGGTTACCTGATTAAAGACTTTGCACGTGATAAAGATGCCATTCAAGCCGCAGTGCTGGCAGTTGAGGTCTGTGCTCATTATAAAAAGCAGGGATTGACACTATATGAAGGGTTACTGAATGTGTTTGAAAAATACGGCTTTTACTTGGAAGGATTGCGTTCAATGACTTTAAAGGGCATTGAGGGGGCGAAACAGATTTCTGGAATATTGAATCAATTCCGTCAAAATCCTCCATCCCGAATAGCAGGCATTCCGGTAGTTGCTGAAGAAGATTATCAACGCAGCAAAAAACGTACATTACTTTCAAATAATGAAGAATTGATCGAGCTTCCGAAATCAAATGTATTGAAGTATTTCCTTGAAGATGGTACATGGGTTTGCCTCCGTCCATCTGGAACTGAACCGAAAATTAAATTCTATTTCGGTGTCCAGGGTAAATCAATGCCAGAAGCAGAGTCCAAGTTATCGGGAGTCATGGAAGATTTCATGAGCAAGATTGAAGCGTTAGTATAAATGTATGAAAGCTTAACGAAAGACCTTCTATGGTCTTTCGTTTTTTTGATGGCAATTCTTCAGCAGTATGAATGATCAAAATTCTAGGAAATTCCGTTTCCGATTTGGTATACTGTATTGGCGACTGATCTCGGAAAACAACGGGAATAATGGAGGTATAAATTCATGAAATTAGTAATCATTAATGGTTCACCGCGTAAACAAGGGCGTACGGGGATAGCCTCTCGCTACATATCCAAGAAATACGGGGCGGAACTTATCGATTTAAGCAATAGTGAAATCCCTTTATATTCAGGTGAAGGTGAGCAATATCAATTGGATGTGATTCAAGGTCTTCGGAAAAGCATCGAGGAAGCCGATGGCGTAATTCTGACCACTCCGGAATATCATGGTTCCATGAGCGGGGCCTTGAAAAATGCCTTGGATTTTCTAAGCAGTGAGCAATTCACGCATAAACCGGTTGCACTATTGGCTGTTTCCGGCGGAGGTAAAGGCGGAATCAACGCCTTGAATTCCATGAGGACAGTGGGCCGAAGCCTTTATGCAAATGTAATCGCTAAACAATTGGTACTGGATCCACATTGCTTCGATTACGAAAATGATGGTTTATTTGAAGAGTCTGCCGTACTTGTAGAAGGCATGATTGAAGAGCTTAAAATGTATGCAACTGCATATACTGCAATGAAAAAATAATGAAATGGGGGTCAGGTATTTAATACCTGACCCTTCCTTGTTTTTATAGGGTTTCACCAGCCAAAGTTATATCCCCGATACTTAATCCTCTTGTATAAATTTTCCCGTCTTGCAAAAACTATAGTTGATTTTAGCTTGGAAGTTCACTTAAATAATCACTTGTTTTTTCTGCCGCATGATCCAGATAGCGAAGCAGTGCATACAGCTGGGATTGAACGATTTGATAATCATGCTCAAACCTGTAAGCGTGCAAAAAATGTTCTATTTTCTTCGAAAGAAAGTGATCTTTCGTTCGAACCATCAATACTAACAAGCTGTCCCAATCAGAACGGTGTGTGTGAAACAATGCCTGATCATAATCCGCAATCCTCATGTTCTTCTCCCCCTTAATAAGGAGCTATTTATATTTTGTTCAGATATGACAGAACTTTTCCTTACAATAAGTGGCGATGTATTGGGACCGCGGTTGTTGCTTTTTTCCTGAATAAAAATAAAAGGTGAGTACATGAGAAAAATAATGGTAATTGGAATATTGGTGCTGCTTTTTTTCCCTGAACCATCGCTGGCGGCAGAAGTGTATTCCCCTGAACAGATGGAAATGGATTTGCAAGGAATCCAAAAGCAGTATGAATTAGATGTAAAAATAATCGGGCAAACTGAAAAGGGGAAAAATATCAAGGCAATCAAATTAGGAAAAGGAAAAAGATCGATTTTGCTGGTGGGATCACACCATGGACGGGAATGGCTTAGTTCCATACTTTTAATGCGCATGCTTGAAGAATATGCAGCCGCCTATCGAGCAGGCAAACCTGTTGGAGAATATCGAACGGAATCATTGGATGAAGTGAGCATCTGGTTCATCCCGATGCTGAATCCAGATGGAGTAAGCATTCAGCAAGGAGATCTCTCCCACTTAAATGTTTTTGAAAAGGCTGCAGTATGGAAAATGAACCAATTTAGCAGAAATTGGTCCCGCTGGAAAGCCAACGCCGAAGGCATTGATTTAAATAGGCAGTATCCGGCTGGATGGAAAGAAGTCATGAGTGATGAAACAAAACCAACGTATCAATTTTATAAAGGCCTAAAACCATTGGAAGCAGCTGAAGTGAAAGCGCTCACTCATTTCACGAAGGAGATCGATCCCCTTATCGCTGTTTCCTACCATACCTCAGGAAGGGAAATCTTTTGGCATTATAAAAATAAACGGAAATATATGGCGAGGGATTATGGAATTGCCAAAAAGACTGCAGAATTGACTGGATATGAATTGACCTTTCCGGAAAAAGAAGCGGTAGGAAGCGGATTTACGGATTGGTTCATAACTGAATTCCGCCGCCCGGGAATGACGATCGAACTTAGTTATTTAGTGGATGAAACCAACCCGCCGTTGACTGTGTTTCCAGAGGAATGGGAGAGGAATCGATTGGTGGGTATCATGCTTGTAAAAGAAGCGAAGCAGCTGTATAACAACTGAACAATTTTACATAATAATAGTAAGCGGAAAGTATGAGGAGGAAAAGGTTTTGAAAAAAGTCATCGTGATGCTAATGGGAATTTTTTTGATCATACAAACAGGGGCCATTTCAGCACAGGCCCAAAAACCCGATTACGAAAAATACGGAAAGATTGCCATTACAGTTGTGCAGGCAGATTATCCTGAAGTTAAGATTAATGATTACGAATATAAGGGCAGAAAAACTGTATCGAACAATCTCGTCGAAGACGATTTCAGATTTTTGGTCGATGATAAAGGTCAGCAATTCAATGTCATCGTGACCGTACAACATGATCTGAAAAATGAAAAATTACTAAGTTTGAAGGTTACGGAGCAAAAAGGAAAGTGATTTCAGAACAAGCGGAAAAGGTATGCATCTTACCGAACATCTTCACCTAGGGAAGATGTTTTTTTCTGATTTCTTTTATAGGTTGTCCAAAAAATGGTGGATACCGGATTAGTTGCCAATCGAAAGTGATACCCATCCGTTTAGCTGCCATGAAGTTTTCATTGCATTTATGAGCAGCTAACCAGTATAGTTAGAATCAGATTGAAACAATAAGCTTGATTGTAGGGGTATTAGAAATGAGAAAGTTTAAGAAAGTTTATGTGGAAATTACGAATATATGTAATTTGAAGTGTAATTTTTGTCCAAGTTCCAGCTTGCAAAGGACCCTGAAGTTCATGGATCCTGAAGGGTTTACGGATGTAATCAAGAAAATCAAACCACACACCGATCATATTTATTTTCACCTGATGGGTGAACCATTTTTAAATAAAAATTTGGGTACATTCCTGGATATCAGTGCTGAAAATGACCTGAAGGTGAATATTACTACGAACGGTACCTTGATTCAAAAGGTCAAAGACAAGCTGCTATCCAAAAAAGCCCTTCGACAGGTGAATATTTCACTTCATAGCTTTGAGGCAAACGATACAAGCAACAGTCTTGATTCTTATGTCAGTAATATTGCCGATTTCATAAATGAAGCAAATGAAAAAAGCGAAGTGATTTGTGCCATTCGTTTATGGAATATGGATACGGCTGAATTAAAAGCCAGTAATGGACTGAACGACGATATCCTTAGCATGCTGGAGGAGAAGCTTTCATTGGACATTCGCTTAAGTGAAGCTCTTCAGCAAAAGAATAATATTAAGTTGAAGGACCGGGTTTATATAAATATGGCCGAAAAATTCGAGTGGCCGGAATTGGATCGTGACATTATCGATGAAAATATTTTCTGCTATGCCCTTAGAGATCAGTTGGGCATCTTGGTGGATGGTACAGTGGTACCTTGTTGCTTGGATAGTGAAGGGAAAATACCGCTTGGAAATATATTCGAAACATCACTTGAAGACATTTTAAATGGTGAGCGGGCTAAAAATATGTACGATGGTTTCTCGAGAAGATGTGCAGTTGAAGAATTATGCAAACGTTGCGGCTATGCAAAGCGTCATAAAAAATAAGATTAACTGAAACCACGGAGTCCATCTTCGTGGTTTTTGGCTGTAGGCAAACTCTATGAAAACTCAGTTTGCCTGCAGTTTTTTATTTAAAAGTTCAGTTGATTTCAGAAATCCGCTCCCTTTCCGCCGACTGTCTGCCAAGCCTCATCAAAGCAGGCGCCTGTGGTGTCTTGGCTAGCCAGTAATTCGGCAGGAGTGTCGCAAATTTCTTCAATCCCATGAGGATTAGGGTCAAAAACTTTAAAGACCGGAATACTATATTCTACCGTTCACGAATTTCTTTGACCTTCACCATTCGGACTTCGAATCCTATTTTGTCGCCAAACTGAAACCACGGATCTTCGTGTTTTTTTTGTGTGATGAATGATTTTGCCCCTCTTATTTTTGATTAAAAATTCAGAATATTATTGTTTTATTGAAAGTCCCGTGATAAAATACTCTCTATTATTGATGAAGTTAAAACTTCATATTGTCATATAAAAAGTATTGGATTCATATCTTGCTTCAGAGGGGATGTTTTATGGATTTACAGCAAAAAGTTAAAGAAGTATTCCCTGGTTTATCCACTGGTCAAAAGAAGGTCGCGAAATACTTGTTAGTGCATTCACATACATTTGCAGTCACTTCAGCTCAAAAGCTCGGAAAAGATATAGGGGTAAGTGAAACGACCATCATCCGTTTTTGCTATTCATTGGGGTTAAGTGGATATGCGGAACTTCAAAAACTAATTCGCAATCAGTTGATATACGAGAGCAGCAGTTTGAATGAATATCATTCTTCAAAACTTGAAGCCGCGAATCAGCCAAACTTCATGGCTCAAGTGATGGGGCAAGATATCATCAGCATCGAAAAGACAATGAATAATCTATCAAATGAAGATTTCTCCAAAACAGTCGACAAATTGGCGGCAGCTGACAATGTTTTGATATCCGGACACCGGTTATCATTTTCGGCAGCACATTGGTTAACTTTTACGCTGAGGCTTGTTAGGGAAGAGGTCCATTTATATAGGCCTGATACGGATGATATTTTTTTACTGTTGAATAAAATGACTGAAAATTCCGTTTTTGTTTCAATTTCTTTTCACCGCTATGTTAAAGAGACTGTGAAAATCACGGAAATGGCCAAAAAAGCGGGTGCATTTGTAATTGGTGTTACGGATTCTGAATTGGCTCCAATTGCTGAATACGCTGACATATTATTGCCCATTTCAGCACCTAGGACTTCCACTATCGATACGGCACCGGTTTTATTCTCATTATTGAATAGTTTAGTAGCTGGAGTATCGATTAAGGACGAACAGGGTTTCAAAGAAAGAAAAGCTATATATGATGCGTTCAATCAAGATGAATTTTTCTTTTGAGATTCAATTTCCATCAGTTTGGTGAAAAAGCCTATTAAACCGGGATACAAGGGGGAGACAGAAATGGATATCACACAATCTATCGAAAAATTAAGGCCTCGTATACTCGATATCTTTGACCATTTACACGCACATCCTGAAACGAGTTGGAATGAAGTGAATACGACAGCTTTCATTTCCGATATTTTAACGGAAAATCAGTGTACGGTGAAAACATTCAAGGACTGTACAGGAGTGATTGGGGAAATCGGGGATGGGAATTTCACGGTAGGGTTGCGATCGGACATCGATGCACTTTGGCAGGAGGTGCATGGGACGTTTCAAGCCAATCATTCCTGTGGACACGATGGGCATATGACCTTGGCACTTGGAGTATTCCTGGTATTGAAAGAAATGGACTTCCGTCCAAGAGGCAAACTTAAATTCATTTTTCAGCCTGCTGAAGAAAAAGGTACGGGCGCCTTAAAGATGATTGAAGAAAAAGTATTGGATGATGTCGATTTCCTTTATGGGGTGCACTTAAGACCGGTTGAGGAAGTGAAGGATGGGCAAGCGGCACCAGCCATTGTCCATGGTGCAGCCCAGTTCATTAAAGGAGAAATAGCGGGGACCGATGCACATGGAGCCAGACCGCATCAAGGGCAAAATGCCATCGAGATAGGAGCTGCATTCATCACTTTATTAAATGGTATCCATCTCAATCCATCCATCCCTTATTCGGCAAAAATGACGCAGTTTTTTGCTGGCGGCGAAAGCTCCAATATCATCCCTGGGAGAGCCACTTTCACATTGGATTTACGGGCACAGGATAATGCAATGATGGAAGAGCTCACCAAAAAGGTGGAAAAGGTTGCAGAATCTTTGGCCATTGTACATGGAGTCGAAGTGAAACTCGAACCGGGAACCAATGTTGCTGCAGCAACCGTGAACGATCAAGCCCAGGAAATAATGTCTGAAGCGATAGCCGATACACTCGGGGAGGAAAATCTGGTAGCGCCTGTCATTACGACTGGAGGAGAGGATTTTCATTTTTATACGTTGAAAAGACCTGAACTCAAAGCGACGATGCTAGGATTGGGCTGTGATTTGGCACCAGGGCTCCATCATCCGAACATGACGTTCAACAAAGATGCTTTGTTATCGGGAATTGAAATCCTGACCAAAGCCATCATACTGACTTTCGAGAAATATGGGGAGGGGGGACACTTACATGACTGATGAATTAATCATTAAATCCCTATCAACACTTGAGGATTTACAAGAAGTGCAGCGACTGGAAGTTCTAGTATGGGGCATGGATTGCGTCCCCATCCATCAGACGATTACGGCAGTCAAAAACGGCGGGCTTGTTTTAGGCGGCTACATCAATGGTCAGTTAGTCGGGTTTCAATATAGTTTCCCGGGATTCAAAGACGGAAGGGCATATCTTTGTTCACATATGTTAGCAATCCATCCGGATCATCAAAAGAAGGGTTACGGCAGATTGCTTAAACTTGCCCAAAAAAAAGAAGCACTCAAAAAAGGTTACGACTTGATCACATGGACGTATGATCCATTGGAAAGCGTGAATGCAAACTTGAACATCGGTAAACTAAAAGCTGTTTGCTCTACATATATGGATGATTGTTATGGAAATATGAAGGATACCCTCAATGAAGGATTGTCCACTGATCGATTCATGGTGGAATGGTATATACGCCAGGAAGCAAAGGAAGAGGCTCCGCTTGCAGATAAAGCCATACACATCGTAACGACAGGAATGAATGACCAAGGATTCCCTTACATCAAGGATTATCATTTTGAGACGAATGCAGAGGTGATCGCCATACCCATTCCGACAGATATTCAACAAATCAAAAAAGTTGATCTCAGCCTGGCGATTGATTGGCGGTTAAAAACCGGAGAATTATTCAAAACGCTTTTTGCCAAAGGGTATGTTGCAGCCGGGATTGAACGGGAACAAGGTGAAAATATTCAAAACTATTTATTAAAAAAACAAGAATAAGAGGGGAATCGGGATGAAAATAACAGAAGTGCGTTTACGTCATTTAAATATGGATTTGGTAGCTCCCTTTACAACAAGCTTTGGAACGTTTGTGGATAAGGAGTTCATTCTTGTGGAAGTGAAAAATGGAGAAGGGCTTTCAGGTTGGGCTGAATCTGTGGCGTTTTCAGCACCTTGGTATAACGAAGAAACGATAAAAACCAATTGGACCATGCTGGAGGATTTCCTGATACCGCTTGTATTGGATAAAGAAATAGAGCATCCCCGTGATGTATCGGATATGTTCTCGCATATTCGTAAGAATAATATGGCAAAATCGGCTATCGAGGGAGCCATCTGGGATTTATACGCAAAAGAAAATAATATCCCATTAAGTATGGCTTTAGGCGGGGAACTGGAAAAAATCGATGTTGGAATCAGTATCGGCATCCAAAAAACGGTACCTGAATTATTGGCGAAGATCGAAGCTGGATTGAAGGATGGGTATAAAAGAATAAAAATGAAAATCCAACCAGGTTGGGATGTAGATGTAATCAGGGAAGTGCGCAATCGATATCCCGATGTCCCGATCATGGCAGATGCAAACTCCGCTTACCGCCTGAAAGACATCGAATTACTGAAACAGCTTGATCAATTTGATTTAATGATGATCGAGCAGCCTTTGTCATCAGATGATATTGTCGATCACGCCACATTACAAGCGGAAATCAAAACACCGATTTGCTTGGATGAAAGTATACATTCCGTGGAAGATGCAAGAAAAGCCCTTGAATTGGGAAGCTGCAAAATCATTAATATTAAGATCGGCAGGGTTGGCGGTCTAACGGAAGCGATGAAAATTCATGAATTATGTAAAGAAAGGAATGTACCGGTATGGTGCGGAGGCATGTTGGAATCTGGTGTGGGGCGTGCCCATAATATCGCATTGACAACACTTGATAACTTCACGATGCCTGGTGATACGGCAGCATCCGCGAATTATTGGCATAAAGACATCATCCAACCAGAGGTTACAGTGGAAGGTGGGGTCATAACCGTTCCAAAGGCGGCAGGCATTGGCTATGAAGTCGATTACGCTGCGGTCGATGAATTCACTTCCTATAGTAAAAGATATACCAAATGATAAATGTACAAGAGTTGTGAATAAAAGAGCCTCCCAGCTTCATGGGCTTCGGCCCGTTAACTTGAAGCTGGGAGGGGATTAAAGAACAGATTGATGATAGGGAAGATATTTCTTATAACTTAAATTGTCAGAATAATCATATAATTAAGGTGGTATGTGATATGAAAAACAGTGTAAACCTTGCAGGTGCATATATAGGAATCATCATTGGAGCAGGCTTCGCCTCAGGACAAGAAGTATTACAGTTCTTCACGAGTTTTGGAATCTACAGTGTATTGGGAATTTTGGTGGCAACAGTTCTATTCGCGTTTTTAGGCATGCAAGTTACTCAATTGGGGAGCACTCTCCAAACACGCTCCCATAAAAGCATCATCAATCATATTTGTGGCCCCTATGTAGGCAGGGCGGTCGATATTATTATCACATTTTTCTTGTTTGGCGTTACAGTCATCATGATTGCCGGTTCCGGAACGATTTTTGAAGAACAATTCGGGATTCCGGGTATAGTTGGTGCAATCGTCATGACGGTGCTCACGATTGGTACTCTATTACTTAATGTTAACAAAATAATGTCCATCATAAGTGCCGTAACACCGTTTTTATTTGTTATCATGATCATTATTTCAGGTTATTCATTTTTTACATCCGATCTAAGTTTCAATCAAATCATCTCATCTTCAAGTAAAGGGACCGCTGCAACCGGAAATTGGATGATGGGTTCCTTACTTTATGTTTCATATAATATGACTGCCGGAATTGCCATGCTAGCCGTAATGGGAGGGACCTTCAAGAACAAGAAAGAGGCTGGCATGGGAGGGATTCTAGGAGGTATCGGATTGGGGATCTTGCTATTCCTGATCAATTTGGGGATGATGTCCGACTTGAAGGGCATAGAAGGCTCAGGTATGCCTACCCTTCATTTAGCGAACCAGATTTCTCCATGGTTGGGATATCTCCTATCCATCATCCTTTTAGGCATGATTTATAATACCGCTGTAGGGATGCTGTATGCATTCACCGCCAGGTTGGTACGTGCCGAAACGAAACGCTTTAAAATATCGGTGATCATGGTCGGGGTCCTCGCTTTCCTTGCAAGTTTCGTAGGCTTTATTGAATTGGTTGGGAGTGTATACCCAATCACAGGATACTTAGGTTTTGTAATCATTGCAGCACTCATCATTTCCTGGATCCGTTCAAAAACGAAAAAAGAGGCTGTGAATACGGAATTAGCGAAATGATATCAATAGGTTTGAATGCAGAACTGCATGAAACATTTGGCCTGACATCTTCTTCATGAAGGTGTTTTTTTTGTTATCGAGGACCTTTACTCATGATCGCGGCATTTTTCCTCCTTTTTTTCATACATTAGTTTAAAGGCGGAAGACAAGGGGGATATCGGATGAATGAATCGGAGCAAAAGGCTCTGGAATATGCCATTAGTGAAATTACAGAAATAGCAACTGGGTTCGGGTTGGATTTTTACCCGATGCGTTATGAAATTTGCCCTTCAGAAATCATTTATACATTTGGTGCCTATGGGATGCCTACCCGTTTTTCTCATTGGAGCTTTGGAAAGCAATTTCATAAAATGAAGCTGCAGTACGACTTTGGTTTAAGTAAGATCTATGAACTGGTCATTAACTCTGATCCTTGTTACGCTTTTCTGCTGGACTCCAATTCTCTTGTACAAAATAAATTGATTGTTGCCCACGTTTTAGCGCATTGTGACTTCTTTAAGAATAATATCCGTTTCAATAATACTAAGAGGGATATGGTTGAAAGTATGTCGGCAACGGCAGAAAGAATCCGTGAATATGAAATCCTGCATGGCAAAAAGGAAGTGGAAACCTTCCTCGATGCACTTTTAGCCATTGAAGAACATATCGATCCGTCGCTGATGAGACCGAAACTTGCCTGGACGATGGAAGATGAGGAAGAAGAAGAGGAAATAAAACCGACAGCCACACAATACGATGATTTATGGAATCTTGATAAAAAGGATAAACCGAAGCAAACGAACATTAAAAAGAGAAAAAAATTCCCGCCAAGGCCTGAAAAGGATATTATGCTTTTCATAGAACAGTACAGCAGGGATTTAACCGATTGGCAACGGGATATCATGACGATGATCAGGGAAGAGATGCTGTATTTCTGGCCGCAGCTGGAAACGAAAATCATGAACGAAGGCTGGGCATCCTACTGGCATCAGCGCATAATCCGTGAATTGGATCTATCCTCAGGGGAAGCCATTGAATTCGCAAAACTGAACGCAGGTGTCGTTCAGCCATCACGGACCAGCATCAATCCTTATTATCTTGGATTGAAAGTGCTTGAAGATATTGAAGAGCGCTATGATAATCCAACTGAAGAAATGATCAAGATGGGCGTCAAGCCTGGATCTGGGCGGGAAAAGATGTTCGAAGTCAGGGAAATCGAGTCGGATATTTCCTTTCTCCGCAATTATTTGACGAAAGATCTGGTCATGCGGGAGGATATGTACTTATTCCAAAAGCAAGGCAAAGATTATAAAATCGTCGATAAGGCATGGGAACATGTTCGTGACCAACTCGTGAGTATGAGGGTCAACGGCGGTTTCCCTTATATCACAGTAAATGATGGGGACTTCATGCGTAATGGTGAACTTTATCTAAAACATTGGTATGAAGATATTGAACTGGATCTGAAGTACCTCGAAAAAGTCATGCCATATATTCATCAGCTCTGGGGCCGCTCCGTTCATATGGAATCAGTCATTGAAGGAAAAGAAGTCCTGTTTTCCTATGATGGAAAAGGGATTCACCGGAAATATTTATAAAGAGAAAAAACTGCCGATCACTCGGCAGTTTTCTTGTTTTTATATTGATGCCTTTTGGAGATGCGGTATTAAAGATTAAATTACTTTGGATAGGCATTATTATATATTTCACCGCACAAGTCGAGGGGGCGTGCAGGCCATGTTCTCCGTAGTCGGAGTTATTTAAAATCAATTTTTAGCAGACTAAAACGGAACATTATTAAGTTGAATCTTTAAATCTTGATTATATAAGAATATGCTTATACAATGATGTTGTATAACCGTATAAGCATATTCTTATTTATTTGATTGTGCCAGGAGGGATGAAATGCAAACGAATGAAGCATTGGATTTAGAAACCACGGCAAACATTCTTAAATTACTGGGTGATAAAACACGGTTGAGCATGGTTAAGATCATGACTGAGCATGAATGCTGTGTCTGTGAATTTGTGGGCTTATTCAAGATGAGCCAGCCGGCTATCAGCCAACATTTACGAAAGTTGAAGGATAGCGGGATCGTGAATGAAGCAAGGAGGGGACAATGGATTTTTTACTCGTTAAACCCGTCTTCTTCCCATTACTCATTTATTCTGACGGTCATCAAGGACTTACCAAGTCAAAACTTTAAATTAGAAGAATTAACAGCACAAGGAAAACGGATTTGTTGTGATTAACTAGGAGGTACAACTTCAGTGGGATCGGTTATTTTGGCAGTTATCATCTTTTTATTAACACTCATTCTCGTCATCTGGCAGCCAAAGGGATTGTCGATCGGATGGTCAGCTTGTGGCGGTGCGGTTTTGGCCTTACTTGTTGGCGTCGTGGATTTTTCTGATGTCATAGACGTAACATCGATAGTCTGGAACGCGACACTCACCTTCATCGCCATCATCATCATCTCGCTTATTTTGGATGAGATAGGATTTTTTGAATGGGCAGCACTGCATATGGCTAGGGCGGCCAAGGGAAATGGAGTAAGGATGTTTGTCTATGTGAGTATCCTCGGTGCTCTTGTGGCTGCTTTTTTTGCAAACGATGGTGCCGCACTCATCCTTACACCCATTGTATTAGCAATGGTACGTGCCTTGAAATTTAGTGATAAAATGATTTTCCCGTTTATCATCGCCAGTGGGTTCATTGCTGATACGACCTCACTACCTTTGGTGGTGAGTAACCTTGTAAACATTGTATCTGCAGACTTTTTCAATATCGGTTTTTCCGAGTTTGCTTCAAGAATGATTGTACCGGACATCTTTGCATTTGTTGCTAGCGTCTTGGTTTTATATTTATTTTTCCGTAAAAGCATACCGAAAAATTACGATGTATCACAGCTTAAAAAACCAGTGGAAGCCATTCAAGACCAAAGTATGTTTAGGCTGTCCTGGATCGTATTAGGAATTTTGCTGGTTGGCTATTTTACAAGTGAGTTTATTGGGGTTCCTGTATCCATCATTGCAGGCATTGTCGCTATTTTCTTCCTCATGATGGCTAGGAGGAGTCCAGAGGTCAACACGAAAACCGTTATTAAAGGAGCACCATGGGCAATCGTCTTTTTCTCTATTGGGATGTATGTAGTGGTTTACAGCCTGAGAAATGTTGGATTGACGAACGTTTTAACGGATTTGATCCAAGTTACCGCTGATCAAGGGTTATTTGCCGCAACGATGGGAATGGGCTTCATCGCCGCCATTCTGTCATCACTTATGAATAACCTGCCAACCGTGATGATTGATGCTCTTGCCATATCTGACACCCATACAACAGGGGCAATCAGGGAGGCCCTTATTTATGCAAATGTCATCGGTTCGGACTTGGGACCGAAAATTACACCGATCGGTTCTTTGGCAACATTACTGTGGCTGCATGTCCTTTCTTTAAAAGGTGTGAAAATCTCATGGGCAACCTACTTCAAAACAGGAATCATCTTAACGATTCCAACATTGTTCATCACATTAGTCGGCCTGTATATATGGTTGCAAATCATGCATTAAACACCTACTTTACTAACTAAGGAGAGAAAGCATGACAAAAAAAACACTATACTTCTTATGTACTGGTAACTCTTGCAGAAGTCAAATGGCAGAGGCGTGGGGGAAGAAATATCTGGGAGATGAATGGCAAGTGCTAAGTGCAGGAATTGAAGCACATGGCTTGAATCCGAATGCTGTGAAAGCAATGAATGAAGTTGGATTGGACATCTCCAATCAAACATCGGATATCATCGACCCTTACATATTGAATAATTCTGATTTTGTCGTTACATTATGTGGTGATGCGGCGGACAAGTGTCCAATGACGCCGCTTCATGTTAAACGTGAACATTGGGGCTTTGATGACCCGGCAAAAGCAGAAGGTACAGATGAAGAAAAATGGGCAACCTTTCAACGTGTCCGTGATGAAATAGGAGAAAGGATTGCACGATTCTCTAAAACGGGTGAATAAATAAACTTGAAAAGCCGTGGGTGTTAGCAGGCGGACAAAAGACCATAAAGATAGAGCTGCCAATTTTGGCAGCTCTTTTCATCATTATATCTTAATATCGACCTTAGCATTTTTCTGAAGTTCTTCCACATGCTTCACAAGCTTTTCTTGTTTCTTTTGCTGCTCTAGTTGTTCCTTGATTTGTGGCTTCATTTCTTCGAGTTTTTGTACCTTTTGTCCGCTTGTTTTAGCTTGCTCTGCAACCTGGTCGTAATACTTTTGGATTTCTTCATCAGTTGCTTCTTCCACTTTAATCTCTTTTTCAACGTACTTCGTATATGGGATGTTTTCTGCGATTTGAGCATTCAGCGTTTCCGTATTCAGGCCTGCTTGCTTCATCGCTTCCTTGAATTTCTCTTCACTCTCATATTGCTTTTTGATTTCGGCAAGTTGCTTTTCGATTTCGGCCTTGGAAGCTGTGTAGCCCTTTTTATCAGCTGCTTGAAGCAGTAATTTTTGCCCCACTAAAGAGTTGAGCGTTTGCTCTTTAATTTGTTTGGCACCCTCCTTGGTTGTTGGGTCTTGTCCGAATTGCTGCATTTGCATTTGTGTGGTAGACAGCACGGTATTATATTCCGCACCAGAAATTTTTTCGTCATTGACGATGGCCACCGTTTTCTTTTCATCCACCTTTTGCTTGTCTAGTTTCTTCTGCATTTCTTCCATCTGTTTTTGCTGTTCCTCAGTTGCTTTAGCTGTTTCTTTCTCAGTTGTTTTAGTCTCTTTCTCGTCATTTTTCTTATCAGCTTCATCGTTCGAACCACAAGCCGTTAGAACAACTGCCAATAATCCAATGATGATTGGGTACAATAGTTTCTTCATATTTCAGTCTCCTCTCGTATTCAATGCTAAAAAATCATCTAATGCGCATTATAAAGGAATTTCCCATTAAAACACAATATATTCATTCTTTTTTCCAGAAAACAGGAAGATAGTATAGGCCTTATCTCATTAGATAAGTGTAATATTCGCGGAAATGAACCAATTTACCCTTCGTCATGAAATAAGCTTAAAAGGAATGCATAGGCTGAAACGTGGTGCAGACTGAAACTTGTAATCTATCGTTATACACAAAACAATGCTTAGTAACTATTGTATCTAAAATTTCTATGGTATTATATACCTTATCATCTGAATGTAGTTCATTTAACCTATATGTTGAGAATTTTACTCAAGAACGAGTGAGCCGTGACAATGAGAAAAGGGAAACAAAGAGACAGGATTGGAAATCCAGCTATTGGAGGTATAGATTTTGGAATCAAGGCTGCCATTTGAATTGGCGGGGTATTTAAAGTTGGGGGATGCCGTCATCATTACGGATCAAGATCATCGCATACTTGATATCAATGCTTATTATGAAAGGACGACAGGATATTCAAGGAACAGTATCATTGGGTTCAAAGCTGGATTCCTAAAGTCAGGGATAACACCTTTGAATACATACACCTCCCTGAAAAACGAGTTAAGGAAGGGAAATCCTTGGTCAGGGGTCTTCACCAATCGAAAGAAATCGGGTGAAATTTGGCATTCCTCTATCACGATTACCCCTATTCATCTAGAGGGGAAGTGGTATTTTGTAGGGATTTTCCGTGAACTGGAACAATTGAAAGAAGGGATTTACCTTTCGGAAAAGAAAAGGGCAGAGACTCAAAGGGAATTGTTAAAGGTCCTCGCCATTTCTTGCGAAATCCGTGATCCAGGCATTGAAGAGCATTTATTGAGAGTTCAAAACCTAACCGAGCAGCTAGTCATGGTTCATAATCGAAGATGCCAGCTGGAACTATCTAAAAGCTATATGAATCATATCGTTCATTCAAGTATTCTGCATGATATCGGGAAAGCGGAGATTCCTGAGGGGATATTATACAAACCTGGCCCGTTATCTCCATATGAACGAAAAATCATCGAGATGCATCCGTTAATGGGATCCGATATTTTGAATAAGATTTCAAGGGAAATAAACCATGATGTGATCAGCAGCCTGGAAGTGGCTGAAAAAATCATCCTCCATCATCATGAAAAATGGGATGGAACTGGGTATCCACATCGTTTGAAAGGTGAGGACATCCCATTGGAGGCTAGAATCGTTGCCATTGTGGATGTGTTCGATGCATTGACCAGCAGAAGGCCGTACAAAGATTCCTGGTCAGTGGAGCGGGCTTTATCTTTCATAAATGAACAAAATGGAAAGCATTTCGACCCATCCATCGTGGTGTCTTTCTTTTGTTATTTTAATGAAAAGGCGGCACATAAAAAAGGTTTCGAAACCGTTCGCAGCACAGGGATATATTAAACGACGAACTCGTCGAATATCTTATCCGATATAATCGGGTGGTCTGGATCTGGACGTTAACTCTTGGAGATCAAGGGGGAACGGCTCCTTATCAAAGAAAACCAATTTACCCTAAACGTAGAGAAGCCTTTTTACTACCTTCCTTTGTTCTTGTTTCTATTAAAAAAATAAATGACTGCGATTACCAGAATCAGCAGTACCAAAACAATCCTTACATCGTCCGATGCCTTCAATACTTGTGTTACCGAATACGCTTCGGCAAGGAGGGCAGGCAGTTTTCCGATGGATGTCGCGAGAAAGAAAGTCACCATTCCCGTCTTGCTTAATGCTGCTGTAAGGTTGATCACGCCGGATGGAATAAAAGGAAGGAGCCTCAGCATCAGGATCATCCAAAATGCATGAAATCCTTGTGACTTTTGCAGCTTCATGATCCACCGGTTCTTCATGAACTTTGGTTTGAATGTTTGAAAGCCCTTTCGATATAACCAAAAGCTGACCGCTGCGCCGGCAATCTCCCCCACATAAGAAAGGATCAATCCCTTTTCAAATCCAAATACGGTGATATTGGCAGCCGTGATGAATACGCTTGGAATAAAACCAAGCACGCTAATCAATATATTGAATGCTACACTTACAGCAATGGAAAAAGGGCCGCTCGATAGTAATGCCTCAGAAATGAAATTCATATCAATTTACGGAACTCCATTTATATCCGATGCCCCAGACCGTTTTCAAATGTTGATCTGCTGGAAAACCGGCATGACGCAATTTCTCTCTAATATTTCGAATATGGGAATCGATTGTCCGATCTTCCGTATCCGTTTTAAATCCCCATATGGTCGAAAGGAGGTGGTCTCTGGAGTACACTTGATCTGGGGATTTTAAAAACAAGGACAACAGTGAGAACTCTTTTGGTGTTAATGGGATTGTTTTCGTATCATAATGTGCTTCATAAGCAGATTCATTTAATTTTAACCCCCTAAAGAACACATGATCATCCTGTTTATGCACCCGCCGTGTGACCGCTTCGATCCTGGCAAGTAAAACATCTTCATTAAAGGGTTTCGTAATATAATCGTCTGCGCCCTTTTTCAACCCTTTCACCATTTCTTGTGCAGCATCCCGGGCGGTTAGCATGATTATTGGAATATTGGAAAACGCACGGATCCTTTCGCACGTTTCCCACCCATCCATCCCAGGCATCATTACATCAAGAAGTACCATGTCCGCATGTTTATTCTTTAAGAACTGTATGGCTTCATATCCAGATTCAATCTTCATGCATGTATATCCGTGAGGTTTAATGTATAGCTCTAATAAATCAAGCATTCTCAGTTCATCATCAACCAGAACTACTGTCTTCATTTGTTATCTCCTTAAATGTGATAGTGAAGCACGTTCCTTGCTTCAAGTTGCTTATAACCGAAATGGTTCCTCCTTGTATCTCCACTAATTGCTTGACGATCGAAAGTCCCAATCCGAATCCACCGGTATCTCTGGCGCGTGATTTCTCGACACGATATAAACGATCAAAGATATGGGGGATATCTTCAGGGGGGATGCCAACCCCTTGATCGATTATGGAGATGGAAATCCTGCCAAGGCATTCAGTGGCCTTGATGGTGGTGACTGTATATTCATTCGAGTACTTCAGCGCATTATCCAGCAGGTTAAGAATGACTTGCTCAAACCTAGAGGGATCTATATCTATAAATAAATCATCCTTACATTCCAGATTCAATTGAATTCTTTCATTTGTAAAAGCCGGTAAAACTTTTTCGTGAATGTTCCGCAGGAATGAAGAGAGCTGGACGGTTTCTTTTGATATGGTGAATGTATTTAGATCCATTCTAGCCATATTGAATAGTTCGTCCAATAATCTGTTTAATCGTTCGGATTCATCATGGATGATTTCTAAGTATCTTGATCGTTCGGATTCATCCAAATCTTTCCGCCGGGCAACATCAGCATATCCCTTTATATAAGTGAGGGGCGTGCGCAGTTCATGAGAGATACTTGCCAAGAATTCATTGCGTTCCTTTTTTAAATAGTTCAATTCATCAGCCAAGCTTTGAATGGATTGGGCAAGCTCCCCTAGTTCATCATGAGACCGTACTGGCAAAGCAACTGAAAAATTCCCATTGCTGAGCTTGGTTGTCGCTTCCTTCATCGCTATCAGTGGTCTAGTCAAAGCCTTCGATAGAAAATAAATGGTGACAAGCATGAAGAAAAGGAGCAAAGCAGTCGCAAGAAGGAAATGCTTATTCAATTGTGCGATTAAATCCTCCACATCTCTTGTATTTTTGAACATATAAACAAAGCCTTTGTTTTCTTCATCGCTGATAAATGGCGTAACGGTGGCTATATATCTTTCATCCTTCCATCTCGATTGGATGATCAGACCTTTTCGGGGTACCTGCGGTAGGTTTTTTGCTAGGATCTTTTCCATTCCCCCATTTACCTTTTCGGAAGATAGCAGAATATCTCCTCTTGTATCGGTAATCACGACATCTGTATCGGTATGTGATTCCATCAGCCCGATATGCTGAAGGGTTGAGCCGGAATACGTAATTTCCAATACATCACGATGACTATTGCCACGGGCCTTCAGTGAATCCAATTCCTGATTGACACGGGAATGGATCACTTTATTATGCAAGTAAACCATGGAAACGGTTTCCATCAAAAAAATGCAAACAAATATAGATAGTCCGAGCTTAAATGAGATTTTCAGGAGCATTCACCTTCTTATAGAATAAAGACAGTTTAGCGAGAAAATATGAAGAAAGTATGCAGTTTTTTCAATTTCTTCGCAGCTTCTTAATCAATAATACGGTTTTCAAACGGAACAAGCCAATAAATTGGCGAGGTCATCAGTTTAAAGCTGGAGTGAGCGGTTACGTGTTCATTAACGTATAAAACTGCCAATCAATTCAAGATGTTTCAATTTGCATCCCGTTGTCAGCAAAAAAATAGATGCTTATTCATTTACTTGAATGTAGGTATACTGATCTTTTTTTAATCAGCTATAACAATATGAAACTGCCAGGAAATTGGGTAGTTTTTTGATTTAGTTCATTCGAAATGTTTTGTATTAAGGAAACATTTTGTCGTAAGTGAATACTATGTAAAAAAAGGAGCTGAACCAAATGAATTGTACAAACCGTACACAGAAAAAAATAATCGCTTATTCCGCATTATTTAAAAAAATGGGCATTCTCAATGATGAGGAATATAAAAACATCGCAAAGACTTTTCAAACAAAGGATTGAGGAAGTGCCCATTGAATCAATTCATAAACTTTCATCCTGCATTAAACGGTCTGTAAAACCCCCGCCTTTCAATTTTTTTAGGAGGGGGGATTCCAGTCTGGCAGGAACTCTTTTGCTCCCATTAATTACGGAGGAGGATAGTTTCCCTTATTGTCTCTCAAGGGGATGTCGCCGATGCCGTCCATTTGTCCCGCCCAGATATCGGATTTCATCTGTTTGACGGTTTCGTTTTTAATTATACAGCTGGATGAAATGATGTAACCTAAGTTTAAAAACTACATATATGATGGACGATCATGCGCAAATTGGAGGGTAACTATTGAAAACCGACAGGCCATATATTTTGGCTATCGCTTAATTCCTGCCGTTTTTAAGGTTAAAAAGTGAAAAGGAAGATTGTTGTGATCCGCTGGTGTTCTCTGCGATAATGGAGTAAAGAAATCGAAAAGGAGTTACGCAGGATGGCAGAGGACTTTAAGATTCCCAGCTTGAAAGTTGATGGGATCGATAGGAAAATCATATCGGTTTTACATGAAGATGCGCGAATTTCGTATACCGACTTAGCGAAGAAAGTGGAGCTCTCCAGGGTTGCTGTTCAGATGAGAATCAATCATCTTGTTGAAAACGGTGTGATCGAGAGGTTCACTGCGGTCATAAATCCAGCTAAGGTCGGCATCCACGTTTCGGCATTCTTTAACGTTGAGGTTGAGCCTAAATATCTGGAATCAGTCGCACAGCAATTAGAAAGTGAACCGGCAGTAACGAGTTTATATCATATGACCGGTCCGAGTAAACTCCATATGCACGGAATCTTTATTGATAACCAGGAGATGGAACGATTTCTCAATGAGAAGCTGTATGCGGTCGTCGGTGTTGTCAGCGTTGATTGCCAAATTCTCATTAAACGTTATAAAAGCCGGATGGGCATGAAGCTTTAAATGAAAAAATCCCCCTATATAGGTGGATTTTTCTTATTATGTGAGCGGGATGATAAAGCCGCCGTACGCAAAGGCAAGAATGATTACGAAGGCGGGGTGAATCTTGAATTTACCTAGGGCCAAAAAGGCTAATCCAGCGATGATGATTGAATGGATGTAGCCGATGGAACTGACGGCATCTTCGGCCATATTCCAGGTGAGCAATAACATCATGATCGCAATCACAGGCTGTACTAGCAGGGACATGCCTTTTACGATAGGCGATTGCTTGTATTTTCGCAGGATTTTTAATAAATATATCAAAGCCACGGCTGAAGGGATGATCGTACCTGCCAATGCGGCTATAAATCCTGGCCAGCCATATACATCATATCCGACATATGCGGCTATTTTCGTGGCGATAGGTCCTGGGAGTGAATTTCCTAACGCAAGCATTTGTGAGAACTCGGCATTATCAAGCCAGCCATAACGGGTGACGATTTGATCATACATAAGCGGAATCGAGGCTGGACCTCCGCCGTAACCAAGAATATTGGCAATGAAAAACGCCAGAAAAACAGCCATTCCTATTGGGATAATAAGACCCATTAACCGGATTCCTCCTTCCTATTAACCTTTTTATCTTTCAATCGATCCTTTAATTTAAAATGGAACGCCCCATATAAAAGGAAAATCATAATGACGATACCCGGATGCAGGGAAATGACCTGCAAAAGCAAAAAGGAAATCGCAAAAAAGGTGATTCCGAGCACCTTTCCTAACCCTTTTACCGCCTTCTCGCCAAACTCATAAGCCATTTGACCAAGCATGACAGCGACAACCGGTAATACAGCAGCGATCATATTACTGATCCTTGCCGAATTACTTAATACATTAATGAATGCAATCAAGAAAACCATTGCAATGCATGAGGGTAAAACGTGAGCGGCCACGCTGACGATGGCGCCAGGCCAGCCTTTTAATTTATAACCAAGATATGCTGCCATCTTAGTGGCAATAGGTCCTGGGAGTGTATTGGCAATCGCCAAAGTGTCCCCAAATTCATCATCGTCGAGCCAGTGATAACGGGATACTGCTTCGTGGCGGATGAGCGGGATGACAGATGGTCCGCCGCCGAAACCTAAAATCCCCGTTCTCATCATCCCGATCGTCAATTCCGTATATGGATTTTTCAAGAACGATTCCTCCTAGGTTTTAGAATTATTTTCCATGATTATGAATTAATGATAACAAATGCACTTTCGAAATGTATATGAAATTATGATGATAATTACGTAATGAATGTATAAAAGGTATTTTTCAATGCAATAGGTTGAAGAAAAATAAAAAAAACATCTTTTTGTCTTAAGGAATAGAAATGGGAATACGCAAGAAAAACAAGCAAGAAAAATATAAAAAGTACCCTATAGGCAGACCTTCTTAAAGTGGCTGCTCTATAGGGTACTTTTTAAAAGATAACTTTAACAAACCTTTTAATGTGGGTTATTCTTCCCGAATGACTAATAACACACCAATAAAAATTAATATTGTACCTATCCAAAAAGACAAGCCGATTTGTTCACCTAGTATTAACCAACCTAAAAAAGTACCCACTATAGGTTGTAAAAAGAAAAATAATCCGCCACTTGATGCGGTAAGCATTTGCAGTCCGCGATTCCACAATAAAAAGGCACATGCTGTGGAAATGACGCCCAAGTATAAAAGGCCGCCCCATATGGATGGATGCATGACCGCTTGAAAATCAAGCTCATCTAATCGACCAATCGTAACAGGTGTTAAAAAGACAATTGCCACAAGCACTGCATAGGTCGTTATAACAATTTGTGAATATTGCCCAGGTATACGTTTAATTAGAACTGACATAAGTGCCCAAGTTAATGCAGCAATAAGCAGTGATAAGCCCCCAAGTTGGTGAGATGATCCGATATGTGCATTTCCGACAATGATGCCTACACCGATCGTCGCTAAAATAACAGAAATTGATTTTTTAAAAGTGATCTTTTCTTTTAAAACGATACGTGCAAATATCACCATAAATGCAGGTGTCGTCGAAGTAATGATGGCCCCCATTTGTGCAGTGGATAGCAGCGTACCGACTTCCTGGGTTACGATTGAAATTGTGTTTCCAACAAGTCCTATAATGAAAACCAAAAGCCAGTCTCGTTTTTCAATCCGCCAAGATTGTTTTGTTATAACACCAATTGTCAGCAAAGCTAAAATCGCGATTACATATCGTAATAATACTAATTCAAGTGGTGGAACAACGTCTACCACAACTTTTACCACAACATACATCCCGCCCCAAATGCTAGCGGCGAGTGATAAATATAAAGAACCTAATATAGTGTTTTTCATTTTGTACCCTCCGTTTTAACTAAACATTCCCAGTCCTTAACGGAGATGCAATTTTCTACCGTTAAGGAAGAATAACTGCAGGTACATCATTTTCGAATAGCGGTGACCGCAACATCAGCTTTCAGCTCTCTTTCAAAAATATTGGTTTTAATGATTTTAGTTAATTATCAAGCTATTCTAAGCTGTAACCGATCATTCGATTCAATAATCAGTAAGTTATATTAAATATACAAGATTTTAGTTATTTATAAAACAACAAATAATAGTTTTGACATAGCGTATGATTGGAAAACACTCCGTTGAAAATCAAGGAAGTTTGTACATAAAAACACTTTACATATTGAAGCCAATTTATCAGGCGTGTTTGCAAAAGAGGGACCTCCCGGTTGAAGTAGATGTAGAAAAACCCCACCGTTTGCTAAAGGAAAAGGTGGGGTTTTATCATGTTTAAGCTTTCGTGAACTGTCTTGGTTGACGAATAATCTTTGCATTTATTTTAATGTAGAATTGAAAAATGGATTCCAGTTGGAATGAAAAGAGGGATTTATAGGGAAGGGAAGCAAATGGTGCAGGAATGATGTTAAAGAAAAAACGTGGATTAAGATTAAAAGGCTCCCTTTAAGAGTTTAATCCTAATCCACCATTAACTTGAATTTTTTAGGGCATGACCTTTCCAGTAGCATCACAATCCGTTATATTTTCGTTCGATTTTCCTGAATTCATCTGATAGTTCAAATAAGGTGTGTAATACTGCCGTTTGAATGTATAGATTCATATAATTATCATTGCTCTTTTTTTGAAAAGATAAATCATGTTTTTCATTAATTTTCCGAGTTATACATTCATTAATTTCGCTCCACATTTCTTTTGTTCCTTCTTTAATCTTAGTCTCCATATTCTCCCACTCCTTTTTTATTAGTTTATCCAATCTATTACATTCTTATACTTATTTTTTGGACAAGCTGGTAACTTTTTATCTTAAAATGAATATCCATTGTTCAAGTTAGGATTCTTTGCGTAGAAAAGGAGAGGGAAGCGATGAAAGGCGTAGTCCACATTCCTTTTTTGTAGAAATCCATAACCTTTCTTCTGAATTTTCGAGTTTGTTTCATTGGGACATATTCTGGAGTGATGTGTTGTACAAATGACAGGAGTTTGGAATAATTAGCATAATGATATTAAAGAACAATTGAGCCTTTATTGATTCAGTCCATGAATAGGAGATTGTTATGTTTAAAATTATGATAATTGAAGATGATGAAAAAATTAGAAATATAGTGGCTGATACCCTAACAAAGTGGAGATATGAAGTTGTGGAGGTTATGGAGTTTGACCACATTTTAGATGATTTTGAGAAATACCAGCCTGATTTAGTACTATTGGATATAAACTTGCCAACCTTTGATGGCTTTTATTGGTGTCAGCAAATTCGTGCACTCTCAAGTGTCCCGATACTGTTCCTTTCCTCCCGAAATCAAAACATGGACATCATCATGGCCATTAATATGGGAGGGGATGATTTTATCCAGAAGCCATTTGATTTAGATGTTCTTGTGGCAAAAATCAGTGCATTGTTACGCCGGAATTATACGTATCAAAATGGGCATAACCTAAAGTTAACGCACCGGAACTTGTCTTTGAATGTAACGAACTCAACCATTCAATTTGAAGAACGGTCCATTGAACTTTCACGTAATGAGTTTATCATTTTGCAATTGATGATGCGCAAAATAGGGAATATTGTATCCAGAGATGACTTGATGCAAGCTCTTTGGAATGATGAACAGTTTGTCGATGATAATACACTGACTGTTAATGTAAATCGTTTAAGGCGTAAAATCTCTGGAATTGGCTTGGAAGACTTTATTGTGACACGTAAAGGAATGGGGTATTTGATCGAATGAGGTTCATGCGATTTTTAAAACATGAGAGGCCTTATATTTTTTTAGTCGTTTTTGTCTATTGTATGGTTTCTGCCGTGTTTTACACTGATCCCAATATGACATGGAACTTGGACACTTTTCTATATGCTGGGGTATTGACTCTTTTCGTATTGATTATTTTCTTTTTGTATCGGTATCAGCAAAATTTACGCGCAATCCGGGCCAGGGATGACGAAGATCATGAAAACCTTTCTTTAGAGGCAGCCTCCTTACAGCAGTTGATAGAAGAGAAGGAAAGAGAGCAAATAAGGTCCCTCAATCGGATTCAAGAGAAACAAAATGAGTATTACGATTTTATTGTATCGTGGTTTCATGAAATTAAAACACCAATCTCGGTGCTGCGATTGATGCAGCAGACTGAGGTCGATGCCAAGAGCCTTCATGATGAGGTATCAAGGATAGAGCATTATGTGGATCAGGCACTTTATTATGCAAAGTTGGATAACTTCAATCAAGACTATGACATCAAGAATTGTGATTTGGGCCAATTGGTGAAAGAGGTCATAAAAAACCATTCCAAAACGTTTATTTCCAAGAAAATCCACCTGTCTTTACAGATAGAGCCTACCTTCATCCAAAGTGATCCCAAATGGCTGCAATTCATCCTGAATCAATTAATTTCAAATTGTTTGAAGTATACGGAAGAAGAAGGGGAAATAAAGATTGAGACAGTTTCTGATTTAAAAGAAAAGCAGCTGATTATTAGAGATAATGGAATTGGGATAGAAAAGACTGATTTACCACGGATATTCAATAGGGGTTTTACAGGATCCAATGGGCGTACCTACACAAAATCTACAGGGATGGGGTTATATTTAGCACAGCAATTATCCAATAAACTCGGTCACTATATCACATGCACCTCTGAAACAGGATTGTATACTGAATTTGTCATGCACTTCCCCAAAAATGTCGATCCCTATTTCATTATGCAAAAAAACGCAATGAGACCTTGATGAAGGCCATTGCGTTTTTTTATTAATATTTCTGATTTACGATTTTGTAGTAGAGATTCGCAGAAGACAGATAAAACAATACATAAATCACAAAGTATACAGCAAAGATGAACCAGAGCATCGAAGTGAGCTGCGGAAAATCTTGTACTGAATCAAGGATATAGTATTTTAAGATGATCCAGCTGTGCAAAATGCCTAAAACTAGCGGAGGGAAGAAAACAAAGAGAAGTTGTTTACGAATCACGCTTTTCAATTCACGGTCTGCGGTACCAATCTTTCGCAAAATGGAATACTGTCTCTGATCTTCCGTCGCTTCCCGCAATTGTTTAAAGTAAATAACGCTAGCCAATGCAAACAGTGCAATCACAGCCAGGAAAGCAGCTGCAAATAACATTAAAGAAGAACCTTCTATTTGCTTTGAATACACATCAGCAAACGAAGAATAGTAAGTATCTGGTTCCTTCGTGACAATGGCATGTATTTCACTTGATAAGGAGTCAGCTTGCTTCTCATTTTCGATTTCATAAATTTCAAAAGGGATCGATTTGGCTGTGCTTTTTAAGTTTTGATAAGCCTCATCTGAAATAATCAGGACTGCGGGCTTTAATAACATGGATTGAACAGGGTCGCTGGCCCAGCCTATTAATGCGTAATCTTTCTTCTCTACCAGTTTTAGCGTGATATCTTCATTTACATTCACTTTAAAACGTGGCATTTGATCAGAGGGGAAAGATTTTGGGTAATCCGTTCCTTGTGACAGGGATACAGCTTCCATATCTTCTAAATGGATTTCCTCCTGATTTCCACGCAATGAGATGATTTCGTTATATGCGTTTTCTGGGAAAAGAAAAACGTCCCTTGAAAAATACTCAGGGTTCTCAAAAGCAAGGTCCATGTTTGTATTTGGCTTACCTACTAAGGCTACTAAAGTTTTGTGATACTCTATTGAGTGATTGGAGTTTTTTATCTTCGCATCAATTTTATCGTTTGTTTCCTTATCCAATGACTGGAATGCAATATCATTGGGTAAATTCCTGCCGACAGCTTCAAACTGGACAGCGTAATTGATCGAAACGAATCCTATCAAGAAAATAATGGTCGCACTGAACAAAGAGATGAAGGTAAGGTTTAACGTATTCGACCTTATTTGGAAGCGCAATGACGAAATCCACAATACCCGATTGTCTTCATGGAAATTATGCTTCTGGCTGATCTTTTGCAGCAGCCAGCCGGAAAACTGACGGAAGAACAAATACGTTCCACCGATCATGCCGACTGTAACAGAAATAAAGGCAAAAGTTGTATGTTCTTGCCATATGCTTGATTCTTTGCCCCGGCTGATCAGAAAGAATTCCGTTGCTAATAACACTAACGACAAACCTGCCATAATGAACGAAGAAGGTATGGGTTTTTCCATTTTTTCTTTGGCATGAAACAACTCCACGAGTTGTACGCGACCGATCATGAAGAAACTTTGGATACTTGCAATGATCGCTAACAAGAGAAATAGGATGATTGTCGAGCCGATCGCTTGATATGGAAAATTTAGCGAAATGACATTGTCGTATTGCATTAAGTTCATTAATGCCATACCGAAAAACTTGGAAAGTAGACCGCCGAGAAGTATTCCAATTACAAGCGAGAATGATCCAATGATCAAATTTTCAACGAAAACCATTCGTGTAATCTGGCTTTCTTTCATGCCAAGAAGCAAATAGAGACCAAACTCCTTTTTTCTTTGCTTCATGAAGAAAGAGTTAGCATAAAGAATAAAGAAGATGATAAAGAGGAAGATGACCACTGAGGCAATCGACACCCCCGTTTGAAAACTCTCCTTATTTTTGAGTACATCCAATATATCCTGGTTATACATCAGTGATGAGAAGGTGAAATGGATCATGACACCAGTAATCATGGCGAACAGATAAATCGTATAAACACGGAAATTACGCTGAACGTTCCGCAACGTGATATTCAGTAAGTTCACCTTTGATTCCCTCCCATGGCACTCTGGATGTGAAGGATTCGATCAAAGAAGTCGCTTTGACTTTGGTCGCCTTTATAAAGCTCGTTTACGATTCCCCCATCACGCAAGAAGATCACCCTTTTACAAAAGCTTGCTGCATAGGAGTCGTGTGTAATCATAAGAATGGTCGTTTGAAACGTTTCATTTAAGCTCGCTAACTGTTCCAATAATTGTGTTGCTGATCTGGAATCAAGAGCGCCTGTAGGTTCATCTGCAAAGACAATCGCAGGATTTGTAATGATGGCACGCGCAGATGAGGCCCGTTGTTTCTGGCCACCAGAAACTTCTGTGGGGTATTTATCCTGAATTTCTTCAATATTCAATGCCTGGATGATTGGTCTTAAACGTCTTTCCATCTCATCCGCAGAAAATTTCCTTAATGAAAGGGGCAGAAGAATATTCTCTTTAATCGTTAGCGTATCAAGCAAGTTGTAATCTTGAAAGATGAAACCCATCCGTTCTTGGCGGAATGTGCGCAATGCTTTTTTGTTTAAATCCAACAAAGCCTGTTCTTCAAGCCAGACTTCCCCGGCGGAAAATTTATCAATCGTCGATAACACATTCATCAGTGTTGTTTTTCCTGAACCGGAAGGCCCCATTATGGCCGTAAATTCACCCGAGGTTACAGTCAAATCAATATTCTTTAAAACCTGTGTCTTTCCATAGGATTTAGATAAGTTTTTCGTTTGTAATACCTTTTTCAACGTAAATCTCCTCCTCATGTTACATACTATAAAATTCATCCCTTTCCCCACCATAGATGTAACAGGAAGTAAGATTACAATTTTGTCACATTACCATTTAAATAGGTAAAATGAAGTAAACAGTTAATGTAATAAATGGAATTCACTAAATCAATTATGCATTTTCAACAACTTAGTGGCAACATGTTGAATATAACCGAGTTTTTATTCAGGAAAAGGGTCAGGATGGCTGAGCGGCCCATTTTTTCAATTAAAGGGATTTGATGAAAGATAAGGAATAAAAACGTAATAATCTACAGAAAATACTTCTATTAACTACAAAATAGGAGTGTATATATGGAACAAACACTTTATGAAAAAGTTGGCGGAGAAGAAGCGATAGCAAAAGTTGTGGACTATTTTTACTCCGAGTTGGTTCTTAAGGATGATACAGTTAAACATTTTTTTGAAAAGACGGATATGGAAAAACAACGCCGTCATCAGACGAAATTTATTAGTTTTGCATTAGGTGGCCCAAAACAATATTCTGGACAATCCATGGCAAAAGCTCACCATGGATTGAATTTGCAGCCAGCTCATTTTGATGCCATTGTAAAACATCTAAACGATGCACTTGCTCACTTTGGAGTGAATGAAGCAGACATAGATACAGCTTTAGCTAAAGTTGCTTCATTAAGAGATGATATCTTGTATAAATAACCGATCTTTACCTAAAAGGTACTTTGCTTGAGGAGCTGACTTGCAGCTCCTTTTCTTATGGAAGAAAAGGGAGTTCCACACGGTAAGCAAAAAATATTATTCATTAGCTTATTGACCGGTGTCTGGATTCTTAGGAGGTCATTCGATTGCAAGGAGCTGGGTCGGTCAACGTATATTACAAAACTAAGCATAAGACTCCTCATTATTGGTTTTATGCTTTGTGTGTGCGTTTCAATAGTGGTACTGTATTCGAAGAAAGTCATTAGGTAGCCGAATTTGATTAATAATAGGTATTAGAATTTAAAGGAAAATACTTAAAATAACGGGGCAGGTTGGCTTTAGAAGGAAATTTCAATGGAGAAGAACCTTTGATTATCCAGTCTAGTGATTAAATGAACTTGGTCAAAAAATGATGAAGTTAAATTAAGACCACATAGAGGATAAAGTAGAAATACTAAAAGATTAATACATTAATACATAATGATATAATAAATAAACTATTACTGTGTAATTTACTGTTATAGTCGAAAGGTTGTGAGGCGAAATGAAAGATACTGAAAATGTGATCCAAACAAATGCTAAATATCATGAATTAGATGCAAAGGCGAATATTATCTATAAATTTGTTATGAATTACAATGATTATATAAAAACAGCTCGTGATTATGGTACAGGGGAAATCATTAATATGGTTGAAGTACATACTCTTACTGTCATTGAAGAGAATCCGGGAATCACTGTTACCGAGGTAGCGTTGGAGTGGAATCGAACAAAAGGTGCTGTTTCACAGATTATTACTAAATTAGAAAAGCGAGGTTTGATTATACGAAAAAAAGAAGCTGGGAATGCCAAGAATGTACATTTGTATGTCACTGATAAAGGAAGACTTCTAAGTAAAGCACATAAAGATTATGATATTAAAGAACTCACTTGGGCAGATAAAACATTGCGTAAGAGTTTTACTCCTGAAGAAATTAATCTATTTTATAAAGTTATGCAAAGGTATACCGAGTTGTTGGATAAGCCTGATATAAAATAAAAAAGATGTAGAAGTAAGTCATAAATTAAAGCTTTCTTGACAAGTTATCGTTTAGGTACTAAACTATTTATTGTTTAGAATCTAAACATTTTTTTGCACTAATAGTTAAGTACATAAAATTATTACTGACTCATGTTTTTAGGTCAATCCAGTTAGGAAAGGGGTTTTAGTCAGGATGATTTCTTTAAGAAATGTTCAAACTACAGATTTAGAACAGCTGTTATTTATTGAGAATGAAGGCTTTTCAATAGAAGAAGCTGCCACAAAAGAAGCTTTTTTGGAGAGGATTCAGTTGATAGCCGATACCTTTATTGTGGCAGAAAAGGAAGGTGAAATACTTGGTTATATTAATGGTCCTATTATTAATCAGCCTTATATAACTGATGATCTTTTTGAGGAAATCAAAGAGAATCCGAAAAGAGGAGGATATCAGAGTATTTTAGGGTTAGCAGTGTCCAAACATGCTAGAAATCAAGGAATTGCAAAGATTTTAATTGAGAAAATGGAAGAACTTGTAGAAGAAAATGAAAGAGAAGGAATCACTTTAACATGTAAACAGGAATTAGTTTCTTTTTATGGAAAATTTGGATTTGTTAGCCATGGCATGTCTGAATCAAAACATGGTGGAGCAAGCTGGTATAACTTGGTCAAATTTAGAGAGGGTAGGAATTGATTCTTTTATCCTAAGCGGATAATGGTGAAACAAGTGTGTAAAAGTACAAGTTTGTGAAGAACTGTACTTCAGCTAACGGGTGCTTAAGCTAAATTCAGAGCTGTCTTTAAGATAGCTTTTTCATATGCAACTAAAGGTTCAGGAGAGTTTATGAAAGACTAGGCTGAATACCATCCAAAATAATTATCACATTTATTAAAGAGATATTAATGTGGGATGCAGAAATACTTTACAAAATCACGATTATCGGCAAAAAAGAGGGCGGGATCATTTATCCCAACCTCTTTTTTTATACTCTACTTTTTGTTAAGCTACATTTTTTTCCTCTATTGTTCTGTTTGTAAACAGTTTTTCTTTAAGAGTGGGTAAAATCATACCATCCACCCCATACCTTCCTGCATTCATAGCAGAAACAAGGATAAACATAGATAATAGAACAAGTTGTGGATTGGTACTTGTCGTCCCACTAAACAGATAAGAGAAGTTCATAACTAGACCAAAAAAGACAGCTGTTTTAGTGAAACAACCCAGCAATAATCCTATCCCGACGAGGAGCTCTCCCCAAGGTACTAACGTATTGAATATCTCGACATTAGGAATGGCTACATTTTCAAGGAATGCAACCCACCATCCCTGAACAGCCGGATGCTCTCCAGTTGAATTTGCCAACGCACCCTGTAAGAATCCAGAAGCATCAAATTGTCCGCCTGTTAACTTCCCCAGGCCAGCCATAATCCACGTATATCCGAGATACACACGCAACACAGCCAAAAGAATGGAGACATTTTTGTTACGCTTTAAAAGATCAATAAACATACTTTTCCTCCCTATAATTAAAAAATAATGACTAGGAGATATAATAACATGGTTGAAAACGATTTTCATTATCAATTGTGTAAATATTTTATAAATAATCTCCTTTTAGGTAATATAGCCCACACTAAAGATACATAGAAGATCGGGGCTGTCTTTAAGGCAGCTCTTTTCTAATGGAACTAGAGGAGAAGGATAGTTGAATAAGAAAAAGATATTAAAGGATTATGATATAACAAGAATAAATTGAAGAATGTTTTGGGGAAAGGTGGGATGAAAAATTTTTTAGTCGTCCGGAAATGGATGTTTGTCTTGGGAAATGAAAGAATATAGCATTGAACTAACGGAAGAAAGAGTTAAAGATGGAGGCTACTCACCTATTCAGTAGCCTCCATCTTTATTTTGAAAAGATAATTTCCTTTTCTTGTACTTTCAATATTTCATCTTATTTAGAAACATTAGCTACTTCTTAATATTTTCTAATGCTCTATAAGCATTTGCTTCTCCTGAACCATATAAAGCATCTTGTCCTTTCTTTCCATAGTCAAGAGCTGTTTGCTTAATACGTGCTGAGACTTGGGCGGGTTTATACTCCGGATGAGCTGCCTTAATAACTCCTGCAATTCCAGCTACTTGAGGAGTGGCCATAGAAGTACCAGCATTATACTCATATGAAGTACCTAAATAGGTAGGCCAAGTACTTAGGATCAAGTTACTTGGATCAGCCGTCGCAGGATCATTGGTTTCTGCATATTTAGGCCCAAAATCTCCACCGGGAGCTGCCACGTCAATAGCACTGTTTCCATAATTAGAGTAGAAAGCAAGCTGTTGAGTTGACCAGCTTGTGGAGGCAGACACATTAATGACTCCTGGCATTTGTGCTGGTACTACAGTTGCAGGCCCATTCACGTTCATTCCATATGGTTCATACAATTTATTTAAAAATTCGTTTACTTCCTTCTTGTCATCTAAATTCAAACTTTCATTACCACTACCGGCTACTACAGTTACTCCATTCTTTACTGCATATTGAATGGCTCTCTTCCAAAGTAACGTTTCAGCGACTGATTTATAACTTTCTCCCTCGATTGTCATTTTGGTATTATTATAGAAACGAAGAGACATATTAATAACATCTACCTTGTCATTTGTTGCTGCAATAATTCCATCTATGATCCAAGCTGGTAATCCAATGGCTTGCTCTGAGTATAATACGCGATAGGATCGGATTCCTAAATCTGGTCCTACACCGGTTACTTTACCATTTGCTCCAATGATCCCGGCAACGTGAGTACCGTGCCCATTGCGATCTTTTATATCAGTAGGGTCACCTGTTTCAGATTCATCCATTCCAGCAGGAACAAGATTACGACCACCTATTATATTATTTTTTAAGTCAGGATGAGACACATCAATTCCGGTATCGATCACTCCCACCACTGCTTTATGAGTAATACTGCCATCTTTATTTTTATATCCGCCTGTTTCTATATCATATGATTTCCCGTCGTTGGTCACCCTTTGAATATCCCATTGGGAGTCCCAATAACTCTCTGAATTTTGCTGGCTGATGATACTAGACTCATAGTTATAAGGGCTGACTGCTGTTTTGTCCAAGGTTAGGGGAATTTCTCTGTTAGCAGCTTCTATTGAAGAATTACCTTTTAGTTTTTTTAGAAAAGAAGGATCGTCAGATTGAGCTTCTATTCCTCCAACTTCGGGAAGTACTTTGGTTACTGTACCACCAGCTTTCCGTATTACTTCTTGATAATTCTCCGGTAATCCACTTTTAAAAGCTATTGCGTATGTGTCATTCATCTCCTGATTTTGACTCTTAGCTTGGATAGGAACACCACCAACGGACAAAATCCCTGCTCCTACTGCGATAGAAAGTACCGTATGTAGAATTTTCTTTTTCATATGTCTCCTCCTATATATGGAAAATATTGATCATACACTATCTTAATATACAACAACTCAAATTCCAAGTTTTCTTAAAAATATCATATTATTGAAATTGGCAGCTCTTTTTCAGAACTATCGGCCAGGTTAGTTGAAGTCGGTGATATAATGTTTCAGCAAAGCATCAGATTTCCCTTCATATATTTTGCAGTATTAACCGTTTGGAAATTTATTGCTAACAAATAGGTTAATTGGATAGATGACATAATGGTCTGTTTGCTCTTTCAATATATTTATCAAGGGCATTTGCATTAATTGATCAAACTTAGAGCCTTGAGTTGTCCCAAATGATGGCCGTCGATAGGCAGCATTTGATTCTTGATATAGGGTGGTTTTTAAAATTCAGAAAAATATAAAAAATATTATTGACTTATGTTTTGAGTTTTATGTATTATGTATACATAACACATATTGAGTTTTAACCAATCATATAGATTCCGATGATTCATATGAAAAGACTTATCAAAAAGGACGGATTAACATGGCAGGAATCCATTTAAAACCAATCGAAAAGGAAAGAACAACGCAAGATAAAGTGTATAAGCAAATTAAAAAGGCGATTTTATTTGGTGGTATTACCGGTGATGAAATATTTACAGAAGTTCAATTAGCGGAAAGGTTAAATACTTCAAGAACGCCGGTAAGGGCAGCTATTCAAGATTTGGTGAAGGAAGGATTACTTGTTTCTATTCCAAGGAAGGGATTAACGGTAAGAAAGATTACACCAGAGGAACAAGATGAAATCTTTTTACTAAGAAGTGCTATTGAGGTTGAATCGGTCAAAAAGCTAACAGAAGAAATTACATCACCTGAACAACTGAAGGTACTTAAATTAATTCTGAAGCAACAAGAAGAAGCATTGCAAAATGATGATGCCATTAGTTTTATAAGTCTAGACCATGAGTTTCATCTCTCGCTGACAAGACTAGCGAACTTCACCATAATAGAGCAAGTTTTAAACAATCTGCACAACCTTACTCAGCTTATGGGTTTAAAAGCAGTCAGTAAACATGGGAGAATGAAGAAAGTTTTGATGGAACATAATCAGATTATCCAGGCTTTAGAAGAAAAAAATCCCGAACTAGCTTCACAGGCTATTTTAAATCATTTAGAAAAAACAAAAGAAACCTTAATCATTGTTGATAATTCCTGATTTTCTATCAAATGCTTGAAGGGGGGGGATTGCTCCTAGCAAAAGGTAGTTTACTGCATCTCCAAGGACAAAAACTAAGGGTTTAGAATCAACTTCAGCCTATGAAATAGAAGATATACTGCAAGGTCAAACCAAGTCTTTTGTCACGTTTATGGCAAAAGTCTTGGAAACATTCTTTCGAAAGCCTTTACCTGAGTTTTTGCTTAATTGTAAGTATTGTTGTTGAAACAATGAGAGATCAATTAGAGGTAAGTTTATAACTTATTGGAAATGAAAGCGTTTACCCGCTGGCTCGAAGGGTATTTCCACCTTATTGAAGGAGTGGTGGAAAAGCTTCATGACATTTAGTTTTGAGCGCAAATCACAATTCATTAAAAAGCTTAAGGTAGCATCCATCAAGTAAAAGGATATAAACATGAAATTAAAAGGTAATGTCATTACCTTAATTACATGAATGGCAATCCAGGACTTTTAATGTATACATAATACATAATACATAATACACCACACATAACACAATTAAGGGTCGCTGTTAAGCTGTTAAATTGTTTCTTATTTTTAAAACATGTACTTATTCAAACATAGGGAGGAATCAGGTATGGTTAGAACAGGTAAAGAATATCTACAGACATTGAAAGATGATCGGGCGATCTACATAAATGGGGAACGAGTACAGGATGTGACGACCCACCCAGCTTTTACAGGAATTACGGATACCATTGCAGGCTTATACGATTTAGCATCAGATGAATCTCAGAATATGACATACAAAACTGAGGACGGTACACTGGCAAATAAAATTTATATGATTCCAAGGAGTCGGGAAGAACTTGAAGAGAGAAGATTGGCGATTTCTAAATGGTCTGAAGCAACTTGTGGTTTTGTCGGAAGAAGCCCTGATCACGTCGCCAGCTTTTTAGCTGCCTTTGCCAGTTCCCCCGAAGTGTTTGATCGTGGAGGAGAAGGTTATGGGAATAATGTTTTGAATTTTTATAAACATGTACGGGATGGGGATCTATATGTAACATACGTTATTATTCCGCCACAGATTGATCGAAGTAAAGCAGCCCATGAGCAGGAAGATAAATTTCTCCCAGTTGGAGTGTACGAAGAAAGAGCCGATGGAATTATTGTTCGAGGTTCCCAGATGCTCGGGACCGCCTCAGCAGTATCGGATTACTTATTTGTAAGTTGCCTTACACCACTCAGACCTGGTGATGAAGATTATGCTTTGTCTTTTGTACTGCCGATTCATGCAAAAGGATTAAAATTTTATGCAAGACCTGGTTATGCTGAAAAATCACCAAGCACATTTGATTACCCATTATCCTCTCGTTTTGATGAAAGTGATTCATTAGTTGTTTTTGACGATGTATTTATTCCTTGGAAAGATATCTTTGTTTACAAAAATATTGACATCGTGAGAGCTCAGTTCCATGAAACACCAGCCCATATCTTGGGCAATAATCAAGCACAAATAAGGTTTAGCAATAAATTGAAATTTTTGATTGGTGCTGCTAGAAAAGTTACTGCGATGAATGGAATCGATAAAATCCCTTCAGTCCAAGAGAAGCTAGGGGAACTTGCTTCTATTGCGGCTTCTGTGGAAGGTAATCTTTTAGCTTCTGAATATAATTGTATCATGGACAAAAACGGTGTGGCACGACCGAATCCACGTTTTCTTTATGGTGTAGTAGGTCAACAGGAAACTATTTATGCTTCCACTATAAAAATTTTAAGGGAGTTATGCGGTGGAGGTGTTTTACAATTACCATCATCATATAAAGAACTCATCAATCCTGAAACGAAAGATGATATGTATCAATATATACGTTCTACGGGGGTTGGGGCTGAGGAAAAAGTTAAATTATTTAAGTTAGTGTGGGATATCATTGGTTCAGAATTCGGCGGCAGGCATCAACAGTATGAAATGTTCTATAATGGTGCACCTTTCGTCACGAAAGGCTTTTCATTTAGAAATTACGGATATGATGAGCCGGTTCAAATGGTGGATAAATTTTTAGAAAGCTATTCTCTTCCAACTCAGGTGAAAGAACTAATATAGGGAAAATAAATAAAAGGATGGTAGAAGAAATGAAAATTGCATCAATACAGTTAGAGATTAAAGATAGTGAATCTAAAAATGCTCGCATAGATCGTGTGGAGTCAATGATTGACGGATTAAAAGGACAAGATTTAATAGTTTTACCGGAAACGTGGGCAACGGGGTACTTTTCTTTTGATCGTTATATTGAAGAATCGGAAGAATTGAATGGGAATTTTGTACAACGTTTCTCCTCAAAGGCGAAAGAAGTTCATTCATATATATTCGCAGGTAGTTTTATAGAAAAGAATAATGGAAAATACTACAACACAAGTGTTCTATTTTCTCCAGATGGGACCCTTATAGGAACCTATCGAAAAATGCATTTATTTCGTTATGGTTCAAAAGAAGGTCAAATATTGACGAGAGGAAATGAAACAACTGTAGCGGATACAGAATTCGGGAAAGTAGGCTTATCCACTTGCTATGATTTGCGATTTCCTGAATTGTACCGTGCAGAAGTGAATTTAGGAGCAGAATTCCTTCTTGTTACATCTGCTTGGCCACATAGAAGGCTGGAGCATTGGAAATTATTCAATTCAGTTCGGGCATTAGAAAACCAGTGTTTCTTGATTTCGAGTAATTGTGTTGGTAATACTAATGACGTCCTTTTAGCTGGTCATAGTCAAGTGGTTGATCCATGGGGGATTGTTGTGGCTGCTGGAGGAGATGAAGAAACGATTATAAAAACAGAGATTGATCCATCCCAGGTTACTAAAATTCGTGATGTATTCCCTAATTTGAAGCACAGAGTCTTAGATGGACAGGAGGAATTCAGTTGATAAATATTAATGTTCGTGGAAGAAATATTGTCGCAGACCCTAAACGATTGCTTATAGCCGGCTATACGGGAAAAGACCAGGAATCTGTAAAAAAACATATTGATGAATTGAAGGAGATAGGCGTTCCAGCTCCTCCTCAAGTCCCGATGATTTATGATCTTTCAACAAATCTTATTACGACAAATAAGTCAATTTCAGTTATACAAGAAAGCAGCAGCGGAGAAGCGGAAGTGGTCATCATGAAAATTGATGGGAAATGGTATTTAGGACTAGGTAGTGATCACACCGACCGCGGGCTTGAAAAAGTGTCTATTCAGAAATCCAAACAAGTGTGCAGCAAGCCTGTTTCAACACAATTTTGGTCCTTGGATGATGTAAAGGATCGATGGGATGACATTGAAATGAGAAGCTGGATGGTTGTAGATGGGGTGAAAAAGGAGTACCAAACAGGCAAACTGGGAGAATTCCTGCATCCTAAAGAATTGCTCAAAATCATAGAGGAACGCGGATATGATAGTGAGGATATGATTGTGTTTTGCGGAACATTACCGATTAAAAATGGTGAATTTATTTTTGGGGAAGCTTTTTCAGCAGAATTATATGATCGTTTAACAGATAATAAAATTCAATTAAATTATCAGGTTCATATTTTAATGGATGCGGAGGTAGTATGACATGGAAAAATCAGAAATGAAAATTGTTAGAAAACCGGAAATTGAATTTATTGAGTATAAAGCTTTTGAAGCTGTTCCTTCAAAAACTGTAGAAGGTGCATCCCAACGAATTATAGCACAGATTCCAGATACCAATGTAGCAACCCGCATTCTTGAACTGGAGGCAGGTACTGATACATCCCCGGATGGAATACAAGTCCATGATTTTTGGGAAGAATTATATATTATTGAAGGATCCTTGATCGATTTACGTCTAAATGAGGAATTTACAGCAGGAATGGTTGCTTGCCGTCCACCTGGGATGGAGCATGGACCATGGAAATCACCTAATGGTTGCAGGATTTTTGAAGTTCGCTATTATGCAGATCAGAAAAAAGAAGAGCATGAATTTGTCGATCATAACACTTTTGAAGCGCAGCCTTTCAGTAAGGTTAAGAGCCTTTCTGAAAGAATCATTGCTTCTGACCCTACTACTGGAGTCGCTACAAGAATTCTTCATAACGGACCAGGGACAGATACTTCTCCTAATGGAGTGCAAGTCCATGATTTTTGGGAAGAATTATATATTATTGAAGGATCTTTAATCGATTTACGTCTAAATGAGGAATTTACAGCAGGAATGGTTGCTTGCCGTCCTCCAGGAATGGAACATGGACCATGGAAATCGCCAGATGGCTGTAAGATCTTCGAGGTCCGTTACTACTCCAACGAACAATGAACAGATATGTTTTGAAACGAATAAGCTCCTGCATTCCTATACGAATATGGTAATCTATCAAATGGCTTCTCGTGACATCAAACAACGAGGAGCCTTTTATCTCCGGTACAGTCTTACTCAGGAACCAAGTTCTGATTGCTAAAATTGATAATTGGATTATCTCAGGGTGTGGTTATCTGAATTTTCCGTGTAATGAATGATGTATACACAATTCATTACACAGAAACCCTTAATCGTTAAACAATGAGTGCACAATCAAGATTTTTGGAAAGTTATTTTGCTGACTTGGAAAATGTACCACATGAATGGTTGATGCCCGTCACCGGAAACGAAACTTGGCGACCAAACGGATGCAAGGTTTTTGAAGTCCAATATTACATTAAATAAATCGACAACACAATTATTCCCCTTTGACAAAAATTATTATCTTGATGACGGAGAAGGTGAAGCAAGTTGGAAGTTTACCATTTAACAAATCCACTAAAGGGATCCATATATCCAAGGGAACCTCACGTAATGGCATTAGGTTTTTTTGACGGTGTTCATTTAGGTCATCAATCACTGTTGATGCAAACCAAGAAAATAGCCGAAAAGAAAAATCTTAAATTCACGGCGATGACCTTCGATCCACATCCAAATGAAGTAATCAAATTGGAGAAAGATTTGAGGTATTTAACTCCTCTAGCTTTAAAGATTGAAAGAATGACTGCTATTGGAGTGGATAAACTCTTTGTCATAAAGTTTAATTCATCATTTGCTTCCCTTCAGCCTTCTGACTTTATTAATCAATATGTTATAGGTCTTCAAGCTAAACACTTAGTTGTGGGATTTGATTTCACCTTTGGTAATAAAGCTCAGGGTACGGTTGATTATTTGCAAAAAGTGAGCAAAAATAACCCCTTTGATGTAACCGTCATTTCAAAGCAGGTACATAATGACGAAAAAATAAGTTCAACTTTAATTAGAAAAATAGTAACGGATGGAGATGTCCACCTTGTACCTTACTATTTGGGACATCATTTTGAAATTAAAGGGATCGTTTATAGTTCAAATAGACATAAACATGAGAATGGGGAAAATGTGGGAATTCATATCGAAAATAAGTATATCCTGCCAAAACCAGGTGTATATAGTGTAGAAATCAAAAATGAGAACAAAACTTGTCAGGGGTTATTTATAAGATATGGGTCCAGCAAGGGAAATGATGAAATTAGCGGTCAAATTACAGAAGGGCTGAAGGGAGGTGTTGTGGAAGAATTGACAGTCAAATTCTTAAAACAATTACCTTTTGAGTCATTGTCCCAGTATCGTTCAAATTTTAAGGAGGTTACAAACTGATGGATGATAGAAATTTTAGAAATGCGATGGGGAAATTTGCTACAGGAGTAACAGTCATTACATCACTTTTAGAAGATGAAGCACACGGTATGACGGCTAATGCATTTATGTCAGTTTCCCTTCATCCAAGATTGGTCTTAATATCCATAGGCGAAAAAGCAAAAATGCTAGATAAAATTAATGAGTCTGGAAAATTTGCTGTAAATATATTGTCTGATGCTCAAAAAGAGTTATCCATGCATTTTGCGGGGCAGATTAAAGATAACCGTCAGATTGAATTTGGCTGGATAAATGAACTGCCCGTAATAAAAAATGCTCTAGCAAACATCGTATGTAAGGTCCATAGTAAACAAATAGCTGGGGACCATACACTTTTTATTGGGGAAGTAACTGATATCGTCATTGAGGAAGGGGCACCACTAGCCTTTTATGAAGGGAAGTATGGCAAAATACTCAGCTAAACTTATGGCTGGAATATTCTTTAAGTTTGATAGGTAAAGCTGCGTGAGCTTTCAAAAAAGTGCTTTTATTGTGGTTAAGGAGGAGAAACTCATGCAAAGCAAAAATAAGACAGTCGTCAGATCAATGGATATCCTTACTCTCTTCTTAACTCATTCAAAGATAAGTTTCAATGAAATCGTACATTTTTCAGGGATACCGAAAACATCCGTTTTTCGAATGGTAATGTCACTTGAAGAGATGGGCCTGCTCGATAAAGATAAAGATGGAAAGTATTCACTTGGCCTGTTATTTCTTCGGTTTGGCCATTTAGTAGCTGAACGCCTCGATATTCGGAAGGTAGCTTTGCCGATTATGCAAAAACTTCATGATAAGGTAGGGGAATCTGTTAATCTCATCGTACAAGATGGAAAAGAAGCAATCTGCATCGAAAAGCTGGATAAAGAACAGCATGTGAGGCATTATACGGCTATCGGCCGGAGAATGCCGCTATATGCCGGAGCGTGTTCACGTGTTATTCTCGCTTTTCTGCCACATGATGAGCAGGAACAATATTTGGAACAATCCGAACTGAAGTCGATCGCATCTGGAACGGTTACAGGTAAAGAGAGACTTCGTATACTTCTAGAGGAGTCTCGAAAAACGGGATTTGCGGTCAGTCACTCAGAACTTGAAAAGTATATATCTGCGGTAGCCGCCCCTATTTTTGATTACAAAGGTTATATCATAGCGGGGATTAGTGTTGCAGGTCTTGAGGTGAATTTCCGAAAGGAGATGTTGCCTCCATTGGTTGAAAAGATTCAGGGTGCAGCACTCGAAATTTCACGGAAATATGGATATACCGATAAACATCTTTGCTTAGGCTGATATATCAATATGTCCACGCTTGAGAACAAATTGCGACGGCTTTTTCACCAGAACGATTTTTGTCTTTTTGAAGGTAATTGTATAATGTATTGTGTATACACAATGCATTATACACAATACCTATGGAATTAAAAGCTCATTCGTCATTATCTTCTTTTAAAGAAAATGTAGAGAATGATAATTCTTCAGCATCTAAGAAAGCACATCCAGAAATGTAACTAATTTGGAGGTGTGTTAATTGAGTGGGAAAAAGAAACTGGACAAGAAATCAAGAAAGATATTATTTGCGAGTTTACTTGGCAGTACTATTGAATTTTATGATTTCTTTCTTTATGGAACCGTTGCTGCACTTGTATTTAATAAATTGTATTTTCCCAGTGACGATCCGTTTGTAAGTTTATTGCTTGCTTATGCATCATTTGGAATTACATTTTTTATACGGCCTCTTGGCGGGCTTGTTTTTAGTCATTTGGGTGACAAGTTTGGCAGGAAAAATACTCTCGTGCTTTCACTTTTATTAATGGGAGTTTCTACAGTTTGTATCGGACTCCTTCCAACATATAACATGATAGGGCTTTGGGCACCAATCCTCCTTGTTTTTTTTCGTCTTGTTCAAGGTATCGGACTTGGTGGAGAATGGGGAGGGGCAATCCTCTTAGCGGTTGAATCCGCACCTAAAGAAAGACGTGGCTTTTTTGGAAGTTTTCCCGCAATGGGAATCCCTCTTGGGATGTTACTTGGGACATTCTCTATTTCATTAATGAGTCTACTTCCTGAATCTCAATTTCTTTCATGGGGCTGGAGAGTGCCATTTATCCTAAGTGCCATTTTGGTTGTTATCGGTATTTGGATACGAAAAGGGATTGAGGAAACATCAGCATTCAAGGAAGAGAAAGAAAAGGGAAATGTCGTAAAGATCCCACTTTTTGAGACATTGCGATTTCATTGGAAAGCGGTATTGATTTCTTTAGGTGCAAAATGTGTTGAAGTGGGCCCATTCTACTTATTTTCCACATTTTTTATATCATATGCTACGGAAACACATGGTTTTTCAAGGACTACGGCTTTAAATGTAGTTACTGCAGCAACAATTGTTACTGCGATTTGCATGCCGTTTATGGGAATGTTATCTGATAAAATTGGCCGTAAACGTGTTTTTCTTATTGGTACAATCGGAATAACTCTTTTTGCCTTTCCATACTTTTATTTATTGTCCTTACAATCTACCCCTTTGTTATACGTTATTTCAATAGTAGGCTTAGGAGTTCTATGGCCTCCAATAGCGGCGACTATTGGTACAATGTTTACTGAAATGTTTAGTACGAATGTTGGTTATACAGGAATAACACTTGGTTATCAAACAGGCTCGGCATTATTTGGCGGAACTGCTCCAATGATTGCGACCATATTAGTCGGCGCTTACAATAATTCTTGGATTCCACTATCATCATTTTTAGTATTTCTTTGTATTGCATCTCTTATCTCAGTATTTTTTGTCCGAAATAGTCAAAGTACAAGTATTCCTTTCTCTGAAAATGGGACGATGGACGAAAAGGATAAAGAAAATCAAATAATCGGGTGATGGATTGACTTTTTCTAAAAGGGACTCGATTCAAATGGCGAATTATCTTTAATAATGGTAGCGTTTACACGGCTGGTGAAGAATAGATTATTTACGTTGGCAGTGGCGGGGGAGCTGCAGCTTACAAAGGATCGACACATTTGAAAGGGAAAAATGCTTCTATCTCGATTAATAGCCATGACCAGGCGCATCTTAAAGGAATGCCTTTTTTCCTTATTTGATTTTTCAATTGGCACAATAATTGTATTATTTTTAGGTTTTATCATCGAATAAAGGAGAGGCTTTTATTATGAAGAAGGTAAATATTGCTTTGGCACAACTTAGTTGTGAAGTAGGGGAAGTTGAGAACAATCTTACTCGTTTAGATAATGTCGTTGATGAATATGGTCATTCTCATGATCTCATTGTGTTTCCTGAGACATTTATCACGGGATTTCTTTCACCGGAGGTTTGCCGTACATTAGCCGAGCCATTAAATGGACCAATTGTTAAACATTTAGAACGCCAAGCGAGGAAAGCTAATACCTCAATTGTTGTTGGTTTATACGAATTGGAGGGAGAAAACCTTTATAACACAACTGTTCTGGTTGGTCCGACAGGATTATTGCTCACTTATCGTAAAACCCATTTGTGGGCAGGTGAATCTTCAGCCGTTAAAGCCGGAAATTATTATCGGAGCTGCAGCTGGCAAGGAACAAAGATCGGACTGCTCATTTGCTACGATATCGAATTTCCAGAAACAGCACGTGCAGTTGCCAGTATGGGAACAGAGCTATTGGTGTTGACAGATGGAAATTGGGATGGTCCGGTACACCGCCTTGCCATTAAAGCCAGAGCACAAGAGAATCAAATGTTTGTCGTCATGGCAAACCTAGTTGGGCAGCAAGGGGGAACTGCGTTTTGTGGAGAGAGCGTTGTTGTTGATCCATATGGAAGGGTAATTGCTGAAGCGGGACGTGAAGAAGAGGTGTTATCAGCATCTATAAACATGTCGCTTGTTCATGAGAGCAGACAACATTATCACTATCTGAATGAGCGCAGGGTACTATTTAATGAACCCCCAAAGGAAATTGGAAAGGGAATTCGGGAAATTATAATCCAATAGATGAACCGCCTTTCTTAGGGGCATGAATTGAAATGGAACTCTGTCGCGATTACGGCTCATAGCTTATTTCGTACCTTATTCTGATCAACCGGTATACGCGGTGAGACAACTCGACTAAAGACTAATTATGCAATTTTAAATAATTAATGTAAGATTGCATAAACTCGCTAAATTTATTGAATTATCTGCATATTGAAAATGTTGGGAAAATAACATTAATCCCCACTTGGTATGGTATTTGCATATTAGTTAATTAATCACGAATAAGGGTGGAGTGATACATGGAGAATGCAAAATTAAGACGTTCGTTAACAGTGTTTCCTTTAGTGCTATTTGGATTGGCTTATATGGCACCTACAACAGTTTTTTCTACATATGGGGTTGTTGCGGAAATAACGAAAGGGATGGTGCCTGCTGCTTATATCATAGCTTTGGTTGGTATGTTATTTACAGCCTACAGTTATGGTCAAATGGTCAAGGCCTACCCTGTTGCCGGTTCTGCATATACATTCACTCAAAAGGCATTTAATCCTCACCTTGGATTCTTAGTGGGCTGGGTTATCCTATTGGACTATTTATTTTTGCCAATGATCAATGGATTACTTATCGCTATCTACTTAAACGCATATTTTCCTTCCGTTCCTTTTTCCGCCTGGCTAATTGCCTTTGTCATTTCAATCACCATTGTAAATATAATTGGAGTAAAAATAGCAACAAAAATAAATCTTTTATTAGTTGCCTGTCAATTCTTAATAATAGTTATATTTACATTCCTCTCAATTAAAGGGTTACTTAACGGAATGGGTTCAGGAACATTATTCATGAGTTCTCCATTCATGAATGGAGATATACCGCTATCTTTGGTACTAGCAGGATCTTCTGTTTTATGTCTATCCTTTTTAGGATTTGATGCTGTTACCACATTTTCGGAGGAGACCATCAATCCGAAAAAAATAATACCCAAGGCCATATTCCTCGTCGCATTAATAGGAGGAGGTCTGTTCGTCACCATCTCATATATCAGTCACCTTGTTTACCCAAATTTCCAAGCCTTTAAAGATCCGGATTCCGCTTCCTTGGAAATTGCTCTGTACATCGGGGGAAATTTATTTCAATCTATTTTTCTAGCAGGTTATATTACGGGGGGGCTGGCATCTGGTTTATCAGCTCATGCAAGTGTTTCGCGACTTTTGTATGCGATGGGGAGGGATGGAGTTCTTCCAAAGAAAATATTTGGTTATATTCATCCAAAATTTCAAACTCCAACACACAACATCACCTTAGTGGGTATTTTTGCTTTGTCTGCTTTATTTGTTGATTTAGTGACAGCCTCATCCTTTATTAACTTCGGGGCGCTCGTTGCATTTACATTTGTTAATCTATCGGTTATTTCGCATTATTTTATTAGAGAAAAACGGCGCAACGGAATTAATGCACTAAAATACTTAATACTGCCGCTGATTGGCACTAGTTTCACAATTTGGTTATGGACTAGCCTTGATTCCAAGGCACTCTTACTCGGACTAGGATGGTTTGGGATTGGTTTCATCATGCTGCTTTCAAATACGAAATTGTTTAGCAAGCGGCCGCCAGAGCTTTCTATTGATAGTGCGATTGAAAAAGAAATTCAGGCATAAAAGCCATCATCAAGGAGGATAAAAATGGTAAGTGCAGATATCGTTCTTTCTGGTCAACATGTTTTTACTGGGCTGCAAGATGAGCCAATAAAAGCAGCTATCGCCATTAAAGATAATAAAATTATTAAAATCGGTTCTAAAGAAGAGATAATGTCATTCCTAGGAGATCAAACAAAGGTGTATGACATGGAAGACGGACTAATCATTCCGGGATTTCATGATTTTCATATGCACATTATGATGGGAAGCATTTTACAGAAGGATAGTGCCAAATTATTTGATGCAGCTTCAGCAGAAGATGCAGCCAAAATAGTGGGTGAATTTGCTGAAACGAGACCAAATGATGAGTGGATATTCGGTGTTGGTTGGGATCATACCAATTGGAAGGACAAAGTTCTGCCACATAGAAAAACACTAGATGAATATATTAGTGATCGTCCTGTTTTATTATTCAATGCAGAAGTGCATTACGCTTGGATCAATAGTAAAGCAATGGAAGTGATTCAATTAACGAAGGATACCGAAGATCCGGACTATGGAGAAATTGGAAAAGATGAAAATGGGGAACTGACAGGCCTTCTATTTGAACAGGCAATTGGGTATGCATCAGAACATGCATATAAATTACCGAAAGATAAACGTGTAAACCTATTCCAAGGTTTTCTTAATGAAACAAAAAGATTGGGAATCACATCCGTTAATGATTTATACGGAGCTAAAATTGCGCCAAATCCATTAGACGATCTTGAAATTTTCAAGGAGTTTGAGAGAGAAGGATTACTTACAACCAGAATTCACTTTTCGCCGGAGTTAAAAATGGATTTAGCTGCCGCAAAGGAATTACAAAGAAATTATCAGTCAGACAGGCTCACCTTTTCTGGATTAAAACAATTTATAGATGGTGTTGTGACAAGTCATACTGCTTTTTTATTGGATCATTACAAAGACCGTCCTGAAACAAAAGGCGGAACTACTTATCCAACTGAAACAATTAAACAATTAGTAAAAAAGGCAGATAAGGAAAAATTTCAAATTCGTTTCCATGCTATAGGTAACGGTGCTGTCCGCTTAGCATTGGATGCATTTGAAGAGGCGAGAAGCGAAAATGGAGAAAGAGATGCTAGACATGTCATAGAACATGTAGAGGTATTGCATCCGGACGATGTTCACCGCTTTAAGGAATTAGATGTAATCGCTTCCTTTCAGCCTAAACATATTGAATTGATGGAAAGTGAGGCATATACAGCCAGAATCAGTGAAACACAACAACCTCTCTATTATCCTATCAAAACACTAGTGGATACTGGTTCTAAAATCGCCTTTGGTACAGATTTTCCTGTAGTGCCCCTAAATCCCATGATGGGCATTTATCAGGCGATCACCAGAAAAGATTTAACCGGGAAGGCGTGGCAAGAGTCGGAAGGAGTAACATTGGCACAGGCGTTAAAGTACTACACGGCTACACCGGCATTCGGGTCTTTTAGAGAAAAAGAATTAGGCACATTGGAAGAAGGGAAGATAGCGGATATCGCAGTCTTGAATAAAAATTTATTTAGCATATCAACAGAGGAAATTCTTGAAACAGAAGTGCAGATGACGATCATGGATGGAAAGATCATTTATGAGAACCAGGTCGTCACAACTGTATAAGATAAAAAAATATAAAAAGGCAGGTAGTGAGAAAATGTCAAAAGTGAAAGTTGGTCTTATTCAAATTCATTGTGGGGAATTCATTGAGCAAAATATTCAAAAAACGATAGAGAAAATAAAAGAAACAGTAAGTCAAGGTGCACAAATCGTTTGCCTGCAGGAATTATTTTCTTCGCAATATTTTCCGCAAACGGTCAGTGTGAAAAATTATGATTTAGCTGAAGATGCAGATAGCGGTACATTAGCGGAAATGGGCGAATTAGCAAAGGAATTGGCCATTGTCTTGATTGTGCCTTTTTACGAAAGAGCAGGTGCTGGCATTTATTTCAATAGTGCAGCTGTATTTGATGCTGATGGAGAATGTTTAGGGATCACTAGAAAAAATCATATTCCGGATGGTCCCCAGTATCATGAAAAATACTATTTCGTTCCAGGCAATACTGGATATCCAGTCTATGAAACGGCTTATGGAAAAATAGGAGTCGGGATTTGTTGGGACGAGTGGTATCCAGAAGTTGCCCGAATTTTGAGTTTACAAGGTGCAGAGATATTATTCTATCCTTCCGCCATTGGTTCAGAGCCAGATCATCCCGAGATATCGACAAGATCATCCTGGGAAAAGGCAATTTCCGCTCATGGCATTTCGAATGGTGTATTTGTTGCTGCGACAAATCGAGTGGGCCAGGAAAAGGACATGAATTTTTACGGCGGTTCATTCATTAGCGATACATTCGGGAATATTTTAGCTTCACTTGATGAGGAAGAAGGGATTATCGTACAAGAGATTGATTTAAAAGAAATAGAAGAGACTAGAAAAATCCTGCAATTCTTTAGAGACCGTCGTGTCGATACATACGGCCCTATATTGCAAAAAGAAATACTCCCGACCCCATCCCCTTCAAAAAAGGGAACAAACAAAGCGCTGTTCCGTTAATCATTAAAAATAAAGCAGGTAATTTCTCTTATCAGGTCGCATCACATGCAAGCTGAATTTGTTTTTAAAGTAGGGATTGCTGTCTTATTTTAGGCTTACCACATCGTAATTAAGGCTTACGCAATCCTTCTTCTCAACTTGGCCTGAAATTTAAAGGCTCTTTTCGTAAAGATTGTTGTTTTTAAAACGAAACGATTTAAGGTTGATTGGAGCGCAAGTGCGAGACTCCTGCGGGAGCAGCGGGACAGGTGAGACCCCACAGGCGTTTACGCCGAGGAGGCTCACCGCCCGCCCCACGGAAAGCGAGTATCTGGAGGGGAAATCAACCGCACCGCTTTACTTGGAAAATAGCAACAAAGTAAGCGAAAACAGCCAATTTAAAAGAAGGATAGATTAATAAAACGATTGTTGATGGACACGTAGTTTATGTTCAGGGGAATTCATTAGTAAAATAATAACCGGCTCTGCTACCTTTGCATTGAATGTTTCTTTATTTTTAGATATCCGAAAAAAACGGTTCAGTCGGACAATAAGAATGATAAAAAGAGAGCGGAGGAAGGGCTGCAGAATTAAATCAGTAACGGAATGAGAATGGTTACGATGTCCTGATACGAAAGTGAAAATGACCATCATGGACGGTGAAATCATCTTCACTGATCCAGAATAACAAACAAATATGCTTAAATGCGTAACAAATTATGCAATGGTGCATAATGGGGTTCAGTCGATTATAGCGAAATAGATTTAAAAGAAATAGCAGGCAGGACTACCTTATTTTCTTTTAAATGAGAGCTATGCCTTAAAAGGTATGGCTTTTTTGTTTATTCAAGCAGTTATATCAAAATTTAAAAGTAACAGGTGTAGAAGGATAAAAACAAGTTTATTATACATGACTAATAGGTGTGCAATTATTTTATTTTATGAAAATACCAGGACAGGAATTTTCTTATAGGGGTACCGCAAATACAGTTCTAGTATCTATAAAAGAATCCATTACGTGTTTTTGGATTTCCCTGAAATACGTGGAGTATATATCCATTTTCTTATTTACCCTCAAAAAAGCTACATTCCTCTTGAATTATATTGAGAGAAAGCAATATTATTTTGCTATTCTTTTAAGGAGGATTGTTTTATTGGGTATTTTTATCGTAATTTTGTTCTGTTTATCTATTGTTTTTTCTTTACTTCATTTGTTCCATTGTTTACCTTGGTTTCGTGAACAAAGCGAAGGGATTAAACAAAATCTTGCAAAGGAAAAAGGAATTAGTATTCTAGTTCCTTGTTACAATGAGCAGGGAATTATAGAAACCTCCATTAAGAGTATGAAATCATTAGCTTATTCACAGTTTGAGGTCATTTATATCAATGATGGTTCAGATGATAAGACTATGATTCTCTTCCATAAATTTCTAAAGTTAAAGCCATGTTCAAAATCTGCACTTAGAAAGCTTTCCCATAAGAAAGTAGAAAATTTTTATCAATCCAAACTTTATCCCAATATCTACGTTATAGATAAAAAGAATGGGGGAAAAGCTGATTCCTTAAATGCAGGTATTGAATATTCCAGTCAAGGTTTGATTGTAACATTAGATGCTGACACCATTTTGACAGAGCGGGCCTTATCAATTGTTAACAACACATTTGAGGATAAGGATGTAGTGGCTGCAGGTGGTATGGTGCATGTTTTGCAAACGAAAACATCTAATCCTTTGAGATATTTGTCTTTACTTCATACAAATATGCTAGTTCGTGTCCAAATGTTGGATTTCCTAAAAGCATTCTATATTACAAAAGTATCTCTTGCACGCTTTCATGCATTAGCCATCATATCCGGAGCATTTGGTATTTTTACAAAACAAGCTCTTGTTGATGTAGGAGGTTATCGAACAACAATAGGAGAAGATATTGATATAACACTGCGCATTCATAGGTACATATCTGGACAGAAAAAAAAGAAGATTGTTTTTGTACCAGAAGCTGTTTGTTATACAGAATTACCTGAAAACTGGAAGGATTTTATCAAGCAACGCATACGATGGCAAAAAGCATTTATTGATTGTTTTATCCATTTTAGATCCTTTTTTTGGAAAACGTTTTTCACTAAGCCGGTTTCCTTTTTCTACATAGCCGAATCTTTTCTAGTAGGGACCATCGGTACTTATGTTACGACAAGTATTTTTGTGATAAATAGCACATTAAACCCTCCTACTTTCTCTGGTTATTATATATTTACCTATTTGTCTTACATTTTTTTATTTAGTTTAACGTATGACTTGGTGGCAATTGGAATGGGTAAGCATTACGGGTTTACGTTTCAAAAGAAGGATAGATATCGCTTAATTATTACAATTATTTTTGATATATTCGTCTATCGATTTGTAACTTTGTATATTGTTATGTATGGAAGCATTGCTTATTTCTTTAACAAAGACTGGAATAAAGTTGCTCGAACAGGAAGAAATTATCAAACTGATTCCAAATCTGCAGCATAGCTTGAAATCTGGCCTGGTGCTCTGTTTCATTACACTGCATCTTTTTATGTCAATTTAGGCATCTGAAAGTCATTTATTGCGTTTATAGAAAAATTTCATATCGCACAATTTTCGAAGACCGCTCTTTTAAGGGGCGGTTATTTTGTTCGGTTGTAGCTTTAAATGAAGAATGTAGCTTTCATTATCGCAGCTTTTTCTAAGTTTATTTCAACAATAAGGTTGGACTAGGGACAGTCTTTTGTTATGGAACTAACGGTGCAGGTTAGTTCCATAGGAAAGATAGGATGAATAAGATAAAAATGTGTCAATAAAAGGTGAAACGATAAATCGGTTCATATTAACGTCATAAGTGAACCGCCAACAGCACCGGTTATCACTATAAACCAAGCAGGCAATTTCCAGTACACAAGCATACTAAATAAGATGGCAGCAAAAGCAAAATCTATAGGAGCTAAAATGGAGCTGTTCCATATGGGATTATAAAAAGCCGCAATCAAGATGCCTACAACTGCTGCATTTACTCCCATTAATGCCCCTTTTACTTTAGTATTACGGCGTAATGTATCCCAAAATGGCAATGTCCCTAAAATAAGAAGAAATGCAGGCAAGAAAATAGCAATTGTTGCTATTAAGCCACCTTGCCATCCATTTATCACGGCACCTATGTAGGCTGCAAACGTAAATAATGGACCCGGAACAGCTTGTGTTGCACCATATCCAACAAGAAATGCCTCTTTGTCCAGCCATCCAGTAGGGACAAATTCACGTTCAAGCAATGGCAAGACTACGTGTCCACCACCAAACACTAAAGAACCAGACCGGTAAAAGCTATCAAACAGGGCAATCCAATTTGATGAAGTAACTTCCCGTAAAATTGGAAGTAGAAACAGTAATCCGAAAAATAAAGCTAAACTAACAAATCCGAAACCGCGCGAAATCGGAAAATGGATTTTAGATCCAAAATTTTCGTCTTGTCGTTTATAAATTAGAAAACCAATCAATGCGGCCAGTATAATAATACAAACTTGCACATAGGCAGTCTGCCAAAGCAAGGTCCCAACCAAGGCTATTAATGCAATTGTCTTTCTCTTTATATCTGGGGTTAAATTTTTTGACATCCCCAAAATGGCTTGTGCAACTACGGCTACTGCCACTAGTTTTAATCCGTGGACCCAGCCTGCATTTGAAACATCCATTCCTTTGAAAAATAAAGCTAATATTACTAATGCTATCACCGAAGGCAGGGTAAAACCAAGAAAAGCTAAAATTCCACCGATGAAACCTCCCCGCATAACTCCAACTCCGATTCCAACCTGACTGCTAGCTGGACCAGGCAAGAATTGACACAAAGCAACTAAATCAGCATAGCTTTTTTCATCCATCCATTTTCTTCGCTTAACATACTCGTCATGAAAGTATCCTAAATGTGCTATTGGGCCACCAAACGATGTTAAACCAAGCCTTGTTGAAACTAATAGTATTTCAATCAGTGACTTAAAACTTCTGTTTGTTTTGTTTTGATCCACTAAAGTATTCCTCCTATTGATTTAAGTTCATAAGCTTTCTGGGCTTTCATAAAAAAATTTTTTCCTTTTTCAGTGGTCGAATTAAATTAATATTCCCATGGACGTTTCGTATTTAGATTCCATGTGTGAGAAAAGAATTTAAAGTACCTGAATTGACGGTTTATCCATGTCTTTTTAGTTCTTTGAACATCCAAAGACCAAAAACGATTATCTATATGGAAGTATACAAGTTATAAATATTTAGTTTCTAATTCCAGCAATTAATTTACACACTCTTAATATTTGATCATTTAAAAATCTTTTGTATTAACAGGTGCTTTAGCTAAAGATAGGAGCTGTCTTTTAAGGCAGCGCTTATATATGTAACTATCGTGGCAGGTTAGTTGAAGAAGTTGCTTATCATCCATTTATATCGTATTATAAGATATATTCGTAAAATACGATATAATGAGGGATAATATGTTAAAAGAAATTGTACAGTTAAATCAACTATGGACAGATATTTACTATCAATTACGTTATAAACACCAAGAAAAAATTACTCACCAAAGCATAAGGATTTTGCAAGTTATTCAAAAAGAAAATGAAGTAGGCATAAAAGAAATTGCTAACACAATTCATGTGTCTCACAACACAGCTTCAGAGCATATTAAACGGTTATTAGAAAAAAAGTATGTATTTAAAACCCGCAGCATCAAGGATGAGCGAAAGGTAATTTTAAAGCTTACTGACTTGGGAAGCGACATATTGCACCGTCATTCCAGTCTAGATGAAGAAAAGCTTAAACAACTTCTATTCGAAAAAATGAGTAATGAGGAAAGGAACCTGATCTTAGAAGCATTTACCTTATTAAAGGAGAGGGCAGAAGATGTTCACAACAGCTAAAATCATTGTTTCAGCTATTATAATTGGCATTATTACAGAAATATCACGAAGATATCCTCAACAAGGCGGAATAATTGCAGCTTTACCAATAGTTAGCGTTTTAAGTATCTTCTGGCTATATATACAGGGGGAGCATAAGGAAACATTAAGTAAATTTGCTTTAGGTGTGGCTTGGGGCATACCGGCAACAGTTGTTATGTTATTGATTATAGGAATAGCACTAAGACATTCGTTTCACTTATTTGTTTCAATTGGTCTAGGATTAATAGGCTGGCTTATATTTTTATTTGCTCAAGATATAATAGTTAAGCATATAGTTAGTTAACTTTTTATTAAAAAGTGGAAACATTTATAGCTTTTAATATTTAGGTAAATCCATAACGAAATTCATTACCAGAAGCTGATCAGCAGCTTCTTTTTTTTGAGCGAAAAGCACTAATTAAAAAGAGGGGGTATTTGACACCTAACGTACTTCTTTTTGTTGAGTGAGACGGTTAGGGAAGAACAATATGGGAAATACTAAGAGAATGAAAATGTTACCGAATTTTCAGAAAAATACATTGACGGGAAAATGCAGTTGTTATATATTATTAATAAGTTAAATTTATTGTTATATAACAGAAGGAGGAGTCAAGATGATGAACATTCAGGATAAAGCCTATGAAAGTTATTTAAAGATTTGTGAAAGGTATGAAATCGAGTCAATAAACTTCGATCGCTTCATCAAAAATTTAACCAAAGATCAATTGGATGAATACAGTAAATTAGCCGTTTAAATGAAAGGACGTGATTGCAAAAGATGGACCTCCCGGTTGATGTAGATGTAGAAGCCAGTTAGAAACCCCACCAGTTGCTATTGGGAACAGGTGGGGTTTTGTCATGTGTTTTAAGAGGCTCTTTTCATATAGATACACGTCATACCATTCGAATTTTATATAGATTGATATGAAAAATTGGAATTATTTATTTATCCCTTTTTATTAATATAATGAAATTAAGTCATTAAAGTTAATAGAGAGGTGTGTTTCTATTGAGTATTATTGAAAGGTTTTCTGAAATTCCTACAACATGCATATCAGATACCATGAAAGGACTTAATAACTTATCCCCCACCATTAAGCCAGTTAAAGATGGTTATCGAGTTGCAGGGAGAGCTTTTACGGTAAAAATGCCTGTTGGTGATAATCTTGTTGTCTTAAAAGCAATTCGTGAGGCCAAACAAGGTGATGTTTTGGTTATTGATGCAAAAGGAGATACGTATCGAGCGATAGCAGGAGATTTTATTGTTGGTATGGCGCAAACATTGGGGATTAAGGGAATCATCGTCGATGGAGTAGTTCGCGACCTTGAAGGCATTAAGGACTTGAACTATCCAGTATTTTGCAAGGGAACGACTATTGCTGCAAGTGGAAAAGCGGGTATGGGTGAAATGAATGTCCCTATTTCCTGCGGCGGGACAACGATACATCCGGGAGATATTATTGTTGGTGATATTGATGGTGTAGTCGTAATTCCTAAACAGGTAGAAGAAAAAGTTTTAGATCAATCATTGGAAAAATTAGAACAGGATAATAAGCGAGCAGAGAAAGTTTCAGGTAATCGAGAAGAAATTCGAAAATATCTGGATGAGTTTATTAAATAAATAGTCTTCATTTAAAAATAAACATTTGAAGGAATAGAAGGTAAAACTCTATCCTTTCAAATGTTTTTTTAATGAAATTTAAAGTGAATAAACATTCAAGGTTTTTACAAAATCCACAAATGCCCTGACAACATTCATATCTACTGATTCTTTATAATAAAACATCCAAGTTTTTTGGGTTAAGCTATTTCCTTTCTTATCTTTTAAGTCCATTTTATGAATATCTTTAATGCCATCTAAAAAAAGAGAAGGCATAATAGCATAGCCCAATCCGTTCAAAACCATTTCCTTACAAGTATCACCTTGGTCAACGGACATCGCGATGTATGGAGGCTGAGAATAATGTTCTGCCCACCAATTTTCTATGATCTGCTTATAGAGTTGATCTGTCCGGTAGTCGATTCTAGGGAGGTTGGGAAGGTCGGACAGGTTTATTTCATTTCTAGATACAATACAAAGCTCTTCTTCGAATAGTAAATGCTTTTCATCCGGCCAACTATAATCTCCGCGGATAAATCCGACATGAGAAACCTGATTATAAACTAAATTGAAAATATCTTTGCTATAGCCTGTGTCCACTTGGAACTCAACATCTGGATATCGTTCTTTAAACAATTTTAATAAAAGTGGTAACTTATATTTACTAATAAAATTGGAAACACCCAATCTTAAAGTTCCAGATACACTATGGTTGAAATTTTCTAGATCTTCTTTAATTTCGCGGAAGTAATGGAGCATTTCTTCGGCACGCTTAGCTAAATATTCCCCTTCTGGAGTGAACCGCACTCCTTTTATTCCCCTATCAACAATTTTAACCCCAAATTCTGTTTCAATTTGCTTAAGGCGTTTTGTAAGCGTTGGTTGGGCAATGAAAAGGCTTTGTCCAGCTTTTGTAATGCTTTTCTCATTAAATAATGTATGTAATATAAGCCAGTCACGATCATCCATTAGCTTTAACTCCCTTACAATTATCTTCATTTTCAAATAATGTAACTATTCATGCAATTACACTAGAACAATAACATAAACAGTGGAATTTGAAAAATGGCCGATGATTTAATATATAAAAGTTTCATAGTACCCTATGAAATATCAATATTATTCGCATGAGGAAATTTGAAATAAAATGAAATTAATAAGAACTTAGCAAAGGGGTCGAACGAAACTTGAATAGTGGAATTGAAGAACGATTTAATGTTCGGTCAGAGATTTACATTAATGAAAGGGTCTATAGGTATTATCGAATTAAAACATTAGAGGAAAATGGATTAGGGAATATTTCTCAATTACCTTACTCGATAAAGGTGTTATTAGAGGCTGCCATCAGAAATTATGATGGTGTAAGTGTAACGGAAGAGCATGTGCGTACATTAGCAAATTGGACAGTCAAACGGGACCGAAATCAGGAGGTACCATTTAAACCAGCACGTGTTCTTCTTCATGATACAACTGGATTACCAGCAATCGTTGATTTAGCTGCGATGCGTGAAACAATGAATCGCATCGGTGGAAACATAACGGATATTAATCCATTAATACCGGTGGACCTTGTAGTTGACCACTCCGTAACTGTTGACTATTTCGGCAGACAGGATGCGATGCAGTTAAATGAAAAGCTTAATTTTGAGAGAAACATGGAACGTTTTCGTTTTCTCCGCTGGGCTCAAGGATCTTTTACTAATTTTTCTGTAGTTCCCCCAGCAACGGGGATCATGCATCAAATTAATATGGAGTATCTATCTTCGGTTGTGGCGACAAAGGAAGATTGCGGTACAACAGTCGTGTATCCCGATTCACTTGTAGGAACAGATTCACATACAACAATGGTAAATGGACTAGGTGTAGTGGCTTGGGGAGTTGGCGGAATTGAAGCAGAAGCGGCGATGTTAGGTCAGCCAGTCTATTTTGTTATTCCTGAAGTAGTTGGGTTCAAATTAACGGGATCACTCCCGGAAGGTGCAACTGCAACAGATGTGGCACTGACTATTACAAGTCTCCTTAGAAGAAAAGGGGTTGTAGGTAAGTTCGTGGAATTTTTTGGTCCTGGAGTAGGGGGAATGAGCATTGCCGACCGAGCAACTGTTGCCAACATGGCACCAGAGTATGGTGCGACAATGGGCTTTTTTCCTGTAGATCGGGAAACATTGAACTACTTGAGGTTAATCGGCCGCAGTGAAGAGCAAATAGCGTTAGTTGAGGCTTATTATAAAGCCCAGGGTATGTTTATGGACAAAAATGACTTTGAACCCGTTTATTCTGATTTAGCTGTACTCGATTTATCTACGATAAAACCATGCCTTGCAGGTCCTAAACGCCCTCAGGATAAAGTTGAATTGACTGAGATGAAACAAAACTTTAATGAGGTTGCCCGTTCACCGATTGAAAAAGGCGGCTATGGATTGGATGAACTTGATTTAACAAAAGAGGTCCAAATGGAACAGGCTGTTGATGAAAAATCTGTAATTAAAAATGGATCGGTCGTTCTGGCTGCCATTACAAGCTGTACAAATACATCAAATCCGTCTGTATTAATCATGGCAGGTCTTGTGGCCCGAAAAGCTGTGGAAAAGGGTCTGCAAATACCCGCTTATGTGAAAACCTCGTTGACGCCGGGATCACGTGTTGTAACAGACTACCTAAAAGAATCGGGACTTTTAGGACATCTTGAAACACTTGGCTTCCATATAGCAGGGTACGGTTGTGCAACATGTATAGGCAATTCAGGACCGCTTCTTCCTGAAGTCAGCAAAGCAATCGTGGATCACGATTTAGTTGTAGCTGGTGTACTATCAGGTAATAGAAACTTTGAAGGCCGTGTCCACCCTCAGATTAAAGCAAATTATTTGGCATCACCGCCATTGGTTATTGCATATGCACTTGCAGGCACGGTTGATATAGATTTCACAAGTCAACCCATTGGTTATGATCATGCCGACCAGCCTGTTTATTTGCGAGACATTTGGCCATCTTCAATAGAAATTGGGGAATTGTTAAATAATGCTGTTCGTCCTGAATTATACAAAGAAAGATATAAAAGCGTATACGATGGAAATGTAAAGTGGAACTCGATTAAAATTCCTGAAGGGAATTTATATGAGTGGGATCCATCTTCAACATACATTCAAGAGCCACCTTTCTTTAAAGATCTTCCTGTACAGCCTGCAGATATAAAGGAAATTAAAGGTGGCCGTCTAATTGCAAAGCTTGGTGATTCAGTAACTACTGATCATCTATCTCCTTCTGGAGCAATAAAGCCGGATAGTTCATCAGGAATCTATTTACAACGGAAAGGGGTAAAGGTTAAAGATTTCAACTCTTATCCATCACGTCGTGGGAATCATGAGGTTATGATTCGAGCTGCATTAGCTAATATAAGAATTCGTAATCAATTAGTCCCTGGATCTGAAGGAGGCGTTACTAGGTACTTTCCAACGAATGAAATCATGTCCATCCACGAAGCTTCCTTAAAGTATCAGGAAAATGGTACACCATTATTTATTATTGCCGGTAAAGAATACGGTACTGGAAGTTCTCGAGACTGGGCTGCAAAAGGACCATTTCTTCTTGGGGTAAAAGCAGTCATTGCCGAAAGTTTTGAGCGAATTCATCGGAATAACTTAGTTGGAATGGGTGTTCTTCCTCTTCAATTTTTAGAAGGGCAAAATGCTTCATCACTTAATATTAATGGAAATGAAACGTTTGAGACCGTCGGCTTGAGTAATGGCATTAAACCAGGTCAATTGATAAAATTAAAAGTGATTCGTGAAGATAGCAGTTCCTTTGAATTTGAAGTTATAGTTCGTCTTGATAGTTCGGTGGATATTGATTACTACTATAATGGGGGTATTATGCAAACTGTTATACGCCAACTGGTTAAAAAGGAAGATGGCAGTTTAGCGGCAGAAGTCTTCCAAAAATAATTATGGGGTTTATTTTTTAATGGAGATTCGGGAAGTCAATTAGTCTTGAATTTCCCATTTCTATAATAAATGTTTTTTTATTAATTGTAGATGAATTGGATTGTAAGCGATTTCAACTGATTGGGGGGATTTGGTGATTGCTATATTAGGCTTTTTAATGATGATATGTTTTATCTTTTTTATCGTGACAAGAAGGATGTCTGCTTTGACTGCATTGATTGTTATTCCACTACTCTTTGCTATAGTCGGTGGATTTGGAAAAGACTTGGGGCCTATGGTGTTAGAAGGATTAATGGGTGTTGCTCCTACAGGAATCATGCTAATGTTTGCAGTCATGTATTTTGGAATAATGATTGAAGCTGGATTGTTTGATCCACTAATATCCAAAATTCTTTATATTGTTAAAGGAGATCCTTTAAAAGTAGTGATTGGAACGGCGGTTCTATCAAGTCTAGTTGCTTTAGATGGAGATGGTACGACAACCTACATCATAACAGTTTCAGCGATGTTACCTCTTTATATCCGTTTGGGCATTAACCCGCTCATCTTAACATGTGTATCAATGATGGCCTTTGGGGTAATGAACATTCTTCCATGGGGAGGACCTACTGCAAGAGCGATTAGTGCACTTAAACTTGATCCCAATGAAGTTTTTCTTCCTCTTGTACCAGTAATGGTAGGTGGTTTGCTATGGGTATTATTTACAGCATATATCCTGGGCAAAAAAGAACGTAAAAGATTAGGGGTTCTTGATCTTGATTTGGCCCATCATTTTTTAGCAAATCAAGAGCAAGCCTCAACGGTAGAAATAGATTTAAAACGGCCAAAATTAATATGGTTCAATTTATTGTTAACGCTTTCACTCATTGTTGCTCTTGTCCTAGGCATCCTAGCTCTACCAGTATTGTTTATCATGGCATTCTCACTGGCTTTATTGGCTAATTACCCTAATTTGGAAGTGCAAAAGAAAGTGCTTTCATCTCACGCTGACAGTGTTGTAATTGTTGTGGCTTTAATTTTTGCTTCTGGTGTTTTTACAGGGATTCTTTCGGGAACACACATGGTTGATGAAATGGCTAACAGCCTCATTTCAATAATTCCTGAGCAGCTGGGTTCGTCTTTTGCGCTCATAACAGCAATTACAAGTCTTCCTCTAACATACGTAATGGCAAATGATCCTTATTATTTTGGAGTAGTGCCTATTATCGCTAAAACTGCAGCGGCATATGGAGTGGATCCAGTTGAAATAGCGCGGGCTTCAGTACTTGGGCAACCGATACACGCGATGAGTCCATTAATTGCTTCGACCCATTTATTGGTTGGGATGGCAAAGGTGGATTTTGGTAAACATCAAAAATTCATCTTAAAATGGGCAGTGGGAACATCTGTAGTCATGATCATTATTGCTTTACTTACAGGCGCTATTCCATTATAGAAAGATTTTTAAGCCACTTTGGGGGTTTTTACGTAAGAAAATACATCAAACGGTTTGCGAAAATAATAGCTTGATATGAATCATTGTTTCGTCAGGATGATGATGAGAAAAACAAATAGAAGCGATCAAACAGAAACTGTCGGAGAAGATCTTCTCCGGCAGTTTTTAACTTCCCCCATGAGGAAAAAAGCGATTTCGTAGTTGCCCATTTTAGTGTTTTCTATGACCACCAGCTGAGCATCGAGCCTCCCGTCTGTATTTGTGACCGTCTGACTGGAGAAGCTGCCCCAGTCAGACGTCGATGATTTGTAAAAGGATAATTCAATCATCACGTTTTAGGCCGGTCGGCCTTTTGATTCCGGAAGCGACTGTAACCCAAAGCATTGAAAATCCCGCTTAAAGTGAATACAGGCGTTCTGCCCGGTAGCCTTTGACTATATCTTTTCCACTCATTTCCTTGCCGGTTATTTTTCGAATGGATAGCGGTAATTCGATTAAATAATTTTAGGTTATGGATATAGACAACTTGCATAAAGTGAGGAGAGGCTTGTGTTTTATAAATCAAGTAAGGATTTAATGCGAAGGGCAAGCCTGATCTGGAGTGTGGCCTCTGAATCTTTTAGGCTTTTGCCGAGCAGCTCTTCGCATTTCTCGAGTCTGTATACAACGGTGTTCCGATGTACGAATAATCTTTTGGCAGTTTCGGATATTTGGCAATGCGTTTCGAGATAGACAGATAATGTCTGTAATAAGGATTGCTCCTCCTCGGAGAAAACCTTTGAAAATCCCTGTAGTGCAAAATGGTAAAAATTCATGAGGTCTTCTTCTGGGATGACTCTCAATAATTCCATAATATCCTTCGTCCGGAATATTTGGATGTATTCGGTCCTTTTCGAAAGACCGCCTTCGAGAAGAGAGTCGTTCGCTTCTTTGTAAGCGTTCTTGGTCTGTAAAAAACTCGGGCTCATATGGCTCACCCCGAAAGAAATCGTGCAGCCGAACTGGCTGGCTGTTATCATTTGCAATGATTTTAGCGAAGTTTCGACAGTTTGGAGTACATCGGCAGAGACTTCGTTCACTTCGTATAACAGAATGCATTTCTTGCCTTTTGTAAAGAGGTGAATCGGATCATTCGATAGGCAAAGTTCATCTTCCAAAAACTCGTATATCGAATCAGCCCTTCGTTGCAGCTGTGTGTAACTTATGTCCGATTCGGGTTCGTCGATCTTTCCGACTGCGCATATAAAGGTTTGTTCATTGTGTAAGGAAAACTCTTTTGCTCGATTTATGATTTCCTCTTGGGAGGAGAAACTGCCATCAAGAAAATGAAGGAAGAAATCATTTCGGATATTCCGGTCATGCTGTTTAAGGGCATGTTCCTTCAACAAGGCAAAAGATATGACATTAGTTGCCTGTTCTATCGTCAATGTTATGAGGTTATCGCTAGTCTTGATTTCTCCCGATATCGTCAAATAACCAAATTTTTCTTCATTCAAATAGATGGGGAATACGGTATAGGGTTGTTTATTTGAAAGGGATGAAAACGAAAAGAATGATGTTTTGGTTTTATGGAATCGGAATCCCTCTTCGTTCATTTTTTTGATTATTGGAATAATTCCGGATGTTGAGATGGGATGGAATATCGGTTTTAGGTACTGATCAACTAATAAGATGGGGTATCCGATCATATTCGATAAATGATCAAGCAGCTTTTGAATTCCTTTCCCCCGCATGATTAAGTTTGTGAATTGTTTGTGTGTTTCCATGGCAAAAGTCAATTCCGCTGCACGTTGATCCAAAATCCCCCGTAATGTATGGTTGATGATCTCCCCGAGTGACAATTCTGCAGGGAGTTCAATGATTGGAAAGGATAAATCATTGGCAAGAACCAGTACATCCTCAGGTATCTCTTTTAGGTATCTTCTTGTCTTTATCCCTAGGGCGGCGCAGCCTTGATTTGCCATCGCTTCGACGAGTGATGATAAGTGGTGGGGCTTGTCCTTTACGTGATAAGCCGTTGTTACAAGGAATTCATTTGGTTTTAAAAAGTTGATGATATCCGGAGCATCCATCATATTGACTGTTTGGACTTCCCGTTCGATTCCTGTTCCTCCGGCTATTACATGCATGCCGGTTAAAGCAGGCAATGTTAAAAGTTCGCTAACTTTCATCTGAAACACCTCATTTTGGAAAAGTAGAGTATTGAGAGTGATTTTATAAAGTTGTGTATGAATCCAAAGAATTATTTAGTGCGATTACTGATGTTCATTACCATGCTTTGCGGATTCCATTATCATATCATACAAATCCTTTGGCATATCGTACAAATTGCATAGTTTGGGATGTAATGCGGAAAAGGGGAATGGTGGAAAATCAAAAGCAGGAGGAGCTTACTCTCGATCTGCAAGCGGAAGCACATATCGCGGCAGATAAGACGTCGATGCGCTTATCGTCAAATGGGGCTTAGGCGCGAATTATACAAGTTGAGGAAAAGAGGGTGTCCCTGTTACAAGGGCACCCTCTTCTATTGCGGGAAGTATTGTTTCGTTTTCGTTGGTCATTTTGCACAAAGAAACACCGAAATACTAACAATAATGTCAATGAAGTTATAGATGAAAGCAAGTAAAATAATAGATAACATATATTTGTGAATATTCATAACATGAATGGATATTGGAAGGGCGGCGATGGGATGGGCATTCAAATCGAAAAGTCCATAAATCAAAAGGACGAAGTTGCTACAATGATTGAATGGTTAGCATCTTTCGGGGCAACGGAGAGTGATGGGGTGACCCGGTTATTATATTCCGAGGAATGGATGAGCGCTCAGCAAGCATTGAAAGCTGAGATGGAAAAAGAAAACCTTATTACATATTTTGATAGTGTAGGCAACTTGTTTGGCAGGCTTGTGGGAACGGACCCCTCCGATGAAACCATTCTGACCGGCTCCCATATAGACACGGTCAAGGATGGAGGGAAATATGACGGTGCATATGGGGTCGTCGCTAGTTTCCTGGCAGTTAAGAGATTGTATAAAACCTATGGGCAGCCACGGAAGACGATTGAAGTCGTTTCCTTTTGTGAGGAGGAAGGAAGCAGATTTCCTTTAACGTTTTGGGGATCGAGGAATATTAAAGGAGTCTATGGTCTTGAGCATGTCAGGGATTTAAAGGATACTGAAGGAATTCCTTTTTTGGAAGCCATGAAAAAATCAGGATTTGAACCTGAAGCCTATATTCCCCCGGTCCGCGATGACATCGAACGGTTTGTTGAAATCCATATAGAACAGGGAATGGTGCTTGAAAAGAATAAGAATACGGTTGGGGTCGTCAGCCATATTGTCGGCCAGCGCCGTTATACGGTGAAAATCATTGGTGAGAGTGATCATGCGGGAACCACTCCCATGTCCTATAGGAAGGATGCAGTCGGTTTTGCTTCTGAATTCATTTCCTTTTTAACGAAAAAAGCGAAGGACATGGACCCGAGTTTAGTTGCGACGGTCGGCAGAATGGATGTTAAACCTAATGTCCCGAATGTCATTGCTGGTGAAGTGGAGTTCAGTCTCGATATCAGGCACTACGAGGAAGTGGTTCTTGAAAGGTTTTGTCAGGAAATCTTTTCGACTTTCGATTCCTTGGCAAAAGAAGGTGAAATGAAGCTGGAGGTTTCACAATGGATGGATGTCAAACCTGTCGCCATGGATCGGGAGATGAATCGCCTTGTCCGAAAGATAGCTGAAGATAAAAATATACCTTACCAAGATATGGTCAGCGGAGCCGGGCATGATGCACAGGTGTTTGGTTCGTATTGTCCGACTTGCCTGCTGTTCGTTCCAAGTAAGGGGGGGATCAGCCATTCGCCTAAGGAGTTTACGAGTGTTGCGGATATGGAAATGGGAATCGACGTTTTAAGTGAAATACTATATAAATTAGCCTATTAAAAGGAGTTGGTTAAAATGGCATATTCAGAATTGAATGCACCGATGAGAACGATCATGACACCAGGCCCGGTCGAGGTGGACCCGCGTGTCTTAAGGGCGATGAGCACACCGATACTAGGGCAATTCGATCCTGCATTCACTACTATCATGAATGAAGTGATGGAAATGCTGCGTTTGGTTTTTCAAACGAAAAATAAATGGGCGTTCCCGATAGATGGCACCTCAAGATCGGGCAATGAAGCGCTTCTATGCAGCATCATTGAGCCAGGGGATAAGGTTCTGGTTCCTATATTCGGAAGATTCGGTCACCTGTTGGTGGAAATTTGTGAGCGATACGGAGCTGAAGTCCATACGATGGAATGTCCTTGGGGAGAGGTGTTCGAACCGAAAGCTGTCATTGAGGAAATCAAGAAGGTCTCCCCTAAAATAACAGCAATCGTCCATGGGGAAACTTCCACTGGTTGTATGCAGCCTTTGAAGGAAATCGGGTTGGCATGCCGTGAATTGGGTGTCCTGCTTGTGGTGGATGCGGTTGCTTCCATCGGGGGCACCGATGTAAAGGTGGATGAATGGTACATTGATGGATTGATAGGCGGTACACAAAAGTGCTTGTCCGTTCCTTCGGGTATGGCACCCATTACGTATAACGAGCGAATAGAAGAAATCATCCAGTCCCGCAAAAAGGTGGAACGTGGCATTGCGACGGATGAAGATAACCAAAAGGTTTCGGTCCGCCGTCCGATCACCAGTAATTATTTCGATTTAAGCATGCTGCAGGATTATTGGGGCCCGCGCCGTTTGAATCACCATACAGAAGCGACTTCCATGATTTATGCGTTACGTGAAGGATTGCGCCTGGTGCTTGAAGAAGGTCTGGAAACGCGCTTTGCCCGTCATGAACTTCATGAAGCTGCTCTCGTTGAAGGGATCAAGGCGATGGGGTTAACGTTATTCGGGGATGGAAAAAACAAACTTCCATGTGTAACCTGCATCGAAATTCCAAAAGGAATCGACGGTGAAGCTGTAAGAGCCATGCTGTTGAATGAATTCAGTATCGAGATCGCGTCCTCATTTGGTCCACTTCACGGAAAAATTTGGAGGATTGGGACGATGGGTTTCAGTTGCAGAAAAGAAAACGTCCTCTTTGTATTGGCTTCCTTGGAAGCTGTCCTTTTGCGTCAGGGGTTCCAGGTTAATCGGGGAGAGGCTTTGCAGGCTGCACTGGATGTGTATGTGGGAAAGACGGAGAAAGTGCTTGCATCAAGGGAATCTCTTTGATTATAAAAATATTTTGGAGGAGTGGTCCGTGTGTCTAGATATGATCTTATTATCCGCAATGGATATGTAGTTTTTCCTGATGAAGTGAAGAAAGCTGATCTTGCCATCCAAGATGGGGTGATTGCCAAGGTCGGGGATCTTCTGGATGATAAAGCGGATGTAGAATATGAGGCGGGTGGCCAGCATATCTTTCCGGGTATGATTGATGTCCATGTGCATTTTAGCGAACCTGGCCGCGCACATTGGGAAGGCTTTGAAACAGGATCGCAAATGATGGCGGCGGGAGGCTGCACCACATATTTCGATATGCCATTGAACGGAATCCCTTCAACCATCGATCGAAAGGCTCTTCTTGAAAAGGGCAGGCTCGGTGAGATGAAGTCAGTTATAGACTTTGGATTATGGGGGGGATTGGTCCCGGGAAATATCGATGATTTAGAGGATCTCGCCAAATCAGGAGTCATTGGATTTAAAGCCTTTCTCTCAGCGACAGGGAATGAGGAGTTTGAGCGAGCGGATGATTTCACCCTTTTACATGGAATGAAGAAAATTGCAGAATTGGGCAAGGTCTTGGCACTTCATGCGGAAAGTGATCATATCACTCAGTGGTTAAAGCAGGAAAAAGAGAAGAATGGACTATCCAGTGCGAATGATTATGCAGCTACAAGACCTGTGCAAGCGGAAGCGGAGGCAGTGGGACGTGCCATTACATATGCAGAGTTAACAGGCTGTCCGCTGCACTTTGTCCATATTAGCAGTAGTTTGGCCATCGAAAAAATTCAATCGGCCAAACAAAGGGGACTGGATGTGACGGTTGAGACGTGTCCGCATTATTTATTATTCAATCAGGATGATTTAATAGAAAAAGGCGCGGTTGCAAAATGTGCTCCCCCACTAAGGGGAAGAGAAGAACAAGGAAGATTGATTACCTATTTAATGGAGGGGAAATTCGATATGATTTCTTCCGACCATTCACCATGCCCTTATGAGCTGAAAGATCCTGCCATACATAATATTTTTGAAGCGTGGGGGGGAATAAGCGGGGGGCAATTTTCGCTGATGTCGATGATAGAATTGGCAGTTTTACACGGTATCCCGCTTCATAAAGTCGCTGAGTGGACAGCTTCAGCCCCGGCAAAAAGGTTCGGTCTCTCTTCTAGGAAAGGACAAATTAAGGAGGGGATGAATGCAGACCTTGCTATCGTTTCCCTTAATGGTACGCATGAAGTTTCGGAATCGAATTTTTTTGCGAAACACAAGCATAGCGTTTATATGGGCCATACCTTTCCTTGCCATATCACGGGTACCATTAATAAAGGGAAAATAGTTTATCAGACTGATGTAATAAGAGAAGGGGAGCGTGGGGAGTGGTTAAAAGTGATAGATTCCAGTATTGCGGTCAATAACTAGGGAGAAGGCTTTGCAAATAAGGTTCGGGGCAATTGAAATCATTATAATGGAGGGGGGGATACCGAAACGGTAATCCCCCCTTTTTTATCAGCTTTGTGTATGTATCAACGGCAAGAAAGGGCCCGGACAAGTGGATTGTTTGCTTGTCCGGGTTCAAACGTTACTCATTCAACTTGGTCGACGAAATATTGATTTTTCCTGAATACCATGGCTTCCATGGTTGCGATCAATTCCCTTTCATTTAACACCTCTATTTTATACCATGCCAGTTTATGGTTTTTCTTTATCTCTTCCGCTCTAGCGGTTAAAGTCTCCCCCCGTTTGCCAGCTGATAAGAAGTTGATGTTATTTGAAACGCCAACCGCTATTTTGCCATATGAATTGCTGGCTGCTGCGAACACATAATCAGCAAGTGAAAAGATAATGGCACCGTGAACCGTTCCATGTGCATTAAGCATATGGTCATTTGGAATCAATTCTGCTTCCGCTGTGCCGGGACCGAGTTTCGTCAATCTCATCCCGAGGAAAGAAGCATATGGTTCATCGACCAGTACTTGTTTGATTTGGTCATAATGCAATTCGTGAACATCTTGATCTAAATGTGTGGTCATGGAAATCCCCCTTTTTTTAATGGTCTTTTGCCGAACTTATCCCATATCCGGTGTTGGATTTGAACAGTACTTCAGGAAAACTGTTTTCCTCATCATTTGCTTTTGACAAGATTGTACCTAAGTAGGCTCCGATAAAGCCAAGCGGTACGGTGAAAATGGTCGGGTTGCTCATCGTGAAGAGGGGATTGCCCGTGAAAATACCCATCCCAGGTTCCGGATTCCATACATTGGGACTGAGCATGACCAGTATGATGGAACTGAGTAACCCGAATAACATTCCTGTGATCGCTCCGGTTGCGTTGAAGCGTTTCCAATAGATTGTGCAAAGGATGATTGGTAAATTGGCACTTGCAGCAATTCCAAGCGCAAGGACTGAAAGAAAGGCGACATTCATTGACTGTGCAAATAAAGCAAGTAAAATCGAAATGACAGCTACGCCGACAGAGGCCATTCGGGCGACGAGTATTTGCTGTTTTTCCGTAATCTTTCCTTCCTTGATGATTTCACCGTATATGTCATGTGCAAAAGCGGATGCCGAAGTTAAAACAAGACCGGATACAACCGCTAAAATCGTTGCAAATGCCACAGCAGAAACAAATGCGAATAAAAATTCACCGCCCATGGTTAATGCAAGAAGGGGAGCGGCCATGTTTCCAGCCGAGTTTGCTGCGACGATCCGCTCAAAACCGACGAAAGATGCAGCACCGAAACCAAGGAAAATCGTCATGATGAAAAATATCCCTATAAACCATGTGGAATATACGACGGATTTCCTTGCAGTAGCTGCGTCCTTTACTGTAAAGAAACGGACGAGTAAATGCGGAAGGCCTGCTGCTCCAAGGACAAGCGACATATTAAATGAAATCATGTCGAGTCCATCTGTGTATTTATTTCCAGGATTCAAAAATTCCTTTCCGAGTGGTGTTGCAGTTTGGACATGATGGAACATCTCTGAAATGTTGAAATTAAAACGGGAAAAGACGATGAACGTCAGCACAGCGGAACCGCCTAGTAAGAGAACCGCTTTGGTGATCTGCACCCAGCTTGTCGCCCTCATCCCGCCGAAAATTACATAAATCGTCATCAGCACACCGACAAGTAGGACGGATAGCCAATAATCGATGCCGAGCAGCAGTTTAATTAGTCCCCCTGCACCAACAAGTTGTGCAATCATGTAAAAGATTGAAATGACAAGTGTATTGGCAGCAGCTATCCCTCGCACTTTTTTTGATTTGAAGCGTGCTGAAATCATGTCTGCCAGCGTAAACTTACCTAGATTGCGAAGTGGTTCCGACACAAGGTACAATAAGACAAGAAAGGCAACTAGGTTCCCGATGCTCATGTAAAAGCCATCGAATCCAATCAGTGCGATTGCACCTGTAATTCCGAGGAAAGAAGCGGCTGACATAAAGTCACCTGCTACGGCCAATCCATTTTGCCATGCTGTCAATCCGCCGCCGGCAGTATAAAAATCACTGGCATTTTTCGTTTTTTTAGAAGAGTAATAAGTTATTGTAAGCGTTAACAAAATGATGCCCAAGAAAAGTGTGAGGGATAAAATGCTCATTCGCCAAGCTCCTTCTCATATTTTTTCAAGATATTTTTAGCCAGCTTGTCGTACTTCACTGCTTTTTTGATATAGACAATTCCTCCTAACCATACGACGGCAAATTGGAGAAGTGCATATACCCATGCCCAAGTAATATTGAAAAAAGCTTCACCTTTCAATATTTCGCTATAAGCAGCTAAAATAGGCAGAATAAAATAAAAAGCAAGAAAGAAGAGAGTGACAGGTACGATGAAAGCCTTTTTCTTTTGAAGCAAATACTTGAATTCTTCCGTTTCAATTAATTGACGATACTTGTTTCCGCTGTCATGACCTGATGATGAATGCCCAGTTTTAGCTGGTGATTCCATAGTAATCCCCCTTTTTGGTATAGTACGTTTTTAAAACGAAGATTTGATAAAATGATATATCATTGTTAAAATTAACATAGTCTGAAAATTTAGTAAATTAATATTTTTGTTTGTTCGGTCATTTTCTGAATTTATAAAACATTATTGACAACGTAGAAATGACGTATTAATCTAAAAATAAATCATAACAATAATTTAATCTCCGTTTTATTAACGTTATGTATGTCAGATGGGACAATAGTAAAATTGAGGGGGACTTAAACAATGTACAATCCGGAAATTGAAACGGCTTCGCGTGCTGAAATGGAAAGTTTACAATTGGCTCGCTTAAAAAAAACGATAAGCCATGTATATGAAAATGTGCCTTATTACAGAGAAAAATTTAAGGAGATGGGTCTTGAACCAGAAAATATACAAACCCTAAATGATGTGATAAAGCTTCCCTTTACAAAAAAGCAGACTCTCCGTGATCAGTATCCATTCGGTTTATTCGCCGTTCCGATGGAGGATGTCACACGCATTCATGGTTCATCCGGAACAAGCGGAAAGCCTACAATTGTCGGATATACGAAAAATGATTTGGAAAATTGGGCAACAATCGTCGCACGTGGAATTGTGGCAGCAGGAGGACGTAAGTCAGATATTTTCCATAATGCATATGGATATGGTCTGTTCACCGGGGGCCTTGGTTTGCATTGCGGTGCAGAAAAGCTAGGAGTTGCGACAGTGCCCATTTCAGGGGGAAATACCGATCGGCAGATTACGATCATCAATGATTTTAAACCGCGCGGTATTTGCGGAACCCCTACTTATATATTGAATATTGCCGAAAAGATGGAAGAGATGGGGATCGATCCTGCAGATAATGGGCTCGAGTATGGAATTTTCGGAGCTGAGCCATGGTCAGAGGAAATGAGGGCAACTCTTGAGAGAAAATTGAATTTGAAAGCTATCGATATTTACGGACTAAGTGAAATCATGGGGCCCGGCGTTGCGATAGAATGCCATGAAGCACAGGATGGGCTGCATATCGCAGAAGACCATTTTCTAGTCGAGGTCATTAATCCGGACACGCTTGAACCAGTGGAGGACGGCGAAGATGGGGAACTTGTCTTTACAAGCCTTACAAAGGAAGCGCTGCCAATCATTCGTTATCGGACGGGTGATATCGCCTCAATTACCCATGAACCTTGTAAATGCGGGCGTACCACAACTAGAATGTCCCGTGTCAAAGGCAGGACGGATGATATGATCATAGTCAGGGGAGTGAATGTATTTCCTTCTGAAATTGAGCGTGTATTATTCCAAATGAAGGGAATTGTACCTCATTATCAGATTCATCTCGTTAAGAAGGGGAAAATGGACGGTGTTGAACTGCACATTGAAATTGAAAGCGGTTTCTATAGGGAGATTGAAGAGGACCTAACGCATGGGAATGTGGAGATATTAAGGAAAACGATACAGCATCATTTGAAATCCACATGCCTTGTAACGATGGATGTTATTGTTAACATTCCAAAAAGCATCCCCCGTTCAGAAGGGAAAGCCATTCGCGTCGTTGATAAGCGGAAGGATGAAGTCATTAGTTTATAAGTTCCGTGTTCATGAACATGATTGACGTTCATTATGGCTGCTTATGTACCGATTGAAATACGGGAAGCAAAAGAACTCGAACAAGTGGTGCGAAAACGCGATACATAAAGCGGATGCATTAGTGGTTAACCATGGGTTTATCTATGGAAGCGGAGCTGGAACCTATCATGAAATAGAAAGGAGGAGGGCATCTTGGCTAAATATACAGTTGTTGATCAAGAAACTTGCATTGCATGCGGTGCATGCGGTGCCGCTGCCCCGGAAATCTTTGATTACAATGATGAGGGGATGGCATTTGTCATCCTGGATGAAAATGAAGGAACTGCAGAGGTCACGGAGGATTTATTTGATGATCTGGATGATGCACTGGAAGGCTGCCCAACAGATTCAATTAAAGTGGAAACCTCGCCCTTTAAGGTTTTAGTGGATTAAAAGAGTTGTGGAATCCACTAGTAAATTCCTTTTATCATAAAAAAGACAGAATAGTCTTGCATTGAATATAACAATAAAATATAATAACGTTATATAAACGTTATATTATAAATAGAGGTGATTTGGATGAACGTTCTTCTAAATGATATGGCAGGAGAAGAAAAGCTAAATCAATTCATTGCCAGAATCGAAGCAGGGGAAAAGATAGAAGCGGATGATTGGATGCCGGAAGAATACCGGGGCACTTTAATCAAGTTAATATCGATGCATGGGATCAGTGAAATCATGGGGGCGCTTCCAGAAAAGGAATGGGTGCCTAAAGCCCCGACATTAAATAGAAAACTTGGAATCATGGCAAAGGTGCAGGATGAAATGGGGCATGGGCAATTATTGCTTCGGGTAGCCGAGGATTTGCTAAAGCCGTACGGAAAAAAACGGGATGACCTCATGCAAGATTTGTTTAAAGGAGATTTAAAGTTTCATAATGTTTTCCATATGGAAGCCAAATCCTGGGGCGATGCCGGATTGATTGGATGGCTGGTTGATGGTGCAGCCATCATTTCACAGACGAACATGCTTGGCGCCTCATACGGACCTTATGCCCGGGCACTACAAAGGATTTGCGCGGAAGAAGTTTTTCACGCCCAACATGGTGAAGCGATCATCATGGCTTTGGCTGAAGGGACGGAAGAACAAAGGAAATTGGTTCAAGACTCCATCGATTATTGGTGGGAATCCTTATTACTTTTCTTTGGACCTCCCAGCAAGAATGAAGTGGGCACATCCAAACAGGATATAACGATTAAGTACAGAATCAGAACAAGTACGAATGAAGAGCTTCGACAAGCCTTTTTTTCTAAATATGTGAAGCGGATCCTTTCACTCGGTTTTAGCATTCCCGATGAAACGCTTAGGTTTGATAAAGCCTCCGAAACCTGGATTTACAAACAACCCGATTGGGGGAAATTGAAGGTGCTCGCAAGGAATGAAGGCCCCCGTTCGCAGGATCGCTTAAGCCTTCGGAGAATTTCCTATGAAAATAATAAATGGGTACGTGAGGCGCTGGCGCCAAAGGTCATCTAATGGAGGGGGGAAGGACGATATGGAAACTAGACAAGGAAATTACTTTGAAGAATTTGAAGTATTCAGCCGTAAAACGCAATCATCACCCGTTCAATACCACTTCAGCCTGCTGGCACCAAATGAGGATATCGCCATCATGATGGCACAAGAAAACTTCATGAGACGTGAAGCGGTTGATGATATCTGGGTAGTTAAAAGGCAGAATATACGGAAAATGACGGTCGAGGAAAAGAAAACGCTTCAACGTATTGATAATAAAGATTACAGGACCACAAAAGGGTACGGGTATTTAAAGAAAAAATGGCGGAAGTATGAGCAAGGAATGCTTGATGAAAAAGAGATAATGTCTTGGGCTGGAGGTGTAAAAAATGAAGAATGAATCATTGAAGGACATGGCAATCAAGGAATTGCTGCTTCAACTGGCGGACGATGACTTCATCCATTCATACCGTGGTGCAGAATGGCTTGGCCTCGCACCGCATATCGAAGAAGATGTTGCATCCGCTTCGATATCCCAAGACACGATGGGGCATGCAGCCATTTATTATAAATTGCTGGATGAACTCGGTGAAGGCGATGCAGATAAATTGGCTCACGACCGTCCCGCAAAGGAACGGCGCAATGCGATCATTCTCGAATTGGTCAATGGTCCTGGTTACTATATGAAAGATCCGGAATATGATTGGGCGTTTGCGGTGGTGCGGAATTATTTTTATACCCAAGCCAAAGCGATTAAGGTTCAATCCCTTCATTCATGTTCATATGAACCGCTTGCTGAAGTGGCACAAAAGGTACAGATGGAACTTTACTATCATTTGATGCACTGGAAAACATGGTTCGTCCAATTGCTGGGATCTGGCCATTTGGAAGCGGTTTCGAGAATGAAAGCGGCGATTGGGAAAACGATGCCGGATTTTGCCGGTGTATTTTCACTTGGGCAATATGGAGAGGAAATGGTGGAGCTTGGCTTGATAGAAGGTGAAGCTGACTTACAGAAAAAATGGATCGAGGCAATCACGCCAATTTTTGAAAGTGTAGGTTTAGCAACAACCATTGAGATAGGCATGGCAAGAGGTGATGGTCGTAATGGCCAGCATACGGAAGATTTGGAAAAGGCGCTAGAAACGCTAAGTGAAGTGTACGCAACCGATAAAGCAGCTTCATGGTGAATCAATGGAAAGGGGAGGGGTACCATGTCGACCATACAGTTAAACACAGAAGAAATTTATAAGCTCCTGGAAGACGTTAAAGATCCCGAAATCGATACAGTAAGTATCCTGGATTTGGGGATGGTTGAAGACGTGACGATTTCGGGCCAGGACGTTTCGGTAAAAATGCTGCCAACTTTTCTGGGGTGCCCGGCATTGTCGATCATCCAAAAAAATGTGGAAACAGCCCTTCGAAAGCTGCCTGCCGTAAGAAACGTAAATGTGGAATTTTTACGTTCCCCTTCGTGGACATCCGATCGAATTACGGAAAAAGGGAAAGCAGGATTAAAGGTTTTCGGAATCGCCCCTCCTCCTCGACAAATGAAAAGTGATGGATCATGGCATGTGGATTGCCCATATTGTGAATCGACATATGTCACGATGGAAAATATTTTCGGCCCAACGGCCTGCCGCAGCATTTTATATTGTAAATCATGTAAAAATCCGTTCGAAGCGATGAAACCGATGATAAAAATAATTTAATATATTGGAGGATCTATAAAATGGTAAAGTTAATCGCCCTATACAAACAACCTGAAAACAAGGAAGAATTCGATGAGCACTATTTCAATGTACATGGTCCGATAACGGAAAAAATTCCAGGTCTTCAAAAAATGGAGGTCACTAAAATTGTAGGGACCCCAATGGGCAAAGACTCCGAGTATTACATTCTCTGTGAAATGTATTATGAAGACCACGAAGCATTGCAGCAAGGAATGCGTTCGCCGGAAGGAAAGGCATCAGGGAAGGACCTAATGGGCTTCGCAGGGAAACTTGTAACGATGATGATCGGCGAAGAAATAAAATGAATGCGCTTCAATTCATTGAAACGTCAATCGCGGAAGGCATTGGTTATATCTCCTTAAATCGTCCGAAGCAACTGAATGCCCTTAACAGGAAAATGGTGAGGGAAATAGTTTCAAGCATGGAAGAATTCGACCGGGATCCACGAGTGAAGGTGATCCTGTTTTCGGGCAATGGAAAAGCATTTTCCGCTGGTGCTGATATTGACGAGATGGTGAACGACAATCCAATCAGTATGGAGCTAACGAACCAATTTGCCGATTGGGACCGAATAAGCCTGGTCAAGAAGCCTGTGATTGGTGCGGTAAAAAGTTTTGTATTCGGCGGCGGTTTCGAACTTGCTTTATCCTGCGATTTCCTGATTGCCGCCAGCGATACCCAGTTTTCCTTTCCGGAAGTGACACTAGGGGTCATGCCTGGTGCAGGTGGAACCCAAAGGTTGACGAAATTGGTAGGCAAGACAAAGGCACTTGAATGGATGCTGACGGCTGAAAGGATAAAGGCAAAGACAGCCCTGCAATATGGTTTCATTAATAAGATCGTGGCACCTGAATTGTTAATGGAGGAAACGGTTGATTTTGCAAGAAAGATAGCGAAGCAACCCCCGTTAGCAGTAAGGCTGATCAAAGAATCCGTCAATAAGGCGGTTGATTATCCCTTAAATGAGGGCATGCAATTTGAACGTAAGAACTTCTATATTCTCTTTGCATCAGAGGACCAAAAAGAAGGAATGAAAGCATTTGTTGAAAAAAGGGAGCCGAAATTTACAGGCGGATAAGGGGTGCTCTATGTACGAAACGATCAAATATGGGGTTGGAAATGGAGTGGCTTGGCTTACTTTGAACCGTCCCGATAAACTTAATGCCTTTACGTCCCAAATGAATAAGGAAATACAGAAAGCGATCAAAATATCTGCGGGATCAGATGAAGTGCGGGCCATTGTCATTACAGGGGAAGGCAGGGCCTTTTGTTCAGGACAGGATTTATCGGATGTTGATGAGGGCGTGAATTTAGGCCAGATACTGCGCGAAGACTACGGTCCGATGATGGAGCAAATAGCAAACTGTGAAAAACCGATCATTGCAGCAGTCAATGGGGTGGCTGCAGGTGCTGGCTTCAGCCTGGCACTGGCATGCGATTTCCGGCTTGTTTCTGAAGAAGCCAGTTTTGTAAATGCTTTTGTCAATATCGGATTGATACCTGATTCGGGGAATCTATATTACCTTTCGCGGATCGTTGGTCATGCGAAAGCCTTGGAATTATCTTTATTGGGGGAAAAGGTTACGGCTAGCGAGGCGAAAAATATCGGGCTCGCTACAAAAGTGATCGGTGTGGAAGAATGGAACGAGCAATTGAAAGCCTTTGCAGAGAATATCGCGAACAAGCCAACGAAAGCAATCGGGTTAATTAAAAGATACTTAGAGGCGTCCTATCACCTTTCATTGGAAGAATACTTAAAAGAAGAAGCGGAGGGTCAGCGAATTGCTGGCTTAACGAAGGATTATGCAGAAGGTGTGGCGGCATTCATTGAAAAAAGGAAGGCTCAATTCATAGGCAAGTAATAGAGAAAAGGGAGTGGGATTACATGGTAAGAGTTCAAGAGGCGGCATTTGAAAAAGCGGAAATGAAGCGTGATTATTATCATCTGATCATTAATGGAGAAAGAGTGGAAAGCTCTGATGGTTCCACGATTGATGCGTACAATCCTGCAACTGGTGAAATCATTGCAAAGGTAGCAAAGGCAACAAAGGAAGATGCGGAAAAAGCCGTTCAAGCTGCACGTGATGCATTTGATAATGGGAAATGGAAGAGGACTCCGATTAATAAACGTTCTCGTGTATTGAACAAAATTGCAGCAATCATGCGTTCACGCTTTAATGAATTGGTTGAATTGGAAGTTCTGAACAGCGGCAAATCCATTTCTGCAGCGCAAGGCCAAGTCATGCAGGCAATTGAAGATTTCGAGTTTTATGCAGGCGCCTTAGTTGCACACCGCGGATCTGTCAATAATGTACCTGGTCAATTCCATAACTATACGGAAAAAGAGCCAGTAGGTGTCTGTGCTCAAATCATCCCTTGGAATTACCCTATGATGATGGCAGCGTGGAAAATTGCGCCTGCAATTGCAGTTGGCTGTTCGGTCATTGTTAAGCCAGCTTCGTTAACGCCATTGACGGCAATCGTATTAGGGGAAATCTGTTTAGAAGCTGGTGTTCCTTCCGGCGTGGTCAATATCATTCCAGGTCCTGGATCGGACGTAGGGAATTACCTTGTCGAGCATCCGAAAGTGAATAAGGTCGCCTTCACGGGTTCTACGCCAATCGGCAGGGACCTCATGGGCAAAGCTTCACAAACATTAAAAAGGGTGACATTGGAGCTCGGCGGGAAGTCCCCTAATATTGTCTTTGAAGATGCGGACCTTGAAGCAGCTATCGATGGATCATTATATGGCATATTCTACAATACTGGACAATCTTGCGAAGCTAGATCTCGTTTATACGTACATGAAGACATATACGATGAATTCGTTGCCAGATTCGTGGAAAAAACGAAAAAATTGAAATTGGGCAATCCACTCGACAAAGAAACACACGTCGGTGCAGTCATAGATCAAGGGCAATTGGATGTCATCGACAATTATGTGCAATCTGCCATTACTGACGGAGCGAAAATCCTGACAGGAGGAAAGCCAGCTGTCATTGAAGGATTCGAAAAAGGTTATTGGTATGAGCCCACGGTCATAGCGAATGTCAATCATGAAATGGATGTAGTGAAAGAGGAAATATTCGGGCCGGTCGTTGTCATAATGAAATTCAAAGATGAAAAAGAAGCCGTGAGACTCGCAAATGATACGGAATTCGGTTTGGGTTCAGCCCTTTGGACAAAAGATGGCGGACGTGCGACTAGAGTGGCCAATCAAATAGAAGCGGGAATCGTCATGGTGAATTGCCCATTCTCCGCATTTCCTGGAACGCCTTTCGGAGGATATAAACAATCAGGATTCGGCCGGGAACTTTGTATTGAGACACTAGATCTTTATACAGAAACGAAAAGCATCATTTCCTATCATGGCAGCCGTCCCTTAAATCCCTTTGGAATTCAATAAAACATAAAATAGGTGGCTGGCTGATCGGTATGTCGGAAAAGTAATTCAGGAATGGATGAATGCTGATCTGATTCATCGTAGCCAGCCCTATTTATTTTTGAAGGAGGAATGAACGAATGGTTAGAAATCTAGTGATTGTCGGATCTGGTGTCATGGGCAGGGGAATAGCCTATGTAGGTGCAACAGGAGGCTTTAATGTAGTACTGGTGGATGTGAATCAGGAGGCTTTGGAAAGTGCAAGAAAAGAAATCGATGAAATTTTTGAGAAGGGTGTACGCTACCAAAAAATCACCCAGGAAGAAGCGGCAGCTGCGAAAAGCAGATTTTCCTATTCTTCCAATTTAGAAGAATCAGCAGCATATGCCGACTTGATCATAGAGGCAGTTCCGGAAAAGGCGGAAATTAAGAGGGCAGTCTTCGAAACGATTGAAGTCCATGCAAAAGAAGATTGTTACTTTGCAACCAATACTTCCACGATGAGCCCGACAGAAATTGGTTCTTATGGAAAGCGTCCTGAAAAAACGATTGCCATGCATTTTTTCAATCCTGTACAAAAGATGCCGCTCGTTGAAATTGTACGTGGTCTTGAAACCAGTGATGAAACGGCAGCCATAATAAAAGAGGTAGCCGGAAAGATGGGAAAAGAAACCGTGGTCATAAATGAATTCCCTGGGTTTGTAACCAGCAGGATCAGCTGTTTGGTTGGGAATGAAGCGTTCTTTATGCTTCAAGAAGGTTTAGGTACACCGGAAGAAATCGATAAGGCAATAAAGTTAGGGCTGAATTACCCAATGGGGCCATTCGAGCTAGGTGATTTGGTGGGATTGGATGCCCGTTTGAATAATTTAAAATATTTACATAGTAAACTTGGTGAGAAATATCGCCCGGCCCCTCTTCTTGAACAGTATGTTAAAGCTGGAAGGCTCGGCCGTAAGACAGGTAAGGGTGTGTATGATTATACAAAAGATGGCGAGCTGGTGAAGAAATGAAGGATGTTGTGATTATTGATGCCGTGAGAACACCGATCGGAAAATATAAAGGAGCTTTGAAAAGCGTTCGACCGGATGACCTCGGTGCAATTGTAATCAAGGCGCTGACCGATCGCAATCCAGAACTGCCGCAAGATCAAATTGAAGATGTCATCTTCGGGAATGCAAATCAAGCAGGAGAGGATAATCGCGATGTGGCCAGGATGTCCGCCCTCTTAGCTGGTCTTCCAGTAAATGTGGCTGGAACGACAATAAATCGTTTGTGTGGATCCGGGCTGGATGCCGTCATGTATGCTGCACGCTCCATTGCTGTAGGAGAAGGCGATATTTATATCGCAGGCGGTACCGAAAGCATGACAAGGGCGCCGTATGTCATGGCCAAACCTGAGAGTGAATTTCCGCGGGGGTCAATGGAGCTTCAGGATACTACGATCGGATGGCGCTTCACGAATGAGAAACTTAAAGAAATGTATGGCACGGATTCGATGCCTCAAACGGCTGAAAACGTCGCCCGGCGTTTTTCGGTTTCAAGGGAGGACCAAGATCAATTCGCGTATCAAAGCCAGCAAAAAGCGAAAAAAGCTGTGGAAAATGAGCGTTTCATTAATGAAATCGTACCCGTTCGATATACGGATCGTAAAGGGAATGAAGTCATTGTGGAGAAAGATGAACACCCTCGTCCTGACACGACCATCGAAAAGTTGGAAAAACTCAAACCAATCTTTAAGGACGGCACTATAACGGCCGGTAATGCTTCAGGCGTAAATGATGGAGCCTCGGCATTACTTTTGATGAGTGCAGAAAAAGCAAGGGAGCTTGGATTGAAACCCCTGGCCAAATATGTTGTTGGGGCGGTAGCGGGATTAGAACCGTCTATTATGGGCCTTGGCCCGATTCATGCCACCAAAAAAGCATTGGAGAGGGCAAACTTGACGATTGAAGACATCGGGCTGGTGGAATTGAATGAAGCATTCGCTTCCCAATCCTTGGAGTGCATCCGGCAATTGAATTTGGATCAGGAGAAAGTGAATGTCAACGGCGGGGCAATAGCGTTTGGCCATCCGCTCGGTGCAAGCGGGGCGCGTATTTTAACAACGCTCGTACACGAAATGAAAAAGCGGAATGTCCGCTATGGTCTTGCGACCATGTGTGTAGGTGTTGGCCAAGGCATTTCCGCCATTATCGAAAATATTGAAAAAGATTGAAGATGGGGTGGGCCCATATCAGTTTTACCTGTATAAGGATCATTTTTTAAAAGGGGAGGAGACTCATGTCCAAGGTTATATATAAAGTGATAAATCAAATCGCCTATGTAACAGTGAATCGGCCCGACGTATTGAACTGCTTCGACTATGAGACACTTTGTGAACTGCAGGAAGTCATCGATGCAGTTTATTATGACGGCGATATCCGTGTGGTCATCTTCACTGGTGCAGGGGAAAAGGCCTTCAGTGCGGGCGCGGATTTGAAAGAAAGGAAGTCTTTGAGTGTTGCGGAAGTAAGAAGGAACGTTAAAGCGATTCGCGATGTTTTTAATAGTATCGCAGGGCTGCCGCAGCCAACGATAGCTGCCGTCAATGGATATGCATTGGGGGGAGGATTTGAATGGCTGCTTTCATGTGACTTTGCAATTGCTGCCGAAGGTGTTTCTTTGGGGCTCACTGAAACTAGCTGGGCCATTATTCCTGGGGCAGGCGGTACACAGCGGCTGCCGAGGTTGATTGGGGAAATGAAAGCGAAGGAATTGATTTTCACCGCTAAAAAACTGACTGCAGAAGAGGCATGTCAATTAGGGATTCTTTTGAGGGTCGTGCCATGGGATCAACTTATGTCAGCCTGTGAGGAATTGGCAGCAAATATCATGAAAAATGGGCCGATTGCCATTAAACAAGCCAAATATGCGATTGACCAAGGAATGAATACGGACTTGCAAACCGGAATGGCCATAGAGGGAAAGGCCTATGAATTGACCATCCCGACTCAGGACAGAGTGGAAGCGCTCCAGGCATTTAGTGAACGGAGAAAAGCCCGATTTACTGGTGAATAATATTGCGCTTTCGTTTAAAAAAGATATAATAATTATTATGTCTTCCGTGTGAAAATAGTAACAATGTAAGGGCGAGGTGAGAAAGATAGGTACTAACACTCAATCCATGATTTTTACGATATACGGCGATTATATCCGTAACTATGGAAATAAAATCTGGATAGGCAGTTTAATTCGCTTATTGAAGGAGTTCGGTCATAATGAGCAGGGCGTACGTGTAGCCGTTTCGCGAATGGTCAAGCAAGGATGGATTCAGTCAGAGAAGCAGGGAAATAAAAGCTATTACTTTTTGACTGATCGTGGTGTACAGAGAATGGATGAAGCGGCCAATCGCATATATAAGATGAAACCGAATGAATGGGACGGTAAATGGCGTATCTTAATGTACACGATCCCTGAAGATAAGCGGCAATTACGGGATGATCTCCGTAAAGAATTATTATGGAGCGGGTTTGGCAGTTTTTCAAGTGGTTGCTGGATTTCCCCTAATGATTTGGAGAAACAGATCAATCGTTTGATCGAGAAATATGACATTAAAGAATATGTTGATTTTTTCATTTCTGAGTACAAAGGTCCGAAAGAAAACCAATCGCTTGTAGAGAAAAGCTGGCATTTGGAAGAGATTGAAAATAAATATGAAGAATTCATCGAGAAATACAGCAAACAATTCATCGTTCATCAAAGCATCATTAACAGGGGCGAAATGTCCGATGCCGATTGTTTTGTGGAACGAACGAACTTGGTGCATGAATACCGGAAATTTTTATTTATCGATCCTGGCCTGCCAAAGGAACTTCTGCCTTCAAAGTGGAACGGGAATCATGCTGCTCTTTTGTTTAGCCAGTATTATCAAGTCTTGGCTGAACCAGCAAGCCGTTTCTTTGAAAGCGTATTTCAGGAAAACAATGATTTATGCCGGAAAGACGAAACCTATGATGCCAAGGATCATCCACTTATCATTAAGTGAAAAAGAGCTTCAGCCAGTCGCCAATGACGACTTGCAGAAGCTCTTTTCACATTATCATTTTCGTTCAGCAATAATTAATCAAGTATCCCTTTGAAGTCTTTCCCTTTTTGAACATATGTATCGATAGAAAGTTGGATCAATTCAAGGTCCTTATTATTCAATCTGCGAACCACTTTCCCCGGGGAACCGATAACAAGTGAACGTGGAGGTATGATTTTGCCAGAGGAAATCAATGTGTTCGCTCCGATGATGCATTCTTCGCCGATCTCTACATTATCCAATATCGTTGAACCCATTCCAATAATGGATCGTTTGCCGATTTTACAACCATGCAGGATAACATTGTGACCAACCGTCACTTCGTCTTCAATGACAACTGGGCACCCTTCAAATAAATGAATGGTGGAGTTATCTTGTATACTGCATTTTTCTCCTATTGTAATTGAATCTTCATCACCGCGCAATACGGCATTAAACCAAATGGTAGAGTCTTTCCCAATCGAAATATCACCGATTAAATGAGCGCCAGGTGCCACGAAAACAGTATCATCAATGGATGGTTTTTTATTATTATACGGAATAATCATAGTCTCGCCCCTTTTGAAAAAGTCAGAATTGTTTTTCTAATGAATATAGTATAACATTAAATTGACAGGGAGGGATGAAAGTGAAATATATTTGTGAACTTTTTGCGATAAAATATCCTATTATACAAGGCGGCATGGGGAATATAAGCAATGCAAGTCTTGCGGCTGCAGTATCCAATGCAGGGGGACTAGGGACAATAGGGTGCGGTACCATGAATCCTGAACAGGTAGAAGCCATCATTCTTGAAACCAAAGATAAAACCAATAACAATTTTGCGTTGAACATTCCAATAAACGTTAGTCCATATACTGATGAGTTAGTGAATCTTGTCCTGAAGCATGATATACCTGTAGTTTCCTTATCAGCAGGAAATCCTGCCCCTTTCATTCCACTTTTACAAAAAAAGAATGTAAAAGTGATCGCCATCGTTGCGTCGGTCAAGCACGCCGAAAAAGCGCAAGCTGCTGGGGCTGATGTGTTGGTCGCAGAAGGGTTTGAGGCTGCCGGCATCAATTCGAACCTGGAAATGACGACCTTTACACTCATTCCGCAAATCAGCAAGCATGTGACCCTTCCAGTTTTGGCCGCTGGCGGAATAGGCAATGGACAGGGCTTGGCCGCTGCATTGATGCTGGGGGCTTCAGGAGTCCAATTAGGAACCAGGCTGATCGCTACACAAGAAGCACCGTTCCATCCATCATATAAGCAGAAACTAATCGAAGCGATGGGAAATGATACGGTAATTTTGGGCAGAACATTTGGCCAGGTCAGAAGAGTATTGAAGGACCCATATACCGAGAAGGTCCTGGATTTGGAAAAACAGGGACTGTCTCCTGTGAATTATCGTGAAATGACCTCTGAAGTCCATCATATTAATGGTGCGATGAACGGGGATGTTAACAATGGATTCATGAACAGCGGCCAGGTTGCCGGATTGATTGACGATATACCCACTGTTAAGGAATTACTTGATGGCATAATGAAAGATGCGAAAAAACAAATGGAGGATGGATTGAGCAGGCTCTCTGCCCCTTTTATGATTTGAGGGCGGAGGGAGCCAATCTTTCCTTTGTAAACTATCGAAAGCTTGAGGTCAATTCATCCTCAAGTTTTTTTCATTTCTGGACCATCTGGAAGTATATGATCATCCTTCATGCAATCTGAAATCTTATGTGAATGGCCCGATACATTGTTTTAGGATAACATTTTGGAAAAATGTGATTGAACTTGTGATACAATGGAAAATGTTCTTTTTGAAATCAAGGGGCGCCCAGAATCAATCAGGGTGCACTCCTTTATATGTAATAAAAGTTAGAAAAGGGGAAGGCTTTATGGAAACTTTAATAATGGATATGATTGAAGCGTTTAAATCTTTATCCTATTTCGGTGTGTTGCTAGCTTTGACTTTTGAATTCGTTCCTGCTGAAATAGTTTTGCCACTGGCTGGATACTGGGTTTATCAAGGTGATATGAATTTATACTTGACTATCCTTGCCGGTTCGTTTGGTGGGGTGACGGGCCCATTGACGCTTTATGCATTAGGCAAGTATGGCGGGAGACCGCTTGTTTTAAAGTTCGGGAAATACTTTTTGGTCAAAGATGAGCAGTTGAATAAGGCTGACCGATTCTTTGAAAGGTTTGGGGGGGGGATTGCCTTCTTTGGACGATTTGTACCAGGAATTCGCACCGCCGTTTCGCTGCCATGCGGAATATTGAAAATGAGCATTTGGAAATTCATTTTATATACCTATTTGGCAATGCTTCCTGTTACAAGCGTTTATGTTTATCTAGGGTACAAGTTAGGACCTAGATGGGAACAGGCAGGAGCCATCTTTTCACAATATGCGAATTTCTTGCTTATCCCCATCGCACTTATAATCATTTGGCTCATTATGAAGACTCAAAAACAAAAGCAAAGACAAAGACTGAAAGCCAATTCATAACAAAGAAGGCGCCTTGATCAGGCGCCTTTTTGATTTATGTCATTATTAGCAGCATCCGCCGAATCCCCAACTGCATCCGATGATGATCAACAAGATGAATAATACGATCAGCAATGCAAATCCGTTATCGAAACCGCCAAAGCCGCCGTCGCAACAATCGTTACAATTTCCACCCATTTGATTTCCTCCTCAATACATATTATGAATTTCATACCTAGCAAAACATCTTTACCGGGAATACTTCATACTATGTATTCTAGGCCGAAGTGTTTGCTTATTCATAAAAAATGGGCATGGGCAATAGAGGGGAAATAAGCCCGAATATTTTTTTGATTTCCTTTTAAATGTTATAATATACCATGTGGATTGTGGGGGAAGGGAGCTGAACTAAGTCATGAAAGTTGCCATTATAACGGATGTGCATGGAAATGCTTCAGCGTTAAAAGCTTTTCTTAGGGATATTGATCAAAGGGAAGATATAGATCGTCTCTATTGTTTGGGAGATATGGTCGGGATTGGCCCTGATACAAATGAAGTCCTTGAACTTTTATTTTCAAGAAATGATTTATCGATGATAACTGGAAATCATGATGAAGCTGTCCTGGCAATCATTAACGGGGAGCCGCATCCGGACGGTCATATTCATGTAAAGGAGCATCATGAATGGATAGCTGAAAGGATGGAGGGGGAATTCATAAATGAATTGAAAAAATTGCCTCGAACCATACATCATATCATTAATGATCACTCCGTTTATTTCACCCATTATCACATGGAATCGAAGAAATTGGATGAGCACATAAGCCAAAATCCATTTAGTAAAATAGTTGAACCGAATTTAAATAATTTAGAAATGCTTTTTAAAGATCAGCATCACGATTTAATCGGATTTGGGCATCACCATCCTATCCACCTCTTTAAAAATGACCGAACGATATTCCTGAACCCTGGATCTCTTGGCTGCAATGGTGAACCGGTTGCTCCTTATGCCATTGTTACGATTGAAAATACCGGTATACAGGTAAATCTTGAAAAAGTCGCTTATGATAATACATCGTTCCTGTTATCGTATCAAAGTTTACAAGTTCCAGAGCATGAATTCATTATACGTGCCTTCCATGGCGGGCAGCAGGCCTAATACGTTTATAAATGATGAAGTATGGGAAAATGTTGAGCATAAAGGTACATGCCTGTGGATACGATAATAGGCAAACATCATGATGCTGGAGGTACGTTATGAAGGAAAAGGAACTGGAACAGGTAAGTCAAGAGCAGGAAGAGATGGAACGGCATAGCCTTGTCTGTAATGATGAATTGTTTAATAAGGATTTGCATGCCATTGTCGATGATACGATGCAAGAGGATAGATAGACGAGAAAAACGCTGCAGGAAATGCCTGTAGCGTTTATTTTAATTTGGAATGGTTGATGGCAGATTTCTGGTTTTTCGCACAAGTTCTCGTCCTGCTTGTTTTCATCACCTTTTTCTTCCAGTTAATCCCGGAAATGAATCATTTGAAACCATTCTGGATTTATCCCATACTATATATAAGTTTCAAAATCCGAGAGGAGGGATGGCATGGGACATCATCATGGTCACGCCCATGATCATGGGCACGGACACCACCACCATTCTAATAATAAAAAAGCATTGTTGGCTTCTTTCTTATTAATCTCCACTTTTATGATAGTCGAGGTCATTGGTGGTTTCTTGACAAATAGTCTGGCTTTACTGTCGGATGCGGGTCACATGCTTAGCGATGCGGCAGCTTTAGGACTTAGTTATACAGCGATAAGGTTAGGGGAAAGAAAAGCGACATCTTCCAAATCGTTTGGATATAAACGGTTTGAAATCATTGCTGCTTGTTTGAATGGTTTGACCTTGATCGTCATATCCGTATTCATTTTCGTAGAGGCAATAAAGAGGTTCCTGGATCCCCCTGAGGTGCAAAGCTTGGGAATGCTGATGATTTCGATCATCGGCTTACTTGTTAATATCATTGCGGCCTGGATTTTAATGAGCGGAGATAAGGAAGACAATCTGAATGTACGGAGTGCTTTTTTACATGTTATTGGTGATATGCTTGGATCTGTGGGTGCCATTGCGGCCGCCCTCTTGATTTATTTTTTCGATTGGGGAATTGCAGATCCGATTGCGAGCGTCATAGTAGCGATTTTAATTATTATCAGCGGTTTTAGGGTAGTGAGGGATTCTTTTCATATCTTGATGGAGGGCACACCGGACCAAGTTGATATGGATGAAGTGAAAGAATCCTTGATGGGATTGGCCGGTGTATCCGATGTCCATGATCTCCATATCTGGACGATCACTTCTGGTTTTTTGACAATGAGCTGCCATGTTGTCATAGATGCGAGCGGTAATCACGATTCAGTTTTGGCAGAAGCGCAAAAACTACTTCACGATCGGTTTGGGATCGAACATAGCACGATCCAAGTGGAAAGACAGGAAGCGGGCTGTCCCAATCCACACGAGACTTGTAATTGAAAAGGGCTGGCTCAGTAAGAGCCAGCCTCTTAAAAGTTTAATAAGAAATTCATAGTTTTTTCCTGTATGATTTATACGACCATGCAGAAGCTTTCCTGTTAAAATGAATCGAGATCACTTTTGCACATCATTACTAAGTGAAAACCTCGGTTAATTGTACTGCGAACATAATCCTGACACATAAAAAGGGTAAGATTGAGGGAAAATGCTTGTTGTTTTCAATGGTTAGCATATACAAAATGATTCCACTATAATTCAGGAAGGAGGAATCCATAAATGAAGAAAATTCTTGTAGTAGAAGATGAAATCGCCATATCGATGGTATTGAAAGCATATTTGGAGCGGGAAGGTTTTGATGTAGTCCAGGTTTACGATGGGCTAAACGCCATTCCTGTGTTCGAAGAAAGTAAGCCAGACCTTGTCCTGCTTGATGTCATGCTGCCGGGTAAGGAAGGCTGGGATATATTGAAGGAAATTCGGGAGAACGATACATGTCCGGTTATCATGTTGACTGCCCTGACAGAAGTCGATTACAGATTATCGGGATTTAAGTCAGGTGCGGATGATTACATCTCCAAACCCTTCGTTGCCGAAGAAGTCGTGGCCCGGGTGCATGCCGTTTTAAGAAGATCCTCATCGGCGGTTGCGGAAGATGGCCATGTACATGAGTTTGGGAGTTTAACCATCGATGATCTGTCATATATGGTGCATTTGAATGGGGAAGAGATAAACTTGACGCCGCGTGATTTGTCGCTGCTCGTTTTTTTTGCTAAGCATCCTAATCAAATTTTCACGAGAGAACAGCTGCTCGACCAAGTGTGGGGCATGGATTATGACGGCAGTGACCGTGCGGTGGACCTTGCGATCAAACGGATCAGGAAGGCGATAGATGCATGGCCTGTAACCGAGGGGGAAATAAAAACGTTGCGTGGATTGGGGTATCAATTGAGTGTCTATGAAAACTAAAAAAAGAACCACATTACAACGCTATTGGACTAAGAGGTACGTATTGACCTTGATTTCCGGTTTGATCTTACTATCCGTTTTTTCCTTATGGTGGATGGAAAAAACGGCTTTGGAATATAGGCTTAGCCTTCTTAAATACTTAGCTGATGAAACATCCGATCGGGCGATTAAGGAAAATGGTCAGATTGTCGTTGGCCCGATCCTTTCGGAAATTGTAGAGGAAAGGGAGAAAATCCTTCATCTGAACCAACAGCCAATCATCTATATCGTGGATCCCGATGCCACCATCATATATACGATGCCACAATTGTATATAGATCCGGATGAAAATAAACTCCCGGACGTCATCATGAAAAATACGGAGTTAATCCAGAAGGTCAAGATTTCCGACAACAAAGTATATGTCGTCAAATCCCCCATTACGTTTAATGATGAGACGAGAGGCTGGGTGGTCATTGCACAGGAAGAAGGGGCATTGAAGGAAATCAACCAAGATCATGGATTATTGGCGATCATGATTGGAGGCCTGCTGATTCTGGGAACGGGAGTCATATATTTTCTTTCCAGGCAGATTTCACGCCCCATCCAAGATGTAGCTAACGCCGCTGTCCAGGTTCGTGAAGGCAACTACGATATCCATTTCAAAGAGGAAGAGGAAATCAAGGAAGAAGAAATTTACGAACTGATAGAATCATTTAAGGAAATGACCAATCGATTGAAGGTCATGGAGAAATTGCGGGCGGAATTGCTTGCAGGTGTAACCCATGATTTGAAAACGCCAGTCACTTCCATTAGCGGACTGATACAAGCGGTTAAGGATGATGTCGTCAAGGGAGAGCAAAGTAAGGAATTCCTCGATATTTCCTTAAAGGAAACTCAACGTTTACAAGGTATGATAGAGGATTTACTCAATTATAATGCTATATCTGCAGGTGCTTTTAAAATTCGGCTGCAAAAAGAGAATATCAATATATTCATCAAGGAAATCGCCTATCGCTGGCAGGTGACCCAGGATGATGATCAAGCGTTCGCTCTTGAGATAAAAGTACCTGATGAACCGGTCTTTGGTCAAATTGATTCATTGCGGATGCAGCAAATCGTCATAAACCTTTTGAATAATGCCAGGCATGCACTTGATGGCAAAGGGAAAATAGCGATTCACCTTTATGAAAAGGATGAAGAGCGAATCTGCATTGATGTACTGGACAGTGGCCGGGGGATCCCAAAACATGAACAACAATTTGTATTCGAACCATTTTATCGTGGTGAAAACAAAAAGTTGAAGGTTCGTGGTTTAGGTTTGGGACTGCCATTCAGTAAGATGCTCGCAAAAGCCCAAAAGGGTGATTTAGTGCTTAAGGATAGCGATGAACAAGGCACCACCTTCACGATTGTCATAGAGAAGGCGGATCGGGTATAAAAAAGGGTTGTCCGATGTAATGGACAACCCTCTTATTATGCTTGATGCTAACTTTTAAGCCAATTGGCTGATTGCACGCCATAATTGTACATGACGGACCTTCCTTGGAAGGAAGCGTCCCATTTCTTCTTCATTATATCCTGCATGCAAGTTCTTATGGTCGAAAATGATTGGCCGGCGAAGTAAATCCGGGTTATCTTGGATAAGCTTGCAAAGATCATTAAGTGGTGTATTATTTATATCGATATTCAGGCTTTTGAATTTTTTGGAACGGGTTGAGATGATTTCATCTGTCCCGCCTTCCGTTTTACGTAAAATCTCTTTTATTTCTTCTATAGAAAGAGGCTGGGAATATAGGTTGCGTTCATTAAAGGAAATTTCGTTCTTCTTAAGCCAAGCTTTTGCTTTACGACAGGCTAAACTGCTTGGAGTAGTATAAATTGTTACCATTAAAATCGACTCCTTCAAAGTTTTCAAGTTTATTGGAATGAAATTATTTTTATATTTGTGATACTCTTACTTTAACGTTTCTTTGTGTCAGCAAGATGTCAAGAAAAATAAACTTAAATGTTATTTAAAAAAGAAAGGGAGAATATGAAATGAAATCTGCCTTTAATGAAAAAGAAGCCGTTTGGGGTATGATGCCGAACCAGGACCTTTATAGTCCGCTATTTAACAGTGATGTGCGGATAGTATCATGACAGGGGATTTTTGGTCACCGGTCAGGCTATCGATACAAGTAGCGGGACTCTCGGGTATCCTTGTTTTCATTTTAGGAATTATCCTGGCGCGAATGATGGCTAAAAAGCAATTCAGGGGAAGGGTCCTGTTGGAAACAGCATTTTTATTGCCGCTAGTTTTGCCGCCTTCCGTCGTTGGGTTTTTATTGATTGTGATTTTTGGCAAGAGTGGAGTGCCGGGACAATTCATTGAAAGGGTTTTTGATCAGCCCTTGATGTTCACGTGGTGGGCGGCGGTCATTGCATCTACCGTTGTAGCGTTTCCGCTTATGTATCAATCCGCTAAAACTGGCTTTGAAGGTATAGATGAAGAAATAGAAAATGCGGCAAGGGTTGACGGGGCCGGCGAGTGGAGGTTGTTCCTGAATGTATCCCTTCCATTGGCGGTAAAATCCATCGTCACAGGTGCCATTTTGAGTTCTGCTCGTGCGTTGGGGGAATTCGGAGCCACACTCATGTTTGCCGGAAACATTCCCGGACAGACACAAACCATACCGACTGCGATTTATATCGCCATGGACTCCGGGAATATGACATTAGCCTGGCTATGGGTTGCCGTAATCATTGTCATTTCATTTCTTATGCTTTTTATCGTGACATACATAAAATGAATGCTGTTTCTCCATTTCCGTAGTACATAATAATGGAAAAGGAGATTATTGTTTCTAATCAGTCTGTGTTATAATCGACAAACAATATGAACTAATGAAATGAGGAAGAAATTTGTTAACATTTGAAGAAAAATTGAGCATCATTGAAACTTTTCCGGAATTACAGAGAAAAGATGTTTCATTGGGCCGTGTGAACTTTCATTATCCAGATAGCGTCCAGGAGAAAAAGATTGTCGTTCAGCACTTGCATCCCAATGGAAATGGATTCGTTTACGCAGGGCATATGAGAAAAAAAGACACTGACCGTAAAGGTTTCATCAATATTCGTGACTATAATGAAGCGGAATTAAAAGAATTGATCCAGAAAAGCGTCGATTACCTATCTGAGCCTCCGGTTGAATTCGAAGAAGGGGAAAACGAGTTCGCTAGGTTGGAAGGGACATGGATTGGCCCTGAAAAGCAAGAGCTTACACTTGAAAGGGAGGACCTGCTTTGGAATGTGTACTCAGGATCGAACCTTGAGGAGTGTTTCGAGAGTCCAGTTGAGGCGGAGCGCTACTTATTGGACGAAGGCTTCCGACAAAGCAAGAAGAGGAATATGTAGAATTTTAGGATAATTTGTCGGTTGATTTACTGCGATAATCTTGTTTTTTTAGGAATTCCCATGATATAATATAAGTAATTATTTTTGTTCGGAATAAGTTTGATAGAAGGATTTACTGTAATAGGATTCCTCTTGAAACATTATCCAGAACCAAAAATAGTAATAAAATGGATTTTTCCAAACACAGGAGGAACTATCATGGTACAAGGTAAAGTAAAATGGTTTAACGCAGAAAAAGGTTTCGGTTTCATCGAAGTTGAAGGCCAAGACGATGTATTCGTACATTTCTCAGCTATCCAAGGTGAAGGCTTCAAAACGCTTGAAGAAGGCCAAGAAGTTTCTTTCGAAATCGAGCAAGGCGCTCGTGGACCACAAGCAGCTAACGTTCAAAAATAATTGAACGCATATAAAAAAAGACTCCATTTTTGGAGTCTTTTTATTTTTCCTTTTTTTCGGCCATTCCCTTTAATACTTTGTCCAATTTTTCTTCAATCCGTTTAGAACGATTAAAATGCCCTGCCAGGGAAAACACGATGAATATAACGAATCCGACAAGCACAAGCATAAAAAGGATAGGAAGGAACTGGGTTATATTTTCAGTCATTGGATATTATCTCCTTTTTTCTTCCATTATACTTCATGCTTACCGCTGCCATGATAGGGGGAGGCAAGTTTTTTAAAAAACGCTGAAAGGGGATATGTGAAAACGCATATCCCCTTTCAATCAGTCCTGGAAAAGCCAGGCGAACTTTTGAAGTCTGGGCAAGTCCGATTCTTGATACATCTGTTCTATTTTCAATGTCACCAATAACTGGCTCTTGGCAAATAACATGTCCCGGAAATGATCGACGGCCCCACAAAAATGATGATAGTTGGTTTCACCAGTGCCGAAGACTCCCGTTTTCAGATGAGCAATAGGCAACTGTTCCAGTTCTTTATAAAAGGCTGCTGATTTAGCAGGAAGCTCCCCATTGCCCCATGTATAGGTGCCGATGATCAAAGCATCGTAATCAGGCAATGTACGTAAGTCAAATTCATTCATTCGATATAGTCCAGCATCAGGTAAAAGGGAAGCGAGGGCTTCAGCAAGCGCTTTTGTATTGCCGCCGGCAGAATGATAGACAATGGCAACTTTACAGCTCATCGAACCCATTGCTGGCATTTACTTGACTGTATGTCCTTGACTTCTGTTCGAAGAAATCGGTTTTGGTAAGTCCGATCGATTCATCATCGAACGTTTTGATCCATGGCATCGGATTCTCGCCATACTCTTTATACAAATTTTCAAGGCCCAGCATTCGTAATCGTTTGTTGGCGATATATTCGATGTACTCATTGAATTCTTCCAAATCGAGATCGGCTTTGGTTTGGATATCTTCGAGCATATATTCAGACCATTCTTTTTCGAGTTCGACTGCGTTTTCAATCGTAGTATAGATGAACTTCGTGTTTTCCTCATTATTTAACTCAGGATATTCATACATCAAGATTTGAACGAGCATTCCAATGAAATCGAAATGGACCATTTCATCGCGATGAATATAGGATATCATCGTAGCTGAACCAGTCATTAAATTTTGTCTTCCTAAATTATAATAAAAGGCGAATGCCAGATAGAAATATATCCCTTCAAGGTTCGTTGAATGGATCAGTGCCTCGAATAAATGCTGAGGGCTGGGATCGTCCACGAACGTTTGATAAGCATCAACGATCGGTTGGTTACGCTTTATCACTTCAGGGTGTTCTTTAATGCGGTCGAAAAGCTGTTTTTGCTTGCCTACGGGAATCAAGGAAGCAAGGATATAGGAATAAGATTCATTATGGATCGATTCCTGCTGGGCCATGTTGGCCAGGATGGCTTTTGCCGCCGGATCTTTGATGTACCGAAGGATTTCTACTAAAGTTGGCGTTTGAAGACTGTCCATTCCAGCAATCATCGTAAGGATATCGAGAAAAGCGTCCTGAATATCTTCGTCCAATTCGCCCCACTGCTTTTTATCCTGGATCATGTTCACGCTCGAAGGCTTCCAAAAGTTATTGATGAGCTGTGTATAGGTATCATAGAATTTCTCATACTGAATATCGTTCCAAAGGAGGAAGCCTGAAGCTTCTCCTTTGAAAACACCGGTTGCTTTGGTTGGATGCGTAGGCTCGAGCATCCGAATCTTTTTGATATGATTGGTCATTCGTGAAAACTCCTTTAAGAAAAGATTACTGGGTTATGATTGTCGTTAACTTGAACAGCTTTCGCAGGCATTTTCATATTCGGAAGAAGTCGAACGAACATAATACGTTGATTTCAATCCGCTTTCCCATGCCGTTAAATGGATATCCAATAGGACCTTCGCTTTGATTGTATTGTGTACATACAGATTAAAGCTGATTGCTTGGTCAATATGGCGTTGGCGGGCTGCATTTTGCCTGATGCTTTCCAGTTGGTCCAAATTGAATCTCGTCTTTTTATAATATTCATACGTATTTGGCGTCAAGCCGGGCGCGGTCACCTTGAATTTGAAGTTTTTCTTTTCTTCGTAAAATTCAATTTCATACAAAGGATCGATTCCATCAGTGGAATTACCGATTTTAGCTGTCGAAGAATTGGGGGCAATGGCCATTAAATATCCATTACGGGTCCCGTGTTCCTGAACGTCCGCTTTTAAATCCATCCATTTTTGATCTGTATACTTACGAAGCTCGAAATAGTCGCCTGTATGCCAATCCGATCCTTCAAAATATGGGTATGATCCTTTTTCCTTGGCCAATTCGTTGGATGCCTTGATTGTTAAGTAAGCGATCTTTTCGTATAAAGCATCTGCATAGTGTACAGCCTCATCGGATTCCCAATAAATATTCTGTGTGGCAAGTAAATGATGCCATCCAAACGTTCCTAAACCAATTGCCCGGTAACGTTTGTTCGAGATGGATGCTTGTTTGACAGGAAGATTATTCACATCGATGACATTATCCAGCATGCGGATCTGAATGGGAATCAATCTTTCCAAAACATCGCTGCCCACCGCCCTGGGCAAGTTAATGGATGAAAGGTTGCAGACTACGAAATCGCCGCTTTTACGAACCACAACAACATTTCCATCTTCTGTTTCATATTCATCCGTGATCGTCGAAGGGCTAAGATTTTGGGCAATCTCTGTGCAAAGGTTAGAACAATAAATCATCCCTTTATGTTTATTGGGATTCTTCCGATTCACTTCATCGCGGTAGAACATATAAGGTACGCCTTCTTCTAATTGAGAAATCATGATGCTTTTCATGATGTCCATCGCCTTGATTTTTTCAAAGCCATAGTTTGGAAGCGTGCCATTTTCTGCGGCCTCGACAGCAAGTGCATAATGATTCCTGAAGCTTCCTTCGCCTTTCTTCTCGTCATAAAGATCTTCAAGTGAAAATCCAAGGGTTTGCTTAACGGTATGCGGATCGAAAAGATACCATTCTTTTCTGTCGCGTACAGCTTCCATGAATAAATCGGGTATGCATACACCTGTAAAAATATCATGGGCTTTTAATCTGTCATCTCCGTTTTGTGTTTTTAAATCGAGGAAGCTCATGATATCTTTATGCCAGGCATCCAAGTAAATCGCGATGGCACCTTTACGTTGACCCAATTGATCAACACTTACAGCTGTCTGGTTGAATAGTCGAATCCAGGGAGTCGTGCCAGAACTGTTTCCAGAAAAACCCCGGATATCTGAACCAAGCGAGCGAACCTTACCGACGTAAAGGCCGACACCGCCGCCAAATTTAGATACTTTTGCTGCATCGTAGTTTGATAGGTAGATTCCGTCAATGGAATCTTCAATTGCGTCGATAAAGCAAGAGCTTAACTGTCCATGTGTTTTACCTGCATTGGAGAGTGTAGGAGTCGCAACGGTCATATAAAGATTGGACATGGCCCAGTATGCTTCTTTAATAAGTTGCAGGCGGTGCTCCGTTTTTTCCAATCGCATGATTTCCATCGCAATGATCATGAAACGTTCTTGTGGCAGTTCGTAGACCTTGTCCTTTCGAGGGCGGGCCAGATAGCGGTCGTTCAATAAGTAGATGCCTATGTACGAGAATAATTTATCTTTTTCCGGGTCGATCACCGAACCCAATTCCTCAATTTCCGCTTTCGTATATGAAGATAGCAGTTCTGATTTATAAATGGGATAACGCTGACCTTCTGAAAGCTGGGAGAGTTCCGCGATCAGCTCATAGAATGAGCCATATCTCTTGCCTTCATAACCTCGATTGGCTTGTGCATCCCTATACATTGTATTCAACAGTTCTGCTGCAGCAACGAACGTCCAATCCGGAGCATCGATATCCACACTTTCAAGAGCGAGCTGAATCAGTTTTTTTGATGATTGTTCTTCGGTTGAGTCGCTTTTGCGATCTAGCCATTTTGTAAAACGCTTTTTGAACTTTTCCATATCGAGATGGCCTTCGAATTCCTTTGATAACATCTCGAGCTGGATGGATTTCGTTTCTGTGTCACTTTCACTTATGGTAGAGTTATATGTTTGAGTCATTAATAATCCTCCTTGTTAACTTCCGCTAAAATAAAAAAACCGCCCAATGAATTGAGCGGATCAAACGATAGAATAAAAAAGCCATGAAAAAATAGCCGTTAAACTATCGTTTCATCATCTCAATCCCCGAAGAATAAGAAACGTGAAAAATTCAAGGCAGGTCTCCTGACTCATGATCATCCTACTTTGAGTCCTTCCCGTATAGAGAGCTATACAGTGGGTTTCTCATTTCGTCACATTTACAGTTGCGGGGACAGTTCCGGGTTTACACCGGATTCCCTTTTCAGCCATCACTGGCACCTTGGATTATAAAAAATTCTATATATAGTTATTAATAATGTTTATGTAATCAATATCTAGTATTTCTGCTTATATTATCGTAAGCCATATACGATGATAATTCAACTAATATATTTGAAAAAAACCAACCCTTATCTATTGACAAATTGATTGCAGAGTGTGAAGGAATGAAAGATTTTATTGGGGATTGGGTAATTCAAGCGCTGATTTTACGCGATTTTGTGTTAAAATAAATTGTCTAGTAAAGGTGGCTCTCCCTTATTGATTGAGGGGATTCGCGGAAAAATTTTTAAGAAAAAGGGGATAAAATCTTGGAAAAAGTATTAGTTTTTGGACATAAAAACCCGGATACAGACACAATCTGTTCAGCAATCGCTTATGCAGACCTGAAAAAGCAGTTAGGTATCAACGCTGAACCAGTTCGTCTGGGTGAAGTGAATGGTGAAACTCAATATGCATTGGACCAATTCAAATTCGAAGCTCCCCGTCTCGTGGAAAAAGTTGCAGGGGAAGCTGAAGGCGTAATCCTGGTCGATCATAACGAACGCCAGCAAAGTGCTGAAGATATTGACCAAGTCCGTGTGTTGGAAGTTATCGACCATCACCGTATCGCTAACTTTGAAACAAGCGATCCACTATATTACCGTGCGGAACCAGTTGGCTGTACGGCAACCATTTTAAATAAAATTTATAAAGAAAACGGAATTGAAGTCCCTAAAGCAATCGCAGGTCTTATGTTATCTGCCATCATTTCCGATTCGTTATTGTTCAAATCTCCTACATGCACGGAGCAAGACGTTGCAGCAGCAATGGAACTGGCTGCCATTGCGGGAGTCGACGCTGAAACATACGGCTTGGAATTGTTGAAAGCCGGAGCTGACTTGAGCGACAAAACGATTGCCCAGCTTATTACCCTTGATGCAAAGGAATTTTCCATGGGAATGGCTAAAGTGGAGATAGCACAGGTCAATGCTGTAGATCCGAACGAAGTCCTTGCTAAGCAAGCAGAATTGGAAGCGGCGATTGAAGCGGTCATCGCTGAGAAGGAATTGGACTTGTTCCTTTTTGTCGTAACGGATATCTTGACTAATGATTCTGCTGCCTTGGCTCTTGGTAAAGCAGCTTATGCAGTGGAAAAAGCATACGACGTTTCATTAAACAATAACATCGCCGTTTTGGAAGGCGTTGTATCGCGTAAAAAACAAATCGTGCCGGTCTTAACGGACGTATTCAGCAAATAATAAAGGAACAGGGGTGCTCATTAAAAACATGGGCATCCTTTTTCTGCACATGCAAAAAAAGACTCAAGCACCATTAACGGTGCTTGAGTCTTTTTACTTAATTCAGAGCTTCCTTTTCTTTTTCATAGGCAATGACAATCAGTTCTTTATTGGCTTCCTCGCCAAGTCTGCTTTCAAAGCTTTTCAATTCATTCAATAAATCCGGTGACAGATTTGCTGCCGTATAATCCTGCTCGGGTGTCATGCTTTTCGCTCCTTTCAAAAGGAAATAATTCATGTTATCTATTTTGTCGCTTTGAAAAGTTTCTATTCAGCAAAATTTTACTCTTCAAGAAATTTTACTTTCTGAGGTGGCGAGTTTTTCAAGCAATAACGAACTTTCTTCATCGAGTCCTTGCACTTGGACAGGTATTCCCAGAAGCTGATATTTAATGACAACCGTATCAACAGCACCGACTGCTGAAGCATCCCATATTTTAGAATGGGAAAAGTCGATGACGATTGAATCGGCTTTTTCCTTGAAATCGAACTTCGAAACAAAGTCCTGGACAGAAGCGAAAAATACTTGCCCGCTGATATGGTAAATGGTTTTCTTAGCCTGGATATCTTCCGTTTTCACTACAGCCACTTTAGAAATTTTGGCCGAGAAGAAGATCATGCTCAAGAGCACTCCGGCAAATACCCCTTTTGATAAATCATGTGTATAAAGGACAATGAGTACCGTCACGATCATCACGGCTGCATCCGACTTTGGAGCTTTAGTGAGCCTCTTTAGGGAAGACCAGTCAAAGGTCCCGATTGAAACCATGATCATGACTGCGACAAGTGCAGCCATCGGGATTTTAATAAGGACATCATTCAATACCACGATTAATACCATAAGGAATGCGCCAGCTACAAAAGTGGAGAGCCGGCCCCTTCCTCCCGATTTAATATTGATACCGGATTGGCCGATCATCGCACATCCCGCCATGCCGCCAAAGCACCCGGCAATGATATTCGAAATCCCTTGGCCTTTGGCTTCCTTATTTTTATTACTGTCCGTGTCTGTCATCTCATCGACTATTTGAGCTGTCAATAATGATTCAAGCAGCCCGACAAATGCAAGGGCTATGGAATAAGGGAAAATGATCGCCAAAGTTTCGAAGGTCAAAGGGATATCTGGAAGCATGAACATCGGTAGCGCTTCGGTCAATTGCCCCATATCCCCAACCGTTCGCACCGTAGCCCCCGTGGTAACTGCAACGATCGTCATGAATATGATGGCGACAAGTGGTGAAGGTATGACTTTCGTGATCAGCGGAAAAAGATAAATGATAGCTAAAGAAACGGCTGTCATGACATACATGATCCATGTTTCGCCCACGAAATGGGTGAGCTGTGCCGTGAATATCAAGATGGCTAATGAATTCACAAAACCAGTCATGACGGGCTTCGGTATGAATTTCATTAATTTCCCGATTTTTAAAACCCCTAGTAAAATTTGCAGCAAACCAGTCAATATTGTTGCAGCAAGTAAATAGTCCAAGCCGTGATCTTTCACAAGGTCGACCATGACGAGTGCCATTGCGCCAGTGGCTGCCGATATCATTCCCGGCCTGCCGCCGACAAAAGAGATGACGATGGCAATGCAGAATGAGGCATATAGACCAACCATTGGGTCAACGCCAGCAATGATCGAAAAGGCAATCGCCTCCGGAATCAATGCCAAGGCAACGACAATTCCTGATAGAACATCTCCTCTAACGTTGCCGAACCATTCCTGTTTATATCCAGATGTATTCAAAGAAACACTCCTTCTTTCTATATATATGTGTGTATTCAATTCTTTTTTAACGCATTAAATTATAGCATGAGTCCCTCTTTCTATCTATATGGATAATATTAACGACAAACAGAGGGCTATTCATGTCTTATCATAATCGAAAGAAGGTAAAATGCCTAAAGGGGGAGTTCTTTGAAATGACGATGGACTTCAGGAAAGCGCTAAATTACCGCCCATTCGAATCCGACCGAACGAGAAGCGGAAAAAGCCCCGGAATGGGACCATGAAGAAATCATCGTGACTGATGATATGATGATTTTTAATGATACCGGTGGAAAAGGAAAATAAATTCGCAGTCTCATACTGGGAGGGGATCTATCATTATATATTGGTGATGCGCCGATGAAGCTTTTGTTGACGATACATATGGGGTGGCGGAACCAGCAATAATCTGGAGGATTATTACTAAGCTTACAAACAGGCCATCATGCCTATAATGTCAGTCGAAATGCAATTCCGAAAAATAGCTTGGCCATTTTTGACGAATTAGGCTCTTGTGCGCTTTTGAATAATTTGGAAAGACCTGGACTTGCCGAGTTATTACTTAAGAAATATTGGGCCCATTTGATGGAATATCAAAGGGAAGAGGAGTAGTGCTTATAACCTGATGATTTATATGAATCGAGCAAGTTATATTCCGCCGCACATTCACTTTACATGGTCGTGATTGATTTTTTTTGTGTTCTGGGTAAGGAGGCATGAAAATGATGGAAATTGTTACCGAAACAATAACTTCCCTTTTCAACATACATGGAAGTGGTGAGGGAGAAAAGGCCAGCTCCATCAAAGTTTTTGGAGTAGGAACCCTCCCGGTGTCAAGAGGCTATTCCTTATCAATGATACTTGATTTACATTTAGGACATGTCACTTCTTTATAATGCTTGAACCTGATCTTTCGAAGGTCGCTTCTGGTCAACATTGCGAATACATTATACCTTGTGCCGCATGCACAGGTATTTTTATCTTTAACTATGTGTCTCTCATCTGTTGTAGGTGAATAAATGGTTGGAAAAAACATATATAACCCTCCAATTTTTAATTTTAGGCAAATTAAAAAGGGGCAATTGATAATAAAGTGATCCATTCAAGAAAAATCTTGGCAGCCCGGCTGCCATGACAACTAAGATGTTGTGTTAGGCCCGTGGCTTTGCGTCTTTTACTTTCATAAAATTTGCCTAAAATAATCTTAACATAAAATTTGATGCGTTATGAAGTGTTATGGCTGAGGCAGGCCTTATCCTTTTATTAAGTATCAACAGCAATCAGCGGGATTGTCCAAATATAGAAGGAAACTAGAGAAGAAAGGTTTGGACCGGTCACTTTTTTGTTGCTAGGTATATAAAATGGTTTCTTGGATTCGTACAAAAAGCGCAAATGAAAGAGACTCTTTTAATACGCTATGTACCGATAGTTTGGAACCCATGTGCAGCAGCCGGTTTCCAATATTCCTTTTTCATGTGTGCAGGACTCTTGTTCGTATTTGACTTCACTGCCTGTATCGGAATAAGGCCGAAATGAAATCCGGTTCCAGAATTAACCAGTACTGCAGCTGTATGAGTGTTAAACATGAGAAAGCCCGCTTCCATCTGGAAGCAGGCTTTCTTGCCAAAGTGTGATTAATGTGATCTGGCTAACTCCGGATTGCGGTGCATCGCGAAATAGAGGACAAGTCCTGCTATGAGGAGTAACGTGCTGGTCGTGATGAAAACGGCGGAGAATCCGTAGAAGCCAGCAACCATCCCGCCCATCGCGGGTCCAATGATATTGCCTAAAAAGCGCAGGCTCGTATTGTACCCAAGTACTTCCCCCTGCATTGCGACAGGAGCTTCCTGGCGAATGTAGGCAATCCTTACAGGGATGATGCCGCCTATTGCCATGCCAAGTATGAAACGTACCAAAACAAGCTGCCAAAAATGATTGATGAAGGCACCGGGCAAGTAGACTGTAGCAGTTAGAAAAAGAAGCAGCACAAGAATCTTCACATGTCCATGACGATCACCTATCTTGCCCCAGTGACGGGCCATCAATAAATTCCCCAGGCCTGCTGCAGAAAAGGCGATACCTGAATAAAGTCCAAGATTGGAAGTTCCATGCAGCTCGCCAACGTATAAAGAAAGAATGGGCTGAATGCTGAAGTGGGCAACTTGAACAAGTGTCGAAATGAGCATGACATTGACTAGGATGGGATTCCTCAAGATATGCGATAGGACCTCCCTGCTAGTATAACTCGACTTTGTACCCTTCTGCCGTTCCATTCGATACTCCTTGGTTGCAAAAACAAGAAGTCCAGAGATGAAAATGGTGATGGACGTGAATTTAAAGGCGGTTGAATAGCCGAGTGTGTCTGCAAGCAGGCCGCCAAGCATTGGTCCGAAAAGGGAACCGGTTATATTTCCTGTTTGCAATGTTCCCAGTACGCGTCCGGCAATTTCTTTAGGAGTCTGTGTTGAAATGAAGGCTTGTGACATGGAAATGAAGCCAGTGAATATTCCTGTGAACATCCTTAAGACGAATAGCTGCCAAACATTTTCAACGAACCCCATCAAGAAAATGGACAGCCCCATCCCAAAGGCACAGGCAATCAAAATTTTCTTTCTGCCATACCGATCGCCAATTCGTCCCCAAATGGGAGAAAATAAAAAGGCAGTAACAAAAGTGATTCCAAATGTCCAACCGGACCAGTGCTGGATATATTGAGTCGAATAATCTCCGAATGTACCAATGTATAAAGATATGAATGGAAGAACCATCGTCATGCTCCCGCCTATGAAGAAATTGGCGAACCACATGATGAAAAGATTCCGTTTTGCTATTTTATGAGCATTCATTTTACATTCAACACTTCTTTCCTCCGAAAAAACTTCGGGTTCCTAAATAATAGTATACATAATTTAACTAATTTATTAAACGAATTTGTTTTACTGGTTTTTTAATGAATATCCAAATGGTATAATGTGAAAATATTGATTTTTCAGAAAAATCAATCAAACAAAGGTATTCACTTTTTCATTTAAAGGAGTTTTTAACATGTTGACGATTTTAGGATTTTGCATGATTTTAACGTTTCTGGTCTTAGTCATCACAAAACGCTTATCAGTGGTTGTCGCCTTTATCTTTACGGCAATAGCTTTTGGCCTGATTGGTGGCTTTGCCTCGGAAATGGGAGATATGATGGTTGCGGGTATTTTAAAGGTGACACCGACAGCAGTCATGATCGTTTTTGCCATTCTATACTTTGGTTTAATGATTGACGTTGGTTTATTTGAACCCATGATCGCTAAAATACTCAGTTTTGTTAAAGGAGATCCGTTAAAGGTCGTCATGGCAACAGCCATTATAACCATGTTGGTAGGTTTGGACGGAGACGGTTCTTCCACATTCATGATCACCGTTTCAGCCATGCTGCCGCTTTATATCAAACTAGGGATGAACAGGCTAATATTGGCCTGTGTCGTTGGTTTAGCCGCTGGCGTCATGAATATGATTCCTTGGGGAGGTCCTTTGGTAAGGGCAGCCGCGAGCCTTCAAGTCGAAGTATCGGAGTTATTCATTCCGCTCATTCCGGTGATGATTTGCGGTCTGATATGGACACTTTTTTCGGCATATGTACTCGGCAAAAAGGAAAGGGCGAGATTGGGAGTCAGCACGATGGAGACTCCCATTCCAAAAGGCATGGGCGAACAGGCTGCAGCTGTTGAAACCGCACCAAAAGGGACCACTAAGCTTTTTTGGTTTAACTGGTTCTTGACGATCCTATTGATGATATTGCTTGTGATGGAAGTGCTGCCGATCCAAATCTTATTTGCCGCTGCTTTTGCGATTGCATTATTTGTTAACTTTCCGAACCCAAAAGAACAGCAGGAAAGGATTTTAAGTCATGCCAATAGTTTCGTGATGATCTGTACACTCATTTTTGCAGCAGGGATTTTTACGGGTGTATTCACAGAAACGAAGATGATGGACTCGATGGCCGATTCAATCGTAACCGTCATTCCGGATTGGCTCGGGGCACATTTACCACTGGTGGTAGCGCTGACGAGCATTCCGATGGGGTTCATTTTTTCACCTGATGCCTATTACTTTGGCATCCTGCCAATAATAAGTGAAACGGCATCGAATTTCGGCATTTCCCCTGTAGAAATCGGAAGGGCGGCATTATTAGGCCATTCGACTGCAGGGTTCCCATTATCGCCGTTGGTGCCTGCAACATTCATATTGATTGGTCTTGTAGGCGTGGATTTTGGGGATCACCAAAAATTCCTGTTTAAATGGGCATTTGGGACAACCATCATCATGACGATTGCAGCCATTACTTTCGGGGTCATCACTTTGTAAAAAGTGAGCCCATTAAGCTATAATCCAAAATTCATGTCTGTGAATTTAGTAAGGGGTCCGCCCTCACGATATAATCTATTTTCCTATTTATTCCCCTTATTGTTTATTATTCCATGATGGTGGAAAGTAATAAGAGGAAGATACATATAAGAGAGTGAGGGATTTTATATGAACTATAAACAAAAACTTATGCTGCCTATGTGTGCTGCCCTTTTCCTGTATGGATGTAATTCAGCGGATGATTCAAATCAGTCCGACAATGAAGCCGAGGACATGACTACAGTGGGACAAGGAACAGAAACAGGGGTTGACCCGCAGGTGAAAGCGGAAGTTAAAGATGTAGAAGGTAAAACACTTGGGACGGTTAACTTTGCCGCCGAAGAGAATACTGTGGTGATCGAGACTGCTTTGGAAGGCCTTGAGCCAGGCTATCATGGATTCCATGTCCACGAAAACGCAGTATGTGAGCCGGATGCTAAGGAAGGTCCTTTCACTACAGCGGGAGGACACTTTAATCCAACTGATGAAAAGCACTCTAAACATGCAGGGGATATGCCCCCATTATATGTAAAAGAGGATGGGACAGCCAAATATACGGCAACATTGGATAACATGACGATAGATCAGCTGAAGAAAGAAGAGTTGGCTGTAATCGTCCATGCGAATCCTGACAATTTTGCCAATATTCCTGACCGTTATGAAGCCAATGGAAAAAAAGGACCGGATGTTGATACCTTGAAAACCGGTGATGCAGGCGATAGGCAAGCTTGTGGGATTGTTGTAAGTGCAGAGGAAAAATAACATCAATGAAAAGAGCGATCCCTCTAAAGAGGGGATCGCTCTTTTCATTGAAGATAAAACCGCTGACCGCTAAAATCTTAAGGGTGAATTCATTCTTTTTACGTATTAAGAAGGTTTTTTCTATTGTGATATAGAAGTAAGAGTGGAAGTAATATTGTATTGGAAGCAGATGGTATGAAAAGATCGTAGTTAACTTTGCAGTGTTTTAGTATAGAAAGAAAGATTTGGTTTAAATGGAAAAAACCCGAATAGGGATCATGTCCACTGATTCGGGTTTGCTTTATCATTTAGCGGTACTGGTTTCTTCGATTTGCTGTAATCTCTCAGCCACTTCTTCTTCAGAAAGGTTATGCTCGACTACATAGCGGTTACGGGGATGCACTCGGCATTCATGAGTACAGCTGCGCATATGTTTGTGCTCGTTCTCTTCACTGCAAAGGATTTTCTTGTTGCATTCAGGGTTAGCACAATTAACGTATCGTTCACAAGGTTCGCCGGAATAAATATCGCGCCCGACAATGACATGTTCCTTTTGATTGATAGGTACGGCAATCCTTTCATCGAATACATACATTTGGCCATCCCAAAGCTCACCTTGGACTTCGGGATCTTTTCCGTATGTTGCGATGCCGCCGTGCAGTTGGCTTACATCTTCAAAGCCTTCTTCGACAAGCCAGCCGGAGAATTTCTCACAGCGGATACCGCCGGTGCAATACGTTAGGATTTTTTTGCCTTCGAACATTTCTCTATTTTCCTGGACCCAATCCGGAAGTTCACGGAAATTCGTGATTTCTGGCTTGATTGCACCCCTGAAATGTCCCAAATCGAATTCATAGTCATTTCTGGCATCAAGGACGATGGTATTTTCATCTTGCATTTGCTCGAAGAACTCCTTCGGGCTCAAGTATTTGCCTGTCGTCCGGTTCGGGTTGATGTCTTCTTCCAAACGAAGCGTTACAAGTTCATTTCGTGGACGAACATGCATTTTTTTGAAAGCATGGCCTTCAGCTTCATCTATTTTAAACACGATATCGGCAAAGCGGGGATCGCTTTTCATCATGTCCATATATTTGTTGGTTTGTTCGATCGTACCAGAAACTGTTCCGTTGATACCTTCTGCAGCAACCAAGATACGGCCTTTCAATTCAAGCGCTTTACATGCCGCAAGATGCTCGGCTGCGAATTCTTCGTGATTCTCGATGGGTACATACAAATAATAAAGTAATACTCTATATGGTTTTGTTTCCATTTCTATTTACCACCTATGTTTTATATTTGCAAGATATAAAGGGTGATCATTTAGACACTTTTCTCTTACAGATAATCATTATACCAAGAAAACGTAAAAATGATAAGGGCATGAAGAAAAATCAAAAGGAGCTGTATGGAATGTTGAAAGAGTTAATGAGATATCCAATCATTCAAGCACCGATGGCAGGAGGAGCTTCCAACCCGGAGCTTGCGGCTTCAGTATCCAATGCAGGAGGGTTGGGCTTTCTCGCAGCTGGCTATAAGACTGCAGAAGAGATGAAGGACGAGATAGGGCAGACCCGTCAGTTGACTGAGCACCCTTTTGGCGTGAATGTTTTTGTGCCAGGCAACGAGGCGGTGGAAGAATATATATTATCTGCCTATCGTGAAAAGATCAAAAAAGAGGCCGAGAGCGTTGGGGCTGAGATTGGAAATGCAGATACCGATGACGATGATTGGGGAAATAAAATAACGGCTTTGAAGGAGGCTGGGGTCGCTGTCGTCAGTTTTACGTTTGGATGTCCAACGGAGGATGTTATAAGGGAGCTTCAAGATGCCGGTTCCCTTATAGCCGTGACGGTAACCAACCTTCAGGAAGCAAAAAGGGCTGTGGGTGCAGGTGCGGATGCACTATGTGTACAGGGGTTTGAAGCAGGTGGTCACCGGGCCAGCTTTGAGAACCGCACAGAAGATGATTACGGCCTCTTAGTTTTGATACGATTGATACAAGGTGAGCTGAACTTGCCGATCATTGCGGCGGGCGGACTGATGCATGGAAAGGATATTGCGGCTGTACTCAAAGCGGGAGCAACAGCGGCACAATTGGGAACAGCTTTCCTTCGCTGTCCAGAAAGCGGGGCAAGTCCCGTCCATAAGGAGGCTCTGGGGAACCCCCGGTTTACCAAGACCTCTATTACCCGAGCCTTCAGCGGCCGAAGGGCACGCGGGCTGGTGAATCACTTTATAACCGAATTTGATGGCGTTGCACCAGCCGCCTATCCCCATGTCCATCACATGACAAAGCACATGCGAAAAGCGGCTGGACAAAAAAACATTCCTGAACTGATGGCTTTGTGGGCAGGACAAGGGTATAGGTTGAGCAGGGAACTGCCCGCATCGGAATTGGTTGAACTTCTTGTAGAAGAACTAAAATGAGAAGGGTTTGGATGGAGATGGAGATAGAGATAAGGGAATTATTCATGGATGAGCCACCGCCGATGCATTTATTGCTTTTGGCAGATCCTTCAAGGGAAATGGTCGATGATTACTTGGGAAGCGGAACATGCTTTGTTGCCGTGACTGATGAGCGGATGATCGGTGTTTATGTTCTATTGGAAAAAGGCCCAAAACTGATAGAGATAATGAATATCGCGGTGGATGAACGACATCATGGTAGAGGGATCGGCAGGCAATTGATTGAACACGCCATAGGCCATTCAAGGGATCAGGGATATAAAACGATTGAAATCGGCACTGGAAATTCGGGGATAGGGCAGCTAGCTCTTTACCAAAAATGCGGTTTTAGAATAACTGGGGTCGATCGGGATTTTTTTAATAGAAACTATTCCGAGGCCATTTATGAAAATGGGATTCAATGCCAGGATATGATTCGCTTGTCCCAAGGTTTAGACTAAGCAATGATCATCCAAGTTTGACGGTAAAGCTTTACGGACAAAAGTGCGCGTCACATTGCTTAGGGGGAATGAACTTGTTCTTTGGAGATATGATTTATCTTCTTTTTGCTTTACTAATGCCGTTTTTATTTGCGATTGGCGTTTTCATATTCATTCGATCAACGAAAAGGCAAAAGGATTTTTTACCGGAAAATAAAGACTCACATGTAAGATAGCAGCTAGAGAAAAAGAGTGCTAAACAAAGGCACTCTTTTTCATATATTCACCTTTTCAAAAAGGCTTCCAAACTCCTTTTTATACTGGGCCATTCATTCTCGAGGATACTGTAGACCACCGTGTTCCTTATCCTTCCATCCTGCAGCTTTTTCTCCATTCTCAAAATGCCTTCTTCTATGGCGCCGAGCCTGGTTATTGCTGCCCGCGATCTTTTATTGCATTCGTCCGTCCTGAATTCAACCCGGTTCATTTTCCACTTTTCAAAAGCATGCTGCAATAGCAGGTACTTACATTCTGTGTTAATGGCTGTCCGCCATTTGTCGGGATGATACCAAGTCGCACCGATTTCCAGGGATTCATTATGAAATTGAATATTTCTTAAGCTCGTGCTGCCAACTATCGAATCATCAGTCTGGTCGATAACGACAAATGGATAATGTAGTTCCTGTTCCCTTGCTCGTATGCCATCCTTTACATAGGAAATCGCCTCTTCAAATGACAAAATCTTTGTTGCGCTCCATTCCCATATTTCAGTTGGAAGGGAAGCGGCGTAAAGCGGTTCGATATGATGATCCATCATTGGTGTGAGTATCACGTGTTTCCCGAATAATTCGATATATTCCATAGTATCCTCCTCTTGATTGATATCTTCATTATAAAAATATTCTGGTCCTGCTATAAGGACCAAAGCTGATATAATTTATGGAACCAGTTTGAAGGAGGACCAAATGTTTGAAATCACTCTAAACCTAGATAAAACGAATAAAGAAGCTTTATATGTCCAGTTGTATAAATGCTTTATAAAGGAAATCCAGAATGGACAAATAAAGGCCGGAATGAAACTGCCATCTAAACGAAAACTAGCTGTACATTTAGGGATAGGCCTGAATACAGTGGATACGGCTTATCAGCAGTTGATGGCAGAAGGATATGTGGAAAGTCAATTAAGGAAAGGTTATTACGTAGCCGATTTAGAACCGATCTCTCCTTTGAATGAGCCTTTGCCTGTAACAGAAGGGATGATGTGCCCTTCGAATGAAAGGAATGAGATAGATTTCAATCATGGAAGGGTGGACGTGGATTCTTTCCCGCATGCCGTGTGGAAAAAGTGCTTGAACAATACATTGTATCTACAGGAAAGGCAAATGTTCATGAGCGGTGATGCTCAAGGGGAATGGGGGCTCAGGTCTGAGATCTCATCCTATCTATTTCAATCGAGAGGAGTTCGCTGCGGGGCTGATCAAATCATCATTGGGGCAGGTACCCAGTATTTCATCCATCTGCTGAGGTTACTTCTTGGAAATGAGAGGGTATTTGGGCTGGAAGACCCTGGCTTCCATCGAGTAAGGGAGGTACTGAGGTTGGAGGGAGCGGATATGGAATACATACCCTTGGATGAAAGTGGGATGAGAGTGGACTCCTTGAAAGAGAGTGCCGCTAATGTTGCCTATGTCACTCCTTCCCATCAATTTCCTTCGGGGATGATCATGCCGATAACTAGAAGAGTGGAATTGCTGAATTGGGCAGAGGAAAAAAAGGGTTATATCATTGAAGATGATTATGACGGGGAATTCCGACATTCAGGTAAACCGATTCCGTCCCTGCAGGGGTTGGACACAAAGGGAAAGGTCATTTACCTAGGCACGTTTTCAAAGTCGCTCATCCCATCAATCAGGGTGGGATTCATGGTGTTACCCATGGAGCTTGTTTGCCGCTATCAGGAGAAGTTAATTGGATATAAACAGACCGTTTCCAGAATGATTCAGGAAACGCTCTGTCTTTTTATGAAAAATGGACATTGGGAACGCCATCTGAATAAAATGCGAACGATTTATCGTAAAAAGAATAAGGTGCTGCTGAATGCAATCGAAGAGAGCTTCCACGATCGTGTAGCCGTAATCGGTGAAAAGTCAGGATTGCATGTTCTATTAAAAGTGAAAAACGGCAGCAATGAGGCAGATCTCATTCAAAAGGCGGCCAGTGTCGGGGTTAAAGTCCACCCAACTTCGATTTATCATTCTAAGAATATGAAGGATTCGACAGTTTTGATTGGGTACGGTGGTTTAACCGAAAGGGAAATCGAAGCAGGAATCCGACTTTTAAAAATGGCATGGCTATAACTAGGTGCGAAAAAATAAGGAAAAGGCCTTGATTCACACTATTTCAACAAAGATATAAGGTACCCAGTTTAGTTTCTTATATTATTGAGGATTTTAAGGACCGTCTGGAAGAATATTTCCTGTTCTTCCTCTGTAATGCCTTCCAGGGCTTTTCCTTCGATTTTTTCTGCAATCTTAAGACACTTTGTATGTACCTCTTTTCCTCGTGGCGTCAGTTCGATTCGTTGTTCCTGTTCATCTTTTCCAGGAACTTGTTTGATCATATTATTCTGTTCCATGCTGTTGACCGAGCGTGTGATGATAACACTATCAACATCCAGGTAACTGCAAATATCGGGGATTGTGGAATATCCACAGTTCTTTAAATAATTTAGGATTGTCCACTGATTATGGTAAATTTCAAGGGCTGTAATTTGTTCATTCATTTTGCTGACTAATGATCTCGATACTTGTAAATATTGATGAAATAATTGAGTAGGGTTCGTCATATGATTCTCCTTTATAATGGTCGACCAGTCCATTATATTCTTTAATTCTTAAAAGTCTATTGTAAAGAATCATTTTTTTCAGTCAATGTTTATTTTTGGAAGTGAAGCAGGCGAGGGGGAATTCCGGCAGTGTGAATGAATTATGGGGGAGTCCGATTGTACTGAATTTTCGAAAAAATGAAAAGAGGAACCTTTTTGAAGGCAAAAATATATTTTTGCCTTCAAATGTTCGATTAGCAAGTACCGAAGTGCCGCCGAGAATTCAAGACGACACATCACCTTGAAGCTGAATGCTATTATATCCTGCAACCAAAAACCAGCCTTAAAAGTGGCTGGTTTTTGGTTAAACCCTTTCGCTTGTTGAGCGGTGTTTTGTTTCTTTTTTATTTCGTTCTTCTTGTCGTTCATATTTAATTTCATCAATCGGCAAATCATCAATGGGCATGACCACTTGATCACGTTCCAGCTGCTTTTCCTGATCTTTCTTGAATGCCTTGGATTTATCATTACGCTCATCAAGATACTTTTCTTTATCTTTATTATCCAATTCAATCCCTCCATCTCTTTGTATTTCTTTTTCCCCTTATTGAGAAAATAAAACGTATATGCGAAATATATGTGACCCCGTTTCATAAATATAAGGAGAACAGGAAAGTGCAAGGAGGGTTTGTTCAGTGAATGTCGCCGTCTTTTTCCGTTGGTTTTGGAGAGGTATTCTCCTTTTATGCATATTAATCGTCATTCCCTATTCATGGGCTTTGATTTTAGCATTGCTCACCGCCATTCTTTTGGATGGATTGGTCCGCATGATTGGTGAAACGGCAAAGCTGCATCGGTTATGGGCAGTATTGATTTCATTTGCTCTATATGTAGGAGGGCTAATGAGCATCACTTATTTTTCCTTTTCGGTATTAATCAAGAAAGTCATTATCTATTCGGAAGAATTTCCTGGTTTCATACGTGAAGTGTATTTGACGGCTATATTGCCAGTCATTAGGCAATGGGAACGGTATTCCCAAACGCTGCCGCCAAATCTCATACAGTCCATAGAACAAACGATGGAAAAGGGAGTCAGGGCTTTAGAGGGGTTCACGGAGGGCTTTGTTCAGGATATGGTTCAGTTCGTTACACTCATTCCCGGATTTTTCATTGACTTTTTAATTTATTTAATCGCATTATTCTTATTTAGTCTTGAATTGCCTAAGTTAAGAAAAAAGGCGGTCCTCTATTTAAAGACATCCACGTATCAAAAGATTTCGCTAGTTTACCAAGATTTAAGTATGGCAGCCATAGGCTTCATCAAGGCACAAATCCTATTGAGTTTTATAACGTTCATCATGGCTTATGGAGGACTATGGTTATTAAATGTGAAGTATACGATTCCATTGGCACTGTTAATCGTAGTTGTGGACATTCTTCCCATCTTGGGGACGGGATCTGTACTGGTTCCTTGGGCAGTGATTGTTTGGGCTCAAGGAAACCATCATCTAGGTGTTGGCCTCGTCATCCTATTCCTGGTCATTACCATCATTAGAAGGACCATCGAACCGAAAATCTATTCAGCGAATATGGGATTGAGCCCATTGGCCTCTCTGGTCAGCCTTTATTTAGGGTTTAAAATGCTTGGTTTCATCGGGCTTTTCCTTGGGCCTTCGATATTGATTGTTTATGATACGTTAAAGAGGGCAGGTGTCATCAAACCCAATTTCAAAATATGAAAGAGTATTAGATGTTTTTTGCCTGATTTCTTAAATTTGACATATCTTTTACAGCTTTACCTTGACCGTTGCAATGATTGCAGTCCCGGGAAAAGAATTGCAGATAACGGGTTTTCCCTTTCCCTTTGCAGTGTTGGCAAATGGTTATGAGTTTCATGATTCCTCACTCCTTCAAAAAGTATCGCTTTTCTAACAGTATGAAACAATTAAGGTAGAACTATACTTCATGTAATCATTCAATGTTAAATGAAGCAGGTTTTATATAATATGTATTTATTTCATTTCATGTACCAGTCGGAAAAAAATAACCCCCGCTCCTATTGTCGATTAGGAACGGGGGGTATTATCATGAAACGATTTCAGTTTGTGATATCATCGGGAATTCTTTTACTTCGCTTACGAATTTTGCTTGTTTGTATATTTCAATATAACGAATATGGTGATCTTCCATTTCTTTTATCCTAAAGTTATAGGGACCATAAGTCAGGATATCACCTTGTTTGGCCTCGTAATTCTCGGTAAGGATCCATCCGCCCATCGTATCGATATCCTCATCATTGATATCCAATCCAAGTAAATCATTCACTTCACTGACTAATACCTTGGCATCGATGATGTAGTGATCTTCTTTTAATTTGCGGACATCCGGAACTTCATCCAGGTCGAACTCATCGCGGATATCGCCAACGATTTCTTCAAGGATATCTTCAACGGTCACCAGTCCTGACGTACCGCCGTATTCATCCATTAGGATAGCCATGTGGATGCGCTCCTTCTGCATTTTTAAAAGTAAATCGTGAATTGGAATACTGTCAATGACACGGATGATCGGACGAACATATCGTTGGATCGTTGATGCTGCCTGATTATTCCTGTCTATCATTTCAGTGAATAGCTCTTTTATATTGACCATTCCGATGACATGGTCTTTATCACCGTCAATGACAGGATATCGTGTAAAGTTCTCTTCCGCCATGACGGTGAAAAACTGTTGGATCGTATCATCTTTGGATACCGTTGCAATTTCTGTACGTGGAACCATGATTTCTTTTGCAATCCGATCATCGAATTCAAAAATTTTATTCACATATTTAAACTCTGATTGGTTAATTTCGCCACTTTTGTAGCTTTCGGAAACAATGATACGAAGCTCTTCTTCTGTATGAGCCAAATCATGTTCGGAAACTGCTTTTAATCCTAGCATTCTTGTAAGCGTCCTTGCAGAGCCATTCAGTACCCAGATGAATGGATACATGATTTTGTTAAAACCAATTAAAGGTTTGGAAACCAATAAAGTTACTCGCTCTGCTTTTTGAATCGCCAATGTTTTTGGTGCCAATTCCCCAACAACCACATGGATGAAGGTAATTAAAGAAAAGGCAATTGCAACCGAGAGCGCATGTGAAGCTGAATTTGGAAGATTCAATTGATTCAAGAGTGGGTGCAAAATCTTTTCAACTGTCGGTTCCCCAAGCACCCCAAGCCCTAGGGCGGTAACGGTAATTCCGAGCTGGCATGTTGAAAGATATTCATCCAGGTTGGATATGACTTTCTTTGCTGAAAGAGCATTCGGCTTTCCTTCTTCAATTAATTGATCGACTCTCGTGCTTCTCACTTTAACAATCGCAAACTCCGTAGCTACAAAAAATGCTGTTAAAGCAATTAAAATGGCAATAAGAACCAAGTTTATTATGTCCAAATAGTCTCCCTTAACTCGCCTTCGAGACGAATAAGGAGTACACCTCCTACATTTTTAAAATATACAAGTATATTTTTTTTGCCGTGCCGAATATGATCGGGAATCATTCAAAATGGCTGTGATAATTGATGTCCAGCCGGTTGAACTCCCATTTCTTTAAGTGATGAAGAGAATAATAGTATATGCCGATTGGCGATGCGCAGACGGGAAATAGAAGAATTTCTGTCTGAAGGAGTGCAGTCATTTTTCAATAGGATGCACATATCCATTACGCAAATCAGCGTCCGCCTGTCAAAACGAATATTCTTTAATGCCCCATCAAATCACCTCAATCTAATTAATTTAAATACTTTCATTATAGAAAGAGTTATTCATTCAGTCAAATAGCTTCAGGCACCTTAAATCCGGTAAATTGCTTGTAAAGTATCAGTTTGAGCCAAAAATTAGCTGTTTTTGACTGTTTTCTTTACTTTATTGTATAATATTATAGAATATTCAGAGAACTACAGGCGGTTTCATAAAAAAATTGGACAGTTTCATTATTTTTTCGATGGCTCATACATATTCTATAGAGTCCAAGACAAGTTTTAAACGCAGGATCGAAGGGGGTGGCAGCCATGAAAATCATGGAAAGGATGGCAGCGATCATTGCCGGAAGCATGCTTGTAGGAGTGGGAATCAATTTTTTCCTGATACCTTATCATTTATTGGATGGAGGCATGATAGGGATTGGGCTGATTTTTCATTACTATATTGGACTTCCGACAGGCCTGGGTGTGATTTTGAGCAGCATTCCATTATATATATATGCTTGGTACTTTGAAAAGAAATTATTCCTGAACAGCTTGCATGGTCTGCTTTTTTCCTCTTTATGCATCGATATTTTTTCCGACGCTGTCACCGGATGGAATCTTCCCATTTATGTTAGTGCGATGATCGGGGGAGGTTTGATTGGATTAGGAATCGGCTTGATGCTTCGGTATGGGACATCAACAGGCGGAACGGATATGCTGGCACAGATCCTATCCAAGAAGAGCGGATTCAATGTAGGTTTGCTGATTTTTATCATTGATGGATGCGTACTTCTTTGCGGATTGAGTGTTGTGGGGACTTCAATCTTTTTATATTCATTTTTAACGATCATCGCGGTAGCCATGCTGACCTCAGTCACCGTGATGCGAACTATTTGATGATGAATCATGTATAAAAATCTGAAAAAAGGAAAGGATGGGCAATATGAAAAGGACAGATTTTTAGTCTAATAAATAGTAAAGGAAAGTTCATATGAAAAAACTTTATATGTTTACTGCGTTGTTAGTTATGCTGGCAGGGTGTCAAGAGTCTGAAATGCCAGAGGATAAGGAAGTCAACAGTGCTGTACCAGAATCTATGGATGCATCAATTGTCATTAAAGGGAAATTGGAGCCTGGAAAAGAAGTCATTCTTGAAACGGCAGTGAAACAGGGAAGCCAATTGGTGAATGAAGCAGATGAGGTACTGTTTGAAGTGAGAAAGTCAGGGCAGGATAAACGGGAAATGCTTGAAGCAAAGAATACTGGAAGTGGCATGTATCAAGTGATGCATACTTTTGAAGAACAAGGCAAATATATTGTAGTCTCCCATGTAACGGCCAAAGGCCTTCATGTGATGCCTGAAAAAGAAGTTGTCGTTCCGGAACATGAAAGTGAAGGCGCATCGGTTCATCCTAGTACGGATGTATCCATCGAGTTTCAAAGTAAACCTGTAAAGGCAGGAAACAGTTCGGACTTTGAAGCGACCGTTGAATTGAATGGGAAGCCACTGACAAATGCAGATGTGAATTTCGAGGTGTGGAAGGAAGGCAGCGAAGAGAGTCATTTCACCAAAGCTGAAGAAGATGGAGATGGAACATATCTAAATAAGGTATCTTTCGAGGAATCGGGAACCTATAAGGTACAGGTGCATGTTGAAAAAGACGAAGTGCATGAACACCAACTGCAAACCATTCAAGTCAATTGATCGTTTTTTGGAGCGAATTGTTTAAACAGGTTTTATTTTTTCGTTAAATGGGAAGTTAAAGGATAACGGTGCAGCAGAAAGGGAGGGTAAGCATGAACAATCAAATAATCAACAAGTATAAAGATCTTGGGATTCATATTGAAAAAACGAAATCACGCCAGGAGATTTTCACTAATGTTTCGCAAAATGATTCATCCTTACTCACCACAGCTGTTTTTTCTCCATTTTCCCCAAAACGGGAGCTAAAAGAATATTGATGCAATGAGACCGGAGTACATATCAGCTGGTCTTTTTTTGTGCATTCGTATATGTGATGCATTCTGAAACTGGATATGAAAAACGAATAGAACGTTATGAGCTGAAATAGGATAGAAGGACAAACAATTTGAAATTAGCGGTAAGGGGAGTCCGATAGCATGATATCACAGCTTATAATGACGATATTGAATTGGTTTGCGGAAATGGGATATATGGGGATTTTATTGGGGCTAATGGTTGAAATCATCCCAAGTGAGCTTGTATTAGGATACGGTGGTTATGTGGTCGGGCTGGGGAAAATGAATTTTTGGGGAGCTGTTCTCGCAGGTGTGGCAGGCGGGACGATGGCACAACTATTTCTCTATTGGGCTGGTTATTATGGAGGACGGCCCTTTCTCTTGAAGTATGGAAAATATATTTTAATCAAAGAAAATCATATTGTAAATGCTGAAGAGTGGTTTCAAAGGTATGGCGTAGGCGTCATTTTTACGGCACGATTCATTCCAGTGGTTCGCCATGCTATTTCCATCCCTGCCGGAATTGCGAGGATGTCCGTATGGAAGTTTATATTTTATACGGTTGCCGCTGTCATACCTTGGACCATATTGTTCCTGACTTTAGGAAGGATCCTCGGCGAGAATTGGCAGCAAATCCGGGAAATAACTGAACCTTATCTTATACCGGCTGCTGGTTTTTCCTTAATCTTTATCATGCTGTATATCTTATGGAAAAAGAAGAGCACTCCTCCAATCGTAACGGTCAAAAAAATGGGACGGTTTCCCGATAAATGAACAAATCGAAAAAACAGCCACGTAAAAATCACCTTTTACGTGGCTGTTTTTAATCATTGCCTTGAGGAAGGTCTTCTTCCAGAGGAAGCTGTACGACCTTTTTTGTGACCTCAATAGAACGAATGGCGTGATCTTCCATTTCAATCACTTTAAAGCAGAATCCGTCTTTTTCCATGATGTCCCCTACCTTCACATCATAATTTTCAGTAAGGACCCATCCGCCTATAGTATCGACATCATCTTCTTCTAAGTGAATGCCAAGTAGATCATTCACTTCTTTTACAAGAAGTTTAGAATCTAAAATATAATGCCCATCTTTAATTTTCCTGATCGAGGCGACTTCATCGATATCGAATTCATCACGAATTTCCCCAACGATTTCCTCGAGGATATCCTCGACTGTGACAAGTCCAGAAGTTCCGCCGTATTCATCCATCAAAATGGCCATATGAATGCGTTCTTTTTGCATTTTTAACAGCAAATCGTGAATTGGTATGTTCTCCATCACCCGAATGATCGGACGAGCGTAATTTTCAATCGCTTTGATATGGATTTCCCGGTTCTTAATAAGATCCGAGAAAACTTCCTTTAAGTTAACTAAGCCGATGACATGGTCTTTATCACCTTCGACAACAGGATATCGAGTGTATTTTTCCAATTTGGCCACATCGACGAATTCCTGTACCGTTTCATCTTTGGATATGGTCATGATTTCTGTTCTCGGAACCATGATTTCCTTGGCAACACGATCATCGAACTCAAAGATGTTATTTACATATTTAAATTCCGACTGGTTAATTTCGCCGCTTTTATAGCTATCTGATAGGATGAAACGTAATTCTTCTTCCGTATGGGCTATTTCGCTTTCCGATGCTGGCTTGAAGCCAAATAATCCGACAACGAATCGGGAAGAATGATTCAATGCCCATATGAAGGGAAAAGCTATCTTATGGAAAAAAATCAGCGGGCCAGCAATTGCCAAGGCTACTTGCTCAGCCTTTTGGATGGCAACCGTCTTTGGTGCCAATTCACCTACAACCACATTCAAGAACGTAATCAGGGAAAATGAAATAACGAATGTCAAAATGCTTGTGACTTCTTGAGGGATGTTCAATGCCTTGAATAAAGGCCCAACCAATTTAAGGACGGTCGGTTGTCCTAGCCACCCCAATCCAAGGGCAGTTACGGTAATTCCAAGCTGTGTCGCGGATAGGTACTCATCAAGATCGGATGTAACCTTCTTTGCAGCAATGGCTTTTTTGTTTCCCTCTTCAATCAATTGATCGATCCTAGAACTGCGAACCCTTATTATCGAAAATTCCGAAGCTACAAAAAAGGCTGTTAAAGCAATTAAAATAATGACAAATAAAAAACTTAATATGTCCAATTAGTGTGGGACTTAATTGAATCGCCAGATGTTGAAAACGATTTAATTATCCCAGTCACCTCCCAAAACCAAATGAATGAAATGATATTAGTATATAAAATGTTAGATGAAAAATAAGTCTCGTCTATCTCGTATGAAAATTTCTCTGGTTTTTATTTTCAATCTATAGGATCATTCACCTCGATTAGTAGTGGAACCTACATATTAGTATAAGTAACTGGACCTCAATCAGTCAAAAATTTCACACTAAAAACCTAAGGAAAAAAGGATATTTATCCATTATTTAGTTTTTAATTGTATGGAAAATGTCGTAAGGAAATCGGTAGAGTGACAGGATAAGGTTCCTTGATGCTTTAAAACGATTTCTTTACAGACAAATAACCCCAATCCCGTTCCTCTTTTTTTTGTGGTGATGAATGGTTCAAAAATATTCGGCAGGACGTCATCAGGTATCTTCGGCCCATTGTTCGATATATTTAAAGTAAGAATGCCTGGTGGTGATTCAGACCCTGAAATGTAAATGGATGGGGAAGGCATCCCTGCAACCACATCAAGAGCATTTAAGATAATATTAAGCAATACTTGACGGAATTCTTCTTTAGAACCGGAAATTACGGCATCCTCGGCAATATTACATGTAATGGAAGCATTAACTTCCAAAATGCTTGGATATAAAAATTCGATCACCTCATTCACAAGCTGAGAAATGGAAAATAGATCAGGTGGTGATGTTGAAGTTTCTTTTTTGGAAATATTAAGAAATTGTGTGATCCGGTAATTGAGCTGATCCAATTCCTTCGAAATGATATCAAGGTATTTTATCTCAGGTTGTTCTGCCTGTAACAGTTGTATGAATCCCATGATGGAAGTCAGTGGATTTCTGAATTCATGAACAAAGCTTGAGGTCATTTGGCCAAGGAGAGTCAGCCGGTCTTTATGGTTTGGGCTTATGAATTGATAGCGTTCTTCAAGTTCCATCGTTTTCAATTCGGTATAATGGGATAATGCAAAATGAATGAGTTTATCGAAGTAAACGTTTACTTGCTTAATTAAATCCGATATTTCTTCTTTGGATGATTCGGAATTCAAAACATGCTCAATGATGATGGATCTCCCGATGGTTGCAGTGGACAAGAAATTTTCCATATCCAATTGCTTATTAACTCGATCAGACGCAATTTTTTCCCCCACGACCTTCAGTACATCGTCTATTTCAGTATCCGATTTTCCAAGCTGATCCATTAGCAGATTGAAAATATTTTCCACTTCTCCTTTAAAATACCCCAGATATCCGTCCGGTAAATGCAGTAACTCATCTTTCCATTTAGAAATGATACTGCCTTTTTGAGAAGATAAAAAGTGAATGGTCATTTCTCGATTAGATACCATTTTGCCCTCCATACTGTAGGAAAATGAATTTACTTTTGATCCAGAAATCGCTTTATTTGAATAAAATTACAAAATATCAAAATAATTACATCTTGTTTTCATGATAACAGATATATGTTCTTTTAACATGTGTCAATTGGATAAATATTCGGCAATCATTCAATAAATCCCTTTTTTTGACACAGTTTTATTACAGTAATTACAGGGATTAGTAACAAAAAAAGGTATCCGTAAAGTTAATGACGGTTACCTTTTTTATGGAATGCATATGGTTCGATGTGAACGATCGCATGCTGGATATTATATTCCTTCAAAAGATTTTCTTCGATTTTAACCGTTATATCATGACCTTGAATGACGGTCAAAAGAGGGTTAACATGAACGGTGGTTTCGAGCAGGATTTCACTTCCGTGCATCCGGGCTTTAATTTCACTCATGTCTTTAACACCCTCTGTCAATATAATGGTTTGTCCGATCTTTTGCAGGAGCTGCTCGTCGAAACCATCAGTTAAAGAGATGGAGGCATCACGAAAGATGTCCCATGCAGTTTTGCATATAATGACCCCCACGACTGCTGCAGCTATGGCATCCAGCCAAGGGATTCCCATCTTAGTACCGATTATTCCAATGAAAGCACCAACACTGACTAGGGCATCGGAACGATTATCCTGTGCAACAGCATAGATGGAAGAGCTGTTGATCTTTTTACTTAATGATAAGTTATAACGGTAGATTCCATACATGAAAAATGCAGAGAATAGAGCGACATAACCGGTCAGCATACTGGGAACGGTTGTTGAATCTTGGTGAAAGAAGGATTCAATGGCACTGAATACCACCTGAAGGCCAACGGTGATCATGATGAAGGCAGCTACCAACGAGGCTACGGTTTCCGCCCGTAAGTGACCATATGAATGATTATCATCAGGAGGTCTCTTTGATATTTTCAAACCGATCAAAACGGCTAAGGAAGCGATGATGTCGGTCGTATTATTTAAACCATCAGCCCAAAGCCCTTTAGAATCACCGAAATAACCAAATGACAATTTAAGAGCAGACAAGAATATGTAAGCGGCAATGCTTATGTAGGCGCCTTTTTCAGCTGAAATCGAATGTTTATCCATGTCCATTCCCTCCCCTATGTAAATTGGCTTACTATCATACCTTAGTGGGTCTATAGAAAATTGCCTTATATAGCCAACAAAAGAATATCACCACAAGTACAATTTCTTTAATTGTCATTTATAGAAACTAATAGTATATTCTAACCGATGATCGAAAATTAAATACTTCCGCAAGGGGAGCCAAAAAGGCTTAGAGAGAGGGGTCTGGTTCGGACACTTTGAACCTGATGTTAGCACGCTGCAGGATGTGGTTTTGGGCAGCGATCAGCGCCCCGGTGTTTTTTCGGCTCTTCAAAAGGCCGGATCCTATAAGGATCCGGCCTTTTTCGGAGAATGCTCTATTCAATCCACAGGGCGAACCCGCTCGATCTTCATTTTGCAATGAATACCGAACAGGGTGCGTTTTTCGCAATGGAACTACTTGTGCTGCCAAGGAAGAATTTTTCCAAACCGCTTTTAGCGCTATTGCCGACAACGATAAGGTCGGCTGAAGTTCTTGCTGCAAAGTCACATACGCTATCTGGCGCATATCCTTCCAATAGTTCGAATTTTCCCTTGACTTGACATTCACTTAACAATCTCAACGTATTACTTTCTGCGTTCCGAATACTATTCTCGACGGGGGAAGGGGTGTCATTTACCTTTTGAGGTCCTGGCTGATCGACTTCAATAACGGGATGTGTCTGGACTGGATCCACATAGAATCCGGCAGCAGGTACGAACCCCGGTGCCGAGGCGTCTCCCATGATACGCTGTTCAACCTTATCATTCAGGACATGAACTACTGTCAACTCGGCTTTTGGAAAGGCCTTTTTCAATGTGGCTCCATATTCCACGGCCCGTTTACTCTCTTCATTTCCATCAAAAGCGACGACAATATGTTTTAAGTCTTTCATTAATATCATCTCTCCCCTTTATAAGACCTTATAATCGTTATACCCAATTTTAAATGGCTTCACGCCTTTGATCTGTATATAGATTGCCTTTTACGGGTAAAGCATAGATACGAGCATAGTTAAAATGGTAGGATGAAATCTGGTCCTTCATTTAGCTGGCATTTTCAGGCGATGAAAGGATATCATCGGCAAGGTGCCGATTCGCGAGTAAGTGCTACAAGAAAAGGATGCCTTTTATTCAATCGGCGAGTTTTCTTTAATAAAAAGGGTAAAATATTTTTAATGAAACATGTCTCAGATGGAAAAATGGGGGTACAAATGAAAGGGTTAGTGAAATTAGGTCTAATTATAATATTGGCGATTGTGGTTTTAGGCGCAGGTTCACTATTGTATTTCAGGCAGGGTGCAGATATAAGTCATCTTGAAAATAGTCTTCAGCAACCTACAGGAATTTATGATCTGGATGGGAACCTTGCCAGTACGATCACGGCAAATAAATCCGAAGGGGTTGCGATAGAGGAAATACCGGAACATATGAAACAAGCGGTGGTTTCCATTGAGGATCACCGTTTTTATGAACATCACGGCATAGATTATCAAGGGATTATGCGGGCTTTGGTTAAAAATGCGAAGGCTGGAAGTGTTGTTGAAGGCGGGAGCACTCTCACCCAGCAGCTTGTGAAAATCACGATGCTGGAATCGAATCGAACATTGAAGAGGAAGATAGAAGAGTTTTTTCTAGCCCAGGAAGTTGAAAATCAATATACAAAAGATGAAATTCTGGAAATGTACTTGAATCAAGTTTATTTTGGCCATGGGGCATGGGGAATCAAAAAGGCCGCAAATATTTATTTTTCCAAAGAGGTCTCTGAATTGACCGTTGCCGAGGGAGCTTTGCTGGCGGGTGTCATTAACTTGCCATCCAAACTTGATCCATACAAGAATTTAGACGGGGCGGTCAAGAGGCGTGATTTGGTTCTTTCGAGAATGGCGGAACATGGTTATTTGACCAAAGATGAAGAAGCAGCTGCAAAAAAAGATTCGGTGACACTTCTTATGGGGGAGAAGGAAACCGATCCATTAAGAGGTAAATATCCTTATTTTGTCGATCATGTTTTATCGGAAGCATCAAGTAAATATGGAATTAAGCTTGAGGAGCTGCTTTCAAAGGGATACAAGATTTACACGACACTGGACCAGTCCATGCAGCAGGCGACAGAAACCGTGTATGCGAATGATGCCAATTTTCCAGTGGGAACAAGTGCAGATGAACTGGTTCAAAGCGGGTCTATCCTCCTTGATCCTGAAACGGGGGGCATAAAGGCGCTTGTCGGTGGGAGAGGTAAGCATCAATTCATGGGATATAACCGGGCAACCCAGCTGACAAGATCTCCTGGTTCATCGATTAAACCGCTTGTCGTATACTTGCCAGCGGTTGAAGAGGGATACGATATCACTGACCCTTTAAAGGATGAAAAAATGAGCTTCGGTGAATATGAGCCAACAAACCTTAGTGGTGTATATAAAGGAGAAGTGCCCATGTATGAAGCGGTGATGAATTCCTTGAATGTACCAACGGTTTGGCTATTGAATGAGATTGGCATCGATAAGGGGCTTGATTCACTTGATCGGTTTGGGATTCCATATGAAAAGGATGATCGAAACCTATCGATAGCTTTGGGGGGGATGAAAAAAGGTGTGTCCCCGCTGCAGATGGCGGGAGCCTTTTCAGCTTTCGCCAACGATGGGGAAAGGATGGAAACCCATGCCATTGTAAGAATAGAAAATGCCGATGGGAAAGAGGTGGCAGCCTGGAAAGAGAAAAGCACCAAAGTGACTTCTGAAGGCGCCGTCGACAAAATGAATGCCATGCTGCTTGGAACAGTTGAATATGGCACAGCGAAAAACGCGGCTGTTTCCGGTTATGAAATAGCAGGTAAAACGGGGTCCACCCAAGTTCCCATCGAAGGAATATCAGGGGTTAAAGATCAATGGTTCATCGGTTATTCACCTACACTGGTCGGTGCTGTATGGGCTGGATATGATAAGACGGACGAAAAGCATTATCTAACGACACACAGCAGTGAGGGAAGTGCAATCATCTTTCAAAAAATAATGTCGCAAGCATTACAGAATCAAGCTGCTCAATCCTTTAAAGCTCAAGATATCGGTCCTCTTATAGCTGAACAGCAGGCAATTATAGCTGAGCAAAAGGCAAAAGAAGAAGAGGAGCAAAGGAGACAATATTGGATTGATAAAGGAAATGAAATTCGCGAGGGTTTGAATAAATGGAGGGACTGGGAGTTGCCGTGGTGATTCTCAGGAAAGGGTACAGGGTGAACAAGCTTTTGCTTAATTCAATCAACAAAAAAGACTGTCAATGATTGACAGTCTTTCATCGTTCTTAAAAAATGAGATTTGCTATTATGCCGATTACGACGATTGCGCCTATCACCATTAAAATGGTTCTCATATCTATACACCCTCTTCATGAAGTAGTTGAAATCATTTAAATATTAACGGTTTGGTTCGATTGGAAACGAAATGCACTTTCATCATTTTCTTTACAAATAGCCTGTACTTTTTCTAGCATGGCATGTACATTCTCGCCTTCAAGTATGACTTTCATGGTTGCACACTCTTGAAGAATGAGCACAAAGGATACGAAAGTCGAAAGCTTCTTGGCATCGACCAATTTATGGTTGCAGATAAAATATATATTCCCTTTAAATTCTTTTGTAACTTGATATAAGTTCATGATTTGTCGCATGGATAATCTTTTATTTGTTTTAATATCAGAAGAAATCACTTTATTCATGTCGTTTACTCCTTTTGTTTTTATACTTTTGGAAAAGCATAATCAAGATGTCAATTCAGCTACAATTTTTTAAATGAACAAGTATGTTTGTCTTTTTATGTAATTGTTAGCGGGTCATGTTGTATATTTACCCGAGTGAAAGATTTTGAAACCTATTTGAAACTTTCGATTTTTTGAGGGGGAACGAACCATGCTCACACTTATTAAAAATGGGGAGCTTTTTGGTCCGGAATATATGGGCCAAAAAGATATCCTCTTGGTTGGAAAGCAAATTGGCTTCATTGAGGACAAGATTGATGTACCTGCCAATTTCGTTGAAATAAATGTAATTGATGCGAGTGGTCAAATTGTTGTTCCGGGTTTTATAGATGCTCACGTACATATCATCGGCGGAGGCGGGGAAGGGGGCTATAAAACGAGGACACCAGAAATCCAATTAACAGATGCCACTTTAGCGGGTATAACAACATTGATAGGGGTCATTGGAACAGATGGAACGACAAGGACCATGCCGGCACTGCTTGCTAAAGCGAGAGCGCTTGAAGAAGAAGGAATTAGCTGCTTCGTTCAAACTGGTTCCTATCAAGTTCCAGTCAAGACGTTAACCGGTAAAATCGAAGATGATTTGATTCTTGTGGATAAAATTATCGGTGTTGGCGAAATAGCCATTGCTGATCATCGTTCTTCACAGCCGACTGCAGCTGAACTGGCTAAACTGGCCTCACAGGCGCGTAATGGAGGTCTGTTGTCCGGGAAAAGCGGTATCGTCAACATTCATGTCGGCGACAGTCTAGATCATTTGCGTGTAATTGAAGAAGTTGTCGAGACAACGGAAATACCGATCACTCAGTTCTACCCTACACATATAAATCGAAATCCGCATTTATTCAATGCAGGTGTGGAATATGCAAAAAAAGGGGGATATATCGATTTTACGACAAGTACGATCCAGAAGTTCCTTGAAGAAGGCGAGGTCAAAGCAAGTACAGCAATAAAAATGGCACTGGAAAAAGGCGTTGAAATCGGGCAGATCACCATAACTTCTGATGGACAAGCCAGCCTGCCTGACTTCGATGACAGCGGTAACCTGCGCGGTTTGAACATTGGTACATGCAAGTCCTTATATGATTGTGTTGTCGATGCTATCCTCGAGGATGGGGTTACAATTCCCAATGCCCTACGAGTTGTGACGGAAAATCCGGCAAACATTTTAAAGCTTTCTACAAAGGGGCAGCTTGCGGTAGGTAAGGATGCCGATATCATCATGATGAAGAAAAAAACTTTAGAAATGAATAGTGTTATCGCGATGGGGCAGATCATGGTCAAAGATGGTCAAGCGGTCGTGAAAGGAACATTTGAAAGATAAATCTTATTTTGTTGGTAAGGTATCGCGAATGGAATGCGATTATGGCAGTAGCGATTTCCTTGTGATACTTCCAGCAATCCTGAAACGCCAAAGGGGTTCGATTGATCCGATCCCAAACCATTATTTTAAAAGTATACTTGGATTTGGATGGAACCCTCATTGGATTGAAAGTTTGCGACACTCCTGCCGAATAACTGGCCACAGGCGCTCGCTTTGATGCTTGGCAGACAGTCGGCGGAAAGGGAGCGGATTTCCGAAATCAACTATAACATTTTTAAAGAAAAAAACGGCAGACAACTGGCTTTTCTACGAGTTTGTCTACAGTCTACGACCCATTTGTTATTTAATGGGTCTTTTTTTGTGCTGGATACTTTTTTGGATAGGTCTTGAATCGTTCGAGCATATCAACAATTTGTAGGTAATCGATATGAAATTTCCCCATTAATGGTTCTTATTTTCAAAATGAAGGTGAGGTATTGGAAAACATATTCTAAATAAAGGTAAAGTGAGAAAAATTCATTCTATTTAACATATTATTAAAAACATGGATGTATTATCCTTTTATATAAGGAAATGTAGTTTATGAAACAGCATTTAATCACAGACATAAAGACCAATAAATACATTTTGGGCTGTTATTTCATGACTGTTCAAAACCTTGGTAAGTTTGCGAAACAAATCTATCTTAAGGGGAGAAATGAAATGGAAAAGACGGGAGACCCAATAATGAAAGCGTATTCAAATGATGCTGAACCGGAAATGTTTCGTGTATTGACTCCTGATGGCGAAATCATTGAAGCGATTGATGGGAGAATCGATAGATCACTTATGCTAAAGATGTATGAGAGCATGCTCTTGCTCAGAACATTTGACCGAAAATCCATTAATCTCCAGCGCCAAGGCAGGATTGGAACTTATGCACCTTTTGAAGGACAGGAAGCATCCCAGGTAGGAAGCGCTTTAGCGTTGTCGGCAGGGGATTGGATGTTTCCCACATACCGTGATCATGGAGCGGCAATCATTCATGGGCAGGAATTATACCGTGTTTTCCTATACTGGATGGCTCATTTTGATGGCTCGATTTGTCCTGAAGGAAAAAGGATATTGCCCCCAAGTGTTCCAATTGCCACTCAAATGGTTCATGCTGTTGGCACGGCTTGGGCAAGTAAGATTAGAGGCGAAAAAAATGTCAGCATTGCTTATTTTGGTGATGGAGCCACTTCTGAAGGGGACTTTCATGAGGCACTGAATTTTGCTGGCGTTTATAAAACCCCAACAATCTTTTTCTGCCAAAATAATGGCTACGCGATCAGTGTCCCCTTTGAAAAGCAATCGGCATCCAAAACAATATCCCAGCGGGCTGCCGCTTATGACATCCATGGGGTGCGAGTGGATGGAAATGATATTTTCGCAGTATGGCTGACAGTAAAGCAGGCTGTCGAAAGAGCGCTTAAAGGGGAAGGACCTACATTAATCGAGGCCATTACCTTTCGTTATGGCGCGCATACTACTGCAGACAATCCGAACATATATCGCGATCAGGACGAAATTTCAACGTTCTGGAGGGAAAACCGGGATCCCATTACACGTCTTAGAAAGTATTTGAATAAAGAGGGCCACTGGAATGAAGAGCAAGAGGAATTGACGATAAGACAATTCAACGAACTGATTGATGCTCACCTTCAAAAAGCAGAAGGGTATCCAAAATCCAACCCGCTCGAAATGTTTAACCATGTATATGCCGAAGAGTCATGGCATTTAAAGGAACAGAAGCAGGAATTGAACCAAATCCTTAGGAAAGGCGGGAAGAAATAATGGGCAAAAATTTAACGATGCTCCAGGCTATTACGGAAGCGATGGACCAAATGCTGGGTCATGATGATCGCGTGATGATCATGGGTGAGGATATTGGAGTGAATGGCGGGGTTTTTCGATCGACGGAAGGACTTTATGAGAAGTATGGAAAAGATCGAGTCGTTGATACGCCCTTAGCTGAATCCGGGATCATCGGCACTGCCATTGGTTTAGCCCTTAACGGAATGCTGCCCATTGTGGAGATACAGTTTCTCGCCTTTATTTATCCAGGATTCGAACAACTCGTTTCCCATGCTGCCCGTATGAGGTATCGTACGCGTGGGCAATTTGGGGTACCCCTTTTAATCCGTACTCCATATGGTGCCGGAATCAGGGGTCCGGAACTTCATTCCGAAAGTGTCGAAACCTTCTTTGCCCATACTCCGGGTTTAAAGGTGGTTGCACCCAGTAATCCCTATGACGCAAAAGGGCTGCTCATTTCAGCCCTCGAAGATCCAGATCCGGTGATTTTTTTGGAACCGACGAAATTGTACCGGGCTTTCAAGGAAGAAGTTCCCGACGAAATGTACCGAATACCAATCGGGCAGGCAAAAGTGGTCCAGGAGGGAAGCGATCTGACCATTTATGCATGGGGGGCCATGTTAAGGGAGGCATTGAATGCCGCGAAAAAGATTGAAGCAGAAAAAGGCTGGAAGTGTGAAGTGGTCGATCTTCGAACATTATACCCTTTGGATAGGGATACGATCGTGCAATCCATTAAAAAGACAGGTCGTGCATTAATCGTACATGAAGCCCATAAGACTGCAGGATTAGGTGCGGAGATTATCTCCATCATTAATGATGAAGCTCTTATTTACCTGAAAGCGCCGATTAAGCGTGTAACAGGATTTGATGTACCGGTTCCGCCTTTTACAATAGAAGATCATTATTTACCGACTGTTGACCGTGTAAAACAAGGAATTGTCGAAACGTTATCATTTTAATGGTGATTAAGGGAGAAGGAGGATGACGCATGATGGAATTTAAACTTCCTGATGTAGGGGAAGGGATGCATGAAGGGGAAATTATCCAATGGCTCATCAAAGAAGGGGAGGCGGTAAAACAGGACCAACCCATTGTTGAGGTGCAAACGGATAAAGTCAATGCGGAATTGACCGCCCCTGCAGCGGGAGTGGTCAAGAAAATATTTTTTTCCGAAGGGGATATCGTGGAAGTGGGAACCACTATATTCACCATTCAGGAAGAGAACGAATCGTCAGTTCCGGATAAAGGCATGATTGACGAAGAAGTCCAAGTCGCGCAATCTGGCGATGTAAAAGTAAATGGAGAACATATTAAGACTAAACAGAATCAAGAGGTAGTGCGTGCGTTGGCAACGCCATTCGTTCGTCAATTGGCGAGGGAGATGAAGGTTAATATCGAGAAGGTTAAAGGCTCCGGGCCTGCTGGGCGAATTACTGAAAGTGACCTGAAGAAGTTTAAAGATAAAGAAAATAACCCGATTACACTGGAAGATGCCAAACTTCATGATAACAAGGTTGTTCAAGAGATGGCCCTGATGAATGATGCCATCCAGGCAAAAGGAGTGGAAAATGAGTGGGAAGAGCGGATTCCGCTTAAAGGCATTCGAAAAAAAATCGCTGAACATATGGTAAAGTCGGTCTCGACCATTCCTCATGTAACCCATGTAGATGAATTGGAAATGGACCGATTGAAGGAATTTAAAAATCAATTGAAAGAGTACTCCGATGATAAGGATATAAAGTTGACCTTTTTGCCATTTTTCGTTAAAGCCATTGTCATCGCCTTAAAGGAGTTCAAAACATTAAACGCTTCAATTGATGAAAAGACCAATGAAATCATCCTGAAGAATTATTATCATATTGGGATTGCGACGAATACAAAAGAGGGTCTCATAGTTCCAGTCATAAAACATGCCGATCAAAAGACCATTTTCGAACTGGCTGATGAAATCAGGCAATTGGCAGCCCAAGCCCGTGAAGGGAAGTTGAGCATTGATCAAATCACAGGCAGTACATTCACCATCAGCAATGTAGGACCGATCGGAGGGATGCACGCGACCCCGATCATTAACTATCCGGAAGCGGCCATACTAGCTTTGCATAAAATGGAACATCGCATGGTCGTTCGCGATTTGGAAGGTGTTATCCGTTTAATGATGAATATGTCTCTTTCTTTCGATCATCGTTTGATTGATGGGGTAACAGCGGTGCATTTTACAAATAGAATCAAGGAATTGCTGGAGAATCCAATTCGTTTAGTTGTGGAGATGAGATAAATGGTAGTTGGGGAAGTTGCTGTAGAGACGGATGTTATCATCATTGGAGGAGGTCCGGGAGGATATGCTGCGGCTATCCGTCTCGGCCAGTTAGGAAAATCTGTCGTGCTGGTTGAAAAGGATAAGCTTGGCGGGGTTTGCCTTAATCGGGGCTGTATACCTTCAAAGGCATTAATTCACACAGCCGATCAATACCAAAGGCTTAACGATTTAGGAAAAATGGGAATCCGGCTATCCCAGGAAAGAACCACTATGGACTTGGGAGTTTGGCAGGATTGGAAAGCGGGCATCACATCTCAATTGAGGCAAGGTATTGCCCATTTGTGTAAGGAAAATGGAGTGACGGTGGTAAAAGGTCATGCGGCCTTTTTATCTGATGACCGTATTGGGGTTGAAACGGATGGCGATTTTGAAACTTACAAGTTTGAACAGGCAATTATTGCCACGGGGTCCAGACCTTTCATTCCATCCTTCATTAAAGTCGATGGAGAATATATATTGGATTCAACTTCATCTTTGCAGCTGCAGGAGGTTCCTTCAAGCTTGTCGATCATTGGCGGTGGATATATCGGAATCGAATTGGGCATGGCATTTGCAAAGCTGGGTACTAAAGTGACCATCATTGAAATGGCCAATCGCATACTCCCCCAAATTGCTGAAAACCTGGTAAAGGAAGTCACCCGGAATGCCAAGAAGCTTGGGGTGAATATCAAAACATCCATGAGGGTAGAAAAGGCGAGTGTAGTGGATGGCCATGTACATCTACATGTTTCCTCAGAGGAGCAGGGGATGGAAGTGCTCGTGAGTGAAAAGGCCCTGGTTACAATTGGCAGGCTACCTAACACTGAAAATATTGGCCTGAATCGGGCTGGAGTTACAGTTAGTGAAAAAGGTCATATAGCAGTGGATATGGAATGTCGTACAAATGTGCCGCACATCTTTGCCATCGGTGACACTACACCTGGTCCAGCTCTTGCGCATCGAGCGTCCAAACAGGGAATAGTGGCAGCTGAAGTGATTGGGGGGCTGCCAAGTGCCGTTGACTCGCCTAATGTTCCCTATGTAATCTTCTCGGACCCACAAATAGCTGGTGTTGGTTTAAGCCGTGAAGAAGCTGAACAACAGGGGTACAGCGTCAAAATCGGCAAATTTCCGTTCAGTGCCAATGGAAGGGCGCTTGCAACGGATGAAACAGAAGGATTTGCAGAAGTGATCGTGGATGCTGATAGCCACATATTGCTCGGAATGCATATGGTAGGGGCTGATGCTTCCAACCTTATAGGTGAAGGGGTCCTTGCCCTTGAGCTGGCGGCCAGGGTCGAAGATATAGCCCTGGTCATGCATCCGCATCCAACTTTGACGGAGGGGTGGATGGAAGCGGCTGAGGCAGTTTTGGGACATGCGATTCACATCGTAAATAAATAGGAAAAGTCATGGGGATTACCAAAGTAGTCCCCGATTAGAGTGTTTTATTTTGATGGAGTCAGAAACCTGTCATTGGTCCCCAAAAGGCAAGGATATTAGAAAATTCACGCCATTTCCAAAATTTGATCCGGCGTTTGACCAGATAGGATCCGTAATAACCTGCGATTCCTCTTGTAAAACTAACAACATATTGATATCATTTTTACTTTGGTGAAGTATGAAAAGATTTTTCAAGAAGGCTTTGCATCCTTCCTCTCCTAAACCAAAACGGTTGCTGAGATAACTTATCTATTCGCCATTCAACGATTGAAATGGGTTTAATTTTTTATACGAAAAAATTATGGAAAGAAGGAGGCAGATGTAATGGAATCAAATGGTGGGTCACTGCAAAAGAAATTATTGCCGCGGCATATTAGCATGATGGCAATGGGAGGGGCAATAGGTACTGGCATTTTTAAAGGAAGTGCCGAAACCATATCGTTAGCAGGGCCAGGAGTCATATTCACTTATATTTTTGCAGGTCTATTACTGCTTGTAGTCATGGGTGCCATAGCGGAAATGGCAATTGTCTATCCAAATACGAATATGAAAGGTTTCGTTCGGAAAGCATTCGGTAACCGCTTTTCATTCATCATAGGCTGGATGTATTGTTTCATGTGGCTGTCCGTATGTGTCATTGAGGTAGTGGTGGCAGGAAGCTTCTTGCAGTATTGGCTCCCGGCAATCCCGCTATGGATATTAAGTTTAGGGTGTGCGGCTTTCATCATTGGGATTAACATGATGAATGTCAAAAATTATGGTGAATTCGAATTTTGGTTTGCTGGAATTAAAATTACGATGATCATCGTATTCATCATATTGGGAGCCTGTATTTTATTTGGAGTCATCCCAAGCGGGGGAGATAATTATCTACAAAACTTCACCGGGCATGGAGGGTTTTTCCCAAATGGGTGGATGTCCATCTTTTCGGCATTACTGATCGTCATGTTCTCCTATGGCGGTTCAGAGTTAATAGGGGTGACGGTAACAGAAGCAAAGGATGCCGAACGCATTTTACCCAAGGTCATTAAAAACTATATTTGGAGAGTCGTATTATTTTTCACATTACCGATACTTGTAATCTGCGGTTTGATTCCTTGGAACGAAATCAGCGACCAGGCAAGTCCGTTTGTACAAGTCTTATCAATGTCCGGTTTTCAGGGATCTGCACATATCATGAATTTCATTTTGATTACGGCCGTCTTATCTGCCGCTAACTCTGGAATATATGGGTGTACCCGTATGCTGCATTCTTTGGCTGCAGAAGGGGAAGCTCCCAAGTCGTTCTCTTATGTATCCAAAAATGGCGTTCCTTTGTATAGTTTGATATTAAGTGCATTGGTATTGGTCGCCGGCTCCATGGTTACTTTCGTTGCACAGGACAAGGCATTTACTCTATTAATGGCGTTTCCAGGTTTTGTAGTATCCCTTGTGTGGATCAGCATCTGTTTAGCACAGCTAAAACTTCGCAATTCATATCCCAAAGCCCCGAGTTTTAAATTGTGGGGATTTCCGTATGTAACCTTGTTTGCCGTAATCACGTTAAGCATCATTTGTGTAACGTTCGTGTTCAGTGAACAGAATCGGATCAGTATCATTGCTTGCCTGATTGTGTTGGCTGCCTTAATCTCGATTTCGATTATTAAATTTAAAAGTGGGGATGAACAGGAAACAACGATGATAGAAAAGGACATTGCTAAATAAATTCACGGAAAAGATACGACATGGGCAAAGGCTTCCATGTCGTATCTTTCATTAATATTCATCGATCGTTCATGTACCTGACGTTTCATTGATTATATGCTGTAAGGAGGATATGAACCTCTCGTTTTCAAGCGGAGTGCCGATGGTCACGCGGATAGTATTTTCATAGCCTAGCAAATGACCGGAACGGATGATGACACCTTGAAGTAATAACTTCTCAAAAATGTCCCTGCCAGGCTGGTTCAGTTTAACCATCAAGAAGTTGGCATGTGAAGGGAAGAATGTTAATCCCATCTTGCTTAGTTCGTTTTCTAAATATCTTCTTCCTTCTCCATTCTTACGGACACATTTCTCAACAAATGGATGGTCGTCGAGGGAAGCGAATGCTGCAGCCTGCGCTAAACGATTGGTGTTGAAGGGTTCCTTCACCTTAACTAGCTCTTGTATGATGGAAGCATCCATTAAACCATATCCAATCCTTAATGCAGCCAGTCCATAAATCTTTGAAAAAGTGCGTAAGATGACCAGGTTTGAATGCATATTTAAAAGCGGCAAGGTTTCTAGATATTCTGCATCATCGACATATTCATAGTATGCTTCATCAACGATCAGTAAAATATGTTTCGGCACCTTCTCGATAAAAGAGCGTAACTTTTCTTTTTGAACGATCGTTCCTGTCGGATTATTGGGATTGCAGACAAATATCATTCTTGTTTTTTCTGTTATGGCATCATACATACCCGTCAGGTCATGTATACCATTAATAAGGGGTATCTTTACAGGTGTGCCGCCGTCAATCAATACATTCGTTTCATAGCGTGGAAATGTCACATCAGCCATGATGACTTCATCATTTTGTTGGATATAGGTTCGTGTTAACAAACGAATCACTTCATCGGATCCATTGCCTAAAATAATATGATCTTTATTGATATTCAATTTCCTTGCCAACTTTTCAGCTAATGCAGGGGCCATGCCTTCAGGATAAAAGGAGGTTTGCTCCATTTCGGTAATCATGGCTTCTTTTGCTAGAGTTGAGCAACCGAATGGATTCTCATTGGATGCCAATTTAACGATCGTTTCAAGACCAAGTTCACGTTGCACTTCTTCAATTGGCTTGCCGGAAACATATGGGCTAATGCTTTCGATGTTTTGTCGAACCGGGATTTTCGTAAAGGTCACTGCAGGTTCCTCCCTTTGATAAATTCTGAATTTTCTTTTTCTATTGAATTATTTTAATGATAGAATATTAACTGATAAAATTACATACAAAAAAGAATGTATTTTTCACTATCCATACCACATTTTAAAGAAATATAGCCTTATATTCCTTCATTATGAAAGGCGGTTGCTTCATGGATGAAATAGATGTCAGTTTATTGGAACTTTTACAAAAAGATGGACGCATTACGATTAGTGAACTATCGAAGAAATTGGCTCTCAGTCGGCCTAGCATCTCTGAACGTATGTATCGCCTGCAAGAAAAGGGAATCATTGAGGGGTTCAGCGCAAGGGTTTCACCTCTTGCAATAGGAAGGGGTGTACTTGTGTTCATTCAGGTGAGTGAACTCAAGGTTCCAGTTTCCGATTTTGAGCAATTGGTGAAAAATGATTTAGACATTATCGAGTGCCATCGTGTAACAGGAACCGTCGGATATTTTTTGAAAGCGGCTTTGGCTGATATGGACTGCATGAGATTACTGATAGATCGATTAATCCCCTATGGACATCTGAATACATCTGTGGTTTTGACATCCCCGGTACCTTCCCGCTCCATCCTTCCTAGAATCGATGAAATGGAGGATCATGGTGCTAAATCCTAGGAGGAATTTCAACCGATCCTTGTAAATGGGTTTGTACGGATACCAATGAAGGTGTACAGAAAGGAACGGGGCACGGTGCCTGTTCCTTTTTTTGGGTGTTATTATAAATCCATCAAAGCCCCGAAATATTGCTGGGCCGTTGTAAAACAAATGAATGCCAATAGTTCAGAAATCTCTTCATCACTGAATGTCTCCTTCAATACTTGGAAAAACTTTTCCTCCGTTTTTTCACGTTGTAAGAGGAATACTTCCGCAAAGGCAATTGCATAGCTTTCTTTCATATCTTCCGGCTTTAGTGGAATCCCTTTTGCCTGACAATATGAGCAGCCATTACCGTATGCCAGGACCCTTCTGACGTTTTCCTTTAACTTCTTTGAAAGTTTCCCATCTGCAGATATGCAATCTGAGAGGTCTGACCATTTATGCGAAATCTCTTCAGAATGAAATAATCTTTGAAATGGACTGGATCCCTGCGGTGATTTTTTTATTCTTGTCATGAACATCTCTCCTTTGAGATAATCCTACTATAAAAATCCAGGAATTTTAATTCCGTTTGTAAAGTAATGTGGTTTAATGATGAATAAATGTAAAGAAAAGAAGGGGAATATTTGCAGAATGAAAATTGATGAAAAAGATCAGGACATCCTTGCTGAATTAACGTTGAATAGCCGAATTTCCATGAGGGAATTGGCAAAGAAAGTAAACCTCTCCGCTCCCACCGTTACCGAACGGGTACGGCAAATGGAGTCGTTCGGGATCATTAAAGGGTATGTTGCCGAGATTGATCATAAAAAGATCGGTTTTCCAATTGAGTGTATCGTGGAAGCAACGATAAAAAATGGGGAATATGAGAAATTCAAAAAGTATATCTCCAAGGTGCCGAATGTTGACTTTTGTTATCGAATTGCCGGGCAGGCTTGCTTTATGCTGAAAATCCATAGTGAGAGCCTTGAAGAAGTGGAGGAATTCATCAATCGGACCATTCCGTTTGCGGCAACCGTTACCCATGTGATCCTTTCACAGGTGGAGCGGGAACTGGAATAAGTGTTTCTTTCTAGCATGATTTGTGCAGTGTCTGGATATTTCTGGGTGTTTTTAGGCGATCGATGCTTTCGGTGATTCAATAAGAATAAGCTATTGGAATAAGGGGTACATGTAATAATGGATTCGAATCTGAAAAGGTGGGGTGATGTATCATGGAGGGAACGGACGACTTTAAACCTGAACTAGCCAGAGAAGCAGTTAATGTGATTGAAAATGTAGCTGGAACACATCCTGGTTATCGGCGTGCGCATGCAAGGGGATATGTTTATGAGGGGGTTTTTACCCCAAACGGAAAAGCGTCCCCTTTAACGGTGGCCCCGCATCTTCAGGATGAAGCTGTGCCGGTGATCATTCGGTTTTCAAATAGCTCGCCGATTCCAAGCCATCCTGATGCCATTTCCCCTGTAAAGGGCATGGCCGTAAAGTTTCAATTGCCGAATGGAGAGGAATCAGATCTTATTACTGTGACCATTCCGTTATTCTTTGCGAAAACACCGGAAGCGTTTGTTGAAATTGCTGACTTTTTCAAGTCTGCCAAAGAAGGTTTCCCCAATCTGAAAGAGTTTGCAAAAATCCTGTGGAAATACCCTGAAAGCAAGGCAAGCCTGCAAATGCTTAAAGAAATGCGTTCTCCAGCCAGTTTCTCAACGTGTCAATATTACTCCATCCATGCATTCTATTTTATTAACGCGGAAGGAAGGCGGCAGGCCATCAAGTACGAGTGGGTACCTGATGCCGGCCTTAGTATGCTAGACAAAACGGAGGTGGCCAAGCATTCGCCGGAGTATCTGGATGAAGAAATGGAAGATAGGCTCAAGCAAGGTCCGGTGGGCTTTAAATTGAACATCCAAATAGGAGGGGAAAATGACCCGACTGACGATCCAACCACGGCTTGGCCGGAAGATAAACAGGTAATCACGATAGGGCATTTAATGATTTCTAGAAAATTGGCAGTGTTTAAAGATACTTTAATGTTTGATCCAACCGATATTCCTGAAGGAATCGAATGCTCGGAGGACCGAATCTTGCATTTTCGCCATAGTGCGTATGCCGTCTCTTATGAACGTCGGATAAACAACGAATGAATGACATCAAGAAAAAAGGGAATTCCCTTACTATAAGGGTTCCCTTCAGTCTGTTGCAGCTTTATGAAATGAGCGAAGCCTCCTCAGTGCAAGCACCTGTGGGTCTCTTCATTTTAACGAGGGGTTCATTTATATAATAGTAAAAAATATGATGGATAACCTAGTACAGCTTCAAAATCATGGTTCGGAGATCAATCCGAACCCCATTTTTGTAAGTTTACATTTTTCCGGATCTGAAAATGGTGTAGAGCATAAGTAAGAACATCAGGGTTGCAACGACAAATCCAATCTCGATGACCGGGATCTTCCATAGGATCAAGGTTTCCCCGCCTATTGCAGAGCCGATAATGAGACCGACCATGATTATGCTGAATGCTAGCAGGATAATACTGAAAGACAGCCTGTTCGAGATTTGATCAAGCTTATGTAAAAACACTTGGAGTTCGGGAATGTTGATATCGAGCCGCAATTTTCCTTTTTTAATGATACCTGTCACTTCCCTGATATCCTTGGGCAATTCGGCAATGGCTTCAGCAGACTCGATGAATTGATTCCATGCGTTCTTCGCAATGTTTTTTGGGTTGTAGCGTTCTTTAAAAAGCCTTTCCCCAAAAGGTTCAGCTGCCTTCATGATGCTGAAATTCGGATCTAATCCCTCGACAATGGCTTCCATGGTAAGCAAAGCCTTGCCGAGCATCGTGAATTCGGGAGGGATTTGGACTTGATGCCGATTGGCAACCGTGAACAGGTCATTGACAGCTCCGCCTAAGCTGATTTGGCTCAAAGGGATATCATAATATTTATTTCGCAGTTCATCGATATCCCCTCTTAATGGGGCCATGTCGATTTCGTCCGTCAGGAGGCCCATCTCTGAAAGCGTCTTGATCAATCCATTGGTGCTGCCGCGTTTCAGATTGATGACAAGCGAGGCGAACTGAAACTTCGTTTCTTCCTCCAGCCTTCCCACCATTCCGAAATCCATGAGTGCGACGACATTCCCTGGCAAAATGATGATATTGCCAGGGTGGGGATCGCCGTGGTAAAAGCCATCGATCAATATTTGCTGAAGCATGGAATTCGCTAATCTTTCGGCGATTTGCCGGCGATCATACCCTTCATCATCAAGCTGTTTATAATGATTGATCTTTATTCCTTGAATGAAATCCATCGTCAGGACCCTTTTTGTGGAATACTCCCAATGGATCCTTGGTACCTTAAACCCTTGATCATCGATGAATTGCTTGGCTATTCTTTCCCCGTTCCGGCCCTCGGAGTTATAATCAAGTTCTGCACGGAGTGATTTGGCGAATTCATCAATCATTTTTCTGATTTGGTAGCGTCTTGCCCATGATATGCGTGCTTCCATCAGTCTTGCCAAATCATCGAGAATTTCCAAATCCGTTTCCACAGTCGGCAAGATATCGGGCCGCTGCACTTTGATTGCTACGACTTCCTGGGATGGAAGCCGTGCCTTATGGACCTGCCCAATCGAAGCGGTTGCCAGTGGGGTTTCTTGAAATTCAAGAAAGATGTTTTCCAAAGAATCACCCAATTCGGCTTCGACAATTTTACGAACCCTATCAAATGGAAAGGGGGTGACCTGGTCCTGCAGCTTTTCAAGTTCGCGGACGATTTCGTCAGGAACGAAATCACGCCTCGTACTTGCAATCTGACCAAGTTTAATGAATGTAGGTCCCAAGCTTTGTAATATCGTATGCAGTCGTTCTCCGATTGAGCGGAGGTTCAGGTTTTCATCAGGTTGGAGTTTCGATGCAGCTTTGCTCTCGGATAATCCCAGACGATAGATGAAGTAACCGAAACCATTTTTCAAGAAGGCATTAATGATTTCTTGGTAACGGTGTGCGTGTTTTAGTCGCTTGCGAAACATTCAAGTACCTCCTGATCAGGATTGTATGTTTTGGTTCTGTTTTTCCAAAATTGCGATACGGCGCTCCAATTCCTGAACTTCTTCTTTAGTTGCCAAGTTTAGGCCATTGAGCGCTTGGCTGACTTTGGCCTTGACCGAATCATCCAGCTGCTTTTGGGTTTGTTCCCCTTTTTCGACCCATTGCTTAATAAGAACCTTGGAGTCTTCTTTTGAGATATCGCCTTTTTTCACAAGAGAATCCACTGCTTTTTCAATTTGCTCTTTTGTAGCAGCGGCAGCACCTAATCCTAAAGAAAATACATTTTTTAATAAGTCCATTTTTACATTCCTCCAATATCAATTTTCACACTGTAAGAAAGATAATGGCTGATGCCTTTCACCGAAGTCATTCTTGTTGTTACTATCTATCATACATCACTTTAGTGCCGCTACAAAAATATAAGCGTCATAAGGAAAAGGATTAGTTGATCGGTCAAGGAAATGTTTGAAGTGAAGCGAATTGGATATTATGATAGGGACAAATCTGTGAAAGTGAGGATGGATTAATGGGATTCGTAAATAAAACGGTGATTGTAACAGGCGCTTCGAATGGTATAGGGAGAGGCGTGGCAAAGGGATATGCAGAAAGCGGCGCTTCAGTCATTCTGGCAGATTTGGACGAGCGGGAAGGTGCTCTGTATGCGGAGGAGCTTAAAATTAACGGTCATGAAGCCATATTCGTTAAAACGGATGTACGCAAGGAGGCTGACATCCAACATTTGATGGATGTAACTTTAAAAACATATAAGACCATTGATATATTAATCAATAATGCAGGAAAGGGATTATTCAAATCGCTTTATGATCTGACCATTGAGGAATGGGACGATATGATGAATACGAATTTGCGCAGTGTTTTCCTTTGTTCTCGAGCAGCGGCAGAATCGATGCGGAAAAATGGAAAGGGAGGTGCAATCATCAATATAGCATCAACCAGAGCGATAATGTCTGAGCCGGATTCGGAATCCTATGCAGCGACAAAAGGAGGGATCAAAGCACTGACACATGCACTTGCCGCTTCTTTAGGCAAAGAGAAAATTACGGTCAATTCGATTTCTCCGGGCTGGATTGAAACGGGAGATTATGAATCGCTGAGGGATAAAGATCATCAGCAGCATTTTTCCAATCGGGTTGGCAAACCGGAAGACATTGCAAGGGCCTGTCTTTATTTGACGGCAACGGAAAATGATTTCGTTACGGGTGCGGATCTCATCGTCGATGGAGGCATGACAAGAAAAATGATGTACGAGGAGTGACTCATTTTTTCCGATAGAGATATTGCAGTTCAGTTCCGAGCTCACGGTTGAGCAGCTGTTCCATTTCTTCAAGCTCTTTTATGCCGATGGGGGCATCGGCAGCTGTCCAGTGAACGGTATAAACAAAATAGTAATCTCTTATTTTCCGGAAAATAACAGGAGAATTCGGGAATTGATCAAAAATTGCCCTGATATTATAGCGTCTCATGTAGGACCACTTAACTAGCTGCATGTAGCTACCCATCCTTTTCAAAAGAGATCAATGACTGCCAGGATGGCAGCCATTGGTCAGTTCTTATTTATCGTTGAATAAATTGAATAAGCCTCTAGCTATGCTGCCTTCTTCGGATGAGCCTCCATTTTGCGGGGCTGCAGCAAATACACGGCTGGCAAGCCGGCTGAATGGCAATGATTGCACCCATACGGTTCCGGGCCCTTTTAATGTTGCAAAGAATAAACCTTCGCCTCCGAATAAAGCGGTTTTCACGCCTTTTACAGTTTCAATATTATAATCTACCCCGCTAGTCATTGCCACTAAACATCCTGTATCGACGCGTAAAACCTCTCCTGCTGCCAATTCCTTTTTATGGATCGTACCGCCGGCATGAACGAAGGTCATTCCATCTCCTTCAAGTTTTTGCATGATGAACCCTTCACCGCCAAAGAAGCCAGCCCCTATTTTTCTCTGAAACTCAATTCCGACCGAAACGCCTTTTGCTGCCGCCAGGAAAGCGTCTTTTTGACATATGATTTTCCCGCCTAGTGCGCTTAAATCCATCGGGATGATTTTACCTGGATAGGGCGAGGCGAATGAAACGTGTTTTTTATCTCGTCCTTCATTCGTAAAAGCCGTCATGAAAAGACTCTCACCAGTAAGGAGCCGTTTCCCCGCACCAAATAGCTTACCCATCATTCCGCTGTCACCATTCGAAGATCCGTCGCCAAAGATGGTTTCCATCTTGATTCGATCTTCCATAATCATTAAGCTTCCAGCTTCGGCAATCACCGTTTCCTGGGGATCCAATTCCACTTCAACAAACTGCATGTCATCTCCATATATTTTAAAATCTATTTCATGGTTATTCATTTTCCATTCCTCCTATCGCCTTATTTTCATTGTAAAAGATAAACTCTTAACCTGCCAATATTTTTCAGTTTTCCGCCGTAATTTATATATTTTTTGTTTTCAAGGGTATATCTAGTAAAATGAAGAAAGAAAAACAGCATGGCACTTAAGCTGAAATGAAATGTAATCTTAAGTGTAGGGGGAGACAGCCATGGAGACTTACATATTATCATTGGACCAGGGAACGACAAGTTCGCGGGCCATTTTATTTAATAAAAGCGGGGAAGTCTTGCATAGTGCGCAAAAGGAATTCACCCAATATTTCCCGAATCCTGGATGGGTGGAGCATAACGCCAATGAAATTTGGGGTTCCATCCTATCGGTAATCGCGTCCTGTCTATCGGAAATGAATGTAAAGCCTGAACAGATCGCTGGAATTGGCATAACGAATCAACGGGAGACGACCGTGGTATGGGAAAAAGAAACAGGTCAGCCGATTCATCATGCCATCGTCTGGCAATCCCGGCAGACAAGCGAAATTTGTGCGCAATTGAAGGTTGAGGGTCTCGATAACTTATTTTTGCAGAAAACCGGTTTGCTGATTGATGCTTATTTTTCCGGTACAAAGGTGAAATGGATTCTCGACCATGTAGATGGGGCAAGGGAAAAGGCTGAAAATGGAGACTTATTGTTTGGTACGATCGATACTTGGCTGATATGGAAACTTTCGGGTGGTAAAGCACATGTAACGGATTATTCGAATGCTTCGAGGACGCTGATGTATAACATTCATGACCTGAAGTGGGATGAAGAGCTGCTGGAAATCCTGCAAGTGCCGCAATCGATGCTCCCGGATGTTCGCTCTTCATCAGCGATATATGGGAAAACAGCGCCACACCATTTCTTTGGACACGAAATCCCGATTGCAGGTGCAGCAGGTGATCAACAGGCCGCTTTGTTTGGCCAAGAATGCTTTGAAAAAGGGATGGCAAAGAATACGTATGGCACCGGATGCTTTATGCTGATGAATACAGGAGAAAAGGCAGTGAAATCAGAACATGGCCTATTGACCACGATTGCATGGGGGTTGAATGGAAAAGTCGAATATGCCTTGGAAGGCAGTATTTTTGTTGCAGGTTCAGCCATACAATGGTTAAGGGATGGGCTGAAACTCTTGCAAGATCCGAAAGACAGTGAAAAGTATGCTTTGCGGGTCACTTCAGCCGATGGTGTCTATGTAGTCCCCGCATTTGTTGGGTTAGGTACCCCATATTGGGATAGTGATGTCAGGGGAGCCGTATTCGGACTGACAAGGGGGACCACGAAGGAGCATTTCGTCCGCGCAACATTGGAAGCGTTGGCTTACCAGACAAAAGATGTCCTTAGCGCCATGGAAGCCGATTCAGGGATTAACCTAAAGGCATTGAGGGTCGATGGCGGGGTTGTCAAAAACAACTTCTTGATGGAATTTCAAAGCGGTCTCCTGAACGTCCCCGTCGAAAGACCTGTTATTACTGAAACGACAGCGTTAGGCGCAGCGTATTTGGCTGGACTCGCTGTGGGGTATTGGGAAGATCAGGAAGAGATTTCAAAGATATGGGCAGCCGATAAGAAATTCGAACCCGGTATGGAAGAACAGGAACGGAAAGATTTATATGCTGGCTGGAAAAAGGCAGTTCAGGCGGCAACGGTTTTTAAATAGAGTAAGTAAGGGTATTATTAATAGAGGAGAGAGATGAATACAGAACGTCCAAACATAAAATAAGGGGTGGTAAGATGTTAGTCAAGGATTTCATGATAAGGGAAGTCTATGTAGCCCGTCCTGATTTTACATTAAAGGAAATTCTGCGAATCTTAATTGAAAATAAAGTGGGCGGGGTACCGGTCGTCGATGAGCATGATAAGCTATTGGGAATGGTCACGGACGGGGATATCCTTCGCTATTTGACACCGGCAGAAGAAGCCATCATGGGATATTTCACCTACATTACCGTTCTTCCAGGTGAAGAATTGGATGAAAAGGTTACATCCAAAATGAACGATAATGTCTCACAAATCATTAAAAATAAAAGGATTACAAAGCTATCCCCCGAAGATCCGTTAGATGAATTGATAAAAGTCCTTTCCAAGCATCATTTCAAGAAAATCCCCGTCGTGGACAAAAATGATAAAGTCGTCGGCATCATCAGCAGGGGAGATGCGCTTAGGGCTCTATATAAGGAATTCGTTCAAAAGCTGGAATAAATGAAGCACATCAAAAAAGGCCTGCTCGTAATTGAGCGGGCCTTTCTTGATAAACATCATTGAGTACTTTCTACTGACTTATCTGCATCAGCTTCACCTTTTGCTCTTTTTTCCTTCAATTTAAAGTAGGCGTCCATTACGTCCCGCCCGATCCGTTTGTTAATATCATCAGAGGGCTTGCCTTGATACACCCATGGCACGACGACAGAGAATGCCACTTCCGGATTATTGTGAGGTGCATAACCTACAAGTGTCAAATTGATAGTCGGGACTGGCGCGCTATATTGATTCCTCCGCGGTCCGTCGTAAAAGGCCTCGGCAGTACCCGTTTTTGCTGCCGCATGGTAGGACTTCCCGCCGAAATATTTATATGCCGTCCCTCCTGGCTCCTGGGCAACCTGCCTGAATCCTTCCTGGACACGCTGCATCCAAACGTCTTTCCCGCCTAAATCGTTTAACACTTTGGGACTCATTGTTTTAAAGACGCTGCCCAATTCATTGTGTTCGTTGGATGGATTCCTGATTTCCCTGACCATATGGGGCTCAAGCCTTTTTCCGCCATTTGCAATCGTCGAAACATACTGTGCCAATTGCATAGGAGTATATGTATCATACTGGCCAATCGATAAATCCAGCAGCAATCCGTCTGTTGACATATCGACTCCTTTAAACCCTACGGATTCATTTGGCAGGTCGATGCCTGTGCGGACACCCAATCCAAATTGGGCATAATGATTCCGCATGATTGAATAAGCTTCCCTGTTGATTCCTAACGGACGATGAGGGATATAATGACCGCCGGCAATTTTGATTGCCGTCATGAACATATAGACATTCGACGATTTCTTTAACGCAGAGACATCGGTTACATAACCCAAATCACTATAAGATCCTTTCATAGGGGCCCCTGCTAAAAGGAGTTTTCTGTCAAAAAAAGCTGACCCTGGTGCGATGGCTCCAGTCTGAAAGCCGGTGTAGACCGTAGCCCCTTTTACAGATGACCCCATCGTATAGGAGGTCGTAATGTTTCCAAGTGCAAAATCATTCATTTCGGTCAAGCCGGTTTCACTGTTACGGCCGTATTGCCTGCCGGCCATCGTAAGGACCTCACCTGTATTCGGGTCCATTAAAACGACGAAGGCACGATCCAATAAGTAGGTATTTCCCCTAGCCTTAGTTTTACGCAATTCGCTCTCGATGATTTTTTCAACCTGTTGCTGCAGCTCCATATCAATTGTCAGGACCAAGTCTTTTCCGCTTTGCCCTTCAGTCAGGGTATTCGTATTGATGACTTCCCCTTTGCTCAGCACATTTTCAATCCGCGTCTTTTGACCGCGCAGGACATCTTCATATTGTTTTTCGATATAACTTTTTCCGACCCGGTCATTCCTGGTATAGTCGCGTGCAAGATAGTAGTCTATATTTTCACTGGGAATGCCTTCTTCGGAAGAAGAGACCTTGCCAAGAACCGAGCGGAGGGTCTCATCATACTTATAGGTCCTTTCCCAATCCGTCGTTACATCCACGCCTGGCATCTCATCCAAATGTTCACTGACCCTGGCGAATTCCTTAGTGGTGACATCTTTATTCTTCACGATGGACGGTGTGAGGGCATAGCCACTGTTGAATTCCCGGAAGATGGCGATCACTTCCAATTCATCCTTCGTGAATTCCTTGATATTCTCATCGGTCACCCGTTCCATTTGAAGTTTGTATAAATCTTTTTGTTCCAGTTTCTTTTCGATTACTTTCTTCTTTTCGGCCTTGGTGATCAAGGCATCGGCTTCTTTCGGATGTTTTAAAATCCAAAAATCCTTTTTATCCGGCAGGGTCACCTTTTTGGTATCTTTTTCTATCAAGGTAGCAAGGACCTCTGCCGTCTTCACCATATCGGCCGTTTTCGTATTCGGGTATTTCGTATAAGTGATGGCATTACGTGGCTCATTATCAACGACTGGATTCAAGTTGCGATCATACATCTTGCCACGGGGAACGGGGGTATTGGCCACATCGTTTTCCGTTCGGTCCACTTCTCGAAGGTAATCATCCCCATACACGATTTGGACGATGCCAAGCCGGATGATTAAGCTTGAAAATAAAATGAATATTAAAAAGAACATAAAGTTCAGTCGGAAAGGAATTGGGGTTTTTTTCTTTTTTTCTTTGGCCATCAGTAACATTCCTTTCTAGTAAAAGTAAAAAATAAGAAAATTCCTATCTCCAATGATATATAAAATTAACTTATTTTTCTATGCTTTATCCGTAAATTTATCTATATTTCCAGAAGATTGTTTGGAAGTTATATAATCCCTAGTAATCTTATAATTGGGAAAATTGATATGAAGGCGAATGAGTCCAAAGGGGTTTTAATAGATAAAGAGAGGGCGAATCGGCATAGCGACAATCATGGGAGAGATGTATATATGAGTCGATTCTGTGAAAAAGGGGAGCTCACAAAGTAAATGAATGAACAATGAGTGACTTAAACCTTTGGAATCCATTCAAAATGACTTTAGTACCATGATTTTTTGATCTAAGCATTAATTTGCTTCATATTTCTTAACGGGAGTTTGAGTCGCGACGCTGATAATCTCTTTGAAATATCCGCAAAGTTCATGCCATTTTTCAGGGTATATATAGATGAAGCGTTCAATCGTTTCTGGAGAGTGAAGCACCAGGCAATCGATTTGACCCGTTTTTTTATTTTGTAAATGGAGTAGAAGATCATGTGGGATGGTGTAATAAGGGTGGAGTTGATATGGATTCAGTATGACCGGGGAAATATTCTTTCCTTCTATATACTTGTCCGTCATAATCTTTTGGATTGCAAAGCTTTCATCCGTATGTAAATCCCCGATTTTGTAATGTGGATTTAATAGTACAATGCCTCTCATTTGAATCACTCATTCTTTTTGCTAACCATTCTTGCCAAATGGGGGATGGGTTATTCAATGTAAGAGGCTTCATACTAGAAAATGGCTTTCATCCCGTTAAGGGTTTTGAGCTGCTTGACATTTTCGAGCACCTCGTTGGTCAGGTCTGCCTTCTTAATGATCGATATGCTTTGTAAATCGTCAATGAAGCTTTCATTCGTGAACCAGTCAAAGGAATGGGGAGGAAAGAATAATTGATCTTCCCATGCATCATGAAGAGTAGGGCTGTATACTTTAGCATCCTTTGACGTGGATGCATCAGAGGTATATATGCTTTCCCAGTAATCCTCTCTGGAACCAGTGTGGGGGATCTCTTCTGTAAATTGGCCAACACCGTGAAAAACCGCCGGATGCTGAAAAAGAAGTCCATATAATGATTTCCCCGTTTCAATACGCTGCTTTGGGTCGGCAAAGCGCCCGACGGTAAAGCCTGTCAAGTTATGAAGTCCTTTTTGCTTTTTTGCATAAGGAAAGATCACTTTCATGAAGCCTAAGTATTCTTGAAGCTGAAAATCAAGCCTGCGGAGGATTTCACCATGACGGGTGCGCTTTAAGATCCTTTCCTGAAGCATTCTTTGTTCATTAATGATGAGCGCCGTTGTCAAAAGAGGTGAATGGGGATCTTCGATGAAAGATTCCCAAATCGGGGCCATGAATCTTGAAATGCGGAATACTGGTAAATACTTTCTTAGCGGAAGTTCTTTTTGTTTAGCATGTTCATATAAAAGAAGTTGGGGGAAGGCATCTGCAAATATGGCTGAATTGGCGCGCTCAAGGAACAGGAAAAATTTCTGCCGTTCAGCACTGTCAAGGAGATGGGTCATGGTTGAACTTTTCAGGTCAGTCATATGGTATCCCCCATTCCTCGAAACCATATGTGCTAAAAAGGCCCAATGGATCTCTGGATTATGATTGTAAAAGGTAAGATATGCTTGTGTTCTTGTAATATTGTTCCGGTTCAAGGCAGCCGTCTCGGTGCGAATGCTTTTTATAAGGGCGGTTTCTTCAGGAAAAAATGCTTTTGACTCATCAAAAGGCTGAAGGAGCTCTTTTTGTAAACGGGATTTTAGCGTGTAAAATCTTTCAGCATCGATGATTGGTTTTGTTTTGGCAGGGTGTTTACCCATCAACTTTTGAAAATATTGGGAGAGCATGCGATCACCACGAATGTTTTTCGATCATTATATGCAGGGCCGCCAAGAAAGGGGCGTTGCATTTGCAGCGCCCCAAGGTGATGTCATCTTTTTTTCTTCTTTTCCCGGTACAATAAAATGTAATAAACTATCCAAAAAAGAAACACAGGAATGAAGGATAAAAATCTATATTGTATCGGTACGGCAAATAAGATGAAAATGGCTGATAATAAAAAGGGAACCGCCAGGAGTATATATTTTCTCCATTGCATATGCTGAACCTCCTTTGGTTATGTCATTCTTATAAGAATATAGGAATATCCTTCAATAATCTAGAAAAGTCGTAATTGACAAAAATATGCAGACGTAGTAATCTTTAAACACAAGTTAAATATTACCATTAATTAATGAAAAAGGAGGCGAACGACATGACTAAATCAGTTAAGCACAGTGATGTCATAATCAAATATCATACTTCCGCCTGCCCTGAGACCTTGTCTTTCTAGACAAGGGATCCGACGTGTTCATAGATCATTTACAAGCGCAGGTTGTGGAGTTTTCGCGGCCTGCGCTTTTATATGTGTTAATAACGCATTTAAAAAAGCTTCCGCTGATCGGCGGGGGCTTTTTGGCATTTGGGATACAGGTGCATCAGCATCCTTTCCATATAGTAGATAGGAGGAATTTAAAATGAGACGAAAGACATTTGAAATCTTATTGCAGCCGGGGGATCCAGAAAGCGGTTAGCGGGTGAAAGGTTTGACCAAAAGGGAGGGAAATTCATGTTTGCAATTTTTAAAAAGCTGTCCTGGTTCTTTAAAGAACAGTGGCAGCGATACACCTTGGCGATTTTATTTCTATGTCTAGTGAATATTTTGGAGGTTATCCCGCCAAAACTTGTCGGGAATGCCATCGATGATATGAACAATGGCAGCATGACACAGGAAGGGGTCATGAAATACGTTATTTATTTGCTCATGGTACTGTTTGGCAGTTACCTATTTGGTTACTTATGGAGTTATCTGTTATTCGGCGGCGGAAACTTGGTCGAACGAAAACTAAGGTCCGGATTTATGGGCCATTTGCTGAAAATGACGCCGAGCTTTTATGAAAAAAACCGTACAGGGGATTTGATGGCAAGGGCAACCAATGATTTGAAAGCAATATCCCTCACAGCTGGTTTCGGGATATTGACCCTCGTTGATGCGGTCCTGTTCACCATCACGGTAGTAGTCATGATGGGAGCCACGATAAGCTGGCAGTTGACGATTGCTGCGGTGTTGCCGCTTCCGATCATGGCAGTGATGATGCAAATATACGTGAAGAAGATTTACAAACGTTTTACGGATGCACAAGCTGCCTTTGGTACTTTAAATGACAAGGTCCTGGAATCCATTTCAGGTGTCCGTGTTATCCGGGCCTATGTCCAGGAACGGGAAGATGAAAAGCGGTTTGAGGAAATGACCGAGGATGTATATCGCAAAAATCTAGCCGTGGCAAGAATCGACGCCCTCTTCGATCCGACGATCAGCATTATCATCGGCATCAGTTATTTAATAGGGTTGGGCTATGGGGCTTATCTTGTGTTTCAACAGGCCATAACGCTTGGCGGACTTGTTTCGTTCAATGTGTACCTAGGCATGTTAATCTGGCCGATGATCGCGGTGGGTGAACTGATCAATGTCATGCAAAGGGGAAATGCTTCGCTAGACCGTGTTCAGGATACCCTTTCGTATGAAGCGGATGTGAAGAATTCATTGGATCTGAAGAGTATTCCGAATCCGGGAAATATCCAATATAATTCAGTGCATTTTACATACCCTTCCTCAACGGTTGTCAATCTATCCAATATTTCCGTTCAGCTTGAAAGGGGTCAAACATTGGGGATAGTGGGGAAAACAGGAAGTGGAAAAACGACGTTCGTGAAGCAATTGCTGCGGGAATATCCTTTAGGAACAGGTGAAATCGCTTTTGCAGGCATGCCGCTGGAGCACCTGAACCTTGAAGATATTCGTAAATGGATCGGCTACGTTCCACAGGACCACTTTTTATTCTCGAAGTCTGTTAGGGAAAATATCTTATTCGGTAAAATGGATGCAACGGAAGATGAACTGGCTGAAGCTATCCGGCTTGCGGATTTTGAGAAGGACTTAATGATGCTGCCTAACCGTCTAGAGACACTCGTCGGTGAGAAGGGTGTCGCCCTATCCGGAGGGCAAAAGCAGAGGATCTCGATTGCCAGGGCACTGATCAAAATTCCGGAAATCCTTATATTGGATGATTCCTTATCCGCTGTAGATGCAAAAACGGAAACGACGATTATCAATAATATCCAAAATGAACGGGCAGGGAAAACGACGATCATCACTACCCATCGCTTATCAGCCGTTCAGCACGCGGACAGGATTATCGTGTTGGACAGTGGGGAGATCATCGAAGAGGGAACTCATGAGGATTTGCTGCTTAAGGATGGCTGGTATAGGGAGCAATATGAGCGACAGCAGGTCGACGAAGGGACGGAGGTGAAGGCATGAAGGTCGTAAAGAAACTGTTTAATTATGCTACACTTTATAAAAAATTGATCATTGGCGCCCTGGTCATGCTGGCACTTTCGGTAGCGGCCGATTTAACGGGCCCTTTCGTTGCCAAGAAAATCATCGATTCACATATACTAGGCATCGAATCTTCCTGGTATGGAACGGTTAAAGGAAAAGATGCTGTTAAGTATGATGGAAATTGGTATAAACGGGCCGATTACTTTGCAAAAGGTGAAAAGAAAGGCAGGGAAGTCCTTGTTTTGCAGGTTGGCAATCAATTTGTCTTCGTAAATGAAGCTGTCCCTATCGATGGGAGCAGAACCTTGGAGGACCAAACATTGATCATCAAGAAAGAAGGGAAAGAGCAACGTGCGCAAGCGGTGAAATTGACGAGTCAGGAAGTGATGGGTTTTTACCAACCGGAAATCCCGCGGATCATTAAGCTTGTGGCTTTTTATTTTAGTCTCGTCATCCTTTCCTCCATTTTTCAATATGGGCAGAGTTTTTATTTACAGAAAGCGGCGAACCGAATCATACAGAAGATGCGAAATGATATATTTACGCATATTTCCCGTCTGCCGATACGTTATTTCGATAATATGCCGGCGGGTAAAGTTGTGGCAAGGGTTACGAATGATTCGGAAGCGATCAGGGAATTATATGTAACCGTGCTCGCCAACTTTTTCTCGAGTACAATTAATATCTTCGGCGTTCTAATTGCTTTGTATATTCTGGATCCACGAGTCGGTACCATTGGCACTTTACTTATTCCGATCATCGTCATCTGGACGATGGTATACCGTAAATTCGCCTCGAAATATAATCACATCATTCGGGAACGGGTCAGCGATATTAATGGGATGATCAATGAATCCATTTCTGGAATGAGCATCATCCAGGCATTTGGGCGTGAGAAGGAGACAAAGCAATCTTTTGAAAACCTGAACCGGGAGCATTATTCCTATCAAAATAAAATGCTCCATTTGAATTCGTTGACGGGCGGAAACTTGATCGGTGTTATTAAGGTTGTGGCGCTCGTGGCATTCGTCTGGTATTTCGGCGGGATTTCCCTTACAGCGAGTTCAGCCATTTCTTTAGGGATGATGTATGCAATTGTTGATTTGATCAGCCGCCTGCTTCATCCGCTTCACGGAATCGTCAATCAGTTCGCCAATCTTGAACAGGCACTTGTTGCAGGGGAGCGGGCATTCAATTTATTGGATGAGCAGGGATTGGCAGTCAGTGATGAAAACATGTCCAGATACAAAGGAAACGTGCAATTCGAAAATGTTTCTTTTGGTTATAAAGATAATGAATATGTGTTAAGGAACATTTCCTTCTCCGCTAAACAAGGGGAAACGGTCGCTTTAGTTGGCCATACGGGGTCAGGAAAAAGTTCCATAATGAATTTATTATTCCGTTTTTATGACAGTAGTGAAGGTCAAATCAAAATCGATGGAACGAGTATATTGGATATCCCCCATCAGACGCTTAGGGAGCATATGGGAATCGTCCTTCAGGATCCCTATTTATTTACTGGCACCATCGCCTCCAATATCAGCCTGGATCATAAAGGCATCACAAGGGAAATGGTTGAAAAATCATTAAGAGATGTAGGGGGGGACAAAGTGCTGAAGCATCTTCCCTTAGGGCTGGATGAACCCGTGATCGAAAAAGGGGGGACGTTGTCTTCCGGACAGCGCCAGCTAATCTCTTTTGCACGTGCTCTTGCATTCAATCCGGCTATATTGATTCTGGATGAAGCGACAGCAAGCATCGATACTGAAACCGAGGCAATTATCCAGGAGGGAATGGAAGTGCTGAAAAAAGGGAGAACGACCTTCATCATTGCCCATAGACTTTCTACGATAAAAAATGCCGACCAAATTCTTGTCCTGGATAAAGGGCGGATTGCTGAGCAAGGTACACATGAGGAATTAATGGAGTTAAAAGGGAAGTATTATCAAATGTATGAACTGCAGGCTGGTACGCATAAAGGCATGACTGGCTGAACACAGAATAAGGATGGATAATCGAGATAAAACTATAATGGAGGTACCGACTTTTGGTACCTTCAAGCATAATTATTGATAATAGTAATCATTACGTTTAAGATATACCTATATTGACGATGAGGTGATAATAGTGAAACAAGAAATTCATCCCGATTATCAACAAGTGGTATTCATGGATACCAACAGTGGGTATAAATTTTTGACAGGCTCCACGAAGACGTCCAATGAAACGATCGTTTGGGAAGACGGCCAAACATATCCATTATTAAAAGTGGAAATCAGCTCGGATACGCACCCTTATTATACAGGAAAGCAGAAGTTTGCTGAAAAAGGCGGACGGGTGGATCGCTTCCTGGATAAATATAATATGAAGAAATGAGAGTCAGGCCATCGGGAAATCGATGGTCTTTTTTATGACTGGGTTGAAAAAGAGTTAATTATGGTGCTAAGAAAAAGGGTGCCTATAAATTATGAGGCACCCATCCTGAAATCATTTTGCAGCAATTGCTTCCCCTTTGGCAATTTTTACGAGGGCCGCATCGAAGTCCTTGATGATATCGTCCGGATTTTCAAGTCCGACAGAAAGGCGGAGCAAGCTGTTCGTGATGCCTCGCTTTTCCCTTTCATCATCAGGCATGGCAGCATGGGACATTTTGGCCGGGTAGGATAGTATGGATTCGACCGCTCCAAGGCTTACGGCAAAAACTGGGAGCTCGACAGTGTTCACGAAAGAACGGAAGACTTCCTCACTTTCCAATTCAAATGATAGGACCGCCCCCGCTCCAAGTGACTGGCCTTTCTGGATGGCGTGCTGGGGATGATCGGAAAGGCCGGGATAATACACTTTTTTCACCAAGGGCTGCTCCTTTAAGTAGGCTGCGATCTTTTCTGCACCTTTTTGGGAGTGCTCCATTCTAACTGACAAGGTTTTCAAACCTCTCATTACTAGCCAGGCGTCCTGGACACCAAGAACCGCCCCAAATGAGTTTTGGAGGGAACCCAGTCTTGCTGCCAATTCCGGATCCTTCACTACTGCAAGCCCAGCGACCACATCACTATGTCCGGATAAAAACTTAGTCGCGCTATGAAGGACAATGTCGGCACCAAGGTTCAGTGGTTTTTGTAATGCCGGCGTCAGGAATGTGTTATCAACAAAACTTAAGGCACCTGCTTTTTTTGCAATATCACATACGGCTTGAATATCGGTCACTTTAAGTAACGGATTTGAAGGCGTCTCGATGTATATGGCCCTTGTATTTGGCTGAACGGCCGCTTTGACGCTTTCTAGGTCCGTCATGTCAACGAAGGTATGCTCAATATTGAAACGCGTCAATACACTAGTGACCATCCTGAACGTTCCGCCGTACACATCTTCGGAAATGACGATATGGTCTCCGGCAGACAACAGCAGGAAAGCTGTTGAAATGGCAGCCATACCTGAAGAAAAGGCAAATCCGTGTGTGCCTTCCTCAAGTTCGGCAATGATATCTTCCAGCGCCTCACGAGTTGGGTTCCCGCTTCTGCTGTAATCATATTTGCCGAATTGATCGATATCGGTTTGATGGAAAGTGGATGCGTGCTGAATGGGAACGCTCACACCTCCCGTTGCCGTATCGAATTTATGTTGATTATGAAGTAATTTGGTTTCAAAACTAAAATCATGATCTGTCATCGTAGTGCCTCCCTTTTTACATATGCGAATGCTTGCTGTAAGTCCTGGATCAAATCATCGCTGTCCTCGATGCCAACAGAGAAGCGGAGCAGGCGATTACAAACTCCATTTGCCGTTCTGACTTCAAGCGGTATATCGGCATGCGTTTGTGTAGCAGGATAGGTGATGAAGCTTTCAACCCCTCCAAGGCTTTCTGCAAACGAAATTAATGAGAGTGATTGTAAAAATGGGTTGACTGCCGATTCATCAATGATACGGAATGAAATCATGCCGCCTCTGCCGGGATACAATACGTCCGTGACACAATCATGTTCCGACAAGTAATCTACAAGTATTTTGGCATTCTTTTCATGACGCTCCATCCGCAATGCCAATGTTTTCATTCCTCGCATCAACAGCCAAGAATCAAAGGGGCTCAAGACAGCTCCGGTACCATTATGATGGAAGGCAAGTGCATCACATAATTCAGCGCCGCTAGCAACGATCAGTCCGGCGAGCACATCATTATGACCACCGAGATACTTGGTTGCACTGTGAATCACGATATCCGCTCCAAGCAGGATGGGTTGTTGAATAAGAGGCGTGTAAAAAGTATTATCAACGATCAACAATAAATTATATTGTTTGGCCAATGCGGCAACAGCGCCAATGTCCGTTTGCTGCATAAGAGGGTTAGTGGGAGTTTCGATAAAGATGGCTTTCGTTTGAGGAGTGATGGCTTTTTCGATATCCTCCAAACAACAAGTGTCTACATAGTCACACTGCAATCCCCATTTTTTAAAACCTTGTTCTAACAGACGATATGTACCGCCATAAAGATCTTCGCTGACAATCCATGCATCACCTGATTTAAAAAGGGCAAGGATAGTGGAAATGGCGGCCATTCCTGAACTGCAGGCATAACCTTGGTCGCCTTTTTCAAGATCGGCGATGGAACGCTCCAATAATTGGCGTGTGGGATTACCTGTCCTTGTATAGTCGAATCCCGTCGATTGGCCAATTCCTTCATGGCGAAAAGCTGTAGAAAAGTATACCGGCGGATTGACTGTTCCTGTCGCCGTTTCGCTGCGATTTCCTAATTGAGCAAGATATGTTTCAGTTTTGTACATGGTTTTCACTGCTCCTTTGAGTTAAATAAAATAAAAAAAAGTCTTCTTTAAGAAGAAGACTTTGATTAAGTGAGGACGAGTCATTCTTCTTATCTTCCAAGTTCACAAACTTGTGGAATTAGCACCTTTTCATTGGTTTGAAACAAATGAAGGTTGCTGAGGTGTCATCGGGCCATTCCCTCTACCTCTCTCGATAAGAGTTTAGATTATTCAATTTCTTTTGAATTTACTATATATACAAAATACTGTCAAGAACATTTTGGATGGATTATGCTTGGATGTTCATGACCAGGTCAATTGGAGCCTAGTGCGTCAACACTTTAGTGTCAAAAAAAAGAAAATCCGATTCTTCATATAGACACGAAACGTCATGAATTTTTTAGGAAAAGTGAAAGGTCAGCGGATATTTTTGCTTTAAAATAATAAAGTTTGTACAATGTATGGAGAGAAAGAATAATACGACATTATTCATTTCATATGCAAATGGGTCTTCAATGAATAGTGCAAACATAGGAGGAGAACACATGGAATACAGAATCGAAAGAGATACGATGGGTGAAGTGAAAGTTCCTGCCGATAAATATTGGGGAGCACAAACCGAGAGAAGCCGTAACAATTTCAAAATCGGTAACGAAAAAATGCCGATTGAATTAGTTCGTGCATTTGCATACGTTAAACAAGCTGCGGCAAAGGTGAACTATGATCTTGGTGATCTTTCGGAGGTTAAAAAGAATGCCATCGTCAAGATTTGCGGAGAAATCCTTGAAGGTACGCTAGATGAACATTTCCCGCTGGTAGTTTGGCAAACGGGAAGCGGCACGCAAAGTAATATGAACGTGAATGAAGTGGTAGCTAACAAAGGAAATGAATGGTTAAAAGAAAATGGTGAATCGGAAACCCTTCATCCGAATGATGATGTTAACAAGGCACAGAGCTCCAATGATACTTTCCCGACAGCGATGCATATTGCTGCCTTTATGGAAGTCGCTGAAAAATTGGTTCCTGCCATTAAAACTCTTCGTGATACATTCGATACAAAAGAAAAAGAATTTTGGGATGTGGTGAAAATCGGCCGGACACATCTTCAAGATGCTACACCATTAACATTGGGACAAGAAATTTCCGGTTGGAAAGCGATGCTCGACAAAGACCTAGCGATGATTGAGGAAAGCAGCCAAAAATTATTGAACCTTGCACTAGGCGGAACGGCTGTAGGAACCGGAATCAATACAAAAAAAGAATTCCCGGGACTTTCCGCCAAGCAAATAGCAGCTGATACAGGATATCCTTTTGTCACATCTGATAATAAGTTCCATGCATTGACAAGCCATAACGAAATCGTCTATGCACACGGTGCTTTAAAAGCATTGGCGGCGGATTTAATGAAAATTGCAAACGATGTCAGATGGCTGGCAAGTGGTCCAAGAAGCGGAATCGGCGAAATAGCCATTCCAGAAAACGAGCCAGGCAGCTCCATCATGCCAGGTAAAGTCAATCCAACACAAAGTGAAGCGCTTACCATGATTGCCACACAAATCGTAGGGAACGATGCTACAATTGGCTTTGCAGCAAGCCAGGGTAATTTTGAATTGAATGTATTCAAGCCAGTGATCATCTATAACTTCCTGCAAACGGTAAAATTATTGACGGAAGGCATTCATTCATTCAACGATAATTGTGCGGTTGGCATCACTGCAAATGAAGAGAAAATCAAAGAAAATGTGGAGCGTTCCCTAATGTTGGTAACAGCATTGAACCCGCATATCGGTTATGAAAAAGCAGCCAAAATCGCCAAAACTGCATTCAAGGACAACTCAACATTGAAAGAAGCTGCGTTGAAATTGGATTTCCTGACGGAAGATGAATTCAAAGCATGGGTCGATCCTGCTAACATGGTTAATAAATAATCAAAAGGAAGTGCCCTCCCTTTGTATTAGGGAGGGTGTTTCCATGTGTTAAAATAATGGAATCAACAAATACTGAAATCATAAGTATCGGGAACAGGAGGAAAAACAATGTCTTTATGCCCGCTTTGCAACGGTCTAAGAAAAATTCATGTGAATTGCCCGAAATGCGGCAGTGATCTTGATGATAAAGGAAAATTCATGGACTATGCTGATGATTACAGTGCTTATATGGATATCGACATACTAAAAGAAAATGACGGATACCCTCAATCCCTTAAAAAAGGCCAATGCCCTCATCTCATGAAATGCCCTGAATGCGGACATGATGAAGTGGTATTGGTCCAGGAATAAATTACCCTCTTATTTGAATAAATTTTTAAAAAAGGGAGGATGGGGCGTGAGGTGGGAGACTCCTGCGGGAAAAGCTAGTCCAGGGGAGAACCCGCAGAGTGCCTGAAAGTGGAAATCAGCGTTCAAATTGCACAAACCCTAAAAAGACTGTAGACAAACTAGATTTTCATCGAGGTTATCTACAGTCCAAGACCCAGTATGAATGGGTCTTTTTACGTTTAATTGGCAGATAACTTCATGTTTTCCTGCATCTGTTCATCTTCTTCAACTAAAATGCGATGTTCAGTTCCTTTGTCAAAAAAGTGTACTTTATTCATGTCGAGGGCAAGTTCGATGTTTTCGCCTGCCTGGATGATATTCTTGGCATCGACGCGTGCGACGAAGTCCTGCCCCTCTAATGTGGAGTAAAGCATGATTTCCGCACCCATCAGTTCGGCTACATCAATTTGGGTTGTAAATGCGGTGTTAGGGGAGTTCGTGAAGTAAGCACCTTCATTATGGAAATCCTCCGGACGGATGCCAAGGATGATATCTTTTCCGACATACCCTTGATCACGCAGCATTTTCATCTTCAATTCAGGTATTTCAAATGTTTGTTCGCCTATTTTAATTGTGCCTTCTTTTAATGTTCCAGTAAAGAAGTTCATGGCAGGCGATCCGATAAAGCCGCCTACGAAAACGTTTATCGGTTTCTCATAAACGTCCTTTGGTGAACCGACCTGTTGGATAATACCATCCTTCATTACAACAAGACGTGTCGCCATGGTCATTGCCTCTGTTTGGTCATGCGTGACATATATCGTTGTGGTGTCGAGCCTTTTATGTAGTTTCGCGATTTCCGCACGCATTTGAACCCGTAGCTTTGCGTCGAGATTGGATAATGGCTCATCCATCAAGAATACTTTTGCATCCCTTACAATTGCCCGGCCAAGTGCTACACGCTGGCGCTGACCACCTGAAAGGGCTTTAGGTTTCCTATTTAGCAATTCTTCCAGTCCGAGAATCCTTGCCGCTTCATTGACTCTTTGCTTGATTTCCGCTTTTGGCGTTTTCCTGAGCTTTAATCCGAATGCCATATTGTCATATACGGACATATGGGGATATAAGGCATAGTTCTGGAAAACCATCGCAATATCGCGATCTTTAGGGGGGACATCATTGACTCGCTTGCCGTCTATATATAAATCCCCTTGGGAAATGTCTTCAAGTCCGGCAATCATCCTTAATGTCGTCGATTTGCCGCAACCCGAAGGTCCCACGAAAACTATGAATTCCTTATCGGCAACACGAAGGTTGAAGTCTTTAACAGCCGTCACCTTTTTATCATAAATCTTGAATATATGATCCAACACTAACTCTGCCATGAATAATCCCCCTTTTACATTCCTGATTACTTGTACCGATTAACTATAGTCTAAGCTATCGGGTTTGGAAAAAGTATGGGCACATTGCACAAAAAAGGGTGATATTACCTGTTGGTGTTGGGGATTAATCATTCAGTAAAAGTATCAAATAGGCAGTAAGGGCATGACGGAAGTTTTTAATATCCAGACCAGTTCTTTCAGAGAATTTATCGATCCGGTATTGTAAGCTGTTCCGATGTATATAAAGCTGTTTGGCAGCATAGGTGGCATTTGAATTACATTCGATATACATTTTAATCGTTTTGATCAGTTCAGTATCCTGCTTGGTCTTGCCAAGAATCTCATTGATATACCATTTAGCATCCCTGATGGATGGATCATTTATTAATGAGTGAGGGATGATGTCTGCCAAATCAGCCACCTTTCGATCGGGCAGATGCACCTGTGCCAAATCAAAACACTTTTTCTCTTGAGTCCAGTGCTGGTGAAGGTCTTGATTTATAGGGTGGAAGCGTCCGTTGAACATACGGGTCTTTACATAAAAGTCACTTTCAAGCGTGGAAGAAATGGCGATTAGTGCTTTAGTTGATAAGGGCTCATCCTCGTCCGACTCAATTAAGACCCCTGCCGTTTCATTTTCCCAGACAATTGTTGCGTCAGATGGAACGAAAGAGAGGAAGGCATCTTCAAAATCGGAGTTGGAAAAATCAGCATGGGTCAGCTTGAAATGAAGAAATCGAACATTCTCCCAGCTCGTTAAAGGCAATGGTGCATTCGGTTCGGATAAAAAAGTTTTCCATGATGGGTCTGGATGTGCATTGAGGTTATTTGGGTTTATGGAAGGAGCAAAAAGCAGTTCCAATAAACGGATTTCTTCGGCTGTGATTTCTGAACGGGGAATGCCAAGTGAACTTCTTGAGTCTTCGAACCAAACATAATCAGAAATTTCATCAGTATCCATTTTATTGGTAATGGCGTTCGGGAATTTTTGTTTAAGTCTTTCAAGCATCGTTTCCACCTTCTTTCTTCCTTTCCATATCATTATAGCGAAAAAGAATAAAGTTCAAAAGAATAGAGATTGCTAGTTTTTCCGAGAAGGGACAATCAAAGAAAAATTGCAAGTTATTAATTTTAGGAAAGGGTATTGCGTATGATTTATGGATATCGTTAAAAAGGAGGGAATCTTATGAACATTTTAATATTGGGTGGTACACGGTTTTTAGGCAGGTATTTAGCACAAGCTGCGATAGAGAAAAGGCATGAAGTTACACTTTTTAATCGTGGAACCGATCCTTATGTTTTCCCCGAAATAGAACAGTTAAGAGGAGACCGGGACGGGAATCTTGAAATGTTGAAAGGAAGAAAATGGGATGCAGTCATTGACACATCGGGCTTTATCCCCCGAACTGTATCGAAATCTTGCAGATTGCTTAATCAAGTTAAACATTATACATATATTTCAAGCATCTCAGTTTATAGTGATCTAATTGAACCAGGCATTGATGAAAATGGAAAGGTTCATACACTAAATGAAGATAAAGCAGAAGAGCTCACCCGCGGAACTGCTGGACCGATATACGGTGAATATTATGGACCGTTAAAATCATTAAGTGAAAAAGCAGCTGAAAAAGAACTGCCGGGGAAAGTCTTGTCCATTCGTGCTGGGCAAATAGTAGGTCCATATGATTACACTGACCGATTGCCGTACTGGTTTAAAAGAATAGCGGAAGGGGGAGAAACTTTAACTCCTGGACGCCCTGGACGTCCAATCCAAGTTATTGATGCAAGGGACTTGGCTCAATGGATCATTCAAATGATAGAAAATAATATGACAGGTACATATAACGCCGTTGGGCCGGATTACACACTTACTATGGGGCAATTACTTGAAGGCTGTAAAAAGGTAACAGGAAGTAATGCTGATTTTACATGGGTATCTGAAAAGTTTTTAAATGACAATAAAGTAGAGCCCTGGAGAGAGATGCCTCTATGGATACCAGAAGAATTCCCTTTACCGGGAGCTAAGGAACCTTTGAATGGGTTTTTGGCTGTCGATAACAATAAAGCCATCAATAACGGACTGATATTCCGTCCCATTTCAGAAACTCTCGAAGATATATGGAATTGGGAAAAGGGCCGTTCGGAATCTGCCGATAGAAAAGCAGGTATCCACAGACAACATGAAAGTGATCTCCTTGATTTATGGAAGCAGACAGTTGGTTGAACCTTCATTTTTACTATACTGAAGGATTGATGGCACATAAGCGTGCTTGGCGAAAAGGAGATTTAAACGAACAACTTAAAGGAATTAAAAAAAGCGATGGACTAAAAACCCCATCGCTTTTTTAGTCCATGGATATGCTTGCGGTTTCGTAAGGATTTTAAGGTTTTCCATAACGGCCGCCCCTTAGTCCTTAATGAAAGGCCTGCTCCCAATAAAAGGGAAGCAGGCCTCGATTATTTGATCAATTCATCCAGTCTGGTTTTCCGAATCCGGCAAATTTGTCATCGATGACTTTTTCGAACTGGTCGGATTCCACTACTGATTTAATATCCTTTGCAAATTTAGAGTCTACATCTTCTGTATTTACTGTAACAACGTTTCGATACATATCCGGCATTTTTTCTAAAACAAGGGCATCCTGGAGGTCCATTTTCGCTGCAAGAGCGAAGTTGCCAGGGACCGCAGATAGGTCAACACTGTCTGTTGCCCGGGGCAATTGAGCGGATTCCAATGGTTTGATTTGGATGTTTTTTGGATTTTTCGTTACATCCTTTTCAGATATTTTTAAAGGATCGACATCTGAATCGACTTCAATCAACCCTTCATCAACCAGCACTTTAAGTGCACGTGCGAGGTTAACAGGATCATTGGGCACTGCAAGGGATGTACCGTCTTTAATTTCTTTCAATGATTTATACTTGTTCGAATATATGCCCATTGGTGCTGTAGGAACTATGATAAGGTCGGAAAGCTTTAAATCATTTTCTTTAGCGAAGTTATCCATATACACTTTATGCTGGAAGAGGTTGGCGTCGATCGAATGGTTGCCAAGTGACTTATTCGGCTGGATATAGTCGGTGAATTCGACGATCTCTATTTTGTAACCGAGGTCTTCCAGGCCTGGTTTGATGGCCTCTTTAACCATATCGGCATAAGGCCCGGTAGTCGCCCCGATCTTCAATTCTTTTTTATCTTCAGGTTTTGGGGATGCATCATCGCTCCCGCATGCTGTCAAGCCAAGGGCAAGTGCACAGACTGATAATAACGAAGCTATTTTCTTCATTTGAAACTCCTCCTGTGTAATGAAATGTATTGAATCATTGAAAAATGATTGATTCCTAACGTTTGTTAACTATGTATGAGGCTTTGTCACCAACCATTTGAATGATTTGCACAAGGCAGATCAAGACGACGATCGTCGTGATCATGACTGTGTTGTCATAACGGTAATAACCGTACCGGATGGCCAGGTCGCCAATTCCGCCTCCGCCGATGGTCCCTGCCATTGCTGAGTAACCGATAAGCGAAATGGTCGTTAATGTCAGTCCTTGAATGATTCCCGGCTTTGCCTCAGGAAGAAGTACATCCTTAATGATCATCCATGGAGTGGCACCTACGGCAATTGCAGCCTCAATCACTCCTCTGTCTATTTCACGTAATGCCGTTTCAACGATTCTTGCAAAAAAAGGTATGGCAGACACCGACAGGGATACAGAAGCCGCTCTCGGCCCTATTGTCGATCCTGTTAGAAGATCCGTTAAAGGAAGGAGGGCTACCAAGAGAATGATGAAAGGGATTGAACGGACAATATTGACTGCAAATCCTAGAGAACGATTCACGATACTATTTTCAAAAAATAAATTCCTTGTTGTCGTAAACAGCAATACTCCAAGCGGTAAACCGATCAGCAGGGCTACTGCAAGGGAAACGCCGACCATATAAATCGTTTCAAGAAAGGCTTTATTAAGGTCAGGTAAAATATTGACGATGGAATCAAGCAGTGACATGTTTTAACACCTCCACAGAACTGGAACGATTTTTTATATATTGCAATGCCGAGTGAATGTGAGCGGCATCGCCTATTAACTCGATGATTAAAACGCCTAAGGGGACATCCTGGATATACTCAATTTTACCGTGTAAGATATTCCCCTTTACTGAATGGGTTTGGAGAGTATCCGAGAGGATCGACTCACCGGCGGTTTTCCCTTCGAATTGAATTTTAATGATCGTACCGATACTTTCTTCAATCAAGTGCGGAGGGAGTTCGAAATCCAGAACACTGCTAATGAATTGCTTCGTTAACTCCTGCTTAGGCTGTGAAAATATTTCATAAACGGGACCTTCTTCAATCACACGGCCATCCTGCATGACGGCGACACGGTGGCATAGTTCTTTGACCACTTCCATTTCATGTGTAATTAACACGATGGTGATGCCAAGCTTACTGCTTATCTTTTTCAATAATTGTAAAATCGCTTTTGTAGTTGTTGGATCAAGGGCTGAAGTCGCTTCATCACATAATAGTACAGTGGGGTCATTTGCTAAGGCACGGGCTATGCCTACCCGTTGCTTCTGTCCACCGCTAAGCTGCGCCGGATACACGTCTTTCTTATCGCTGAGCCCTACGATTTCCAACAATTCCAATACACGTGACCTGATGGCATCCTTCGACCTATGCGCGGCCTTTAAGGCGAAAGCCACATTTTCATATACGGTTTTTGAACTGACCAGTGAAAAGTGTTGGAATATCATTCCGATTTTTTGGCGTTGTTTACGAAGCTCTTTACTTGATAAAGAGGTTAAATCAATGCCGTCGATGATGATATTTCCACCTGTCGGACGTTCAAGCAAATTTAAGCAGCGGAGTAATGAGCTTTTTCCAGCTCCACTGTAGCCGACAATTCCATACACTTCGCCAGTTTGAATGGTCAAAGATACGTTATCCACTCCGATAACTCGGTTTTTCTTCGAGACGTATTCCTTTCGGACTGAACGGATTTCAATCATGAGCTTTCCCCCTTAAACATTAAAAAACTGCCCCTATCATTCAGAAAGAGGCAGCGAAATTATATCTCGTCTTATCTTTCAGAATGCAATCATCATTCTGCAGGAAGTGGCACCGTTCCCTAAGGGCGGTTGCCGGACATCACAGGGCCTGATCCCTCCGTCACTCTTGATAAGCAAATTATTATTTTAGAATATTTAGAGTTTTTTAATATAATCTATATTATTTGTAAAATTCGACAATGTCAATCGTTTCCGTCATTTTGGAATGAATTTTATTAATGAAATTTAGTGCGGTCCATTAAAATGATTCGGAAAAAAGGACTATTAAGCAATAATCCAGCATTTACGTCCAGGTCAATTATTCCAAAATTTCCTTGTCAAAAAGAAGAAGTGGTAATACATTTATTATAATAAAGTTAAAAAAAGGAAGATAAAAACTATTTTTGTGTAATGATGGGGAGGCAATCGAATGATAGAGATTAACACGATAAATGATGTGGTTTGTGTGAACGGGACTCCTGGCGGGAATAAATCGGGGATGAATGTTTATGTCTTTTTAACGGATGGTCTATTGATAGATACTGGCGCACAGATTTTATTGGAGGAGCTTATTCCATTCTATGAGTCCGAAGACTTCGACTCAGTTGCCCTGACTCACTATCATGAAGACCATACAGGTGGCGCCGCATGGATACAGGAACATAAAAAGGTCCCGCTATTCATTCACCCGATGTCGGTTGAAGTTTGTGCAAAGGATGCTGTATACCCTGAATACCGGAAAATTTTCTGGGGAAGGAGAGACGCCTTTAATGCTCAGCCGGTAGGGAAGGCCATTCATTCCCGTACCCAAACGTGGGAGCCGATTTTTACCCCTGGTCATGCAAAGGACCATATGGTGTATCTGAATCACAATAATGGCATGCTCTTTTCAGGTGACCTTTTCGTAACACCAAAAACAAAGCTTGTCTTACGGGAAGAGTCTGTCCCGGTCATCATCGATTCCATAAAAAGATTACTACAATATGACTTCGGTGAAGTATTTTGCTGCCATGCTGGGCATGTCCCTGATGGGAAGGACTTGTTTCGGAAAAAGCTTGATTATTTGGAAAACCTCCAAGGAGAAATTTTACGTTTGCATTCTCAAGGGCTGACCGTTCATGAAATACAGCAGGTCGTTTTACCGAATCGCTATCCCCTGATCGAGATATCTGGGCATGAATGGGATTCAGAGCATATCATTACATCGATATTAAACGAAAATATGTTAAATGCTAGGGGGAATGGAGGGATTTGAATGTTATCCGTTTAACTGTCTGGCTGGATGTTTTCTATTTGTCACTAGAACAACCTCCACCCAGGAAGTTGTTTTTAATTGATTACTTATAAAAGACGGACTTTTATAGGGGGAACGCAGTGCAAGCGGGAAGTAATAAATAAAGGAGAGCTCTCCGTAAGAGAGCCCAAATATTTATTTATTTATTTATTTATTTATTTATTTATTTATTCTCATTGGGATCTGTTTCATCATAAAAATCATGTGCTTCTTCGATGTTCTGAAGGTTAGCGACTTCATACACATTTCCGCCCGCCATTCCTTCATTGATGATACGGTCGATATCCAGGTAAACGGAGTCCTTGCCGTCATATTCGGTATCCTTCAAAAATGTCATTTTTTCTTTATCCAAAATTAATCCCTCCTAGCCTTTTCTTTAGTTTAGGCAAAGGAGTTATTTTTATTCCGTTTAAGGATTTCATGAATGTAAAGAGGGTTCATTCATATACATGGAAGATCATTAAATCATGTATCATGCTTTTGAGCTTGGTTTCATCTGTTTCGGAGGGCGGGTTGGCTGTCCACTCGATGGATCCATCTTTATGATACAAGGCTTGGACTGCCTGTTTGTTGAAATAAAAGGAAATTCTCCATCCTGGCAGATTCTTATGTAATGGTGCCCATTGAAAATGAGTGATCATATGTATTACCTCCATATATACAGTTTCTCATTTAATTATAATGGAAAACGGCAGCTGGAGGTGTTATTTTATTGTCAGGTTGGGAAAAGTTAATTCAATGAAAAGGTTTTTTAAATGCAAAAGCCGGTTTGTTTCAATTTCCACCTCATCGAATTGCATGGGCTTTGAGTTCACTTCATAAATGAAGAGCGAGCCTGATTCGTCTTCCCCTATATCTATGGAAAACTCTCCGAGAAACCCGATTTTTTTCGATAGTATCTCGCCGCATTTTTGGGCGATATTCGCTAATTGTAGATTCAGGCTTCTTGATTGCAGGTCTTGATAAGGAAAAAGCTTACCCCCTCGGGGAGTGTGGGTGGTGATTTCCTGAGTTTGTGACATCCTTACCGCTTTGCCGGTCACTTTATAAAAACCTTTTTCGTAATGGACGAGAATCCGGTAATCATAACGATGTCCAAAAAGTTTTTTTGGCCTGATCGCCTGTTGAGCAAGATAGCTCCTTTTTAATAAATCCCTTTTTTTTGTTTCCCAGAATGTTGCGAAATCCGGGAAGGATTCACTATGCTTCAAGCTATGGAACAATAGTGTGCCATCATCATTTTTGATTATGGTATAAATGCCCCTCCCTTGGCTTCCTTTGCAGGGTTTAAGGTATATATGCCTGTAGGTCTCCAGGAATGAAAAAAGGCAATCACTGTTCCGTAAGAACATTGTGGATGGAAGGTGATTTGTGAGGAATCCATCTTCATTTAATGCCTCGAACATCACATACTTATCTATAAAACAGGGGTTGAATAGATTCATTCGGTAATCTTTAAAGTGTGTGATAAGCTGTTGGAATTCATCTGACGCCTCATAGCCCCTCGAAGGGATACGGTTATATACGATGTCAGGGTAGGGCACATTACATTCAATCCACTTATTTGAAATAGAGGAAAAAACATAACCTCTCAACGAATCGGAATGAAGGGCTTTTCCTGTGAATACATACGTCAATATTCCATGTTTTAATAAATATAATGAAAGGTCCCGAAAAAGGGTCAGGTTTCCACCCAAACCTGAGTCCTTTTTGGGATTGGAAACAGTTAAAATCCCGACGGCGAGCATCCGGTTACCCGGAAATATTGTGATTGGAATTAGGGGTTGATTCGAATGGTCCTTTTTATAGCTGATTTCCTCTTCGGCAGAGCCGGCGAAAAGTTCAGCATTCTCATGATTGTGGTGCCAATTTTCAGTGGGGATATCGTAAAAAATGTTCATCGCGGCACACTGATTGATTTCGTGATCGTTTGTTCCGTAAGATAAATGGCATAATCAAGGCTTAGCTTTCTGGTCAGCAATTCGAAATCCTTGAGTTTTGGGTGTGCGAATATGGAGCGTCCAGGTTTGGAATTGGCTTCAAACATCCAAACCTGCCCTTTTTTATCCAATCCAAAATCAAATCCTATTTCTGCAATGATGCCGTCCAAATTCTTTTCTATACTGTCACTTAAAATCAGAGCGGCTTCAGATAGCTTTCGTTCGACTTCTTTCGCCTCATCGTCATCTTCAAACAGTTCGGCAACCGTTTTGATGACACCCCCGCTTTTAATATGGGTCGTGACGCTGCCGGCGCCGGCAATTTTTGCGGCGATCGCGGTTACCTGCCATTTTCCATTACTGTCCTTGTTCGTATGGACCCGGAAATCCACTGGACGTTTTTCATATCGAATTAAGGGGATGCCCTGCTGCACGATAAGATTCTCAAGCGGTCGGTCGTGAAAAATATGTTTGACGATGGATTCCAATGTGGGAAACTTTTGCAGTTTATTTTCTTTTGCTTCATTTGTATAGCGACAATAGTAAACATTCTCATGCTTATCATAAAGAATTTGGTGAATCCCTAGACCGAGGCTGCCGTGAATGGGCTTTATATAAACTTGCCGGTAATGGGAAAGAAGGGTCTCCACCACGGACATGGATTGAAATGGATAAGTTTCAGGCAAATAAGGAAGTGCCCGCTCATCTGCGCATAGCCTTTCATTTACATCCCATTTATTGAAAAATCCAGGATTATACCATGGTATGGTATATTTTTTTTGAAATTTCTGCTTCACTTCTTTAGGTCCATCGCGGTTTTCCGTCAACCGATTTGGGAGACGGTCATAGATGACATTAGGAAAAGGAAATTCATCAATGTGCCAGTGACCGTTATCAAACACATAGCCTTTGATTGTCTCCTCATCCCAATCGATTACATTCTCACCAAAAACAAAGGGGATACAGCCTGTGGTCCTGCTAAGCGATAGGAGCTTGGCGAAAAATTCCGATCTCTCCCCTAATGGTTTGTTTGAAAGGCCGGTGAAGCCTGAGGAAAATATTCCGACAAGCGGTCCGATATGGATGCTCTTTCCGTAAATGAATAAATGAAGGGGAATATCGGTATGATCGAATATTAGAGATTCCGCAAGACTTTCCGATAGGACGATAGACTGATTGACGGCTGGGTTTTGTTTGACGATGGCAGGACATGAATGCCGTCCGAAATAAATTAATTCAATCTCTGCCAAATCTCCAAGCTCTGAAGGGTAGTAGAGAATATTGCCAGGGATCGCGGCAATTTCGGCAGGATAAGTCTTTCTCACTTTCTATTCACCTGCTTTCTGAAGATGTTCGGCTAAATACTGGCTATATTGAAATGGTGCGCGATGAATATCTTTCATGGTCTCCGGCTGTAGTGCCTGAATGATTTTCCTTCCGGGCTTCGAGTTAATGTCCATGATCCATAACTGGCCTTTTTTATCGATGCCTAGATCAATCCCCAATTCGAATAATCTTTCAAAGACAGCTTCGGTTTCTACGGGCAGGGTGCGAAGGATATGCTGAATCTTTTGTTCGACAGCAATCGAAATCGTTTCCGGGTTTCTTTTGTTGAAAGTTTCCAATGAAATGGCTTCCCCGCCTGTGGCAAGATTTGAAGTAATTCCGTCTTTTTGTCCTGTACGAATTCCACGGCCTCGTTCCATCCATTGATTCTTCTCGTTTTTTTGAAGGAAAATCCGTAAATCGAAATGCTCGTTATTTTGGTTGCAAAGTTCCAAATATGGCTGGCAAAGGTAACGGTATCGATTTAATAAATGCTGCAGCCATTTGTTAAGCTGAGATGTGGAGGAGAATGGGCGGTCATATTTGGTTCCCTTTTTCGTCATCGATACCAAAGTGCCGTCTTCGGTTTTGGAAAGGAGATAGATTCCTGTACCGGCTGCACCAAATTCAGGTTTGATGATGATTTTATCCATACGTTCCAAATGACCGATAATATCTTCAGGTGTCGTCACTTGTACGGTCTCAGGGAAAAATGCCTGCAGGTGTGGATGGTTTTTTAGGATTTGGTACACTTCCCACTTACCAGGAAGGCCGAGCCCTAAGAAATTCGAGTTTTCCTTTAACCAATCGATTTTGTGCCGCGTTTCCGTTGACTCACGGATTAATCCGTGAAAACAGCGATCATATACAAAATCAGGTAAATCACAAGATGTGGCGATCCAAGTTTCATTCTCGGCATCAAAACGCTCGCCACGCACTTTTTTCAGGTCCATATCAATATTTTCGGGAGAGAATTTACAAACTTTCATATTAAATGATTTAGCTGTTTTGGCTATTTCGGTGAAGTAGTTGTTTTCATGTGTATCCGACGCGGCCATTAATCCTATTAACACGTGCTAGCAACTCCTTTTATGGATGGTTTCCTCGGTTAAGGGCAAGCATGAAATCTATGATGGATTTTACTGATGGACGAAAGGTTTCATAGTTGCCCTGAAATTTCTTCGAAGGTTTTGAATTCACTTCGATGATCCATGGATGTGTATCGGTATCCAGTGCTAAATCGATCCCTAGCTCACCGAATGAATCGTCATGGTTTTCGACCAAGGCCTGGGCAGTATTTTTAGCCAGCCGTACGAGCTTTTGATATATGCGGCTGGCGTCCTGAAGGTCAAATGCTTCCTTTAGGAAATCCGGCCCGTTTTTCATCAATCCGCCTTGTGCAAGATTGGAAACGATTGTACCAGGGTCCCCTATCCGGGCAACCATTGATGAAACTTTCCATTCAAGCTGATCGTTCCGGTGAAGAAGTATGCGGAAATCAACTTTTCTCTGATCGATTTCGAATAGGGAAATTCCTTTTTGAAGAATGAAGGATCGTTTTCTGGAAAATCTTTTTAACGTTTCATATAACTTTTCATCCGTATCAACAAAATGTACATTCTGGAGATGTCCGGATTGCTCGATTTTCCAATTTCCAGCTACCTGCGTTAATCTGCAAATATTCCTGCCTTGGCTGCCTGCTGAAGGTTTAAAATAGATTACCGAATGTCTTTCTATAAAAGCCAGGAAAGATTCCTTTTCGTTAAAAAGGATCGTCTCTGGCAAATTTGGCAACAGTTCATCTTCTAAGATCAGCAGCTCATGTACATGATGTTTGGAGAGGAACCTTCCATTGAACATCGGTATCGACCGTTCCTCCAGTTCAGTTTTAAAGAGCTTGAAAGAATGAGATTCCTCAAGTTTGCGCGAATGTATCCGGTTATAAAATACATCAGGAATGGGAAGGGAAAAGGTTTGCCAGCCATCTTGCCCAGACAGGTAGCCTTCCACAACTCCATCTTGAAGAGACTGCAGTCTTACTAAATAGAAGGGGATGCCCTGCTGATTACAATATGATTTCATTTCCTGATAAAATTTTTCCATCTCCCCGAATGTCCCGTCTGGCAACGGGGTCTGGTTCATGAGTGAAGCGAAGAATGGGCCTATTTTAATTGACCTTCCTTCCGCATGGTATGAGACGGAGATTGGATCGGAAAAAACGGGTAAGGACAAAATTTGGTTCATATCATATGAAAGTTTCAATGTAGGCTGGGATGACGGGAATGGCTGGACAAGTACCGGGACGGAACGGCATCCAGCCATGATTGTTAAGGGTTCTCCAAATTGAAGGCCCCATTCCTCAAATAGTTTTTCTTCGATAAACAGTAGCGCCTTCTTTCTAGTCTCCGCGGAATTTACCGTAATGAAAACTTTCTGATGGTTAAGGTTCATAATAATTCCCCGTTTGCACTAAGTTTGATATCCTTTTATAAATAAATGATGGGCAAATGTGGATAACACATTCTATGTTTCTTTTATTAGAAGGTGTCATCAAGCCTTTATTTCAAGCAATAAAAGGAGAAATTTCAAGGGTAGTTTTTAGGTTAAGATACTATATAGGGTCTTTGTATGTGCTGGAATGGGTGCTTCACTAATTTATTAGCTATCAGAATGCTGTCAGACTTATAAACCAATCTATTCTTTTAAGGAACAGCTGCCGTTGACACCAGGGTTGATTCCGAAGCGTCAGGATGAGTTAGGCATATTGTTAATGATGCCTTTATACAGAATATGAAAATACTCGTAAGGGCAGAAGTAAAGAAAGCATTGTCCACGGAAAAAAGTACTGCTCAAGTGGGCCGTTCGAGAATTGACGCCAATTTCCCGGACACCATTATCGAAAAGGGCTCAAGACCTTCGTGGTTAAAGGTGCCGAGTGCTTAATCACTCATTTTCAGCCTCTATTCCAAAATCTGCATGTGGAGTTATCCTGGGAAATCAGGTTTCGCCATTGTCGGTGTCCCGACTTGAGGAAATGGGGGAAATCATCGGATTATTACAAGGTTTTCGTAACTGTTTTAATAGGATGACGTGTAATTCTCAATCGGATTTGTTATAGTGGAAAAGGTGTATGAATACAATGATTACCGGGAGGGGAAATAAATGAGTAACGTATATGATGCAGCGTATGAAATGGAAAAGGCGATTAGGGCAAGTAATGAATATGCAGATTTACAACGCTTATATGATCTTGTCAATTCTGATGAAGCAACAAAAGGAATGTTTGAAAACTTCCGTAATCTGCAGATGACATTGCAGCAAAAGCAAATGATGGGACAGGAGATTGCACCGGAAGAAGTTGAGCAAGCACAAAAGACGGTACAGCTTGTCCAACAAAACCCAACCATTTCACAATTGATGGAAGCCGAACAACGGATGAGCATGGTCATTGCAGACCTCAATAAAATTATCATGAAGCCGCTTGAAGATTTATACGGCTTGCCTGATCAACAGCAATAAGCAGTTGGAGCCCCCCTTCTATATATGGTTGGGGGTTTTTTTGTTCCCTGAATGCACCAGGGCAAGGATCGTGAACCACTATTTGTTCTATTCCCGAAATTTTAGTCATAAATTTGAAAGAGGATATTACAGATGGGGGAGATCAGCATGGTATATCGACTACTTGCGGTCAATATCGACGGGACATTGCTCCAGTCGAATGGCCGTTTAAATAAATCGACTAAAGAAGCAATAGATTATGTTCACCAAAAAGGTGTCCATGTTGCACTTGTGACGTCAAGAAACTATCACTCAGCAAAAAAAGTGGCCAAAGCCCTAAAAATAAATCCGATGATCGTTGCTCAGCAAGGAGCCTTTGTCGGAGCTTCCATAGAAAAGCCGATAATGGTAAAAAGAATCTCGGAAGAACTGACTGTAGAGCTCGTGCAATTGTTAGAAAAGACCACATGCCAAATATTGCTCATTAATGAAAAATACTCGCTGGGCAATCGGGTGAACCTTCCGGAGAATTTGCTAGGTAAATCGGTTATGTATTTGAATGATCAAAATATTTATGCTCAAAATTATGTGGATGATATTAGTGAAGAGCTAATTGACCAGCCAATGGCCCCGACAAAGATGGACGTAATATTTTCAGAAAAAAGTGATCGAAATGAGATATTGAAATTGATAAAGAAAATGTTCCCTGAAGTGGATGCAATGTTACATCCGGGGCATAAAATGACAATCGTTCCGAAGGGGGTTTCTAAATGGAGTGGTGTATTGTATTTAGCCGACCATTTAGAGGTGAGAAGAACGGAAATCGTATCGATTGGTGATGGATTGGATGATATGGAGATGATTGCCGGTTCAGGTCTGGGAGTTGCCATGGGCAATGCGGATGAAGAAGTAAGGAAAGTGGCAAAATGGGTGACGCGCTCCAATGATCAAGACGGTGTTGCCTATATGTTGAGGGAATTTTTCCGGAAACAGCATCCAATCGAATTTTTACAAAAGATGAATATGCTTAAGTGAATGGCGGGGCTCCTTCATATAGAAGGAGTCCCCTTTCAGATAATGCCACTTGGCGAGACCTGTTTTATTTCTTAAATAATTACAAGCTTCTTTCCATAAACTAAAGGAAAATCAGTAATGGAAAGGAAGAATTCAATGGGTGTAATCAATGCAAAAGAAGTGCAAGTCGGTGATGAGGTGTTTGTGATTTATAATAATCCCCATGTTCCGACCGTTTCGAATATAAGGGCAGCGGAAATTGTTCCGCATCCCAAAAATCCCAATGCAGTTGCCTTATTCCTGAACGATACATTTCATACGATTGAGGATGATGATGCTTTGTTCACTTCGGAAGCCGCAGCGGAAAAGGCATACAGTGATTATATGAATAACCAGGACCAGATGACTTGAAAAGGCGATACTTCGCTTTATGGAAAGAGAATGAACAGATGAAAGCCCTCGCTTAAAAAGCGGGGGCGCTTTTGATAATATTTAGGCTTTGAATTCACGAGTAAATGCTCGAAACTCACGAGTAAAGCACGAAATTCACGAGTATTTGCTCCAAACTAACGTGTAAACGCACTCATACTTACATGGCAGAAGCCATTAGTGTTAAAACAGCATATTTGGCTGGAAAATTAAAAAACTGCCACTCATTTTTTCAGGAAAACAGAGTGACAGTTATTGCTTGATCAGTTATTGGATTGTATAAGGAGTTTCATTGCGTGAATTTGTCCAATATGATTGGCTTCGTGGAGCACTACAAAATTTATGAATTCCCCCACTGTTTCCATTCCGTTGAAAGGCTGTGCTGTTTTTTCTGTCAATCGTTCTTCCGGAATTTCAATAAGTCGATCAAGTTGCTCATGAAGCTGTTGCTTTAATAATTCAACGGTTGGTACGTCCCCGGTCCAGTCCGCTGGTTTTGAACCATATCCGAATAGTTGGCTGTAATTCGCAGGCAATTCACTGTCGGATTTCAATAAAAAGTTTTCGGCTGCAGTAAGAACATGCCCAAGGTGCCAATGGATTGTATTATTAAAACCTTCAGGCTGTACATCCATGAACTCTGGATTGATTCCCTCGATTTCTTTTAAAAGATTGCTGCGCATGACCGTTAGCTGATTTTTTATATAATTCATTTAACATTCCCCTTTCAATCTTGTTTACCTAATCGCTATCTCATGAAATTATAGCAAGGATAAATCAATATTATCAAATATTAGATAAGTATTTTCACAAAGGAAAGGATTATCAATTCTTAATTTCTTTTAAGGGTTGTAATTGTCAGTTAATAATCGGAATGAATGCAATTGAAGCGAGTAGCTCCGTTTGGATTGATTGAATGCCGGTATATGCCCGAGGGATACAGGATCCATGAACTCTTAGGCCAAAAACTTGAGGTTTTTTTGCTGTTAATTAATGGGCAAACATTGCTATTCCTCTTTTGTGTAGACTAGTATAATGAAATATATTGGATAAATAATCCATTAGGGTGTTAGGAGATGACATATGATGAAAAGGAAACAGCTGCTTGTTGCACTTGGCCTATTATCAATAACGTTAGCTTCAGGTTGTACAACAAAGCAAGAACATATTTCCGTCCAAACATATGAAGGTAAAAACTACAAATTCGAAGCATATAAAGAAAAGATAGAAATGGGGAAAACAGAAAAAACAAAAGAAATAGTAAAGAATGCTGATTGGGAAGATTTCGCATTGGAGAAGGATCATCCTAAGGCGGACTTCATCTTTTATTTTAATGATGAAAAAAGCGAACGTAAAATAGCTGTATATTATGTTTGGGTTAATACTGATGAAAATATTGTAGAATTGACGAAAGATGAACATAGCCAGTATGTACAGTTAAATAGAAAGGATTCTGAAACTATATTAAGATTTCTGCATTAATGAAAAGGGGGGAGAAAGGCAAGACCTGTATTTTCTAAAACCTCCAGACAAGCATTTTTTTATAATGGGGAATCAAGTGGGGAATTTGAAGCAGGGGTGGTGTAATAGACAAATATGAATATTTTCATGCTCAATATTAAGTGTTTTGATGAATTAAAATGAACCAGAAAAGTTTAACCAAGATTAGAAAAGCCCAAAGGAAAGTATCAGGGATAGAAAATATTTATTATTTTCGTTCGGTGGAATCAGTTAGACAGGTTTTGCTGCATGCAAGAAACGGCTTGAATGATGTTGAATATTTAAAAAGTGTAATGGATGGAATCGAGGCATTAAAAAAGAACTGAACCCCTAATCTCTTTGATAACACCTTGTTTAAAAAGGCGAAAGAAACCGGACTCCCGTACAAGTCCGGTTTCATCTGCTCAGGCTGAATCAGTCTTTTTCGTTGTCCTCAATAGCGGCATGGTGCAACAACGGAAAGAGCCACCGGACTTGATGATTTCGCTTATATCGACTTCAATGACTTCGTATCCGCGTTCACGGAGCTGACTATTGACCTGTTTATTGCATGGAAGACTGAATAATTTTTTATTTCCAATCGAAAGCACGTTGGTTCCTAATGTGAATTGTTCTTCTTTTGTCACTTCTATCAGGTCATAACGTGAAGATAATAAATCCATCTCTTTTTTTGTAAAGGACTCCGGAAAAAAAAGCGCCTCTTTCGGTGATATGATATTGAAGACACAATCTAAATGAAGGAATGTTTCTATGAAAGGAACCGCGATGACCTCGTATTCCGGCAATAGGGTTTGAAGGTGCTTGACGGATGTTTCATTCGTTCTTTCACTGATTCCAATATAGATGGTCTTTCCGTCAATAAGGACATCCCCGCCCTCAATATGATTTTTGAGGAGGTTGAAATATGAAATACCATTCGTTTCGAGCCAGGATTTCAATATTTGTTCTTCACCCTGCCTGATACCTGTTGCCAATTCAGCAACGTATACGATATTTCCAAGAGTAAAACCGATATCCCTCGTGAAAACTTGTTCTGGATATGTAAATTGTGGCGGAAGTTTTATGACTTCAATCCCTTCGTGCTCAAGAGACTTAGTAAATTGGGCGTGCTGCTTCAAGGCAAGTGCCTGATCGATATTTTCTTCTTGGAACTCTTTTTGAGTTTCGTTAATGATATCCCGGATTTCCATATAACGTGGTTCACAGACGATTACCCGTGATAGCTTTGAATATTCACTCGCGCAATAAGCTTCCAGTTCTTCGTTTATTTTGTTTACCATAAATGAGCTCCCTCTAAATATAATTGTATCTTTACTATTTCCTCTTTTTTATTGAAAGAAACATAAAAAATATATCATCGAACAGCACCTCTAATTTTGGATGGTTTAAAAATAACATTTCTAATTCCGTTCCTAATAAATGGTTCCGGTAAAACGGGTTAGATCCTTACAACTCAAAGAAGGTTCTGCTTAAAAAACACGTTCCAATTGTTTTCAGAAATCCGCTTTCTTTCCGAAATCGTCAAATTGGTTTTCTCTAGGTAAAGCAGGATTCAAAAAAATCGTAAACGGCACCTAGGGAAAAAGGATTATTTTTTTTCTGGTCGAATATATAATGGGCATGCTTTTTATAAAAGGGGGAGATTGTAATGATGGATACTCCATTGATCATGACTCAGATCATTGAGAGAGCTGAAAAATATTTTCCGAAAAAAGAGGTGGTTTCGCGTACGGATGGTGGAATTCACACATTTACATATGCTGAGATTGCTGAGCGAACAAGAAGGCTGACCAGCAATCTTGAAAAATTCGGTATTCAGACAGGTGACCGTATTGGAACACTTGCCTGGAACCATCATCGGCATTTAGAAGCATATTTTGCGATTCCTTGTCATGGTGCTGTTCTGCATACAATCAATATCCGTCTGTCTCCTCAACATGTTTCGTATATCGTCAATAGTGCGGAGGATCGATTATTATTGATAGACCCGGATGTCATCCCCCTTTTGGAAGCTATTAAAGATGAGTTAACGACAGTGGAAGGTTATATCATAATGACGGATAAAGATGAGCTGCCCGAAACGACCCTTTCACCTATTTATCATTATGAAAAATTATTAGCCGAAGGGAATCCGAAACAGCCATTCATTCAAACCTTGGATGAAAATGCCCCTGCAGGAATATGCTATACTTCCGCAACGACCGGTAATCCGAAAGGTGTGGTTTATTCACACCGCGGAATTTTGTTGCATGCGATTGCACTGGGGCTTGCCGATTCTACAGCATTGAGCGAACGTGATGTGGCGCTTCCTGTCGTGCCCATGTTTCATGTGAATGCCTGGGGCATGCCTTTTGCCAGTGTTTGGTTTGGAACGAAGATGGTTTTGCCGGGGCCTTATTTCACCCCAAAGATTTTGGCTGAGCTTATAGAAACGGAGAAGGTTACAATCGCAGCAGGGGTTCCGACGATATGGCTGGGCTTATTGAAGGAGCTGGAAGAAGGCAGTCATGATACGAGCAGCATTCGTGCTGTTTTATGCGGAGGGTCGGCTGCTCCGAAAAGCATGATTAAAACCTTTGAACAAAAGTATGGGATACCATTCCTGCATGCCTATGGAATGACTGAGACAAGCCCGCTCGTATTTGTATCCAAACCAAAAAGCTATCAGGAGGATCTCCCTGATGAAGAACTTTATGATTTGAAGTCCAAGCAGGGACTTGTTTCACCAATGATAGAAATCAAAGTGCTCGGTCAGGATGGCGAAGTGAAACCTGATGGAAAAGAAATGGGCGAATTGCTGATCAGGGGTCCTTGGATAGCGAATGAGTACTTTAAGGACGAGCGGTCAGAGGATACGTTTAAAGATGGCTGGCTGTATACGGGGGATGTCGTCACGATTGATGAAGAAGGATTCGTGAAAATCGTCGATAGGACCAAGGACTTGATAAAAAGCGGCGGTGAGTGGATTTCTTCCGTAGATATAGAGAATGCATTAATGGCCCATGAAGCAATCTTTGAGGCGGCGGTAATTGCAGTGCCTCACGAAAAATGGCAGGAACGGCCGATTGCCTGTGTTGTTTTGAAGGACGCATACAAGGATCAAGTGTCCCAGGAGGACATCATCGAATTTTTAAAGCCGCAATTTGCAAAATGGTGGCTGCCGGATGAAGTGGTCTTTTTAAGTGAAATCCCTAAAACGGGTGTAGGGAAGTTCTTGAAAAGGGCATTGCGTGATCAGCTTCAGGATAAATATATCAATAAATAATGCCATATTTGTTTAATTATAACTTTTCTACCTATTTTGTTAATGGAATAAAAATATATAATAGAGTAATAGAATGAAAGATGAAAGAGGAGGAAATAAATTGAGTATTGAATCGACATCACCTGCTGGCACTGTTTTAATCACATATTCGGACAGGACGGCTATTGTTGCAATGAACCGTCCAGAGGCCATGAATGCCTTAAATCCGAAAATGCTGCATGATTTCATTAATGCCCTTAAGGAAGTAAGTGAGAATGATGAAGTGGACGTCGTCATTATCAAAGGGAATGGGAATGCATTTTCCGCAGGTGGTGACATTAAGATGATGCTCGCGCCTGGAAAAGAAAACGCTTTCGATGAACTGATGGATGGAATCAGTGAATTGGTGACCACTCTATACTTCATGCCTAAATTGACCATCAGTGCCATTCATGGTGCAGCTGCAGGGCTTGGGTTGAGCATAGCGCTTGCAACCGATCACCTTATTGCCGATCCGGACAGTAAGATTGCGATGAATTTTATTGGGATTGGATTAATCCCTGATGGCGGCGGACACTTTTTCCTTGAACGCCGTCTTGGTGAAGTGGGAGCGAAAGAATTGATCTGGGAAGGTAAAGTGCTTACAGCGCTTGAAGCAAAAGAAAAGGGCCTCATTCATGAAGTGGCAGAAGGAACCTTGGAGCATGCGGTAGAGAAGAAAGTGCAATCATGGCTGCAAAGCCCGGTTCAGGCCATGATTAAAACGAAAAAGATCCTTAGTGAAAAAAATCGCCCATTATTAATTAAGATTCTTGAAATTGAAAAAGCCGCTCAGATGAAAATGCGCCAAACAGCGGACCACCAAGAGGGAATAAAAGCTTTCGTGGAAAAAAGAAAACCGAACTTCATCGGAAAATGAATGTGAAAGGCCGTCACGTAAAGGTGACGGCCTTTGTTTTAGAAAAAAAGGGGTTCGAAGTCCGAAATAGCGAGTTGAAGGTCGTAAAATTTTCATGAACGGTCGAATAAAGTACTCCGGTCTTTATGTTTTTTTACTGTCCTCATTGGCTTGAAGAAATTTGCGACACTCCTGCCGAATAACTGGCTAGACGAGACCAGGAGACATTTACTAAGAAGAGGCTAGACAATCGCCGGAAAGGGAGAGGATTTCTGAAATCAACGTTTTTTAAATATAAAGCTGCAGGCAAACCGAGTTTCATCGAGCTTATCTGCAAAAGGCCATCATGTTATTGTGACGGCCTTTTTTTGGATTAAATAGAAGATGTGTGAAACTTAATCATATTTTCAGTGATTGCGCTTTCATTTCCAATCAGCGATGAAAAAGCAATAAAGCGCCTGAAGGGGATGTACAGCGATGTGTTTGATCTTGATAGTTTTTTTCCTTTAATAGATTTTGCCCCAATTCTTTTGCTTGCTGATCATTCTCCGCTGTAAATGATTCATCCAATAGTTTTTCCCCTGACGGTTCAAAAACGGTTAATTTGTATATTTTGCTCATTTTCAAAAACTCCCTTGTCTATAATTATGCTGTCTTTTAGATAGGTACTGTTATAAAAATTTTATCATTATCTGTCAATTTTGACTATTGTTATGTAAGGGATATATTAAGACAGGACATATTGATAAGTAGCTGAATACCTTGAAAAATGATGGAAAATAAATAAATCGAACTAATTTTATGGTTTCTTCCCTTAAGATTGGTAACAATGAAAATAAAACCTATTTATACGAGAGGAATTCTCTCTTTAAAATGAAAAATCATAAATGATATAATAAACCTGAGTAAAAGGTAGGAAGTGTATGGATCGAAGGGGGATTTTTTGAATGACGGTAAAAATCGTTAATAATATCACTGAATTGATAGGAGATACACCTGTTGTAAGGATTAATCATTTAACAGCGGAGGGTGACGCTGAAGTATTTGTGAAACTTGAATATTTCAATCCGAGCCGCAGTGTAAAAGATCGGGCTGCCTTCAACTTAATTAGGCAGGCTGAATTGGATGGTATCATTCAATCCGGGGCCACGATCATAGAACCAACATCAGGGAATACAGGTATTGGGCTTGCTATGAATGCCGCGGCAAAGGGGTATCGGGCGATTATGGTCATGCCGGATAATATGTCGAAAGAAAGAATCAATATCTTAAAAGCGTACGGGGCGGAAGTTGTCCTCACCCCTGCATCAGAGCGGATGCCGGGAGCCATTCGTAAAGCTGAGGAACTTGCCGCAGAGATTCCTAATAGCTTTATTCCGCAGCAATTCGAAAACCAAGCAAACCCAGATATACACAGAGTGACTACAGCAGTCGAGATTCTGGATCAGATGGATGGGAACCTGGATGTGTTTGTCGCCACTGCTGGAACGGGAGGAACGATAACCGGTACAGGCGAAGCCTTAAAAGAACATCTGCCGGATTTAAGGGTTGTCGTTGTCGAGCCTAAGGGATCCCCGGTTCTTTCCGGCGGACAGCCTGGTCCCCATAAGTTGGTGGGTACGAGCCCTGGTTTTATCCCCAGCATCTTAAATACAGAAGTATTTGATGAAATCGTTCAAGCGGCAGATGAAGATGCGATATCCACCATGATGGATATGGCTTCGAAGGAAGGCATATTGATTGGACCTTCAGGAGGTGCCTCTGTCTGGACTGCCCTGCAGGAAGCCCGTCGTCTTGGAAGTGGAAAACGAGTATTATGCATTGCCCCGGATAATGGTGAACGATATTTAAGTATGGATATTTTTAAATGATGAAAAAGGCCGAATGCCGTGCATGAAACAATGTTCACGCCATTCGGTCTTTTTCCTGTTGAATTTGCCCATACTGGATAACCAGGTTATGCCTGATTAAAATAATTATTACGGGAAAGTATGTTCTGCCCGTGTTAATATTAAATATGAAAAGTTGTAAGAAATCGAGGTGATACTTTTGAGCGGTGTGAAATTCATTCATGCGGCGGATCTCCATTTGGATAGTCCCTTTTCAGGGTTGAAGGATATGCCGTCATCTATATTAAAGAAATTAAGGGACAGTCCGTTTAAAGCTTTTAAAACGATCATTAATGAAGCAATTTCCCGTCAGGTTGACTTTATCGTGTTATCGGGGGATCTATTTGATGGGGAAAATCGGAGTCTCCGGACGCAGGTCCGCTTTCGGACCGAAATGGAAAAACTCCAGCAGCATCAGATCCCTGCTTATATCATTCATGGTAACCATGATCATCTCGGCGGCTCATGGATTACTGTGGAGCTGCCTGATAATGTCCACGTATTTTCAGGGAAAACCGAAGTGAAACGGTTTGAAAAATTCGATGGGACGACTGTCCACCTTTATGGATTCAGTTATCCGCGCCGTCACGTAAGGGAGAGAATGGTTGAAACCTACATAAAAGCGGAAGGGGCCGATTATCATATAGGTCTGCTTCATGGGAATTTGGAAGGTAATTCCGAACATAGCCCATACGCACCTTTTTCATTGAAGGAACTAGCAGCTAAAGATTTCGATTACTGGGCATTAGGCCATATTCATAAGCATCAGGTCGTTTCAGAAGATCCGCTAGTGATATACCCAGGAAATATTCAAGGCAGGAACAGAAAGGAGTCTGGCATTAAAGGGTGCTTGCTTGTCGAATTCGACGGGGACATGAAGCGTCATTCTTTTATTGAAACCTCTGAGGTGATATGGGAAAGCGAAACCATTGAAATATACGCGGAAGATGGATTTGATGCCCTGTTCAAGCAATGCAAGGAAGTAATTGAACAGAAGGGCTTCGATGGGAGGAGCTTTCTTTTGGAATTGAAGCTGGATGCAGGTGACGCAGCAGGCGCTTCCGGGGAATTTCTTGAAGATTTGACCCGGATCTTACAGGAAGAGGACCAAGGGGAACCATTCATCTGGGTGTATAAAATTAAAGTCATCCAGTCCATCCCGACAAACAGGTCAAATGAGAGAATATCGCCCTTTATGGCTGAGGTATCGATGATTGCATCTGAATTTGATGATACGGATGCGGCTCTGGCCCCGCTTTATATTCATCCCGGTGCAAGAAGGTTTCTTGATTCAATAGAGCCGGAAGAGCAGAAGGAACTTTTGGATGAAGCGGAAAGATGGCTTTTGCACGTTTTTGAAGCGAATAAATGAATATAGGGAGGAGGAACGGATTTGATTATTAAAAACCTCCATGTTTATGGTTACGGCAAACTGGAAAATCAGCGTTTTCCTGAATTGGGACAGCTGCAGGTTTTCTTTGGGGAAAATGAATCGGGCAAGTCGACCATCATGTCCTTCATTCATAGTATGCTGTTTGGTTTTCCGACAAAGGTTCAAAACGAACCGCGTTATGAGCCCAAAATGCATGCCAAATATGGGGGAAGGCTCAGTCTCATAACAAAAAAAGATGGGGAAATCGTCATTGAACGTGTGAAGGGTAAGGCTACTGGTGATGTAAAATTGACCTTCGAGGATGGAAGGGTCGGCGGCGAGGAAGATTTGAATGAGATTCTCCATGGCATTGATAAAAACTATTACCAAGCCATTTTTTCTTTCGACCTTCAAGGTCTGCAAGGATTACATACACTAAGTGAAGGGACCATGAGTAAATATCTGCTTTCAGCTGGGCTGATTGGGAATGATAAACTTCTTGAAGCCGAGACGAAATTACAAAAAGAGCTCGATTTAAGGTTCAAGCCATCAGGCCAAAAACCTTTACTGAATGTGAGATTGAAAGAACTTAAGGAATTGCAGAAAAAGGTGAAAGCATCAGAAGAGGAACAGGAGTCATATACGGCATTACTTCATGAAAAGGCAAGACTTAAGGAGGAGCTCTCTAAAGTCACGATAGATATTCAAGAAATTGAAGAAACCCTTGTTAACGTGAGCACTTTTTTGCGAATTAAACCCTTGGTTGAAGAACAGCGGGAGCTTGAAACAGAAATAAGTGAAATTCCGGATGTAAGTTTTCCAGTTGATGGTTTAAAAAGGCTTGAACAGTTTCAGGCAGTTGGAATGCCCATGAAAGCCCAACTTGCGGCATTGACTGAGAAAATGGAAAAACTTAAGGTGAAACTCACGGAAATCGAAATCAATCCGTTCATCAAGGAGCATAAAGAGCAGATTGAACATGCTATCGATCAAGGAACATTGCTTGAGAAGCTCGAGCTTGATATAAGAAAAGCGGAACAAGAAAGGCTGTTGGAAGAAAAGAATATTGAAAAGGTGAAGCAGGAATTATTCTTGGATGTTTCTGATGATGTAATAAGAAAACTGGATATCAGTACATTCATGAAGGAAAAGGTGAAAAGGGCCGAGAGGGAAAAGCACCAGCTCCAAAATGATAAAAAACAGCTTGATGAGAAATATGGACTGCAAAAGGATAGTCTGGAAACTACAGAATCCCGCTTGAAGGAGATGGAGGCCCAGTTACTTCCAGATGATAAAAGGATCGAGCTGGAGTCCTTATATAACAAGCAGAATAACATCGAATTTGAAGCGGCACAATCCCTTATTCTTGATGAACAAATACTAGGGCTTGAAAAGCAATTGGCTTTACAGAGGAAGAAGGAAGCGCATAATCGCAAACGTTCACTTATCATGAATGGCAGTTTAATCGTACTTCTTTGTCTAGGTGCGATCGGAAGTTATTTCAGTGAACAGATTTTGTTGGGGATTATACTTCTAGCCATGGCTGTTCTGTTCGCGGTTTCCAGGCATCTCTTTAAAGGTGATGATATATTGTCCGGATATATCAGGCAATTGGATGAATTGAAAAGGAAAAGGGCTGCAATTGGCAGTGAAACCAATCGGGTGAGTGATGGAGAGTCGATGGGTCGGTTGCTTGAAATGGACCAACGTCTTCAAAGGCGGTTTGAAAGTGAAATGTTTAAATATGAAGAAAGGGAGGAAGCGTTTGAATCGACCATTCAGGAATATGCTACTTGGGAAGCTGGCAGGGATCGATTGGATAAGGAAGTGAGGAGCATCTTGAGCGGTTGGGGCTTGTCTTATCCCGGAATGGAAGTCAATCTTGAATCTGTATTTGAACTTCTTGAGAAATGGAAGGAAGCCGTTGATAGGAAATATGAAGCAATCAAGATGTACAATTTTCTGCATGCGGAATTTGAGGGTAAATCGAAGGCTTTATTTCATTTTGCACACATCCTTGATATTGAACCGTCCACATGGCGGGAAGCGATTGGCCTATTGAAACGGGAATTGAATAAAGCGGTGGAATTCTCCGTTCAACTAAAACAATGGATGCAGGAACGGAGCCATTTGACAAACGAAATCGAGCAGTTGGTGATGGAAAAGGACTATCTTGATGCAGAAATGGAAATGCTTTTTAAGTTAGCGAAGGTCAAGGACGAGGAAGCGTTCAGGCAAAACGCTGCATTGTCCGAAAAGAAAATGGCTTTACAAAAACAGCTTGATTTGATTACCATTCAAATTGGGCAATCCAGAATGCTGCCTGAACTAATCCAAACTTACCTAAAACAGGGGATCAACACGTATACATTTGAAAATTTAGAACGGAAACGTAAGGATTCTGTAAAGGTGAAATCACTTTTGTTAGAGAAACAGGCGGATGCGAAGCATAAGATAAAACAGCTTGAAGTTTCAGGGATTTATGATGACTTACTTCATCGTTTTTATGAAGAAAAAGCTGCTTTTAACGAAGAGGCGAAAGAATGGGCGAAATTGGCAATAGCAAAAAGCTTATTGAATAAAACCCTGGACCGATATAAAAGGGAACGCCTACCGAAGGTCATCGCTGATGCGGAGCGGCATTTTTCCTTTTTAACGAATGGAAGGTATCATAAAATCATCCTTGATCAGTCCGGGGAAGGCATTTGGGTACAGCGCAGTGATGGTTTGAGTTTTAGGGTTGAAGAGGTCAGCCGCGGGACAGCAGAGCAAATTTATGTTTCCCTAAGGCTCGCACTTGCTGATCATACTTTTGAAAATGATTCATTCCCACTTATCATTGATGATAGTTTCGTCAATTTTGATGCGGAAAGGACAAAACGGATGCTCGAGTTATTGGAAAAAGTTTCGGAAAAACGGCAGATTTTATTTTTTACTTGTCACCGATATATTATGGAGTACTTTAGCGAAAACCAAGTGATTCGTCTATCCAGCCCCGGATTGCGCCAAGATATGAATGATTTGATCATCCAGAAATATAATGGGTTATAAACTATAAATAAAGAGAGTGAAGTCATTGAAAATGAATGAGTTTGTAAGCCACCATGATTCTTCTTTGGAGCTGATAATCGAAAAGGAGTTTCCTGGTGAACGATGTGTTGGGGGAAAATATTCTGCCAAAGGACATAGCATCACTTTATATGAAAGAGATATCGAAATTCAGTGTGAACGCTCGCTAGGCTCGCTTGCAAGGCTTGAGGAATATTCATGGGTGATCCTCACACATGAGTTGGGCCACGCATTGGATCCCGATCTTGCTGTGCTTAGTGAGGAGCTATACAATACAGGGAAATCAGAAATCCTTTATCAAATAGAGGTCAATGCATGGAATATTGCAGAAGGATTAATTCCTTTCACCTTTCAGGATTTATTTACCTTCATTAGAGATGAATCCCTGGAACATTGTACAAATCGCCTGCTGGTCGGTTAAAAGGCTCTCCGTATGGAGGGCTTTTTTTACTTTCCGCTAAATGGAAATTTCGATAGATTTGGCGCCGAGGGGGAGAATGGACCATTGAATCGTTCGAAAGCTACAGGAATTGGTAAATGATATATGGCAATTTAATTTAATGTGCTACTTTAATTACATTAATGTTTCCAAATGAAACTTCATATCTTTAAAGGTGTATTCACTTTAATGAAACATTTAAGAGGAATGGGACATAGATTTTTTTGTTTATATTTTTTAAAAGATTGACAGTGAGAATCATTTTCATTAAACTAGTATTATTAGACTAAAAGGGGAGTATTTTAATGCGACCAGCTATTAATACACAGTCTTTATCGCTCGGTTATGGTGAAAAATTAATTATAAATGATATGAATATAGAAATACCCAAAGGGGAGATCACCGTATTCATCGGTGCTAATGGATGTGGAAAATCAACACTGCTAAGGTCGGTTGCCCGATTGTTAAAACCTCAATCCGGCTCCGTTTTGCTCGAAGGCAAAGCGATTTCGACCATGTCATCGAAGGATGTAGCAAGAAAGATGGCGATTCTTCCGCAATCCCCGGTTGCTCCTGAAGGACTTACAGTCTATCAACTTGTTAAACAAGGAAGGTATCCTTATCAAAGTTGGTTGAAACAGTGGAGTTCCGTGGATGAAGAAAAAGTTCAAAAGGCGATTGAAGCAACGAACCTGACCGCTTTAAAGGATCAGGCGGTCGATGAATTATCGGGAGGCCAGAAGCAAAGGGCATGGATAGCAATGACCCTGGCTCAGGATACGGACGTCATTTTGTTGGATGAACCGACTACATATCTTGATATGACCCATCAGATCGAGATTTTGGACTTATTGTTCGACTTGAATGAGTTTGAGAACCGAACGATCGTGATGGTGCTTCATGATTTGAATTTAGCTTGCCGTTATGCGGATAATCTGGTGGCACTTAAAGATGGGGCGATACATGCTCAAGGCAGGCCAGAGGATATCATCACGCCAGAATTGGTACGGCATGTATTCAGCATGGAATGTCAAATTTCCTTTGATCCGATTTTTGGCAGTCCTATGTGCGTCCCGTTTGGTAAAGGCCGCTACGCCCAAAGTCACGTAAAAGCGCTGGCCAATGCATAGCCTATCACCAGCTATTGAAAAAGAGCTGCAGGGATATCGCATTGCCTTTCGGGATGAAGCCAAAGTTTCGAAGACCTTCGATCACGCTGTTGAGCTTATTCAGTATGCACAATCACGGACTGGTGCTGAAACGTCAAGGATAGCCATTTCAATGTGGTTCAGACGCTATGCTTTTTTTGTTACGGCACAATTTTACATGTTCAGTAAACATCGGCTTATCTGGGAAGGCAAACTTCAGGAAATTGGCATTTTGGATGAACCAGGAGATGAACATTGGCTCCCGAATTTTTTGCTGAAAACTAACCGGTGGAGCAATGTCACGGAAAAGGAAAGCACATTTGCCCTCCATTCCATATTAAGCAGCTTTGGTGCTGAAGCCATTCGCTTCTTTTCCGGAACTGCAAAAATATCGAAACTGGTGCTCTGGGAAAATATTTGGAGTTATACGATATGGATGTATAGTGAGTTATTGAAGCAGGAAGATATAAAGAAGCGGGTTGAAAAGGACATTGAAATGCTGCTTGAAGATGACGTATGGCTTAATATTGAAACGCATTCGCCCTTTAAACGATTCATTGGGGAAAAAAGTGTCCCGGCGTCCATGAATCCTTATAAACGGGTGACATGCTGTTTATATTACCGAATTGAGGCGCAGGAAAAATGCGCGTATTGTCCGAACAGAAACTGTTGAAATAGATATTATAGGGGAGCCAGGCTTGGGGTCAAGCCTGGCTTTCTTGTGGAGTGATAAGTGACGTTCAGCTTGGGCCTTTTCTTGTCCATTGTCTATCACTTATTAACGAAAACTAAAAGCACTAACGAGATTGGTATGTTATAATGTTGATATTTAATTGAACGGAGGCAGTCGCATGGGAAATGGGATCATACACTACGGAATTGGTGAAGTAGTAGATATATATATGTATATTAAAACGAGTACAAAAGCGGTGGCAAGTAATGGAAAGCCGTTTCTAACATTGATTTTGTGTGATAAAACCGGGGAGATCGAAGCAAAGCTATGGGATGTTTCCGAGGCTGATGAGAAAACATACAGTGCGGAAGCAACGGTGAGAGTTCAAGGGGAAGTCCAGAATTATCGAGGGCGCAGCCAATTGAAAATCCGTAATATCAGAATCACTTCAGATACTGATGGGGTAACGAAAGCAGATTTAATTCAAACGGCCCCTATAAGTCAGGAAGAAATGATGGAAACCATCACTCAATTCATTTTTGAAATGAGGAATCCGAATATCCAAAGGGTGACTAGGCACCTCATAAAAAAATATCAGAATGAATTCCTGACGTTTCCTGCTGCAACCAAGAACCATCATGAGTATATGTCGGGTCTGGCTTATCACGTTGTATCGATGCTAGGGCTGGCTAAGGCCATTTCAACACTATATCCTTCCCTCAATAAGGATCTTTTGTATGCAGGAGTCATTCTCCATGACCTTGGAAAGGTACATGAGCTATCTGGGCCTGTTTCGACTGTTTATACAGTGGAAGGGAACTTGTTGGGGCATATCACCATCATGGTAAATGAAGTCGGCAAAGCTGCAGAGGAATTAGGCATTGAAGCGGAAGAAATCATGATCCTCAAGCACTTGATATTAAGCCACCATGGTAAAGCTGAGTGGGGCAGTCCAAAGCCGCCAATGGTTAAGGAAGCGGAAGTGCTGCATTATATTGATAATATGGATGCCAAGATAAATATGATGGACCGGGCATTGGAAAAAGTGAAACCGGGTGAATTTACGGAAAGAGTCTTCGCGCTCGATAATCGTTCATTCTATAAACCAACATTTTAATGAAATATGTTTCTTTCTCGATGGAGAAAGAAGCATATTTTTTTTGTTCGCGCATATTCTCTAGTAAATGAATAGTAGATTTTTTGGGAGGGAATGGACATGCCAATTTGGATCTGGTTCGTGTTTATTGGGATAATTGTCAGTGCAGTCATGTCAATTTGGACAGCTAGGCAGGAACGACTAATAGATGATGCTTGGATTGAGAAGGAAGGTCAGAAGTACATTGAACGCATGGAAGAAGAGCGCGAGAGGCGTAAAAAGGATATAAATCCGGGTGCATGACCCGAATGATGAAAAAAAGCGACAGGGATATCCTGTCGCTTTTTTCTATTCAATTATTTTTCAGCCTTGGTTGTGTCACCAGAAGTGATGGCATCTTTTAGATCTTTATCTTTAATCTTCACGTCCGCTTTTTTGACTTCTGAATTCAAAATATCCTGAACTTTAGTTTGGTCAATTTGAGCGACTTTCAAATCATATTCAAGATCTTTTTTCATATCTTTGTATGATTTCTTTTCTTTTGTATCAAGAAGCTGGATGATATGGTAGCCATAATCGGATTTAATCGGCTTGCTGATTTCATTTTTCTTCATTTTGTAAGCTTGTTCTTCAAATGCTGGAACCATTTCACCTTGTCCGAACCAGCCTAGCTCGCCGCCTTTTTCAGCTGTGCCTGTGTCTGTTGAATATTCTTTTGCAAGTTTAGCGAAATCTTCGCCTTTGTCCAATTTAGCTTTAACTTCGTTGGCTGTTTTTTGGTCTTCCACTAGAATATGTCTCGCTTTGATTTGTGGTTTATAGTCTTCATAAGCTTTTTTCACATCAGCTTCTTTAACTTTTATATCGGCGACTGCTGCTTTTTCTTGAAGCATGCCGATTTTAAGTGCACGTTTAAGGTCATCTTCGCTCTTATATCCGGAAGAGGCCAGGGCCGTTTCGAAATTTTCACCCATTTGCTCTTTAAGTTCGTCCGTTTTAGCTTTGACTTCTTTATCAGTTACTGTATATTTTTCTGAAAGAACTTTTTCATAAACAAGTTCCTGAAGAACGGTTTCACCATAACGGTCTTTCATTACATTGTAAAATTCTTCTTTAGTTATGTCCCCCGCTTTAGTTTCCACGACTGCTTCCTTGTCGCTGTTGCATGCTGTAAGTCCGATCAGCCCTGCAGTAACAGCAATCGATAATGCCCACTTCTTCATAAAAACAACTCCTAGTTTTAAGTTTCTGGTTTGCTATTTTTCGTATTTCCACAAAATTAACTATAACATATTCTGGTTACTTTACAAAAAATAATATATTGGTGCATGAATAAGATTTTTTTGAAAAATGGGTGTACGCCTACCCAGATAATAAACTATTACATATGATAAATCGAGGACAACAAAAGGGGGTAGGAAAATGAGTAATGGATTTAACGGAGGTTTCGCCTTGTTAGTGGTGTTATTCATATTATTAATAATTGTAGGATCAGCCTGTTTCTAATCGGCTGCAAAATTAATAATGGAAAGAGCCCACTCCTTTTGTCATGGAGTTGAATAGGATAGGGTAGCCGCTCAACAAAAAGACGAAGTGAATATCAAGCCAGGAAAGGAATGGATTCCTTTTGGCGGATTTAAGGGTGTGCATGAAATTACAATTACTTAAGAATGGAAAGGAGGAAGATCAATGTCTGGAGGAATAGGTGGAGGCTTTGCTCTAATTGTCGTTCTTTTCATCCTGTTAATCATCATTGGAGCTTCTTGGTGCTAAGCTCATAAACAAAAGGCGAAGCTGCTGCTTCGCCCTTTTTCTTTTTGTGGATAATGCCCCGGGTATCACCAATGTATGTAACAAATGATGGCCATCATTTGTTGCTCATCTCTACGTATACAAAATTTCAATATAGGAGGATAATAACATAATAGTAATTAATACATTAATGGTCCTGAATACTTTAGGTTGCCGGTCTTCAGCAATTTCCTTTTGAATGCATAAAGAGTTTGTCATTCTATTAATATTATAAAGGATCAAAATGGCAAAAATAATAAACCAGAACGAGATCAAAACCTAAAATCCCTCCTTGCAAAACATCATGTATAAATACGATACCAAATAATAATGAAAAAAGATACCTAAAAATCTTATTGGACATCTTTATGAATGAATAAGAAATCACTTTTGAATAAGTATATCGTATCCTTCGTGATGTTCCTCGATAAAAGAATGCCTTGGGGAACCAATCATGTTCTTTATATAAATAAAATCCGATACGCATAATCCGGTGTGCAGGGATAATAAAATAGTGAAATAATGAATGTAATGTGGAAAACTAAGCGCACAACCAATCAATATGACAGACATAATGAAGAAAGGCAGCATAAGGGTCAACAGATAAAGATGTTTTCGAATCGGAACATGTACATTGACTCTGCATGTAAGCACAAGGTTCCACTTCAAGGACCAAGAAGTTTTTACTTTTTTACATAATAATCGTAAAGGTAAATAGTGTAATAGTTTGTGAACAGGATATAATAAGAGCAGTAGGCTAAAAAATACCATTGTTTGATCACCATACAAAATAACATGAGTTAAAAAGACACTTAATAATGTATAGATCAGAACAAAAGACAACAATATAGTAAAAACTGCAAAAAAGATCAGACGGCAACTGCCATATTGTTTAGCCACGTCGATTGTTTTCCACGAATTCATTTCGAAATCAGCCCTCCAAAGCTGTTTTAATATACTTACATACATTACGATGAATGGGTGGAAAAAGCAATGAAATTCTTGGATTAACTTAAAGATAAAATCACTATGGTGTGTAGGCGAGCTAAAGGCTTTTAAGGCCGGGTTTTTAACCAGGGCTCTGACTGGTTGCTGAGCGTGAAAGATCAAAAATTGGTTATATGCCTTTAATGATAAATTGAATGATCGATTGGGGATAAGTGATGTATGAAAAATATAAATGAAGAAATAGAAATACTCCGTTTTCATCAACGGCTTTTATTAAACCTGATACATAATCCTGAGGCCAAGTTGGACTACCTATTTGTGGAAAAAAATTTCACGAAGAAGGAAGCGGAGGAATTATTGGATACATGTGATAACTTGAGCAAACGTTATGAAATAGAAAAAGCGGAAGGGTATATGAACTTTCGACCGCTTTTTAATCAATTTGAAAGGATTGTTAATCCAAAAATAACCATAAAGGAATGCATTGATGCATGCCTCTCACAAGGTTTATATGTATCATTCATGAAGGAAATGGATAGAGTATGAGATTAAACTGGCTCAGTTTCTTTCTCTATCTTTTTTTTTGTGATTTTACCCTCCACGTCAGTAAACTCCTGATCAATGTTCTCGAACGATCGTTCAAAGATTTGCATGAAATCTTCACCGTAAATATTACGGATGATGGCCATCATTTCAATCATATCCGGAAACTTGCCATAAAGCTCACGTAGAGGAAGTGCACCTGAGAAAGCAGAGTTCTTGCCTGGGTCGTATGTCTCCATTAAATCAAGAAGAATTTTTTCACCTTCCGCCGTGATCTCTATATACGTATTCCTTTTGTCATTTTCTTTTTTGGAAAATGTTAAGTATCCGCGTTCCTCTAATTTTTTTGAAAAGTTAAATGCCGTAGAAACATGCATGACCCCAAATTTTGCAACATCAGAAATGGAAGAGCCATTAAGATGGTAGGCAATCCAAAGAATATGATGCTCATTGATATTTAAATCATAGGGCTTGATCCATTGCTGCCAATCTTTTTCAATCGATTTCCATAATGCTTTGCTTAATTGTGCAATTCGTTGACTAAAAATCATTGCTTCTTTCATAGAATAATTTTTATTCTGCATATTATCGGCTCACCTACTTATAAGATTCTATATATTTATTATGACAATAAAATAAAAATTAATAAAGAAAAATATTTGCAAAATTTTTAGAAAATTTTAGTTTTTTAATGAATTCTCCATTCTTCTCCAATAAACCATGTAATTTATTGGGAAAAATGGAGAATCGAGTTTGGGTGACGATTATCGGCTATTAATTTTTAGAAGAAGGGGTGGCCGCTTCCAATTCTTTTAAAGAATTTTCAATTTCTTGAACGTTCTTCAATAATTCATTTTTATTGGGTTCGATTTCCCGCTTCCAGTTCTCGATGACGACCTGAACATCCGAAATGAACGTTTTTACCGTTTCTTTGCTTATTTGTGAAGCTTCCATCGTGTCATCTTTAATATTTAGCATTTTTAGCTTTAACTCTTCAATTGTATTCTTAATTTCTTCGGTATTCGTTTTGATGCGGGTCCTTAGGTCTTTACCTGAACTTGGTGTTGAAAGTAAGGTTGCCGCACCAGCTACTACTGTTCCGGTCAAAAAGCCAATTAGTAATGATTTTGCTTTCATTAGGATCACCTCATTTTATAGTATGTTTTCGCTTTCCATGGTCTGAATCCCTGCTGAAAAAAGCACCAAATGGAAATTATGATAAATAGGGAGAGAAATACTATTGATATCAAAATACCATAATTTTCATCCTTATGGAAGAGTATCGACCATTTTATCTTTATATCACAAAAATATTTTTTTAAACTTAGAGAGTGAAAATATAATATTTAAAAATAACTTGAAGCTTTATTAATAATGCTTCATATAAAGGGAAGAGCAGCATATAGATAATAAAAACAAGCTGTCGGAACATGGATGGCACTGGTGGTTAAAGAATGAAAATCATTTTTTTATTAGGTCTGGCATGCGTGTGCGGAATGGGGTATTTTCTAAGGCAAGCTAAAACTCCTGGCATCTATCCGCCTAAGAGGGTGCTCCAGGCTAGAGCCTTCGCTATGGGCCTCCCCGGGGTTTTACTGCTATTCATTTGGTTTATGTGGATATTGATTCGATGATCGACGAAGGATGGCTCTGACTAGATTTCCAGATTCATAAGATTGGAAAAAAAGCACCGGATATTCCGGTGCTTTTTTAGGTATGATGATCCTGCTGCTTAAGCATTAATAGGTATATTTGATTTTCTTACGATGCCGTTCACAATTGGATAAATGATGACCATCGCAACTGTATTTAACAGTACGGCAGGAAGTACAACAGCGCCGAAAAGTGCAACGAAAGGCCCTGGAAGGGAAACGATATAATAAGCCGAACCAAGGAAGACAGCGCCGGAAATCATCGTTCCTACGGCAGTCAAGATACTAACGGTGACAACGGATGTTGAAAACTTCTTAAGACTGATGAATAAAAGGTAAAACAGAAAGGCTGTTGCCAATTTGTCTATGATATTTGGAATCTGTCCACCAGGAAATGTAGTTGTCATGGCAGAGATGGCTCCAGCAGCCAGGGCGACAATGAAAACATTCTTCTTAGCGGGAAACAGGGTAATCGCCAAAAACATCATCAACAGCATCATATCCGGTTTCATTCCAAGGAAGAATCCAGGTACGATAAAATGCAGGGCAGCCCCAATCCCGATTAATAGGGACAGTGACACAAGGGTTTTCGTTTTCATTTACTCATCTCTCCTATTCTCATCTCAACTAATATCTCATCTTCAACAATGCACTATTGCCTGTTGCAAGAAGTTTAAAATAGTATATCATAAGACCTATTTTTTTAGAAGTTATATTTGTTTGAATTAAAGGATTTGAGCTTCCTTCGCTTTAAACGATTCCTGGAATTTCTTCATGAAATCCGCAAGGTCCTGGCAATGGGATAGAGGGACAGCATTATAGATGGATGCCCTGCAGCCACCGATCGAACGGTGACCGTTCAGTCCTACGAATCCGGCTTGCTTTGCCTCTTTAAGGAATTGTACTTCAGCTTCTTCGGATGGAAGCGTGAACGTCACATTCATTAATGAACGGCTGTCAGGCAGGGCATGGCCTTTATAAAAACCATCGCTGCCGTCGATGGCATCATAAATGACTTTTGCTTTTTCTTCATTGGCTTCAGCGATCTTTTCCACGCCGCCCCGATCTTTTGCCCAATCCAACACAAGGGACAATAAGTAAATGGCCAATGTCGGAGGCGTATTGTATAAAGAGTTATTTTTCGAATAGATAGAATAGTTCATCATGGATGGGATTTTGTCATTATCCGTAATTAAATCTTTACGGATGATAACGACCGTGATTCCAGATGGGCCCAGATTCTTTTGTGCACCTGCATAGATGATGCCGAATTTACTAACATCGATTTTTTTGCTGAGAATATCACTTGACATATCAGCTACTAAAGGAATGCCACCTGTTTCCGGGAAGTCCTTCCATTGCGTTCCGTAAATCGTATTATTGCTTGTGATATGAAGATATGCAGCATCTTCATTCAATTGGATTTCTTCGACTTTAGGGATGAACGTATATTTTTCATCTTTGGATGAAGCGACAACAGCCGTTTCACCAACCTTTTTGGCTTCTTTTAATGCCTTTTCCGACCAAGAACCAGTTAGGACATAATCTGCCCTTTTTCCATCATTCAAAATGTTCATGGGAATCATGGAAAATTGTAGGCTTGCTCCTCCTTGAAGCAGGAGAACTTCATAATTTTCAGGGATTTCCAAGAGGTCTTTTAATGATTGAATGGCATGGTTATGAATTTTTTCGAATTCCGAACTTCTATGGCTTAATTCCATGACCGACATACCGGAATCTTCAATATTCAACCATTCTTTTTGGGCTCTTTGTAAAACTTCTAAGGGAAGGGCGGCTGGCCCAGCGTTAAAATTGCGTGCACGTTTCAATTTTTTTCCTCCTATGCGACTATGTGATAAAGTATTTGAGACTATTCATATATCCTACCAGAAAACTAAAATCAATAGGAGGAAAATTTAGAATTTTAGGTGACATTTCGTGATCTAATGCAAAAAGGTCCTCCACTTTGAGTGAGGACCAAATCGGGATCATTGTTTTTTCATGCAACCAGCGTTAGCTAACGTTCACTTGCCATCAAGTTCTCATTTTAAATGCTGAGCAATGGAGTCGGCGATTTGTTTCAGGTCATCTGGTGTATAGTCGCTCGTATTCGTTTTCCAAACAGCCCCAAAGCCGTCTCCTTCACCATGCCGAGGAATTAAATGCATATGAAAATGGAAAACGGACTGTCCTGCGGCTTCACCGTTATTATTTAAAAGGTTCAGGCCTACAGGTTGGAATTCCTGCTTCATGGCTCGGGCAATTTCCGGCACCACTTCAAAAAGGTTCTTGGCAATCTCAGGTGTCAACTCATAAAGATTTTCCTTATGTACTTTAGGTATGACCAGTGTATGGCCCTTTGTTACTTGACTGATATCGAGAAAAGCCAATACATGTTCATTTTCGAAAACTTTGGAACTTGGGATTTCCCCATTGATTATTTTGCAAAAAATGCAATCACTCATTAAAAACGCCCCTTTAGAAATTAATGTATTTGGTTAATCGTACCATAGCTTGAATCCTTGAGAAAAGGAAAAATCATAAAAACAGGATGCAACATAAGTTGCACCCTGCCTGTTTGAAAAAGGGGGTTTTGCTTCAAAATTCGCATTAGCATAAATTCTCTGCGACAAACACCTCATCTACAATTTAGTAAAATATGGTTATTATCTGAGTAGAGATTTTCCATTCAAAGCAACCATCTCCTATATCTTTAAAGTTTCATCAACTTTCAAAGCATAATTGATAATTATTGAATGATTTTTCTGCTATTACGTGCAAGAGAACCATCTCCTTGCTCGAAACGATTTTTTTAATGAAGCTTCTGGTTTAATTCAGTTATACGTCTTTAACTGACACCTCATTTACAATATGATGTGAATCACACGTAATGACTAACCCCTTCTTCCTTATTTATGATAGCCACCAAGCAGGAAAAATATAATTAGTTATTTATGGAAATTTAGTTACGGGGACACTCGACTATATTAAAGCAGGAGAATTTGATAAAATGGAAATAAGAACCTCTATATAGAAAGGATCGTTTATATGTCCTTATTGGAAATAAAGCAATTGGTGGGCGGATATACGAAAACGCCCGTTTTAAAGGGAATAAGTTTTGACATTCAGCCAAATGAGCTAGTGGGGTTAATTGGGCTCAATGGGGCTGGGAAAAGTACGACGATTAAACATATCATCGGACTCATGGAGCCGAAAGGCGGAAGTGTGGCGATTCATGGTAAAACTCTTGCCCAGGACCCGGATACATATCGGAAACAATTCACTTATGTTCCAGAAACGCCAATCTTGTATGATGAGCTTACACTTGAGGAGCATTTAAAGCTTACGGCCATGGCACATGGTTTGGCGGAAGACACATATAAAGAAAGGATGGACGTCCTATTAAAGGAATTCCATATGGAAAAAAGGCTTAAATGGTTTCCGGCCCATTTCTCAAAAGGAATGAAGCAAAAGGTCATGATAATGTGCGCCTTTTTAGTACAGCCGTCATTATATATCGTCGACGAACCGTTCGTAGGCCTTGATCCATTAGGCATTCAATCCCTGCTCGATTTGATGAGGAAAATGAAAGAGAGCGGAGCGGGAATTTTAATGTCTACACACATACTTGCGACGGCCGAGAGGTATTGTGATTCTTTCATCATACTGCATAATGGGGAAATCCGGGCAAAAGGAAATCTTGATCAGCTTCGGGAACAATTTTCCATGCCGGGGGCAACCCTTGATGATTTATATATTCAATTGACGAAAGAAGAAATCGGTCATGAATAGTCAAAATCTCTGGAAGGAAAGATATTTAGGCTATATAAATGAAACGCAAAAATATCTGCGTTATATTTTTAATGGTCATCTTGTTTTTGTCATGGTATTGGTTCTTGGCGGCTTGGCCTATTATTACAGTGATTGGGTAAAGACGTTGGACAGTGATTTCCCAGCTGAATTGATCATGGCCTTTGTTTTATCGATCATTGTGACCAGAAGCCCGATTAATACCTTTTTGAAAGAACCTGATACGGTATTCCTGCTTCCGCTTGAAACGAAGTTGAGGAGCTATTTCAAGAATTCACTTATATTAAGTTGGGTCATGCAGGGGTTTATTCTTCTGGTTGTCCTCATTGCATTTATACCGATGTATTCTAAGGTTACGGGTGCAGGAGGTACGGACCTTGGGATCATCCTGGCCGTTTTGCTTATTTTGAAGTTCATGAATTTAACCATGCGCTGGCAGGTGTTGAAATATCAGGATACATCAGTGGGCCATTGGGACTCCCTCATCCGCTTTTTACTTAATGGTGTGATTCTTTATTTCATCTGTTCAAGGGCAAATATACTGTTTGCACTTATAACATTTTTATTATTGTCAGGACTTTACATGTATTACCGAAGCGCAACTAAAGGGTTTGTGCTTAAGTGGGAGCGGCTGGTGGATCTGGAAAACAAGAGGATGAATTCTTTTTATCGAATAGCGAACATGTTTACCGATGTTCCCCATTTGAAAGGAAAGGTAGCAAGAAGGAAATGGATGGACTGGCTTTTATCATTCATACCTTATGGTGAAAAATCGACGTATACCTATCTTTACGCCCGCACCCTTTTGCGATCGAATGATTATGTGGGACTTTGTTTGCGCTTGACCATCATTGGGGCAGTGATTTTAAGTGTATTCACTAACATATGGGCACATTTGATTGTAACATTCATGTTCCTATTCATGACAGCCCTGCAATTGCTGCCGGTTTGGAAGGCTCATGAATGGAAGGTATGGGTCTCATTGTATCCATTGCCAGCAAAAATGAGGGAATCTGCAGTCATAAAGCTAATTTCTTATTTCTTATTATTTGAGGACCTTGTCTTCGGTTTGGTCCTGCTAGTGAGAGGGGAATGGATGTCCGCCTTAGCCGCCTTTGCAATGGGGCTTGTTTTCTTGTTCGGTTTTAAAGTTTATGCAGCAAAGAAAATTAAAAACTTTTGATCAGAAGCTGATTTTTCATAAAATCAGCTTTTTCTTTTAAGAAATGAAAATTGAAACTAAAAGCCTCCTAGGGGGTATATACATATTTAACGGAGGTGTTAAATGATGGATGAGTATGGACAAAAGGCATTATCGGAACTAATATCATGGAAAAAGAAAGTAGCCAAGAAATCCGGCAGGCTTGAGCGGATGTCCAAAAAGGCGCAAATCAAAATGAATAGCTATATTCCAGACCGAGTGCACAAAATGATTACTGATAGTATTAAAGGGATGATAGAGGCCGTATTATCTGGTTCGAAATATATGTCTAAAGAAAAAAATGTCGTGCTTCTTTCCTTGCAGCAAAAAGAAGAATGGGTTGCGGAAACTGTATCGGCCTATCGGAAAACGGCCGTAATAGAAGGTGTGGGAACCGGAGCGGCAGGGCTTTTAATTGGATTGGCCGATTTCCCATTACTGCTTAGCATCAAGATGAAGTTATTATTCGAAATATCCCGTATATATGGATTTGATCCAAATGAATATGAGGAACGCCTTTTCATACTCCATGTCTTTCAGATGGCATTTTCTAGCGAGGAAAAAAAACGGGAAACATTACGGGTAATAGAAGAATGGGATTCAGGGAAATGGCCGGAAATAGACTGGCAAGAATTTCAGCAGGAATATCGCGATCACATCGATATCATAAAGATGTTCCAGCTAGTCCCAGGGTTTGGGGCGGCTGTGGGGGCATATGCCAACCATCATTTGTTGGATCAACTTGGGGAGACGGCTGTCAATTGTTATCGGATCAGACTTCTGAAAGAGTGAGGGACGGGGAAAACCCGTCCTTTTATCGTTACCGTAATAAAGATTCATTCACCTTTTGCGATGATTGTTTCTTATTGTGATAGGTTACAGCTGCAGTGCCTAATATTTTGGCTGCAATGAGCATCGCTTTTTCATCGATGTCAAACAAAGGATGATGATGCGGATATGTATGTTCATTTTTTGGCTTGGCCCCTGTAAAGAAGAATGTACCTTTCACATTTTGTAAATAATAAGAAAAATCTTCACCTGTCATATCCGGGTCAATTTCCTCTGTAATTAAAACTTCCTTGACGGATTCCGTGCTTTCGATGAGGAATTTAGTTTCCTCTACATGTGGAATAACAGCTGGATACCCTTGAAAGTATTGATATTCATAAGTGCAGTCCGCAGCCAGGCAGGTTCCTTTAACAACCCTCTCCATTTCTTCGCATATGAATGAACGGACATCTTCCTTGAAAGTGCGGACTGTCCCGATTATTCTTGCCTTATCAGCAATGACGTTAAAGGCATTATCCGCTACAAACGAACCGACGGTTATGACTGCAGAATCTATGGGATTAAGGCGGCGGCTTACGATTTGCTGCAGGGCCATGACTAGCTGTGAGCCGACTACGATTGCATCACGGGTTTTATGCGGCTGGGCTCCATGTCCGCCCTGCCCTTGAATGGTGATTTCAAAACGGTCAGCAGCGGCCATAAGGGGGCCATAAGCGTATTGGACTGTTCCAGTAGGGGCCGTAGCCCATAAATGGGTGCCGAAAATTACATCCACCCCATCAAGGCAGCCAGCCTCAATCATCGGTTTGGCACCTCCTGGAGCATATTCTTCAGCATGCTGATGGATAAATATATATTCACCTTCGAGCCCGTCTTTCAGTTCATTCAGATTTTTTGCAAGGACAAGGAGTGTCGCTGTATGGCCATCGTGCCCACACGCGTGCATTACCCCGGGTTTGGAAGATTTATAGGGAACTTCTTTTTCATCCTGAATGGGTAAGGCGTCGAAATCAGCGCGCAAAGCTACGGTTTTACCAGGCTTATTGCCTGTGATCTTGGCAATAACACCATTACCGCCTACATTCGTCCGGTGTTCGATTCCAAGTTTTTCATAATATCCAGCGATGAAGGCCGCCGTTTGGGTTTCTTGAAAAGAAAGCTCGGGATGTTGATGAAGATAACGTCTGATGGAAACCATTTCTTCATATGAACCTTCTAGAAGATCGTGTAATCGCTGTATCATTTTGCGCCTCCTAATGATTGGATTAATTGTAAATAGTATATCATATTCTGAATAATCCAAAGTGAATTAAATACCTTGAGGAGATATATATAATGATCAAATATCACTGGGTTGCTATGGTTTTCATTTGCTTGTTGGTATTCTTTTTTTTGATGCAAGAAGTCCAGATTGGGAAGCCTCTAGCATTCGATACATACATTGCGAAACTTTTTTCCGTAGGTGAGAATACTTTTTCGTTCACTTTCTTCAAGTCCATTACCTATCTTGGGAAATCCAAGTTCATTGGTTTTGGAAGCTTATTGTGTGTTCTTTATTTGTGGATAATTAAGAAGGATTATTGGACCATGGCCATTTTCTCTATCGGGATGGGCGGCGGTGATGTTTTAAATGGGTGGATAAAAAACCATATTAAAAGAGTGCGTCCTGAAAATCATTTGGTGGAGACCGCCGGCTTCAGTTTTCCAAGTGGTCACGCAATGGTGGGCCTGATTTTCTTTAGTATGGTTGCTTATATAATCATGAAAGAAATGAAAGGAAACTATTTGAAATGGGCAGTGGGTATCGGTTTCGTATGTCTGGTTCTGCTAATCGGGGTCAGCAGGATCGCTATGAAAGTTCATTTTCCGACTGATATCTTGGCAGGTTTTGCATTAGGGGCGGCCTATATTTTAACCTTGTTTAAATTGTATAAATTCCTCGGGCCTAAAGTACTTTGAAAAAAGGATTCAGATAAAATAATTGTAAATGCCCGTTGCATTTCCCTGGAAATAAAGAAGGAATTTGTCGGATTGTTAGAGGTCCATATGTTTTTGGGCTATCCCAAACATAACGCCCTATATATGAATTCAAAGAGGCCCATTTTTGAGAGATGGGCCTCTTTTTGAGCAAAAATGGATTATTCTTCTGAATCTTTCACCAAAGTATACTGCGTTACATAGGCATCACCTGAAAACATTTTCTGGCTTGAATTCGTAACGGGAGCTTTGGAGTCGCTGTTATGCGCCTTCTGAAAGGAACTGGATTTCTTCCAGTTCAGGAAATCGGTTTGTTTCTCCCAAATCGTTAAAATTACATAAGTTTCAGAGTTGATTGGCCGCAGTACACGAAGTGCGACGAAACCTGGTTCCTTCTCAATGAATCCTGCCCTGTTTTTAAATCGATGTTCGAATACTGGTCTTCCTTCTTCACTGACAGGTATATTGTTCATGACTACATACCCATGGTCCTGAAGGTTTCCTTTTCCATCAACCACTTCAAACTTACGTGGGGAGCTGAAGACCGTTTTACCTTCAGTTTCATGTAAAAGTACTGTAGTGTCAGAGTTTTGCATAAGTAAGATATTTTCATTCGGATGCTTATCTTTTTTGCTTTTCAAAAAATTGAAGCTGCCTGATGTGATGAATACATTCATAAATTCCCCTCCAATATCTATATAGTACCTGTATACCCATTTTACCCAATGAATAGTGATTTTACCATTTCCAATCTAATCAATGGTCTTTGCTTATAAAAAAGTCGATTTTCTGACAAATAAATAGGTTGGCTATACTTCTATTATAGAAAAAGCTATAGTTTAAGGAGATTCGATTTGAAATTCAACATCCTTCTGATATTCTATGTAGGGAATGAATAAAAATAGAAACGTGATTGCTTGAAAGGTGGATATTAATGTCTAAGGAAATTACGAATGATACATTTTTAAAAGCTGCAAGAGGAGAGAAAGCGGATCATGTGCCTGTTTGGTATATGCGTCAGGCTGGCCGTTCACAGCCGGAATACCGTAAGTTGAAAGAGAAATACTCCCTTTTTGAGATTACTCATCAGCCGGAATTATGCGCTTATGTGACTAGATTGCCAGTTGAGCAATATGACGTAGACGCTGCGATTTTATATAAAGATATAATGACACCGCTGCCAGCCATTGGTGTGGATGTTGAGATTAAGTCCGGAATCGGTCCAGTCATATCCAATCCGATCCAATCGGTGACGGATGTTGAAAAATTGGGTGAATTGAACCCAGAGAAAGATATTCCATATGTGCTGGACACGATTAAATTATTGACCACGGAGCAATTGTCCGTTCCTTTGATCGGTTTCTCCGGTGCACCTTTCACCATTGCTTCATACATGATTGAAGGCGGCCCATCCAAAAACTACAATAAGACGAAAGCTTTCATGTATTCCGAACCAAAAGCCTGGTTTGCATTAATGGATAAGCTAGCGGATATGATCATCGTATACGTCAAGTCACAAATTAAAGCCGGCGTTAGTGCCATCCAAATCTTTGATTCATGGGTAGGTGCTTTGAACGTTGAAGATTACCGCGTGTTCATCAAGCCGATCATGACTCGTATCTTTTCTTCATTGCGTGAAGAAAATGTACCGCTAATCATGTTCGGGGTCGGCGCAAGTCACTTGGCACTTGAGTGGAATGATCTTCCTATTGATGTAGTCGGGCTCGATTGGAGATTGCCGATTACAGAAGCAAGACAAATGGGAATACAAAAAACGGTTCAAGGAAATCTTGATCCAGCCCTTCTTTTATCATCATGGGATGTTATAGAAGAACGGGCGAAGAGAATCCTGGATCAGGGCATGGAACAGGACGGCTACATCTTTAATTTGGGACATGGGGTTTTCCCTTCCGTAAATCCGGAAACACTGAAGAGGCTGACCGCTTTCATTCATGAATATTCATCAAAAATGAAATAAGGTGAGCGAACCATTTGCTAAAAATCCTTAATTGGATGCACAATAAAAGAACGAAATCTTTAAATGAGGTGTAATTTCATGTCAAGAAAAAAAATGGGCCTTTTAGTCATGGCTTATGGAACTCCATACACTGAAGAGGATATAGAAAGGTATTATACACATATTCGTCATGGGAGACGTCCAAGCGATGAATTGATTGCCGACCTAAAAGGCAGATATGAAGCGATCGGTGGTTTATCCCCGCTTGCAAAAATAACGGAAGGACAAGCTGTAGCCCTTGAAAAGAAATTGAACTCCGTTCAGGAAGAAGTTGAATTCAAGGCATATCTTGGACTGAAACATATTGAACCTTTTGTTGAAGACGCAGTGAAACAAATGCATGAAGATGGAATCGAGGAAGCGGTCAGTATAGTATTGGCACCGCACTTTTCAACATTCAGCGTGAAGTCTTATAATGGACGTGCCCAGGATGAAGCCGCTAAATTGGGGGGCCTCACCATCACTTCGGTTGAAAGCTGGTATGATGAGCCGAAATTCATTCAATATTGGGTAGACCAAGTAAAAGAAGTAATCGGGAAAATGACCCCGGAAGAACGCGATAACTTCGCTTTGATTGTGTCGGCACATAGCCTTCCTGAAAAAATCCTGCAATCAGGAGATCCATATCCAAATCAACTGAAAGAAACAGCTGACATGATTGCTGAAGGGGCAGGGGTTACCAATTATGCAGTAGGCTGGCAAAGCGCTGGACAAACACCTGAACCATGGTTGGGACCGGATGTACAGGATTTAACCAGAGATCTTCATGAAACAAAAGGGTATAAAGCTTTCATTTATATTCCTGTTGGCTTTGTTGCCGAGCACCTTGAAGTCCTTTATGATAACGATTATGAATGTAAGGTTGTGACGGAAGAGATTGGTGCAGGTTACTATAGACCGGACATGCCCAATGTTAAACCTGAATTCATCGATGCTTTAGCCACAATCATTTTAAACAAATTACAGGAATCGTGATCAATTAATAGAGGTACATATTTTCAGATGAAGTTATAGATTCAAATAAATACCCTTTTGAAAAAGTGGCTGTCCATTAATGAGGATGGCCATTTTTCTCTAAAAGATTGAAAATTTAATTGAAAAGACTGAATACTTTTGGTATGATATCGTTGAACACAATGACTGTTTTGTCCGTTTGGTCAGGATTGAGGTGGGAAATGTCTGTTGATCGTAAAAAATTAATTTTAGAAGCCGCGACAAAGTCGTTTTCACTTTTTGGATATAAGGCAACGACGATGGATCAAGTCGCTAAAATTGCCAATGTGGGAAAAGGGACCATTTATACCTTTTATAAAAATAAAGAAGAGCTGTTTAAAGAAATCGTTCAGCGGATGATAGAGGAAATGAAATATGAAGCGGAACAATCTTTGGATGACCAACTCTCCTTTTTTGAAAACCTGCATCGGGCCGTTTATCGAATTCTGGAGTTCAGGCAGGAACATCAATTATCTTTAAAACTTCTCCAGGAAGAGCGGGAAATTGGTACGCCGGCCGTTCAGGAAATGGTTAATGAAATGGAAGAAGCCATTGTATCCTACATAAAGGAAAAACTAAAAATAGCGATTGATAAGGGCTATATACAGCCTTGCGATCCAGAGATAACAGCTTTCCTGATGCTAAAGATGTACCTTGCCCTGATTTTTGATTGGGAAAGGAACCATGCCCCATTAGAGAAAGAGGAAATTGCAGAACTATTTAAAATATATTTGTTCAAAGGATTATCCGTAAAGTGATAATTCTATTTTTTTGCTGAATCGCAATGAATTTCAATAAAAAGAAGAGATACCGATAAGTGGTATCTCTTCTTTTTATTGGGGATGTTTTTCAACTGCGAAACTGAAGCTTATATTAAATCATCCTGCTATTTGGGAAGCGGATGGTGAAACACGAGACTACTACTCTCCAGAAAGGCAATGATCACAGTGGTTTCCATAACATTCGTGCTGTTCTTCGATTTTTTTTCCGCATTCCGTGCATTGTTTCGGAGGCAGGTTTTTAAAGAACTCAACGCTACTTTGAATCATGAACATCATCTCCTGAATTGTTTTATTAATCGCTTTTCTATGGCTTTATTGTATTATAACAGATTTGATATGTCAATGGATGTTTTATAACATAAGTAAAAAAGGTGAAATGAGGGCAAGAATAGTTTATATTAATGGGGAAGTCATTGAGAGAAAAAAAGGAGTGCCTAAGCATGAAAATCACCGTAATTGGCTGCTGGGGCGGTTATCCAGCTAAAAATGAGGCAAGTTCCGGCTATTTGCTTGAATATGAAGATTTTCGCATTCTGCTTGATTGTGGCAGCGGTGTACTATCACAGCTGCAAAACCATATGAAGCCGGAGGATCTGGGTGCTGTTGTATTATCCCACTACCATCCGGATCATGTAGCGGATATTGGTGTCCTGCAGCACGCTGCGTTCATTCAGCAGTTATTGGGCAGCGAAAAAAGAACAATTCCCATTTATGGCCATGATTTGGACGAAGTCGAGTTTGGTAAGTTAACGTATAAAGACGTGACAAAGGGGATAGCCTTCACTGCTGATCAACCCTTAACCATTGGACCGTGTAAATTTACGTTCATGAAAACAAATCATCCAGTCCCTTGTTTTGCAATGAGGATTGAAGCTGAAAATCATTCGATAGTATACACAGGGGATAGTTCATATATGGATGAGCTTGCAGATTTCGCTAAAGGCGCAAATGTTTTATTATGTGAAAGTAACTTTTACAGTGATATGGATGGTTCAAAGGCGGGGCATATGACGGCAAGAGAAGCGGGCATACTAGCGGAAAAGGCCGACGTCCAGCTTTTGCTGTTAACTCATCTCCCTCATTATGGGAATCTTGATCAACTGAAAAAAGAAGCATCCGAGGTATTCAAAAGGGAAATAGCTGTAGCGAAAACCAATCTCGAATTCCAACTATAAATGAAACATCAGTGATATGAAGTCTACAAGGAGGAACAACTGTGCTTTTTATTGATAATAAGGGAATTACAGATCCAAGAATTAACCTGGCCATCGAAGAATATGCGCTTAAACATTTAAATATAGATGAAACCTATCTCCTTTTTTACATTAATCGTCCATCAATCATCATAGGAAGAAATCAAAATACGATTGAAGAAATCAATGCCGATTATGTAGATGGAAATGGCATTACAGTTGTTCGACGCCTTTCCGGGGGTGGAGCGGTTTATCATGACCTGGGAAATCTCAATTTCAGTTTCATTACGAGGGATGATGGGGATAGTTTCCATAATTTCAAGAAATTCACTCAGCCTGTCGTGGAAACGCTTGAGAAACTTGGAATACATGCTGAATTGAGCGGTCGTAACGATATTCTGGCTGAAGGAAAGAAAATCTCGGGAAACGCGATGTTTTCAACGAAGGGCAGAATGTTCAGTCATGGGACATTGCTGTTTCAATCAGAAATGGATCACATTGTATCCGCTTTAAAAGTGAAAAAAGATAAAATCCAGTCCAAAGGGATAAAATCAATAAGAAGCCGTGTCGGTAATATCGCTGATTTCTTAAAAGAACCGATGTCTGTTGAAGAATTCCGTTCATTCCTTCTGCAAAATATTTTCAAAGAAAGCGGAAAGGTTACAGAGTATATTTTAACGGAGACAGATTGGGAGAAAATTCACAAAATCTCTGAAGAAAGATATCAAAACTGGGAATGGAATTACGGAAAATCGCCTAAATTCAACTTGCAAAACTCACATAGATTCCCTGTAGGATCTGTTGATATCCGCCTTGAAGTGAACAGGGGAATCATTGAAAATTGTAAAATCTACGGCGATTTCTTCGGGGTCGGAGAAGTTGCGGATATTGAACAAAAGCTTACAGGAACACGTTATGAAAAGGAAGCGATCAGCAGGGTACTAGATGAGATCGATGTTCGTCATTATTTTGGCAATGTAACGAAAGAAGAGATATTGTCATTAATATATTAAGCCACAAAAGCCGTCCCGACTTAATAGGACGGCTTTTTGTGGCTAATAATGACAGTAATTGCTTGAATATGGATAAAATTGTTGCTGTAATAGCTTTCTTTTAATATAATAAAAATGTATTTTGTTCACTATAAAAATGAATGACCATTCATTCATGCTATTTGCAGGGGAGGGAGAAAGATGAATTTATCTGAACAGCTTCATCAAATGGCTTTAAAAAAGGCGGATAAGCCAGCCTATTACTTTATGGATCAATCCACTTCATATGGGGAATTGGATAAAGCCGTTACGAAGTTTGCAGACGAATTACATAGGCTTGGTGTTTCAAAAGGTGATAACATTGCGCTGTTATTGGGCAACTCTCCACATTTCATCATTTCGTTGTATGGAGCCATGCGTGCAGGGGCTACCGTAATTCCCGTCAATCCAATTTACACACCTGACGAGATTGGTTATATCCTGAATAATGGCGATGTAAAGGTGGTTGTGGCATTAGATAAGCTTTTACCCTTACTAGAGAAGATGAATCCAATCCTCTCAAGCGTAGAACAATATGTTATTTGTGAAACGCAGCAGGATAATGGGGATATTAGCGAATTTAACATCTACCCAAAAATGAAATCGTTTACAAAAATGATCGAAACGGGGGATGCCAGCTTTAAAGGGCCAGGACTGAATCCCGAAGATACGGCAATCATACTCTATACTTCCGGAACAACAGGGAAACCAAAGGGGGCCATGCTTACACATACCAATATATTTTCAAATGCACATGATATTGGTGAATATTTAAAAATCTCGGAAAGTGACCGTGTCATTACGACATTGCCAATGTTCCATGTTTTCAGTTTAACGGTAGTTGTGAATGCCCCATTGATAAGCGGAGGTACGCTTTTAATTGTCCCGCAATTCAGTCCAAGGGAAATATTCAGGCAAATCAAAAAATATGATGCAACCGTTTTTGCTGGAGTGCCTACGATGTATAACTTTCTCTTCCAATACCCAGATGCAGAAGAAGATGCTTTGAATTCGTTGCGGATATGCATATCCGGCGGATCCGCTATGCCAGTGTCCCTGCTTGAATCATTCGAGCGAAAATTTAATGTCAGGGTTTCAGAAGGATATGGCTTATCCGAAGCATCGCCTGTTACCTGCTTCAATCCTTTGGATCGTCCAAGGAAGGCGGGTTCCATCGGAACCTCCATCCTTAGGGTGGAAAACAAAGTGTTCAATGAGCTTGGAGAAGAAGTGCCGATCAATGAGGTAGGAGAATTGGTTGTCAGAGGTCCGAATGTAATGAAGGGTTATTATAAAATGCCTGAAGAATCAGCCGCTGTCTTGAAAAATGGCTGGTTATATACAGGCGATCTAGCCAGGATGGATGATGAAGGCTATTTTTTCATTGTAGATCGTAAAAAGGAGCTTATCATCGTCGGTGGCTATAATGTTTATCCACGTGAAGTGGAGGAGGTTCTGTATGCTCATCCTGAAGTAGTTGAGGCAGCAGCCATCGGCGTTCCCGATCCCAATCAAGGAGAAGCGGTTAAATGCTTTGTGGTAAAGAAAAACAATGCCTTGATGGAAGAAGAACTGCTTGCCTATTGCATGGAACACTTAGCCAAATATAAGGTACCGGCAAAAATCGAGTTTTTGGATGAACTTCCTAAAAACGCGACTGGTAAAATATTACGTCGCTCCTTGAAAAACCATGTACTGCAAAACTGAATATCCATTGATCATCAGGGATCATTGCCTAAAGCAGGCATGGTCCTTTTTTGTACAACCAAAATGTATCGTACTGCATAAAATATATGGGAGAATCTTAAAACCTTGATTCTTGTTTCGAAAAGAGTTATGATTGTCATTAAAAATTTCCACATAATTGTAAGGAGGGATTAGATGAGAGATGTAAAGCTTTTGGATATTTTTACACATCCCATTGCTCAAAAATACTTGAACCGTTCAGGTCTGGCACATGCAATTGCAGTAGCATACCATGCGTTCCACTTAGCAAACGAATATAATGTCGACCCTGATATTGCTGCTAAAGCTGGACTTTTGCATGATATGGGACATTTCACTTGGTATCGCAATGGTAAATGGGATTATGATATGTACAAACAAAATGATATTCACCCCATCAAAGGTGCAGAACGAGCACATAAACTGTTAATCCGCTTGGGGGAAAACCCGATAAAGGCAAAGACCATTTCCCTTGCCATCTTATTTCATACCGATTCGTTCTTACCTTCAAATGATATTATTCGTACCCCGCTTCAGCAAGTCGTCAAATGGGCCGATGAAAAAGATGAAGAAGAAGGTGGAAAACACCATTATCGCAAAATTGATTTTCCCCGGGCAAAGGAGAGCATCATGAAACTTGATACGCTCATAGATGAGGAACAAAGAAAAAGGCTATCATCCTGAAGGTAAACGGGTGATAGCCTTTTTACTTTCAGGAGGTACACTTTTTTAGCAGTTTACAGTTTAAATTTGTTATCAGGTGAATTAATCATGTTAAATATAGACCAATAGCACTATTCGCGGCTCGGGCAATTATAAAAAATATCGGATTAATAACAAATAATGAAAGTAACAGGTGAAGTTATGAAGTCGATTAAGCTATTGATATATGGTGGTCAGGGAGGGCTTGAGGAATTCATCGAAAAAGCAGAAGACATTAATGCCATAGGGGTGACTGGAAAAGAAATGGTCCTTCGTGATTTTAATGACACATCATCAGTCGTGCCGGATGTCATCCTTATTGATGCCCGGTCATCAGGAAAGTATGGACAGGAAGTCATGCCACTCCTAAAGGTAATCCATCCATCCACTCCTTTCCTTATTTTTCCTGCCAATTCAGAAGATCATTATCTTATCGAAGCGATATGCCATGGTGCAGCAGGTTATGTCTTACAGGATGGCGGAATGGAACAAGTGCTGTCGGCAATCCGTCAATGCGCCAAAGGCCAGATAGTTCATCCTGCCTCAGTTAAATCAATTTTAATGAAGAAGCTGCAGCAGGACGCTGAAAGATCGCCAGTAACGTTGGATAAGGCAATCGAGAAATTGGGGGTCTTTTCCAAGGGTGAGTATGAACTGCTTATCCTGCTGACCCAAGGCGAAACAAATCAGTAAATCTCAAAAAAACTTTTTCTAACCATCGGTACGGTAAAAAACTATATAAGCCGTATTTACAGAAAACTGAATGTTAATACTCGGCCGGAGCTTATGGCACTTTTGTATGGTTTTCAACAAAGCGGGATGAAGGGATGACTACTCATGACCTTCGTTCGGTTGGTCGGCTTTTTATCGAAATCACATTCCAAAAAATTTGATGAAACGATCTACAACAAAGCAATTAGGTGGCGGCAAAGGGATAAATCCATCGTTGCCTTAATCATCCCAGCCCTCCGTCTTTTCTGCATATTCATCATATCATCTCTCGTATGCCCATTTTATTCCGGAAGTGCATTTTTGACTGAAGGTGCATTCTGTTGAAATCTTAAGGTTGATAATAAAGAAAATCGACAAAATGATGGAGTTTGAAAGGAATAAATAATATAGAAGGGAAATGCGGTTCTAACCTGTCCATTTTGGATTAAACTATTAAGAGGGAGATTCCGTTTAAGGGAGGGGCATCATGGTTAGAAAATGGGCTGGAAGAGCGATTCTGTTATATATCCTTTATGCAGCGGCGATATATTGGTATCTTTTTTATGGAGCTGATACCTCGATTCCCGAAGCATTGCGTGGAACTGCAGCAGATCCTGCAACATTCCTGAATGCAAGGGAACTGAAGCTTAGCGAAGAGTATTCAGAACTGCGGAATTTTATTTTTTTCGTATCCACGCCATATGAATGGCTGCTGTATTTCTTCATATTATTATTCGGTTTTTCAAAAGCATTTGAAAAGTCGTCAATGGCTGTCTCGAAATGGAAAGCGGTCAGAACGGGCATCTACTTATTCTGGCTTTCCGTCATTTCTTACCTGGCACTGTTTCCAATCAGTTTCATTGGATATCGGATGAGCAGGAGTTACCATATAAGTACACAAAGTTTCACCTCGTGGATGAAGGATGGAGTCATTGAATTCTGGGTGAATTTCGGGATGATGTTCATCATCGTGTCCGTTTTGTATTGGTTAATGAAGAAAAGTGCGAGGAAGTGGTGGCTCTATGCCTGGATGTTGTCCATTCCATTTACCTTGTTCCTGATGTTTGTACAGCCTGTATTGATTGATCCGCTATATAATGAATTCTATCCGCTCAAAAATAAAGAGCTGGAAACGGAAATATTGGAACTAGCCTCACAGGCTGAAATTCCTGCTGAACACGTGTATGAAGTAAATATGGCGGAAAAGACAAATGCCTTGAATGCATACGTCACCGGCATAGGTTCCAACTCAAGAATAGTCCTTTGGGATACGACCCTGAACAAACTGAAGGAAGATGAAATCCTTTTTATCATGGCACATGAAATGGCTCATTATGTGGAAAAGCATATTTATATAGGGATTGCAGGTTATTTAGGACTGACTTTAATCGGTTTGTGGCTGACATCGAAAATCATGCATTTTATCATTAGACGCTGGGGCCATCTGTTAAAGGTTCGTTCTATTGACAGCATTTCTTCTCTTCCTTTATTTCTCTTGATAACGTCTGTGCTGCTCTTTGCTTCGAGTCCGCTGTCCAATTATGTTTCCAGGTATCAGGAAACAAGGGCTGACCGTTATGCCATTGAAATGACCGGGGATAAAGAATCAGCAATCACGACGTTCCAGGAACTCACGAGGTCGGGTTTGAGTCAAGTCAACCCACCATTCCTGGTTAAATGGCTGCGGTATTCCCATCCAACCATGCTCGAGCGGATTTCAACGGTAGAAAAAACAGATACAAAGGGTGATTGAAAGCCAGCTGAAAACCAGCTGGCTTTTTTCCTCTATATCGGAATATGTATGTTTGCAAGTTGTTTTCAGAAAAAACTATTATTTTTAAAAACCTAAGGTTCTCAACTATAATAAATTAAATTCCCAGTTCGTTTTAAGGAGATCGGATATGTATAATGTACTTTTGATCACTATGGGCTCAGTGCTTGTTGCAGTAGCCTATAACTTATTTTTGATACCTCATTTAATTTTAAGCAGCGGACTTAGTGGACTTGCGATTATGTTCGGAATCATCACCCCGGTCAACACAGGGATATTGAATTTTCTGTTGAACCTGCCGTTGCTGATTCTTGGATACTTGAAATTAGGGAGACGCTTTATCACCTATACGATATTATCAGTTGTCGTGATATCCGTCAGTTTATACCTCATTCCAGTTCACGGAATATCCACTGACCCGATCTTGTCTTCTTTATTTGGCGGAATCATATCAGGATTCGGTATAGGCATCATCTTTCGTGCTTCAGGTTCTTCAGGCGGTTTTGATATCATTGCCATGCTATTGGCTAAGAAGAGCGACTTTCCACTTGGTACATTGCTTTCGGTGATGAATGCAGTTGTGGTGGTTATTTCAGGATTCATCTTTGGTTGGGATGCCGCATTATATACACTGATTTCCATTTATGCAGCAGGGAAGGTGATCGATACGATCCATTCCAATCACATTAAATTAACATTGATGATCGTTACCAAAAAGAGTGACGAAATGAAAACCAAGCTCCTGACCAACTTTTACCGTGGAATTACAGTCATGGATGGTGAAGGTGCATATTCAGGTGAAAAGAGTAAAGTAATGATGACAGTCATCACGCGTTATCAGTTAACCGATGTAAAAACGATGATAAAAGAAGTGGATCCGAATGCTTTTGTCAATATAACCGAAACAGCCGAGGTCATGGGGATGTTTCATAAAGAGTGATAATTAGAAAAGCCTCCCAACATTATGGGAGGCTTTTTTGATCATTAGGCTTTATGCATTTTAATTGCCGAACTGTTTTAGTAAAACGTTCATTTCAGAACTTAGTTTTAAAAATAAAGGTTTGTTTTTCATATCCAAGGCTTCATCGATCTTTTTTGCAAGGATATTCTTTTTGGTAGTAAGGACGGCTTCCTGAATAATCATATCAATCAACATTTCCTGAACCACGGCATCGTTTTTCATTTGGCTCATTGATAAGGACTTCACTGACTCTGAATAAGATTTTTCATTTTTCAAAGTTACCACCCCTGACCCTTTTTATTATTATATGGATTTGAGTGGATAAAATCAACTGAAAATTTTAAAAATTTAAATATTAATAGAGAATATGTCGTTTAGATGACGAAAAAGCCACTATATAAAAGAATTCTTAATTTTTTGTGAACTCCCTTTTCATGTGTAAAGGTTGTGCTATTATAGTGAGTAATTTAACATACATTTGCTATACCCCTTCACTCTTCTTGGACATCGAAGTACAAGCAATCTAAGAGTATAAGCTTCGGTAAAGTGAAAGCGGTGTTTTAGCAATGAGGAAGAGGTGGATTGAAAATGAAGGAAAACAATCAGGGAATCATAGAGGAATATGAAATCACGCCGCATACACTAATGGTTTCGCCAATCAATTACGGCAGTAAAATATATTCCCGTATCGTTGAAATGGAGGACGAGTTCATCTCCCCGTTTAAACCCATGGAAATAATAAAGAAAAGCTGCGAGTTCTTCGGATCGAGTTATGAGGGACGCAAGCAAGGCACGAAACAGCTCATAAATATCACACATAAAGCACCGATCGCGATCGATCCGACCAGTTCGATTTTCTTCTTTCCGACTACATCTCCGTTGCGTCCTCAATGCATCTGGCTATCACATGAGCATGTGGCATCCTATGATCGCCTGGATTCCAAACATACAACCATCACATTCAGGAATAGACAAACCATCGATATAGCAGTATCATGCAGTTCTTTCGAAAACCAGCTGCACCGGACATCTTTTTTAAAAACGAAATTGATCCAGAGGATTGAGGAGACAAAGATAAAATCCTTCTATCTGTTTTCCGATGCAAATGGGGCAAAGGCTTCAGAGGTTATGTCAAAGTATATACCGCGTTAGGGGGGATTCAGGGATAATCATCGAGGAAGCAAATGGGATTCATTCAAAATTAAAGCAAGCCCTTCTTACTAAAGAAGGGCCCCGGAATTAATCCTCAAATAATTCATCCATTAAATCGTCAATCTCTTTTCTTAACGTCTCAGTGCCTTCTTTGGAAATGGTGATGGTATCACCATCGATAATCAGCATATCTCCCACTTTTGCTCCCTTGGGAAGAGCGCTCTTAGGAAAATCCTTCATGTCGCCACCTTCGATTTCAACGACAGCGATCTTTCCCTCGAAGCGATCGATAATTCCTTGTACCATTTATTTCACCGTCTTTACAGTAATTTTCTGACCTGTAGAAGTAAAAATAATGTTACCTGATTTATCTGTGCGGTAAGTTTTGGCTTTCACTGAATTCAACCGTTTTACAACAGTAGAAGTAGGGTGCCCATATCCATTTTTCCCTACACTGATTACGGCGTATTTCGGTTTTGCTTTGTTAATGAAAGCTGAACTTGTTGATGTTTTTGCACCATGATGGCCAACTTTAAGTACATCCACAGCTGGTATCAGTTTTTTAGCCAGCATATCTGACTCTGCTTTTACTTCAGCGTCACCTGTAAACAAGAATGTCTTTTTGCCGTGTTTAAGTAAAAGGACTGCACTCCAATTATTTAAGTCAGACTTAGCATATTCTTTAACAGGTGCAATGAATTTAAGGGAATTATCCTTAGCCTTTGTGTTGATGTCCACGCCAGTCTGCGCCTTTTTTATTGTAAGCTTCTTCTTCTTAACAGCCGTTAAAAAGTCTTTGTATGCTTGGGTAGTATGAGAAACTTTAGGGGCATACACAGATTTCACATTAAGCGATTTAATCACATAAGCCAGACCGCCCACATGATCCGCATCTGGGTGGGTGGATACTAAGGCATTAAGTGTTTTTACCTTTTGTTTTTTTAGGTAGGCTACAACTTCATCGCCCTTTCCTTTACCGCCGCCATCGATCAAAACGTTTTCGTTACCGGTTTGAATAAGGATTGAATCTCCTTGTCCTACGTTGATGAAATGCACCTTCACATTTGAGGCTGCCTCGGTTGTTTTAAGTCCAGTGAATAAAGACAATACAAGAACAGCAACCAGTAGAATATTTATTTTCTTCATCTTTTTCCCTCCAAATAATAATTTACCATGTGTAACCGGAAAAATGGGGATTTGGACATGATTTTCTTTACGATAAAAAAGGAATCCGAGCAACTGAACCGTGGTTAGGCAAAATAAACCTGGGTATTTATGTTTAATTAACAAAGCTATTAATTTACAGGTGAAAACCGATAGAAAATCTATTTCTCCCAGAAGAGTAAATATGGGGTTGACATACTTGGTATTGAAAGAGCAGGCTACGTATCTGCAGTTGAAAGTACAGATGGTAATAGAAAGTTAGGTCTACCAGCTATAGAGAATTTGTTTACTGCTTAAGAATAATAGATGAATATAATGGAGTTCGATCGGATGATATTAGCAAATAGAGCTGAATAGATATAAAACTTATCATGGATATATACAAGATAGCTTTCAAAGGCAATTGATACCATATCGGAAATGTCTTGCACATTTGAATTAATTATTCGAAAAAGAAAACCATGCAAATAAAACATTTGCATGGTTTTTCATAAGAAAGAAGGATTGGGAAAATTTTTCATTGATCAAATAATAGGGAATAAGTTTGTTAATGTCACTTCAAAATGCAGAATATTATGGACACCCACGATGTATCAATATTTTTGTTCAGTGTTTCACAAACGTTCCGCGATAATACTTTTCATATTAATTGATGGTTTGGTAGGTATGGATATGCAATTAACAATATTTCACAAAAACATGAAACCGATTCTAAAATGATAGTGTTGGATAATGGTTATAAAAGATGATTTGTGATTAAAAACCAATTATGAATATACGAGCCCGGCCTATCATTCGCTAACGACTGTGTCCTTGAATCGTTGAGACATTCTTCGACGGGGAATGACATTGGTTTACTTTAGCATTTGTCGAAGCACCTCTTTCAAGGTAACTGTTTTCTGATTTTCTCATCAATGGGCTGGGTGCTGTTGGTTTGGTGAGGGCGGGTGTCACCCCAACCTTTGCCAAGGAACATGTAAATAACCTTGATTTAAAGAATCTCAAAACTAAAATGGTTAAGGATATTCAATATGCACTCTGGATTACATAGGTTATGCCTTGATCGAAAAGTGATTTTTCATTGCGCTAAATCCATGTTTGAAAAAGCCAATTATATGATGGTTATGGACAGGTGAATGGAGGTAAGTGAGTCTTATCGATATCGAGCTTCCAAAATTGACCTCCCGTATCTTTATGATGCAGGGAAGGTGAAATGCGTTGTTAATGGCCATACATTTTTACACGAAGGGCATCTGCATCCTTCCCGAAAGGCTCCAAACACCCATATTTCACAAACATTATAGTGGGGATGCCTGTAACCCGCTAATTCCTTGAACGGTGTTTCTTTTCGAAAAAGTAATAACATAACAAGTCTTCGGTTTTGTTGCGAAGGCGGGGGTTGAAATAATTATGATGTTCCTCGTACCCTTTATATAAAAAACAATACATCGTGAAGGATTCATCGCGTTTGATTTCACTAACCTTAATATTCTCCTTGCGTAAATATCGCCTTACCTCGGCAAGTTCGTCTTGAACCACTTTTAAAATATGTTCGACTAGCTCAGAATAGGGCCTTTTTAATTTAAACGGACTAATTTCGATGACCTTGAGATCCCGGTTTAAGACTGTTATAACCATAGGGAGGTAGATGGCTTTTTCAATCATATTTCGGTCATCTTCTGGAATGCGGGTCATCTTGACCGCTCCTTTCTACTAGCACGGTTTTTAATATTAGTATGTATATCATGCAAGAAAAAGAACATTTGTTCTGTTTTTTATCCTAATGTATTTTAAGTGTATATGCAAGCGGTTTTGATAAATCCAGAAATATTCGTTAACAAGATTATGTTTTCCGGAGTTAGGGAAAGTATGAAGGTATATGGGTAATAATTCTTGCAATTTCAGGGGAAAGTGATATATCTAAAATAAACAGTTTTTAATAAGTTTATGCTGCTTTGCTAGCAGCATGTCGAGGGAGATAATTATGGATTTGGATACTATACGTGAGTGGTTTACACTTGATCATATATCTGCACTTATTCAGCAATATCGCTCATTCGGTCCAATTCCAGGGATCTTACTGCCGATGCTGGAAGCTTTTTTGCCCTTTTTGCCTTTGGTGGTGTTCGTGCTTGCTAACGCAACGGCTTTTGGTCTCTGGTGGGGCTTTTTATTTTCTTGGATTGGTGCGGTAGCGGGTTCTTTTTTGCTCTTTTGGATTATAAGAAGATATGGTCAAATGAGGTTTTTCCGATTTTTGCAAAAGCATAAACAGGTGCAGAGGTTGATGGTATGGGTGGAAAGCCATGGATTCGGTCCTTTGTTCATATTGCTCTGCTTCCCTTTTACACCCTCGGCCATCGTTAATATCGTGGCAGGACTTTCAAAAGTCAGTCCCTTGCAATATGGACTTGCAGTAGTGGGAGGGAAAGCGGTGATGATCTTTACGATCAGCTTCGTAGGCTACGATTTAGTATCCTTAATTCATAAACCTGTGCGTACGATCATTATGGGGATTGTCATCTTTATCCTATGGTATGTGGGGAAAAGACTTGAACTCCGGTTAAATAAAAGCATGAAGAGGGAAGAAGGACAATAAATTAGTATATAAATGCAGTAGGGGTTGAACTGGATGGAAAAAACAAACAAGAATTCTTTATCCGATTGGATAAAACCAGCGATGATAGCTTTTGTTATTTACATCTTAATCCGTACATTTTTCTTTTCAAGCTATGATGTTGAAGGGGAGTCGATGCAGCCGACCCTAGAAGATGGAAATAAACTTGTCGTGAATAAAATCAATTACCAGATGCATGATATCAACCGTTTTGACATTATTGTTTTTCATGCGAATTCACAAGAAGATTATGTTAAGCGAGTTATAGGGATTGCAGGTGACCAAATTCGTTATAAAGATGATTGGCTTTACGTAAATGGTGAGAAAGTGGATGAGCCTTATCTTGAGAAATTCAAGGAAGGTTTCCCGGGACAGGACTTTACAGGTGATTTTACATTAAAAGAATTGACGGATGTGACCAAAGTCCCTGAGGGCAAGCTTTTTGTCATGGGTGATAATCGTCTTGAAAGTGCTGACAGCCGTCACTTTGGTTATATACCGGTTGAAAATGTTGTCGGTAAAGTGGATGTTCGATATTGGCCGGTCAAAGAATTCAATTATAAATTTACAGGTGAATGATCGTGGAAGCCCCAAATTATGTGGGCTTTTTCTTTTGGGGAAAAACACGAACGTACGATTGGTGTTTTTTAAAGTGAAACGGTAAAATAATAGAAAGTAAATCTAATTGGAAACAGAAACCTAGTCATGGTGACTAATGTATTTCTGGTATGATGAATCTAGATATTATGTTGTAAGGGGGAAAAAGAGATGTCACTCCGTTTTTTACTGGGAAGATCGGGTGCAGGGAAAACTTCGAATATATTGGACGAAATTCGATCTAAATTGGCAGAAGATCCCGAAGGAAATCCAATTATCTACCTCGTTCCTGATCAGATGACGTTTCTATCTGAATATAAATTAATTAAAACACCAGGCCTTGCCGGAATGATCCGGACACAGGTTTTTAGTTTTAGCAGGCTTGCTTGGCGCGTTCTTCAGGAGACCGGGGGGATGAGCAGGCTGCATTTGGACAGCGTTGGCGTTAATATGTTGATTCGGAAGATCATGGATGATAAAAAGGACGAGTTAAAGATGTTCCGTCGTTCTGCTGATAAGCAGGGGTTCATTGCACAGATGGAGCTAATGCTGGCTGAGTTCAAGCAGTATTGCATCCAACCTGATGACATTCAAAACCATTTGGCCAAAACCTCACAGGCCGGCAGCGGCATTCAGGATAAACTGCATGATCTGGAATTGGTCTATCAGGCTTTTGAGGATGAAATGGTTAACAAATATTTAGATTCCGAAGACTACTTCACTTTGCTGATCGAGAAAATGGCAGATTCTTTCTATATAAGGGATGCGGATATATATATCGATGGTTTTTATAGTTTGACTCCACAGGAACTGCTTATTGTGGAAGAAATGATCAAGCTGTGCAGAAGTGTAACGATTTCACTGACGTTAGATCAGCCCTACAGACAATATGCTCCGGATGATTTGCAGTTGTTCAGGCAAACGGGAAATCTATATCATCACCTTTATCAGGCTGGATTGAGGAATGGCATACCGATTTCAGAAGATCGAATCTTAAAAGGAACGGAAAGGTTTGGAAAGAGCCCGGGACTGAATCATCTGGAAACTTATTTTGCCATTCGGCCTGCCAAAGCGTTTGGGCAGTCGCCTGATGTAACGATCGCCCAGGCAGTTAACCGCAGAGCCGAGATTGAAGGAGTTGCCCGGGACATCTTGTCGCTGGTCAGGCAGAAACAGCACCGTTTCAGCGATATTGCGATTTTAGTCAGGAATGGAGAAGCGTACGCAGATATTTTACAAACCGTTTTTCGGGATTATCAAATTCCCTTGTTCGTCGATTCCAAAAGGACGATGCTGAATCATCCTCTGATTGAACTGATTCGTTCCACTTTGGAGATCATCAATGGCTATTGGCGCTATGAGCCGGTATTTCGTGCAATCAAGACGGAGCTTCTATTTCCGCTCCAAAATAACTTTGATAGAATGCGCGAACAGGTGGATAAGCTGGAAAACTATGTGCTGGCCCGTGGCATTAAAGGAAGCAGGTGGACGTCCAAAGATCGTTGGACATACCGGCGCTTCCGCGGACTGGAACTCGAGGACCGGAATCAAACGGATAAGGAAATGCAGCTTGAACAAGAGTTGAATGAGCTGAAGCAATTATTTACCGAGCCCATCTTGAAGCTTTCAAAACGTGTTAAAAAGGCTATTAATGGAAGGGAATTGTGTGAAGCCCTATATCTATATCTTGAAGAATTGCATGTACCGGAAAAATTGGAAAAGCTGAAACAAGAGGCAGAAGAAGCAGGTGATCTGGTATCGGCAAGAGAGCATGAGCAAACATGGAATGCAGTTGTCGACCTATTGGACCAATTCGTCGAACTGCTGAGCGGGGAAGAGCTTTCCCTGAAACAGTTTGCAGTTATCATTGAAGCTGGTCTGGAGTCTCTTGAATTTTCTTTGGTACCGCCTGCAATTGACCAAGTATTGGTTGCCAATCTAGATTTATCACGCCTGGATGATGTGAAGACAGCTTTTGTTATCGGCCTGAACGAAGGGGTCGTGCCAGGAAAAGCTGTATCTGACGGGATATTTTCAGATAGTGATCGTGAGGTGCTGCTGGCTGGTGGACTTGATGTTGCCCCAAGTTCAAAAGTGCGCCTCCTGGATGAAGAATTTACAGCGTACAAAGCATTTACTACGCCGGCTGAGGCCCTTTATTTATCATATCCTCTTGCCGATGAGGAAGGAAAGGCACTTTTACCCTCATCGTATTTGAAACGGGTAAGGGACGTATTGCCCAACGTGTCTGATGTGCATTATATGAACGATCCATCCGATTTGCCTGCTGAAGAACAGGTGAAATATGCTGCAAATCATGATGTGGCCCTTTCGTACCTGGCTGCCCAATTGCAGCTGAAAAAAAGGAACTATCCAATCCATTCACTATGGTGGGATGTATATAATGCCATTTTGGATGATGAAATGGCCGGTCCTTCAGCAACTAAGGTTTTATCGAGCCTTTTTTATCAAAATAGGACAAAGAAATTATCTGAGGAAACAAGTAAGCAATTATACGGTGAGAGCATTCTTACGAGTGTATCCCGGATGGAAATGTTCAATAGCTGCCCGTTTTCCCATTATGCCGCTCATGGCTTGAAATTGCGGGAACGGCAAATTTTCCGTTTGGATGCCCCGGATATAGGCGAGATGTTCCATGGCGCGTTGAAAATGATTTCGGATTATTTAAAGGACCATGATATTCCTTGGTCTGCATTGACCCCGGAACAATGCTTGGAGCTGGCCAGGATGGCTGTGGAGAGACTTGCTCCTAAACTCCAAAATCAGATTTTGTTAAGTACGAACCGCCATCACTATTTACGCAGGAAACTGGAAAATGTGATTGGCCGGGCCTCGATCGTATTGAGTGAACATGCAAAGGTAAGCGGTTTTGCCCCAGTCGGATTAGAACTTGGATTCGGAAAAAATGGCGAGCTTCCTCCACTTTCTTTCACATTGAAAAACGGTACGAAGATGGAATTGATCGGGCGGATTGACCGCGTGGATAAAGCGGAAGAAGATGAGGGTGTCTATTTGCGTGTGCTCGATTATAAGTCGAGTGAAAAGGAACTGAACATGAGTGAAGTGTATTATGGACTCGCGCTGCAAATGTTGACATACCTAGATATCGTTGTCACCCATTCCAAGTCGCTTATAGGAAAAGAAGCGATTCCAGCTGGCGTTTTGTATTTTCATGTGCATAATCCCGTTGTCAAATCAAAGGGAATGCTCAGTTTGGATAAAATTGAGGAAGAAATTTATAAAAGTTTTAAAATGAATGGACTTGTACTGGATCATTCAAATGTCATTCAGATGATGGATACTACGCTTGATATTGATAATTCGGGTAAGTCGGATATCATCCCAGCTGGATTTAAAAAGGACGGATCGCTCCTTGCGGCTTCCAAAGTTGCCAGTAGGGAAGAGTTTTCGCTTCTGAATCATCATGTGCGCCGCATTTATCAGGAGGCTGGTGATCGAATGGTCGATGGTGATGTGGATATAACCCCATATAAATTAAAGGAGAAAACGCCGTGTACTTTCTGTTCCTTTAAATCTGTATGCCAATTCGACCAATCACTGGAGGAAAACCAATTCAGGAATTTGGCACAGAAGAAACAAAATGATGTTCTTGAGCTATTAAGGGGGGAGGGAGAGAACGATGAGTAAAACAAAAATTCCTGCACTGCCAAAAGATGTGACTTGGACGGAAGATCAATGGAAAGCGATATGGGCTAAAGATCAGGACATTCTGGTTGCGGCCGCCGCAGGTTCAGGGAAAACAGCGGTGCTGGTCAATCGGATCATTCAAAAAGTCATTTCCGAAGAAGAACCAATCGATGTTGATGAACTGCTCGTCGTTACATTCACCAATGCCTCGGCTGCCGAGATGCGCCATCGGATAAGTGAGGCATTGGAAAAAGCGATCAATGATAATCCGCATTCACAGCATCTGCGTAAGCAGTTGAGCTTGATTAATCGTGCCTCGATTTCCACACTTCATTCCTTTTGTTTAGAGGTGATCAGGAAGTATTATTATCTGACGGATATCGACCCGGGCTTCCGGATTGCAGATTCTACGGAGATCCAGCTGCTCCGTGATGAAGTGATGGAAGAGCTTTTCGAGGAGCAGTATGGCCAAAGTGATAATGAAGAGTTCTTTAATTTGGTTGATGCTTTCACAAGCGATCGTAACGATGATGCGCTTCAGAATATCGTTCGATCGCTGCATGATTTTTCGCAATCGAATCCAGAGCCGGCCCGATGGCTCGATGGTGCAGCTAGCATGTATGAGTTGGCAGATGATGAAGGGATTGATGATCTTTCATTTATCGATTCATTGAAGTTCGATGTTGGCTTGCAATTGGACACTGCCAGGGACTTATTGGAACGCTCGCTTGCATTGACGAAAATCCCTGGGGGTCCGGCGCCAAGGGCTGAAAACTATATAGCTGATCTTGCCCTGGTTGCTAAACTATCGGAAGTGAAAGATCAATCCTGGAATGCTCTTTATGAAGAAATCCAAAATGTGAAATTTGGTACGGCAAAACGCCTTACTGGTGGAGATTTCATCAAAGAAGTTACGGATGAGGCTACTAAGTGTCGTGATAAGGCGAAGAAGATCATCAAATCGTTACAGGAAGAGTTATTTTCCCGTAAACCGGAAAGCTATCTGCGGGATATAAGGGAGCTCAAGGGCTATGTCGATACACTTGTAATGCTTGTTAAGCAGTTTGATGATCGATTTTTTGCTGCAAAAGCAGAAAAGAACTTGGTGGATTTCGCCGATTTGGAACATTATTGTCTTCAAATTTTGACGGGGGAAACTGTGGACGGTGAACGAAAACCATCAGCCGCGGCCGTAGAATACAGGAACCAGTTCAAAGAGGTACTCGTAGATGAGTATCAGGATACGAACCTGGTTCAGGAATCCATCTTAAAACTTGTGACGGCTGACGGCGAATATAATGGGAATCTTTTCATGGTTGGCGATGTCAAGCAGTCCATTTACCGGTTCAGGCTTGCGGAACCGAATCTCTTCCTTGGGAAATACACACGTTTTACTCATGATGGTGTCGATTCCGGACTGAAAATAGATTTAAACCGCAATTTCCGGAGCCGTAAGGAAGTTCTCGATGGGACCAATTTCTTGTTTCAACAGTTGATGGGCGTTACAGTCGGTGAGATTGTATATGATGAAGATGCCCAATTGAAAAAAGGTGCCCCATATCCCGAAGAAGATCCAAATCCGATCGAACTCCATTTAATCGATGGAACAGCTGATCCGGAAGCTCATTCGGAAACGGAAGGATCGGATGGCGGGTTTGAAGCCGAGGAGCTTGAAAAAGCACAGCTCGAAGCAAGACAGATGGCCAAGCTCATTAAAAAGGCTATAAGTGAAAAGCATCGGATATATGATACGAAAACCAAAAAGTACCGATCTGCCACTTATCGAGACATGGTCATTCTTCTTCGTTCGATGCCATGGGCACCGCAAATCATGGAGGAATTTAAAAAGCAGGGAATTCCAGTATATGCTAATTTATCGACTGGTTATTTTGAAGCGACCGAAGTGGCCATCATGATTTCCTTATTGAAGGTGATAGATAACCCGCAACAGGATATCCCATTGGCATCCGTTCTCCGTTCACCTATCGTCGGTCTGGATGAAGAAGAGATGTCACAGGTGCGTTTGTTCCATAAAGGAAGCTATTACGAAGCGCTAGCTGATTTTTACAGAAAGAGTGACCCGGAAGAACATCCGGGGCTTTATGAAAAAGCCTCTGCTTTTTATAAAAAACTCGTGAAGTGGAGGAAGCTTGCCAGGCAGGAAGCATTATCGGATTTGATTTGGCTCCTGTACCGAGAAACGCAGTTTTATGATTTTGCAGGTGGGATGCCGGGTGGCAAACAGCGTCAGGCCAATTTAAGAGCTCTGTATGACAGGGCAAGGCAATATGAAGCAAGTTCTTTCCGCGGACTGTTCCGTTTCTTGCGTTTTATAGAAAGAATGCAAGAACGTGGGGATGATTTAGGGGCAGCTCGGGCTTTAGGGGAACAGGAAGATGTAGTCCGGCTGATGACGATTCATTCCTCAAAGGGGCTTGAGTTCCCGATTGTGTTCATTGCCGGTCTTTCCAAGCAATTCAATATGATGGATTTACGCAAGCCCTATTTACTGGATAAGGATTATGGCTTTGCGGCAAAGTATGTGAATTCCGAATTACGGATAACTTATCCATCCCTCCCCCAAATGGCTTTCAAGAAAAAAAAGCAGCTTGAATTAATTGCCGAGGAAATGCGTGTCCTCTACGTAGCGCTTACAAGGGCTAAGGAGAAGCTTTATTTGATTGCCAGTATCAATGATGCTGAAAAAACGCAGCAGAACTGGGAAAGTAATGCTGCACATGGAGAGTGGCTATTGAAGGACTATGTACGGGCAGGTGCAAAAAGTTATCTTGATTGGATTGGTCCATCCCTTGTCCGACATCGGGATTCTCTTGGTGATGCTGGTCTTGGCTTGGAAATGGAGTCGCATCCATCGAATTGGTCCATTTCCGTCATTCCAAGTGAAGAGCTTGCTGTTCTTGATGAGGAAGAGGCACTGGTTCAAGAGCAAATGCTTGATCATGTCCAGAAATCGGAGAAGGTCGGTATCGTTTCCGAGTTTTATGATGATATCAAGGAACAGCTGGAATGGGAGTACCCAGAGCATGATGCGACGGTGTACCGTTCCAAGCAATCCGTTTCTGAACTAAAACGTCAATATGAACTCAAGGACGAGCAAAGCTCCACAGAGTTGTTGCGTAAATTTAAGCGACCTATCACGAAGCGGCCGACTTTCATGCAAGAAAAGTCACTGACTCCTGCCGAAAGGGGTACGATTACTCATTTAGTCATGCAGCATATCGATCTATCTAAAGAGATTACCATTCAATCGATTCAGGAACTGATCGTTGACTTGATTCAACGTGAGTTGTTGACGGAGGAACAGAAAGCAGCTGTGGAACCTGAGACGATCCTCGATTTCTTTGACAGTGAAATCGGGCAAAGAATGCAGAGGGCCGGAAGCATTCGCCGTGAAGTGCCATTTACGATGTCGTTGCCTGCAAAGGAAGCTTACAGCGATTGGGCAGCGGGAGATGAAGAAATCCTTATTCAAGGTGTGATTGATTGTATCTTTGAGGATGAACAAGGTCTTGTGCTCCTCGATTATAAAACGGATACCATAACCGGCCGTTTTGCTAGCGGGTATGAAGGGGCTAAAGAGATTCTTGCCGATAGATACCGGATGCAGCTTCAGCTGTATACGAGGGCTGTTGAAGGGATCATGAATAAGAAGGTAACCGGCCGTTACTTGTTTTTCTTTGATGGCTCGCATTTATTGGAAGTATAAGAGAGAGGAGTGTCCCATTGATGTGGGACGCTTCTTTTTGGTCGAATAAACAGAATAGTTTGAAAATGTGTAAATGCTTCCTATATACTAGTGGAGAAAAATACCTTTTTAAAGGAGTAGAGAAGAGTATGACGAGTGAGATCAAGAGCAAGGGATACTTTGGTGAGTTTGGTGGAAGCTTCGTACCGGGTGAACTACAGGAAGTTATGGATATTTTGGAAACGGAATTCCTGAAATATAAGGATGACCCGGAATTCATTGAGGAGTTTCAATATTATCTGAGAGAATATGTCGGACGCGAAAATCCGTTAACACATGCGAAGAATTTAACGAAAAAGGTTGGCGGGGCAAAAATATATTTGAAGCGTGAGGATCTGAATCATACAGGTGCTCACAAAATTAATAATGCGATCGGACAAATCCTGCTCGCTAAACGGATGGGTGCTAAACGCATCATCGCAGAAACGGGCGCTGGGCAGCATGGTGTGGCGACTGCGACAGCATGTGCGATGTTTGGCATGGAGTGTGTGATCTATATGGGTAAGCTGGATACGGAGAGGCAGGCATTGAATGTTTTTCGGATGGAATTGTTGGGGGCAAAGGTCGTAGCGGTCGAAAAGGGACAGGGTCGATTGAAGGATGCCGTTGATGAGGCTTTGAATGATTTGGTGCAAAACTATGAAAATACTTTTTACTTGCTTGGTTCAGCAGTGGGACCACACCCATATCCAACGATCGTTAAGCATTTTCAATCAATCATAAGTGAAGAATCAAAGCGCCAGATCCTTGAAAAGGAAGGAAAGCTGCCAACTGCCGTCATTGCTTGTGCAGGAGGGGGAAGTAATGCGATTGGTGCCTTTGCCCATTATATCGATGAAGAAAATGTCCGTTTAATTGGTGTAGAGCCAAGTGAAGCACCAAGTATTTCGCAAGGTGTCCCGGCAGTATTGCACGGATTCAGAAGTTTGACGTTAGTGGACGAACAAGGGGAACCTAAACCGACATTTTCCATAGCAGCCGGATTGGATTATCCAAGCGTAGGACCCGAGCACAGTTTTTTGAAAGATAGCGGACGGGCGGAGTATGTAACGGTTAAAGGGGAAGAAGCTCTTGAGGCTTTTCAGGTATTATCCCAAACAGAGGGGATCATTCCAGCTCTCGAAAGCTCACATGCCCTAGCTCACGCCATCAAGCTCGCAAAGGAGTTAACAAGAGATGATCTGCTGATCGTCAATTTATCAGGCAGGGGAGACAAAGATGTCGAGCAAGTATTTAACATGTTAGAAGAATAGGCCGAATTTAAAAGCCTCCCTGGAGATGGGAGGCTTTTTCTTTGACTAGTTATTCCCTGTAATGGGCTGGTCGACCCCATTGACATCAAGGACATTGCTGCCGTTCAGGCCATTTGCAGTAAACACGATTGCAGCTGTGTTCGCTGAACCGGATCCGGCAACCGATTTGGAGGAAGACTTAGGGGAAATGACGGCGCAATCACCGAATAGCAGGTTTCCTTCCGCGACATTAAATACTTGAACTGGGCCGATAATGGCTGGCATATGAACACCTCCTTTAAAAGTTTAAGTGTAGTTGGTTGAATCCACGACTGGCGTCTCTTCGTTTTTTTTAGGAACCTCCCGAATATGTTTCACCCTTGACTCCATACGTGCATGGCCTACATTCCCCACACCAACTACAGATGAGGCTGATATCCCGATAATATTGATATTGCCGACCCGTATAAAGGGATTCGGATTTGAAAAACTTGAAATGACTGGTTCATTCAATCTCGGAATATAAAATGGTCTCTTGAAAATTTCATAATCTTCGAAATGAATATCGACTGACTGGAAAGTTTCACTTCTCTTTTGGACGGCTAAAGCCTGGGAATTACCATCTATATATGAGGTATCCCCGATTTGCAGAGTGGAGCTGAATGATGTCGTGTCGGATACTAAAGATTTTACTTTTGATATTCTAGAAAACATGTTATTTATCCTTCGGGAGTAAGCGGCACGAGTGGCCCGATAATAAGGGACTCCGGTGGGGTATCGAATGCTGAGGATAGCTGGACCGTTTGTACATCCCCTATGAGAAATAAAGCAGAACTTGCTACACCGGTAATTTTAATATCTCCTACGCAAAGCTGGTGATTGGTTACATTAAACTCCATTTGGATTTCCTCCTGTCTCGGCTTGTGAATGGGTAATGAATTGAAATAGTGCGGTTTGAATATCGGATTTCACCCTTTCCCTGATCTTTTCCTTGATATTATCCCTTTGCTGCGGAGCACGTTCCGCGTACGAAAGATTATCGAAATACATATTGATTCGTTGATGCAGCTGGCGTTGGACGTCCTGCTTAATGAAGTCATGATAAGAGGGTTCCAATGATGTTTTCAGCTGGTTTTCCGCATCGTGAATCATATTCTCCAAGTCTGAAAGTATATCGTTGTGAATTTCCTGGACGACGATCTCCCTGCCTGGAAATAGGTTTGGGGCAGGTTGAACGGGCTGGTTGTTGACGGCAAATTCATCAATGTTGTTAAGATCAGTTGGATTTAATCCGATATTCAATGTTCCATCTAGAGATTCGACCTTTAACTGATCGAATTTATATTCAATTTTATCAACATGGATTGGCGGTTTATTTTTCAGCTCGGCTAGTTCATCTGTCAGGCGTTTGAGTTCGTGTTCAAGTTTCATGATCCGTTTATCCTGGGCTTCAAGAAAACGCTGCATTTGTATGGAATACGAATAAAGATCCTGATTCACGATTCAACACCCCACCCTCACAATAAGTTAATTTCATATAAGACAGTATATGAAAAAGTCGGAGGTAGGTGAATGCCTATGAACTAGGAAGGTGTAAACGGGACGAAACTGGTTAATGGGATTACATCAGTTTCAATTTCCGGAGCAGGCTCAGTGAATCCACCGGTATTGGCTAATGTGGAATATGGTTTAATCACCCCGGCGCTTCCTATTTGAAAAACGGATGAATTGGCGATGCTTTCAATTTTTATCATATTGATTTGTATGGTCTGGTGAATATTGAAGATCATGCTGACTCCTTTCTAAAAACCATCAGAGATTTAAGACCAGTGGCTGATCGACACCATCTGTATCATTTGTATTTGTGGTGCTGTAGGCATTATAGAGGGATATGGATTCACCTGTATTAAAAGAGCCAGCACCTGCAAACGTTTTTGAGGTGGAGAATGGACTTATTTTAAAGACGTCACCGATATGGACAATCCCACTGCTACCGACGTTGATGACTTGAACGACTCCTACGATGGCCGGCAAGAAAATCACCCTTTTTTTATTCTGGTTTTTCCCCTGAATCTCAGGCCATGAGCCTATCACTGAAGGGAGTTTCAATGTATTGTATGTTGACTGATGATTGATGTGATTCATCTGCCTATCAATATATTGTTATATAACAATGTTGAATGTTATTGAAAGTTTGATAACAGATATGGTAATATAATGTTAATTCAGAATATTGAAATAAAATAAGAGGTGAGGAAATGAATGTACCATTAGTATTATCGCATTTCTTGGATCGAGCAGCCTTACTATATGGCGATAAGAAAGCCATCATTGGAGATGACAAGGTTTTAACATATTTAGAGCTGAACGGTCGTGTAAACCAGCTTTCCAATGGTTTAAGGGACCTTGGAGTCAAAAAGGGTGACAAGGTGGCATATCTGGCACCTAACTCAATTGAAATGCTTGAAGGCTTTTATGGGGTATTTCAGCTTGGGGCAGTAATCGTTCCATTGAATATCCGTTTGAAGCCTGCCGATTATGTATTCATTTTGAACCATAGCGAGTCAAAGGTCCTTTTCGTAGATCAGGAATTGTATCATCTAATTTCCCCTGTCAAGGATGAACTTGAATCGGTGGAGCACATAATCGTTCATTATAAAAACGAAGAGATAAATGCAACCGATTACAACCATTGGCTGGAACGTTATGATAACAAGTGCTTCAACCGGGAGTCCGTGGATGAAAATGATGTTTCCAGCCTCCTTTATACTAGCGGGACAACAGGAAATCCCAAAGGGGTGATGCTGACTCACCGCAACAACTATTTACACGCCCTGGGTGCGATGCATCATTTCAGGGTCAATGACCGCGATACATATTTGCACGTACTGCCGATGTTCCATGTGAATGGGTGGGGTGCCCCATTTTATTATACGGCAAATGGTGCCACTCAAGTTTGTTTGAGGAAAACCAGCCCCAAAATGATATTTGATGCCCTGCAAAAACATAAGGTTTCCATTATGCATATGGCACCAACGGTTCTGAATTCTCTTTTTCAATATCATGAACGGAATGTTCCGAATATTGAGCAGGATATCCGAATCGTCGTTGCGGGGTCCGCACCGCCTCCTGCATTCGTTACAAGGGTGGAAAAAGAGTTAGGCTGGGAATTCATTCAAATTTACGGAATGACTGAATCAACACCGGTTAGTCTGATATCGCTGATTCGTTCTGAATTCGATGATCTTTCGGAAAAAGAAAAATACAGAATGAAGGCGAAAGCAGGATATCCGATCATTGGCAGTGAGGTAAAGGTCATCCATGACAATGGTGAGGAAGTGGCCCATGATGGCATGGATATCGGGGAGCTAATCGTCCGCAGTCATGGAGTGATGTTAGGTTATTGGAAAAATGATGAAGCGACAAGCCAGACTTTGAGAAATGGGTGGCTGCATACAGGGGATATGGCCACGATCGATGAAAATGGCAATGTTGATATCGTTGACCGTAAAAAGGATATCATCATTAGCGGCGGAGAAAATATCTCTTCCATAGAAGTGGAAGGAGTACTATACGAACATCCGGACATTCTTGAAGCGGCAGTCATTGCCGTTCCCCATGAAAAGTGGGGAGAGACGCCGCATGCCTTCATTGTGCCAAAAAGGGGCGTGGAATTAACGGAGTCTGATATAAAAGCCTTCACACGCGAAAAACTAGCTCACTTCAAATCCGTCACCAGTGTATCGTTCGTCGATGAGCTTCCAAAAACGGCATCAGGAAAAATACAAAAAATCCATCTCCGTAATGATTACTGGGAATCTAAGGGGAAAACAGGCAGATTCGTTAATTGATGACTCGCTAACGCTGTTCAGAAATGATCAGCGTTTTTTTCTGTTTCCCTTTAAATTCGGTTTCATATTAAACTATGAAGAGTAACTCATGCCATTGGTGGATAAGGACGATCATTTTAGGAGCAATGGAATTTGTTTCGATAAAAAGCTTCCTGTTTAACGATAAAGTGTTACTATTATAAAATATTTCAAATTATTATGATTTTTCTTTTTCGTCTTGTTGATTCTAAGAGTTTTGGATTGTGGGGGAGAGCATTGAAACGTATTCATTATAGCTGGGTTATCTTAATCATAACCTTCTTCTCGATTATTGTAGCGGGAATCGTCAGGTCATCATCGGGAGTCTTCATCGTACCATTTGAAAGGGAGTTCGGGTGGGATAGGTCCGTCATATCTTTAGCTTTCGCCATAAGTCTTTTTCTTTATGGATTATCGGGTCCATTCATGGCAGCTCTAATTGAAGTGCTTGGATTGAAAAAAATGATGGTATTGGCCATGTCCACTTTATTGGCAGGGATCTTCCTCACTTTTTTCATGGAGCATGAGTGGCAGCTCATTTTAATTTGGGGAATTATCATTGGATTGGGGTCTGGAGTGTTTTTAACGGTATTGAGCCCATATGTGGCAAATCGTTGGTTCGAGAAGCGGCGAGGGCTGGCGGTCGGGATACTGACGGCAAGTACAGCCACAGGCCAGCTCATTTTACTGCCGGTTTTAGCCATCATCATTGAGGATTTTTCATGGAGATGGGCGATTGGATTAATATTGATCCTTAGCTTGATCATGCTGGTAATCATCCTATTATTCATGAAAAACAATCCGAGGGAAGTTGGCACTCTTCCATATGGATTAGAAGAGGAAAATTTGGAGACTGTTATAGTCCAAAGGAAGAACCCAATCGCCATGGCTTTTCAGTCATTGATTGAAGCGGTGAGAGTGAAGGAATTCTGGTTATTGGCGGGGAGCTTTTTTATATGCGGACTTTCAACGAGCGGGTTGATCGGCACACATTTCATTTCTTACTGCATTAGTTTTGGCTTACCGGTTGTGACGGCAGCATCACTGTTATCTTTCATGGGAATTTTTGATTTGATCGGTACGACTGTATCCGGGTGGTTATCAGATCGTTTTGATAACCGCTGGCTGTTGTTTTGGTATTACGCTCTAAGGGGTGCCTCCCTCGTATTGCTTCCTTTTGCGTTAAATGAAGGCTCAATCGGCCTATTGATCATCTTCTCCATTTTTTATGGCTTGGATTGGATAGCCACCGTTCCTCCGACCATAAGCATTTCAAGGCAAGTCTTTGGCATAGAGAAGAGCGGGATTGTATATGGGTGGATATTCGCTGCCCATCAGGTGGGCGCAGCAGTGGCGGCGTACGGTGGAGGGCTTATCTTCAAAATATTCAATTCCTATACATGGGCATTCTTCCTTGCAGGAATCTTTTGCTTATTGGGCAGCTTGTTTGTCATACTGATAAAAAAGCAAAAAGCGGTCACAAAAGTTAAGGATGATGCAATGGAGTTATAAATCTGTATGGATGAAAGAGGGTGACCTTATGAAGGGCACAATAGCACCATTACAGGAAAGTAAACGGATCGTAAGTATCGATGTTTTACGGGGATTCGCCATTTTAGGCATTTTTTTAGTGAATATGCCTTCTTTCCACTCTCCGCTCTTGTACATAGATGGTGCCGAGCGGTGGTCCGGTGGATGGGACAGGATTTTGTACAGATTCAGTGATATTGTCGCACAGGCCAGCTTTTATCCTTTATTCGCCTTTCTGTTCGGTTTCGGGGCAATCATACTAGCTATAAGGACTGAAGAAAAGGGTATTTCATTTCCTATACTATATATGAAAAGGCTAAGTTTCCTGCTGATACTTGGGTGCATTCATGCTTTTTTCATCTGGCATGGGGACATCCTCATCAATTATGCTGTATTTGGGTTTGCGTTTTTATTTTTTTATAAAATGAAGGGCAGGAATTTAATCCTGCTAGGCTCGGTTTGTTATGTCCTGCCTTTTGCGATATTGGGTTCGCTATTTCTTATATTGGGCTTTTTTGATAGGGAAGGGATGGCAATAACGACTGATTCGGCGATGATGAAACAGTCTTTGGAAGTTTATCAATCTGGTACATTTACGGACATAATGAGTCAAAGGGCACTGGATTGGTATATGGTGAACAACCCTTTTAATGCCATAATCCTTTTTCTATCGATTTTTCCGTTTTTTTTAATTGGAGCAGGCGTTGCAAAACAAGGCATTCTCCAAAATCCAGCCCAATATAAACGACAATTGAAAATGCTTTCGATTGTAAGCTTGCTATTGGGCATATCATTTAAGATTCTGCCATATGTGACGGTTTACCATTTTGGTACGATATTCGTGCAGGATTATTTGGGAGGCCCGTTACTTACGATTTTTTATATTACGGCTATCGTACTTTTGGCGGAACAGGCAGGGGCTTTCCGCCTCTTACATCCGCTTTCGTATATCGGAAGGATGTCGATGAGCAATTACTTGTTCCAATCGATGGTATGTACGGCCATTTTTTACTCATATGGCCTTGGTTTATATGGATCAGTCTCTTACTCGAAGGGATTTGTTTATTTAATAGCCCTGTTTTGCCTGCAAATTCTGCTTTCCTTATTGTGGATGGGGCTGTTTAAATACGGACCGGTTGAATATATGTGGCGATGGGTTACATATGGCAAAAAGCCGTTTATGCGCAGGTAGGGACCTATTAAGATTAAATGTAAATGAAGTTCATTAAATTGTTGGTTTTTACCCATTCAGTTAGATCCTTAGTTTTGTTTTTTTGTAAATGCCTATGATATGATGAAATGGAAACTGAACGAGGGGGCATAAAAATGACACATATGCATATTACGGCTTGGGTTATCGGAATCATTCTTTTCTTTGTTACATATTCGATGCTTAAAGGTGGAAATCCGAAAGCGAAAATGCTACATATGATAACACGGTTGTTCTATTTATTGATTTTCCTGACTGGCGGTATGCTGATCACTGATTTTGGTGCTTATGCAGTAAAAATGATTGTTGGAATCATCGTGATTGCGGCGATGGAGATGGTGCTGGTCCGTACGAAAAAAGGGAAAAGCACGGGTGCCATGTGGATATTGTTCATCGTAGCGTTTGTATTCGTCCTTTATTTAGGGCTTTCGCTGCCACAAGGAATGGACTTTTTTTAATGCAGAATTGAAGACGGGTAAATGAGGAAACCTCATTTACCCGTTTTCTTTTACCCATTATTGTGAATTCACTTTCTCAATGACGATCCTTTTTCCAGTGTTCAGGGTGAATTCAAAACGATCATGATCCTTTTTCCCGTAAGAAAAGTGGTGCTGGACGAGGCATATTTGGCTCTCGTTATCAAAGGTGAAGAAATTAACGCCGGACTGGTTAGGGACGGCCCTTAAAAAGGTGAGCTGGTTATAACTATATATACAATCATAAATAGAAAAATCAAGTGAATTCAATGTCGTTACAAATTGGAAAAAGGAATCATCGTTCAATTCTTCCAATAGGCGTTCAAAAGAATAGAGCAGTTTTTTGCGTATCCGAATGGGCTCATTTTCCCTTAAGAAGGTGATTTCCCGATGAAGCAGGATTTTTCCCTCTTCTTCTACTACTCCTTGCTGCCAGCGCCCACCCCTGTACACTTCAATGATGCTATCAACGTGGTCTTCAATGGAGCAGGCCTCATCTGTTTCATCATCGAAAAAGATCCATTGTTGATTGATATTTTCCACTGTTCCTTCGGTAAAAGCTCTTGTTTGCCTGTTCATTAACTTGGTTCGTTGTTGCTGACTCATACATATACCTCCAATAGTGGAATCCTCACCTACTTTTTAGTCAAAATCCAATGAAAATATAACTGTATATTTTAAAATATTATGGACAAATAACCATCTTTCCGTCTTTGCATAGGCTATGTTTAAACACGGGATGCTTTGCTCAACAATTCATTAACAACGCCGGGCGATGTGGGCAGGGCAGTCCTACGGAATTGCTGATCGATACTTAGGGGATGTAAATCTTTTTTAAGACAGGGAGCCAATATATTTTTGATAGTCCGGATAGAAAGGATGAAGTGTGAATGTGTGGGATAACAGGCTGGGTGCATTTTCAAAAAGATTTACGGACAAAAACGAAAACACTGGAAAACATGACAAAAACGTTGGCAAAGCGGGGGCCAGACGAAGAAAATGTTTGGAGCGAAGCCCATGTTGCCTTTGGTCATAAACGGTTAACGGTTGTCGATGCGGAAGGCGGAAAACAGCCGATGACGAAAAATCACGAAAACGGCAGATATACACTTTGTTATAATGGTGAGCTATATAACACCGAGGATATTCGTAAACAGCTATTATTAAAAGGATATTCCTTTAACGGTCATTCTGATACAGAAGTTTTACTAACTTCTTATATAGAATGGAAAGAAAAATGCATTGACTTGTTCAATGGGATTTTTGCATTTGCGATTTGGGATGAAAAAGAACAGAAATTATTCGTTGGAAGAGATCGTATGGGGGTAAAACCATTCTTTTACGCGGAAAGGGATGGCGGGTTCATTTTCGGATCGGAGCTTAAGGCGATTCTGGCCCATCCGGATGTTAAAACGGAGATTGATCGTGAAGGGTTGTCTGAAGTTTTTGGTGTTGGTCCATCCCGAAAGCCAGGTTCAGGCGTATTTCATAATATCCAGGAATTAAGGCCTGCCCATGCGCTTACCTTATCAAGGAAAGGCCTCCGGATTTGGAGATATTGGAATGTGAAAAGTGAAGAACACCGGGATACTCTTGATGAGACGGCCGAGAAGGTTCGCTACCTTGTCGAAGATGCAGTCACACGGCAACTTGTATCAGATGTTCCGCTTTGTACCTTTTTATCGGGAGGGCTTGATTCAAGCGCGATAACAGCCATTGCGGCAAACGCCTATCAAAAAGAAGGAAAAGGCCAGCTTCATACGTATTCCATCGATTATGAAGATAATGAGCGCTATTTTAAGGCAAATGATTTTCAGCCTAATTCTGATGGATATTGGATTAAAAAGATGTCGGATACCTTTAACACGGTTCACCATTCGTCGATCATCACTCAAGAACAGTTGACGGAGTATTTAACGGAAGCTGTCCTTGTAAGGGACCTCCCGGGCATGGCGGATGTCGATTCTTCTTTACTTTGGTTTTGTAAGGAAATCAAGCGGGATTTTGTCGTTGGCCTATCCGGCGAATGTGCGGACGAAATTTTTGGAGGTTACCCTTGGTTTCATCGTGAGGATGATTTGAATCGTGCTGGTTTTCCATGGATGAGATCGACCGGGGAGCGGGTATCTTTATTAAAAACGGAATGGCGCGAGAAATTGAAGCTGGAGGAATATGCGCAGGAAGCTTATTTGGCCACCCTTGCTGAAACGCCTAAATTGGAAGGGGAAAGCGGTGTGGCAGCAAAGCGGAGAGAGCTTTTCTATATGAACTTATTATGGTTCATGACGACGCTCCTTGACCGGAAGGATAGGATGAGTATGGGTGCAAGTTTAGAGGTGCGCGTGCCATTTGCCGACCATCGCCTTGTTGAATATGCATGGAACATTCCTTGGGAAATGAAAATGGAAGGCAACCGTGAAAAGGGCATTTTAAGGAAAGCGTTGGAGGGGCTGTTACCTGATGAGGTATTGTATCGTAAAAAAAGTCCATATCCAAAAACCCATAACCCTATATATACGGACCGTGTGCAGGCATGGTTGAAAGACTTACTTATGGATAAAAGTTCGGTCCTGCATGAGTTTTTCGATAAACAGAAGCTAACCGATATAGTAGATTCCAAGGGTGCCGCTTTTAAAGTGCCTTGGTTCGGGCAATTGATGTCAGGTCCACAGTTGCTCGCGCACCTGGCACAAACCCATGTATGGTTCAAAGAATATGATATCCAAATAATCGATTGAAAAAAACGGGGCGGATGATTTTCATTGCCCCGTTTTCATTGCCTCAATGATTGAATGCGAGAATTTTATATTCATAACCAGCCAATTCAAATTCACCTTCCTGTGTGGTTTCTTTTGTTCTTAAATCAGTTAGTGTACGTCCTTTCAGGTCAAATGGGAGAGTAAAGGATTGCTGGACATCCGTCGGATTGATGAGGATCACGACAGAACGTTCCCCATTATACTTTTGGTAGGCCACGATATGTTCATTTCCGGCTGTATCAAGGAATTTGAACTTTCCATCATTGGCAAGTAATCGTTCTTCTTTTCGCAAGAGGATCAATGTCTTAATTTCATTGAAAAGCTCGGTATTTTGTTTTTCTTCTTCCCAGACCATGCATTTTCGGCACCCTGGATCCATGCCCCCGGTTAAGCCGATTTCATCTCCATAGTAAATACAAGGGCTGCCATTGAATGTCAAAAGGATTGCGTGGATGAGCTTGGCCCGGGCTAGATCTTCCCCGCAATCCGTGAAAATCCGCGGTGTATCATGGCTTCCAAGAAGATTGAATGTCACGTCAAAAACATTGGCAGGATAACTGTGATAAATGGCTGTCATTTCTTCCGTGAACTCGCGTGCATTGATGGTTTGTGAAGCGACCAAGCGAAAAACTTGATTGGTAAACGGGTAATTCATGACCGCATCGAACTGATCGCCGCGTAGCCATGGCATCGAGTCATGCCAAATTTCTCCAAGAATATATAGGTCAGGCTTTATATTTTTCACCGTTGTTCGAAATTCACGCCAGAATGGCTGGTCGACTTCATTTGCCACATCGAGCCTCCAGGCGTCTATATCGAACTCCTTGATCCAATAAGCCGACACCTCAAGCAGGTATTCTTTCACCTCCGGATTCGCAGTATTCAATTTTGGCATCGATTCAAAAAAACCGAATGTTTCATAATTGGGCCTGTCCCCTCCCTTAAGAGGGAAGCTGTGTGGGTGGAACCAATCCTTATATTTCGATTTCTCCCCTTTTTCGAGTAAATCCTGAAAAGGGGGGAAATAGTAGCCGCTATGGTTAAAAACGGCATCCAGCATGACCCGGATATTCCGTTTGTGGCATTCGGTTATTAGTTTTTTCAATGTTTCCTTCGTTCCGAATTGCGGATCGATACTCCGATAATCAATCGTATCGTATTTATGATTGGAGTAGGCATGGAAGATTGGAGTGAAATAAATTCCGTTGATGCCAAGATTTTCAAGGTAATCCAAATGTTCAATGATACCTTCGAAGTCACCGCCAAAAAAATTATCCACGGCCGGATCTTCACTTCCCCAAGGTAGCACGCCTTCCGGGTCATTGTCGGGGTTTCCGTTCGCGAATCGTTCAGGGAAAATTTGATACCAAATTGTATCTTTGACCCATTCCGGTGCCCCGAAAACTTCATTTTGATGTAGATAGGGTATCGCGAAATAGCTTCCCGGATCTCGGGGGGGGTCTGTAAAGAATCCCTTTTCCGTGTAAATGGCACTTTCATCTTCTGAGGATACCTTGAACCCATACCGAATTCTCCGGTAGGGAGGATTGACATAGATATGCCAATAATCATAACGGTTATCGCTGCCTGATAAACTCATGGGAAGTTCTTCGTACTGCCACTGCCCATCATGATCAGAAATGTATGGATCCCCAAAAATCAATCCAGCTGAGGAGATATCCTGTTTTTTCGTACGTAGGCGGATATGTAGGGTTTCGGTGTTGATGGTATAGCCGTAATTGTCATTAGGTCTATGGTGGATGGATGAATATTCCATTACAAAACCACTCCAATTCTATAGGTATTTGGGGATGTGAAAAAGGAAACTTTCCGGCTGTTTATGAGTTGGAGGGGCACCATGAAGTTGCACTAAGCCAGGTTAAGTGTTTTTCAATATGGTTATATACCCGATTACAATTGAAAGAAGCACTTATTAACTAAAAAATAACAAAAAGTGTTCATCACTACAAGAAAATAAATACACTGAGGAAAATGTTGTAAAAACCAAAGCCGTTCATATAATGATAACAATAGCTTTGGCACCGTTTTCATTAAGTGGCTTTGTTTGAATGAATGAACTGAAAAACAGTATTATTTGGTGCTTTTGGACATGATAGAATAAACATTTTAAAAAGGAGAATGAAAGTGAAGAAGCTGATTTTTCATTTGTTCATGTCCATGTTTTTGATTATTAGTATAAGTGCCTGTGGTACCAGTTCAGATTTGGAAAATGAAGTAGTGAAAGAAAATAAGAAAAAAGAAGACGAAGCCAGCAATGAAGCGAAGCCGGAAAAATTGATCATTTGGGAGGAAAAGGGTAAAGCAGAGGCGCTAAAGCCGGTGATTGAAGCTTTTGAAAAAGAATATGGAATCAAAGTTGAGCATGAAGAGCTTGAACTAGCTACCGAGATGTATGAGCGGCTTCGAAGTGATGGGCCAATCGGAAACGGAAAGGCCCCGGATGTTGTAACTTTTTCTCATGAAAAAGTCGGGCAAATCGTGAAGGAAGGCTTAATTCAGGAAGTGAAGGTGAAAGATGAAGTATTGAATGCCTTCATTGAACCTTCAATTAGTGGGGAGATGTATCAGGATAAGGTATTTGGATTGCCGAAATCAGTAAACACATCCGTTTTCATTTATAACAAAAAATTGATGTCTAAGGCTCCTGAGACGATGAATGACCTTTATAAAATGGCGAAGAAATTAAGAAAGGGTAACGTGCATGGTTACTATGCCAAATGGAATGATTTCCATGATTCATATGGAGTGATCGCTGGGATGGGAGGTTATATTTTTAAAGATAAGAATGGAAAACTGGAGCCTTCCGACATTGGTTTGAATAATAAGGATGCCATAAAAGGGGCTGCATACATCCAAAAATGGTATAAGGCGGGCTTGATTCCTAAAGGCGACAAAGCAGCGATCGAAGAGTTGTTCATACAAGGGAATTTGGCTTCTATCATGAGCGACGGTGATTCATTTACCGGGAGAAAGGATACAGGAATCGCGCCCATGCCCGAATTGCCCAATGGCCAGCCAATGAAAACGTTGATGGAAATCAAAGGCTGGCATGTAACAGCATTCACAAAACATCCTTATTGGTCTACTAAGTTAGTTGAATATTTGACAAATGATGATCATGCAATGCTGCGTTATGATTTAACAGGGGAAATCCCTCCTAATAAATCAATCAAACACAATGCCGCAATCAAAGAAAATGAAAGGGCACAAGCCATGAGCATACAATTACAATACGCTGAACCAGTGCCGAATATACCGGAAATGAATAGGGTATGGGGACCGATGAATGCAGCCATGGATGAAATAAGCACTCAAAACGCAAAACCAAAAAGGGCCTTGGATAAAGCGGTTAAGACGATAAAAAAAGAACGTTAATCGTGTTCTGCCTTTTTACGATTCAGTAACTATAATCAGTATCACCAATTTGTTCCTTTAGTGTAAAGTTTTTTATAAATTGGATTTGACGTTAAGGGGGCAAAAGGCTAATCTTAAAGGCGTAAAGAGATAGCTAGGAGGAGAGCGGATATGAGAAAAAGAGTGTTATCACTCGCTTTAATTCCGTTGCTTCTTTTTTACGCCATTCCAGTAGGAGCAGCTGAAAAAGAACAACGAACTTGGAAGGATGAAATCGTATATTCATTATTGATCGACAGATTTTTCGATGGGAATACTCAAAATAATGGAGATGCGAACGTGAATGACCCTTCCACGTTTAATGGTGGGGATTTCGAAGGTGTCACGAAGAAACTGAATTATTTAAAAGATATGGGTTATACCGCTATCATCCTTTCACCGATTTTCGCTAATGATGAAAATGGCTATCATGGCGATTGGGTGGCAGATTTTTATAAAACGGATAAACATTATGGGACATTGAAAGAGTTTAAAAAACTCGTGAATGAGGCACATAAACGCGATATGAAGGTAATCATTGATTTTCAAGCAAATAATGTTGGGCCTGACTCCACGTGGCTGGCCGATCCAAAAAAACAAGATTGGTTCCATGAAGAAAAAAGGATTTCCCAGGACAGTAGCCAAAAAGATTTGGAAACAGGCTGGGTCGATGATCTTCCCGATTTGAATCAAGATAATATGGAAACAAGGAAATATTTACTTGATGCTGCCAAATGGTGGATAACGGAAACCGATATCGATGGTTACCGTATAAATAAAGTCCAATACGTAGCAAAAGATTTTTGGAAGGAATTTGTGGATGCAGTCAAATCTGAAAAATCAAATTTCTATACAATCGGCGATGTACAAGGTGATGCCGATTTGATATCAAGCTACAAAAAGACGGGTATCGATGCTTTTATGGCTTATCCACAAAATGCTGAGCTACGGGAAGCTTTTGCTGCACCCGATAAAGAATTGAAACCTGTTTTTAATGCATTTGAGAAAAGCGAAGATGAATTAGGTGGCAATGCCGAGCAGGCATTATTCATGGATACACAGGGAATGCCCCGTTTTACAAAGGATGCTGCCGACCATAATGAAAATCCAGGTTCCAGATGGAGAATGGCGCTGTCGTACCTATATACGATGCCAGGGGTGCCAATCGTATTTTATGGATCGGAAATTGCCTTGAATGGGAATATTGCCCCCGATAATCACAAGTTGATGAATTTTAAAACAGAACAGGAATTGGTGGAATATATAACAAAGCTTTCTGATCTCAGAGACATGTACCCAGCGTTGGTAAAGGGGGATATGGAGCTTTTATATGAAAAAGGTGGAGCTTCGGTATTCAAGCGTGTATATGGAGATGAAACGATTGTAGTCGCCATGAACAATACGACTGAAACTCAAACGATAAATCTTACTGATAAGGAACTTGAAAGCAATAAAGAGTTGAGAGGTATGCTGAATGGGGATCTGGTCCGCAGTAAGGACAACAGTTACTCTATCGTAATCGACAGGGAGACGACAGAAGTCTACACGCTGTCACCTAAATCGATTATTAATATTCCTTACCTGTTAGTCATAGGATTGGTTCTTCTTATTTTTGGTATATTCATTGCTTTGGTTATTAAGCGTTCAAAACGGAACCAACCAAAATAATCATATGCCTCTCGATTGTCGGTAGCCGCCAAACATTGTCCCTAAGGCTTTGTGGAAAACAGGATCGGGAGGTTACAGCATGAATAAGACCTGGTGGAAAGAAGCGGTCTGCTATCAAATATACCCGCGCAGTTTCATGGATAGTAATGGTGATGGCGTCGGTGATATAAAAGGTTTGATTTCAAAGCTTGACTATTTGCAGGAATTAGGGATTGATGTTATTTGGATTTGTCCGTTTTATAAATCGCCTAATGCGGATAATGGCTATGATATTAGTGATTATCAAGCAGTTTCCGATGAATTCGGTTCAATCGAAGATATTGATCTGTTATTGAAAGATGTTCACGGACGTGGGATGAAGGTGATACTCGATCTTGTTTTGAATCATACAAGTGATGAGCATCCCTGGTTCGTAGAGTCACGTTCGTCCCGCGATAATCCGAAACGGGATTGGTATATATGGAGGGATGGGCAGGACGGTCGTGAGCCTAATAATTGGGAAAGCATCTTTTCCGGAAGTGCCTGGAAATTCGATGAAAGGACCAATCAATACTATTTACATTTGTTTGCCGAAAAGCAGCCAGACTTAAACTGGAAAAATACTGATGTACGAAAGGCATTATATGAAATGGTCAATTGGTGGCTCGATAAGGGGATCGATGGCTTCCGGATCGATGCGATCACGCATATTCATAAGCGTGATGGCCTTCCGGATATGCCCAACCCTTATTGGCATCAGTACGTACCAGCGTTTGAAATGCACACTAATCAGGACGGGATTCTGGATTACCTTCAGGAGTTGAAAGAAGAGACTTTCTCTAAGTATGATATCATGACGGTCGGTGAGGCCAATGGCGTCAGGATTGAGCAGGCGGAAGAATGGGTCGGGGAATCGAATGGGAAGTTCAATATGATATTTCAATTTGAACACCTTGGGCTTTGGAATAGGGGACAGAATCACGACGTTGATGTTCAGGGGTTAAAGCGCACAATGACCAAATGGCAAAAGGGGCTGAAAAACAAAGGATGGAATGCTTTGTTTTTTGAAAATCATGACCAGCCAAGAAGTGTATCCACCTGGGGAAATGATCATCAATACTGGTTGGAAAGCGCAAAAATGATTGGGGCCCTATACTTTTTCATGCAAGGTACACCTTTTATTTATCAAGGTCAGGAAATTGGCATGACGAATGTCCAATTTGATTCGATTGATGATTATGATGATGTAGGAATGAAAAACTTTTACCGGATAGAGACCTCCAAAGGTCGTCCGCATGATGAAATCATGAACATTATTTGGCATAGTGGCCGTGATAATTCACGAACACCGATGCAATGGAGTGATATTGAAAATGGCGGTTTCACGCATGGAACACCTTGGATGAGGGTTAATCCCAATTATCGCGCCATTAATGTAGAACAGCAGAAAAATGACCCATCATCCATTTATCACTTTTATAAAAAGATGATTGATCTACGAAAAAAACATCAGGTCCTCGTTTATGGGGAATATGAATTATTATGGGAAGATCATCCCGAACTTTATATTTATACAAGAAACATGAATGATAATTCAGTTATGGTAGTATGTAATTTTAGTATGAATCACCACCGAATCGACCTTTCATACTGGGGTAAAATGGAACTTTTGCTAGCAAATTATGAGGATTGTCCTGAGGTATCCCTTATAGATTTACGTCCATATGAAACGAGGGTTTATCGTTTTTAATAGGTGAATCACCTCTATGGTCCTGATTGGAAATCAGCTTAAAACCTATGTAGTTAGTCGTCTGACTTCTTGATCTTCAATAGCCATGCCGTTTTTTTAGAAGCTGATCATACATCAGCTTCTTTTTGAATTTTAAAACAGAAAGAAAAAAACGGAAAAGTGAGTATTTTCTGAAAAATTGAACAAACATGAAAAAAAGTATGGATATAACTATCGAACTGAGTGTATTATGAATACATACAAAATGTATAAATATAAAATGAATATTAGAGAAGTGTTTATTGGTATTCACCTTGTATTAAATGAAGTCAATAAAGGCTAAGAGGGGAGAGGGGAAATGCATGGCCATAACAATAAAAGATGTGGCACAGTTAGCGAATGTTGCTCCTTCAACAGTTTCTCGAGTGATTGCGAACAATCCTCGGATAAGTGAAAAAACAAAGATACGGGTACGTAAGGCGATGAGTAAATTAGGATACCATCCAAACTTCATTGCACGTAGTCTTGCCAATCAATCGACCAGGATCATTGGCTTGGTAATGCCAAGTTCGTCAAATGATTATTATCAAAATCCGTTTTTTCCGACGATCCTTCAGGGTCTAAGTGAGGGAGCTCAGGAAAATCATTATTCCCTGTTGCTAAGCACGGGAAAAACAGAAGAAGAAATCTACGAAGGAGTAGTGAATATGGTGCAGGGGGGGATGGTTGATGGAATTATCCTGATGTATTCAAGGATGAACGATCACATTCTGACCTATTTGAGAGCGAGGTCTTTTCCATTCGTGATCATTGGGAAACCCTATGATTTTATCGAGGAGATAACATATGTCGATAATGATAATGTCTTGGCTGCCGAACAGGCAACGGATTACCTCATACAGCTAGGACATGAAAGGATTGGATTCATCGGAGGTGACGTAACCCTTATGATGACCCTTGATCGCTTGTCAGGTTATGAACGGGCATTGAAGAGGGCTGGAATCGATCGAAGGAGGGAATATACCCTGCATGAAGATTTTTTGCATGAAGGGGGACAAGCAGCTGCAGAAAGGTTACTATCCATCGATGAACCACCAACCGCTTTGGTCGTCAGTGATGACCTTATGGCACTTGGCATCGTGCATTCACTTCGCGAGATGGGCGTGCGCACTCCTGAAGAAATTTCAATCGTCAGCTTCAATAATGTTCTTTTCTCTGAACTGTCATTACCAGCCCTGACTTCCGTTGATATCAATATTTTTGATTTGGGATATCAGGCCGCTAAGGGCATCATTCAAATGCTGCAGACTGGAGATGCACCTGCTGGGACCATCATTCCACATCATTTCGTGGAGAGGCATTCCTGCAGATCAATCAAGCAGGGTGCAATGGCCATGACTTATTGAACGAAAAAGGGCATTGCATAAAAGCAATGCCTTTTCCTATTCCCGAACGGTGAACCATGGATCTGCAATATAATGACTCCGCATATACTCCTCTATAACCGAAATATCCTGCTTTTGAAAGGGTAAGGCTTATCCGTTTACCACGGTCCCTCCGTTTACATGGATGACTTGTCCGCTGACATAGGATGAATCATCACTAGCCAAATATACATAAGCCGGTGCTAATTCCTCTGGCTGTCCGGCGCGGCCCATTGGGGTATCCTGTCCGAATTTGGCGACATCTTCTTCCCCGAATGAGGCAGGAATCAACGGTGTCCAGATCGGGCCTGGCGCAACGCCGTTCACCCTGATCCCATCTTTTGAAATGGAGTTCGACAAGGCCCTTGTAAATGCCAGTATTGCACCTTTTGTTGAAGAGTAATCGATTAGTTTTGGGTTGCCTTGATAGGCTGTGATGGAGGTTGTATTAATGATGCTGCTTCCTTTTTTAAGGTGCTTCAATGCAGCCTTGGTTAAGTGGAACATCGAGAAAATATTCGTGCGGAACGTTTTTTCCAATTGTTCAGCTGAAATGTCAAGGATACTTGTTTGTACATGCTGTTCACCCGCGTTGTTGACTAGAATGTCCAAACCGCCAAACTCATCAACCGTTTTTTTGACGACATCTTGGCAGAAGGCTTCATCACCGATATCTCCGGAAATGAGTAAACATTTCTGGCCTTCTTTTTCGATCATTTCTTTTGTCGCTTTGGCATCCTCGTGTTCATCCAAGTATGCAACTGTCACATTCGCTCCTTCTTTAGCGTAATAAATGGCAACAGATTTACCGATTCCGCTGTCTCCCCCTGTTATGATTGCCGTTTTACCTTTTAGTTTGCCGCTTCCTTTGTAGGCAGCTTTTACCGAATCTGGGTTCGGCTCCATTTTTGTTTCCAATCCAGGTTGATGCTGTTGATGTTGAGGTGGAAATCCTTGTTTGTTCTGATTTTGGTTTTGGGTAGTCAAGATTAAAACGCCTCCTGTTTAATTATCTATGCTTTTTCTATTCCTTTTTTTAGAAAAATAAAACATGGAAAAAATGACCAAGTTGATCGTGGGCAATTATCTATATAACTAACGGAACATGACTAGTCTTTCCATGTTACATGAAGGAGATTCATTTGAAGAAGAAGGGGGGTGACGGCTATCGAGGCAAAGCTGCAAATAAAAAAAGACCCACCCAAAGGTAAGGTCTTCATACTTAGCGGTAATTTAAGAATTGTACATCGATGGACAGATCAGCGCCCCGGATTGCGGAAATGATCCCTTGCAAATCGTCCCGGTTCTTACCGGTAACACGGATTTGATCATCTTGGATCTGGCTTTTCACTTTAAGACCGCTGTTTTTAATGATGGTATTGATTTTTTTTGCTTGTTCCTTATCGATGCCTTGAATCAGCTTGGCGCGTTGGCGAACGGTTCCGCCGGAAGCCCCTTCTAATTTGCCATAGTCCAGGTTCTTGACTGGTACGTCACGTTTAATGAGTTTACTAATGAGGACATCCTTCAGCTGTTCGAGCTTATATTCATCGTCAGACACTAAAACCAGGTCTTCTTTTTCAATGGTGATGCTGCTTATGCTCCCTTTAAAATCATAACGTGTTTGTATTTCCTTCATAGCCATGGTAACTGCATTCGTTACCTCTGAAAAGTCTACTTTCGAAACAATATCAAATGAATTTTCCTTTGCCATCACTTACCTCCAGCAGGTTTTATTTCCTTTATTATAGAGAATGTGTGATAGGAAGACAACTATCTAAACCATATTAAAAAAGCGAGGGGACAAGCCCCTCGCGTCATTTATGGTCTGTTTTCTTCGAATAGGAGTGCTTACCTGCAGCAAGGTTTTCCTGATAGGCGACATTTTTTTCAGCATTTCTCGCCTGGTTATCTTTTGGCCTTTTGTTGTCATCGGTTGTTTTTGACATAGAGAAAACTCCCTTCCATTATCTGATCAATATATATTGTTCACAATTATGGAAGGGAGTATGTATGTTTATGATTTCCCAGGGGTATCGTTTAAGAAGAAGAGGGCAATTGTACCAGGACCGGCATGTGCGCCAATGACGGAGCCGATTGTATGGATCATGAAATCGGTTGCCCCGAATTCATTTTGAATGGCTTCCTTCCATTCCAGGGCCGTCGCTTCATCATCACCATGACTGATGGCAATCGTTTGGTTTTTTAAATTTTTTCCTCTTTCGTGCATCAATTCGATTACACGTTTGATCAATTTCTTTTTGCCGCGTAACTTTTCAAGCGGAACAAGCTTACCATCTTCTACATGCAATAACGGTTTAATGTTTAATAACCCGCCAACAAGGGCAGATGTCTTGGAGATGCGGCCGCCGCGGGCCAAATACTCAAGGTTATCTACAGTGAATAGATGCTCCATATGCCGGGTTTGGAATTCTATGTCAGCTAGGATTTCTTCTTTAGTGGCACCGTTTGCTGCGAGATCGGCTGCTTTCTTTACAATTAAACCGACGCCCATCGAAGCACATTTCGTATTGACGATTTCGATGTCAAGGTCGGGGTACTCTTCCTTTACCTGATCAAGAATCATCACTGCCGTTTGATAGGTTCCTGATAATCCAGAGGAAAAGGCTATATAAATCCCTTGTTTTTTCTCTTTGGCAAACTGTGTGAAAAGTTCTATAAAGCATTCTGGAGAAGCTTGCGATGTTTTCGGGGCTTTTCCCTCAATCATCGCCTGATAGACTTCGTGAGAATTAATGGTAAGTAAGTCTTCGTAATTTTTCCCGTCAAGATGGACTTGTAAAGGAATTAATGAAACATTGTTTTCCTTATAGAAAGACAACGGCAAATCACATGCACTATCTGCAAGAATTGTGATAGCCATAATACACCTGCTTTCTTTTTACAATTTTTAGAAAATGAGTGGTCACTCTACATTTTAGTGTAGCACGTAACGGTAAAAATTCAATCTCTACGTAAATAGAATAAATAATTAAGGGTAAAAAGATAATAGAATAAGGGTGAAATGGAGGTTTTTAGGATGTACAGTGGTGAAATGAAGAAAATTATCATAGTTGTGGTCGGAGCATTACTGAATGCAATCGCAATGAACTTTTTTCTAATACCGGCAAACGTATATGCAAGCGGCTTTACAGGAGTGGCCCAGCTACTATCAAGGATGATTGGCTCTTTTGCTCCTTTTAATGTATCGACAGGTATTCTATTGTTTATATTGAACATTCCAGTAACGATCATTGCTTGGCGAAAGGTTGGAAAGTCTTTCACTTTTTATAGTTTCCTCAGCGTTGTCTTGATGTCCTTCTTTATGGAAATCATTCCGATTACACGCTGGTCACCTGACATATTATTAAATGCGGTATTCGGCGGAGTCATAGCAGCAGTAGGTGTGGGGATCACTTTGAAATACGGTGCATCGACCGGTGGAATGGATATTATTGCCATGCTTCTGTCGCGGAAGAAAGACAAACCAGTGGGTACTTATTTATTTCTGCTGAATGGCGTGATCATCGTAACGGCAGGTGCTGTTTATGGACCGGAAAAAGCTTTGTACACACTTGTTACCCTTTACACATCGACCCGTGTCGTTGACGCGATTCATACGCGTCATGAAAAGCTTACGGCCATGATCATTACAAAGAAAAGCGAAGAACTTAAACAGGCAATCCATGCTAAGTTAGTTCGCGGAATTACAAGGGTTCCTGCAAAAGGGGCATTCACCAACGAAACTAAGGAAATGTTATTGATTGTCATTACAAGGTATGAACTGTATGACCTTGAAAAGATCATCAAGGAAGTCGATCCGCATGCTTTCACAAACATCATGGAAACTTCAGGAATAGTTGGAACTTTCCGCAGGGAATGATGTCAACAAAAGATTAAGGCCATTACACTTCTATTACAAAAGTCAGTATTTAGGCGTTTTAAGTTTATTGCCTGTATCAAACGGCTAATTCTTATATAGTAGCGCCAATTTAAAATCATGAAGGAGTAATAAAAATGGCTAACGACGAAAAAATGAGCAGACAGGAAGCAGGCCGTAAAGGCGGGGATGCCACTTCTAAAAATCACGACAAGGATTTTTACCGGGAAATTGGGCAAAAGGGCGGAGAAGCCACATCGGATAATCATGAAAAGGAATTCTATCAAGAGATTGGACAAAAGGGTGGAAAAGCCACTGCTAATTCCCATGGTAAAGATTTTTATAAAGAAATTGGTGAAAAAGGCGGTAAGGCACGAAATGACAATGGATGAAAACAACGTAAAAGCCTCCAGGAATCCCTGGAGGCTTTTACGTTATTTAGAGTGGTTTTCCAGCTCTTCCTGGAGTTCTCGCAGTTGTTCTTTTTCGGCCTCGCTCGTATTGGCAAAGGCTGACGAAAGAGCATTCTTAGCGATTTCCTCTATCTTTTGCTGGTCACCGCCATGCTCTGAGTGAAGAGCATTTTTAGCAATTTCCTCGGTCTTATGCTGGTCACCGTCATGCTCAGAGTGGAGAGCTTCTTCAACAAATTCCCTTGCCTTCTGGAATAAATTGTTTCCCATTAGAAGCCACCATAGCTTTGTTCTGACATAATTCTTAACCTGTCTTTTTCAGCCTCTTCAAACGTAGTGTGATAAGGGATTTTTTCGGCATGCCTGGCAACACTTTCTTTGCCTTGCTGTACAAATCGTTTAGATTTACTGCTTTTACCCATTCTTATCTCCTCCGATTCTGAGCGTTGTCGACAACGGAATGGAAGCTGTTGTCCATATTAGTTTGGCTTAAAAGGGAGATATTATGAAGGTAAAAAATGACGTATTAGGCTTTTATATTGAATTTTTCTTCGAGGAAGACCGCTATGCCATCTTCTTCATTCGTCAATGTAGTCGTATTTGCTACCGTTTTTACCGGTGAAATCGCATTTCCCATGGCCACACCGGTTCCCGCGTAATCAAGCATTTCCAAATCATTATCTTCATCACCGAAAGCGATTATCCTGTTTTGGGGAATTTCCAGATAGTTGGATACACGTTTTAAACCTACGGCTTTACTTAACCCGCTTTTTATTATTTCGATGATATGAAAAGGCTCTGCCCAGCGGCGATGATCGACCAATTCTGCATGAACATCGGATAAATGCTGACGGATCTGTCCAACGAATTCACTATCTGTGTGAATTAGCATCGAAGTTGGGGAATCCTGAAGGTAATTGCGCAAGTCACCTGTCTTCATGATCGGATTTCCTACATTGAACATGTTCATCAACTTTTCATCATGATAATGAACATAAACATCATCCCGGACTTCTGCGATGATGTTGTGAAATTTAAAATTATCACACGCTTCAACAATATCTTTGGCAACACTTATATCCAGTGGAGAGTGGTATACCCCCCAGCTTGTATGTAATGGGTGATGGACGAAAGCGCCATTGAAATTAACGATGGGTGTAGTCAACCCCAATTCCCGGTAATAAAGTTCACTTGAACGAAAGGGACGCCCGGTAGCGATCATAACTTCGTGTCCATCTTCTTTTAATTTCAGGAGTGTTTTTTTAGTCCTTGAAGAAATTGTTTTGTTATCTGTAAGTAAAGTACCATCAAGATCCAATACGATTAAATGTTTCTCTGCCATGTACACACCTTCTGTTCTTTTTGATTTCATTATATGCAAATATTGTTAAGCCTATTTTAAAGTAAATGTAAATCTTTTTCATTCTTTATGCATTCCTGTATGATATTACTATATCCAGGATCATGATGAATTAAAGAGTGGAATGATGAATGCCATTTAAATGGTATTGATTGAAAAGCCGGAACAAATTATTCGGAGGGGTTAACTTGATAATAATTAAAAAAGAACTAATTGGACATATTCCTGTATTGCACCTTGGGGAAGAAACCACTTTCAATCAGGAATTGCCGATTATTATTTTTATACATGGTTTTCAAAGTGCAAAAGAACACAATCTTCACTATGCTTATTTATTGGCAGAAAAGGGTTTTCGTGTGCTTCTTCCAGATGTGATCCTTCATGGTGAAAGGGAGGCTGGTTTAAGTGATTCTCAAATGATGCCCCGTTTTTGGGAAATGGTTTTACAGACAATCCAGGATTTATCTTTTTTGAAGGATGATTTATTATCCCGAAAATTAATTGATCCTGACAAAATTGGCGTAGCTGGTACCTCTATGGGGGGGATAGTGACCAATGGGGCAATGGCAGCTTATGATTGGATATCCGCCGGAGTCAGCTTAATGGGAAACCCATCATATGTCGCGTATGCAGAGCTCCAAATGGAGGAGATTAAGAAAAGGAAAGTTAATTTCCCAGCTACTGATGAGGAAGTTGCCAAGGTGATTGAACAGCTCAAGCCATTTGATTTGAGTCTGAATCGGGATAAACTATCCAACCGTCCGCTTCTTTTTTGGCATGGTGCCAAAGATCCGGTTGTGCCTTATCAACATGCATATCGTTTTTATGAAGAGGTCAAAGCAGGGTATAATGAGGCAGATGAAAAAATTGATTTTATCCTTGACCCTAAGGCGGGACATAAAGTGAGTAGGGAAGGGGTACTTATGACTGCAGATTGGTTCGCGAAACATTTACTGTCAACTGTGCAAAATGCTTAAGTACTCACTCAAAATCTGTTATGATTCTAATACGGACATAAAATAAAGTCTAAAATGGACATAATGATGAAACCGACAAAAGGAAAAGATTTTCCATAAAAGGAGTGATCGAAGTGGATCAAGATACAAAAGACATTATATTTGGAGCTTTGGAGCAGGTCATTGACCCTGAGCTTGGCATAGATATCGTTAATTTAGGCTTGGTATATGATGTGGATATGGATGAGGAAGGTCTGACTACCGTGACGATGACGTTGACTGCCATGGGCTGTCCGCTAGCTGGCACGATTGTCGATCAAGTAAAATTGGTTCTGGAAGATATTCCGGAGGTAAAGGAAACGGATGTGAAGATTGTCTGGAGTCCGCCATGGACGAAGGACAAAATGTCCAGATATGCTAAAATTGCATTGGGAATCAAATAATAACTCTATATAGAAATGAAAAGCCAGTCAAAAAACAGTGAATCCATTCAATCGAGTCACTTTTTATGGTCTGGTTTTTTTCTAATACTTTCGGCTAGGAGTGGTTAAATGAACAATCAAATTAAAGATTCATTGGACAGGCCACTAAGGGATTTAAGGATTTCAGTCATAGATCGCTGTAACTTTCGCTGCCAGTATTGCATGCCTGCTGAAATTTTTCATGAGAATTTTCAGTTCCTGCCTAAAAGTGAACTATTATCTTATGAGGAAATTGTAAGGCTTTCTAAAATATTTGCTAGCTTAGGGGTAAAAAAACTAAGGTTGACAGGCGGTGAACCATTACTTCGGAGAGATCTCACCACTCTGATTTCAAATCTCGTTAAAATTGAAGGCATTGAAGATATTGGACTGACTACGAATGGTGTCTTCTTGAAAAAGCATGCCGTGAATTTGAGAGAAGCTGGTTTGCAGAGGGTGAATATCAGCCTAGACAGCCTCGATGATGAACTTTTCAAGAAGATGAACGGCAGGAATATCGGCATAAAGCCTGTTATTGAAGGCATCGCAGCTGCCAAAGAAGCTGGGCTTGGCGTTAAAGTGAACATGGTAGTGAAAAAAGAAACCAATGAATCTCAAATCCTGCCGATGGCCCGATTTTGTAAAGATGAGGGCATTCAATTACGCTATATAGAATTCATGGATGTCGGACATACAAATGGTTGGCAGCTGAAGAATGTCATTACGAAAAAAGAACTGCTTGCAATGCTCCAAACCGAATTCGATCTAGAACCGGTGGAGGAAGATTATTTTGGAGAGGTGGCAAAACGCTTCCGTTATAAGGGCACTACTGCAGAAGTGGGCTTCATAACCTCGGTATCCGAGTCTTTTTGTTCAAGTTGTACACGTGCACGTCTTTCTGCTAATGGAAGTTTATATACATGCCTGTTTAATGGAAAGGGACATGACTTGAAGTCATTGCTCCGTTCCGGCATGTCGGATGAAGAATTGACCGGGTTCATCATTTCGCTTTGGAATCTTAGAGACGATCGCTATTCGGATGAGCGGGCAGCGGGAACGGCCAAGAAACAGGAAAAAATAGAAATGTCATTCATTGGCGGGTAATATACCAATACTCCCTCCGAATGAATAAAAAAATGAAGGGACGGCAATTACGCCATCCCTTCATTTTTTTATAGTTATTAGGAACTTCTGATGCCAATCAATGGAAAATCGATTTTTATGCTTTTTTTATGCATATTTATATTTTTTATAAGAATCCATGGAAATGAAAATAATTAAATGGTCCTAGGGAAAATTCAGCCCTGAAAATAACGAAGATCATTTTAAGGTTTATGTATTTATTGCTTTTTATGTGGGTTTAATCGATGGTACAGATTTCTATTGGACAGTTTTCACAGTCGATTTCCTGTTTCAAAAAGTCAAAGTCAAGAATCGTAATGCGTCCCTTTTTAATGGAGATGACATTGTTTTTCCTTAATTGAGCGAGCATTCTATTGACTACCTCGCGGGATGTGCCGCAAAAATTGGCGAGTTCTTGGTTTGTAAAGGGAAGATTGATAACTCTACCGTCTTCTGCTTCAATGCCATAACTATTTGATAAACGGATAAGGGTGGAGTAAAAGGCGCCTTTCTTGCCATGCAGGAGCATATCGCGGAATTTAGCCTGATTTTTACGGTTTTGAGCCGATAACCATGTCATCATCTCGACTGCAAGATGGCTATCTGAGGCGATTTTCTCTTCTAATGCTTCTTTGGAAATTACCGCAACAGATCCATCTTCCATCATCTTTGCATTTAGCATATATTTAGGATTTGGAGAAAATAAGACTGTTTCCCCAACCAAATCATTCTCCGAACTAATGCGTATAGTTAATTCCCGACCGTCAGGAACAACCTTACTCACTTCTACTTTTCCTTTTAAAATGTAATACAAATCACTTGCTGGGGTGCTCTCCTGAAAAAGGTAGCGCCCTTTTTCCATATGTTTAACTTGCTGTTTATTATCTAATATCGAATGCATCCGATTAGATAACGATAATTCATTCATGCAAATGACCACCTTTCCAAATACCGTTAAAACTCAATCACTACCTTTGATTTAAACGAAAAAAACACTAGTAGTCAACAACTTTGGATAATTCTAGGAATTTAGATGGATAATTTTTCATTTAAAATATTAGTTTAGAATTTTATAAAAATACATTTGATTTTATTTTTATTCAGTCTTATAATAATAGAATCAAAGAATGACAGGGACCTGAAATTATAGGAGATGGTTTTATGAACGTATCAATAGTAGGTGCAACGGGTTATGGAGGAATGGAACTAATAAGATTTTTGAATAATCATCCGCAATTTAAAATAAAATCATTGCATACTTCTTCCCAATTTGGCCGAAGTTTATCTGAAGAAAATGCACATTTAATGCATATGAAAGACAAATTAGAAGAAATTGACCCTGAAGCGATTGCAAAAAAATCCGATATAGTATTTCTTGCAACTCCTTCTGGTGTTTCCTCGCAGTTGATTTCGGAATTTTCTGATCTTGACATTAAAGTAATCGACCTATCAGGAGACCTCAGGCTTCAAACTCCAGGTGAATATGAACAGTGGTATAAAAAACCGGCAGCGCCTCAGCACATTATTGAAGAAGCCGTATACGGATTGTCTGAATGGAATGCCGAAGCAATAAAAAAAGCAAGGATTATTGCAAATCCTGGGTGCTACCCAACCGCATCATTATTAGGTCTTGCCCCTTTATTCACTGAAGGATTGGCCGGAGCGGCTGCCGATGTGATCATCGATGCAAAATCCGGGGTTTCAGGGGCGGGTAAATCACTTTCGGCGGTCACCCATTATAGTGAAATGAATGAGAACTTTAAGATATATAAGGTAAATCACCATCAACACATACCGGAAATCGAACAGCAGCTTGGAAGATGGTCAACAGGTTTACAGTCTATTACCTTCAATACCCATCTTGTTCCAATGACAAGAGGGATAATGGCAACGATGTATATAAAGGTAAATCGGGAAACCTCAAATGTTGAATTAAACGATTTATACGAAACCGTTTATGAGAACCACCCATTTGTCCGCGTACAGCCGCTTGATCGCTTTCCATCCACGAAACAAGTATATGGATCGAACTTTTGCGACATAGGCGTTGATTATGATGAAAGAACAGGTAAAGTAACGGTGGTTTCAGTTATTGATAATTTAGTGAAGGGTGCTGCAGGGCAGGCCATTCAAAATGCAAATATATTAATGGGACTAGAAGAAACGGCAGGACTATGGAACAGTCCGCTATATCCGTAAACTTTGGAGGAAAATAATGAAAACATTACAGGCAGTTGAAGAAATCAAACAAATTCAAGATGGAAACATTCTAATGCCCCAAGGGTTCAAAGCGTCAGGTGTCCATGCAGGATTGCGCTATTCTAAAAAGGACGTTGGCATCATTTTTACCGATGTCCCAGCATCAGCTGCGGCTGTTTATACACAAAATGTAGTTCAAGCCGCTCCGATCAATGTAACGAAAGATAGCATAGCCGTTAATGGAAAACTTCATGGCATTGTAGTGAATAGTGCTTGTGCGAATGCTTGTACAGGTGAACAAGGATTAAAAGATGCAAATGAAATGAGGAAGCTTGCGGCTCAAAAATTCGGTTTGGAGGACCATTCATTTGCAGTGGCTTCAACAGGAGTCATAGGTGAATTCATGGAAATGGAAAAAGTGAAAAAAGGCATAGAGTCATTACAGCCAGAAAATACACCTGAAGCTGCTGAAGCTTTTGGTACAGCCATTTTAACAACGGACATTGTAACGAAGAGCTGTGGTTATGAAACGATTATTGACGGAAAGACCGTAAAAATGGGCGGTGCTGCGAAGGGTTCGGGAATGATTCATCCAAATATGGCCACAATGCTTGGTTTCATTACGACGGATGCTGTAATTGAACCGGATGATCTACAGCAAGCTCTCTCCTCCATTACAAATGATACATTCAATCAAATCACGGTTGATGGCGACTGTTCAACGAACGACATGGTATTAGTGCTCGCGAATGGAGAAGCGAACAATGAACCTTTGACACCTGACCATCCCGAATGGTCCAATTTCCTGGAATTATTAAAACAAACTTCTGAAAATCTCGCCAAACAAATTGCGAAAGACGGGGAAGGTGCGACAAAACTGATAGAAGTGAATGTTCATGGCATGCCTACGAAGCAAGATTCACAGATGATGGCGAAGACGATCGTTGGGTCGAATCTAGTGAAAACCGCAGCTTTTGGAGCGGATGCAAACTGGGGACGAATCATTGCTGCAATGGGAAGAAGCGGAGTGGAATTCAATCCGGATCAAACAACGATCGTTTTTGGAGATATCGTCGTACTTAATGATGGTGAGCCGATAATGTTTTCTGAGGAAGAGGCCAAAGCCTACTTGGAAAATGAAAATATCATCATTAATGTTTATTTGAAAGATGGTAATGAATCAGGAACGGCATGGGGCTGCGATTTAACCTATGATTATGTGAAAATAAACGGAAGCTATCGTTCGTAAGAGGTGGAAAGTATGGACATATTAGTCATAAAGTGCGGCGGCAGCATCATTAATGAGTTATCGGATTCGTTTTTCAATAGTGTTAAAGAGTTACAAAACCGCGGGTATCATATTGTCTTCGTGCATGGAGGCGGCCCTGATATAAATTCAATGCTTGAAAAATTTGAAATTGAACCAGTATTTGAAGATGGTTTAAGAAAAACGACCACAGAAGTGCTGGAAATTGTGGAACTTATGCTGGCAGGCAAATCGAACCGCAGCCTCGTTCATAAATTGGAATCCCACGGCATCAAGGCAATCGGTTTAAATGGCTCTGACGGTGGAATTCTCACTGGTGATTATATCGATGAAAAGAAACTTGGAGCTGTTGGTGAGATACAACGAGTCAATACGGAATTATTCGGACTTTTATTCGAAAAGGGTTATTGTCCGGTTTTGACGCCCATTTCAACTACCGAAGAAGGCACTAAATTAAATGTGAATGCCGATATGGCTGCAGGGTCTGTAGCGAAGGCACTATCGGCCGATATGTGTTTATTTGTGACCGATGTTAAAGGGGTCTTGAAAAATGGGCAGATCATTGAGAGATTGAATGAAACGGAAACGAAGAATTTAATAAAGGATGGAAACATCCATGGGGGAATGATCCCGAAAGTCACCACAGCGTTGTCGGTGCTGAATAAAGGGGTTGAAGAAGTGATGATCGTTAGTGGGAAAGATCATTTTTATCAAGGCGGACAATTCATCGGTACGAAATTTCTTCAGGAAGAAGGGGTATTTCAGTGAGTAATTTATTTCCAACATATGCAAGGTGGAACATTGAGCCAAAAAAAGCGTCAGGTTTGAAGATTACGAGTGCAGCAGGTAAAGAGTATCTGGATTTCACATCCGGAATCGGGGTTTTGAATCTTGGGCATTGTCATGAGTTGGTAAAAATGGCTGTCACCGAACAGCTAGATAAATATTGGCATGTATCGAACATGTTTCAAAGTTCCATACAGGAACGGACAGCAAAAATGCTGGCTGATGCCTCTGGTTTAAGTCAGGTGTTCTTTGCCAACAGCGGGGCCGAGGCAAATGAGGCAGCTATCAAACTAGCACGTAAAGCTACCGGGAAAAGTAAAATTGTCACATGTCAGCAGTCTTTCCATGGCCGCACGTTTGCAACGATGGCTGCAACGGGACAGGAAAAAATCAAGACTGGTTTCGGACCGATGTTAGCTTCGTTCGACTATGTTCCATTTAATGATAATGACGCCATGACAGCAGCCATCGATGAAAATACGGCAGCTGTAATGATTGAAATAGTTCAAGGAGAAGGCGGCATCCATGTCGTACAGCAATCATATCTGGACACGATTCAAAAACAATGCCAAGAACATGGAGCTCTCCTTATCATAGATGAAATCCAGACTGGAATAGGACGTACAGGGAAACCATTTGCATTCCAGCATTTCAATATCCAACCGGACATCATCACTTCAGCAAAGGGGCTGGGAAATGGCCTGCCAATCGGGGCGATGATTGGGAAGGAAGCACTTTCTGAGTTCTTTAACCCTGGAAGTCATGGATCCACTTTTGGAGGTAATCCCGTTAGTGTCTCGGCAGCCGAAGCCGTGTTAAAGGAAATTTTCCAATCAGGGTTTTTACAAGGAACCGTTAAAAAGGCTGAATACCTTGAAAGCGAATTGGCAAAAGCATTGAAGGACATGGAAGAAGTGAATGAGATTCGCGGTCTGGGGATGATGGTCGGAATTGAATGTAAACAGGATGTTCAGGTGTTTTTAATGGAACTGCAAGAAGAGGGTTTACTTGTATTGAGCGCAGGTCCTAAAGTGATTCGTTTACTCCCATCCCTGACAGTTACCGAATCGGAGATCGATATGGCGATAAACAAAATTAAAAAAGTATTGGCAATAAAACAAACTATCTAAATTTATTGAATTTTTTATGGAACAAAATGAATAATTATGCTATCGTATATATAAATATACATCATCTAAAGAGGTGAAGATCATGAAAAGCTATCTATATTTAGAGAATGGTTCCGTCTTTGAAGGGGAACTGCTGACGAAATTGACTGAAAAAACAATCACTGGAGAGATTGTCTTTTTCACAGGAATGACCGGATATCAAGAAGTGTTGACAGATCCTTCATATAAGGACCAGATTGTCATCTTCACATACCCGCTGATCGGAAATTATGGAATCAATGAACATGATTTTGAAAGTAAGAAGCCGCATGTTGCCGGTGTGATTGTATATGAAGGAAATATGAGCCATTCTCATTATCAAGCTAAATATTCACTTGGGGAATATTTAGACAAGTGGAACATTCCTCTTTTAAGCCATGTTGACACAAGAGCGGTCGTTAAGAATATAAGACAGGAAGGTTCCATGCAGGCAGTCATCACAGCGGAAGAAAAATACACTGTCTCACCCACCCTGAATGGCTTATCAGCCCACGTTGCTGAGGTATCCACAAAGGTTGTCGAGTGCTTTGGGGAAGGCGACAAGCACGTGGTAATGATGGATTTCGGCTATAAAAAATCCATATTGGATTCATTGGTCGAGCAAGGCTGCCGAGTCTCTGTCGTACCATTCGACACTGAATTCGAACAAATCAAGGACTTGAAGCCAGATGGTATTTTGCTTTCAAATGGGCCTGGGGATCCAAAACAGCTTGAATACCTTTTAGGAAACATAAAAAAGATCATTACGAATTTTCCAACGATGGGCATTTGTCTCGGTCATCAATTAACGGCCCTTGCCTTAGGTGGAAATACAAAAAAAATGCTGTTTGGGCATCGAGGTGCGAATCAGCCCGTGGTCGATTTGAAAACGAAAAAGGTGTATATGAGTTCGCAGAACCATAGTTATGAGGTTGATGAACCGAGCTTACGAGGAACATCCCTGCAAGTGAGATTCAGAAACGTGAATGATAACACGGTTGAGGGGCTCATGCATGAGGACTTGCCAATCTTCACTACCCAGTACCACCCAGAGGCAAATCCAGGACCCATCGAGAGTTCATTACTATTCAACGACTTTTTACAAATGATAAATGATTATAGCGGGAGAGAAAAAGCTTATGCCTAAGGACAACACGATACAGACCATTTTAGTGATTGGTTCGGGGCCGATTGTCATTGGGCAGGCCGCCGAATTCGATTATGCAGGTACACAGGCCTGTCTTGCTTTAAAGGAAGAAGGATATAAAGTCATACTGGTCAACAACAATCCTGCAACGATCATGACTGATGATATGAATGCGGATGCTGTCTATTTCGAACCTTTAACAGTTGATGTATTGGAAAAGATCATTGCCAAAGAAAAGCCGGATGGCCTGCTCGCTACATTAGGCGGTCAAACAGGATTGAATCTTGCTTATCAATTGGATGATGCTGGAGTACTTGAAAAATATAAAGTCAAATTATTGGGAACTCCGATCGACTCCATCAAAAAAGGGGAGGATCGTGAACTGTTCCGTGAGTTGATGTTTGAAATAGGTGAACCTGTTCCCGACAGTACAATTGTCCATACACTTGAAGAAGCGCTGGCATTTGCCGACAAAATCGGTTTCCCCATCATCGTTCGTCCCGCTTATACACTCGGCGGAACAGGCGGTGGGATTGCTGATTCCCTTGACACCTTTAAGGAACTTGTACGGGGCGGACTGCAAGAAAGTCCGATAACACAATGCTTGATTGAAAGAAGCATAGCTGGTTATAAGGAAGTAGAATATGAAGTTATGCGAGATGGCAACAATACGTGCATCACCATTTGTAATATGGAAAACATCGATCCGGTTGGGATTCATACAGGTGATTCGATCGTCGTGGCACCATCACAGACTTTATCGGACGATGAGTTTCAGATGCTGCGTGCCGCTTCCATTAAAATCATTTCTGCTTTAGGTATCATTGGCGGCTGTAACATTCAATTTGCACTTGATCCGAATAGCAAACAATATTATTTAATAGAAGTAAACCCGCGCGTCAGCCGTTCATCGGCACTAGCTTCCAAAGCAACAGGTTATCCCATAGCCCGCATAGCTGCAAAGCTCGCTGTCGGCTACAATTTATCGGAGCTCATCAATCCAGTAACGAAAAGCACATATTCAAGCTTCGAACCTGCTCTTGACTATGTAGCTGTGAAGTTCCCGAGGTGGCCATTCGATAAATTCACCACCGCCAACCGCAAATTGGGCACACAGATGAAGGCGACTGGTGAAGTGATGGCTTTACACCGCAGCTTTGAAGGGGGAGTCCAAAAGGCCGTCGATTCTTTGGAATTGAAAACGATTGGGCTGCAGCTATCATCGCTTAAAAATAAAACGGTTCCTGAACTTTGGGGAAAGCTTGCCGAAAAATCTGATGAACGCATCTTTGTCATTTTTGAAATGCTTAGAAAAGGTGTGACGATTGAAGAAATCCATGAAGCGACAGCCATAGATTATTTCTTCCTTAAATCCTTTGCTTCATTGATCCAAAACGAATTGGAAATTGAAGCGAAGGAAATCGATCAGGTGACAAGGGAAGAACTTCAGTCTTACAAGGAAAAGGGCTTTTCAGATCGCTATCTTGCTTCCGTATGGAAAGTAAATGAAATGGAAGTGAGAGCACACCGGAAATCACTGGGCATAACTGCTGTCTACAAAACAGTTGATACATGTGCAGCCGAGTTCGAATCACATACGAACTATCATTATTCAACATACTTTGGTGAGAACGAACAGAAGAAAACGGCTAAAAAGAAAGTGTTGATGATTGGCAGCGGCCCGATCCGCATCGGACAGGGAATAGAATTTGATTACTGTTCGGTTCACGGTGTTTATGCACTCCAGGATGAAAACGTCGAAACGATCATGATCAATAATAACCCGGAAACGGTAAGCACGGATTTTGCGACGGCAGACCGTCTATATTTCGAACCTTTAACTCTTGAATATGTTCTGAATGTAATAGAAGCGGAAGATATTGAAGATGTTATCGTCCAATTCGGTGGACAGACTGCGATAAACCTGGCAAAAGGCCTGGAAGAATACGGTGTCAATTTATTGGGGACTTCATTCGATACACTTGATCAATTAGAGGACCGTGATCGTTTTTATCAGCTTCTTCAAAAACTGGATATTCCTCATGTACCGGGTTCAATGGCTAATGGTGAAGAACAATTAATTGCCAGTGCAGAGGCAATAGGTTTTCCAGTGCTCTTACGCCCATCCTATGTAATTGGCGGCCAGGGAATGGAAATCATCCGCTCCAAGGAAAGCTTATTGAATAGAATCGCAAATGGATCGGCACTGGTATATCCCGTATTGATCGATTCCTATATTCCAGGGAAGGAAGCCGAAATCGACTTGATTGCGGATGGAAACGATGTCTACATTCCCATCATTGCAGAACATATAGAGAAAGCAGGCGTCCATTCAGGGGATAGCATGGCATTATTGCCAGCTCAATCCTTAACGGATGATATCAAAGATAAAATGACCCTTTATGCAAAAAAACTAGTTAGGGAACTTGGTTATAAAGGACTCATGAATATCCAATTCGTGATTAAGGGAAGCAGTGTATATGTATTGGAAGTGAATCCACGCGCCAGCCGGACAATCCCAATCATCAGTAAAGTGACCGATGTATCCTTGGTGCAAATAGCGACAAAAATATTGCTCGGGAAATATTCATTGTCGAATGTGTTCGAAAAAACGGGCTTAATGGAAGAAATTCCATACGCTGTCGTGAAATATCCGGTATTCTCTACATTTGCACTAAGCGGACTTGATTCGAAGGTAGGTCCGGAAATGAAATCAACAGGTGAAGGAATCGCCATTGGAGAAACGGTAAATGAAGCATTGTCAAAAGTATTCCATGCTCAAAAAGCTAAACATACTTCAGGTGTTTATCAATCGGGATCAGTACAATTAAGTGAAGGTTTGTTAATGCAAATCAAAGAAGCTGGTTTGGCATTGGGGAATTCAGATTTTGATAAATGGTTAAATGAAGGAAATGCGGCAGTCGTTTTGGCATATGGAACAACGGAAGAAGATAAGAAGCTAAGGTTACTTGCAGCCAAATACCGACTGCTTGCATTTACGGAAGAGGAGACTTTCAAAGCCTATCTACAATCGGTGGAAAATGCTGATCCAGGGGTTACCTCGCTTCAGGAATGGCTTGTACCATATTCGAAAGGAGTGTCACACGTATGAGTTCAATGACGGCACCGATACAAGCGAAGATTTTAAATGGAAAAGATTTTTTGACCATGAAAGAGTCTACACCAACAGCAATTGCAGATTTGTTAAAACTGGCGCAGACCATTAAAGGCAAATTGCAAGCTGGTGAAGAATATACGCCTTTAAAAGGTAAAACGCTGGGGATGATTTTTGAAAAATCGTCTACCCGTACCCGTGTTTCTTTTGAAGTCGGCATGATGCAGCTTGGTGGACACGCATTGTTCCTAAGTGGCAATGACTTGCAAATTGGACGTGGTGAAACCATTTCCGATACGGCAAAAGTCCTTTCTGAATACATTGATGGCATCATGATTCGTACCTTCGAACATGAAAAAATCCTGGAATTGTCAGGAAATGCTTCTATTCCAGTCATCAATGGGTTAACAGATCTTGCACATCCTTGCCAGGTGCTTGCTGACTTCTTGACGATCATCGAGATAAAAGGGCAGCTAAAAGGTTTGAAGATGAGTTATATAGGTGATGGCAATAATGTTGCCAATTCATTGATGGTAGGCTGTGCGAAAATGGGAATGGATTTTTCCATCGGTTGTCCTGATGCATACAAACCTGATGAAAAGGTCGTCGCCTATGCCCAAAAAGTGGCAGAAGAGACTGGCAGTGAAATTGTGGTGACAACCTCAGCTTCGGAAGCCATAAAAGATGCGGATATCGTCTATTCCGATGTATGGACCTCCATGGGGCAGGAAATCGAGAATAGTATCCGCTTAGAAGCTTTTAAAGATTATCAAATCAATGGTGAACTTGTAAAACTTGCTAAAGAAGATTATTTATTCATGCATTGCCTGCCTGCCCACAGGGAAGAAGAGGTAACGGCTGAGGTCATCGATGGACCTAATTCCGTCGTTTTCCACCAAGCCGGAAATCGTCTGCATGCCCAAAAGGCGGTCCTGGTGGACTTAATGTCATAACAAAAAAAGCGCCTGCTCCTTGAGCAGGCGCTTTTTGATTCAAGCCGCTTTCCTGTATGTTCTTAATTTTTCTGACATGAATGAAAGGATACTGGTAATAATAACGGGGAAAGCATGTAAAAAGGGGTGAAATCTATGGGGCAAAATCGCCAATTTAAGCCAGGTCAGAAGGCACCTAATAATGGGACCTACGTAGAAATCGGTGAAACGGGCAGCACGGTAGTGAATCCGAAAATGGTAAAGCTTGATGCAGGGGATTCTTTTCCTGAAACATCCAATCATAACCGGATCTGGACATATAAGCGGAAGCCATGAAACATCTAAAAGCAGGAAAAGGGATGGTCGCCATCCTTTTCCTGCTTTTTTCTATTCAGCGGAATAACCGAATATTTTCGAGATTTCCAAACAGCTCTTTCTTAAATAGTCGCTTAAGAGATCTTCATAATGATCTGGAATGCTTTCGGTGAACCCAACGGCAGTGATCGCTCCCAATAATTCCGAATTATAATTAAAAACCGGAATGGACATGGAGGAAACAGAAGGTACAAGAGGCTCTTTGGCAAAAGCTATTTTGAATTTCCGAATTTCATGATATTCATCTGTTTCCTTTAGGAACGAGCCTGTAACATTACGATCTTTTTCAATCCATTCGGCTGTCAAGGAAGGATCCTGAAAAACAGTGAATACCTTTCCTGATGAGGATGATGGAGGAAGACGCGTACCTAGCTGTGCCCCGATGTTTAGGTTTTGGTTGGAATTCCAGATTTTCGCCGTGATTGGCCCATCGTATGTCCAAACGGAAAAAAGGACTGTGCAAGAAGTATGGTGACTGATTTCCTGTAAATAAGGAGTTATTCTGCTCGTAACATCCTCATTTCCTATCGCTGCCATGCCGTATTGAATCAGTTTGCTCCCAAGATGATACATGCCGGTTGTCTTATCGCGATATAGCAACTCAAGCTGAGTCAAAGTATTCAAATACTTATAGAGGTTACTTTTCGTTATTTCCGTTAATTCTTGAATATCAGAGAATCTTAAAGGAGTCCTTTGGGAAGCAAGTAAATCTATGATGCTCATCCCTATTTGTAATGATTGAATCGTCGAACCAGATTTTACGATTTCCATAAGTCAATCTCCCTAGTCTGTTTTAATTTAGGTCTAGTATATCAGAATCTGTAAAATATAAATGGAATTTAGCACGAAAACCGCCACTTGAAGCTATCAATATACTTTCCTATTAAATAAGTAAGTTCAGCAAATTTTTAAAATGGATTCCGAAGTACTCATAATGGTGTAGATGATAACATTTGCACAAAAATTTGCAATACTTTCTTGACAATATTCCGAAAATTGAGTTATTATTTATATAAATAGTGAACAATGTTATCTATAAGTGAAAAGAATGAATTGTATAGCCATTCAAATTCTTGTTTGTGAAGGGAATCCGAAGAAGTAGGATGATCGCATCAAAAATTGGTTTTAAAAAATCGTGATGAATAAAGGAGAATGAAATATGAAATTAGTAACTTTCAGCAGTCAAGGATTTAAACGTATTGGTGCAATTTACCCGAATGATGTAATAGTTGACTTGAACTATGCTTATCAAGCGTTACTTGAAAGCGAAGGGAAACTTCGCAGTGAACAAATCGCTGAAGCGTATGTCCCTGCAACAATGGAAGAGTTTTTACAGGGAGGGAATGAAAGCCTTTCCATCGCGAAAAAGGCAGCAGATTACGCTATTAACCATCGTGATTCCTTCAAACATAAATTGGTGCATGAAATTGAAAATATAAAGCTTGAGGCACCTGTCCAAAAGCCAGGCAAAATTATTTGTGTCGGACATAACTACCGCGAGCACATTGCTGAAATGGGTCGTGAACTGCCGCCATTCCCTGTGGTATTCGCAAAATTCGCCAACACAGTAATCGGTCCAGAGGATGATATACCGTTTTTCCCAATCTCTGAACAACTGGACTATGAAGCTGAATTCGCTTTTGTAGTCGGACAAAGGGCGCGTAATGTATCAAAAGAAGATGCTCTTGATTATGTGGCAGGTTATACAATTGCGAATGATGTAACGTACCGCGATATCCAACGGCGTACACTTGAGTGGCTTCAAGGGAAAACGGTTGAAGGAAGTGCTCCGATGGGGCCTTGGTTAGTCACTTCCGATGAACTTTCCGATCCATCTGGCTTAAATGTCCGATTAACGGTAAATGGTGAAGAACGCCAAAAAACGAATACATCCAACTTCGTATTCGATGTGAAATATTTAGTTGAATTCTTATCGAATTTAATGACTCTTGAACCAGGTGACGTCGTACTCACAGGAACACCTGGTGGGGTAGGGGTGGCCCGGGACCCACAAGTGTTCTTAAAAGATGGTGATGTTGTCAAAATCGAAATCGACAAAATTGGTTATCTTGAAAACCGTGTGCGACGTGTCGGGGAGGGAGAATAAAATGGCTTATCAGGAGATCGGGACATCAATCCAATCGGTTCAACAATCAATCGACCACATTCTTGAGACAGCGGCAAACCTGCCGGAAGAAACAATCAGATTTAAGCCGGCAGATGATGAGTGGTCAATCATGCAGATACTTTCCCATTTAGCCGAAGCCATTCCTTATTGGTTAGGTGAAGTGGAAACCGTAATAGCGATGCCAGGAGCCGAATGGGGTCGTGGATTACAAGATCCAGCCCGATTGGCAGCGGTTACCGATACTGACAAAATTGCGGTTGATGGTGTCATGAAGCAAGTGGAGGAGCTTAAATATAAAGTGGAGAGCAGTCTCGGGAATTTAGATGAAGAAACACTATCCAAAGAATCGCCACACCGGAATTTCGCTAAATTCGGAAACAAACCAGTTTCTTATATAGTCGATCACTTCATCGATGAGCATGTTTCAGGGCACTACGATCAAATTAAGCGAAACCTTTCTAAAATCCAGTGAGGAAAGATAAAAAAGAAAGCAGGGATTAACATGGCTGAAAAATCGGAATACATGAACAGTACAATCGTAAAAGATTTTACAAAGGATATTCAGCAGTATAACCTTGGGCCGCTGTGGGAAGCCATTCCCGCTTTGATGGACCATGAACCGAAACCTCATGCACATGCTTATTTATGGAAAGAAGAGCTTTTGACAAAAAAATTGATGGAAGCGGCTGAAATCTTCACACCTGACCGGGGAGGGGAGCGCAGGGCCATTTATTTTCAAAACCCTGGCCTCACTTATCGCCAGCCTTGGGGATGGGCTTCGACGACCCAAACGCTCTATGCAGCAGTACAGCTATTGTTGCCAGGTGAAGTGGCCCCTTCCCACCGTCACTCCCAAAGTGCACTTCGTTTCATTACGAATGGTGAAGGTGCCTACTCCATCGTGCAGGGAGAAAGGATATTCATGGAAGAAGGGGATTTCTTGATCACGCCTAAAAACTTATGGCATGGTCATGGACATGTTGGTGAAAAACCAATGATTTGGATGGATGCCCTCGATATTCCAACCATCTATTCCATAGGCGGCACTTTCTTTGAACCATATCCAGATCGGATTGAAACGCCTAAACGTCCGGATAATTTTTCAGAGCTCCGTTATCAAGGCGGAATGGTTCGTCCGGTATCCGACCGTTATTCACAAGTGGCACCGCTTGCCAATTACAAGTGGAAAGGGACAAAAGCAGCGATAGAAGGATTAATGAACTTCGAACCGGACCCATATGAAGGTTTCGCCGTGGAATATATCAATCCATCAAATGGCCAAACGGCCAATCCGACGATGGGGGCATGGATGCAGAAACTTCCTAAAGGATTCCATACGAAAGCACATCGCCATACCCATTCCACAATTTATCAAGTGCACCAAGGATCAGGCTATACAGTTATTAATGGAGTGCGTTTTGACTGGTCCAAAGGAGATTATTTCGTCGTCCCGAATTGGGCTTGGCATGAACACGTTGCAGAAGCGGATTCTTACTTATTCTCGGTAAACGACCTACCAATAATGGAGAGATTCGATTTGGAACAGCAACAGGCATTAGACGTAAATAATGGTCACCAAAAGGTTGAAAGTGAATTCAAGCCTGTTTTGGTTTAAAAGTAATATGTTTGGAACTTTCAGCTTTATCCTAATGTATATAAGGAATGCCAGCCGAATGAAAACGCTTACCGTGGCATTGGTCCGCAACATTGGCTATAAGCAACTAATATAGGGGGAATTGATGATGAGCACAGAAAAAAAACCATTCATAGTTATCGGTGGGGGAATTGGCGGATTGGCAACTGCTTTAGGAATCGCGGAAACTAAACAGTATGTAAAGGTCCTTGAACAAGCTCCCGAATTTGGAGAAATTGGTGCAGGGATTCAGCTTGCAGCAAATGCCACAAACGTGTTGCAGCGTTTAGGCGTCATGGATAAAATCAATGAAATTGCAGTATTTCCAAAAAGATTGGTGCTGATGGATGCCTTTTCCGGCAAAGAGCTTTCCGCTTTGGATTTAGGTGATGTTTATAAAGAAAGATATGGAGCGCCGTATGTTGTCTTGCATCGTTCCGATTTGCATAAAGTACTGGCTGAAGCCTGTGAAAATAACCCGTATATTGAACTGGTTACGAACCAAACCATTATTGAAACTGTAGAAAATGAAGGTGAGGTTACGGTTACTTCTGCCAACGGGTCTAAACATTCAGGAACTGCTGTCATTGGAGCCGATGGATTATGGTCCAAGGCGCGGAAACTATTTGTGGAAGATCAACCGATCTGCTCTCAATATGTTGCATACAGGGGAGCGATTCCGATGGAAGAGGTTACGAGCCATGGAGATTTAGATGATGTATATATGTGGATTGGGCCAAACCTTCATCTTGTTCAATACCCGGTAAGAAGGGGAGAACTATACAACCAAGTAGTGGTGTTCAAAAGTTCTCAATACACGGAAGAAAACGAAAAAACAGATCAATGGGGAACCCCGGAAGAAATGGACAGTGTATTTGCCGGAACTTGTGAGCTTGTTCAGAATGCGATTTCATTCATTCAAAGGCAACGCCGCTGGCCGATGTATGACCGGTTGCCAATTGATAATTGGAGTAAAGGAAGGATTACACTTACGGGTGATGCGGCACATCCGATGCTTCAATACTTGGCACAGGGGGCTTGCCAGGCTTTAGAAGATGCAGCTTATTTGTCGGATATGCTTCATAAGCACGGGAAGGACATTGAACAGGCATTCTTGGAATATCAAGAGGAACGCATTCCGCGCACAGCTCAAGTTCAAACGAGTGCAAGAATGTGGGGGGAAATCATCCACAATACGACCGATGCGGGCATTCTGCTCAGAGATACGATCCTTGCAGCTCGCACGGATAAAGATTTCCAATTCGTCGATGAATTTCATGGTTATAATAAAACGGCCGTAAAAGCATAAGCCGTTTTGTTTCATCCAAATCAGGAGTTTTATGCATTTTACAAATGGGTCTGCCTTTCTTCTATCGCTTGTGTTTTTTATAAGCTGCATTTGCGGGGCGTGGAATGAATAGGCAAACTGTTTTGTACGATCTTGATTTATTTCAACTAGAAGGCGTCATTGAAACTGGGCGTGTTCCCTACGGACGATTTTCTTTTCAAATCTCTGCTTATTCTCATGGCTTTCACATGTGTAGAAATGAAAGAGAAGTCAATGGCAGTCGCCATTTTAACGAACCAAATGGTTTCGCGGGCACCTGTTAATCTCGCTCAATAGATTTATGTTTAGAAAACACCCTCATCAACTCAAGTTTTATTAATTCTTTGGCAAAAGGGTTCTATCTAAAAGCTAAAATAAAGTTGATTGGAACGGAAGGTACGAGGCTCCCGGACCGCCCGCGGAAAGCGATTGCCTGGAGTGGAATTCAACGTTCAAATGTATAAACCCTAAAACAAACTGTAGACAAACTCGATTTCCAACGAGTTTGTCTACAGTTTGTACCTTTCTTCTATATGAAGAAAGGTTTTTTTCCGTTTATCCTCCATGCCTTCTGCATTTTTTATAACTTTCCTTTACATGGGGAAAATTAGAAGTATAATGAAAATGTAAAGGTCAAATTTGGTCAAATCGAGTGGTAATTCGTTCATGATATAGATGAATGGGAGGGTTTAAGATGGATATTAATAATATGACGGAGAGAACCCAACAGGCGTTCATTGGCGGCCAGGAACTAGCCAAAGATAGAGGGAATCCCGAGTTGACGGAGTTGCATTTATTAAAGGCCTTAATGGAACAGGATGAAAGTTTATTAATAAGGATTTTATCGGAATCTGGTAAACCGATGAATCTATTTGATATAGAGCTAAATAAGGAACTCGATCGATTACCGGAAGTGAGCGGGAGTGTTTCCCAGGTTTATATGTCAACATCCCTACAGCAAATTTTGTCGGCTGCCGAAAAGGAAATGCGAATGTGGGAGGATGAATATTTATCTGTCGAACATATCCTTCTTGCGTCGTTACAAGTCAACAAAACGAATGTAAACAGGCTTTTTTCATCATATGGGATGGATTATGATAAAGCAAAACAGGTTATAAACGATATAAGGGGGAATCAGCGAGTGACTAGTCAAAATCCTGAAAGCACTTATGAAGTACTGAAAAAATACGGCAGGGATCTCGTTGCTGAGGTTAAGTCGGGGAAGGTCGATCCAGTAATCGGCCGAGATACGGAAATCCGTAACGTCATCAGGATCCTTTCACGTAAAACAAAAAATAATCCTGTTTTAATAGGAGAACCCGGAGTAGGTAAAACAGCGATTGTCGAGGGGTTGGCACAAAGGATCGTCAGGAAGGATGTGCCGGAAGGTTTAAAGGATAAGACCGTTTTTTCACTGGATATGAGTGCACTTGTCGCAGGGGCCAAATTCCGCGGTGAATTTGAGGAACGCTTAAAAGCGGTGTTGAGTGAGATCAAGAAGAGTGACGGTAAAATTCTTTTATTCATTGATGAATTACACACAATTGTCGGTGCAGGAAGAACGGATGGCGCACTTGATGCCGGGAATATGTTAAAGCCGATGCTTGCACGCGGTGAGCTGCATTGTATTGGTGCAACGACCCTAGATGAATATCGGCAATATATTGAAAAGGATCCGGCTCTGGAGCGCCGTTTCCAACAGGTTCTGGTTCCTGAACCGGATGTGGAAGATACGATTTCAATTTTGCGGGGATTAAAGGAACGGTTTGAGATTCACCATGGCGTCAGGATACATGATCGGGCAATCGTTGCTGCCTCTGTCCTTTCGAACCGATATATAACGGAGCGGTTTTTACCGGATAAAGCGATAGATCTTGTGGATGAAGCATGTGCGATGATCCGAATGGAAATCGATTCAATGCCATCCGAGCTCGATGAAATCACGAGAAAAGTCATGCAACTTGAAATTGAAGAAGCGGCCCTGAAAAATGAGGAGGACCCTCAAAGCAAGGCAAGGCTGGAAGTGCTTCAAAAAGAACTATCAGAACTTCAGGATCAGGCGAATAGCATGAAATCCAAGTGGCAAATGGAGAAATCAGCGCTTCAGAAGGTGCAGGATAAACGTGAAGAGCTTGAGAAATTGCGTCATGAACTGGAACAGGCAGAAACTGATTATGACCTTAACCGGGCTGCTGAACTTCGGCATGGAAGGATTCCGCAGCTCCAAAAAGAATTGGAAACAATGGAAGACGAATTGGAAAAGGAAAAACAGGAATCCCGATTGCTTCGCCAGGAAGTGACGGAAGAGGAAATTGCCTCGATTGTTGCAAGGTGGACGGGAATTCCGGTCAGCAAGCTCGTGGAAAGTGAAAGGGAGAAGCTGCTTCGCCTATCTGATATCCTGCATGAACGCGTAATAGGTCAAGGAGAAGCGGTGGAACTCGTATCCGATGCCGTCCTGAGAGCAAGGGCGGGAATTAAAGATCCAAACAGACCAATCGGTTCATTCATTTTTCTTGGGCCGACCGGTGTCGGTAAAACCGAATTGGTAAAAGCTTTGGCAGAAACGTTATTCGATAGTGAGGAACATATGATAAGAATCGATATGTCGGAATATATGGAGAAACATTCCGTGTCCCGCCTTGTTGGTGCACCTCCTGGATATGTTGGATTTGAGGAAGGAGGCCAACTTACGGAGGCAGTCAGGAGAAACCCATACTCAGTCATATTATTAGACGAAATTGAAAAGGCACATCCGGAAGTCTTCAATATTTTGCTGCAAATGTTGGATGATGGAAGAATAACGGACTCCCAAGGCAGAACAATCAACTGTAAAAATACGGTGATCATCATGACTTCCAATATCGGTTCCCATTTCTTATTGCAGGCGAACCGTGAGGATGGTGGCATTGAAGAAGAAATAAAAGATCAGGTCTTTAAAGAATTAAGAGGCCATTTCCGTCCCGAATTTTTAAATCGCGTTGATGACATTGTTTTATTCAAACCGCTGACGAAACAAGAAATCGTTGAAATCGTGGATAAGATGGTTCATCAATTACAGGTGAGGTTAACTGAACAAAATATTGTTTTGAACGTCACAGAAGCGGCTAAGGAATTCATTGCGGACCAAGGATATGATCCGGTTTATGGAGCAAGACCGCTGAAGCGATTCATCCAAAAGCATCTGGAAACGAAAATCGCCCGTAAAATCATAGCTGGGGCTGTTGATCTTAAAGAAGGAATAACGATTGATCATGACCATGATGAATTGGTCCTCATATAAAAACGTTGAAATATAGTTTACACGTAAGCAAAGTACGGTATAACAAAAAGGACATCCTAAAAAGGATGTCCTCTTTTGCTTCTTAATGTTGATGAGAGTCTTTAGCTGGCCCGGCAGGCAAGATAGCAGGGACGATAAGAATCAGGATAGCAGCAGCTAATCCTAAAATCGTTCCCTGTGCAGCATCGTATGAAACTCCGATCATGGAAGAAACAACATATACAGTCATATGCACTAATAAGAATGTCCAAAAAATTGCCCAAGCATAACGCATCGAATTTCACCTCATTCCACTACATTCATTTTTATCTTACCATAATTAATATACAGTTAAAACGAGTTTTTAATAATAACCTTTAAATAATTCAATACATTAAATCATAAGAGAACTTTTTCTGGCAGACAAGTTGGTACCAAACTTCAATTGGGAACTCTTAGGGGAAAATAATAACAAGAATCGTCCATGCTTGGTTAATTTAAGATAAGAAGTTAGGCGTTTCCACTGACCCTTTCTATATTTCTTCATAAATTAATATAGTAGTAGTAATATTCCTTAAAGGAGTTTGAACGATGGAACAACGAACTTTTCAAATTGATGACCAATGGAATATCATCTATTATCCAGAGCGGCCCAGTGGTTTTTCCGTTATGGTAATTGGAGATCGTAGTCATTTTGTCGAAAAAGACAGCAGCTTTTGGCTGCAGCATCCTGGCAGGATGCAGATACTGGAATATTTGAAGGAATATGGATACACGTTATTTTCCTCCAATTTCCACGGCGCCAACTGGGGCAGTCCTAAAGCACTGGAACTTTCCCTAAACCTATATATTCTTTTCATGAAAAAAGAAATAGTCAATCAAAGGGTTCATATATTGGCAGAGGGGACAGGCGCACTACTTGCCCTGAAGTTAATGAATGAACTTGGAAATAAAATCCGGTCTGTCGTATTGATTGATCCGGTCTTTTCATTGAAAGCACAACTGGAGAAAGAAAAGGAAAACAAGTTCTTCTTTAAAAAGTGGCTGTCAGAGGTTGCCGCTGCATATGAGCTCGATCCGGCAAAATGTGAACAGCATATCCTGGACAATGAGGATTCAGCTATCGCAGAGAATATCCCCGTGAAAGTGATTCAGGTTTTTGGAAGCTTACGGAAAGAGCAAGCCTCCCTTTATCGGCAAATCCAGCTGGCTAGAAAAGCAGATTTGCAACTGACGTATATATTGCCCGAAAAACGTTATAAAATCCCCTATCAAATACAAAAGTTTTTCAATGAGAATGAAGAGATTTTATGAGAAGTGATATATTTTTACAATAGTTTGCATACGATACAGCATCTAAAAAAACTAGACGTGCCGGGTGAAGTGGGCTTGATGGCATACGAGGAGGCTGTATTTATGCAAACGAACATTGTCATTGGCACTTATCGATTTGTGGGATTCTATATGACTCAACATTTTTTGAACCAAGGGAAGGAAGTAATCGGAATTGATTGGGATGATTCCGAAGCAAGTCAATATATTATGGAAGAAAAGGAACTTGAAATAGGCAGGAATGCAAATTATATATATTTTCCGATAAATAAACTTAAATTATTGGATATTTCACAGCAGGACACGGTGTTCATATCTCTTTACGATTTTCAAAGCGGAAAATTGGACAAAATTGATTTTCTGATAGGCGAAATCGTTTTCTTCATTGAGAAATTCAAAAATGGCAAGGATGAAATGCCAAATTTCGTTCTTTTCATGCCCATTGAAAAAGATGTCAGTATATTTCAGCCCATTTTAAATTCGATTCGTGAAATAGACTCTGCGAAAATCATTTATTTGCCTACGATTTATGGACCTTGGCAATCGGAAGGCATGAGCTTTGAAGCTGGAATCAATCAGCTTGGACAGTCTGAAATCAAAGCGGCAATTGCTGCCGAATATTCCGGGGATGCTCTTTATATCACAGACTTTGTTAATGCTTTGGAAGCAGTGCTTACTTCCTCTTCCGATAGGGAAATCCAATTGTGCAGCAGTATAGATGACCATTGGAATAAATGTGCCAAATTGATATTTGGTGAAAGTATGGATTTATTCACTTCCCAATCCCAATCAACAACCAATATCAATAAAGGATCAATATTTGAAGTGCCATGCAAAATGGAACCTGAAGAAGGCATTGCATTACAAAGAAAACATAATAAACGATTAAACTTACTTAAAAAGTGGAGAAAGCGAGACTGACTCGGGAGAGCGATAACCAAATATGAAGGCGAAGCGAATGATCGGGAAAATATGAATTCGATAGCTTTCGATATTAGGGAAGGGCAAAACTGTATATTTGCCTCTAATCTATATGTCTTGTACTATAATGTTCAAGGATAGGAATTCACATCAAAAGATATTCATGATTTTATATGTGCGCCCTTTACGAAAGGGTGTTGTGGAATTATGATAATATTGAGCTTTATTCGACATCACAATGATCAATTGGATGAGTATTCAAAAGATAGGGGGGAAACGCGAATGAGTTCAGATAAAACTCTTGAATTTATGGGAATTGCCATGAAATACTTCCCAGAGGCTAAAGCGAAGCTTGAAGCAAGCGGGATTCCATTTTCAATGGAGATGGCAGAGCCATTCATGGAGCTCTTTAAAAGCGTAATGCAAGAAGCTTATGAGCTTGGTAAACAAGATGCTCAGCGTTAATTAAAGGCAGGCTGTCCGGTTAAAGGGCAGCCTTGATTTATTTATTCTTTTTTCAAGAACTTGGCAATCAATGGGTTCAGGTTAATTTTATCAATGGTCGGTTTGTATTGACTGTATAAACCCATCAATGTTTCTACGCTCGCCATCAATTGCATGTAATCAACCTTCGTTTCCTCTTGCTCCGGTTCAGCTTTCCTGCCAAACATCAAATTCGAAAAATGATCATCCGGGTTTCTTTCGCGGTTGCGATTGAAAATGTCCACAATGAATTCCTCCTATACTCCTTTTATTTATAATGTATGTCCTAAATTCCCCTTGGCATAGGCGCTTGACCGGCGTCTGAAAGAGATTTCTTTAGCTTTTCAAACCGTTAACCCTTGCAAGGATGTCTTTTTTTATATAAAATTAGTACCAGGTAATAATAGATGATTATAATAACTCATTAAAATATAAGGGGATGGCAAGATGAATGCTGGAATACTAGGGCTTGGCCGCTACTTACCCGACAAAATCGTTACAAATGCGGATTTAGAAAAAATGATGGACACTTCCGACGAGTGGATCCGGACCAGGACAGGTATTGAGGAAAGAAGAATTGCAAATGATGATATTGATACATCGGATATGGCTTATGAAGCCGCAAAAGCTGCATTGAAAAATGCGGAAATTTCTGCTGAAGATATAGATATGATTCTTGTAGCCACTGTTACACCTGATCAGTCGTTTCCTTCTGTCGCTTGCATGATTCAAGAGAAATTGGGAGCGATGAAGGCAGCTGCAATGGATGTAAGTGCTGCATGTGCCGGTTTTATGTATGCAATGATCACGGCACAGCAATTCATTAAGACTGGTGCATATAAGCATGTGTTGATTGTCGGTGTTGAAAAACTTTCGAAAGTAACGAATTGGGAAGACCGTAACACGGCTGTACTTTTTGGTGACGGAGCGGGTGCGGTTGTACTTGGACCTGTATCTGAAGGAAAAGGAGTCCTTTCCTTTGAATTAGGTGCAGATGGAACTGGTGGGAAGCACTTATTGCAGGAAGGAGATTTCATTCATATGAATGGACGTGAAGTATTTAAATTTGCTGTCCGTCAGATGGGGGAATCAAGCCTGGGTGTATTGGACAAAGCTGGTTTGACAAAAGAAGATGTGGATCTGCTTGTCCCGCATCAAGCAAACATACGCATTATGGAAGCTTCAAGGGAACGATTGGATCTCCCGCTTGAAAAAATGACGAAAACGATTCATAAATATGGAAATACTTCATCAGCTTCCATTCCAATGGCCCTTGTGGAAGAAATGGAAGCGGGAAGAATCAAGGAAAATGACTTAATCGTCATGGTCGGTTTTGGTGGTGGCCTTACATGGGGAGCGATCGCTCTTAGGTGGGGTAAATAAAAGAAGAAGCAAAACGTAAGTGCTTGAAAAATAGGAAGGAGCCATTTTTAATGACTAAACGCCGTGTAGTTGTAACAGGTATTGGAGCAATCTCTCCAGTGGGTAATGATGCAGAAACTGGATGGAAGAATATAATCGAGGGGAAATCGGGAATAGGACCTTTAACTCGTTTGAATGCTGAAGAATTCCCCGTTAAAGTGGCTGCTGAAATCAAGGAATTTGATATAGAGACATATATAAACCGTAAAGAAGCGCGCAAAATGGACCGTTTTACCCATTATGCAATTGCAGCTTCCGTTATGGCATATAATGATAGCAAACTGGAAATCACCGATGAAAATGCTGCACGTGTCGGGGTCTGGATCGGTTCGGGAATCGGCGGGCTGGAGACACTTGAAACACAGCATGAAAACTTTTTAAACAGGGGATATAAACGGGTGAGCCCATTTTTCGTTCCAATGATGATTCCGGACATGGCAGCTGGCCAGGTTTCTATCTTACTGGGTGCAAAAGGCATCAATTCATGTACGGTAACAGCCTGTGCAACAGGAACAAATTCAATTGGTGATGCGTTTAAAGCCATTCAGCGGGGCGATGCCGATGTCATGATCACAGGCGGGGCCGAAGCACCAATCACAAAAATGTCGGTTGCAGGTTTCTGTGCAAATACGGCTTTATCGACCAACCCTGATCCACAAACGGCTAGCCGTCCTTTTGATCTTAATCGTGATGGTTTCGTAATTGGCGAAGGAGCTGGAATTATCGTTCTGGAAGATCTAGAACATGCATTGAATAGAGGAGCCAAGATTTATGCTGAAATAGCTGGTTATGGATCAACTGGAGATGCCTTCCATATTACCGCTCCGGCACCAGGTGGAGAAGGCGGGGCAAGAGCGATGAAAATTGCAATTGAGGATGCCGGTATGAAGCCGGAAGACATCCAATATGTGAATGCCCACGGAACGAGTACGCCTTACAATGACAAATACGAAACGATGGCAGTCAAAGAAGTCTTTGGCGACCATGCTAATAAACTTGCAATAAGTTCCACTAAATCGATGACAGGCCACATGTTAGGGGCAGCTGGCGGTGTGGAAGCAATATTCACGATCCAGGCAATAAGGGACAGCATTTTGCCTCCAACCATCAATATTGAAACACCAGACCCTGAGTGTGATTTGGACTATGTTCCGAATCAAGCAAGGAAGGGCGAAATCAATGCAGCCATCAGCAATTCACTTGGATTCGGTGGACATAACGCAACCATTCTTTTCAAGAAGTATCAATAAGTTATGAAGGAAGGGCAGATCTTTTGGGATCTGCTCTTTTCATTTTGAAGGGAACCTGCAAATGAAAGGGATAAAAATGTGTCAACCGCCTTCTTGAAATCATACGATAGTCAATAGAAGCGGAGGTGTATGGGAAATGGGAGTCATTTCAACCGATGAATGGATGATGAAGGATTTCAACCGCCCGATCCAGATGATGGAAAGACTTAAAAGTACATTCAACAATATCGTTGATGCGGACATGATTTATCATCATTTATCAAAGCATGGCATGTATTCGCCTAATCAAAAAACAAAACTCACATGGGAAGACTTAAAAGAAAATAATGCATGGGAAAAAACAGAAAGCTTGTTTACAGCTTATAAGAAGCTTTGGGGAGGGCCTGATGTTCCCATATATATTTTTCCGCTCATGTCTTCAGGGATATGGAATAAAAAAGTTGAAACGAAGTCAGGTTTGGCATTTAGAGATAAACTATTCCTTTTTTATGGCAAGGGGATGGCCGAAAAGGAAATGGAAGCTCTGCTGATTCATGAATATCATCATGTATGCCGCCTGCATCATTTGAAAAAGGACCAAAAAGAATACACTCTCCTGGATACGATGATCATGGAAGGACTGGCGGAAAGAACGGTGGAAAAATATTTAGGAACAAAATTTTTAGCGAAATGGACTAAGTTATATCAGGAAGATAAACTACGGGAATTTTGGAATAAGCATTTAGAGGAAAAGCACATGATAAAACGTACAGATCCCCTTCATGATGTACTCCTCCTTGGGACGAAAGGGTATCCATATATGCTTGGATATTGTAGTGGCTATTACCTGGTGAAAAATTTTGAAAAACTCTCTGTGAAAAAATCATTTATGATCCAATCTGAAGAATTCTTATCAAAAAAGAGTTAATATATACGTTCTTTTTTTCTTAATCTGTTTTCTAGAATAGGAATAAATTGTATGGTTCCTGCCTATACTGATTGACAAACAGAAATTTGTTTAAGTGAGGGATGAATGATGCTATATCTTCATGATGTATGGGTTAACTGGTTTGAAGGAGAAGAAAACGGCTATAATATTTGTCATTTTCATGAATGGAGGAAGGATGACGGGATCGAACTACTAGATCAAGTTCCTTTGTTGAAAGTGTCATCAACATTGTTCCACTACATAGAGAACGACTTGTCAGAATTACCTAAGCCATTGCTCAATGACGTTTATCAAAAAGCATATGCAAGGAAAAATCATGAAAGAATTCAGCTTGACTATTGTTTTATCGTGACTGACGGAAATGGAATTTTAGCTGTTGATACGATTGGTTATCATATTCCGATTCGGAAAAGCAGAATAATTCCCCGGCAGGAACAAATTGTTTATGACATGATAGAGAACCATGAAGAGATGGATTACACCTTTACTGAAAAACCTACATCTGAGAAAGAATATCATATTTTGTCGCCGTCTCCCTTATTCATGAACGGTTTGACAAGAAAAGAAAGACAGCTTAAGCAATTGCTATTCATGGCCATGGATCAATTATTCACTGCGAAAAACACTGCTGAAATCCGCTATTGGTATACAGAATGGTCCCCTGAGAAATATGAAAGCATTCAAGAAATGGATTTTCAGATAGCTTGGCTTGAGTTATATGAAGAAATGAAGGAAGGCTGGTCAGAGAAGCACCTTCAACTTTGTGAAAACCTTGTGAAGGGGCAGCCTTTTTTTGAAAAGCTTTGGCAAGTGGAGGCTGGCGATAGCCCATCAATATTATGAACAAAAAAGACGATCCGATGAGGATCGTCTTTTTTTATCTCTTTCTGCCAAGTCCCATGCCATTATACATTTTTCTGATCATTTTATTGGCTTCAATATTCGCCTTTTCTGCACCGCGGTCCAGAATTGCATCCAATTCAGGCGAATCGATCAATTCATGATAGCGTTCCTGGATTGGCAGGATTTCTCCAAGGACCACCTCAGCCAAATCACTTTTAAAGTCACCATAACCTTTGCCCTCATACATCTCTTCAATTTCTGAATAGGACTTTCCACTGAAAATAGAGTATATGGACATCAAGTTGGAAACACCCGCTTTGTTTTCCTTATCATAACGGACAATTCCTTCAGAATCGGTAACTGCGCTCTTGATGTTTTTTTCGATTTGCTTCGGATCATCCAATAATGCAATCGTCGCCTTTTTATTAGGATCAGATTTGCTCATTTTCTTGGTTGGTTCCTGAAGGGACATGATACGCGCCCCTTCTGTAGGGAGGCTGATTTCCGGGATTTTAAAAATGTCATTATGCTTTTTATTGAACCGTTCAGCCAAATCGCGTGTCAATTCAAGATGCTGTCTTTGATCTTCGCCGACAGGAACCACATCTGTACCATAAAGGAGAATATCGGCAGCCATCAGCGGCGGGTATGTAAGCAGTGCTGCGGATACCCCTTCTTTGCCTGCGGATTTGTCCTTAAATTGAGTCATTCTCTCAAGTTCCCCAATATAGGATATACTTTGTAAAATCCAGCCTGCCTGAGCATGCGCAGGTACTTCTGATTGAATGAAGATGGTATTCTTTTCAGGATCCAGACCAATGGCCAAATATAAAGCGGCCAATGTTTTAATGTTTTTCCTTAACTTAATGCGATCTTGTGGAACTGTAATTGCATGCTGGTCAACAATACAAAAGAAACATTCATATTCATTTTGTAAGTTAACGAATTGTTTCATGGCTCCGATGTAATTTCCTAAAGTAACGGAACCGGATGGCTGAATGCCGGAGAAAATCCTTTTCAACTGCTAGTCACTCCTCTAAATGCGTTTATTGATAAATGGATATTCGCTCTTCATTATTGTAAGGATAAATAGAAAATGAATCCACTTTCTTTGAAAGAAATGTGCGTGCTCCTGTGATGGGGAAAAACGCTCATTTAAATCTTGTGGAGGGCCGTTTTGTCCTGTATCGATGCCATTCTGAGAATACGAAATGTCCACTATACTGTATTTTAGCATTTATTCATATTAAATGTATAATCGAAACGGCAATCAAGCCAATAGAACGGATTTTCCGTTTCTTTTTTTTGACATGGAAGAAATGAAGGGTTCGAGGAAAATCCAACCGTTTAACATATATAACAATGAGCAGAGCATTTTAGGGAAGGATACTCACAAGGGAATACAGGATTGTGAATGTATTCTTAAGGCTGAAACTTTGTAAGGCAGTTTTTTTAATTATTTATCATATATAGGAGTAAAGTTAATTGTTTGTGGTATTAAAGAAAGGGGTTTATTATATTTGTTGAATATTGATGACTGATGGCGAATGAGGTGGAGAAAATGAAACCAATGTGTAAATGGTTGATGACAGGTATGTGCCTATTCCTGATTCAACAGCCAGTTCATGCGCAAGGCATGAACGAAACCAGGCAGGTGGCATTAGAAAATAAAGAATTGCCTGTGAGCGTACCGCGTTTTGTTTTTGATTCGGGGTTGAAATTCGACTATCCGGATGCTGTGCGCGGAATATATGTGACAGGGCCTGCAGCGGGCGGCAATAAATTGAATGAACTTATTAAATATGTAGATGAAACCGATTTGAATGCGATGGTCATTGACATTAAGGATGACAGGGGGAACGTTACGTATAAACCCGAAGATCCCGATTCTCCATATGCTGGGATCGGTAAAGACTACATAAAAAACCCAAGGTCAATGCTGAAAAAATTTGAGGATAAACAGATTTATCCGATTGCAAGGGTAGTCGTCTTTAAAGACTCCCATTTGGCCAAAGAGAAGCCTGAATGGTCTTTTTTAGATGGAGAAAAGGTATGGAAGAATGGTCGGGGGGAGGCCTTCGTTAACCCATTCTTAAAAGAGGTGTGGGATTATAATGTGGGTATTGCCATTGAAGCGGCAAAGATGGGTTTTAAAGAAATTCAATTTGACTATGTCCGATTTCCTGAAGGATTTGAAAATAAAGAAGATGATTTGAAATATGATGTAGGTGAATATGATGAAGCGAAAGTGAGTAATACAGCCAAAAGGGTTCAGGCAGTGACAGATTTCGTAAGTTATGCGAGGGAAAAACTGGAGCCATATGGTGTGGAAGTATCAGTGGATATTTTTGGATATGCGGCAACATTGCCTGAGGCTCCCGGAATTGGGCAAAACTTCACAAAAATCTCTGAGAATGTTGATGTCATTTCCTCTATGATCTATCCGAGTCACTGGACATCTTATTTTGGTATCGATAAGCCTGATTTGGAGCCTTATAATCTCGTTAAGGAATATGCGAAATTAGAGAACGGGAAGCTTAAGGAACTAAAAACACCACCTACTTCAAGACCTTGGTTACAAGATTTCACTGCCTCCTATTTGGGAGAGGGGAATTACCAAAGGTATGGTAAGGAAGAAGTGGAAGCTCAAATAAAAGCATTGAAAGACAATGGTATTGAAGAATACTTATTATGGAATGCAGCAAATCGATATACAAAGGGAGTAGACTATACTCCATGAAAAAAAGGATGACCAGGAAGATTCTTCCGGTCATCCATATTCTCTCTGAATTACCGCTTTTTATTCCCGCCAACTTGACTCCACCCTGACTGAATTCGTTTCGATTGATCGAAAATATGAGAGTGACGTTTCCCGCCAAACCATTTTTCGCCGATGCCATTCGTCACAACGCCATTCACGGCTGTAATGCCAATAACGCAAGCAGCGACTAAAAAAAAGTCCAAAAAGTAACTGATCATCAAAACCCTCCTAATATTTTCAAGCTATTCAAGTTCCATTGTAGTGGATAAGAAATAATCTGGAAAGTATAAACTAGCAAATGAGGAGATTAAATCATGAATTGGTATGAAAAGCTAAACCAGTATTTCCCTATTGAAGAAATGAAGTCCAAAGAACATATAGAAGTTCTTTTAGAAGACAAACAAGAAATTTATAAAAAAGATGAAGGTCCCGACCATGTTTTATTGTATGTGGAAGGGGAAGAGTTTATTTTCGTTGATTACCTTTTTGTGTCAAAGAAATCAAGGGGACAGGGACTAGGGAGGAAATTGATTCAAAAATTGCAAAAAAAGCAGAAAACGATCTTGCTGGAAGTAGAACCAGTACAAGAAAATGATGATGACACATTTAAAAGGCTGAAATTTTATAAAAGGGAAGGATTCCGGCATGCCTCTTCGATTTCCTACAACAGAAAATCGCTAGCCACCAAGGAAGAGACGCCTATGGAAATCTTATATTGGCCCTCGAACCCATCTGTTGATGAGGAAGACGTATTTGATTTCATGAAAAAGATTTATTCTGAAATCCATACTTACAAAGATGATGATCTTTATGGAAAATCATATCAAGATGTGGAGGATGTACTAAGCTTGAATGCAGGTCAGGAAACGGATATTTTCAAAGAGGTGCAAATTTAAGAAAAGGGCCGGTAATTTCACCGGCCCTTTTTAATTATATCGAAAAAAATGTTCCAGCAGAAAACATCGGAATTATGGAATGGCATATTTTTCGGCAAAATGAATTTCTATAGCTTCTTGGGTGGTAGATTGCTCCCTTGTCGCTTATTCTTGGGAGTTATCTTTTTACTTTTGGAAATATATGTGCTAAAAGAATGGTTTTTAATGTAAAAGGAGGAATTTGCATTTGATTAAAGAAAATATATTAACATGTTCTTGTTTATTGACAAAGATTGGGGGTAAATAAAAATAACGAGTTATTTAAAAAATCATGAGGGCCGTATTGAGAGTTAAATGAGAATGGTAGGTAGGTATTTTCAATTAGAAAAAGCGGTTTTAATGTATTACATAAAAAACAGAAAAAGCTATAGTACAGGCTAAACTTGAAGTTTAAAAGGATTTTTCCAAATATCAAAAAGGGTATTCATTTTAAATAAATTAGTGTATAATAAAGAAAATGAAATACTTAATTAAAATTATTTCAAATTAGAGTGGTACTTATGAATACTAATAGTAGATTTCCCCTCATAGATCACCGATTCTATATTTAGGGAGTGTGAGTAAACATGGTAACATTATATACATCACCTAGTTGTACTTCATGCAGAAAAGCAAAAGCATGGTTAGAGGAACATGAGATTGGATATAAAGAAAGAAACATTTTTTCAGAACCGTTAACGATTGATGAGATTAAAGAAATTCTTCGAATGACAGAAGATGGAACCGATGAAATCATTTCAACACGGTCAAAAACTTTCCAAAAGTTAAATGTAAATTTAGAGAGCCTGCCTCTTCAAGAATTATATAAATTGATCAAGGAGAATCCAGGTCTGTTGAGACGTCCAATTATCCTTGACGAGAAACGGCTTCAAGTTGGTTATAATGAAGATGAGATAAGACGCTTTTTACCACGTAAAGTCCGTACCTTCCAATTACGGGAAGCACAGCGTATGGTCAACTAATAAGGTCTTTCAAGCTCTGCCAGGAAATGTGCAGGGCTTTTTCTTTATACATATCTATGATTTTTCGCTGATTTTTTTAGCTTAATGAAGGGGAACATAAAGAATCATTAGGTGACAGCAGACGTTTCGGATTTGCAGCAGGTCCTTGACCGGTCATCATTTAAAATAATTAAGAATGAGGTTCGTCATGCTGTATATAATAAGGCATTAATGGCAGTAAGATTAAAATTGAGTAAAGCATTATGATAGTTGCATCAGGATGAATTATTTTATAGAATGAATGGAATATTAGGCAAACAATTGTTTTTTAGATAAGTAATGTTTTTTATTTCCCTTCTTCAAGGTTTTGTCATAAAATGATGTAAAATAGTCTGTTTTAATGGCTATCATGATTTACAGTATTCACTTACGGGTAAAGAGCTTTTAAGAGCAATTTTCGCTTGGGGGTTATTATCCCTTCAAAATGAGAAAGGAAGGGAGAGGGGAATCATGGAAATCGAACGCATTAATGACGATACAGTTAAATTTTATATTTCCTATATAGATATTGAGGAAAGAGGCTTTGATCGCGAAGAGATTTGGTACAGCCGCGAGCGAAGTGAGGAGCTTTTTTGGGAAATGATGGATGAAGTGCATCAAGAAGAAGAATTCATGATTGAAGGACCCTTATGGATTCAAGTTCAAGCCCTTGAAAAAGGCTTGGAAGTTTTGGTCACAAAAGCCCAGCTTGCCAAAGATGGTCAGAAACTCGAGCTGCCTCTTTCAGATGATAAGTTAAGGGATTTGAATGTGTCAGACAAGATGGATACGCTTCTTGATCAACATTTTCAAGGTAAAGATGAAGAAAGCGGTATGACATTCGAGGATGGTATGATTGAATTCATCACGACTTTCGAGGATTTTGAAGATGTCATTTCATTGAGCAAGCGTCATGGCTTGGATGACTGGACGACAAAACTTTATGTTTATCAGAATAAATATTATCTTTATATCGAGTTTTCCGAGGCGGAGATTGATGAGGAAGAAATCGATAATGTTTTAAGTCTTTTATTGGAATATAGTCAGGAGTCACCTATAACGGTGCACATGCTTGAAGAGTACGGGAAGATAGTTATCGATAATGATGTATTCGCAACGGTCGATAAATATTTCGCATAGACTGTTGAGGCCGATTTCAGTAGAAATCGGCCTTTTCGTCCAAGAATAAGTATTTTTTGCCTTAGCATGGAGGTTTTTTAAATATGCCTATGTTTGTTTGTCAATTGGAGGTAGTCTAGGTGAAGAATATAGCTGGCGTCGGTCTGCTTATTCTCTTGTTGGTCAGCACATGGCATTTTCTCATTAATGGAGTCGATGGCGGGCTGTTTTTTTATTCTGGCCTTATATTGACCCTTTTCTTGGTGATAATTGGATTCAACATTTTCATGGAAAACCGGGATCCCATCCAGACCATAACATGGCTTGTTATTTTTGGCGCTTTCCCATTCATCGGTTTCATTTTTTACTTTTTGTTTGGTCGTAATTTTCGGAAAGAGAGGATATTTCGCAAGAAGTACTTTTTGGACAAACAGAGTTTCGTGAAAATAAGCGGTGAAGCGGATTATAATGAACGAATGAAGGAAATAGGCGAGAACCCGCAGCAGTTGATCACTCTTGCGAATAAGCTGGGGAATAGCCCTATTTCATTTCGGACTGAAACTAGGGTTTTAAGGAATGGGGAGGAGACATATTCCAATATCATCGAAGAATTAAAGAAAGCCAAACATCATATTCATTTGGAATATTATATTGTTAGGGATGACCGCATTGGCGGACTGTTAAAAGACATCTTGATACAAAAAGTAAAAGAAGGGGTAGAGGTCCGATTTCTCTATGATGCGGTTGGTTCTTGGAAGTTGGCACGCTCTTATATCGATGAACTGAAGAATGCAGGGGCCGAAATGGTGGCCTTTGGTCCATTGCATCTCCCATTATTAAATAATAAATTCAACTTTCGTAACCATCGTAAAATAATTGTGATAGATGGCTCTGTCGGTTTCACCGGCGGCCTCAATATTGGGGATGAATATTTGGGACAAGATCGGAAATTCGGTTCTTGGCGGGATACGCACCTCATCATAAAGGGGGAAGCGGTCAGGACTTTACAGCTCATATTTCTTCAGGATTGGTATTATAGCACCAATAATAGTTTTTTAAGTGATGATTATCTCATGGCCGGACTGCCGGACCATCACGGACATGGCGGAGTTCAATTGATTGGAGGCGGGCCTGATAGTGAGTGGACGATCATTAAAAGCATTTTTTTTAAGATGATCACTTCAGCAGAAAAGTCCGTCTGGATAGCCTCCCCGTATTTCGTTCCTGATGACGACATCTTACAAGCATTGAAGGTGGCTGCTTTAAGTGGTTTGGATGTCAGGCTGCTCGTCCCGAAGAACCCCGATAAACGTATCGTATTTCATGCTTCGAGAACTTATTTTCCCGAATTGCTTGCTTCCGGAGCCCGTATATTCCAATATAATGAAGGCTTCATGCATAGTAAAATCATCATCGTCGATGACCAACTGGCATCAATTGGGACAACCAATATGGATATGAGAAGCTTTCACTTGAATTTCGAAGTCAATGCTTTTCTCTACCGGACGGAAAGTACCCAGCAGCTGGTGAATGATTTTTTGGAAGATATAAAGGTCTCCCAAGAAGTGGAGATTGAGGCGTTTTCCAAACGGAATTTCGGTTTGAAAGTTTTGGAGTCCACTTGCCGATTGCTGTCACCCCTTCTTTAGAGACTTTCTCTTATGCCGATCAGGCATTTTTTTTTGCGGATTAAAAGGAATCCTGAGCGGAGCAGGCGAATGTAGTGGATGAGGAGGAGATGTATGCTAACTGCGATAAAGAAAGATGGGACATGGATTACCCTCCCTGAAAAGATACCGGCAAACGTGATTGATGAATGGAGAAAGTCTACAGAATATTACTGTCCATGCTGCAAGATGGAAATGACCATCAAAGCGGGGAAAGTCAGGATCCCTCATTTCGCCCATAAAAATAATTCGTCATGCCGCACTTCTTCGGAACCGGAATCCGCCTATCATTTAATGGGAAAAAGAAAATTGTTTCATTGGTTCTTGTCACATGGTTATCAAGTGGATCTAGAAGCCTACCTTCCTGAAATTAAGAAAAGGGCTGATATTTTAGCTGTGATAGGAGGTGATCGCTATGCAATAGAATTTCAATGCTCAGTTATCCCGGAGGTTGAATTCATGGAAAGGACAAAAGCCTATCAAAGCATAGGGATCAAGCCAATTTGGATTCTCGCTGCAAAACGCTTAAAAAGGAAAAGTTTGTATGAATTCAGTTTATCCCGCTTTCACTGGCTCTTCGTCACCGGCAGCTTCCATCATCCTTTTCTTTGGATGTATTGCCCGGAAACTGATCATTTATCCGTATTGAAAAACCTCACTCCTTTTACCCCCAGAACCGTATTTGCCGAATTGACAACAGCTCCTTTAAAGCTCCTTACCCCTAGTCGGGCATTGCCCCAAAAATGCTTTCGATTTCCTTTTCTTCCCATGTGGAGATATAAACGAAATGGCTGGTCCCTCCATCGAGTGAAAACAGCACGGAGGAGCGATCCTTTTTTCGAAGGGCTATATTTACATCATATTTCACCTGCGACACTTCCAATTGAAGTGGGCGTTCCCGTCAGAGGGATGCTGTTGATCGAAACTGCCTCGATCGAATGGCAGGCATGGTTATACATGGAAGTGTTTCAAGAGAAAAGAACAGGGGAAAGGATTTTTATGGCTGATATCATCCATATTTTTAGAAAGCGTGCAAAAAAAGGGGACATAAAGTTTAGACCGTTGCCATTGCTTCATGAAAAAACCTTCGAGTATCCTGTAGGACAATATATCATGCTTTTGGAGCAATTTGGTTATCTATCAAAGCTGAAAGAGGGGGTTTTTATAGTTGAAAGGGAATTTACCCTTCCCTTCACCAGTGATCAAGCTCAAATTTTGGAAAAAAACTTCTATGATAAGCATAAATGGATGATGGAAAAGGGGAATATCCAGTATAATCAGTGATAACTTCTCTATTTATCTTGAATTCAGATGAAAGGGCAGGATTATTTTTATTAATGGAGAAATAGTAATAAGAACTGGGAATTAAGAAAACTTTAAGAAAGAATGAATGTCGAATGAAGTATTGCAGCGTTCGATCCGGTTTAACGAGTTAGCCCAATGGCAAGTTTCTATAGAATGGGGAGGAATTTTTTATGGCACAGGAAACAAAAGCGAATACATTACCTTCAAGAAGTGAAATAGCTCCTGAAGATACTTGGAGACTGGAAGATATCTTCGCAACCGAGGAAGATTGGGAAGCTGCTTTCAAAGCGGTAAAAGAAGACCTCAAAAAAGCGGAGGCACATAAAGGGACGTTGGGAGAAAGTGCAGAAAAATTATTTGCGGCCCTTCAACTCCAAGATGAAGTATTCGAGAAGCTAGGGAAAGTCTATTCTTATTCACATATGCGCAATGATCAAGATACAACCAATCCTTTTTATCAAGGGATGGAGGATCGGGCAAAAGCTTTATACGCCCAGGCAGCGGCTGCGTTTTCATATATGGTTCCTGAACTATTGAGTATTGATGAAAACAAAGTGGAAGGGTTTTTGGAAGAAAAAGAAGATCTGAAATTATACAAACATTCTTTAGAGGAAATTAATCTTCAGAGACCCCATATCTTATCTGCAGAGCAGGAAGAATTATTGGCGCAAGCATCAGAAGTACTTGATGCATCGGGCAATACTTTCGGTATGCTTAACAATGCCGATTTGAAATTCCCGACCATCAAGGATGAAGAGGGAAATGAAGTCGAAATTACTCACGGAAGGTATATCAGTTTTCTTGAGAGTGAAGATCGCCGTGTACGTGAGGAGGCATTTAAAGGGGTATACAGCAAGTATGGAGAGTTCCGTAATACATTTGCTTCAACCCTGTCGGGTGAGGTGAAAAATCACAACTTCAATGCCACAGTTCGAAAATATGATTCAGCACGCCAAGCGGCGTTAAGTAATAATAACATTCCGGAGACGGTATACGATAATCTCGTTAAAACGGTCAATGACAACTTGCCATTACTGCACCGTTATCTTGATTTACGTAAAAAAGTACTGCAATTAGATGAACTTCATATGTATGACCTCTTCACTCCTCTTGTTAAAGAAGTGAAGATGGAAGTGACATATGAAGAGGCCAAAGATTATGTCCTTAAAGGTCTTGCTCCGCTTGGGGAGGATTATTTGAACGTTTTGAAAGAGGGATTCGATAACCGTTGGGTCGATGTGCATGAAAACAAAGGGAAACGAAGCGGTGCCTATTCTTCTGGTACATATGGGACGAATCCTTATATTTTAATGAACTGGCAAAATAACGTCAATAACTTATTCACGCTCGTTCATGAGTTTGGGCATTCGGTCCATAGCTACTATACACGTAAATATCAGCCGTATCCATACGGGAATTATTCCATATTTGTAGCGGAAGTTGCATCGACTTGTAATGAAAACCTGTTGAACGATTATTTACTGAATTCAATCGAAGATGAAAAGAAACGAATCTATTTATTGAATCATTACCTGGAAGGTTTCCGCGGCACATTGTTCCGGCAAACGATGTTTGCGGAGTTTGAACATACGATTCATTTAAAAGCTCAAAATGGGGAAGCATTGACAGCGGATATGCTCACTAAGGAATATTATGAGCTGAACAAGAAATACTTTGGGGAGAATGTGACCATTGATGAAGAAATCGGTTTGGAATGGGCGCGTATTCCACACTTCTACTATAATTACTATGTTTATCAATATGCAACCGGAATCAGTGCAGCAACGGCATTGAGCAAGCAAATCCTTGAAGAAGGGGAGCCTGCCGTCAAAAGGTATCTGGAGTTCTTGAAGTCAGGAAGTTCCGATTATCCGATCGAAGTGCTCAAAAAGGCTGGCGTCGATATGACAAAAGCCGAACCTGTACAAGAAGCCATGAATGTATTCGAAGAAAAATTAAATGAGTTGGAAGAGCTTTTGAATAAATAGGATGCGAAAAGGACCCGAGAACTTCGGGTCCTTTTCAACTTATATGAAGTCCGTCATAATCCTTTAAAACGATTTCTCTGATTTAAGCTATGAAGAATTATGAAGAAAACAAAAAATAAAATAGGGGAGGTAAAATACAGAGGAATGAGGTTCATGATACCGAGCAGCTGGACAAATAGCGACCCTATCAAGAGTATGAGTAGAATAAAGCCTTTCAATTTGGTCACCTCCAACCTGGCAGCAGTAAAAGCTCATCTGCGCTTTATTAGATAGTATGTTTTAAAATAAGCAGTATTCTAAGAATATGACAATAATGTGAAGCTGCGCACAAAGTTCTTGCAATTAAGGTGTGTAATCTGCTATAGTACAGATATAGAAGTTATCACATCCCAAACATATACCCCTTTGTTTGTTCGTCGTGAAATTTCTCCTATCCCCTTATTCGTATAAATAGATGAAAACCCCAGCAAATTTCGTGATTTGCCGGGGTTTTTCATTTCCATGAAAAGTAAAAAGAATAAAATGACGCCGGTTGTAACAAAGTTGTAAGAAGGATTAGAAAATAAAAACATATGATTGAATATATTTTTGTGATTTATTTCACAATTAGATTCATTACCAAGCTTATCCGATATAAAAAAACGTATGGCTTTAAATGAAAATGGGCTCCTATTTAGCTATATATACCAGAAACGGTAAATAAAAAATGAAAAATATATATTGTGAACAATTTGTGAAATGATACACATAGAGTTGCAACATAACTGGATTATCTGTTATATTATTTATTGTGAAGTGAATCACAAACAAACTTATACCCCTTTGTTTGATCGTGAAAAATTTCTCCCATCCCCTTATTTTCTTATAAAAAACCATGCAATCTTTCGATTTGCATGGTTTTTAACAAAAAAGCAGTCAAATTCATGACTGCTTTTTTGTATATCTCCAAAACGTACCGTATTTAGCAGGAATCTTCTCTGCCATCTGTTTTAAAACAAGCTTTTTCATTTCCAGCTCGACGTTATTCTTATTCATATTATAAACAGTTTCAATTTCCTTTGTGGCCACTAGTTTGAAACAGCTTAAAAATTCTTCGAGAGAGGGGGGCTTTGCAGGGGCTGGAAGACCATTGAGCATATCTTCTAAAATTTGAACATATACCTCGTAAGAATAGACACCTGAAACTTTTATTCCCTCTTCTTCAATATTTTGATTGAAAAAGACAAGGGAAGGTATTTCAGTCACTTCCATTTCGCTTGTGATTTTCATGTCACATTGAAAGCCTTTGGCTGCACTGGAAGAATTGATGTCATAAAGGAATTCCTCCACGTCCAATCCAACCAGTTTGGCACATTCGGTCAAGACTTCGATATTGGATATATCCTTTTTTCCTATGAATACATATTCTTGAAGCTGCCTTAAAAAGCGAATGGCCAATTTACGCCCCTGCAATTCCGCTGCTTTTATTGCGATGGAAGCTGTATATGGAGAAGAGATTGGGTTTTCTGACCAAAGGCTGCCGTCGCAGGACATTCCCGAGCGGCTGGCTGTCTTTTCCCAAACTTGAGCAATGTTTTCATAATTTTTATTTTTCCCCATATTAAGAGAATCGATTTTACCGCTTAAAACATGGCGTAAACTGAACAATTGGCCATATTCTATCTGTAATTTCCTAATAATTGGTTCTAAGCCCCAGCATTCGGGACAAAGCGGATCAACAAAAACATAAATTTCAATTGGCTTTTTTCCTATATCATAGCAATGCTGCGTCTTGATCCAATCGGAAATATTGAAAACTGGTTTTTGTGCGCTCAACTGTCTTCTCCTTTCCCGTCAGTTCCGGATGTATTGATCATATGCTGTGCCGTCAAATAGAGGCGGTGATAGAAAAACTCCCTTATCTCACCCTCAAGGCCAACTTCGTCCATAGCATGATACATGCATGAAAGCCATGCTTTCGCACGTTCTGGTGTAATTTCAAAAGGTATATGTCGAGCCCGCAACATAGGATGGCCATGCTCTTCGGTATATAAAGAGGGACCGCCTAAATATTGAGTCATAAATTGTTTTTGCTTACGGACCGTTTCAGTTAAATCGTCAGGGAATATTGGCTGCAGATCCGGGTGCTGACTAACGTTGGAGTAAAACACATCAATTAATTTGTGTAATTGCCCTTCTCCAATTAATTCATATGGTGTAGGGTTCCCTTGCGTCATGTTGATTACTCCTTTTAAAGAAAGATGGTTGATATTTATTCATATTTTATCAATGACGTACTGATATAACAAATATATAGCTTAAAGAAAATTTTACATCTGTAGTATGACACAGGGGAATGATTGAAAATTACACTCTTGAGGGGCTTTCCCATTTGTTCTGGTTTCGTGGAGGAAGCATATATAGACATGAAAAAAACTGACCCGTCACAAATAAACAGGGTCAGCCAGTTTTAGCTTGAAAACGTGCCATACACTTTTTGAACATAGTTCTGGGTTTCTTTAAAGGGCGGGATGCCATTATATTTATCGACGTTTCCTGGCCCTGCATTATAAGCAGCAAGGGCAACCTGGATGTCCCCGTCATATCGTGCCATCATTTGACTTAAATATTTACTCCCGCCCATGATGTTTTGTTCTGGATCGGTTGCATCGTCCACCCCAAGGCTTTTGGCAGTTGCTGGCATTAGCTGCATAAGGCCAGTTGCACCCGCATAACTAGTGGCTTTAGGGTTGAAGTTGGATTCTTGTTTAATGACAGACTTAATCAGTTTTTCCGGGAGATTATATAAACTGGCCGCCTGGCTGATAATTTCATCATAGTTTGTTGCGGTTTCGCTGCTGCTCTGGTTGTTAGCATGGTCAGTGGATATCGGGTTGATGTTCATTGATGTTAGGACGCCGGGTTGAAGAAAGGATTTCGTTTCGGCTTCCACATTGGATAATAAAGAACCCAATTTCTGCGATGTGCTTTCAAGAGCATCACCCGAAACCAGTTCCGAGAGCATGACCTGGAATACGGATCGAGATGAATTTGTATTTGTGATGCTGCCATTTGTGAATTGCTGGATTGCCTGCAATTCCATAAACGCTTTGAAATCTTGGATTTTCAAACTCTCCACCTCCGAAGGGATTCAAACAGGATTATTCCTGGAATTTGGCACGATAAAACCTCTTAACCTTATTTTCGGTTTCCCTTACCGGAATTTGAAGGGTTTCAAGGAGAGTCAGGAAGTTTTTTTTTCCGGCTTTTGCATCCGTCACCTCATACTCAAGCTCGAAATCTTCCTGATTCATATACGAACTATGATCTAATACAAGTAAACCCTCTTTGTAAGGAAATTCAAGGCGGTCTGTCTTCAGTGTCCCAAAGCAGGCAAAATCTTTTGGATCAATTCCGCATTCGAGGATAAGGTGTTGGATCTCGCCATCAGGGAATGTGTGATGATTCAGAAATGCATATGCGGTTTCTTCTGGAATATCTTGATTCGTTTCCAATAATCCTTCTGTGGCGGGCTGTTTTAAAGTCAGCTCGTAACGCCCGTTTTTTTCCCGGATCCTAAGCGCAGAATCTTGATTTTTCAATGTGAATCCGAGTGTATCGAAGTAATGGTTTTTCTGGGTTTTAAAGTTCGATGCCCCGAGTTGAAAGTATTCGATCAGTTGACGAAATTCTTTTTCGCTTAATAGGTTTTTAAATTCAATTTCAATATGCTGGTTCATGTGTTCCACCCTTTCTGGCTGATTCTTAGATTTATCATATAAGAACCATTCCAGCTGTCAAATTGAATTCAATAATTTTTTGCTATTGTACTTGAATATTTAGGAATCAATTGCAGGATATGATAAAATATAAACGTTGAGCACGAAAAGTGGAATATCATATATATAGGAATTTAATACATACTTTTTGCTGGAAAAAGAAATAGGATCCAACGGTGAATTGGCATAAAGTCATTTGACTGCTGGATTTAGGAGAGCGTTCTGCCCATACCAGAGTTGAACAGGCGCTTTTTAGATAGATATAGGTGGTGTGGCAATGGAGAGTTGGGACGATTTCTTGGCGCCTTATACTCAGGCTGTCGAAGAATTAAAGGTTAAGCTAAAGGGATTAAGGAAACAGTTTGAGAGGGAGAATATTCACTCGCCGATCGAATTTGTAACAGGCAGGGTAAAGCCGATTGTCAGCATTTTGGATAAGGCGAGCCTGAAGGATATTCCCATTGATAAATTGGGAACTGAAATTCAGGATATTGCAGGGCTACGCATGATGTGCCAGTTCGTGGATGATATCGAACAGGTAGTTGAACTATTACGAGGTCGCAATGACTTCGAGATAGTCGAGGAGAGGAATTATATTTCCCATAAAAAAGCAAGCGGCTATCGTTCTTATCATGTAGTGATCCGCTATCCGGTCCAGACGATCCATGGCGAAAAAAATATCCTTGCCGAAATACAAATCAGGACGCTTGCTATGAATTTTTGGGCGACGATTGAACATTCTTTAAATTATAAATATAAAGGCATTTTCCCGGAAGATATACAACTGCGACTCAAACGTGCAGCGGAAGCGGCCTTTCTTCTTGATGCAGAGATGTCGCAAATCCGTACGGAAATCCAGGAAGCACAGCGTCTTTTTTCCAGGAAGAAAGATTCTTGAACGGATAAATGGGCAAACGAAAAGAAATCTAATTTGTGAGGTGGGATTACATGAAATTTGCGATTACGTCAAAAGGAGATGCGAAATCGAATACTTTAATGCAAAGGATGCGGACGTATCTTCAGGACTTTCATTTGGATTATGACGAAGATCAGCCGGATATTGTCATTTCTGTCGGTGGTGATGGCACCTTATTATATGCTTTTCACCGTTATAAGAATCGATTGGATAAAACCGCCTTTGTCGGTGTACATACAGGACATCTTGGTTTTTATGCGGATTGGACCCCTGATGAAATTGAAAAATTGGTGATAGCTTTAGCGAAAACCCCATTTCAAATAGTCGAATATCCACTGCTCGAAACGATTGTCCGTTATCAGCATGGAGGGCGGGAAGCCAGATTTTTGGCTTTGAATGAATCGACGGTCAAAAGTGTAGAAGGGACGCTCGTCATGGACGTTGAAATACGCGGCCAGCATTTCGAGACATTCCGTGGTGATGGTTTATGCATTGCGACTCCATCTGGTAGCACGGCGTATAATAAGGCGCTTGGCGGGGCCATCGTCCATCCATCAATTGATGCCATCCAGATCACCGAATTGGCATCCATTAACAACCGGGTGTTTAGGACGGTGGGATCTCCACTTCTGCTGCCGGCACATCATACGTGTATGTTCAGGCCGGTCAATGCGGTCAATTTTCAAATTACGGTCGACCATTTGTCCTTGCTTCAGGAGAATGTAAAGTCGATACAGTGCCGAGTGGCAGATGAAAAGATCCGATTTGCCAGATTCCGCCCTTTTCCTTTCTGGAAAAGAGTGCATGATTCATTTATTGCTAATTAAGGAGATAGGTTCATCTCATGTCAAATCAAAACTTTTCTTTGACCTGGTCGGTTTTTGAAGAGGATTCTGGCTCTTTATTGCGAGAGTTTCTCAGCAAATGCGATATTTCAAAACGAGCATTAACGGATATTAAGTTTAAAGGTGGGTATATCCAGTTGAACGGTAAAGAAGTAACCGTACGGGAACGGATTGAAACGGGCGACATCGTCACCGTCATATTTCCGCCGGAACAGGCAAGCGAAGGCCTTTTGCCGGAACCCATCCCCCTGAACGTAAGATATGAAGATGAGTTTGTATTGGTGGTGGCCAAGCCCCCTTCCATGAATACCATTCCTTCCCGCGAGCATCCCAACGGCAGTCTGGCGAATGGCTTGGCGGGTTATTATAGGAAGAGGGGAATACAGGCGACGATCCATATAGTTACACGTCTTGACCGGGACACATCAGGTTTGGTTTTAATCGCCAAGCACCGGCATATCCATCACCTTTTAAGTGAACAGCAAAAATCAGGACAGGTTAAACGGAGATACCAAGCGGTAGCAGAAGGGATCGTTGAAGGACCTGTAGGGGAGATAGTGGCGCCAATCGGGCGTAAATCGACCAGCATCATTGAACGGGAGGTTAGGGAGGATGGCCGGTATGCCTGTACCTTATTTAAGGTATTGGCACACACAGAGTCCCATACATTCCTTAATTTGGAACTCAGGACAGGGCGTACACATCAAATCAGGGTCCATATGGCGCATATTGGTCACCCGCTGGCCGGTGATGATTTATATGGAGGGAATAGGAGAGGTATCCCTCGCCAAGCCCTTCATTGTTTTGAATTGAAATTTTTACATCCTTTCACCAAGAAGATGATGGTGTTTCAAGAAGAGTTACCAGAAGATATGACCAGTTTGCTCGAGGGAAGTAAAGGATGGGATTCCTGACTTTATACCCGGGACGCATTAATCTAAGATTATGAGTTAAATCCATATACGAAAAAAAACTCACCAAGATGGCGAGTTTTTTTGGTTAATCGAAAGATGTCCTGAATTTTTCCGCAATATATGGCATGGAAGAAGGCACATCTTGAAGATCCATTTCGGGATAACGGACAGCCGTCAGTTTTCCACCGAAGACGCAGCCTGTATCAATATTATAAGTCTGATTGACTCGTCTGGCTTGAGGGACTGGTGTATGTCCATATACGATCCATGGTTTCCCTTTGTATGATTGTGCCCAGTCTTTCCTGACAGGGGACCCATCGGGATGTTTGGAGCCATTGATATCACCATATAGGACAAAGGTTTTGACCTTATTGCTATATTGGCCAATATAGTCACCGCGAATTCCTGCATGGGCAATGATCAATCGCCCTTCATCAATGAGTTGATAAAGTGGGGAACGTTCATACAGATCCATGAATTTTTTTCGGATCTTCTTTTGCTCCCGAATGTTCAGTGATTCATATTCGGCTACAGTAGTCTCCAAACCGTGTGATATTTGAACTTTATTGCCTGAAAAATAACGATACAATTTATTGCAGTGGTTACCTGGGGCATATCTTGCTATATTTTGGTTAATGACTAATTCATGGACAACCTCTATTACTTGAAGGGAATTTGGGCCGCGATCGGTTAAATCTCCTACAAAGCCGAGAATCCTTCCAGAGGGATGTACAGGAAACCCAGTCTCCCATGTATAGCCCATTTTTTCGGTCAGCTGCCTTAATTCAGCGAAACATCCATGAATGTCCCCTATGATATCGATGTTCATTTGACACACCCTTTGTTTGTTTTGTATATGTTTATGGTATTAGTATAGTATTATTTAAAAAAATAAAATATAAACGAGAAAATGAAAAAATATGTTTTAGGAGGTGTATGGTTATGGAGGAGATGAAGGACTGGGAGCGGGAGAGCAGTCAAATGAATAACGAACTTTTGCTTGAAGCGCTTAAAACGGAAAGTCTAGATCAGTTTCGTACGGAGTTCCTTGAAATGCATCCATATGATCAGGCTCAATTTTATACAAGCTTGACAGATGAATTCAGATCCGTCGTTTACACATATTTGTCACCGGAAGAAATGGCGGACCTTTTTGAAAATATAGAAATTGATGAAGAGGATTACGAAAGCCTATTGGCTGAAATGAATCCTTCTTACGCAGCAGATATGCTTTCCCATATGTATGCGGATGATGCGGCTGACGTCCTGAATGAAATCAATGATGAGCAGGCCGTCAGCTATTTGACCATCATGGATGATGAAGCGGCAAGTGAGATTCAGGAGCTTCTGAACTATGAGGAATCTACGGCGGGAAGTATCATGACGACAGAATTCATTGCCATTGAAGCAAATGAAACCGCTCGATCAGCCATGCAGATCTTAAAAAGGGAAGCTCCGGAAGCGGAAACGATTTATTATGTGTTCGTTACCGATCAGGATAAGAAGCTGCTCGGTGTTTTATCGCTCAGGACATTGATCATTGCTGAAGAAGATGCTTTAATCGGTGATTTAATGGATGACAGGGTAGTTTCCGTACCTGTATCTGAAGATCAGGAAGAGGTGGCACGAAAAATCAGGGATTATAACTTCCTTGCCGTGCCAGTCGTCGATTTCCAAAACCATTTGCTAGGGATAATAACGGTTGATGATATCATTGATGTCATGGATGAAGAGGCATCCGATGATTATTCTAAATTGGCAGGTATCTCTGATCTTGATCATGTTGATAAGAATCCATTTTCCGCTGCAAAAAAACGGCTGCCATGGTTGGTCATCCTCTTATTTTTAGGCTTGCTGACTGCGAGTTTGATCGGCCGATTCGAAGAGACACTAAGCCAAAAAGCGATTCTTGCCGTATTTATTCCATTGATTGGGGGCATGGCAGGAAATACGGGAACACAAGCATTGGCAGTAGCGGTCAGAGGAATCGCAACAGGTGAATTAGAACAGGAAAGCAAGTGGAAACTGGTCCTTAGAGAGGCTGGAACTGGGCTTATTATTGGGATGACATGTGGAATTGCCATCACTTTCATTGTCTATTTTTGGCAAGGTGATTTAATGCTGGGGTTATTGGTCGGTGTTTCCATCTTCATAACCCTGATCGTTGCCACACTTGCCGGTTCAATTGTCCCGCTTCTCATGCATAAAATGAAAATCGACCCAGCGGTAGCTTCAGGTCCTTTCATTACAACAATCAATGACCTTATCAGTATTCTTATTTATTTCGGATTGGCAACTTTATTAATGGGCTATTTGCTATAAGCCAAGTGAGGCCCTCTTGAAGGGCTATTCCCACAGGACTTTAGAAAACGGTGTTTTTATCAAAGGAATTTTGATATACTATCATTAGTAGCAGGTACTAATAACTTGTATTAAAAATAGGAGGTCACATACGATGACTTTTTCATTAGAGGGAAAAACGTTTGTCATAATGGGTGTAGCGAATAAAAGAAGTATTGCATGGGGAGTTGCCCGTTCCTTACATAAAGCAGGTGCAAAGCTGATCTTCACTTACGGAAAAGACCGTACGGAAAAAAGCGTTAAGGAACTATCTTCTACATTGGAAGGGGAACCTTCCGTTATTTTACAATGTGATGTAACGAAGGATGAAAGCATTGATAAATGTTTTGGGACGATTAAGGAAGAAACAGGTATCATTCATGGCGTGGTACACAGTGTCGCATTCGCCAACAAAGAAGAGCTGGACGGCGAGTTCGTGAACACGAGCCGTGAAGGGTTCTTGCTTGCCCATAATATCAGTTCATTTTCGTTGACGGCTGTAGCTAAAGCGGCGAAGGAAATCATGCCGGAAGGCGGCAGCATCGTCACAATGACGTATCTTGGCGGTGAACGGGTCATGCCGAATTATAATGTAATGGGAGTGGCCAAGGCCTCTCTTGAAGCCAATGTCCGTTATCTGTCAAGTGATCTAGGCAAAGATAACATCCGTGTGAATGCAATTTCGGCAGGACCTATCCGTACCTTATCCGCTAAAGGTGTCCGTGACTTCAATACAATTTTAAAGAAGATTGAAGAAGAAGCACCGCTCCGCCGTACAACGACTCCAGAAGAAGTAGGGGATACGGCAGTATTTTTATTAAGTGATATGTCCCGCGGAATCACCGGGGAAAATATCCATGTGGATTCCGGTTACCATATAATCGGATGACAGTAAAAAAGGGGGCCGATATCGGTCCCCTTTTTTTACTGATTTTCCACTCCTTAGTCTCTCTGGCCTTCAAAGATAGGAGATAATTTTTGTTTACCGGTATCTTGAAGTTCAACCTCAATCCAAATTGATCTGAGCGAATCATCATCCAAAGGGATCATTCCTTCGCTCTCCATTCTTTTCCAAGCTTCACTATCATGCCGATAGAGTAGTTTAGAGAGTTTGAATAGCTCGATATCTCTTTTCTGTGTATATTGATATGTTTTTTTTATCTCTTTTTTGATGGAGCGTTTTATTTCAGATTCATATTGTTGACGGGTTATATCATTTTTTATCATTTCCACACTTGCCTTGACTTTTAAATTCACATCAAATCGGACTTTCCCGTTTCTCTCGATGATAGGAGTGATTTTTGACTTTTTATCGTAAAGGATGACAGATGCATCCTTTTTTGTTCCGGCGAAAAGGGTTACACTATCACGAACGAAATCTTTATTGACCAATCGACCCCCATTCATTACGTTCTTAGGCAGGAAATCTTTAATTTTATTTTTGGAAATGATCGTTACACTTTCAATTAATAATGACTTCTCCTTTTTATCCTGACCGCTCCATTGTTCAGTTATTTTTAACTCTGGAATGGCTACCTGATAAGCAGGTTCATCCAGTTGAATGATAATTTCCCTAAGATTAATGGGCGGGATGAAGGAACTTTGATGATAGTTATCATCTGGATCACTCAATTTTGAAAATGCGATGGAGATATTTTCAATGGGAGAAATGAGCATGGCATCTTTTATTGAATCTTTCGTCATGAAAAAGTAAACCCGATAGCGTGTTTCACGGTAACGATCCAAAAAATCAACTGTATATTTGAGTCCGCCCATATTAAGCGCTTCTTCAGAAAAAATCACAAATGAGAGGTGTCCCCAATAAATTCGCCGATCGACCGTATGATATAAATTGAATAATGCTTCTTCCAACGTGTTTCCAGTAGCTGTTCCAACATCAGCTGCGCTAAGTGAACTTGGGTCACCACCGGATTCTGATTTGGCTAATCCTTTCATATTTATTATTTGAAGATGAACGATGATTTTGCCGTTTTTATAATCGATGCCTAAACCATTCGCATACACGAGGCGTTCCGGTTCATTGGAATCCCAGCAGCCAGTGAGAAAGAAAACACATAATAAAAAAATGAGAGCGCTTTTCGTTTTTTTCATTTATGTCCTTCCTCACCTTTCTTCGTGGGATCTTTCGAAGAAAAGATGGATGGGCGTCTTTTATCCGAGGAGGAAGGAATGCGAAAAAGTGTCTTGACCATGTTGGACATACTCAGGTTAGCGGAAACTTCCATATAAGGAACTCCTAATATCCGGATATTACTTACATATGCACATAAAAATAGAGCTAGTAGAATAAATGCGAAAAGTCCCAAAAATGAAGCGGATATAATGGCCACGAGTCTTATCAAGCTGATGACGCCTATGATCGATTGATTGACGAGAGTGAAAGTGGCGACTGCCGAACCGGCTATGACTACAAGCATGGCCGGACTTGTTAAACCGGAACGGATGGCGGCATCCCCGATGATCAAGGCGCCCAATACACTTAATGTAGATCCTATCGAAGTGGGGAGGCGCATCCCCGCTTCTTTGAATATTTCAAAGACGATTACCATGGTAATGGCCTCCAGTGCGGTTGGAAGTGGAAGACCCCTTCTGGACTCCACTACCGTGGCAAGTAATATCAGCGGGAGCTGGTCTTGATGAAAGGTTGTTAAAGCGACCCAAAAACCTGGTAATAAAGCAGCAATAAATATGCCGAATAATCGAAGGATCCTTTCAAATGAAGCGTAAATGGTCGTGTATTCATTATCTTCGGATGTTTTTAAGACAATGAAGAGGTTAATTGGTGTAATCATGGTATAGGCAACACCATCAATTAAAATTAAAATCCTTCCTTTTAACAGGCATTGTACGGCAAAATCCGGCTTTCCCGAATAGTCATGCCTTGGAAAAAGTAACGAAGGATGCTCTTCGATCAATTCCATAAATTGATTGCCTCCATATATCCCATCCACATCAATTGCTTCAATTTTCCGAGATATTTCCTGAACCATATCAGGATTAGATATGTCATCCATAAATAAAACAGCGACTTTAGTCAAAGTTCTCCTGCCCACCTCGAAATATTTAACACTCAAGGAGTTTGTTCGCATTCGCTTACGGTTCAATGCGACATTAATGGATAAATCCTCTATGAAATTATCTCTAGGGCCTTTAATGGTGACTTCGGCAGATGTTTCCTCAGGGCTGCGTTGGGGACGCTTAGAAATATTAGCGGATAATAAATATTCGAATCCCTCAAAATGAAGAATTAACTTCCCAGAGTAGATATCTGCAAATAACTCTTCACTTGTATTTACTTCTGTTAGTTGAGGAAGGTAAAGGGAATCCTTTAAGTCCTCGATAGTCAATTTGCCCTTTGGGTACTTTTGAAAAAATAAAGTTAACCTTTCAAAAACCAGATTATTTAACAGTTCAGTATCGATAAGCCCTTCACATCCTATTAATGTGACTTTAAGGGGAAACTCATTACGGTAAAGACTGCTTTGAAAATAAACATCACCTGAATTTTCGAATATTTTTCTTAAATCGGATTCTTTTTTTATATCGAGTTTTTCTATGTTGTCCTTCTTACTTTTCGGATTGGACAGTTGCTTTTTGGTTTTCTTGAACATCGGATGTTGTCCTCCTTTTACTACGGTTGTTGAAGAATATAAAAATGCTTAAGAGGATGGAAACCGCTAAAAAGAACCAGAACGTAATCGGCATGACATATACTCTTATAATGTGATATAAAATTACATCACTGAAGCTGTATGCGTTGGAAAGGAACAGGATGATTGAATAAACAATGAGCAATATAGTTTTGCTTCGCTTTTTTGTAAGTGATAGCACTTCAAGTGATAAGAATAAGAAAAACGATACTCTTATGAACGCTCCGGTTAACCATTGGTAAATCGAGAGGAAATCAAGGTGTTCAATGAATCTTCCTAAAGTTACCAATCCCCATTGTTCAAAAGCCGGATACTTTTGTCTGGAAGCCTCCAACGGACCGAATTCCGTAATGGAACCAATTAGGGGACCAAGGATTAGCCATGTAAGGATAATGGCATTTAAGGCAAATACCTTGAATTTTATTTTGCCATGAACTTTTTGCTGCATGAATAGTATGACAATCAACTCAATAAGCCCGGACAAAGGATAAATCATGCCAGAAAAAACTGGAGACCATCCATTTTCCATGATGGGCTTTAATAGTGAATAATCCTTAAATTGGATATTTGTTATCGCTACAAAAAAACCAAAAACGATAACGGCAGTCAGTACGAATGTGTTCGTGATAACTATCGTTTGGATATTTGTGGAGGCAAGGAAAAAACATAAACCAATAAAAAGGATGATTTCGAGAATTGGCGGAGTTACGGGTAAATAAGATACCTTTGTCCAAACAATCATTTCTTTCAATGACACGGCAGCTAAAGAAGCGAAAAAGATACTCATGGCAAAGGATAAAATTTTGCCTGGAGCCTTTCCGATATTCAATTCAACCCATACAAATACGTTGGTCTGATAGGTGGCTTTGTGAATGTATGACAAAAGTAAACACCAAATCATTATCAAACCAAAAGCAAGCAGTACGGAAATCCACCCATCCCGTTTAGCACTTGATAGTAAATGAGGAAGAATTGTTACATGATTTTTTAAACCGACGGCCGTCATTACGATTAAAGATAATTGTACGGTTGAAATCTTTCCACTTTTTTTCATCTCGGATCTCCTTTGTTACCCATTATTTATTAGTTTTCTCCACCAATCCCCAACATATCCAAGATGAGTTGATGTCCTTCTTTTTTAGGGAGCGGCACTTCTCCAGCATAAAGAAGGGTGAATCTCATATAAATGATACATAGAGCTGATATTCATTGTTTGCGAGAATCGGCAAAAACCTGCTTTCAACCCTATTCGTGAAAAAGAAGGAGGGGAATCATGGACGTGAAGAAAGTTGGTCTGCCTTGTGTTGTCGGAAAAAAAACCATACACAATCCGCTAAAGAGACATATTAATTTGAATGAAAAAAATATCAGCACTTCATATACTGCCGAGGAATTGGTGGAGCTATTGTCCCGGCTTCCAGCCTTTGCACCTAAACCTGTTTGTAAGTTCATCATCAATGACCGTACACTGTTTGGAAAATTGGAACAAAAAAAAGAATCCAGTTTGTTCATAAGGCATAAATTCGGGAAAAAAGTGGTCCAATACCATATGGAGCAGCTGCAGTCTGTGGATATCCTGAAATATTAAGGAGGGTTTTCATGTCAGAGAAAAATGGCGATAAGGAATCCAAACCACTTTTATATGTTGATCAAGCAAAAATATCTGATCAGCGTGGGAATATGCAACGTGATTTTCGAACCAAAAAAGCTACATCTCAAGACAGCGTTGAGCCTGAACCCGAACTACAGGAAGCCGATCAAAAAGAAGAAAAAATCGAAAAAGTCAAACGGGAATTCGGTGTTTACGATGCCATGATGGAAATTGAAAAAGAGATTTCGGGATTAAGGAAAATCACCGAACAATATGTTCCTGAGCATGCTCCGGTTGAACAAATGGAACGTCCTGAACAACTAGAAGAAGAAAAAGAAAAACCAGTTAAGAGGAAAAGAAAAAAAGTGGAGAAGAAAGAATCTTCCCGCGACATCATTTCCCGCCTATCCAATCATCAAGGTTTTCCAAAGCCATTATGTCAGGCTACTGTTAAAGGAAAAACGATTCAGTTTCATGTGTTGGGAATGAAGGGGGAATCAGTGAAGATAAAAAGAGGGAACCATATTCGTTTCGTTGGCCTGCCGGATATCATCGATGCCAAAATAATTGAAGAACCCAAGTGAAGGAGCAATAATAAATGTTTCTCCCACAAAATGGATTTACCTTATTTATAATATTAGGTTTGGCTTCCTTCAGGCTGACACGCTTGATCGTTTTCGATAAAATCATGGAGCCGCTGCGCCGCCCCTTTTTTAATGAGATAGAGGAAAAAAATGAAGAAGGGGAAGTCGAAATATTTTTAATTCCCAAGGAGAAGGGCCTGCTTGGCTGGATTGGTCAATTGCTTAGCTGTTATTGGTGTGTGGGTGTCTGGGTAAGCCTTTTTCTGGTCTTTCTCTATATCCAATATTGGTTTATTGGTGACGTATTGATAGTAATCCTTGCCGTAGCAGCAGTAGGCGCAATCATTGAGGTCATAATCAGCAAAATTATGGACATTTGATTGGAAACAACTTGTCTCTTCGTTCATATAGTATGGTATAGATCTTAAAGGAGGAGTCATAAATTGAATCAGAAACAGAATCCATGGGCTTATGCAAAACCGATTAAAAAAGATCAACCGATCAAAATCAAGAAAGACTGTGGCTGTAATAATAACAATAAAAATAAAGGCTATTGAGTGAAAAAACCTTTCCATTTCGGAAAGGTTTTTTTATTTCCTAATCCTACCATTCATAAAAAAACAGTTAAACAAGAAAATAACAATAGAACGAAAAATTAGGATGTGAATCTATGTTCAGACGAGAAAGATATTTTAAGGGCAGCTTGCTGGTTTTTCTGGTTGTTTTGTGTGTGCTTACTGGTTGCAGCAATAAGAATGATGGGAAAACGGAAAATTTAGCAATGATTAAACGTACGAATCCTGAACCGATGGATATCATTAATGGAATGGATGGGAAAGATGAAAAGGGATTGATCTCAAAGGTCAAGGAAACAGTTGCTAATGAAGACACCATCTATGACGTGATCGTCGTGAAAAACGAAAAAAAGATTATCGTCGCATATAAAGTTAAGCACCTGCAACGTTTTCATATGAAGAAAATTGAAAAGACCGTGACTGAAAATCTGGAAGAGAAGTTTCCCGATCATGATTTTATCGTATCTAGCGATTATAAAATCTTTTTGGAATCTGTAAGATTGAACGAGTTACTAAAAGAAAAAGATGTACCCGAGAAAAAGGCAAGGAAGAAGTTCAAGGAAATTGAAGAACTTCAAAAAGAATTAATTTAGAAGAGAGGTTCAGCTATGAGCGGCAAGGAGAAAACGACCCCACAGCAGAATGCGTATCAAGAGCTCCAAGGGAAGCATGAAATTAAAAGACCAGTCGTGAAGAATTGTTTGAAAGCCTTTTTAGTAGGTGGCATTTTCTGCATGGTGGGACAAGCCATTTCCTATTTCTATATTTACTTTTTTAACTTTACGGAACAGACTGCCGGAGGTCCTACAACTGCCACCATGGTGTTCCTGGCTCTTTTGATGACCGGTTTCGGATTTTACGACCGCATTGGCCAGTTTGCCGGGGCAGGAAGTGCCGTCCCTGTTACAGGATTCGGTAATGCAGTCATTTCGGCAGCAATCGAACATCGGACGGAAGGTTTTGTACTTGGCGTTGGATCCAATATGTTTAAATTGGCCGGATCTGTCATTTTATTTGGAGTATTTTCAGCCTTTGTCGTGGCGTTGATAAAAACAATTTATCAAATGATTGGGGGCTAAGCGGTGTTAAAGGGAGAACAAACATGGATGTTTACCAATAAACCGGTCATCTTGGAAACAGGGGTAACAGGAGGGCCATTTGAATCAAATGGAGAAATCGCGGGTGATTTCGATATCCTTTATGACGATCTGTGGATGGAGCAGGATTCATATGAGAAGGCACATCGACATTTGATGGAAAAAGCGGTTGAGCTTGCATTGGAAAAAGGTAAGATCAACAAGGAACAAGTGCAATTTTTTTTGGCGGGTGATTTAATCAATCAGATTACCCCTACAAGCTTTGCGGCCAGAACGAATGGAATTCCATATTTCGGCTTGTTTGGAGCCTGTTCCACTTCGATGGAAGGGTTAGCTCTAGCAGCCTTCATCACGAATTATGGCGGGGCTAACTATGTGTTGACAGGCGCCTCGAGCCACAATGCAGCTGTAGAAAAACAATTTCGCTATCCAACTGAATATGGAGGGCAAAAACCACCAACAGCTCAATGGACGATAACAGGAGCGGGGGTGGCGCTGGTTGCTCCTGATGGAAGCAAGCAAGGGGAATTTCCCCATATTGTCTCGGCCACTATCGGAAAGGTCATTGATATGGGATTGAAAGATCCTTTCAATATGGGGGGAGCGATGGCCCCGGCGGCCGTCGATACGATACTTGCCCATTTCAAAGATACTGGTTTGACCCCGGATGATTATGATTTCATCTTTACTGGTGATTTAGGTCAAATAGGGAGGGAGACAGCCATTGACTTATTAAAGCAAAAGGGCTGTGACATCAATCAGGAAAAATTCAAGGATTGCGGATTGATGATTTTTAAAAAGAATCAGCCTGTTTTGGCTGGCGGGAGCGGTGCGGGATGTTCGGCAGTGGTTTTATACGGTCATATATTAAATGGGATGATTTCTGGTAAATATAAAAAAATCCTGCTTGTCGCAACAGGTGCATTATTGTCACCACTTTCCGTCCAGCAAAAAGATACGATTCCGTGCATTGCCCATGCGGTGGCCATTGAATATGGGATGAGTTCATGAAAAAGGAGAGATTTCGATGTTAGCAATGTTTTTTTGGGCCTTTGTCATCGGTGGCTTGATCTGTGTCGTCGGCCAGCTTCTTTTCGATGTTGCCAAGCTGACACCAGCACATACGTTAAGCTTGTTCGTTGTAATAGGGGCTGTTCTTGGCGGATTTGATTTATATGAGCCGCTTGTTGACTTTGCCGGTGCAGGAGCAACCGTACCGATTGTTTCGTTTGGGAACTCGCTGGTGAACGGGGCGATGATGGAATCGGAAAAACATGGAATCGTTGGCGTACTGACAGGTATGTTTGAAATTACGAGTTCCGGTATCTCTGCTGCAATCGTCTTTGGTTTCATCGGAGCTTTGGTTTTCAGACCAAAAGGATGAAATAAGCGGAAATAGGCAGCCTGGATTAGGACATGGCCTATACATATTTGTCCAGACCTACATATGTTATCAGTAAGCTTTAGCGAGAGCGAGGTGATATGTATGTTTGGTTTTGGTGGCTACGGTTGTTGTGGCGGCAGCGGCTATGGATACGGCGGCGGTTATGGCGGTGGATGCGGTGGCGGTTCCACTTTTGCGATAATCGTTGTATTGTTTATCCTATTGATCATTGTAGGGGCTTCTTTCTGCTAAGGTAAATGGAATAGGCAGAAGAAGCCTATTCCATTTTTATTTTTGTTTGGGCCAAGCACATTTTTCTGATAATGCCATAGGATAGGTACAGAAAAGGGAGGGGCTTAGGTATGGATAATAACTTTTTTAAAAACATAGAAGGTAAAACGGGCGTAAATATGAAAGATGTATTAGAATTGGCAAACTCGCTGCAAGGAGCCAATTTCAAAGATGAAACAACTGTTAGAAATGTCATTAAGCGTGTTTCAAAAATTGCGAACAAACCGGTCAATAAGGAAACGGAAGATAAAATCGTCCATTCGATCGTAGCTGAAGGGAATAAACTGGATTTCGGTACTATTTCCAATATGATAAATAAAAAGTAAAAAAAGGCCTGCCATCATGCAGGCCTTCAGTTTTTTTGTAAGCTGGATAGCATCAGCCTTTGGTCAAAGCTTCAGAAAACGTGATGGATGGGCCGTCCGTCCGCGCCTAGTTTGCAGGATGGAAAGGTAAAGGTCCTTTTTAGCCCTGGTTGCCGCTACATAGAGTAATCGTCTTTCCTCTTCAAGAGGGGATAGTTCCCCTTTCCGGTAAGATTCAAGTGCGAAATCATGAGGAATGCTGCCATCTACAGCAGCAAGAACATATACGGTATTATATTCAAGCCCTTTGGAACGGTGTATGGTGGTAAGCTGTATGGCATCCTTAAAATGTTTCGAGAGCTGTTTGATCTCTTGGACCATCGCAGTCATATGATCGACATGTTCAAGGAAAGCGGCGACGGTGGGAAAACGATTTGCTGCGACCTTTAAGTCGCGGATGTCATCGGATCCTTTTTCCAGGTTCGCATCATTTCCGCGTTTTTTTACATATTCCTGGTATCCTAAATCTTTCTCGATGATTTCTAAAGCTACGAGTGGCGACATAATTTTCAAAGAGCGGATCAGTCCTGGAATCGCTTTTAATTTTCGTTCTTGAAAAGCATGTCCTGTCTTAACAAAAGCAAAAGCATCAATAAAATCACAATCCTGCAAGATTGTCATTGCTTTTAACTCCTGTAGTATACTTTGCTTTAAGAATAAGGAGGAAAGGACATCAGATGCTGACTTGCTGTCATGAGGAAACAAACTCAAGCGCATAAAGGAAAGCATCCCGCGGATCACCCTGCGCTGATAAAACGAATCTGCATCCTTTTCAATGACGAATGGCAGGTTGGAGGCGGCCAGCCGTTCAAAAATGGCCCTGGACATCGTGTGTGTCCTGTACAATACTGCAAAGTCCCCAGGGTTTGCTCCCTTGGATATTTTCTCTTGGATATCGGATACGATCATCGTTGCTTCCAATTCCTCATCATGAGGATAAAATAAAACAGGGGGATTTCCTGAATCATGCTGTGCCCTCATCTTTTTCTCCATCCGGTTCTGGTTGCGCTTGATCAATCGGTTCGCTGTAGCTACAATTTCATGGGAAGAGCGGTAATTCTCCGTCAGCTTCACAACTTGGGATCGGGGGAAATCATGATTGAAATTCAAAATATACTTCGGATCGCTTCCCCGGAATGAATAAATGGATTGATCATCATCTCCAACTGCACAAACATTTTTTGAGTCAGCAGAGAGGAGTTTTATCAATTCATATTGAACTTTATTGATATCCTGAAACTCATCCACCAAAAAATAGTTAAACCTTTGCTGATATTTCTTTAAAAAGTCCGGGTGATTTTTTAAAAATACATAACAGCCTACAAGCATATCATCAAAATCATACTTCCCTGTTTGCTGTTTATATTCTTCATATCTCCTATATAAAAATAAACACGATTTCTCCCAATCGTCCTTAGGGTGAATATCTTCTGGAAAGGCCAAAGAGTTTTTCCAAAGCCCGATTTGTTGAAGGGCTTGATCATATGCAAATTCCTTATCATCAAGTTCCAATTCCCTTCCAGCCTGTTTCAATACCTTTTCTTTTTCCCATTCCCACTTCAATAGGAAATCGCGCTGCCATTTGGCCGGTTCATGGAAAATCAGGATTTTATAAAAGATGCTATGAAATGTCCCGCTAACGATTTGAGAAACAAGGGAAGGCGTCATATAGGGATAGCCGAGCAGACGCTGCTGCATTTCCTTTGCGGATTTCGCAGTAAATGTTACAAGCATGATACTTTTTGGATCAATCTTTTTCACAGTAAGCATATAGGCAGTGCGTACCGTCAATACGCGGGTTTTCCCGCTGCCTGCTCCTGAAAGGACGAGAATTGGACCATCGATCGTCATTACCGCCTTGAGTTGCTCTGCATCGAGTACAACCCCTGATGAGGATAATTCTTGAAAGTATGGTTCCTCTGGCTGTGCCAGACCATATGGTTTATCTGAATATTTCGGATTGCCGGTTATGGGCCGGCTTTTAAGGAAAGGTTCTGTAATGGTTTTGGTTTCCGTAATGGTCCGTGATGTTGGAATCCTAAATCCATTCTGTTCCATATATTCTAATGGCTTGTCCTCGTTCATCGGTTCTGAAATTGGCATTTCACAGGGTCCCTGCGACGGGTCACTATGATAAAAATAAGGTGTCTCATGGATTCCAATAAATAATTTCACTGGTTTATGACAAATGATACAAGAAAGCTGATCACGTTTTCCTTTTTCAAAAAGTGTCTGCAGCTCACCAGCTGAAACGGTATGTAAATGTACGATTTCATTGCCAGATTTTGCTTGATTCATATAAATGGATACCTCTAATCTATTAAAAATATCGGCAATACTCATCATACCAGAAGATTAGGAAAAAAGAATGCGGAAATCATGTTTAAATTATGGTTCTGGATGGGTAATTAAATGACAACATAATGATTTGAATATAAGGAGGGTTACAATGGGGTACATAGCACCTGTCACACAATTTGATTATATTCAATATGCCAACAGGACAATCGAAGCTGCAGAGAAAGTAAGAATTGTTGAAGGAACGGCACCCATTCAACCTATCCGTTTTGATCAGGTATTGGAAAGGGAAAGCATGGGAGGATTACTTCAAATTCAAGATAATGATCGGGTAAGTGCTTTTGGAGCAGACGCATATAAATCTCAAATGGGCATGAGGATAAAGGGAGATTTAACGCCTGGAATGACAGGAAAAGGAAGGTTTATCAACATAATTATTTAGTTTCCCATGAAAGACAAAAGAGGACACGAGAAGTGTCCTTTTTGTGTTGATTTTATTAAAGGATGTCAATTTCCACGATTAGAGCTAACAATAGTTGCAGTAATAGTTGGATGTTTAGGGCGATTTGTGCATCAGTTGTTGTAATGTCGATATCACGGCTGTTTTCAACAATTGTTTTTTGGCGCGTGATTTGTTTAACATTAGAAGATTGGATTAATTCTTGAGTGATCTTTTCAGCATTATCAGCATCTGCAATGGAAATGCTTACGATGACCGCAATAGCAGCTTGTAGGGCAGCTTGCAGAGAAAGGGCCGCTTTAACATCCGTTGAAGTGATATTTACATTACAAGAATCTTTAATGTAAATAAGTTCTTCAGAAAGCTGTACTTGATTATTATCCTGTCTTGCCTCTTGGTCAATCTTTGTGTCATCGTCGTTACAGAATCCTGACAGGGGATGTCTGGAAGCGGAATCTAGAGCCGACCATGATCTTTCAGAATCATCATGTGTGTTACAATTGCTACGATATACATTTTGGTTCATGTTGTTTTTTCCTCCTTAGGTTTTATTCCCTATTAAAATATGCTTTGATGATTAATCGGGTTGGACGAATAAATCAGTTCATTCGTCTATTTTTTAAATACTTAGAGAAAGTATTAGTGTGTGGGGGATGAATAATAAAGAAGCTGGAGCTTTAGGAATGAAATGTATGTGCTGCTATGTCTCGGTTTACTTATTTCTCGCCAGCAAGTAGGGTGATTAGGTGATATGGTGCGTCATTTATCTTTGGAATCCTTGAATTTGTTGTGAATGGAATTTGTAACTGGATTAACATCATGTTCCGTGATGTTCTTTTCTTGGTTTATGATTTTTAGTGATTGCTCTTGTAAATAACGTATGGTTTCTTTAAGGTTGTTTTTCTCTCTTTCAGTTAGATCGACTTTTTCCTTTTTGAAACCATGTTTTCTCATAGTCCTCGAAACCAGCAGTTCCATCAGTCTTTTTTGAGACTCCTCCAAGTTAAAATCATTGTTACCCATAAAATTTTCCCTCCTTCTTGCTTTCTATATATAGACTATGTATTTTTGAGGAGATTGCCATTGAACCCAAATGGTTTTTTTTATAAAACGATATTTAAGTCCAGGAACGAACAAAAAAGCTGTCCAATCAGAAGACTGAATGGACAGCTTTTTTATTTCATAAAATGGTTTTCTTCATCGTTTTATGAGGAATGCCAGCATCCATGAATTCGTCGGAAACGATCTCATACCCTAATTTTGAATAAAAAGGGATAGCATGCACCTGGGAATCAAGCTTCAATTGAGGCACTTCCTGCTGGATTGCGTATTCCTCGATAGCATTCATGATCATGGCACCGGCACCTTTCTTACGGCCCGATGATCGTACACAAATGCGCTGGATTTTACCGATGTTGTCAATGACCCTGAATCGGCCGGCACCGATTGGCTGATGCTGCTCATCATATAAAACGAAATGCGTGGACTCTTTTTCATATTCATCGATCTCTTCTTCAAGAGGTACGTTTTGTTCTTGGACGAACACTTTTTTTCGGATCATATATGCATGTTCAAGTTCTTGGCTGTTCTCTGCGATTTTTACAAACACGAAATCATTCAGCTCCCAATCTAAATGTTTCATAAACGGTCCATGCCCCGTCTTCAAGTTGATACAGCAAGTGAACTCGTTTCACCTCTTCTTCATGGCTGATGTCAAGCATGCTTAATTGGCCTAAAACATCAGAATGCTCATTATCGGATAAATCTTGAGCGATGGTAATATGCGGGACAAATGCATGTTCACTTTCACTTTTTATGAAGTCCTCATTGTTGAGTGCATCATGAAGCTCTTTAAGCCCTTCGGATAATTCCACTTTGAAATAAATAGTGTTGCTTACGGGTTGGAAAGACTTCGTTTTCGTAACGCTCATCGTAAAAGGCCTGCACTTTTGAGCAATGCTTTTTAATTGTTCAGCGATTGTTGAAATTTCCATATCCGTCGCTTCGAACGTTGGTTTAAGCGTCAGATGCGGTGGTATGAAAGCATATTTCGTATCATACCGTTTGCGATAGGAGTTAGCTAAATCTTGAAGTTTTTTTGAAGGGAAAATTGCAACACCATATTTCATAAATAAAACCTCCTGATATTTTTTTATTGTTGTATTATAGTTGGACATGTTTTTACTTGAAACCATCTCAAAGAGAGATGGTTCGAGTAAATTAAAACATTTCCAATAGTGCTCGTTTTAAATCTGCCTGCCAGTATTTCCAGGTATGATTACCTTCAAATTCTTCATAGAAGCAAGGAAATCCTTTTTGGTTTATTAATTTATGCAATTCCCTATTTGGTTCTATGAAGTTTGCCTTGTTGCCATCCGTCGTCGGAACATCTGTCTCATCAGTCCCGATCACATGATAAAGTTCGAGAAGATGCGGATCCTCAAAATTACGTACAGCGTCCATTACTGCTTCATTGGCAAGCGGCGACTGCATGATGCATTTCCCGAAGGTATGCGGGTACTGCAAAGCGGCCAATAAAGAAACTGTACCGCCAAGGGAGTCACCGATCAAAGTTCGACCATGTCCCATTTGATAGGTTGGGAATTCATCATCTAAAAACGGGACAAGTTCATGGGCAAGAAAACGTATGTATGCAATGTGCTGTTCACCGTCCGGATGATATTTGCGCCAGCGGTCAAAGCGGTCTTTATAGGGAATGCCGACAATGATGATATTCTCGATCTCATCGTTCCCTAACAGTTCATCTGCTACCCGGCCAATTCGGCCCATTTGAAAATAATCACGGCCATCCTGAGCAATCACAAGCGAATATTTATACAATGGCGAAAAGTTAGCAGGCAAGTAAACAAGCAGTTCCAATTCTTCTGCTAAAGCTTCGCTTTTAAACATGTACTCTTTAATTGTGCCTTTGCGTAAACTCATTTTCCCGCACCTCAATGATAAATATTAATGAAAAACAACTTACTTGATTATTTTAGCATAGCCTTGCGACTTTTTCCCGTGACAAGAATTTAGAATATAAAATTTTCGCCATATTTTCTAAAAATTTAAATTATAAGGTGGTATAATACAAGGATATAGAAAAATAATACAAAAAAAGGTGGCGAATAAAATGGCAGATGTACACGTACACAGCAGGGAAGTAACAAAGGCGGCTAAACGAACATTATTAGAGCGTGGTGTCAGTGTGGAGGCAATTGCAAAAATCGTTTACGAATTGCAGTTCCCGTACAAAGCTGATCTTAAGCTGGAGGAATGCATCCACAGCGTTGAGCGTGTCCTGTTGAAAAGGGAAATTCAACATGCCATTTTAGTCGGTGTGGAGCTGGATAAACTGGCAGAGCAAAAAAAGCTATCAGAACCCCTTCAATCGATCGTTGAGTCCGATGAAGGGCTATTCGGAGTGGATGAAACGATTGCCTTTGGTGCAGTTCTCGGTTACGGAAGCATTGCTGTAACGACCTTTGGCCATTTGGATAAAAATAAAATAGGCGTCATACACGAACTTGATAAGAAGCAAGAAGGAATCGTGCATACCTTCCTGGATGATATCGTTGCAAGCATTGCCGCGAGTGCCGCCTCAAGGTTAGCTCATCGTCTGAGGGATGAAGAAGAATCGTTAACTGAACAGGAAAAGGACATCCAGGAAGAAGAAGAGTTAATAGGTTGAACCTTGATTAACAATCTTCATCCAGACCTGTCAAACCGGGCCTTAATGAGGCGGGCAGAAAGGATATTGGCCACTTTAAATGTCCGTTTTGTCTGCCTTAGAAAACAGAATGCGTGAATATGGCCTGGGTAAATCTCAAGCACCTGAATTTTCCTCTGCGTAATCTTCCCTTGTTCGGAGAGATAAATGATCTCCAATGGAGCATTTTCTTCCATATGTTTACGAAGTATATATTTCATTCCCTGTCACTCCTTTGCTGACTTGCTTGCTATCATTATATGCGAACATACGTTTTGTATGCAAGTGAAAAGGGAACGTTAGTTCTTTTTTGTGGTGGGATAAAACAAACACTTTTTAATATAATGGGGTGTATTTTTAACTAAAAAACAAATAACAAATTATGTATTGCTGTTTTGTAACATCTTCTTTTAGCTCTTCAACTTCCCCTTCTGACCTTTCTTCTAACGGTCCTCGCAGAAGTACAATGGCTGCTTCTTCACCAATCCCAACTGAAGTGCATTATACCTCATCTCATTGTCAGGTAGAGAAGAGAGAATCTGTTTCCACGCTTTAATTAAATTAGTTCATTTTCATTGCTGATTTTGAACAAATAAAAGAGACCGCTAATTGTGTTCTTTTTTAGTGTTTTTTTTAAGTGTTTGAAAAAAGTGAAGAAGATAATTTTCTAATATGACTTCCTACGACCCTTCTTAAAATTGGTTTATAAATCATTGGATTTTTGCTGTTTTAATTAGTTTTATATTTACTTTGTACCATATTGTACAAACACCTTTTCTTTTAGTGAATAAAATAACCAGAAAATAAAAAAGAAAAGGTGATTATAATTAAAACTCATTATACTATTTCACATTGTAATTCCTTTGTAGACACCACATATCTTAATAAGAAATGTGTTCAAAAGAAACCGGACGATTGTCACAGCTGTCATAAGAAGCACAATGACTGTATTTGTATGGAAAAGAAACCGGACGATTGTCATAGCTGTCATAAGAAGCACAATGACTGTATTTGTGTTCGAAAGAAACCGGACGATTGTCATAGCTGTCATAAAAAGCACAATGACTGTATTTGTATTCCGAAGAAACCGGATGATTGCCATTGTTGTCATAAGAAGCACAATGACTGTATTTGCATTCCGAAGAAACCGGATGATTGCCATCGTTGTCATAAAAAGCACAATGACTGTATTTGTATTCCGAAGAAACCGGATGATTGCCATCGTTGTCATAAAAAGCACAATGACTGTATTTGTATTCCGAAGAAACCGGATGATTGCCATTGTTGTCATAAAAAGCACAATGACTGTATTTGTATTCCGAAGAAACCGGATGATTGCCATTGTTGTCATAAGAAGCACAATGACTGTATTTGTATTCCAAAGAAACCGGATGATTGCCACTGTTGTCATAAGAAGCACAATGACTGTATTTGTATTCCGAAGAAACCGGATGATTGCCATTGTTGTCATAAGAAGCACAATGACTGTATATGCGATCAAAAGAAACCCGATGACTGTCACTGTGAAGATAAGAAACAAAATCTAGTGAGAGCATCTGCGTTTAAGGCTAATAAGAACACACCGCAACTTTACAAAGCAGCGGTTACTCCCTCTGTAAAAGTTTTATACCAAACTGAACAATTTGATTTAGCAAATGAATATAACCCGCATATATCAACATTTATTCCAACTGAGAATGGAATTTATGAGATAACAGCAAAAGTCTCATTTTGTCCGTCAAAAAGAAAAAGTGATAATTCCTCAAAAAACAAAAAAGAGTGCAAATGTGATTATTGTAAAAGAAATAGCTGCAACTGTGATTATTGTAAAAAAAGTCATTCTCCAAAAGACAAAAAAATACGTTCTTCAAAAGAAGGATACAAAGCATCCATTTCAATTAACGTAAACGGAGATGATATAGATATTGAAAACGACTTCTTTGAGAGATCAAGACCTATTCAGCTATCGATTACTACAATCCTTCAGTTACAAGCCGGAGATCGGGTACAAGTAATATTTAGCGCAGGTGCAAACGGAGAAATTTTAGCAGAGGCACCTTTAACCAACTTTCAAGCTGCTAGATTCCCCTCTCCTATGTAAAGATCTTTTCTGCTTTTTTGCTTAAGTCTTAGATTGAGCACATAGACATCCTATTTGTTAATTAAAGTTGAGAAAATCTTATGTGTAGGAGCCTAGGATTCTCCTCATAAATGGTTAGTTGAATTCTATTCTGAGAAATTTTTGGGTCAGATCCTGCTGGCTTCTTATCTTCTTTGACTTTGTTCAAAAAAGCGGTTATCGGGAAAAGAGGGTAAACTCTATTGAACACTCAGAGTCAACTCCCATTGTCATGACTAAAATAAAGACAACAACAGTATTGGACTACAAAAGATACCTTCTCATTTGGGCTGCTTTACGAAGAATAGGGGATAATGGATATAGGGAAATCATTAAGATGTAATCGTTTAAATATTGAACTGATTCTTACAAGCTTGCAACTTTCAAGGATTAACTTTCCCAGGCCACTTTACGATAAAAACTTTTTTAGCAAAACTACTTGTTTTATTTTGAATACCACTATATAATAAATCTTGTCCAGTAAAGAAGTAAGCAACTAAGTAAGGTTTAAAACCAAGCTCTAAAGAGCTTGATTTACATACGACTTGTTAGCTCAGTGGGAGAGCACTTCCTTGACAGGGAAGGGGTCGTGGGTTCGAATCCCTCACAGGTCATCAACTAACAAAGGCTCAAATCCTTGATATCACAGGGATTTGGGTCTTTTTTTATTTTGTCTTACTAGATGAGAGTTTAAATCAATGATAGTGATTTGCTCACATTTTGCTAACGTGACTTCTGAAGGGCGTTGTGGAAAATATCTGCCACTTCATCATCTTGGTTGGGCATCATATGGGCGTAATGCTCTAAACAATGATTCCAGTTGTTGGTCTGGATGTTGCTAAAGGAGAGAGTTAAGTTCAGGCATTTTTGATCAATCTAAACCGTGTGTGACGAGCTTTTCAATGAAGCACATCAAAGAGGAATTAGATCTTTTTTAGACTTTGTAAAAGAGTTTGAAAAGAGACATGGTAGATGCCTATGGGCATTTTAGAATCTACAGGACATTACCACACTCCTGTTATTCAATACTGGTTGAAGAACCGAATCTTTTTTTACCTATAGTAGAACTGCTTGAAGCAGGTTACCTGCCAATTGGGCCAGAAGGGAATACATTTTATCTCGTTTAAGACAAATAAAGGTGCTATATAGAGAAGAGCTGGCTTTATATGTTGCTGGCTATATAGAGGGTTCTGGTGCAAAAACTTCAAGATAATTGTAAATAATCTCTAAATCTTGGACATACTGATACTATTACTCTAAAAAAGATGAGTGGTCAGTATGGAAAAGCAAAGTTTAGTCAAGTGGAAACATTATCAACCTGACATGATTTTGTTAACAGTGAGATGGTACCTGCGGTACAACTTGAGCTTTCGTAATGTAGTGGAGAAGATGGAAGAACACGGTTTATATATGGCTCACACAACGGTTATGCGTTGGCTTCATCAATATGGACCGGAATAGATGAAAGGGTACGTCGTCATCTAAAGTAAACAAATGACTCCTGGAGAGTCGATGAAACGTACATCAAAGTAAAAGGTCAATGGATGTATCTGTATCGTGCTGTGGATTCCAAAGGAAACACGATTCATTTTTATTTCAGTAAAACAAGTGACAAAAAGGCTGCAAAGCGCTTCCTCAAGAAAGCCTTGCGGTCTTTTCATGTTTCTAAGTCTCGTGTCAGGTCGGTCGATAAGAATCCTGCTTATCCTATAGCAATAGAAGGATAACATAGTGGAGCAAGATCAGCGCTTTATAAAGAAGCGAGTCCGTTCTATGCTAGCATTAAAAACGTTTCAAACAGCCAAACAGATCATCAGTGGAGTGGAGATAATGCATATGCTGAATAAAGGACAACTTCAACAAGGGGTGAAGTCTGTCCAAAGTTAGATTGAATTCATACATAAATTATTTGGAGTAGCATCATAATTCATAGATGAAAAGGACATTGAAGTTCTATGTTTCTAACAGGTATATTTGCACTAGAACCGTAAAGAGCGGGTCGTCTCCTTCTGCAGCATCTTAGTCTAATTTTTTTACTGCATCGAGTATATTTCTTCTTATGCGAGAAATGATAAATCTGAGAGAAAGGGGGGCGATTCATATTTTTTTCTCCGGTTTATTTAAGAGGAAACGTTCTTCAAAATACCAGCAAACAAACCAAAATGTTTATTCAGAAAAACTTAGTTCGATAGATCATTATCCGCTGTATCCTGATTTATCGATGAATATACAAGTACTTCAGCAGATGTTTCACCATGCTCCGGATTTGGTGATTCGCCACTTCGAATTCGCCGGAAATGGAACAAAGGCAGCTTTAGTATACGTAGATGGTTTAACAGATAAAAATTCAATAAGCAATAGCGTTCTAAATGCCGTGATGCAATCCTCTTTCGACCCAAAGAAGGGATTGCCTGCAACTGTAGGGGATGTTGAAGACGTCCATTCATGGAACTCCGTTGAAAATGCACTTTTTGCAGGTGACAGCGCCTTATTCATCCAAGGGGAAACTAAAGCGTTTCTTTTGGATACAAAAGGATGGCCTCAAAGAGCGATTGAAGATCCGAAGTTAGAAACATCACTGAAAGGTGCCCATCAGGGATTTGTAGAGACCGGAGGCCAGAATGTAGCAATGTTGCGAAGATACATTCCTAACCGAGAATTGATCATTAAGGAACTTACAGTCGGTGTTCGCGGAAAGTCAAAGGTCTTTATCGTTTATTTGGGAGATGTTGCTAGTGAAGAAGTACTGCAGGAACTTGAAGACAGAATCAAACAAATTCAAATGGACGTGATAATTAATACTGGTGAACTATCTGAACTCATTGAAGATAACCCATATTCCCCGTTTCCTCAGTTTATATTAACCGAGAGGCCGGACGCAACAGCTTCACATATTCTTCAAGGTCGATTTGCCGTTATCGTCGATCGTTCGCCATCTGTTTTAATTGCTCCGGTAACATTAATGTCTTTTCTTCAGAGTGTTGATGATTACAGCACACGCTGGTTAGCTGCATCATTGATACGGTTGCTGCGATTTTTCGCTTTTATGATCACATTATTTCTACCTTCAACATATGTAGCCATTATATCCTATAATTACGAAGTCATTCCTTTAAAGCTTTTTTTATCCATAGCCGAATCACGGGTGGTTGTGCCCTTTCCGCCAATCATAGAAGCACTCCTGATGGAGGTTACCATTGAAATGATGAGAGAAGCAGGCGTTCGTCTTCCGGCTCCAATAGGCCAAACGGTTGGAATTGTGGGAGGAATTGTGATCGGACAGGCAGCTGTTCAGGCAGGTATAGTAAGCAATATTATGGTGATTGTCGTTTCTGCAACGGCAATCGGCTCATTTATCATTCCAAGTTATGACATGGGGACGGCTATTCGAATGCTGCGATTTCCCATGATGTTATTAGCAGTCATGTTTGGAAGTACCGGAATCATGATTGGTGCCATGACGTTGATTGTCCATTTAATTAGTCTTGAATCACTGGGAACTCCGTATGCAAGCCCATTAGCTCCTTTCCGGTTTGCTGATATGAAGGACTCATTTATTCGTTTTCCTTTATGGAAAATGATTACACGACCAAAAAGTGTAAGGACCATTCAATCCAATCGTCAAGGAAAGCCTAAAAGATAAGGTGAGGAAAATGAAAAAATACACTCATAATGAAATCACCCTCCTGCAATATATTTTTTTAATTGTTGGGACCCAAATGGGGGTCGGTTTTTTGTCGCTTCCTAAAGTTGTTGCCGAAAAGGCTGGAACAGACGGCTGGATGGGCCTCATCATTGGTTGGATATTAAGCGTTGCTGCCAGTATTATTATGGTGAAAACGGCTGAGAAGTACCCAAATGACACGCTGTACGATCTTCTTATCCGATTTTTTGGGAAAATACTGGGTAAAGTGGCTATTTTCATTATTCTTGGATACACTTTATGCTTTTCTTTGATGATATTTATTAACACTTTTCTTTATATAAAAGCATGGTTTCTTCCCAATACACCTGACTACTTAATTGTGTTGTTATTTTCAATCCCGGTATTATTTATAGTCAGGAGTGGTCTCCGTGTTATTGGAAGATATAATGAATTGATTTTCTATATGACGATGTGGCTCCCGGTAATTTTTTTGTTGCCATTAAAAGATGGAAGTTTCTTGAATTTACTTCCATTGTTTAAAGTTGGTTGGGAGTCAATTTCAGCTACCGTGCCGCCGGTCATTTATTCGTTCCTAGGGTTTGAACTTGTCTTTTTCTTTTATCCTTTCTTAAAGAAAAAGCAATATGCCATTCATGGAATTATTATTGCCAACACCCTATCGATGTTCTTTTATCTCTTTGTAACCATTAGCTGTTTTGTTTTCTTTAGTCCGGATAGCATTACCGGTTTTAATCAGCCTGTCCTAAGTATGCTTAAAGTGATTGAATTCCGGTTTATTGAACGTCTTGACGTGGTTATATTGAATATTTTGATCCTTTTTTCCTCAAGAGCCTGGATCTTGTACATGTACTGTACGGTCTTTAGTTTCAGTCAATTAATGAATAAGCAGGATCATAGTTTATATGTGCCCGTTTTGTTAGGTTTACTTGTCGTGGGCACATTTTTTGTTCAACCAACATGGATGCAAGTAACAATCTGGCAAAAATGGGCATCGAATGCCGGGATTGCGGTAGCATATGTGTTTCCCGTTTTTTTATGGATTTACAGTTGGGGATATGAGAAATTTTCACGGAGGAGATTTTCATGAGCCGAAAAATAGGATTGTGTCTTTTAATCCTTGTAATGATACTCTCTGGGTGTATGGATGCTACACCAATAGAGGAAGTTAGCGTCTCACTTATTTTAGGCCTCGATTTAGATGAAGAAGATAATTTATTAGTGTATATGTCAAGCCCGATATTTAGTAAAGAGGCAAAAGATAAGGAAGAAGTGTATGAAGTTAAATCATACACCCTCCGACATTCAAGAGAAAAATTTGATGCGAGGGTAATAGGATTAACATCAGGAAGTAAAACGCAATTGCTTTTGGTGGGAGAACGACTGCTTAAAAAGAAGGATTGGTTTGACTATCTCGATCCTTTCTTCAGAGATCCTAAAAATACAGTGTCCGCGCGTGTTGTCGCTGTAGATGGATCTGTTGCAGATGTTATTTTCAATAAACCAGCAGATAAACCACGACTATCTCTATATTTAACAAGTTTAATTGATGCTGCCGCCAAGAGGAATATTGTGAAAGATACGACCCTCCAGGATTTTCACAGACAAATGAAGGACAAAGGGACAACGGCGTGGATCACCCAAATCAAAAAGAAAAAAAGAATCGAGCTAACAGGCTCCGCACTGCTAGCTCAGTCCGGCCAGTATAAAATAACAATAACACCTGAAGAAAATCAATTATTAAATGTTTTAGAAGGTAAACAAAAAGGTGATTATTCCATAACTATTCCGGTTTCTATGGACTCCGCCAGTAAGGGCAAACCATACATCAGCTTCTCCATTTCAGATTTGAAAGTAAAGAAGAAAGTAAAGTTCAATGGACGCTTTGTATTTGATATAAATGTAGATTTACAAATCTCGCTATCCGAACAACTCTTTCCATTCGATGTCCGAAAAGATTATGCAAAGCTTGAAAAAAGCATTACAAATGAGCTTGAGCATGAAACCAATCAATTAATTCAAAAAATACAAAAGTCTCAAATTGATCCATTAGGACTTGGTCTGTATGCAAGAGCCTACACTTATCAAGAGTGGAAAAAAGTACAAGAAGAATGGGGGAACACTCTGGCAAAATCAAAAATAAACATACATGTAAAAACAAAAATTAAGGGCATAGGATCAACGAATTATCAATAGGAAAAAGCTTTCATAATGAAGGGATGCTGAGAACCGATCCCGGTTTCTAGGATAAGGTCTCTTTTAGGGATTAAATCTGCAAGCTTTTCTTGTGTAATCAAAAATAAAAGATTCCAGATAAAAGTAGTATAAACCGTAAAGAAATAATGGCCATTAGGAAATTACCTAAAGTCGGAAATAGCTTGGGTATTACGTTTCCAGTTGAAATGTTGAAAACTGCAAATTTAGCTTTTGGAGAAGAATTAGAGGTTGAGTTCAAGGGTGAAGAAATCATTTTAAGGAAAAATAAAAATGTGAAATTACCTAAAGGTGTAGATGCAGAATTATGGAAATGTTAACGAAGCATTCAAGGAATTGGTGATTGATAATATGCCATTGGATATTATCTATCTTTCCACTAATCAAATTATTCGCTATCAATGCCATTAAAATAAAAGTTTATTCTCCTACTGAACAAATCGGGGTGAAAGATCCCGGTCTCCTTGATTCTGCAGTGAACAGACCTAGACAAACTTTTTCGAGAATGATGCTTACCCATCTATTCATGAAAAGGCTGCAGCCTTATTCAAATCCATTTCAAAAAATCATGCGTTCCACAACGCAAACAAGAGGACAGCAATTGCTTCCCTTATTATGTTTCTGAAGATCAATCATTATCAATGGATAATGGGAATAGAAGAAGAGCAAGATTTTGTTGTAGATGTCGTCAACCATAAGTATGATTTTAAAGCTATCGCAAGAATCATCCAAGAGAACATAAAGGCTTTATAAATGGGTTCGAGATTCATGCAGCAAATAAGCTAATTGGGTCTTTACCTAAGGCAAAGCCTTTTGCTTATTCAGCTAACGATGGAGGTAAAAACAAGCCCACCTTTTTCGTCTTTCTTTAAAAGGAACATAATCATATTCCTCGGTAAAATCCACTATACGATAATGTGTTGGATCATCATTACGATCAAATACCATACAAGGGAATTTTTAAATGTGTGAATTTATTATCTCAAAAGTTTATTATATTGATAAAGGAAGAATAATTTAATTACTACTATAATGAAGTAAGTCTTTAAAAGGGAAGTGATAGTTAAATGCTTTATATAAGCGATATCGAAAAGATAATTAATAACACATTAAATGAGCACAATTTGGATATTATTCATGAATTTGATAATAACCTGAGTGCACCTATGAGTTATAACGTTTCGACCAATACTATAAAATTCAATTACCTTCAAGTTAACGGTTATAAAGGGAAAATTAGAATTAAAGAGACAGAGGAAGACTTTGTTAAAATTATTCTTTATCGTATGATTGGTTATTATTTAGATTTTAAGAAAAACAAACATGATTTAAGGATTTTAATGTATGGTCATGAAGAAGAAAAAGAAAAGCTAAAATCTGAAATTGAAACCAATGCTTGGGACTATGGGAGAACATTAATACCTGAACAACTATTGGAGTCATATGATAAAGTTCGTGAATTAGATAAAATGCTAATAAATTGATGTACTCTAAGAAAATGGAGACCCGACTTTAAACTAAAACAAGAAAAAGAAGCTCCTTGGAGAATCTCTCTGAAGCTGACTTTTGAGTGATGGCGATTTAACTCAATAAGGAAGGTTGCTGAGATAGCCTTTATCCAAAGGGGCAGGCTTGTTACAAGCGTAGTGTGTTTCGTACTGTGCAGCTATATTGAGGTACAATAACAATACTTTTAACCATTAGTATATTATAGTTAATTAAATATAAATTATATGGGGCACTTCCTGACTTTTCTTAGTCATCTTCCCTCTGTAATGGAAGGGAGACTAAGACGATATGTCCTCATACCACATTAAAACAATGTTAGAAACCTTAAAACAGTATAATAACTGTGAAATAACATTAACATTCAAAAACAAAAATAGCATACCGTTATTGTCTGCATGCTATGACAATAATTGTTATGAACTAACACATTTGGATACACAGTATATCGAAACCTGTGACGATATAGAATCTACTATCTCAGCAATTGATAAGGTTATGCAAGATAGTTCTAAAAAGACCTCTAATTTATAGAGGTTTTTTGTTTCATAGTTTGTTTTGTCAACTCTATTCCTCATCTAATGGGTGCGGTAGCTGAAAATCGGAGTTGTTTAAGGCAGCTCTTTCACTAAAGGCGCAGTGTAGTTGAAGAAGAAAAGGAATGTATGGGTGTTGAATTAATACCCAACTATAGTTTTTATAATGTAACTGCCGTGCAGGAACAAATATTAAGATAGTGGTCAGAATAATTGAAAAAGAAAAAAGAGTCGGCGATGCGACCCTTGATTTTCCGTGATTACCTTAATAAGTATTTATTCAATGCTTGTTGTAAAGTTCCTAATGTTTGTGCTTTTTCATTTAATCTCATCCCTAAGTTTATCATATTTCTAACCACTTCAGCTCTTAACCCGGTAATCACAGTGGTGCATCCCATTAATGAAGTGCCGTCAATAATCTTCATTAAATGATCAATTACTTCAGGCTCCATTTCCATAATTCCAGATAAGTCCATAATCAATGTTTGAATACGTAATTTTCCAATCTCTATTAAAACTTTTTCCTCTAGAATATTCGTTCGGTAAAGATCAACCGCACCAATTAGAGGCAAAATACATATAGTGGGTGTTATTGGTATTATAGGCACCGAAAGATTTTCAACCAATTCTTTTTGAGCCATTATCAATGAATCTTTGTATTGAGAATATGTGATGAAAAAAACATTTAAAAATCTGTCTACTTGATTATTAACTTGTTTTTCTACCGAAAAAAATTCTTCAGTAATAACCTTATTATTTACCTCATTAAATTCTTGCAGGAACCTCCACAAAGTTCTTCGAATGGCTTGCACCCACTCTAATTTGAAAGATAAAGGTATTGCGTGTGTCGCCCAAGCTATACCTTCTTGTTTAGCGAATGATTGAAGTTCTTGTTCTTTAGACTCAATAATGTACTGAACCAGCTTATGGGCATTATTTATCAGGTCGATATTACCGATCGTTAAAATTTCTTCAATTTTATCTTTCACATTAAATGCTTCGTTTAATAATGAATCTTCAAAATCCGCTTTATTATCTTGGATGAATTCCAGTAATTTATATGTATCTAGTGACCCCTTCATAATTTAATCCCCCTATATTTTATATACCAAAACTACAATTACCCTGATATCATAATGACTAAACCCATTTACACAACTATTTTAACGGGAAAATAGTTGTATTTTTGTTAATTATTATTGTGAATATCTTCACATAAATTAACAAAAGATGTTTGGACATAAAAAGCTTTGGTTATTTTTAACTATTTTAATAATTAGTTTATTCTGATATTATGAGAGGGATAAAGATTGGAGGAGGAAATAACATAAAAAGCTTATTTTCAATCTTAAGTACCTTTGTGTTAGTTCTGGTAGGTGGAATGGTATTAAGTACTTCTTCTGCTCAAGCAAGTGTTCCTCAGTATTCTTTTCAAACAGAAGATGGAAAATGGGATGGTGAAATTGGAAATCCTAACAAAGGTAGTGACTTAGAGGTAGAACTAGTTTCCCCAATTTATTTAAAGACCTCTTCTAAAAGTATGTTATTGACTAATTATAGTAACTTATGGGCCCGTCTCTGCAATGCTAGTACTGGAAATTGTACAGGCTATCATAGCTTGGCAGGTGGAAATACATTATTCACAGATATGAAAATAGGTAAATTTTATGTTGATGTGAAAGATGGATATTCCTCTGGCAAAGTATATGGAAAACTACAAATTATTTTCAAATAACTCGTATTACTTGCTACTCATTTTCAATGGGTGGCATTTTATTTTGAAAAGTTTCGAAAAAAATTAATGAAATAATATCATTGAATTTTACAACAGCCCTTTTTCCAGGGAAGAAGGGCTGTTTACTGACATGGCTTACACGGTCGGCAACGCTACAAAGGATTGTGGCAAAAGAAAGTGAATTAGAAGAGTTATATCAATTTCTCGATGGATTTATCAAGTAATGTTCCATAATAGCCTTAACTTTAAGGTAAGTCTTTTTGTTTTGAGGTTCCATATAGGCAAATGAAATATAACTGCTTTTAGTTTTTGAAAAGCTAATTTAGTTCAAATGAAATTGGTTGTCATTTGAACAATTAATAAAATCGAAGCTCCTGTTCCCTAACTGGTCAGTGGAAGAAAATGAAACGATTGGTCATAATTGAATCAGACCACCTATCATTATTTCATTGAGCATTATTTATTTAACAGAGCTGATATAAAGACCTTACAAAACGCTGAGAAATCAGCTTTCTTTATACTTATTTGAAGCAGTAAACCATTTTGATTATATGAATCAAAATGGACGGGGGAGGGGCCGTGGGTCGAATCCCTTACAGGTCAGCAACTTCCAAAGGCTTAATCCTTGATATAACAGGGGTTAGGTCTTTTTTATTTTTGTACAGGAACTGCGCGTGACGGTGAACCGTTCGTTGCATGAGGTTACCCACTTTGGTACACTATGCAGAAGTGCATATCACTTTGATTGTTAGGATTTACTATCGAGTGGCAAGATCAGATGCATGATCTTTACATAAATCATGGTCCTTGTAAGCGGTGGGCCTCCCAAATGAAATAGGCCAATGGAACTCCATTTAATGCATTCAATCAAACTTGTGGAAGTAAGGGTATAAAGGGACATGATGATACAAAACCTTAACACCTTAACAATTTAAATGTGTTTCTAGAAAAGGCCATCTGTTCCCTCATACAGCAGGAGTTGTATGGGGGCTTGTAATTTATCAAGAATTTTCTGTTTAGATAAAATAAGGAGGAAGCAATGAACAATTATAAATTGACCATTCAATATGATGGCGGGCGCTATAAAGGCTGGCAACGACTCGGTAATAGTGATGATACGATTCAAGGGAAAATAGAAAATGTATTAACGGAAATGGTTGGGGAAAAAATCGAGATCATCGGATGCAGCAGAACGGATGCCGGTGTACATGCCTTTGCTCAAATTGCCAATTTTAAGATTGGTGAAAATCTGACTGAAGCTGAAATCATGAATTATTTGAATAGGTATTTACCAAGAGATATCAGCATTGTCGAGGTTAGGCTAGTTCCCGATCGGTTTCATGCCCGTTATAATGCTAAGGACAAAACCTATTTGTATAAAATCTGGAACGAGCCATATACAAATCCTTTCATGCGAAAATACAGTATGCATGTAGAGAAAAAGCTGGATATCACGAGAATGAAAAAAGCCTGTCAACATTTTATGGGTGAACATGATTTCACGGCATATTCAAATGCAAAGTCTAAGAAAAAGTCCATGGTGCGTGAAATATATTCCATAGTTATAGAAGAAAATGCCGGATTCATCCAAATTACAGTGCGAGGCGATGGATTTCTTTATAATATGGTAAGAAAGATTGTCGGGACGTTGATAGAAGTTGGATTGGGTGAAATAGATGCTGAAATTATACCAAGCATTATAGAGTCAAAAGAAAGAATCCAAACGGGCCGTATGGCGGAGGCAGCTGGGTTGTACCTGGTAAAGGTTGATTTTTAGACCAGATATTGTGCATCGGTTAACGCATGTAAAGTGTACAGGCAGTTGATAATGGGAAGTAATAGGGAAGAATGGTAATGGGTAATAGAACGAAAAAAGGAGAGGGTTTCATGAGATTAGCAGGAAAGAAAATAATCAGTCTAGTGCACCATGATTTTGAAGATTTAGAGCTCTGGTATCCGATTTTACGTTTAAAAGAAGAAGGAGCGATTGTTCACCTCGCTGGAGAAAAGGCGAATGAAACATATATTGGGAAATATGGTGTACCAGCTATATCGGATTATGAGTATGGCAGTATTAAAGCTGAAGAATATGATGCCATTCTTGTACCGGGCGGATGGGCACCTGACAAAATTCGCCGGTTTCCCGAAGTGATATCACTTATCCAAAGCATGGAAGAAAATAAAAAACCCATCGGGCAAATTTGTCATGCTGGTTGGGTGTTGATCTCCGCTAAAATTTTACATGGGAAGAATGTAACGAGTACACCGGGCATTAAAGATGATATGGAAAATGCAGGGGCGACTTGGATAGATAAGTCCGTCGTCGTCGATGGTAACCTTGTATCAAGCAGGCGTCCGCCTGATCTACCGGATTATTTAAGGGAATTGATAAATGTGATTGAAAAGAATTAAATCGACCTAGTCTGAAAAGTGGTTTTTCCTTCTGGAAAAACCACTTTTTTTATTCCTGCCATCCAATTACCTAAATGCGATATACTTAACAAAAATTGATATGATATTTTCATTAAGATTCTCGCTGACATGCAATGGATGATTCCCTTGATTGATCCTTAATCAAATCAATATACAAATTTCCTTTTGTGCCTACGACAGCATACATGATGTCCAAAACAGAAAGGTTTCTTTTTTTGAGTTCAGCCATTAACCATTCGTCATCATAGGTGTGTTTGGATAAGTTTTCATATAAGATCCTCCCGTCATAGACAAGTTCAATCGGTACAGTTCCTGCTGAGGGCAGTATAAGTAAATCCTGCTTGGTGGCACTTTGGTGTTGTTCTTTTTTTAATACTGAGAGTGAGCCATTTATCTCTAAAATGGCACATTCCACTTCTTCTATGTTGAAGATATCTTTTTCACGCAAAGCCTGTTTAAGAGAATCCATTGAATACCCCATTCGTTCCATTGACTCTTGAAGTATTTTCCCTTTTTGAATTAATGTAGCAGGTTCTCCAGCTATCCATTTCCCGAAGCGCGGATTTCGAACCGCTAGAAGATTCAGCATAAAAACGACCGTACCCATAATAATGATTGCTATGATAAAATACAGGAATTTAATTTTAATATTGAATGCTAGATTTCCTGCAATTGTCCCCATCGTAATGGATGCGATATAAAGGTGATAGGTCCTCTGGGCAATTGTCTGTTTACCGAGGAGGTGGACAAATACCCATAATAAAATAAAAGAGGTAAGGGTTCGAAAGATGATTTCAACAGCGTCTGACATGACTATTTCTCCCTTGCAAAACTCCCTGCAGTTAGTTTGTGATAGTTTGCTCTTGCACCTTGCCATTTATTCTGTCACTAAAGAAACGTCTTGGAATTTGGATCCCATCTTGGCATGGAAAGATTGATTCAATGGGTGCAATGGATAATGAACAAAAAAACAAGTAGTTCGTTACTTGCTTCTTTATTATTAGGTTGAATAAATCCATGGATATGTTTACTTAGTATCGATTAAGAAATTTCTTCGAATAATAGTATCAAAATACATTTGCACGGGGGTATGTTTTGAGAAATATTCGGGAAATTTTCATCGACGATTTAAAAAGCATTTATAAAAATTTCTTTGTTTGTATCGTAGTAGTTTTTCTCATGTTCATCCCATCCATTTATGCGTGGTTTAATATTGTCGCATCTTGGGACCCGTATGCAAATACGGAAGGAATTCTTGTCGGTGTTGCCAATAATGATAATGGTGCGGAGTTAAATGGCGAGGCCGTGAACATAGGCAGGGAAGTCATGGAAGGGTTAAAGGAGAATAAGGATTTAGGCTGGAGATTCACTTCGGAAAAAGAGGCGAAAGCTAAGGTGGAAAAGGGGGATTATTATGCATCCATCATCATTCCGGAGAACTTTTCCGAACATATTGCGACAATCATGACCGATGATCCTAAAAAGGCGGAGATTGATTACTATGTGAATGAAAAAATCAATTCCATCGCGCCTAAAATTACGGCAGCGGGTGCAAACAGCATTGTGGACAATGTGAGCAAAACCTTTATCAAATCGGCCAGTGGGAGTATCCTTGCAATATTTAATGAACTGGGAATCACCCTTCAAAACGAGTTGCCGACCATTCAAAAAATGAAGAATATGGTGTATTTATTAGAGGGTCAATTGCCCGAGCTTGAACAAAATATCAAAACCGTTCAAACACATGTTAAAAGAGCGGAAGATATCATTAAGAGGGTCAATGATGGATTGGATTCAATAGAAGGAATCACGTCGCAGAAGGAAAAATTGGTATCGGACGTTTCTAGTTATGTAGATTCAACAAGGCAGGCATTCGAAGGAATCAATCCCCTCTTGAAAAATGATATCGCGAACATCAGGAGTGATAATGAATCCATTTTAGTGCTGGCGAACCGGCTAACGGGTCAGGATTTGCCTGCCAATGAGTCGAATCAGCTAGTAGAACAAGGGGTAACGAGAATAAATAAAGAGTTGTACCTTTTGGACAGTATGTATAATTTACTGGTGAGGGTCAATCAATTCAATGAGAAAAACTTGCTCCAGCCAGAAATACAGCTAGTTGATGAATTAAGGGATAATACTTCGAACCAACTTAAAGCGCTGAATGGCCGGGCCTACGGTAATCTTATCGAACTTGGCGGGAACAATGATCAAGTATTGGCAAAGTTCCAGGAAAGTTATTCAAAGGAAACGGGGCCAAAATTCAACGAAATCTGGAATGAAACGGAATCAATATTGAATAATGTCCAGGTCACGATGGCGGAGGGAACCAAGGTTCTTCCTGAAGTTAGGACGCTGTTGAATGAGACCAATCGAACATTGGAAACACGTACAGGGGATATCGATAAGTTAATGAATAAGTTTCCGGAAATCGAAACGAAAATAAAGGCTCTAGCTTCTAAAATGAGGGAAATCGATAAGTCTTATGATATGGAAGAAGTGATCGATTTCCTAAGGAATGATATTGAACAAGAAAGTGAGTTTTTTTCAGAACCGGTGCTGCTCAATAAGCACAGTCTCTTTCCGATTCCGAACTATGGATCCGCCATGTCCCCTTTCTTTACGGCACTTTCCCTTTGGGTCGGCGGTACAATATTGATTTCCATGCTAAGCGTGGGCGTTCCTCAAAAAGTCTACAGCCCGTATCAAATTTATATCGGGAGGTATCTTATCTTTTTCGTCATTGGGGTCATGCAGGCTCTTAGTGTTTCCATAGGGAATATCATCCTTATCGGTGTTTATGTAGCGGATAAATTTGAGTACATCCTGTTTTCTGTTTTGATAAGTACAGTATTTACACTCATTGTCTACACCTTCGTTTCCGTTCTTGGAAATGTTGGAAAGGGGATAAGCGTCGTCTTGATGGTCCTTCAAATATCAAGTTCTGGCGGCACTTTCCCCATTCAAGTCACACCGCCCTTTTTTCAACATATTAACCCATTCTTGCCATTCACCTATGCTGTGGGTTTACTTCGTGAATCTGTTGGGGGAATAACTTGGAGCGTAGCCGGCAGGGACATTTTTATCTTGATTCTCTTTTTAATGATCGCGCTCATATTAGGTATCATTTTGAAAAAGCCCCTGCATGCAAGGACACAAAAAATGAAGGATAAATTGTATGGAAGCAGGATTTTTTAAGTGTATAAATATGGATAATGAAATTAGCCTGAACCCTTTCAAGGGCTCAGGTTTTTTATTTGCTGAATGGAAGTTGGCCGTATGTATTTTTTTGTGGGATTGGAATATTTATCAATATATTGACAGTTGGATAGGAAGATACCGATAAATTAGAATTTTTGCATTTTTATAGTTGACAAAAACCATTGGATTAATCATTATTAAGAAATAATGTTTAGTAAATCGATGCGATATAAAAGTGGGGTGACCTTATGTATTTAACAATAGATGGTATTGAAAAAAGTTTTAAGAATGAAAAGAAAGAAAGCATAAAGGTGCTCGATAAGATCGACATAGAGGTCGAGAAAGGAAGCTTCGTTTCAATCGTCGGCCCTTCAGGATGTGGTAAATCCACACTCCTTTATCTGATTGCCGGACTTGATAAGGCAGATGCAGGTGAAATACGCGTAGCTGGGAAAAAAGTGATGAATCCAGGTCCGGAAAGGGTCGTAGTATTTCAAGAGGCGGGGTTATTCCCTTGGTTGACGGTACTTGAGAATGTTACATACGGATTGAAGTTGAAGAAAATACCCAAAGAAGAGGCTAAAGCAAAGGCATTGGACATTTTAAAAATGGTTCACCTCAGCCAATATGTTGACTCCTATCCACATCAACTATCAGGGGGCATGAAACAGAGGGTGGCCATCGCAAGAGCGTTGGTGATGGAACCGGATATCCTGTTGATGGATGAGCCATTCTCTGCGCTGGATGAGCAAACGAGGATGGTCTTGCATAAAGAACTGCTCGAAATCTGGAGAAAAACTAAAGTGACAATCTTTTTCGTTACCCATAATATTCGTGAGGCTGTTCAGCTTTCTGAAAAAATTATCGTCTTTGCAACCCGCCCAGGGAAAATTAAAGAGACGATTTCCGTGCCTTCCATGAAAGATGGAGTTATGCCGGATAGTGTAACTTTGCATACAGAACAAAGGGTTCTATCGATTTTACAGGAGGAAATTGAAAAAGTGCTGAAGGAGGAAATGGGGAATGATTACAGCTTTAAGACGAATCATATTCATCGCGATGATAGCGGGGATATGGGAAGTCACATCTAGACTTTCCAGTCTTCCGGAATTCATGTTCCCAAGCCTGACTCAGGTTTTGGAAACTCTGTTTAATGGACTGATGAGCGGACAAATAACTGAAGCGATCGGAAAAAGCCTTGGCCGTATCCTGATCGGCTTTACTATTGCCATTATAGTAGGTCTAATATTAGGATATTTCATATGGCGCTTTAAATTGGTTGAAGACACTTTAGGATTCGTCGTGACGGCTTTACAGTCCATCCCGAGTATCGTGTGGTTCCCTTTAGCGATCATTTGGTTTGGATTGAATGATTTTTCGATTCTATTTATCGTCACCATCGGCGCAACTTGGACGATGACGGTTAATGCAACAAGTGGCTTCCGGAATGTACCCCAGTTGTATCAGCGGGTTGCCAAAACATATGGATCGACCGGGTTTCACTTTCTTCGCACAGTGATTTTACCAGCATCCGTCCCGCAAATAATATCCGGTCTCCGAATTGCCTGGGCCTTTTCCTGGCGTGCACTTATGGCAGGTGAATTACTTGGCGGGGGAGGCGGTCTTGGACAATTGCTGGAAATGGGCAGATCACTGGGACAAATGGATTTGGTCATCTCCGTGATGATCATCATCGCAATCATCGGAACAATCGTGGATAATGTTGTCTTCTCCCGCCTTGAACGCAATGTTCAATTGAAATGGGGAGTGAAATAACGGTAGATTAATAAAAAAATAGTTAACAAGGAGAGAAAAATATGCTAAAAAAATCATTTTTTGCCCTTATTCTGTCTGTGTTGTTAATCGGAATAGTAAGCGGATGCACTCAATCCAGCAGCAATGATGAAAAAGGAGAAGGTTCGGGGGGGAAATCCGTGAAAATTGGATATTTTCCTAACTTAACCCACAGTGCAACGATCATTGCACTCGAAAAAGGCTTTTTCGAAGAAGAGTTCGGTAAAGATGTTAAGATTGAAACCAAAACAGTGGCCAATGGCGGATTATTCATGGAAGCAATGGCAACAAACGCCATTGATGTCGGAACGGTCGGGCCTGGTCCGTTGCTTAACTTTTACGTAAAAAACCCTGAATACCACTTGATCTCCGGGGCTGTTAATGGAGGTGCGGTACTTGTGGCCAGCGAGGGCAGCAAAGTTACGGATTTAAAAGATTTGGGCGGTAAAAAAGTAGCGATTCCCGTCATTGGAAGCACACAGGATGTCATGCTTAGGAAGGCCCTTCAAGATGTTGACTTAAAACCGACTACGAATGGGGGGACAGTTGAGCTGTACGCAGCAGCACCTGCTGACACAACAGCCCTTTTTGTCCAAAAATCTGTCGATGCGGCAGCAACTCAGGAACCATGGGGCTATGTATTGGAAAACCAGGCAAAAGGAAAGTTATTGCTTGACTGGGATCAATTTGCATGGGGGAAAGATTCACCTAACACGGTAGTGGCTGCAAGCCAGAAGTTCTTGGATAAAAAGGGGCTCGCCGCTTCTTATTTGAAGGCGCATGAAAAAGCGGTGAAGTTTATACAAGACAACCCTGAAGAAAGTCAGGAACTGGTTATTAAGCATTTGAAGGAACTGACTGGAAAAGAATTAAGCAAAGAAGAAGTGGCTTCAGCATTTTCGCGCCTTGAAGTGACAACTGAAGTTAATGAACAAGTCATTCAGGAAATGGCAGACATAAGCAAAGAAGCTGGTTATATCCCAAGCAATGATATAAAAGGCATGATCGATTTATCAATTCTTGAAGAAGTGTCCAAATAAATTGAAATAAGCAAGCGCCTCAGCCATCCTGGCTTTGGCGCTTTTTTTGTAAACTGGACAAGGACGAATTATTCCACCGTATTGCGCCTGGAATATAACCATGGCAGGTCGTGAACTCCCTTTTATGGGCAGACCTGTTCCAATGCTCGGATAACTTGATCGACCTCATCCCAGGAATGGATGGCAGCGCCTGAGGCGAGTGAATGTCCTCCACCATTGAATTGACGTGCGACTGAAGCGATGGGAATATTCCGTGAACGTATCCTGACACGGATTTCAGAAGGATATTCGATGAAGAAAGCCCAGATTTTATTGCTCCTGACACTTGATAGCGTATTAACCAAATTCGAAGCTTCAATTCGATCTACGCCATACATATTTAACAAATCCTCCGTAATAATGAAGTAAGCCACCCCTTTATCGGTTACTTTGAAGCTCATGAGTATGTCTGTTTGAAGTCTTGAAGCGTTTTTCGTCTTTATATTAAGGCTGTTATGGATTCTTTCTGGATGAAAATTATAAGTTCTTAAGTGCGAAACCATTTTTAATGTCCTGGAAGTTGTATTCCCATTCATGAAATTACCTGTATCACTAAGTATTCCTGCATAAAATGATTTAGCCGCTTCTTTATTCATGATGAAGCTTTCTGGAAATTCCAAGAATAAATCAACAAGCATTTCACTGGCAGAACTATAAGAAGGGTCGACCCAGGAAAGATCTCCAAATTGCTCATAATCGGGGTGGTGGTCAATTTTGATTAGCATGTCCCCGTAATCATACCGGGAATCACTGATCCGTGAAATGTTGACAGTATCACAAACAATCACCAGGGCACCCTTGTATTTGTCTTCGGAAATGACATCCATATCACCAATGAATAAAAGCTTATCCACTTCCTCGCCTGCCGCATAGACTTCTTTAGAAGGATAGGAATGCTTCAATAGGTTCTTTAAACCGATTTGTGATCCCAAGGCATCCGGGTCAGGATTAACATGGCGATGAATGATAATAGTGGAGTATTTCTTTATCGCTTCGATTATTTCCGCTTTTATATTATCCATATCGGCATCTCCTTTTAATCTTTCCTAGTCTGTTGAGCGATAATCGAGTATGAAAGATTCATATATTGACAATTATTTATATTCAATCATCCCATGCCTCACGAATAAAGGCAATTTCCGATTACTATGGATCGAGGGGTGTATTTCTATAGTAAACGCGAAGTATGCTAAAAAGTATTTCAGTGGAAGTAATGAAAGCACCAGAACGAAATTATTGCAAAATTCAAAAAAATACATTATACTTAATTTACCAAACCGATGACAGCAAGTGACCTTGCTGCATGGCCGGCTTGTCATAAAACTGGAATCCATAAAAATTGACTTGATTCACTTGATCTTCCTTTGCAGGAAGACAGTTCGTGGATAAGGGTCAGTGAAACATTCAATGTAATGACATTGTTGGTTTTACTGGCTCTTTTTTGTGTATCCCGACAGTTTGAAAGGGGTGATGATATGAATGGAGCTTTGGAAGGAGTCAGGATTATCGATGTATCCCGTGTTTTGGCGGGGCCGTTTTGTTCAATGATTCTCGGTGATTTGGGTGCCGATGTTATTAAAATCGAGCATCATGAGGCAGGGGATGAAACGAGAGGATGGGGTCCGCCATTCGCCCAAGGAGAAAGCGCTTACTATTTATGTGCCAATCGAAATAAGCAAAGCATGACCTTGAATTTAAAGTCTGAACAAGGGAAAGAGATCTTCCGGAAGTTGGTGTCTTCAGGGGATATAGTGATTCAAAATTTCAAGACGGGCACGTTGGAAAAAATGGGGCTGGGTTATGAGGATTTAAAGGAATGCAATCCCAATCTGATCATGGCCTCGATTACGGGATTTGGTTTAACCGGACCATATAAAGATTTGCCTGGCTATGATTATATCATTCAAGCGATGAGTGGTTTGATGAGCATCACAGGAGAAAATGATGGAAGCCCCGTGAAGGTCGGGGTGGCCATAGCTGACATATTGACTGGTCTGTATACATGCATTGGCATTTTATCCGCTTTGCATCATAGGGATAAAGCGGGGGAAGGACAGGAAATTGATATATCGTTAATGGATTGCCAGGTTTCTTCATTGGTGAATGTAGCCAGCAACTATTTATTCAGTGGCCAGACCCCTGTACGAATGGGAAATCAGCATCCCAATATCGTTCCATACCAAACGTTCCGGACAAGTGATGGCGAGCTTGTTGTCGCTGTAGGAAATGATGATCAGTTCAAGAGATTTACAGCCGTTATCGGCAGGCCTGATTTAGCCGAGCAGGAACAGTTTAAGCATAATGAAAAACGTTTACTGAACAAGGAAGGATTAATATCGATAATAGAAGATTTGTTGAAAGGAAAGACAAAGAAAGAATGGAAAAGGCTATTTGATGATGCAGGGATACCCAATGGACCGATTAATGATATCGCAGAGATGTTCGAGGACCCGCAGATCATCGCAAGAGGCATGTTGGTGAACATGGAACATCCCACAATCGAAGATCTTAGAATGACGGGATCGCCACTGAACCTTTCAAAAACACCGGTTACGATGAGAAAGCATCCGCCGCTGTATGGAGAGCATACGAGTTCCATTTTGGCTGAAATTGGTTATAGTCCAGACCAAATAAGCAAATTCAAGGAAAATAAAATTATATAGGAGGAATTTCGATGATGAATTTCGAATTAACAGAAGAGCAGCAAAGTGTGAAGAAAGTGGTAAGGAAATTTGTGGATAAGGAAATTATCCCATACATTCAAGAGTGGGATAGGCAGGGTCAATTCCAGCCGCATATTTTAAAAAGGTTAGCGGAATTGCAATTGATGGGCGTTTGTATACCCGAAGAATATGGTGGAGTCGGAATGGATTATAATACACTTGCCATCGTTTGTGAGGAGCTGGAGCGAGGTGACACGGCTTACCGAACTGCAGTTTCTGTACATACAGGGTTAAATAGCATGACCTTGCTGCAATGGGGAACGGAAGAACAAAAACAGAAATATTTAGTTCCGCAGGCAAAAGGGATCAAGATTGGCGCTTTTGGGCTGACTGAACCGAATGCAGGATCTGATGTTGCGGCAATGAAATCAACAGCAAAACGTGTTGGGGACCATTATATCTTGAACGGGTCAAAAACATGGATTTCGCTCTGTGATTATGCAGATCATTTCCTCATTTTCGCCAAGACGGATCATGATGCCGGTTCAAGGGGAATCACTGCTTTTATTGTGGAACGGACTTTCGAGGGAGTGGAGTCGAAAGCCATTAAAGGTAAATTAGGAATTCGTGCCGGAAATACAGGCGAAATCTTTTTAACGGATGTAAAAGTTCCGGTCGAGAATAGGCTTGGTGAAGAAGGTGAGGGCTTTAAAATTTCCATGTCGGCATTGGACAGCGGCCGGTTTACAGTGGCCGCAGGTGCTGTAGGGTTAATAGAAGCAAGCCTGGAAGCAAGCTTGAAATATTGCCATGAACGAAGTACTTTCGGAAAAGAGATTGGCAGGCATCAGCTCGTTCAGCAGATGATTGCCAAGATGACCGCAAATTTAGAGATTTCCAGATTGCTGGTCTTTAAAGCGGGTACCTTAAAAAACCAAGGAAAAAGGAATACGAAGGAAACATCACTTGCAAAGTGGATATCATGTAATGCTGCTAACGAAGCGGCCAATGATGCCGTTCAAATTCATGGTGCCTACGGCTACTCGGATGAATATCCAGTGGAACGTTTTCTGAGGAATTCAAAAGCTCCGGTCATTTATGAAGGAACCCGTGAGATTCATACTGTAATGCAGGGAGAATACGCACTTGGCTACAGACAAGATAAAGAGCTTCGTAAACAATTGCCTGCATGGCCCTTCGAGCAAGTTTCCGTCCATTAACTATAGATAGAGGAGATCAGATGATGAACACATACTTTATTGCAGGTCATGCAAAACTTCCACAAGGGATGGCAGCGAGAAATATATATGATTCCATCACGATCACGGTGGAGGTTGACTTTAAATATGGTGTAATAGTCGAGGCTTCCTGTACACTTGCTACAGAACACGGCAGGGAATTCATTCGTCAACTGCTGCGCGGTTATTGCCTGAAAGATGGTATCGAAGAATTGATTGATCGTGTGCAAATGCATTATCGTGGGAAGGCTGGTCAAGCCATTCAAGCAGGTCTGAAGGATGTGTATGCACAGTTCGAATTGGTCTCCGTTAAATAAGCGATACTGGGAGGATTCTACCTTGTGTAAAAGGGTAGGATCCTTTTTTATAGGAACAGGTACATGGCAGTGTTTTTTATCGTTTAAGGAACGGAACATTTGAATGGATATAACGATCGTGATAATTTAAAAAACACAAAACTCGCCCCTTCAGGACGAGTTTGTGTTTTTTTATAGAAATTGGACTTTAAAGTAAAGTTTAATATCCAGTAAAAAAAATTAGTCGTACATTTAAGCGGAACCATGAAACTAGAAGCACCTTTTCCGTCTATTGTGAAAGATATTGCCGCAAAGCCATCTGCAGTTGTTGGAGCGCCTTTGTCTGCTGCAAGTGGATCTTCTCCTGCTAGTGCGCCTTTGTCTGCTGCAAGTGGACCTCCTCCTGCTAGTGCGCCTTTGCGTACGGAAAGTGGACCTCCTCCTGGTAGTGCGTCTTTGCGTGTTGCGAGTGGACCTCCTGCTGCTAGTGCGTCTTTGCGTGTTGCGAGTGGACCTCCTCCTGCTAGTGCAACGTTTAGTGCTTCTGCGGCGGGAAGTTCGCCTATTATTGTTTTTCTTACGTGAAGAGCGGCCTTTTGAACATGGGTCATTATACATGAAATCGCCTAACCCGAAAGAATTGGCTCTATCCACCGCATTTTGTATATTTTGAATGATGTCAGACATATTTATATATCCCCCTTTCTATACGTTAAACTATGCGCTTGTACGTAAAATGCCAGAGATAATAGCACAATTTTTATTAAAAATTTGTTTTTGGTGACAGCCCTCGCTTTTTTACATAATTTAATATGAAAGTGAAAGGGAAGTGAAGTGAAGGGTTATATGAATACTGACAAGAAGCTGCCTGTATACCAGCTTTTTATTCCACCAGTTAATTTAATGGAACTTCGCAGAGATATATGGTGCAATGATCCTTTACCGGCGAAGTTAACACTTAACAGAAAAAAACTGGATATTGACATTGTTTACCGTGGCTCACATATCCGCGGTTTTCGCAAAAAATCCTATAATGTAGTCTTTTATAAACCTAATACTTATAAGAATGCAAAGGAAGTTCATTTAAATGCCGAATATAAAGATGAATCTTTACTAAGAAATAAGTTATCGTTGGACTTTTTTGCGGATATAGGCACCTTATCACCGAACTCCCGGTTCGTTTTCCTGAATCTGAACGGAAAGGACGAAGGGATATACCTAGAGTTGGAATCGGTGGATGAATATTATTTGAAGACAAGGGGGCTGCCCAAGGGTGCCATTTTCTATGCGGTGGATGGTGATGCCAATTTCTCATTGATGAGCGATTTGGATAAAGGAATCAAAAAATCATTGGAGATGGGCTATCAAAAAAAATGCGGGGCAGCAAACGATGAATTATATTTACAAGAGTTGATCATCCAAATCAATACAATTTCAAGAGTGGATTTTGAAAAGGAAATCGTAAAATATGTCGATGTGGAAAAGTACCTGCGCTGGCTGGCCGGTGTCATATTTACGCAAAACTATGATGGGTTCGTTCATAACTATGCCTTGTATCGAAATGGAGATACTGGACTTTTTGAAATGATTCCATGGGATTATGATGCGACATGGGGCAGGGATGTTAACGGGAAAGTGATGGAAGAGGATTATGTGGGAATCGAGGGATTCAATACATTGACTGCCAGAATCCTTGATGTAAGGGGATTTCGTGTCCGGTACCAAGAACTTCTTAAGGAGATTTTGAACAATCAATTTAACGTGGGCTACATGAAACCTATCATTCAGGAAATGCATGATCAAATAAGACCTTATATTTTAAAAGATCCCTATATCAAGGGAAATATTGTGAAATTTGATAATGAGCCCGAATACATCCTCAAATTCATTGAGGCCCGTGCAAAGTATATAAATAGCCGGCTGCATAAATTGGATTAATAATTCCTTTCCTATAGTGATGGAATAATGAAAAATTTAACGGCATGAGTGTTGAAAGAAAAGCATTCATGCTTTTTACATACGATTCCATTTGCTTTTCTATACTATTACAGCTATGTTTGATAGAAAGATATAATCTAAAGTAATGAAGGATGGGAATGGATTGACTAATCATAGCCGCAAACCGGCATATATATATACGTTTACATGCAGCCCTGACGAACGCTCATTATCTAAAATGGAGATGCGCTCGTTTTTTGGCCTTGAGACCTCGGGAAATATTTTGAAAAGTGATATAGCAATTGAACCGAGCAGAAGCCCTTTTATAAAAGGACGGGTCGATGTCATGTTTGAAGGGGATAGCATTTCCGAAATCGTTGAGCAAGTGAAAGGTATTCATTTGCCTGATTTGACGTTCAAAGTATTATTCGTAAAAATCAATGATTTGAATAAAGACGCAAAAATAGATTATGATGGACAGCGTGAAATTGAACGGGAGATAGGCTGGCATATTCAGGGAGATGCCGATGTGCGTAATCCTGATCAGGTCTTTGGAATCGTGACCCTTGGCGGCCGTTGGTATTTTGGGAAGTATGTCAAACCTGAAGCGGTTTGGTTAAAACATATGAAGAAGCCCCGGGAATATTCAACAGCGCTTAGCACAAGGGTGGCAAGGGCCATTGCCAACATAGCCGTTCCACATCCGGATGGAGTGAAGGCAATTGATCCATGCTGCGGAATTGGAACGGTATTGGTAGAAGCCCTATCGATGGGGATCAATATTGATGGCCGGGATATTAACCCGCTTGTTACCGACGGTTCCAGGGAGAACATTGCCTATTTCGGACTCGAAGGTGATGTAACTACAGGTCCGATTTCGGAGGTCACCAGTAAATATGATGTAGCGATTATCGATATGCCTTACAATTTATATACACATGCGACACCGGAAGATCAGCTATCGATCCTTAAACATGCCAGAAGCTTTGCTGACAAGGTCGTCGTCGTAACGATTGATACGATGGATCATATGATTGAAGAAGCAGGTTTTGAAATTGCTGATCGCTGTGTGGCCAGGAAAGGCATTTTTTCCAGAGAGGTTGTAGTGTGTGTGTGAGTTTCATCAGCAAAAAAAGGCTGAAATCTTTAATGTATATGGACTTAACCTGTCAAGTTGACAACTAAAAAAGGCTTGACCGCCATCTGGCCCGATATTCAACCGGTGCCGGATGGCGGACAAGCCCCCTTTAAAATTAAGCCTCAAACTTGACTAGATTCCCGGTGTAGTTGAACTTTCAGGAATATTTTCATAGTCTGATGGATTAAGATTATGAACCGATCCATCTGTTACACCATTGATAATGCCCATTAGCCCCGTTTCAACCGTTTTTACGAGCTGGCCTTTCTCTTTTTGACCAAAGTTTTGTGTTTGACCACTAACTTCGAATAAAACTGTCCCACTTCCGTTTAAAGCAAACGTCCCTAAAGCAGTTCCTGGCAGGTCAATAGATTGATCGTATAATGAAATATTCGTAAACACGGAATTCCCTTTTGCTTGTAGTGCGTTATATGCAGAAAGCGTCAACTGACGGGAGAAATCATATTTAAAATTATCTGCATACTCTGCATATTTAGCCCCTTCGGGAGTGCTTGGGTTAGGAACGAATTTACCTGATATTGACATGGTTACACGCTCATCAGTTCCTTCGATATATGGGAACCCTTGATGATGAAGGTCGATAAAAACGTCCACTTTCCCGAATTTCGACTTTAATGCTTTATATGTGTCACGTACCGTTTGCGCTTCAGGTGTAATAAACCAGCCCGGCTTTTCAGATGCCCCCGGGAAGTCTTGAGGCTTCGGTACATAGTTTAGATTAGGATTAAAGTCTCTATTAACATCAAATCCCGGTTTGCTAGCATAGTCGTCTCCTGATCTCGGAGTAGTGTAATAGTTCCAGGTAGGTTTCACATTAGAAAGTTGGGGGAATTTCCCTACAACCTCAGACCAAGTCATCTCATTTCCACGACGATCAAGCTCTGAGCCGTCTACGTTCATCATTGGAATAGCAACTATTGTTAGTTCATCAAGCACTTTCTTTACCTCAGGTGAATTACTTTGACCAAGGTTTTCAAGAATATTCAGTAACGCAACAGTTCCTGTTTTTTCATTTCCATGAATTTCACTTTGAATAAGAACGACTTTGTCACCATGACCGATAGTCACTTTTTGGATGGAACGACCCTGATTTGTTTTTCCAGCCACTTCTACTTTGACTTTCCCTGCACTCACTTGCTCAAGTTGATTTAATTTCTTTACAAGTTCGTCATAATTAAGGAATGCTTCGGTGGAAAGGTTCGTTCCACCTGTTGGATTTGGTCCTCGTTCAGCTAAGCTGACATTTGGACCAAGTAATGCTGCAGCTACTATTGTTGAACTTAAAACATTTAAAAAAAATTTCCTTTTCACATTCATTCTCCTGTTCTGAAAATATTTAATATTCAGAAAAATAATTCTCCATTTTCTCTTCTTTTTCCTGTTCGATTTATTAAAACACGCAAATAGGCCTATGTATTTCAGGTTCAATGTGATTTACATATTTTTTCTGGATATAGTAAAATCCCCTCCAAGTGTGAGTGTATCATCTACGGATTACCAGTAGCCTTTTACATTTTCCACCTAGTGGGGATTCAATATCAGCCTTTTTTTGATGTCATTTAGCTTGGTAATGAACCACATTTTCAACGAGCTGTTTCGTAACTTTCCCCTGATATTCTAAATAATCCAAATGGCCAATGATTTCTGACATGACGAGCGGGAATTCTGCAATATATTTTTGTTTGTAAAACTCCTTTGCCAGTTCATTGCCGGTAGAAATTCCGGATTCTATCAAGGTCAGGATTTTTTGTGATTTTCTCTCTATGCTATTAAGTCTTTTTTCGATCAAATGACCAGGTTGTTCAATGATGTTACCATGACCAGGAAAGAGGAGATTCACCTGTAATGCTAAACATCGTTTTAATGAATCGATATGATCTACAAGAGTCAGCATTCTATTACCATTTTCATCAGGTTCGATCAAGGCATTGCTTGATATATGTTCAATCAATAAATCACCGGCAAGAAGCTGTTTCCCTTCTTGGTCAAGGAAAGCAATTTGATCCGGGGCATGACCGGGAAATTCGATCACTTCGAAATTCAGCCATTGTTTTTCCGTGATTGCGATGATGTCACCATTCAGTTTTTGATCTTTATTATTATCGACAGCATTGAATAGGTAGGCTACTTGTTTATCTCCAAGTTCACCACAGCCCATCTCAATGTATAGCTGCTTATAGAATTCAATTCTCATACTTAAGAAGTCAGGGTCCCTTTTTAAACGGGGAATGGATTCAGAATGGGCATAAATAGGAATCGGATGGAGTTCGGTAATCCGGTTGACCAAACCAACATGGTCTCCATGGTGATGGGTTAATAAAATTTCCGTGATATCTCCAACGGTAAATCCATTTTCGTATAATGTTTGCTGAAGTGCATTCCAGCAAACGTCATCATTCATGCCTGCGTCGACTAATGTTAAAGATTCATCCTGTTTAACTAAATAAAAGTTTATACTTTTTAAAGATAAAGCGCTTGGAGCTATAATTGGATAAATTTTAAATGTTGTTTTCGTTTTCATGAACGTCCCATATCCTCCTAAATCGAGATAAACTTCATCTGGTAAATTGTTGATTACTAATGACCGAATAGTTTAAAGGGTTATTATTCTATGATTAGTTGAATGAATTGAAACTGTCAAGCTGTATCCTCCTTGTAAACAAGAAAATTAATAGTAAGAATGATTGGAAATGGATGGTCTATTTATCTAGTTTATTTTAAAATTGAATAAACAAGCTAGCAATTTAGCCAATATTCTTATAATTGATTGTTTGGTAATGAAAACTGAAGGTGAAAATGGTGCAAGAAGGGGTATGTGAAATTAAATGGTATAGGGGGTTATGGTTTGAAGCCAAAGATTTATATTACAAGGAAATTGCCGGAACGAATCATCGAAGGTCTTAGGCAGAATTATGATGTCAGGATGTGGGAGCAAGAGGATATACCGGTCCCTAGAGAAGTCCTTGAAGAAGAAATCAAACAAGTCGAGGGGCTGCTTTGCTTATTGACGGAACAAATCGATGAATCACTGATTGAACGGGCGCCTAACCTGAAGATCATCGCGAATATGGCAGTGGGCCATAATAATATTGATGTTCGAAGTGCAACAAAACGGGGCATCATGGTCACGAACACACCGGGGGTTTTAACGGAAACGACAGCTGACTTAACCTTCGGCTTACTGCTTGCAACGGCAAGAAGGATGATGGAGGCAGAAGATTATTTAAGGAACGGAAAGTGGGAAACCTGGTCGCCGATGCAGCTGACCGGACAAGATGTGCACGGTGCAACGCTTGGTATAATCGGCTTAGGAAGGATTGGTGAAGCCCTGGCAAAAAGAGCTAAGGGATTTGATATGAATTTGGTGTATTTTAATCGAAGCCGTAAATATGAACAGGAAAAGGAATTAGGAATCGAATATCAGCCCCTTGAAACATTGCTCCAAATATCGGATTTCGTTTGTGTCATGCTGCCGCTCACACCGGAAACCACTTATATGATTGGCAAGGAGCAGCTGGAATTAATGAAAGGGACGGCTGTGCTCATTAATACAGCAAGAGGCGGGATTATCGATGAAAAGGCGTTGTACCAGGCGCTGGAAAACCGAGAGATTTGGGCGGCTGGATTGGATGTTTTCGAAGAAGAACCCGTCCCTGTGGATCACCCGCTGCTAACTTTGCCTAATGTCGTTACACTTCCGCACATCGGGAGTGCCAGCATTGCCACAAGATTGAAGATGGCAGCTCTTGCGGTACAAAACTTGATGGATGGATTATCTGGTGATACTCCGCGTAATTTAGTATTGTTGAATAAATCAAAATGACCTCAAAAGGGGGTCATTTTTTATGGGGAATTGTTTGGAACTTAGTTTTTCCCTTTGGTTCGCAGTGCCTTCAAATATATTTATTGATTTAAAACTTGAGTACCAGAGGGAAGAATCCAAATCAAGGGAAGCATACTTATCGTAAATTGTTCAGATCTTTTGTAAAATAAAGAAAGTCGAGTTTTATTCAGGAAAAATAATTAGTTGAAAGGGATAGGGTTAATAGTGATTGAAATGAAGGAAACGATATCATCAGGCAACGAAATGACTAAATCCAAAAGGCTGTTGATGGCTCTTATGCTGGGTTCTTTTGCGGCGATTGGACCACTGTCACTTGATATGTATTTACCGGGTCTCCCTACACTGGCGGAGGATCTGAAAAGCAGTACGTCTTTAGCACAGCTGAGTTTGACGGCCTGCTTGTTAGGATTGGCTTTAGGCCAAATTTATTTAGGGCCGCTAAGTGATGCAAAAGGAAGACGGACACCGTTAATCATATCTTTAACCATTTATTGCATATCTTCTCTGATATGCGCTTTTGCTCCAACCATTGAATTGCTTTTATTATTACGTTTTATCCAAGGTATTGCGGGAGCGGGAGGCATTGTCATTTCAAGGGCGATAGTTCGTGACCTTTTTTCAGGATCGGATTTGACCAAGTTCTTCTCCATGTTAATGCTGGTGAATGGGGCGGCACCGATATTGGCCCCGGTTTTTGGCGGTCAGCTTTTGCAGTTCACGTCATGGAGGGGAGTCTTCGTTGTCATTTCAGTATTAAGTATCATTATGGTTGCGGCTGCATTTTTTGGGATTAAGGAAACTTTAACGTCTAATTTCAGAAGTGCAGGTGGGGTAAATAATACTATCAGGACATTTGGAAAATTATTGAGAGATCGTGTGTTTATGGGCTATGCTTTTGCACAAGGGTTCATAAGTGCAGCCATGTTCGCTTATATTTCCGGATCGCCTTTTGTTCTCCAGAACATTTATGGGGTTTCCCCGCAGACCTTCAGCCTGATCTTTGCAATTAACGGAATCGGGATCATCATCGCTTCACAAGTAGCCGGGAAGCTTGCAGGGAAGGTTAAAGAAGAAAAGCTTCTTCAAATGGGATTATGTCTAGCTTTGTTTGGGGGACTATTACTTCTTGCCTCAGTCCTTCTCGAAATGGGGTTGGCAGGAATCTTGGTCGCTTTATTCCTTTCCGTCTCCAGCGTCGGTATTGTCGGTACAACGAGTTTTTCTTTAGCGATGCAAAATCAGAAAAAAACAGCAGGCAGTGCTTCGGCTTTAATTGGCCTGCTTCCCTTCATATTAGGATCACTAATGGCTCCCTTGGTTGGATTAGGTTCAGGTGAGTCACCATTGCCGATGGGAATTGTGATGGTTAGCTGTCATGTTATCGCCATGTGCGCGTATTTACTCCTTGCCCGTCGCGGGTTAAGGCGAGTTGGTTAAAAAGGAAAAAAGCTGAAATCCTGATGTGGATTTCAGCTTTTTCTTTTTGAATCATAATAGTGATTCTGCCCCATCGATATACACTTCCGTTCCCGTGATATGTGAAGACATGTCCGATGCTAGAAACAATACGAGATCACCAGCTTGTTCGGTAGTCCCCGCTTTCTTCGCCAGGGGCTGGGAGCCTTGCGGATATTCAATGGGAATCCTGATTTTTTTCAAGTTATCATCTTCCGGGAATGTGTTATCGTGAATGTTCGTATCGATGGAGCCGGGACAAATGGTATTTACCCGGATTTTATATCTTGCCAATTCGAGTGCAGCCATTTTACCGAAAGCGACTTGACCGGCTTTGGATGAACTATAAGCGGAAAAACCAAAATTCTTGAAGAATCGGTTTCCATTGATGGAGCTGTTGATTACGATGCTGCCTCCCGTTTCCTTCATGTAGGGAATGGCGTATTTGATGGTGAGAAAGGTGCCTTTGAGGTTGATGGTATGTGTCTGATCCCAATCTTCTGGCTTAATGTCTTCTATAGGGGCAATCACTCCGTTGATGCCCGCGTTTGCAAATACAAAATCAATTCTCCCAAAATGTTCATGGGCCGTCTTGTAGGCATGTTCAACTTGCTCAGCCTTGGAAACATCCGTTTTAATGATTAAAGCCTCTCGACCAAGGTTTTCCACTTCTTCCTTCACTTTTTCGGCATTTTCGACTGTACGGTCAAAAAAGATGATGTTCGCGCCGTTTTCAGCCAGTTTCAGTGCGGCACCCCTGCCAATTCCTGATCCTCCACCGGTAATGATGGCAACTTTGTTTTTCATTAATTCTGTCATAAACTTCACACGCTCCTTTTAAGTTTTCTTTCCCATTTTGGGAGTATGTAGAAACATCATGGCAGTGATAATATAGAAAAATTATAAACGAATATTGCCTAAAAAATCCAATTTAAACAATTACGAGTGTTCATTATACTTTGTTTTTCAATGAAATGACTGTATATTGAGGACATAATTAAGTTAGCTTGAAAGGGGATAGGTTGTTGATAAGATTAGGGGTAATAGGTACAAATTGGATTACGGAACGATTTTTGGAGGCTGCGAAGCATGTAGAGGATTTAACTTTAACCGCCGTGTATTCGCGTACAGAAGAGAAAGCCAAGGAATTTGCCAATAAATACGAAGTACATACGACTTTTACGGATTTAGAAGAAATGGCTGCCACCGATGAAATCGACGCTGTATACATAGCAAGTCCTAACTCCCATCATTGCAGGCAAGCCGTGTTGTTTTTACAAAATAAAAAACATGTATTATGTGAAAAACCAATGGCCTCGAATGCGGCAGAAGTAAGGGAAATGATCGAGGCTGCAAAACAAAATGATGTGCTATTGATGGAAGCGATGAAATCGACCATCATGCCTAATTTCGAAAGCATAAAGGGGAATCTGGATAAAATAGGGAAGGTACGGCGTTTCTCGGGAAGCTTTTGCCAATATTCATCTCGATATGATTCATACAAACAAGGCACAGTGCTGAATGCATTCAATCCTGAATTCTCCAGTGGCTCTTTAATGGATCTTGGAATTTACGTACTCTATCCGCTTGTTGTTCTCTTCGGTAAACCAAATAAGGTACAGGCATCCGGAACGATGCTAGAATCAGGAGTCGATGGGCAAGGTACGATTCTGCTTTCCTATGATGAAATGGAAGCAGTCGTCATGTTCTCCAAGATTACTGAATCCAACTTGCCTTCGGAAATTCAAGGTGAACATGGAAGCATCATCATTCAGAAAATTTCAGGACCGCAAGCAGTGAATATTCAGTATCGGGATGGAACCACTGAAAATATTTCAGTTAAACAGGATATGCCCACCATGTATTATGAAGCGAAAGAGTTTGTTGGATTGATACAGCAGGGGAAAATGGAGTCCGATATAAATTCATATTCGAATTCACTATTGACTATGGAAATCATGGATGAAGCAAGAAAGCAAATCGGAATCGTCTTTCCTTCAGACCGCTTATAAGCATTTGAGTGGACATGGCGGATAAGGAAGGGTAAAAATGGATGTTACCGATAAACCGTAATTGGGTAGAATTCAGTACAGGGATAATTTTATTGTTGGGGGAATGGACATGAAATGCAAAATTAATCGTAATGCAGCTAAGGTCTTACAAAAAATACTGAGCACTGAAGAAGCTGAAGGGAAAATGATCCGGGTATATATCACCCATATGCATGGCGATCATGCCCATTATGACATGAAACTAGATACACCGGCAGAACATGATGAAATCGTCAAAACAGATAAAGATATCGATATTTTACTGGATTCACGTGAAGAATTTCTGGATGGTGTCTGGATTAAATATTTTTATGTACCTGAAGAAGGCTTTGAAATCACGAACCCTTCTAAAGAACCGAACGGACATCATCACCATTAAGAGTAAAGGGGGAGGTTTGGCATGAATCAAAAATACGAAAAAATCTTTCAACCATATACATTTCCATCAGGGGTAGAAGTGAAAAATCGTATCATGATGGCTCCTATGACCACTTATTCTTCGGATGATCAAGGTTTTGTAACCGATGATGAACTGGCCTATTACGCTGAGCGCTCTGCAGGTGTAGGCGCGGTAGTCACGGCATGTGCCTATGTATCTGCTGGAGGAAAGGGATTCCCAGGGCAGCTTAGTGCAGATGACGATTCCTTTATCCCATCTTTGAGGAAACTAGCCGAAACGATCCAATCCAATGGGTCAAAAGCGATTCTGCAAATATATCATGGAGGCCGGCAAAGTCCGCCGGAATTATTGCCTAGCCAACCTGTTTCTGCCAGTGCCATTGCTTTCAACGAGGAAGCACCTGTACCGCGGGAAATGAGTGAAGACGAAATACAAGACGTTATTAAGGCATTTGGCGAAGCAACAAGAAGGGCCATCGAAGCAGGGTTCGATGGCGTGGAAATCCATGGTGCCAATACGTACTTGCTTCAACAGTTCTTCTCGCCACACTCGAACCGTCGTACGGATAACTGGGGTGGGACACTGGGTCAACGATTGATTTTCCCGCTTACCATCGTGAATGAAGTAGAGAAAATGGTTGCCGAGCATGCAAAAAATCCGTTTATCATCGGCTACCGCCTTTCTCCTGAAGAAGGCAGCAATCCTGGAATCACTTTGGATGATACCATCCAATTCGTTGACAGACTAGCGAATCAAAACCTGGATTATCTACATATATCGGTGGGTCACTTCTGGAATGGCTCATTCCGTGAGAGTGATAGGGAAAAGTCGCGCATCGTTAAAATTTACTCTAAAGTAGGTAATCGTATCCCTGTGGTCGGTGTAGGGTCTCTGCATACACCTGATGAAGTTGCAGAAGCAATGGAAACGGGTGTCCCTTTTATCGCCCTTGGCCGTGAGCTTCTTATGGAACCGCACTGGATTGAAAAAATCAGGTCTGGAAAAGAAGCGGAAATACGGACGACCCTCTCAAAAAAAGATCAGGATGAACTGGTCATTCCAGATCCGCTTTGGGAAAAGTTAATTGGGATAAAAGGTTGGCTCCCGGTTGTGGAGTGATTGTTAATGTCTTGAATAATATGTTCCCCGTCCTCCAAAGGAGGACGGGTTTTGTATGTGTACATATGAATCTAACAACAACAGATGTAGGTTAATCATCTTTTGCTAAAAAGGGGAGATGGATACTGCAGAATCCATCTCATTTTCTATCGTCTATGATTGATTCTGGATTTATTCATTCTTCATCGTAAATACTATCTTTAATGCAAAGTTCATGTAGTCAAATAGGAATGAAAGTAATATAATCATATTGATATTTGTACCAATGAATAAAATATATTATTATCAATTTTATAAGCGGGCGTGAAAATGGAGGGTGTATAATGAAATTTCCACACGATTTTTTATTCGGAGCAGCTTCTGCTTCTTTTCAAATAGAAGGAGCATGGGATGAAGATGGAAAAGGTATAACGAATTGGGATGTCTTTTCAAAAATTCCAGGGAAAACATTTGAAGGCACAAACGGGGATGTAGCGATAGACCATTATCATCGTTACAAAGAAGACATTAAATTAATGGCAGAGATGGGACTTGAATCATACCGGTTTTCCATTTCATGGGCACGTATTTTGCCAACTGGTGACGGGGAAGTAAATGAAAAAGGCGTGGAATTTTATAATAATGTTATTGATGAATGCTTAAAATATGGGATTGTTCCATTTGTTACGCTGTATCATTGGGATTTGCCTTTGACGCTTGAACAAGATGGGGGATGGACGAATAAGCGAACAGCTGAAGCATTCGTCAAGTATGCGGAAATTTGCTTTCGCGCATTCGGAGACCGCATCAAACATTGGATCACGTTTAATGAAACGGTTATGTTTTGCGGTCTGGGCTATTTAAAAGGAGCGCACCCGCCTGGAATCCAAAACGATGAAAATAAATACTTTCAAGCGACACATTATGTTTTTTATGCACATGCAAAAGCGATAGAGGTATACAAGTCACTGAAGCAATACGGTGAAATTGGGATTACCCATGTTTTCCTGCCTGCTTACAGTATAAATGACAAACATGAGAATGTATTGGCTGCCCGGCATGCCAATGAATATGAAACTTTTTGGTATTATGACCCCATTTTAAAGGGTGAATATCCAGCTTATGTGGTTGAGCAATTAAAGGAAAAAGGCTGGACGCCAAGTTGGACCGAAGAGGAACTGGATACGCTAAAAAGAAATGCGGAGAAAAATGATTTTATTGGACTCAATTATTATCAGCCCATTCGAGTGGAAAAGAATCGGGAAGCCGTTTCAAACATGGAGCATTCAAGAGAAACATCTACTCTAGCTCCAGGGAACCCGTCTTTTGATAACTTTTATCGGACCGTAAAAATGGATGATAAAACATATACAAAATGGGGCTGGGAAATCTCACCTCAAGGATTTTTAGATGGGCTGCATATGTTAAAAGAACGTTTTGGTGATATTAAAATGTATGTTACAGAGAACGGACTTGGTGATGAGGATCCGATTATCGATGGTGAAATAGTCGATGTTCCCCGAATTAAATATATTGAGGAACACTTAAAAGTGATTAAACGTGCAATCAATGAAGGCATCCATTTAAAAGGGTATTACGCATGGTCTGTCATCGATCTATTAAGTTGGTTGAACGGGTATAAGAAGCAATACGGATTTATTTACGTGGATCATCATGATCAGTTAAACCGGAAAAAGAAGCTGTCGTTTCATTGGTATAAGCATATTATCGAGACGAGAGGGGAAGAGCTGTAGACCAAAAAGAAAACCTCTTGATTTTATCAAGAGGTTTTTTGTGTATATATAGAGCTTGAGCCGAGAGCATGCTTTGAGAAACCTTTCTCAAAACATGCTCTTTCCATTGTAATCAAGGTTTCCGGTATGGGGAATTAGTCCAAAGTTCAAATCTCCTGATTCGTAGTCTGAATCTCCGGCTTCAAATTAACCAGACTGGAAGTATGGTCCCGGATTGTAATGTGAATGTAAAAAAATGCAAAAAGTTGTAAACAAATGTTAACGTTACTAACAATGTACAGTTCTACGTTTTACTGTATAGTGTTGAAGCGTGGTCGATTCCATGTCAAATAACCTAACAAAAGGAGATTACATATGACGATTATTTCTTAGCTTTGATAAGTCCCCCGCATGGTTTGTCCCGTTGAAAAAAACTACAATAGTTAGATTCATTTCGATCAAGCAACTCCCTCAAAAATGAAAGAAGGTCATTTTTCCAGATGATAGTAGATTCCAATAAAAAAACGATTAAGGATGTGAGTTTGAAAAGGATGATAAAAGATTCTAGATTTCAAGGATATAATATGAAGGGTTTTCAAAAGGACGTAACGGCAGGATTGGTCGTAGGTGTTGTGGCAATCCCTTTAGGATTGGCTTTTGCAATTGCTTCAGGCGTCGAACCAATATATGGGTTATATACGACCATCATCGCTGGAATCCTCATATCGATTTTGGGTGGCTCCAAGTATCAAATTGGAGGGCCAACCGGGGCGTTTGTTCCTTTATTATTTGGAATCGTTATGCAGTATGGGTATGAAAGCCTGCTTATTGCCGGGTTTTTAGCGGGGATTATATTGGTCTTGATGGGTCTTCTTAAGTTGGGCAATTTGATGAAGTTCATTCCCCGTCCTGTCATCATTGGATTTACAACAGGAATAGCGATAATAATCTTTTCAGGGCAAATTGCCAACTTCTTCGGCATGAAAGTGGAAAAACATGAAGCGTTCATGGATAACATGAAGGAACTGGTGATTAAAGCGGACACGATCAATATATATAGTGTGCTTGTGGCAATTATATGTTTTGTCGTCATACTGCTCGCACCTAGACTTCTGCCCCGAGTGCCAGGACCGCTTCTTGGATTGCTAATATCAACAATGGCAGCCTACTTTTTATTTCCCGATAAGGTCGCTACAATTGGTTCCACGTATGGAGCGATTCCGAAAGGTTTTCCGGAATTCCAAGTGCCGGAGCTTTCAATGGAAGTCATCATCACACTCCTTCCCGTTGCAATTACAATTGCCATGTTAGGCGGTGTCGAGTCATTGTTATCCGCTACAGTGGCTGATAACATGGGTGGAACCAAGCATGATAGCAATAAGGAATTGGTTGGGCAAGGAATCGCGAACATCGCGACCCCATTCTTCGGCGGGATACCTGCAACAGGTGCTATTGCCAGGACAGCTACCAATATAAAAAGCGGGGCTATCTCCCCAATGTCCGGAGTCATTCACGGTATTGTCGTCTTACTGGTTTTGCTGGTGCTTTCTCCATATGCAGCACATATACCTTTGGCGAGCATGGCGCCCATATTGATGTTTGTTGCCTGGAATATGAGTGAAAGAAAAGAATTCGCTCATGTATTGAAAACGAAGACGGCAGATTCTGCGGTTTTGCTGGTCACCTTCCTCATCACTGTCTTCACTGATTTAATCATGGGAGTGGGAATCGGCTTATTGATTGCATTCATCACCTTCATTGCAAAAATGAGCCACACGTTAAAGGTTAGGGAGAGAAGTCATGAGGTTACTGAGATTGTTCCAATCGATAATTCGGATTCGAAGATCAATGTGTATAACTTGGAAGGCCCCCTCTTCTTTGGTTCGATAGACGTCCTGGAGTCATCGATCTTGGAGAACTTGGATAATAAAACGAAAGTATTGGTATTAAGCATGCGCCGGGTAACCTATATGGACACTTCAGCAGAGGCTGCACTATTGGCGATTGTTAATCGCATCGGTAAATATAAGGGGAAATTAATCATTTCCGGAATCCAGCAGCAACCAAAGGAATTGTTACTTAGCACAGGTTTATATCATAGGATAGAAAAACAGCACTTTTTTAAATCAAAGGAAGATGCCCTGTATTTTGCCAAGAAGCAGTTGATGGGCAATTCGGATAAAGTAGTCTAATAGATTCATCCTCGAAGTCACCTTTTAGGATAGTTATGTTATAGTATCGTTAACAGTAGATTTAAAAAGAAGGTGACTATCTGGGTGAATGTATATCGGATTGGCCAGCTTGCTGAACTTGCGAATGTTTCGCGTAGAACCATTGACTATTACACACAATTAGGAATGCTGAACTATGAAAAAACTGGGTCAAGATATCGATATTACACAGAAGATGCTTTAAATCGTCTTCAAATGATTAATCGGTATAAGGAACAGAATATGCCGTTGACTGAAATCAAGGAACGGTTACAAGTCTTGTCGGAAACCACTGTTGATTCTGAGCAAGTGCTCCTGATGGTGGACAAGATATCTACAGACCTTAAAGGACTGGAGAATGAATTGCTTGAATTAAAGCCGTTACTGGAACAGCTCGATGAACAGCAATTAACATATGCTGCGCAACAGCTTTCCGTTCGGAGCAGCTCTTTATTGAGCATCATTGCCATGCTCACCTAAGGTAATGCCGAGTTCAACAAAAAAGACCTGATTGGGTCTTTTTTTGTTGAACTGGTCATTTGAAAATCTATATCTACACTCATAAATGGAGCGGGCAGTACTTTATTTTGCCTGTACTGACCCTATAGATCTTTTTTCGATAAAGATGAAGGATATAAGGGAATGGAAAAAGAAGAACTTAAATATCTACTATTATATGAAGAGGTGAAAGGGAATGATTGGATCAATAGTTACGACGGTAAAAGGACATCTTCAAGGTACTATGGAAAACGATATATGCGTTTGGCGTGGAGTCAGGTATGCGAAAGCTCCGATTGATGGCCTGCGTTTCCGCTCACCGGAGCCAGTTGATAAGTGGAGCGGTGTCATGGATGCAGTGAATTTTGGTCCCATTCCCCCGCAGCCGATGGATCGGGCAGTAAGAACAGGAATGGCCGGAAATGAAAAAATGGATGAGGATTGTTTGTTCCTGAATATTTGGTCACCTAGAGCTGATGATAAAAAACGCCCGGTCATGGTCTGGATTCCTGGAGGCGCATATATAACTGGAGCCGGATCCATCGATATGTACAATGGACATTTATTGGCTAAAAATGGAGATGTAGTCGTAGTAAGCATCAACTATAGGCTGGGGGCACTGGGATATCTGGATTTTACCGAGTTTGCAGGTGATGGGGAAATATTTGAAACCAATTTAGGTTTACGTGATCAAGTGGCGTCTCTTAAATGGGTTAAAGAGAATATAGAAGCGTTTGGCGGCGACCCTGATAATGTTACGATATTTGGTGAATCAGCTGGGGGCAATGCGGTTACGACTTTACTAACTGTTCCGTCAGCGAGAGGTCTTTTTAAACAGGCCATTGCAGAAAGTCCCGCTCCGACATCTGTTTACGGAAAAGGATTTGCGCGCCAATTCAGTGAAAGGTTCCTTGAGATATCGGGCATCGGAAAGAATGAAATCCATCGGTTAAAAACACTTCCTGTTCAAGAGATTGTCTCGTCCTCCTACCAGCTCTTACGGGAAAACTCACAAACCATGCCAGGCTCACTTTCATTCGGACCTGTCGTAGATGGTGACTTCCTGCCCGATTATCCACTGGATTCGATTCGATCCGGAAAAGCAAAGGGAATATCCTTGCTTATAGGTACAAATAGGGATGAAGCGACATTATTCGAACAGATGGATCCCCCTTTAATCCCAACAAATGCAGCAATGATTCATAAAATGTTCGAAAATACAGATCCAGAGGCGAAAGAGAGAATCACGAATGCTTATATAAACTACCCAGATAAGAAAGCTGTGCTTGGCATTGGCCGTGATGCGACTTTCCATATTCCCTCGGTTTGGTATGCGGAGGCATACAGCCGCTTTGAAAAAACTTGGATGTACCGTTTTGATTATAAAACGGCGGCAATGCGCATAAGTAAATTAGGGGCGACGCATGGTATGGAAATCCCTTTTGCCTTCCAGACTTTCGACTCGTCATTTGGGAAACGGATCACTTCATTTGGTTCAAGGTCAGCTGCCTTAAAGGTTTCCCATAGAATGCAAGGCCATTGGGTAAACTTTGCGAAACATGGAAACCCCAATCCCCCGGAAGGTGAAATTTGGCCGAAATACGATGAAACCAACCACTACACCATGATTTTTGATAAAAAGGATTATATTGAAAAAGACCCTGACAGAATGATAAGGTTGGCATGGGAAGGGGTAGGGATTTACAAGTGAAAAATAGTGGATGGGAAGAAAGCGGGGAGTACATGGGTATCAATAATTTCATGTCAACGAAAGATTTATGCGAAATAATGAATCAGGAAGATCCATTATTTCTTACAGAGAGGAGTTATTTGAACCCAGGGATGATTTATATGGATGGCAACTCATTGGGACTTCCAACGAAGCGGCCTAAGAAAAGTTTAATCAAGTCATTGGAAGATTGGAAAAGGTATGGAATAGACGGCCGGACGGAAGGCAGAGCCCGGCAGATTATATGAAAACTATGAAAATAAAAGGAGAATCATTGCCTAGAATGGGAGCAACATATGGAGAAAAATAAGCTGCATCGTGAATTATCATCGAGTCAAATCACAATGATTGCCATGGGGTGTGCAATTGGCACCGGATTATTTTTGGGGAGCGGCCTTGCCATTTCCACGGCAGGTCCTAGTGTACTTATCAGCTATGCAATTGGTGCATTCATTGTCCTTCTGCTGATGGGCTGTTTGGCGGAAATGACTGTGGCCCATCCAACATCAGGATCCTTTGGAACCATTGCCGAAAAATATATAAGTCCATTTGCGGGTTTTGTTGTGAGATATTCATATTGGATAGCGAATGTCCTTGCCATAGGTGTCGAAGTGAGTGCCATCGCTGTTTATATGAAATATTGGTTCCCGGATGTACCTGGGAGCGTTTGGATCTTCCTTTTTGCTGCACTTCTAATCTATGTAAATGCGACGAGTGTCAATACATTCGGGAATTTTGAGTATGTATTTTCCATGATCAAAATCAGCGCCATTGTCATATTCATACTTCTGGGCGCATACGTGGTGATTGGCGCCGAACCTTCAAGCGGGATCGGTGTAGAGAACTTTGCCAAAGAAGGCGGTTTTATGCCTTTCGGTTTTTGGGGGCTCTGGGTCGCCATATTCATTTCTCTCTTCAGCTTTTTAGGGACTGAGTTGATTGCCGTGACGGCGGGAGAAGCGAAGGATCCGGATATTGCCGTCCCTAAAGCTTTGAAGGCGACTGTCTTCAGGCTTGCCACTTTTTATGTACTGACAATCGGGATCATGTTAATGATTGTTCCCTGGCAATCTGCCGGTATTGATAAAAGCCCATTTGTTAGGGTAATGGAAATCCTGAATGTTCCCGGGGCATCGGGGATCATGAATTTCATTATTTTAACCGCTGCAATATCTGCAATGAACAGTCAATTATATGCCTCCACCAGAATGATATTTTCATTATCCGAGCAGAAGCAGGCTCCAGCCCTATTTCAAAAAGTGAGCAAAAAAGGAGTCCCGGTAAGGGCCCTTCTCATATCCACTTTGGGTATATTTCTTGCTGCGGGAGTAAAGGTCCTGCTTCCTGATACTTCGTATGCATTCATGATGGGGATATCGATGTTCGGAGCCATTTTTACCTGGTTCATGGTGTTCATTTCCCACTTGTTTTTCAGGAAGAGGTGGGAGAAATCAGGGGGACGCAAATTACCGGTTAAAATGTATGGATTTCCATATCTAACGATTCTTGGTGCATCTCTTTTGTTTGCTTTGACGGTATCTACCTGGTTCACTGGCCCGTTCAAAATTGTGCTCCAGTTCGGTGTTCCTTGGCTGATTTTTCTTTGCATTGTTTATGTATTGATGTCGAAAATCAAAAGAGCGTAAAGGGAAAGAGGGATAGTATGGGTAAGGGTCCAAGAGATGAACACCGTTTGGAAGAAAGTATGGTGACTGATTTTGAAAAAGATATGTCCTATGGGGACTACCTGCATTTAAATCAAATATTGTCAAGTCAGCACCGGCTTTCCGGTCATCACGATGAAATGTTGTTCATCATCATTCACCAAACAAGTGAATTATGGATGAAATTGATCATCCATGAATTGACCGCAGCAACAGCCCTTATTGAGGCAGGACGCTTGGAGCCTTCCTTTAAGATGCTATCCAGAGTGGCCAGGATTCAGCAGCAACTTGTTCAATCCTGGAATGTGCTTTCGACCTTGACGCCATCCGATTATATGGAATTCAGGGAGAAACTAGGAAACTCTTCAGGGTTTCAATCATTTCAGAACAGGTTGATAGAATTTGCAATGGGTCAAAAGAATTCACAAATATTGGCCGTTTTCCGTCACAAGCCAGAGCTTTATGAGTCGATGATGGCAGCTTTGAATAAACCTAGTATTTATGATGCGGCTATAGGGGCTTTGGCTGCAAGAGGGCTTCCCATTGATCAATCGGTCCGAAACAGGGATTGGTCTGTCATTTATCAGGAAAATGCAAGTGTTGAAAACGCGTGGCTGACAGTATACCGTGATGTGCATAAATACTGGGATTTGTATGAGTTGGCCGAAAAGCTCGTTGATATTGGAAGTCAACAACAATTCTGGAGATTCAATCATATGAGCACCGTTGAACGGATCATTGGTAATAAAAAGGGAACCGGCGGATCGTCCGGTGTAAGTTATCTGAAGAAAGTGGTCGAACAGCCGTTTTTTCCTGAGCTTTGGACATTAAGGACCAAACTGTAAGCTTGGAATGGCGGGAGGACTACAGGGGATACGTGGTTAGATAGTTTCAGCGCCTGAATGAAAATACGCTATATTGGCCAGGAGATACGCAATATTCATACCGGTTGAATTCATCGATGGCTGAAGGGCCAACTGTAAATATAGGGGAAATCCGGATGAGTAATCATTAGGCACTCAACTTGATTTCCTTTCATTTTGATGGGGGTGGAAGGAAATAACATTTATTGGCGCTGCTATTGTAGTAAAGGTTTTGCAGCTGAAAGCATTGGCATTAAAGATTTTGAAGGCATACATGGGCCGGAGGTTGTTACAACAGGCCAAGTGGAAGGGCTGGTCATTGACGTACTGGAACCTGGACTTTATGATTTGGCTGCATTGCCGGTTGCATGAGAAGCCGGGGACGTGAGTCCAGTCATGGCCGCTGTGAAAAAGAAAAGCTGATAGGGGGGAGATAAGAATGGGGAAAATTGGAGTTTACGGGTCTTCCTTCGATCCGGTCACGAATGTGCATTTATGGACAGCATCGACCATTGCGCATCGTGCAAAGCTAGACAAGGTGATTTTTTTACCTTGCGCAAATGGCCGTATCGATAAGCAGATGAAAACGAGTAATGAACACCGTTGGGAAATGCTCAAGTTGGCAATAGGGGGCAACCCGCTATTCGAAGTTAGTGATTATGAAATCAATGAATGCGCCGGAACGAGCAAACAATATACTTGGTATACGATGGAACATTTTAAATCACGCTTTCCAAAGGACGAAGTTTTTTTCATAATGGGTGCAGATTTACTTGAAGATATTGATAATCAGGAGTTACCGGTACATTTACGATGGAAATTCAGGGAAAAATTGATTGCCAACCATAAATTCATCGTCATGGCGCGGGACGGGATAGATATGCTGAAAATCATATCCAAAAGTCCGTTGCTAAGGAATTATGATGATGGCAATACATTTCACCTTATAGATAAAGGCCTCTCCATGGAAATCAGTTCTACATATATAAGGGATGAATTCGCGATGGGCGGGGAACCAAGATATTTACTGCCTGATCAGTGTTATAAATATATCGTGGACAATAAGCTGTATCAAAAAGCATCAAACACATAAGTTTTGGCCGTATTAAAGGGCTCGTCCTCCCCGTTGGATCGAGCCCTCTTCGTTTGGGAAATACTTTAACTTTCCACACATTATGAAATTTAAATAAAAGGACATGTAATACCCAGTTGACAACTATGTAAACTTTGTTTTATGGTAAGGATATACAATAATCAGAATATTTGCTGATCAGAGAACTGAAGGCATACTATCTCCTAAATAAAACGAAGGGAAATAGCATGCCTTTTTTGTTGTATAAAAAGGGGGAAGTTCATGAAAAAGTCGATGTTATTAACAAGTTTGATCTTAGCTATCGGTGTACTTGCTGGTTGTAACTCGGAAAAAACGGAAGGGAAAGGGACATCAAAGTCAGTCGAGCTTTTGAATGTGTCATATGATCCGACGCGGGAATTGTACCAGGAATTCAATGAAGCGTTCGTGAAGCACTGGAAAGAAGAATCCGGTCAGGATGTAACGATTCAACAATCACATGGTGGATCTGGTAAACAGGGCAGGGCCGTTATTGATGGATTGGAGGCGGATGTCGTTACATTGGCATTGGCTTATGATATTGATGCCATTTATGAAGCTAGTAACCTATTAGCGAAGGATTGGCAAAAACGTTTACCGGAAAACTCGACACCATACACATCAACGATTGTGTTTTTGGTGAAAAAAGATAACCCTAAAGGCATTAAAGATTGGGATGACCTTATTAAAAAGGATGTATCCGTCATAACTCCAAATCCGAAGACAAGCGGAGGGGCAAGGTGGAATTACCTGGCTGCCTGGGCTTATGCGCAGAAGAACTTCGATAATGACGAAACAAAAGTGAAGGATTTCATGAAAAAACTTTATCAGAATGTTGAAGTCCTCGATTCAGGGGCCCGAGGTGCAACCACCACTTTCGTTGAAAGGGGAATTGGTGACGTACTTATCGCTTGGGAGAATGAAGCCTATTTAACACTGGAAGAATTCGGTGATGACAATTATGAAATCGTCAATCCTTCAATCAGTATATTAGCAGAGCCACCGGTAGCTGTTGTCGATGAAGTGGTCGAGAAAAAAGGAACAAAGGAAGTGGCTGAAGCTTACCTGGAATACCTATATACGGATGCCGGTCAGGAAATTGCCGCGAAAAACTTCTATCGTCCAAGGGATGAGAAAGTTCTCGCTGAATACGAAGACCAATTTGCAAAAATCGACATGGTGACTGTTGAAGATACGTTTGGCGGTTGGAAAAAGGCCCAAGAAACACATTTTAATGATGGCGGTACATTTGACGAGATTTATCAACAGTAATAAGCATGAAGGAGAAGGTGGCTTTATCACCTTCTCCTTCATAAATCGGAAAAAGAGCTGAGGCGAAGCTATGAATATAGTGACAGAAGGTAAACAGACGAAAAAGAGGACCATACCCGGTTTTGGATTGACGATGGGTTTTACGTTGCTGTATCTATCCATCATCGTTTTGATTCCGTTATCCATGGTTTTTCTAAACACATTTTCAATGGGGCTTCAGGATTTTTGGGCGACCATAACTGAACCAAGGGTTGTTGCATCGTATAAATTGAGTTTCATGACAGCGTTAACTGCGGCTTTTGTGAACGCAGTTTTTGGTGTGTTAATTGCCTGGGTGCTTACACGTTATGAGTTTCCCGGCAAACGGATCATCGATGGACTGGTGGATTTGCCTTTTGCCCTCCCGACTGCCGTGGCAGGAATTACTTTGACCACCTTGTACTCACCGAACGGATGGATCGGGCAGTTTTTCGGCTTTAAAATCGCTTTCACTCCTGCCGGGATCATCATTGCCCTAATATTTATCGGTCTTCCATTCGTGGTGCGGATGGTTCAACCGGTGCTCGAAAATATCGAAAAAGGGATGGAAGAAGCGTCTGCTTCTTTAGGGGCGAATCGAATGCAGACATTCATTAAAATTATCTTTCCGGAATTGGTTCCAGCGATATTGACGGGTTTTGCACTTTCGTTTGCGAGGGCACTTGGAGAGTATGGATCGGTTGTCTTCATTGCCGGAAATATGCCGTTTAAAACGGAGATTTCCCCGCTGATCATCATGACAAAGCTTGAACAATATGATTATGAAGGAGCAACAGCTGTTGCGGCCGTCATGCTCATAATTACATTTATAATCTTGTTCACCATCAATATCTTGCAATGGTGGACCGGCAAAAGATATTCAGGGAAGTAGGAGGGGATATGATGGAACAAGGTAATTCAGTGGTTGCTAAAACGAAGCATCCAGTCAGTATTACGAGAAACGCAACAAAAGAGCCTAAATCCATACAATGGTTCCTTATTTCCATTGTATTGCTATTTTTGACTTTATTTTTAGTTGTCCCATTAATCGCAATCTTTGTGAAGGCTTTTGAAAAAGGTGCAGAAGCTTATTTTGCTGCCATTACCCATCCTGATTCCTTGGCTGCGATTAAGTTAACATTGATCGTTGTACTCATCACCTTGCCACTTAATGCCATATTCGGGGTTGTGGCTGCATGGACCATAACAAAATATGATTTCAAGGGAAAAAACTTCTTAATAACACTGATAGACTTGCCTTTTTCCGTTTCACCCGTCATTGCCGGGTTGATTTTTGTCCTACTGTTTGGCTTGCACGGAACTTTTGGTCCGTTGCTGCAATCCTTTGACATTAAAGTGATTTTTTCAATACCAGGGATTGTCATCGCCTCCATTTTCATCACATTCCCATTCATTGCACGCGAATTGATCCCGCTCATGCAGAGTCAGGGCACGTCTGAAGAAGAGGCTTCACTCACCCTGGGGGCTGGAGGGTTTAAGACATTTTGGTATGTGACGCTTCCAAATATAAAATGGGGGCTTCTATATGGAGTCATCCTTTGCAATGCAAGGACAATCGGGGAGTTTGGAGCTGTATCGGTCGTATCGGGCCATATACGTGGCATGACTAATACGATGCCGCTTCATATTGAAATCTTATACAATGAATATCAATTTTCGGCTGCATTTGCCGTTGCATCCCTGATGTCCTTCTTTGCAATCATGACCTTGATCGTTAAAAGTTTCATAGAATGGAAAACGGACTTTAAATCAACCAAAGCGAGTTAGGAGGAATGAAATGAGTATCATCATTGAAAACGTTACAAAATATTACGGGTCCTATCAAGCACTCCAAAACATCAATTTGGAAATAAAAAGCGGTGAACTCGTAGCTCTCCTTGGACCTTCCGGATCGGGAAAAACGTCATTATTGCGTATCATCGCCGGTCTTGAACAAGCAGAGAACGGCAAGATTCTCTTCAATGAAGAGAATTATACGCATAAACATGTAAAAGATCGGAATGTGGGTTTCGTCTTTCAGCATTACGCCCTCTTTCGAAATATGACGATTTTTGATAACATCGCCTACGGATTAAAGGCCAGGCCTAGAAAAATAAGGCCCAGTAAAAAAGTTATTGAACAAAAAGTCACCGAATTACTTCAGCTTGTCAAGTTGGAAGGATATAAAGAACGTTATCCATCCCAATTATCAGGCGGACAGAGGCAACGTGTCGCATTGGCAAGGGCACTTGCGGTTGAACCGAATATCCTTTTGCTTGATGAACCATTCGGGGCATTGGATGCCAAGGTTCGCAAGGAACTTAGGCGCTGGCTAAGAAGGCTTCACGATGAATTCAATGTTACGAGTGTGTTCGTGACGCATGATCAAGAAGAGGCGATGGATGTTGCTGATCGGGTCGTAATCATGAATGAAGGGAAAATTGAACAGATCGGCACCCCGGAAGAAGTATATGATCATCCTGAAAATCCGTTTGTTTATGATTTTCTCGGCAGTGTCAATTTATTTAAGGGCAACGTCCATAAAGGGAAATTGGTAACTGGGAATGTGGAAATGAATGCCCCGGACATTGAAGATGGAATGGGCACTGGTTATGTAAGGAATCATAACTTTATCATAGAAAGAGAACCATCGGAAAAGGACTCGATTGCATCCATCATTGACCATATCCATACAATTGGCCCCATCGTCCGGATAGAAGTCATTCGTCAGGATACAAACGAACCGCTGGAAATCGAACTGACGAAAGAACAATATTTGAATCTGGGAATGAGCAAAGGGGAAAGGGTATTTGTCCGCCCAAAAGAATTGAGAGTTTTTGTCGACTTTATGGCTGGGATTTAAGAATGAGTCGAATATTGACGAAAAAACCGCTAAGAGCGGTTTTTTTTAGTTTTTTAATGGTGCTGACAGCAGGGCCTTCGGTATACGAAAGGGATACAACCTGCAATCTGTGGCAAAAGGGCTTCCTTGCATTCGGAAATGGTGAGTTTTTACCCGTCAATAGTCTATGGTCACATGGAGCTAAACACTAGATAAAAAGTCTTGCATCAAAATAAGAAGAGTGTTATGTAAGATATTGGATGTTTTATCACGAGAAAAAGTCGAATTTTTATGGTTAATGTTAAAATTGAAATATAATTGTAATATTGTTATTACGCATTTGACAAAATCTGATGATATACTACGACTAAGATGAAAACATAGTAGAGTTTAAGAAATGTATTTAATATAATCACAACCTTGAAGATTACATAAAGAGTAAAAAAAATAGAGAAGAGTTCCCAGCAATTTATTTTGACTAATCATTTTTCATAGAGAAAAAGAAGTGGGTCGATGGAAATGCAAGGGGAGGAAAGCAGGGGAAATGAGTTTGAAGAAAAAACTTATCGTATTGAACACGACAATTATGCTTGGCTTAGGAAGCGCTTTTGCCATACCGTCTGTAAAAGCTGAATCTATCTCGGATATTCAATCACAACGCACAGGAATACAATCAGATATTTCAGAGGCAGAACAAGTTATTCGGGAATTGAAAAAAGAACAAACAAAAATGAATGCACAAATTGCCCAGATAGAATCGGCAATGAAAGAAAATGACCAAAAAATCAAAGATACTAAACAAGAAATTAAAGACACCGAAAAAGACATAGATTCTTTAAAGAAAGAAATTAAAGCGTTGGAAGAAAGAATCGCAAAACGCGAGGAAGTCTTGAAAGAACGCGCGGTTTCATTCCAAGAGAGCGGCGGGGACGTTGAGTACCTAGAAGTTGTTTTAGGTTCTAAAAGCTTTGGTGAATTCGTTAATCGTGTTGGAGCGGTAGCCACTATCGTGGAAGCTGACCAACAGATTCTTAGCGAACAGGAAGCGGATAAAGCTGACTTAGAAAAAAAACAAGCGACTGTTGAGAAAAAATTGCAAAGCCTAAAGGACATGGAAGTAGAGCTTAAAGGCATGCAATCTCAAATTAAAGATCAAAAAGCTGAAACTGTCAATATGAAGGCTAAGATTGAAGAGAAAGAATCGGAAACAGCGGCCCTAAAACAATCTTTAGAGAATAAAGATGCCGGTTTAGAAGCACAAATTGCGTCCATTCGTGAAAATATCAAAAAAGAGGAAGAACGTAAAGCAGCAGAAAAAGCAGATCTTGACCGTGCTGCTGAAGAAGTGAATTCTTCTAGTGAAGGAACATCAAGTTCATCTAGTAAAGAATCATCAAATGATTCTAAAGCTGAATCGTCAGCAACTGGTTCGTCTAAAGGTGAATCATCTAAAAACAGTTCTGCTGATAAACCTGCACCATTTAGCAAGCCTGCAGCCAGTAAAACTGAAACAAGCAAGCCTGCAGCCAGTAAAACTGAAACATCAAGCAAGCCTAGCAGTGCAAATACAGGCTCTGCAATTACAGCAGGTTATAAATATATCGGTAACTCCACATATAAATTTGGTGGCGGAAGAACGGCATCCGATATCGCTAACGGTCTTTTCGATTGTTCAGGATTCGTTGCATGGGCTTATAAACAAGCTGGTGTGAACCTTCCAGCCAGTACGGATGCATTGAAAAATGCAGGACGTCAAGTATCTAGTAGTCAAAAACAACCTGGAGATTTAGTATTCTTCAATACTTATAAAACGGATGGGCATGTCGGTATTTATGTCGGCGGCGGCAAATTTATCGGTTCCCAAAGTTCAACAGGTGTTGCGATCGCCAATATGGCAAGCGGATATTGGGCAGATAAATTCAACGGACGTGTCGTTCGCGTAAACTAATCGTTCTTTAAGTAAGCAGGGGAGTAAATGCCCCTGCTTATTTTTTTTGAAAAAGATCGAAAAAAAATGAAACTTATTTTGAAATTAAACGTAAATAATATAAGATTAAACAAGGATAGGTGATGTGGACTTTCAGTAATCTGGGTAAAGATATAATGAAACAACATTCCATACTATTAAACGGAGGCAAAAAAACATGATGAAAAAATTTATGGCTGCATTACTTACGATTACACTAGCATTCTCGCCAGTCGGCACTTATGTATTTCAAGATCATACGGAGTCAGTCGATGCAAGGGGATACAAGTCCGGGAAAAGAAGCTTTAACAGCAACAACAATAATAATTCGAATTTCCAAAATAAAGAAACGAAGAAGTCCGATGCTACTACTGCCAATAAAGCTAAGACTGGAAACACATTCGCAAAAGGCGGTTTAATGAAAGGGCTTATGCTAGGTGGACTGGCAGGTTTACTTTTTGGTAGCCTATTCGCCAATATGGGAATGCTTGGTTCTATACTTGGTCTATTAATCAACGTGTTGGCGGTTGTAGTATTAATCGTTGTAATCCGTAAAATATTCACATACTTCAAAGATAAGAAGAAGAAAGAAGATACAAACCCATGGAGAGGCTAAAGATTTCCGAACAAGATATCATCAATGCGGTTTGTGTATACATTGCCCGTAAAAAGCAGGTACAACCCAATGAGGTGGAAGTGGAGTTAATGTTTGATGATGATTATGGCTTTTCGGCGGAAGCGTTCGTCGATGGCCGGAAACAAGTGTTAATTACCATCAACTTGATAGAAGCGCTTCGCTTATGGCTGGATGAATATATGAATAAAGATCCATATTCGGGTATTGAACTTGTATTGGATGATGAAGAAGGCATAGTGGCTTTAGTAAGTGAAAGTAATAGATGAGTAAAAAAGGATGCCGTAAACGGCATCCTTTTTTTATTTAATATGCACAAATCGGTCTGGGGGAAAGGGATAAAAGAGACAGAAAAATAGTAAAGCGGACTAAGCAAAATCTTAAATTAGCATCACTTATTTCAAACTCTAAAATATATATTTTCCATTTGTTGCAAAAAGTGGTCCTTGGAAGTAGGATGGATATATGTTCAAGTCAAAGGAGGAGAAAAAGTGAAAGGGTATATTGAAGATATCACTTTTTTAAATGAAAAGGCCATAAAGTTCGGCAATGAAAAAGTGGAAGCGATACTTGCGCCATCTTTAGGAAGCAATCTGCTTTCGTTGAAATACAAGCATAAAGATATTGAATTGCTGCGCACTCCGGATAGTGTGGAAGAGTATAAAAAAGCTCCCATTTTATACGGAATGCCAATCCTGTTTCCTCCTAATCGAATTGAAGATGGTCAATTTACATATAAGGGGACTGCGTATAAGTTTCCAATCAATGAAAGGAAAAAATCCAATCATATTCATGGTTTTTTGCATGACAAGCCGTGGCAAGTCTGCAAAAAGGAAGTGAACGGGAAAGCAATCATCATTCATACTGAATTTTCAAGCAGAGATTTTGATTTAAAAGGCAGCTCTCCACAAGATATCACTGTGAATATGTCTTTCTCTTTAAATGCAGAAACATTGGAAATACAATTGGAAATCACTAACAAGGGCATTGAACCCTTTCCGTGGGGAGCAGGTTATCACACTGTATTCAATTTCCCATTTGGACCAGGGAGTAAATTGGAAGATTGCAGAATATCTCTTCCCGTCAATAAACATTGGGAGTTGAATGAAAGGTCATTGCCCACCGGTGCAATTCATGAAACGGCCAATACATCGGAAATACAAAACGGTATTAGTTTGGATGGCCGGTTATTTGATGACCTATTTGGCTATGATGAGGAAAGAGCGCTGGAAAACGAGTGTATACTCACTGACCATGAGGCGGGCATACAGGTCAATTATCATGGCGATCAACATTTTAAGTTTTGGGTACTGTTCAACCAGGCGGGGTTCGTCTGTCCTGAACCATATACATGGGTAACAAATGCACCTAATTTGGATTTGTCTGCAAAATTGACTGGATTGAGGGAGTTAGGCTCAGGGGAAACGGTTCAGCTGACAACTAGATTGATTATGAAAGAAATATAAAAAAACACCTTGGCACTTATGGAGGCCAAGGTGTTTAAGGTTATGCTTTTTTTCTCATCCATAGTGGGTATAGGATGATTCCGAATACATATAAGGCGATGCCAAGTATGAACGTATTCATATCAGCTGTACCTGTCTTGATGACCCAAATCGAGTAAATTAACGCCAGGATGGTGATGATGCCATCACGTACCCTTGAGCCTTTCATGATGTCATAGGTTTCCCCAGTCATGACTAGTTTCAATTGATACAGAACCGAAGCAAGATACGGGATCAAGTAAGCGAGTGTAGCGACGATCATCGAGAATTTATAAGCTTCCAAGATCGTACCCGAAATAGTGGAGAATAAGAATATCTGTGTCATGATATTTGTTATTGTCATAGAACGGACAGGTGTGCCATTTTTGTTCGCTTTTGCAAAATAGGCCGGAAACAGGTCCGATTTTGCTGCCTGGTAAGGAACCTCTGATGCAACGACAATCCATCCGATTGTAGATCCCAATAAGGAAATGACGGCAAGAGCAGCCATTAAATACGTACCGCTTGATCCAACTACAGCTTGCAGTGCGTCAACAAGCGGTTTTTGTGATATTTTCAAATCGTCTTGTGATATGGCACCCATCGTCAATAAAGTAATGCCGATATAAATGGCAACAGCGATAAGTAAACCAAGAATCGTCGCTTTCTTTACATCATTTTGTGACTTGGCGCGGTTTGAAAGCATGACGGCAGCTTCAATTCCGATGAAGGCCCATAATGTTGAAATTGCAGCAGCATTCACTTGTTCACCTAAAGAGATGGCAGATCCCGCCTTATCATAAAATTCAGCCCCGTTCCCTAGGTTGGAAGTATCGAAGATGAATATCGTGATAATGATGAAAAATAAGAATCCAAGTACTTTGGTAACCGTAGCAAATAGATTCATTTTCCCTGCACTGTTAAAACTTCTTACCAAGATTGCCTGAATCCCCCAAAGGGCAATGGAACATACCGCAAACGTTAATGCTTTACCTAGTTCAAGTTGAAACGAACCGGCTGTATAAATCACTTTCGCACTATGCATCACCGGGAAGAACGTTGAGAGGTAACCAGCAAATGAAATGATGACAGAAGCTGTCGCAGCCCAATTCGCAGCCCAATAGCCCCAAGCCATGCTATATCCTGAAACTCTTCCTTTAGCAGGGGATTTAAATAAAGATTGAGCATAACTTTGCGGTCCAGCTTTCAAATCCGGTTTCCGGATTGCCAGGTTACCAAACACCAAAGCTATTAGAAAGACTCCCAGTCCAGTAACGATCCATGCCAATGTAGCCCCTAATGGACTGGATACCTGTGCTAATTGAGCAGGGAGCATGAAAATTCCTCCGCCGACCATATTCCCAATAACGAATGTGGTCAAAATCAATAAACCCCATTTTTTATTTACCATTTATATCGAACCTTTCTTAAATACAGTGTGTGTTTATACCGACAACTTATACTAAAATAGTATATCTCAAGTAGTTTAGTTTGGTAAAGTGGTAAATAAGTAAAATGTAAAACGCAGACTAATCAGAAAATTCTAGTTAGCATTGACAAAACGAAGGAATTGGATTATATTAGTAAATACCAAGTTAGTTGGTAAGAATAATGCGGTTTGTGCTTTGAATCGTATTTTCTATAACTTATGCAACTCCCGAATATTGCCGATTAGTCAACTAAAGGCACCCTTACATCTACTTCTGTTAGATGGCGGGTGCCTTTTATTTTTTATAGTGAGGGGAGGGGAATGTGGAGCTCCTATTAATTGGTTATTCTTATACGTAAAGTAATGATGAGGATATGATAGGTAAACCAAGTTCCTCAAGAAATCATGGAAAGCGGGAAGCTTTCATTTGCTTATCGTACGAACAATTTAAACATTAGGCATGAAACGAAGCTTTTTTACCAATAGTGAAGGGGAGATATTATGGAAAAGCAAGAAGAATTGAAAATCAGGCATATCATTTCAAGCTTGGAAGATCTGAAATATGGATCAGTGATAATAACCATACATGATGGTGAAATCACACAGGTGGATACAACCGAGAAGAAACGATTCCCATTAGTGAAGGGCAGGGCACTTAAATCTAGATGAATAAATAGTTATTAACGGGGCTTTCGATATGAAGGCTCTTTTTTTATACAAATAATCATTCAATTAGAATTTAGAAGAAGATTGTACTGCTTTCAACATGGTAGAATAAGTTAGGGTATAAGGGAGTTTAAATGAAATTTAAGGGAGGAACAAGGAATAGATGACCTTACAAACGATAGAACATGATATCTTGGCATTAATTGAAACATTTAATGGGAAAATCGCCTATAAAATTGAAAATGGTCTTGGGGACACGATTGGATATCACGAGAATGAATCCTTTCAATCGGCGAGTCTTATCAAAATACCGATGATCATCGAGGGTTATCGTCAAAGTGAACAAAAGAAAATCTATTTGAATCAACCAGTGACCATCCCGCCTAATGAAGTGACAGGGGGATCTGGGGTCCTGCATGTCTTATCGAATAAGGTATTTTTAACCGTTGAGGATTTATTGACATTGATGATCACTGTTTCTGACAATACATCCACGAACATGATGATGAACCTGCTGGGATTCGAGGAAATTAATCAATGCATCAAGGAACTTGGTTTGAAAAATACGGTCCTTGAACGAAAAATGCAGGATTTTAAGGCATTAAAAGAAGGGCGTGACAATACCATATCGGCGGAAGATACGATTACGTGCTTGAAAGCGATACATACAGGAAACTTTTTAACGAAAGAAAGCCAGGAAAGAATATTGCGTGTATTTGACAATCAGCAATTAAGGGATAAACTTCCATCACTGATGGGCAAAGGGGTCAAGGTCGCAAGCAAAACGGGCGGAATTCGTGGAGTTTCCCATGATTGTGCAATCATTCGTTCAGAAACACAAACTGTTTATGCTGCAATTCTTACCGAAGATATGAAATCGGAGGAAGAAAGCCGTCAAGTAATCAGTAAAATTGGAAAATTGATATATGATGATATGGTCGCAGTATAAACTGTCAGTTTAAATAGTTTTGGAAGAGCGGGAAGTCTTTCATGATTTCACGCTCGTCGATCTTGGCTATAGAGGGGTCAGGTGGGAAGAATGGTAAATGAAAGGGAAATGAAGCGGGGAAAGACTTTGAAAAGCGCGATGAAATTAGGTGTAATGAGTGTTGTTATATTACTGGTTTATTTTGGTTTTATACACATGAAAATTCAAGAAAGCATTCACCAGCCAATTCCTGAAAATGCCGATTACCTCATTATTCTTGGAGCAAGGGTCAAAGGTTCGGTTCCTTCATTATCCTTACAATACCGGATTGATAAAGCGGCAGAATATTTAACGGCCAATAAACATCCAGTGTTCATTATATCTGGAGGCAAAGGACCGGGGGAATCGGAAGCGAAAGCATTGCAACAAGGGCTAATCGCCCAGGGAATTGAAGAATGATGGAAGACAACTCTACAACAACTCACGAAAATATCGTTTTCTCAAAAGAACTGATTCCCGATACGGCAGCTTCAGGATTGATCGTAAGCAATGACTTTCATATCTACCGGGCAGTTGAAATAGCAAGAAAAGAAGGCTTGGACATGAAGGGGATGCCGGCAAAAACACCAAAAGTGTCACTGTTGAAGTCATATACCCGTGAATATCTTGCCATTACCAAATACTATTTGACAGAGTTGATTGGGAGGTAACATCCAGTGGATAAAGATGGGGAGGGTGCTTTTTTTACTCAACTTCCACGACAACATGAGGAACTTCCCAAAAATCTTTCTCTTGATATAGCTCCTTAAGTGTCTTAAAAACGGGAAAACCCGTATAGGAAATCTCGACTTGTTCATCAGCATCCACTTCTTCCACATCTATATCATCAACAAAACCAAGTTGATCATTGTTTTCCATTAAATAAAATCCGAGTGCCTCATACCCGCTATAGGCAACAATGACCTTACTGTCAAAACCGCTATTGGATACCTTGTAATATTTCATTGATTGACCTCCTTGTTGATACTGTTTCTTATTACTCTGATATACCCATTAATTAATATCTGAATCACTAAATTGGATAAATAAAGAAAATGGGAAGGCGAAAAGTATGTAAATATCACTGGATAATTTGCTATCTTCATCAATTCATGTTACTCTAATAATGAATTGTTTTTGATTGTGGAAGAGGATACTGATTATTTTCCAAATGATTAAAAATAGTAATACAATGTGTGTTATGCACTAGGAGGCAACAACAATGGAACAAGGTACAGTTAAATGGTTTAATGCAGAAAAAGGTTTTGGATTTATCGAACGTGAAAACGGAGACGACGTATTCGTACATTTCTCAGCTATCCAAAGCGAAGGCTTCAAATCTTTAGACGAAGGTCAAAAAGTAACTTTCGACGTTGAGCAAGGTGCTCGTGGAGCTCAAGCTGCTAACGTTCAAAAAGCTTAATTTTTAAATTAAATCGTAACCGATATGAACAGACTTCCTCGATGGGAGTCTGTTTTTTAATGAAAATGAAAGCGAAAAAAATCCCACTCTGAAATGAGTAGGGTTTTAGTGACTTGTCATTAAGCTTTTTTCAATTCTTCTTCAAAGAAAAAAGTAGTTGGATGTTCTTTAACAGTGTAAGAATATCTCTTCATGTTTTTTACATATGCCCATTTATTAATGGTTACTGATTCATTAGTATCCTGAATAGTTACTGTTTCACCAGTATTATACTTATTGCTTCTCAATTTAGCCACCCTCTTTATCAATAGTATAACACATATTTGCGAATGAAAGATGTGTTCAAGATATTCCAATATATATTGGGCTTTAAAATCAGGTTATGTATACGGAACTAGCCCAATTATTTGGCTGGGGACAAAGGCTAAAAGCCTGATGGTGTTTGATTGATGAGCAAAAAAAACAGCCACAAGTTCCTAAGTAATACAGGAATCATGTGGCTATGAATCAGAAGGTCCTCAAGAATGTCAGTTAATGAAAACGCCCAATCCCCATTACGGAAGGCAGGTTCGGAAGTGCCGTCCTGTTTGATGCCATCGATGTTGGGTGAAAACGTTGATATATAAGGGTTTTGTGATTTTTGAACAAAAGGATAAAAATGGATAACGGCTAGAAAAAACGCTTTTTTGTGACCACATGTGACTATTTCTGTTACCACTGAATGACAAGAGAAAGTGCAGTTATAATAAGCCTAAACAGTAAATATTGTTCCCTTAGGGGCAACGGAGTTTCAACCACAAGAGAACAAGACTATAATACCATTATCATTACTAATAGCAGTTCGAGTGTGGGGGTGGAAGTGAAAATGTAGCCATGGTTTTGGTGAAAAGTACCCCCCCCCGATCAAGAAGCACAATGATACAATACTATTTATTTGTATTCCAAATTAATAAAGAATACAAATAAGTCTCTCTCTAAATTTGAGACCTAAAAAAAGATCAATCTCCTGTAGAAATCGACCTTTTTTCTAATAACTATACAAAAATATTAGTTTCTTGGATCTACATAATCTGGATAATCCGTAATAATTGCGTCAACTCCCATATCTAATAGGAAATCTGCTGCCTCTTGACTACGTACTGTCCATGATCCAATTTTCATATCAAGAGAGTGAATTTGATTTACTAACTCTTTAGTAACAATTCCATAGCTTGGATTAAAATAGTCAGCATATGTTGAAAATTCCTGTAAGGCTTGTTCTGTTGTGTCAGCTCTTGAAGATGTTAACACACCGATTGGAACTTTAGGAACGAGATTATTCATTTTTTCAATTGATTCATGGTTAAATGATTGGAGAATGATTTTTTCATTTTGTGGTTTATCAAGATTTCGTTCTTTTAATTCTTCAGCTATATTTTCTTCCATCCCAGGATATAGCTCTGGAGCCTTTAATTCTACTAATATTCCAATTTTCCCGTGGTAACGATCAAGAATCTCATCAAATGTTGGGATTTGTTCACCAGCAAATTGCTCACCTTTCCAGCTGCCTGCATCAAGGCTTCTTAGCTCTTCAAACGTGAAATCACCAACCTTTCCAGATCCATCCGTTGTTCGATCAACTGTCGTATCATGGATAAGTACTAATTCTCCATCCTTGCTTCTTTGAACATCAATTTCAATATAATCTGCCTTCATTTTTACTGCTTTATCATAAGCAGCAATCGTATTTTCAGGTGCATATGCCGATGCACCACGATGGGCAACATTATCAACCTTTCTTAAGTCTCCTATTGTTATTGTTTCTGATGCAAAAGCTTGACTTAGTGGACTGAATAACAACGTAAGGGCTACCCCGGCACCTGCTAATACTTTTTTGTTCATGTTCTCCATCTCCAATCTAAAATATGTATTCAGCTATAATTATAGAAAAGAAATGTTGAAGCAATATGTTTATAATGTATTGGTTTTATATTGCTAATATCCTTTTTAATCAATTGGAGATTTTACGGTTTAGATTCCCTATTAGGATTTCTTAATGTCTCATGAGACGTGTGAGAGCGGGTGTCAGACACCGATTGATAGTGAATTTAAAGACTAATGACTCATTTACAAACTATTCAGTTAAATACATAATTAGGAATATTATGAAAAAGGAGGGATTGTATGTATAAAAAATCACTAACAGTACTATTGGCTGCGGGTATGGTTCTATCGACTGGTACAGTATTTGCACAAACAAACGGGGCAACAAATGCCCATTCTGACACAGCTTTTGATAACAAAGTTATCAAAAAAATTAGTGCGGACAATATGTATAATACGATTGCCTATCTATCAGAGCAACCGAGGGCTGCTGGTACAGAAGGGGAGCTCCGTGCAGTCAAATACATAGAAAGTCAGTTTAAGAGTCTTGGTTTTGAAACAAAGGTTCAGCCTTTTCCCATCTATGATACGGTGCAAAATGTAAAAGTGAAAATTGGTGACAGTGATTTAGGAGGAACACCGCGTGCCCTTAGCGGCAGTATCAGCGGCAAGGTAACGGCCGAACTTGTTAATGTTGGAAAAGCAAAGCCAGAGGAAGTTGGAGAAAATGTTTCTGGGAAAATTGCACTAGTTGAACGTGGGGACATCACCTTTGTTGAAAAGGTTCAGAATGTGCTAAATAAAGGAGCGGTAGGCGTTTTAATGTACAACAACTCACCATCAGGAAATAATTTCGGACAAGTATCAGCGGGGCAAAATATACCTGCTGTAGCCATTACCCAAGCCCAGGGGTTGGAGTTGGTCGAACAGCTTAAAACTAAACAAATCACGTCCACTCTGGAAGTGGGAAAAGCTGAAAGAATCGAAAAGACATCCTACAATGTCATCGCTTCCTTAAAACCAAAAGCCAATAAAGATAATGGTCAAATCGTGACTGTTGGAGCCCATCATGATTCTGTCCCGGGCGGCCCGGGTGCAAACGATGATGCTTCGGGTGTATCAGCTGTGCTGGAACTGGCAAGGATCCTGGCCAAAACGCCAATTGACACTGAAATTCGCTTTCTCACATTCGGATCTGAGGAAAGAGGGCTCGTTGGATCATCCTTCTATGCGGATTCCCTTCCCAAAGAGGATGTAGACCGCATGGTGGCTCACTTCCAAATGGATATGATAGGCGGACGTGATGCTGGCGAGGATAATCCTGCTGGTGGTTTGATTATGTATACTATTGATGGAACTAAAAACCTTGTGACGGACCTGGGTTCCTCGGCAGGGGCCAGAACGATGGATGTTGCGCTTCCTTATGGACAGTTGGGCAGGAGTGACCATCAACCATTCCATGAGCTTGGCATTCCATCCGCCTTGTTTATCCATTCCCCTGTTGAGCCTTGGTATCACCAGCCTACAGATACACTGGATAAGATATCGAAAGAGAAATTGCAGCAAGCAGCTGAAATTGTCGGTGCCAGTGTGTATCAAATTGCCCGTCCGGAAACTCCGGCATTAACAAATGCACGTGTAGCTCCTGGCACGGTAGACTATGATTTTGATGACCGTCCGGTAGATTAAAATACTTCATTGTAGAGAATTACGAGATTAATAATTGGAGGGAGGGCAGCTGTGTAGTTTACAGATGCTCTCTTCTTTTTATCGGCCAGCGCCTACGATCAATTCATATTCCTGACGTGTTGATAGAAAAACTAAAAAAGGAGAGAATCGTTGTTGTCGGACATAAGTTGAAGCAAGGTCAAAACTTCAATGATTATGATTTAGTTGTTTGTGCACGCTATGGTAATCCGCTCGATTCTGCAACTCTTTCCAAACGACTAAAACCCCAAACGATAAAGCTAGGTTTACCGACAATCCGTTTTCATGATTTAAGACATACAAGTATAGCCACGTGCTTCCTAGTATGCAGAAACACGTGGCTGATGAACTTGATAATTTGTCTAAAGTCAAAGAAATGTGACCATTCAAGGTTTTAGCCCTTCAAAACCCCTCTATATCAACGCTTTAATTAAAACGCCCAATCTCCATTACGGAAGACAGGTTCGGAAGTGCCGTCCTGTTTGATGCCATCGATGTTCATTTTCTCTGATCCAATCATGAAATCGACATGTGTAAGGCTCTCATTCAGTCCATGTTCTGCAAGCTCTTCTGGACTCATGTTTTTTCCGCCTTCAATACAGAAAGCATAGGAGCTGCCGATAGCGAGATGGTTTGAAGCATTTTCATCGAAAAGTGTGTTGAAGAATAAAACATTCGATTGGGAAATCGGTGAGTTGAATGGAACAAGTGCCACTTCACCAAGATAGTGTGAACCTTCATCCGTTTCAACCAATTGTTTTAGGATTTCTTCCCCTTCTTCCGCTTTTACTTCAATGATCCGTCCTTCCTTAAAGGTCACGGAAAAATTATTGATGATATTTCCGCCGTAACTAAGTGGTTTCGTACTGGAAACCGTTCCGTTAACGCCTGTTTTCAATGGAACTGTAAACACTTCTTCGGTAGGCATGTTAGCCATGAATTCATGACCCTCTACGTTAACGCTTCCTGCTCCGACCCAAAGATGTTTGTCGGGTAACTCGATTGTCAGGTCGGTTCCGGGAGCCGTATAATGCAATTTTTGGTAATGCTTATCATTTAAATAATCAACCTTTTCATGCAGGGTATCATCGTGTTTTTTCCAGGCTTCTACAGGATCCTTCACATCAACACGAACTGCTTTGAAAATGGCTTCCCATAGCAGATCAACACGTTTTCCTTCCGCCTCTTCAGGGAATACTTTATCAGCCCAAGCCTTTGAAGGGACGGCAACGATGGACCAGCTCACTTTATCGGATTGCATATACTGACGCCACTTCTTCAGGGCAGTCCCTGATGCTTTTTGGAAGTTGGCAATCCTTTCTGGCTTCACACCTTTTAATAAGTCAGGGCTGGAGGAGATGACGGATAGATAGGCAGCTCCGTTTTCTGCAAGTTCGATCGTTTCTTCCGCACGCCATTTTGGATACTCGTGGAACACCTCATCCGGAGCCAGTTCATATTTGGTACGTGAAACGATATCGTCATTCCAATTTACGATGACATTGCGCGCACCGTTTTCATATGCTTTCTTTACGATGAGACGCACAAGATCAGCGCCCTCCAACGTTGTGTTTACGACCAGGGTTTGATCCTGTTGGATGTTTACGCCGACTTTTACGGCAAGTTCTGCATATTTTTCTAAATTCGTTTGAAAATCACTCATCATTTCAAAACTCCTTTTCCATTTTCTACATTTATAATTGTACTTAATTGTCATATAAAAAAGAAACTTTTTACATCGTTTTTGAAAACTTATAGTTATTAGACGAAAGAGTTCATTAAAACCGGCAGGGAGATGAATCAGTTAAGGTTCATTCACCTTAGCACAAACCCCGGTATCATTATCGTATGACCCAGCTCAAGCGGCAGCCGATTTGTCTATCTTGCATTCTACCAATATGATCGAAGGAAAGACTTTTGAAAAGGGTTGAGTAGTTGAATGATTCAATCATTTAGGACATTGAACAATGGACTGAAAGAAAGAGGGCCTCTTTGAGACCCTCTTTCTTGATAGTCAAAAAATCACTTACCCAAATTAATCCAGACACTTTTCACTTCAGAATAGTTGTCCAGTGCATAAGATCCCATTTCACGTCCGATTCCGGATTGTTTGTAACCGCCGAACGGGGAAGCTGCGTCGAATGCGTTATAACAGTTCACCCATACAGTACCGGCACGGAGTTTTCCTGCAACATAATGGGCATTGGCTATATCGCTAGTCCATAGGCCGGCAGCCAATCCGTATTCACTGGCATTTGCACGGTTAATGACATCATCTAAATCCTCGAATGGCATTGCCGCAATGACCGGACCGAAAATTTCTTCTTTGGCTATCGTCATATCCTCTTCAACACCGGCAAATATAGTAGGAGAAACAAAGTAGCCTTGGTCACCCGGTTTATTACCGCCGACAAGAACTTCCGCACCCTCGTTTTTTCCTTTTTCAATATAGCCCATTACCCGATTTTGCTGCTCTTCGGAAACAAGAGGTCCAATTTGTGTACTTGGATCTAAACCTACCCCTTGTTTTATGTTTTTTGCATGGCTTGCCATATCGGCAACTACATTATCATAATGTTTCTTTTGGATATAAACCCTGGAACCGGCACAGCATACTTGCCCTTGGTTAAACATGACCCCATTCAAAGCTCCAGGGATGGCTTTTGAGAAATCCGCATCAGGCAGGATGATGTTTGGCGATTTCCCTCCAAGTTCCAATGTGACCCGTTTCAATGAATATGAAGCGGAGCGCATGATCAATTTTCCAACTTCGGTCGAACCGGTAAATGCAATTTTATTTACTTGCGGATGGTCGACAAGTGCTTGTCCAGCGGTTTCACCAAAACCGGGAACGATATTGACCACCCCATCAGGGAAACCGGCTTCAGCCAATAATTCAGCCAGGTATAGCGCGGAAAGCGGGGTTTGCTCAGCAGGCTTCAATACAACCGTACAACCTGTAGCAAGTGCCGCTCCCAGTTTCCACATCGCCATAAGTAACGGAAAGTTCCATGGGATGATTTGGCCGACAACACCAACGGCCTCGTGTTTTGTGTAGTTAAAGTAATTTCCGCTTACTGGAATGGTCTGTCCGACAATCTTGGTGGACCAGCCAGCAAAATATCTCATATGTTCTATAGCTAAAGGAATGTCGGCATTGGTCGTTTCACTGATTGGTTTACCATTATCCAACGTTTCCAATTGAGCAAGTTCGGTTTTATTTTCTTCCATTAAATCGGCAAGTTTATACATTAGCCTACTGCGTGAAGCTGCGCTCATTCTTGACCAAGGCCCCTCATCGAATGCTTTGCGTGCAGCCTTGACGGCTAAGTCGATATCTTCTTTATCAGCTTCATAAACATCGGCAAGTTTTTGTCCTGTAGCAGGATTAGGTGTGGAGAAGGTTTTTTTTGAAGCACTTTCTACAAACTGCCCATTAATATAGAGCTTTTTTGGACCTGTTAAAAATTTTTGCAACTTTCCACTTACTTCTAACGTTAGATTTGTCATTAATTACCCTCCTGAATAAAATGATTATCTTGGGCAAAACATGATGACTTATTGTTAACGCTATGATTTATGCCAATTTTTATGATAAATGAAAAAAAGGGAATATTCAATCTATAACATTCGACAGAATATCCAAGATTTCTTCATCAATTTAAAAATGAAGCGTTTTTTTGTCATGACATGTGTAAATACTATAGCGAAAATGAAAGTTAATAGTTAAAATGAAGAAGGATAAAATAACAAGAAGGTCTAAAGTTCTTCAGGAGGAATATATGGGAAATGATGCGAAAATGATATCGCAACGCAAGTTACTAGGTGTTGCAGGTCTGGGATGGATGTTCGATGCACTTGATGTCGGCATGCTTTCTTTCATTATAGTTGCTTTGAAACAGGATTGGAACTTAACCAGTGAGCAGGTTGGCTGGATTGGGAGCATAAACTCCATCGGGATGGCGGTTGGAGCCGTATTCTTTGGGGCGATGGCTGACAGGGTCGGACGGAAGAATGTCTTCATCATTACATTATTATTGTTTTCAATCGCAAGCGGCCTGTCTGCAGCAGTCAGTACACTCAGCTTGTTCTTGATATTGCGATTTTTGATTGGAATGGGACTTGGAGGAGAACTTCCGGTTGCCTCGACATTGGTCTCTGAAAGTGTTGAAGCGAGTAAAAGGGGAAGGGTTGTCGTCCTTCTTGAAAGTTTTTGGGCGGTTGGCTGGATTTTGGCAGCACTCATTTCCTACTTCATCATTCCGGCTTACGGTTGGCGGGTTGCCTTGTTATTGAGCGCAGCTCCAGCTTTATATGCGCTGTATCTGCGCTTGAAACTGCCGGATTCACCGAAGTATACGGAACTGGAAAAAAAGAAGAGACCGTCTGTTTTAAGCAATATGAAAAGTGTGTGGAAAAAGGAATACTCCCGTCAGACCCTTGTATTGTGGATTCTGTGGTTTTGCGTGGTCTTTTCCTATTATGGGATGTTTTTGTGGCTGCCAAGTGTGATGGTCCTAAAAGGCTTCAGCATGATTCAAAGCTTTGAATATGTTTTGATCATGACGCTTGCACAGCTTCCAGGCTATTTTTCAGCTGCATGGCTGATAGAGAAGATGGGACGTAAATTCGTTTTGATCACATATTTAATTGGAACTGCCGTCAGTGCCTTTTTCTTTGGATCGTCAGAGGGGCTGGCACTGCTGATCGTTTCCGGGATGTTCCTATCTTTCTTCAACCTGGGGGCATGGGGTGCACTTTATGCATATACACCTGAGCAGTATCCGACAGCAGTTCGCGGTACAGGTGCTGGGCTAGCTGCAGGGATCGGGAGGATAGGCGGTGTCCTTGGACCGTTGCTTGTAGGGTATTTAGTTGCGGCAGACACCCCGATATCATCGATTTTCACCATTTTTACAATCGCTATTCTAGTGGGTGCCATTGCCGTAGCTTTTGGGAAGGAAACAAAGAATACCGTTTTGACATAAACAAAAAGGAAGGGGACTGTAATCAGTCCCCTCTTTTCATTAATTAAAGTCTTTAATGATTTTTAAAAGGGATTCGGAGGCTCTTTTCGGACTATCAGCATTCATGATGGCCGATACGACTGCGGCGCCGGATAACCCGCTACCAGAAAGAGTGGAAATGTTATCTGCAGTGATACCCCCGATGGCTACGGCGGGAATGGATACGCTTCGGCAAATTTCCTCCAGATCCCCAATGGCCATCAGGGTTGCATCTTGTTTGGTCTTTGTAGGGAAAACGGAACCGACTCCGATATAGTCTGCTCCATTTCGTTCGGCTTCGAGAGCTTCTTCAAGAGTGGAGACAGATAAACCGACTATCATATCTTCAGGAACCATTTGTTTGACCACAGTCAGTGGAAGGTCATCTTGCCCAATATGAATCCCATCCGCTGCAACCGCAAGTGCTATATCCACCCGGTCGTTGATGATCAGGGGAATGGACAGTTCATTCAATAACTGTTTTAATGCAGAAGCTTTTTTATAAAAGGAAAGGGAGGAATTGTTTTTCTCTCTAAGTTGTACGATCGAGACACCTCCTGAAACCGATTCTGCAATGATTCTGGTCAATTCCTCTAATGCTAGAGACTCTTCCGTAACTAAATACAGGCTTAAATCAATTTGGGACTTCTTCATGTATTTTCACCTCATGCATCCAGATTTCCTTATCCATTCTTGATATTGCATCAATTAATCGCACACGAAACGTCCCTGTTCCTTCATCTTTTTGAAGGTTTGCAGCAGCTAGTTCCCCTGAAATGCTCATAGTGGAGATACCGGCGATTGCCGCAGAATAGAAATCGTCGGTGACTCCGGAAAAAGTGCCGATAAGAGCGGTGGACATGCAACCGGTACCTGTAACATTAGTTAAAAGGAGGTTCCCATTGTCAATGACGGACGTATGTTTTCCATCGCTGACCGCATCCTTAGCTCCGCTGACCACGACGATACTATTCAATTTATTTGCTGCCCGTGTAGCCAGTTCTGCATTGCTAATCGCTAGTTCCTCCGAATCCACCCCGCGTGTAACGGTATCCCCACCCATCAATGATAGAATCTCACTCGCATTCCCGCGAATGATTTGGAAAGAAACCTTACTAAGGAGCACCTTGACCTGCTCTGTACGATAGGGGGTGGCACCAACTCCCACAGGGTCCAAAATGACCGGGATATCCAGGTCATTTGCCGTCTTTCCGGCAATCTCCATTGCTTCCAAGGCTTTATCATCGATCGTACCGAAATTCAAGACCAATGCATCCGCTAATTTGACCATATCCGCCACTTCTCTTGGGCTCGAAGTCATTACTGGTGAACCACCGATGGCAAGGGTGGCATTTGCACAGTCGTTGACCGTAACAAAGTTGGTGATTTGGTGAATGAGTGGTTTTCTTTCTTTTACCTTCACGAATAAATCGGCTGCAGAAACCTTCATATTAATTCACTCCGTTCTTTTTTTGAAAATGAATGAAAATGATGGACAGGTCCATGACCTTTACCGATTGAAAAGCTATTGCGTATCGCTTCAGAAATATAGGTCTTGGCCTTTTCGATAGACACTTGCAAGGGCAGCCCATTTGCCAGGTTTGATGTAATGGCGGATGATAGGGTACAGCCAGTGCCATGAGTGTTTTTTGTATGAATGCGCTCTCCCTCGATCCAATGGAAGTCAGTGCCATCATAAAAAAGGTCATTTGGATTACCTGCTGCGTGGCCTCCTTTAAGTAAAACGGCCTTTGGCCCCATTTCTTGTATGGACATGCATGCCTTGTGGAAATCTTGTTCCGTTCGAATCGACAAGCCAGTAAGTACTTCCGCTTCCGGTACATTTGGGGTTACAAGTGTTGCAATCGGGAGCAAATCCACTTTTAAGGCAGAGACAGCCTTTTCGTCGAGCAAATGGTGGCCGCTTTTGGAAATCATGACAGGGTCAAGAATAATGATGGAAGGCATGAAGTTTCTAAGGGAAGCAGCGACTGTTTCCACGATTTCTTTTGATCCAAGCATGCCTATTTTTACTGCATCGACAGGAATATCTTCAAAGATCGCTGCAATTTGATCAGATATGATTGCTGTTTCAATTGGCTGCACTGAACGGACTTCCATTGTGTTTTGTGCGGTTACGGCTGTGATGGCAGACATCCCAAAGACACCATGTGCAGAAAATGTTTTTAAATCCGCCTGTATTCCAGCACCGCCCCCTGAATCAGAGCCTGCGATGGTTAATGCTGTTTTCATAAAAAAACCCCTTCATATAATTATTTTTTAGAAGTATTTTAAGTAATATGAAAGCTAAAATCGCCCCAGTGAATGAACTGAGCATAAAAGCCGGTAAAAAACCAAAAAGAGCCGCTTTTTCCCCCAATAGGAGGAGGGCAAGTGGATAACAGGCTAGGGAACCGAGAATGCCGGTCCCGATCACTTCACCTAAACAGGCGAATTTTAAGCTTTGTGTTTTTCGATAAAGGATGGCAGCCAATAGTGCACCGATCATGCTGCCGGGAAAAGCAAAAATTGAACCGGTACCAGACATGTTTCTAATGATGGAAACTAAAAAAGCTTGTGTTACAGCATAAGCTGGCCCCAATAGAACGGCCGTCAGGACATTTGCCAGATGCTGAATGGGAAAGACTTTTGCAAAACCTGCAGGGATGAAAATAAATGAACTGGTCAGTGTCGTTATAGCCGTGATCATGGCAGTCAATGTCAGTTTCTTGATAGGATTCATCATCATGCCAACGACCTACAGCGGCCAATCCTGTTCATTTTGAACCATATCCCAGAATAAATATTCATATCGGGAAGTAACCAAAAAGTGCTTTTCTAATCTAAGAAGTTCTGTTTCTGGCATGCCTTCCGTCAATTCCTCCAACAAAGCGATCAGCCATTTGTGTGCTTCCCCGAATTCAGGAGATGAATAGGATCTTATCCAATCTGCGTAGCGATTGTTTTCCAATGCTGCCCCATTTTGTTCTTTTAATAGCAAACCGATTTCATAATAATCCCAAGCGCAGGGCAGGAGACAGGCGATCAAGTCTGCCAAAGTCCCATGCTGAGCTGCATTTAGCATGTATCCTGTATAGGCTAGAGTGGTTGGAGTGGGTTCTGTTTCTTCCAATTCCTTGGAACTGATCCCGAATTCGGAAGCATAATGCCGATGAATATCCATTTCCACTTGAAGGGTTTCATTTAAAATGCTCGCAAACTTTGCCATGGTTTCGATGTTATGTGCTTTGATGACACCTAAAGCAAACAGCTTGGAATAATCCATGAGATAGATATAGTCCTGCTTCAGGTAATAAGCAAATTTCTTTTCAGGAAGCGTACCATTTCCAATTGCCTGGACAAAGGGATGTGAATGGTTCCTTTTCCAAATCTCTTTTGACCGTGCATGCAGTCTATCACTGAATCTTTCTAATTTAACATTCTCCATTGTTCATCCTCCTTTAGAATGGATCCCTTGTTAATGAAAAAAACCCGTTCCTGAATTCGGAACGGGGTAGATGGATATAGTCTGAAAATGGACGATATCATCCACTTCCCTCCGCCGGTATGAGCCGGTTCAGGTTCAAAGGGTCCGGAACTAATTCCATCTCAGTCTTAAAAAAAGACTCCCCTAGTGGTGTGAATTGTATGTAATTACTGACATCATATCAGAAAGACAAGAAAATGCAACCTGTATTTGAAAGAGGGACCCCTTAATGTCCAGGAAAAAGGGAGAACCAGGTAATTGACTTTTGATGGTTATTAGGATAAAATCATGTCTACATCATTTATATATCGATTTCTTATCCAGAGAGGTGGAGGGACTTGGCCCAAAGAAACCTCGGCAGCGGACCCGTTTGGGAACTGTGCTAAATCCAACAAGCATATGCTTGGAAGATAAGAAGAGCCGTACGGACACTGTCAGCCTCTTCTTGAATTAGAAGGGGCTTTTATTTTTGGGAAATAACGTTTAGTGACATAATAGAAAAGGTATATATAATTTGGTGAAAATCTAACAAGTTGATAAAGTTTAGCTACTAGAAGCAGGCTCTAGGATGACTAGGAAAGGAGCCATTTACATGGCAGAATTATTTAAGAGGATTGAACAGAGGAAGGCAAAGCTTATTGAAGAGTTATTGGCCAATGGAGTATACAAAACCTCTGATGAAAGGCACCTTTATGATGCCCCATTAAAAGTACTTGAAGATGAATATAAGGTTGTTATAAATAGACCTAATACCGAGTCACCTTCCGAATGGATGACATAGTAAACGATGACTATATTTTGGGTTCTTGGATAAGGGATATGATGTAAGCATTCGCAGTCTACACTAGTGGATGCTTTTTTTGCGTTTGATAGAAAATGACACTAAATATACATAATTATAGAATTTAATAGTCATTTTGTCACATTTAACCTTTAAAATAACACATTTATTTTCTGAAAAATAGTTGATTTTAACTAGTGGTTTCATTATGATGAAAGTGTAAAAATATTGAATAATTAGGAGGTGACTATATAATGCCTTGCCGTAAGGTAACTATAGAAAAAGTAGAAGAGAAGAGAAAAGAAATGATCAACTTGGCAGCAATTTACGGCTTATCAAGTCTGCTGACTGTTCAAGCCAGTCAAGAATTGGATACACTATTAAATGCGTTAACAAGTAAAAGAGATGCCGAACATTTTCCCCTCCAGAAAGTATATAGGTATTTTTAAATGAGCCAATTCGCCCTCGATTAAGATTAAAAAGCTACTGCTCAAGGCAATAGCTCAAAAGAATAATATTAAATATCGACACGTTTACCAAGAATGACCAAATCCCGCTCAATCCCATCCAGCTCGGCAACTTGAGGTAAATGTGCCCATTCTTCAAACCCGAATTTGGAAAAAAGCTTTAGGCTTGGTGTATTGTGCGCGAAAATGAAACCCAATAGAGTCTTAACACCTAATTTTGGACTCAATTCAATAGCCTTTTGAATCGAAATTTGTCCGATTCCTTTTCCCCGGAAATAATCATCAATATAAATGCTGATTTCGGCAGTGGAATTATATGCCGGCCGGCCATAGAAGGATTGAAAGCTCATCCATCCAGCAGTTTTCCCTTCTATAGTAATGATAAATAGCGGTCTACTTTCTAAATGATGTTCCTCAAACCATTTAACCCTCGATTGGACGGATACAGGCTCAGTATCTGCCGTGACCATTCTTGACGCAATTGTCGAATTATATATTTCAACAATTCTGGGTAGATCAGATAGTTCTGCCTCTCTAAACTCTATGTGCTCTTCCATGATTTAAACTCCTAACTATCATTTATTCAATCTCCAGAATGAAGGGTAATCCCGTTTTTTGTTTTAGGGACGGTGAATGACACCCAATCCATTGAAAGTTTTATATAATCATACACTCTTTACTCTTTATCTGACAATTTTTTTTATGTTAAGACTGCAGGTGTTTTGGGTATGTAAAAGATTAAATACTTCTAGTAAAGAGACAAGAGGAGAAGCAAATGAAGAAATTGGCAGTTTTTTTGATTATAGTACTAGTTATATGTTTTGCTGCATATGAATTTCAGGCATCGGAGTCGGAAGATGTGCAAAGGGTGATGGCATTTGGAGATTCATTAACCTATGGAAAAGGGGATAAGAACGGGGAAGGATATATAGAAGGCCTTGAGGATGAATTGAATAATCCGCAATCGGAACAAAAAGTGAGTTTTTGGAATTACGGTATAAAAGGCCAGGAAACGGATGGTGTGATGAAACAGCTTGATGATTACCGTATTAAAACGAAACTTGATGAAGCCGATACTTTCATCGTTTATATTGGAACGAATGACTTGATCAATAGTAATGGAGGGGAATTGGAGAAAATAAGTGACCGAAAAATCATTGAGGGTAAACGGGAGTATATCAGTCATCTGAAAAAGATTACATCAACATTGATGGAGGCAAACGATAAAGCGGATATTCTGGTAGTGGGACTATATAACCCAATTAAAGATAATCAAAAACTTGAAAAGCACATTCGCGATTATAACCAGTCAATAAAGGGGATAGCGGATAAAGATAAAAGGATGTTATTCATTCCTACAAATGATCTTTTTGAAGATAAAAAGAAGACAGAGTATTTTAGTGATAAGTTACATCCGAATGAAAAAGGCTATCAGCTCATTGCGAATCGGGTTTTGGAAAGTTATGATTTCAAATGAAAGCAAAAATGCACAGGAAGGCTTCCTGTGCATTTTTGCCCGCTAAGTAGCTAGGAATTTGATATCGCTTTTAGTTGAGGGAACTGCAAGTCATGGAGTTGCTTGTATCTGCCGTTGTTTTGCAATAACTGTTCATGTGTTCCTGTTTCATGAACTTGCCCTTTTTCCAGAACGATTATTTGATCGGCATCATGAATGGTCGATAAACGATGTGCAATTACTATTGAAGTCCGGTTTTTCATTAAACGTGACAATGCTTGCTGGATCAAATGCTCGGATTCTGTATCCAAGGCCGCCGTTGCTTCATCGAGAATGATGATTTGCGGATTTTTCAGAAGTGCCCTGGCAATGGCGATGCGCTGTTTTTGCCCGCCCGAAAGCTTGACTCCGCGCTCCCCAATTTGAGAATCATAACCATCAGGAAAGGCACTGATAAAGTCATGCGCATTTGCCGCTTTGGCGGATTCGATGATTTCAGCATCTGTAGCATCTAGTTTGCCATACACGATGTTATCACGGATGGAACCATTGAATAAAATGATATCCTGGGAAACGATTCCCATTTGTCCCCGCAATGATTTCAGTGACACTTCCTTGATATCATGACCATCCATTTTAATCATGCCATTCTGCGGATCATAAAATCGGATCAAAAGGCTCGTGATTGTCGATTTTCCAGCGCCAGAGGAGCCGACCAAAGCAGTTACTTGCCCCGCTTTCATGGACAGGTTTAAATGGCTGAGGACAGGTACATTCTCATCATAGGCAAAATCGACACATTGAAATTCAATTTGCCGCTTTATGGCAGGGAGTTCAATGGCATTTCGCTTGTCACTTATTTCCGGTTGGGTTTCCAATATTTCAGTTATCCGCTCAAAGGCGGCGGCTGATTGCTGGACAATGCTGATGACCCGGCTAAAATTGCGAACGGGACTCTGCAGTAACCTCAAATAGGCGAGAAAGGCCACGATTAACCCTATTGTGAATTCACCTTCCATCACTTGCCAAGCACCGAACACAACGACTGCTACAAGACCGATATTGTTCAATAAATCAATAATCGGACCGAACATGGAACGTAGCCGGACGGACTTAAGATTTGCAGCCATATTTTCCAGATTACGCTCCGCAAACCTCCTTGATTCGAATTCTTCATTTGTAAAAGATTGAATGAGCCGCATTCCTGAAATGGAATCCTGCAACTGGTTGCTGACATCTCCTGCTGAACTTTGTACAGACCTGAAGGACATCCTGATGCGTTTCCCGAATACCCTTGTGATATAGAACATGAAAGGGAATGTAAAAAGAAGGACAATGGTCAGCTTCCAGTTAATGAAAAGCATATATACCGCCACGGCAATGAAAGTCACCGTGTCAGTCAGGACTTGAAGCATGCTCGAAGAGATGAGCTGCTGCAGTAAATTGACATCATTGGTCAACCGCGACATTAAGTCACCAGTACGGTTTTTATCAAAGAATTTCATATCCAGTGTTTGAATATGGTCATACATGCTATTCCGTATATCCATAATAGCCTTTTGACCGACCTTGGAAACGATATAGCTGTTAAAGTAGTTCAGTAAGGCCAATAAAATGGCAGCACAAAGAATTCCTGCACCAATCCAGATTAACGAGTCATATCTTTTTTCGGGAATGATTGTATCAATCGTAAACTGCGTCAACTGGGGGATGGAGAACTCAAGCAATGAAATGAAAAGCATGATGCATAAAACCAAAGTGCAAAACTTCCATTTCGATGGTACCCGATTGAACATTTGTTTGAGCATCAACCATATGCTTCCTTTTGAGGGGATTGCATGCATGACACTGCGGCCTTTGTGGCTGAATGGAATATGTCCTCCACTCATAGCGATCACTCCTATTTAGACTATCCTTGATGTTTTGAAAGTCATTTTAATTAGATGGATTTTGCCTTTATGACTATCATAGAGCTTTTCAAAAAATAGACAACTTTTAAGCGGTTCGTTTCAGTTAAAAAGTATAATTATTTTACACTTTCCTAGGGGACATGAAATAATGAAGGGAGATTAGCAGGCTGATAAGAGGAGATGCTAAAAGTGAATGAAAATGAAAAAGTCAGGGAACAACTTTTAAATGCGGTCATTGGACTGACGGATGAACAGCTGAACGCCCATCCTGAACCAGGAAGATGGAGCATCATGCAGGTTTTGGATCATTTATATTTAATGGAGAGGGCCATAACAAAGGGCATTTCCGCTAAATTGAAAAGCGATGATAGCATACTTGCTGTGGATAAACCGATCGAGCTTACTTTAAATCGTGAAATGAAGGTCCAGGCCCCGCCATTTGTCATTCCATCGGAAACATACCAAACTATGAGTGAGATTAAGGAAAAGTTGTCCGAATCCCGAAAAGCTTTTGCACAGGTCGTTGACCATGCAAAGGAAATTGATCTCGAACAAAAATCTTTTCCACACCCTTTGTTTAAAGACTTAAGCTTGAAGCAATGGATTCCATTCGTGGGGCTGCATGAAAAACGGCATTTATTGCAAATTGAAGAATTGAAAGCAAAGTTATAATAGAAGAAAAACTCATCCGTACTTGGTTGAGTTTTTCATTTCAGAGAGATATTCGTAAAGGAAGGATTTTTAAGTGAAAGCCACTTGGGTAAGGACATGTTTGGTATTGGGCTTTTTCGGATTGATGCTGGGGCTCTTGTTCAAGTATATGCTTCCGCCTGATCTAGATGAAATCGAACTGACTGACGAGCTGAATCCGATCGTCGCTGAAAAAAAAGACGAGCTCATTCAACTGGCTAATGACAAAGGCATCCCGGTTATCATTACGGCAGGGTTCCGGTCTGTAGCCGAGCAAAATGAACTCTATGAAAAGGGCAGATCAGGTTCGGGCAGCATCGTCACGAATGCAAGAGGTGGCGAGTCGCTGCATAATTTCGGTTTGGCGATAGATTTTGCCCTCCTTAATAAACAAGGAGAGGCCATTTGGGATATGAGTTATGACGGCAACGATAATGGAAAGTCGGATTGGATGGAAGTTGTAACCATCGCTAAAGGGTTAGGTTTTGATTGGGGAGGGGATTGGGCAGGGTTCAAGGATTATCCGCATTTACAAATGACATTTGGCTTGAACCTCCGTGAGCTGCAACAAGGCAAGCGGCCAAAAGGGCAGTGATAGTGGGTGGTTTAATTATAGCCGCATAAATTTTGACTAACAGCAGGAAAATAAGCATGTGAATTGCTTTACAGGTAAGAATTCGATAAAGTGGAATAGTGAGAAATCAGACATAAAGGAGTGCAGTCACCATGGAAGAAGCAAAACATTGCCGGGACTCTTTGGTCATAAAAACAAGCCTTGTCCTCCCGCCGGATACAAATAATATTGGTACGATGTTCGGAGGCAAATTAATGGCATACATTGATGATGTAGCGGCTATATCAGCCATGCGTCATGCGCGAAGCAACGTCGTTACGGCATCAACTGATTCTGTCGATTTCCTGCACCCTATTCACGAAGGAAATGCAGTTTGCCTTGAGAGCTTCGTGACTTATACGGGCAGAACATCAATGGAAATCATCGTAAAAGTGATTGCAGAGGATTTAGTTACAGGAGATCGGAATTTATGCGTCATTTCTTTCTTGACATTTGTTGCCATTAATGAAGAAGGTAAACCAATTCCGGTCCCGCGTTTGGTTCCTGAAACAGAGATGGAAATGAATTTAAATGAATCAGCAAAACAACGGGCCCAAATAAGGAAAAAAAGAAGGGAAGATACACAGTTCATTGCAAGTACTTTCGGTGTGAAACTGCCATGGACCGATCAATCGAAGCCAGGATTATATAAATAAGATACATATCCCTTACGTCTTCTTATTGATGATTTTAGACCAAATTCTTTGTGATTTGGTCTTTTATTAATCTTGGGGGATTATCCGGATGGGAAAGAAACGTGAAAAGACGCTTGGATAAGCCCAAGCGTCTTTTTCATGTTACCTTGTTAGGGTTGATCAAATCCGCTTTTCAGTCATCGCTTGCTAAAATACCAAAGAAGCGCAAGATGTTAATGAATAGGTTAATGAAATCCAGATATAGATTCAAGGCCATGAGAGGTACTTCTTCGGCTGTTACCCCGTAATGCTTCATTCGATTGAAATCATATAAAATATAACCACTGAAAACTAAAATCCCAATAAACGAAAAGACCAGCATGGCTGTTGAGCTTAATGGAGAGAAAATGTTGAAAATGCCAATGACCACTAAAGCAAGCAAGGCCGCAAATAACATTCCTCCCAAGAAAGAAAGGTCCCTTTTGGTGGTTGTGGCATAAACCGCCAGTCCACCAAATACGACTGTCGTCGTAACACCTGCCAGGATCACCACATTTGCCCCTGCAGCGGCCAGGTAGTGTGCAATGATCGGATATGTCGTAATTCCTGAAATCAATGTGAAACTATACAAAAATGTATAACCGATGGCTTTTTTCCTCCGCAATATGAATGCTCCAATCAACATCACGATCTCAAGTATCGCTAAGGGAAGAAACAAGGATGGCGGTACAAGAGTGCCGAGAACCATCCCTAAGACGGAAACGGCAAGTGACAAAGCGAACGTCCGCATGACGGACGGCATATATGTTTGTACAGTTTGTGAATACATTCAATCACCCCATCATTTATTTTCTACCGTTTTCTACGAATCTGTTTTAAAAAGGTTTCATGGTATTTAATGAAAATAAAGTGTTTTTTAAAAGTAGTGAAATATATATGAAATAATTACCTGTTTTATGATATTCTTACAAATGTACTAACTTTTCTGAAATATCAAAAAATTAAATCGGAATCATTCTACGGGATGAAAAACGACAAGGTCAATAAATAGTTATGAACAGTAAAATAGTTATCTTGGAATAATAAATATAAAATTATTGGTTCTTTACATTTAATCGGACTTCAAAACTTTACTGTATAACCGTTATAAAGGAAACGATTTTTTATTGCAGAAAATTATTCCTAAAGTTATAAAATATGAAAAAAATGTGATTATTTTCTATAAAAACTATTGTATAATTGTAAAAAATTGATTAAAATTTTAAATAATTATCAGAAGATTAATTATTTTCCCGATAAAATAGTTTAGGGGGAGCAAGGATGAAGAAAGCTATTTTGCAAATAGAGAACCTAACTACCTCATTTCGAATCGGCAACAAATATCATGCAGCGGTGGATGATGTTTCGTTTACGGTGAATGAAAATGAAATTGTAGCAGTTGTTGGAGAATCCGGTTGTGGAAAGAGTGCATTGGCCTTATCCATCATTCAATTACATAATAAGCAGAGAACGAAATCCGAAGGAAACATCAATTATAAAGGCCAAAATCTACTAAAGTTGAATGATGTACAAATGAATAAAGTCCGTGGTAAGGAATTGGGTATGATATTCCAGGAACCTTTGACGGCTTTGAACCCGCTCATGACCATCGGAAAACAGATCGAGGAGAATCTTGATTACCATACTGAACTCTCCAGTGCCGAGAAAAAGAACAGAACGATCGAACTTTTGACACAAGTGGGAATTCCATACCCTGAACGGACGTACAAGCAATATCCCCATGAGCTCTCGGGCGGAATGCGCCAAAGGGCAATGATCTCGATTGCCATTGCCTGCAACCCTGCATTGGTCATCGCCGATGAACCCACGACGGCATTGGATGTTACGATTCAAGCGCAAATACTTGATCTGCTGAAAGATATCCAGAGCAGGACAAAGATGGGGATCATCTTAATTACACATGATCTGAGCGTCGTAGCAGAGGTTGCAGACAGGATCGTTGTCATGTATGCAGGTCAGGTGGTGGAAACGGGAAGTGTTAAAGAAATATTCAACAATCCGCTGCATCCATATACGAGGTCGTTATTAAATTCGATTCCTTCTGCTGCAAACGAGAAAAATCGTTTGCACGTTATCGAAGGAATCGTTCCATCGATAGCGAAAATGGATCGGACAGGATGTCGCTTCCAGGATAGGATTCCTTGGATACCTAAACATGCGCATGAAGAGACACCCGGGCTTCACGATGTGGGCAACGACCATTTTGTGCGCTGTACCTGCCATAAAGAATTTTATTTTCAAGTTGAAGGAGATGCATCGGCCAATGACTTTACTCAAATTAGATAATCTCAAAGTGCATTTTCCGATAAGGGGAGGTTTTTTTCGAAGGGTGGTCGATCACGTAAAGGCCGTGGACGGTGTTTCCTTTGAGTTGCAGCAAGGGGAAACATATGGTTTGGTCGGTGAATCCGGAAGCGGCAAGTCCACGACAGGCAAGGCAGTGGTCAAACTGAATGAGGTGACATCCGGACAAATCCTGTTTGAAGGCAGGGATTTAGCATCCTTAAGTAGAAGAGAAATTAAACCATTCAGAAAAGATATCCAAATGATTTTCCAAGATCCGTATTCATCATTGAATCCGAAGAAGAGGGTACTGGACATCATTGCCGAACCGCTGAGGAACTTCGAACGGTTATCCCCTTCAGAGGAAAAGAAAATCGTACAGGATTTCTTGGACAAAGTCGGACTGAGTCCCGAATCGATTCACAAGTATCCTCATGAATTTTCAGGGGGCCAGCGGCAGCGGATTGGGATTGCCCGATCATTGACATTGAAACCTAAACTGATCATTGCGGATGAACCGGTGTCAGCATTGGATGTTTCCGTTCAGGCACAGGTATTGAATTTTCTTCAGGATCTCCAACAAGAGTTCAATTTGACTTATTTATTTGTCGGGCATGATTTAGGCGTAATCCGGCATATGTGTGACCGGATGGGTGTTATGTATCGCGGTAGATTGGTAGAGGAAGGCAAAAGCGAGGAAATCTATGAAAATCCCCAGCATATATACACGAAGCGCCTGATTGCCGCCATTCCGGATTTAGAGCCGGAAGTTCGCGAAGATAAAGTGCAGCTTAGAAAAAAACTCACCTCAGAATATGAGTCTACTTACTCAAAATATTTCGATGAGAATGGACGTGCTTACGATCTGAAGCCAATCTCATCGACACATAGAGTCGCATTACAATAAGGAGGTGGAAGGAATATGTGGAAGTTTATCCTAAGACGATTATTAGTAATGATCCCGCAGCTCTTTTTATTGAGCATCATCGTTTTCATGATGGCAAAAGCAATGCCGGGAGATGCACTGTCAGGCCAGGAAATCAATCCTAGGGCCAATCCAGCCGAGCTTGAAAGGATCAGGGAAGAACTGGGTTTGAATGACCCTTGGTACCAACAATATTTAAGGTGGGCATCCAATGCAGTACAGGGGGATTTCGGTATTTCCTATACACATAAGACGCCCGTTATGGATGTGATCGAAGACAGGCTTTGGAACACGGTGTTCCTGGCGTTGGTCACTCTGATCTTTACATATATGCTTGCTATTCCACTAGGCATACTTAGCGGAAGGTATAACGATACCTGGGTGGATAAAACCGTTACGGGATATAGCTATTTAGGGTTTGGCACGCCGATTTTCATTTTTGCTTTAATCATGTTATTCGTTTTCGGATTTGCCCTGGATTGGTTCCCGTCTGGGGGCAGTGTCGATTCAAAAGTGGATGAAGGAACATTCGCCTATGTTGTAAGCAAGATCAATCATTTGATTTTACCTGCTTTAAGCACAGCTTTAATTGCCACAACAAGTACGATCCAATATTTGCGAAATGAAATCATCGATAATAAAATCAAGGATTTCGTAAGGACAGCGCGTTCGAAGGGAGTGCCTGAATCAAAAGTATATTCACGGCATATCCTGAGAAATTCCTTTTTGCCGATAGCAGCATTCTTAGGTTATGAAATTACTGGATTGATCGGCGGCGCGGTCATAATCGAGACCATTTTCAGTTATCCGGGACTTGGGCAGCTTTTCCTTAGTTCAGTCAGTCTGCGAGATTTCAGCGTTGTCACGGCCATCGTCATGATGACGGGTTTTGCCACTCTGCTGGGCACCCTTCTTTCGGACATCATACTTAGTGCGGTCGATCCGCGCATACGGATAGAATAGGAGCGGGGTGAGTCGTATGGAAATGAAAGTCGAAACCGGAAAGAACATACAAGTTAACGATGTGAGTCCATCAGGAATCAAGATCATCTGGCAGGAAATCAAAAAGGATAAACTTGCCATGGGCTCATTGATTTTATTAGCATCCATATTGCTTTTTGTTTACGGTGCGTCGTTTTTCATGGACGCCAAGGAAATAGCCAAGGTCGATTTTCTCTCCATCTATTTGGAGCCATCTTCAGACTATTGGCTTGGAACCGATTATGGTGGCCGGGATGTATTCGGCCAACTGATAATAGGTACCAGAAATTCATTCACGATCAGTTTATTCATTACATTATTCACGGCTATCATCGGTTTATCATTAGGGCTTCTGGCAGGCTACTTCGGCGGGGCAACCGATAATGTCATCATGCGTATTATCGATTTCGTGATTGCCTTGCCGCAAATGATGTTCATCATCGTTGTAGTGACGATTGTGCCGATCTTCAATGTATATGTTTTCATTTTAATCATGACGATGTTTTTATGGACAGGAAAGGCACGGCTGATTCGTTCAAAGGCTTTGTCTGAGCGTGAGCTGGATTATATCCACGCCTCACAGACACTGGGGACACCACATTGGAAAATCATCCTGTTTCATCTTCTGCCCAATGTCAGTTCATTGATCATCGTCAACTTCATTTTGAACCTTGCAGGCAATATAGGCTTAGAATCCAGTTTGACTTTCTTAGGGTTCGGTCTTCCGGAGAGCACACCGAGTTTAGGGACGCTCATCAGTTATGCTCGAAATCCAGATGTTCTGGAAAACAAGTGGTGGATATGGGTACCCGCATCACTCATGATTCTTGTGTTGATGCTGAGTATAAATTTCGTTGGTCAAGCGTTAAAACGCGCCGCCGATGCAAGACAAAGAAGAGGATAAAAAAAGGGGAGTGTAGGATATGAAAATCAAAAGCTACAGTAAGGTATTAAGTGCATTGGCCATTTCGTCTCTACTGCTTGCTGCATGTTCGAATGATACGGAGAAATCGTCAACGAAAGAGAAAAAAGGGAAGGATGTCGAACAGGTCGATACCTCTAAATTCCCGACAAAGACGACAAATCAAGGGGAGCCGATTAAAGGCGGCCATTTGACATATGGTTTGGTATCCGATACTCCGTTTGAAGGGATATTAAACAAAGTGTTCTATCAAGGCGAACCAGATAATCAAGTTATCACATTCTTTGATGAAGATTTACTGGATACAGATGAAAACTATGTATATACGAATGAAGGTGCCGCCTCTTATGAGATTTCAGACGATCATAAAACGGTTACACTGACGATTAAGGATAATGTAAATTGGCAAGACGGAAAACCAGTGCTAGGTGCCGATTTAGAGTATGCATATCTTGTCATGGGAAGCAAAGATTACAAAGGTGTACGCTATGATGAACAAATGGCTTTAATCGAGGGTATGGAAGAGTATCATGAAGGGAAAGCCGATAAGATTTCAGGCATTAAAGCCGACGGCAAGAAAATCACTTTCACATTCAAAAAAGCGAATCCTTCCGTCACGACTGGATTATGGACATACCCGCTACATAAAGAATACTTAAAAGATGTTCCGATTGCAGAGTTGGAATCTTCGGATAAAATCCGTAAAAACCCGATTGGTTTTGGACCATTCAAAGTGAAGAAAATCGTTCAAGGGGAAGCCGTCGAATTTGAAGCGAATAAAGATTATTACCGCGGTGAACCTAAATTGGACAGTATCACATTAAAAGTCGTGAATCCGTCCGTCGTCGTCAAGTCACTTGAGAATGGTGACCTCGATGTAGCGGAGGTCTTGGCTGAGCAATATGATCAGGCCAAGGAATTGGATAATGTCGAATTATTGGGGAAAGTTGAATTGGCTTATTCCTATATTGGTTTCAATTTCGGCTACTATGATAAAGAAAAAGAAGAAAATATTATGGATGAGAATCCTAAATTCGGAGACAAACGCCTTCGTCAGGCGATGGCATATGCCATCAATAATGAAGAAGTTGGCGAAAAGATGTACAAGGGCCTTCGCTTCCCTGCCAACTCTGTCATTACACCGAACTTTAAATATAATAATAAAGATGTAAAACCTTATGAATACAATCCTGAAAAAGCAAAAAAACTTTTGGATGAAGCAGGATTTGTAGATACGAACAAGGATGGCATTCGTGAAGATGCAGATGGAAAAGAGTTCAAGATCAATTTTGCGTCCATGAGCGGTTCCGATGTTTCCGAGCCTCTTGCAAGGTATTATATCCAACAATGGGAACAAGTAGGTTTGGACGTTGAATTGCAGGATGGTAGGCTGCATGAGTTCAATTCCTTCTATGACCTATTGAAAAAGGATAATGATCAAGTTGATGTTTATTCAGCTGCATGGGGAGTCGCTTCCGATCCGGATCCATCTGGTCTATGGGCTAGATCTGCGGAATTTAACTATACCCGCTGGGTAAATGAAAAAAATGATGAGCTTCTTGCTAAAGGGATTTCAGAGGAAGCCTTTGATGATCAATATCGGATCGATACGTATAATGAGTGGCAAGAATTGATCCATGAAGAGGTTCCGGTCATTCCGACATTATTCCGCTATCAATTGGCAGGAGTGAATGAAAGAGTTACGGGTTATGATTATCTCGCAGGCCGCCAATATCAGTGGCATAATGTGGGGGTAACGAAATAATTGATTGATGACTATCGGCTGCCTTTAAAGGCAGCCGATTTTTTTACGTTTCAATGAAGTGGATAAAGGTTATATAGATAATAGTAAGTAATTGGAAGGGTGATATGGATGGAAGAGAGAAATCCTAATGAAACAAAGAGAGAGTTAGAAATATTGTTTACTGAATCGGTTGGCCGGTTACTGAAACCTCTTGAAGAGGAAATCATTGCTGACATTGTAGCCTATCCAGACGAGAAGAGAATTGCCTTCTTGGAATATATGAAGGAAATGTCCAACAAACAAAGACAGTTGAAGTAAGTTGAACTTTCATCATGTAGGAGGTCTTTCTATGAGGAATGAAGATATGGGCAGATACAAAGTATGGCGCGATAAGTGGAGAAGAAAAGTTAATATGGAGAATTTGGCGTTATATGGCATTTCAACATTAGTTATGGCCATCTTGCCTGTTCTGGCCCAGTTGGGTTAAATCAATTAAAGGACCGCCATTTGGCGGTCTTTTAATATGTTAAAAGTTGCCATGAAAAGATATAATGAACAAAAAGGAAAGGAGAGATGTACATGAGTGTGATCGAAGAAGAAGAAATCGTTTCTTACATAAAAGAATTGGTGTCCATACCCAGCCCCTCCGGCTATACAGATCAAGCCATTAGCTACGCGGCCGGTTTCATGGAGCAAAGGAAGGTTCCTTACAAGATCACGAATAAAGGGGCATTGCTTGCTACATTAAAAGGGGAAGATGATGGCAAACATCGTTTGCTGACTGCCCATGTCGATACCCTGGGAGCCATGGTAAAGGAAATCAAGGCAAATGGCCGTCTTAAATTGACGATGATCGGCGGTTTTCGCTGGAACTCAGTGGAAGGGGAGTATTGTAAAATCCATACAGGTGACGGAGCGATTATCACCGGGACCATTTTAATCAATCAGACCTCTGTCCACGTATATAAAAATGCCGGGGATGCCAAGCGTGATGATGAGACAATTGAGGTCCGGATAGATGCTGTCGTAAAAACTAAAGCGGAAACCGAGGCCATTGGCATTTCTGTTGGAGATTTTGTCTCCTTTGAACCGAGAGTGGAAGTTACGGATACAGGCTTTTTGAAATCAAGGCATTTGGATGATAAAGCTAGCGTGGGCATCCTGCTTCATATCATTGACCTCATTTCCGCAGGAAAGATAAAATTGGCATATACGACCCATTTCCTGATTTCAAACAATGAAGAAATCGGCTATGGCGGCAATTCCAATATCCCTGAGAAAACGGTCGAATATCTAGCTGTCGATATGGGGGCGATCGGTGATGGACAATCGACGGATGAATTCAGCGTTTCCATTTGCGCAAAAGACTCCTCGGGTCCTTATCATTATAAATTACGGCAGCATCTAGTCGCCCTTGCCAAAGCAAATGCTGTCGATTACCGCGTTGATATTTATCCATATTATGGTTCTGACGCTTCCGCTGCGATACGGGCAGGCTATGATGTCGTACATGGTCTGATCGGACCGGGGATTGATGCTTCACATGCCTTCGAGCGGACGCATGTATCTTCATTAATGCATACAGCCAATCTGATTTTACATTATATCCAATCAGAGTTGGTTTAATCGTGAAGAAAGCCCGCACTCATCATATGAGTGCGGGCTTTTACTGGTGTTTATTTTTATAATACTCGTGAGTTTGTTCCCTTAACTCGTGGGTGACAAATACTAATGGATTTATAATGATAATTCTTGTGGAGGTTCACCATTGTTGTTCATCAACCGAATGCTTTCCGGTTTAATTTGAAGAATTAAATAATTGGGATCTTTCGGACCTTCGAACCAATCTTCAAATGATTCATTCCATAATTCATCCTTCAGTTCCTGTGAATCGTTTATTTTCGAGGTACCTGAGATTTCCAGATAGGAGTCACCTAATCCTTCATTATCATAGCCGATCAGAATATGAACATTAGGATTCTTTTCAATTTCATCAATTTTTTCCGTCTTTCCACTCGTTGGTGTGTATAAAGTTAATTCATCGTTAAAAAATGTCATATAGCGTGAATGTGGTTTATTGTTTTCAACTGTAGATAAAACTCCTATTTTATGATCACGAATGATGTTCAATACTTTTTCTTTTAATTGGTTTTGGCTCATTTTTGCACACTCCTTTTAATTTTTTACTTTATTACTTTTCCTCTTTTTCCATTAAGATAAACAAAATCATGCAGTTTGCCATTTTTATGTATGAAAACTGAAAGAAGTTGCCATACTAGTCATTATGTGTTCTGTTTTCATGATGTTAATCCATTTGTAAAGGTGAGTATGATGAATGAATTGTGGTGAATTACTTATCATTGGCGGGGCAGAGGATAAGTGCCTTGAAGGTGAAGTATTAAATAAATTTGTCGAGCTTGCAACCCATAACGACGGCGGAATAGGAATATTGCCTACAGCAAGTGAAATTCCTGAGGAAGTGAGTGCAGAATATATCAAGATCTTCAGGAATTTAGGCGTGAACAGGGTGGAAGTGATCAAGCTGGATTCAAGGCAGGATGCAGACGATCCAGCAATTTGTGAACAGCTGCCATCTTTTTCAGCTATCTTTATTTCAGGGGGAAACCAAAGCCGATTGTCTGAACTGATTGGAAAAACCAAGTTCCACGATGCCCTTTCTAAAGCCTGGCATAAGGGAATGGTGATAGCAGGGACAAGTGCTGGTGCTTCGATTTTAGGTAAGTACATGATTGTCGCTGCTGATACGATGCTGAATGACAATAAATTAAAGGTTGATATTGGGGTAGGCTTCGGCTTCCTTGATGGCCTGATAATCGATCAACATTTTTCCCAGCGTGGCCGCTTTGACAGGCTGTTAAGTGCGATAGCAGGGAATAAAGAAATCATGGGTATTGGCATTGATGAAAATACAGCAATTTTAGTTAAAGACGGTCAGTTTGAAGTAGTTGGCCAACATCAAGTATTGGTTCTTGATGGCAGCACCAGTGATTATATCAATATCACATCCTCTGATAATGGCAGTGAAGAGTTGACTCTTTCTGGATTTAACCTTCATGCACTAACCAGGGGATACCGTTTTGACCTGCTTACCAGGAAATTGTTGATGAAAAAGGGGATCCAACAATGATGATCAATCGAGTCCGTTATTTAAAAGGACCTAATTATTTTGCTTATACACCTACAATTTCCATTGAATTGGATATAGGGGAACTTGAACAGAAACCATCTGATTCAATACCTGGGTTCAATGAAAAATTGTTAAAGGCGCTCCCGAACTTGGGAAGCCATACATGTTCAAAAGGGTATCGAGGCGGCTTCGCCGAAAGGCTGAAAAAAGGAACATGGATGGGACATATATTGGAGCATATGACGATTGAGCTTCAAAACTTGGCCGGAATCGAAGCCATTCGTGGAAAAACGGTTATGATGGAAAAGAAGGGTGTTTATAATGTTACCTTTGACTATCAGGAGCCTCACTCAGGTCTTCAGGCATTTTTAGCAGCAAAAGATATCGTCGAAGCCATCCTGAATGGTGAGAAAATGATAAATGTACAATCATATGTAAAACAAATAGAGCAGTTATATTATAAAAATAAACTGGGGCCAAGTACCGAAGCCATTTTTAAGGCAGCACAGGCAAAAGATATCCCTGTCGAGCGAATGGGTGATGAAAGCTTACTGCGTTTAGGAACCGGTACAAAACAGAAGTATGTCCAGGCAACAATATCTAGCCAAACTTCGAATATTGCCGTTGAGAATTCATGTGACAAATCTTTGACTAAATCAATATTAAGAGGGTGTGGCCTCCCTGTACCTGAAGGGGAAGTTGCCCATTCCATTGAAGATATCTTTGCTTCGGCGGACAGGCTAGGTTTTCCACTGGTCATTAAACCGTATAATGGGAGACAGGGGCAGGGGGTCATCACACATATCAAAAATAAGGATGAACTATTCAATGTAATTAATTGTTTGGAGTTGCATGTGGAGAAGTACATTGTCGAGAGGCATATTGAAGGACATGATTACCGGTTACTGATAGTCAACGGAGAACTTATTGCCGCTAGTTTGAGGCTACCTCCCTATGTTATTGGAAACGGTAAGGAAACGATACGCAGTTTGATAGAAAAAGAAAATGGTAATGAGTTGCGGGGAGAAGGACATGAAAAGCCGATGTCAAAAATTCCACTGACACATACCGTGACGTGTTACTTGGAAAAATCGAATCGAACGCTCGATACCATTCCGAATCAAGGGGAATTGGTTCAAGTTGTAGGCAATGCAAATCTTTCGACTGGTGGAAAGGCAATCGATGTAACGGACCAGGTTCACCCCACCATTAAAAATATGGCTGTTGCTGCCGCGAAAGCGATCGGTTTGGATATAGCAGGAATAGATTTTATCTGTGAAGATATATCAAAACCAATCGAGCATTCAAGGACTGCGATTATCGAAGTAAATGCTGCACCGGGAATCCGGATGCATCATTATCCGAGTGAAGGAAAAAAAAGGGATGTAGGCAAAGCCATTGTCGATTACTTATTTCCGACTAGGGAAGAGGCGGCTATACCGATCATCGCAGTGACCGGTACAAATGGAAAGACGACAACGACGCGATTGGTTCATTATTTTCTTACTAATGATAAAACAAAGGTGGGTATGACAAATTCCGATGGAGTATTTATCGGTGATGAGGTGTTGGATCAAGGTGACTGCAGTGGCCCTGTCAGTGCAAGAATGGTATTGGCCCACCCCGAAGTTGATGTAGCTGTATTGGAAACGGCCCGGGGCGGAATTCTGCGTGAAGGTCTGGCATTTCGTAAATGTGATGTGGGGATCATCACCAATGTAAGTGAAGATCACCTCGGCCGTGATGGAATCGATACATTGGATGATCTCATAAAATTAAAGAGGCTGGTAGCCGAGGTCGTAATGAAAAAAGGCTATTGTGTGCTGAATGCAGATGATCCGAATGTAGCTGCCATGAACGCCTACACAGATGGGGAGGTCATTTACACATCTACTGACGTTAACCAGCCTCACGTGAAGGCTGCGATTAATGGGGGGTGTAAAGTTTGGTACGTCAATGAACAAGGCATGATTTGTCATTCATCTAAGGGGGGCATTCAGCAATTTATGGATTGCAGCATTATACCAATTACGATTTCAGGCATGGCGCGTCATAATATCGAAAATTTACTTCAGGCATTGGCCGCAGCCGAAACACAAGGCGTTTCAATGGAAGAACTAAGAAGGAAGGCTGCCACATTTATGCCTGATACGAATTTGTCCAAAGGACGTTTCAATTTAAAAAAATTGAAAGAACGCACGATCATCATCGACTATGCCCATAATGAAGCAGGATTGAAAGCTATATTCGAAACGGTCAGTGCCTATAACAAAAATCGTCTTATCACTGTTTTGGCAGGACCGGGGGACCGTATTGATGAAGAGCTTATCAGGCTTTCCAAGATGGCGGCCAAGAATTCTGATCTGTTCATCATTAAAGAAGACGATGATTTGCGGGGAAGGGAGCCGTTCGAAGTAGCCGGGCTGCTTCAGGAAGCTGCCGTAGAAGCTGGGTTACATAAAGATCGGACATTCATCGAACCTAATGAATTGGACGCATTCGTAAAAGCCTGGGAAACATCACAACCGGGTGATCTATTATTGTTCTTTTACACGGATTTCGAATATGTAGAGAGCTTTTTCGAAAAGGTTTCAATAAATCCATTGCCGAAGAAATAAAACAAAGCGAAAATCCCTTCACTGTTCATCAAGGCAAGCTTGAGGAGTTTCAGTGAAGGGAAAGTGAATGATATGGAAAAGCTAATCCAAGTGGATTAGCTTTTTTTAATAACCGTTTCATTTACAGCCGGGACAGCGGCATGGTCTTTTTTATATATTCGCTGAAGCACGATTGACTGAACAATCATGAATATACCACCGATCGACCAATACAGCGGCAATGCAGCAGGAGCGGAGAAAGAAATGAATAAAATCATTGCTGGTGAGAGCAGGCTCATCAGCTTCATTTGTTTCTGCTGTTCTTCCGGCATTTGTCTCATGGAAATGACCGATTGGAAGTAATAAATGACACCAGCAATAATCGCCATGGCAATATTCGGCTGGCCAAGGCTGTACCAAAGGAAACTATGTGTCGCAATTTCATGGGAACCTTGAATCGCATAATAAAAGCCCATTAGTATCGGCATTTGAATTAAGAGCGGCAGACAGCCCATGTTTAATGGATTGACTCCATGTTTTTGGTAAAGCTGCATCATTTCCTGTTGAAGGGCCTTTTGTTTAGCTGGATCTTTCGTCTCTTTGATTTTCTGCTGGATTGCTGTCATTTCCGGTTTCAGCCCATTCATCTTCGTTTTCATGCTAAGCTGCGTTTTATATTGCTTGGCAGTCAGAGGAAGCAAGACAAGGCGAATCAAAAATGTCATCATGATGATGCTTAAACCATAGTTGCCATTAAATAAATCAGCATTGAATTCCAGCATTTTTGTCATCGGGTTAACCAATGCAGTATGAAATGGACCGCTCGTAGCTGCTGAGCAACCTGACAAGAGGGTCGTTGCCAAAAATAGTACGGCAAGTAGAAACATGTTTTTCTTCTTCATATAATTTCCTCCTCGAATTGTTAATGTTTAAACAACGAGAAGGAGGCTTGGCTCATCGGAATCATCTGGTGAATCCTTTTTCCGGATGAATGTGAAAAAGCGCTGTGCACCGCGCCAGTCAAAAGTGCTGCCTTTCTGAATAGGGGATTTACTTTTATCTGAATGAACGGAAGCTTGGTATTTGTCGTTCAAGAGTGATTGCTTTTTATTTAAGAAGTAAAACGCAGCCAGTGGAAAGACAAAGGTAAGTAAGTAACCTGCCCATACCGCATGGCGAACCGTCTGATAATCGAATTCTAATAATAATTCCCACATAGGAATCCCTCGTTTTTTCTAAGATAAGGAAATTTAGTTCGGTTGGCCCCAAAAATGATTTAGGGACTGGAATAAGTTTAAATCATTAAGAACACTATATCAAATTCTAGTGTAAGAAAGCCAAAAAATATAGGTTTTTTTTCAAAAAATAAACAGGGAATATTTTACAGTTTTAAAGTATGGTCACTCTTCTGACTTACGGATTGTTCAGTTTGTTGACAAAAGGGGGGCTCGAAATGGTATCATCCCGAACCATGATTATAAAAGAAGACTTGAAATGAAATCCTGACTGGATTGATGAAAATTGCGTCACCCCTAACGAATAACGGGCTAGCCAAGATCCGGCTAGATGCTGAAAGGGGGTGGATTTCATAATAAGCAACACATTCAAAGTTTCAATCCAGGAAATAATCAGGAAAATCAGAAATGATGCCATCTAACTTCATTTTTTTGAACATGCGCATTTGTTTTTTATTGTTGACGGTCCATGTATATACTTTCATCCCGTGCTCTTGGATTCGCATTTGCAGCTTCGTACTTAAAATCGTTTGCTTTGGATTCAAAAATGATGCAAACTCGGCAATCTCCTTTAATTTTTGGTCATTGATTCGCCGTTTTATCAAAACGCCCACTTGTATGTCCGGCATTAATTGATGAAACCTTTTCATGGATTCCATATCGAAAGAATGTACCATTATCCCATTTTTACTTGTTGAATATTCTTGGAACTTCTCTAATTCTTCTGCAAGTTTCTGTTCAATCCCAGGATAAGCGGATGGGTGTTTTATTTCGATTAAGATTCCGACTTCTGACCCGAAATTCTCCAATACCTCACTCAGTAAAGGAATCCTTTCGTTTTTATAGCGAGAATGATACCAGCTTCCTGCATCCAGTTCCTTTAATTCGGCAGCCGTGTAATCACGGATGTTTCCTTTGCCGTTTGTGGTTCGGTCCAGTGTGGGATCATGATGAACCACAAGTACATCATCTTTACTAAGATGGATATCCACTTCCAGAAAATCAGCTCCCAATTCAATTGCTTTATAATAAGATGCCATTGTATTCTCGGGGCAATATCCAGATGCACCGCGATGTCCAATTTTAAGGGGGGAATGCTGCATTATGATGCTTTCTGGGAAAGCACTCTTTGATCTTTTAGCGTAGATAGCGAAAAGGACAAGTATGGTTACAGCGATAATAAGAAAAAATGCAATCATCTTTCACACTCCTTTTAGGCACATTATTTTAAATATCCTTTACCCAAACTTAAATGAAGAAGTCAGCAGGACGGCTCATTTCATCATTTTACCTGTTAGGCAGGAAAAAATCATGTTTTACAAAATGTTATAATCCAGACTTAAAGGATTTATTGGAAAGGTATGGAATACATATAATTTAAGCATCTATAAAGGAGGGAAAGCGGATGGAATTGCAGGTGAAACCGAAGTCTAAAAAATGGAAGGGGAATTTTGGTTTATATTTTTCCCTGCCCATTCTCTCTTGGGCGTTTTACGATTTTGCCAATACGATTTTTTCTTCTAATATCAATACGATTTTCTTTCCATTCTTCCTCCAGGAACAGATCGGGGAAAATGCCGTTCTTGATCAGATTGCAAGTACCTTCATCTCCTACGCTAATGCGATTGCCAGTTTGTTTCTTGTTTTGTTTTCGCCGCTGTTCGGTGTCATGATTGATCGAACAGGAAAAATGAAAAAATACATTATTATTTTTACACTCATTTCTGTTGTATGTACATTTTTAATGGGGGTATTTGGTGGGGCTCCGTTCGATGGAAAGCTTCTGGGCATTCCAATTTCCTTAGCAATCGTCATTCTTTTATTTGTGATAGCAAAGTTCTTCTATCATTCGAGCCTTGTTTTCTATGATACGATGATGAGTGATTTAGGAACGAAACAGCAATTGCCGCTTATATCAGGATTTGGAGTGGCGGTGGGCTATCTTGGAACGTTAGTGGGACTGTCGATCTATCCATTCATTAGTAAAGGGAGTTCACATGAAGCCTTTATTCCTACTGCCATTTTATTTCTGATCTTTTCCCTTCCTTTATTCTTTTTTTTAAAAGAGACTCCAAAACAGCAAAAAGCGAAACAACCTTTTTTATCCGGTTATAAGGAAATTAAATCAACATTTAAAGAGATGCAATCCTATCGATCGGTTTTTACATTCATGATCGCTTATTTCTTTTTAAATGATGCAATTGCGACCACTATCGGCATGATGGCCGTATACGCCAAGACTGTTGTTGGATTTTCCTCAAGCGGATTCATTTTGCTTTACTTAGTTTCGACAGTATCGAGTATTGCCGGATCGTTTCTGTTTGGATATGTCACACAGTCCAAGGGACCGCGGCTAGCTGTGACATATGTAGGAGTTCTGCTTTTGGTCGCTTTATTTATAGCGGCCTTCGCACAAACGGCTCTTTGGTTCTGGGTTGCAGGGAGTATGTTCGGCGTTTCTCTAGGTTCGATGTGGGTGACATCTCGGACATATATCATTGAATTGACCCCGGTAGATAAGAGGGGGCAATTTTTTGGACTCTTTGCATTTTCCGGAAAAGTTTCTTCCATAATCGGTCCGCTTTTATATGGAACGATCACGTTGGTATTCCATGACCTCGGTACATTGGCGAGCCGGATGGCATTAGGGTCACTGATCATCATGACAGTAATAGGTCTGGGCTTTCTTTTGAAGCTGAAGGGATTGGAAGAAGTGAAATAGAAAAAAGGAATGGAGCGGGCCTTGATGCCGTATCCATTCCTTTGCATATTTTTATACTAAAATCAAGGTGACATCGACGTTCCCGCGAGTCGCTTTTGAATAAGGACAGGTCATGTGAGCTTTTTTGGCAAAGTCTTCTGCTTCTTCCCTGCTTAGGTCGGGGATCGAAACATCCAACCTTACAGCCAATTTAAAACCGCCGTCTTCCTCATCTTTACCGATCGTGACATTTGCCGTCACGGAAGTATCGACTTTTTTCTTTTCTTTTTGCAGAACAAGATTCAAGGCACTGTCAAAACAAGCTGCATAACCTGCTGCAAATAACTGTTCAGGATTTGTCGCGTGCTCACCGGAACCACCTAATTCCTTCGGTGACCTCACATCGAAATCCAGAATCCCGTCCTCCGATTTAACATGTCCTTCACGACCGCCGTGTACGGTAACTGTAGCTGTATATAATGGTTTCAATGAAAACAACTCCTTTGTTCATTCTTACTATCTTCAGTTCCCTACTGTAAGTCTTGTTAAACAAAATGATAGCAAATCTATGGATAGTAATGTCTGAAATTGGTTTTAAATTGGAAGATATTGTTTTATAATGGACTGTATTAGGAGATGTAATACACCCATTTGCTAGGAGGGATTGATGATGTTTGAGTTGGATGTTCAAAGTGGAAAGCCGATTTATGAGCAATTGATTGATAAGTTTAAGGAACTAATGATCAATGAAGTTTTACAGGAACATAATCAGCTCCCCTCCATACGAATATTGGCCCAGGAATTGACCCTCAATCCAAATACGATCCAGAAAGCGTACAAGCAGCTTGAATCCGACGGGTTTATATATGCTGTGCCAGGCAAAGGGAATTTCGTGGCACCTCCTAAAGCTTTAAAAAACTCATTAAAAGAAGAAAAAATCAGAAACGAGCTTTCAAAGATACTTGCTGAAGCTCTGTATATCGGAATCGATAAACATGAAATTTATAGATTAATAAAGGAAATCAGTCCATTGGCAAAGGGGGGGGAATCATGATTGAGATGAAACAGGTGAGTAAATTATATGAGGGAAAAGAAGCAATCAAAAACGTCACATTGGTCATACAAAAAGGCTCCATATTCGGGTTATTAGGTTCGAATGGGGCGGGGAAAACGACTTTATTAAAAATGCTATCAGGCAATCTGATACAGGACGCAGGTGAGGTTCTTATTGATCGATCATATGTGTTTGAAAACCGTGAAGTGAAAAATCGTTGTTTCTTCCTTCCTGATATGCCTTATTTCCTGGCTAACTATACGATCATGCAAATGGCCGGTTTTTATAATCAGATTTATAGTGAGTGGAATCAAGAACGTTTCTATCAATTACAGGAAGTATTCCAGATCCCCATCCAATCCAAAATACATAAACTATCCAAGGGGATGCAAAGACAGGTTGCTTTTTGGCTCGCACTCTCGACGATGCCGGAAGTTCTCATCCTGGATGAACCGTTTGATGGATTAGATCCGGTCATGCGTAAGAATGTGAGACAGTTGTTGATTCAGGATGTATCGGAAAGGGATATGACGATTTTACTATCGTCCCATAATCTCCGGGAAATTGAAGATTTAGCCGATCATGTAGGGATTTTGCACAAGGGTGAACTCGTTATCCAAAAGGATTTGAATGACTTAAAAGCGGATGTACACAAAGTGCAAATTGCCTTTAAACATAAAATTCCCCACGGTTTATACCGCGGAATTCAAATTCTTAACAAGGAAAGACGCGGCAGCGTGATCGTTTGCATCGTTAAAGGTAAAGAATCCATGATTAAATCGCACTTTAATCAGTTTCAGCCAGAAATATTAGATATTCTCCCACTTACTCTAGAGGAGATATTCATTTATGAAATGGGGGATATCGGTTATGTCATCCAGAATAACCTGGTTTAATAGTGAACTGATTATCTATATTTTCAGAAGCACTGGCTGGATTGGTTTCCTGTATCTCGTAGGCCTCATATTTGCACTGCCCCTGGAAATGTTAGCGATCATCTTGAATGAGAACAATGAATATGTTGAATTCGAAAACCTTTTTTCCTCTCAGCAGATGATACAGTTTGTCCTGGTCATCGTCATTCCGGTATTACTTGCCATCTTCCTTTTTCGGTTCTTGCAAATGAAACAAGCTTCAGACTTTATTCATAGTTTACCGATTACTAGACGCAGCATCTACGTTCATATGATTGGGACTGGAATTGGCTTCATGGGTTTGCCCATTTTACTTACAGGTTCAATATTGATTTTATTTCACTCGGCCATTGATATAGAAAGGCTATATACTATGACGGATATATGGTCTTGGATGGGGACTACATTTATTTTGGAAGCTTTGATCTTTTCTGTTGCCGTTTTAATTGGAATGGTGACGGGATTATCAGCATTTCAAGGATTGCTGACCTATATTTTTCTTGCTTTGCCGGTGGGGCTGTTTGTTTTGTTCGCAGCCAATGTGAAGTTTTTGGTAGCAGGATTTTCTGCAGATTATTATCTAAGTGCCAATATGAATGGCATCTCCCCCTTATTAGCAGCAACGGAGATGGAAAAGATGACCTTTTTCTCTATTAATACATTAATTTATAGTATATTGACCTTTCTATTTCTGATCACTTCTCTTTTTCTCTATGAGAGGAGAAAGCTGGAGCATGTGTCGCAGGCATTTGTTTACCCGAAGATTAAGCCATTATTTAAATTCGTCCTGACATTATGCATGATGCTGTTTACAGGGCTTTATTTTAGCGAAACGACAGGTGAACCTTGGTGGATTTTCTTCGGATATGCCGTCGGTTCTTTGCTTGGTTATTATTTAGGGGAAATCGTCCTGCAAAAGACTTGGCGAATACGGGTCAACCTGAAAGGTTATGTAGCATTTATGGTGGCTATCATTGTGCTGGCACTCATTATTAAATTAGATCCCCTTCAGTATAAGGCCAAGATTCCTGATGAAAAGATGATCAGCCAAATTTATATTGGCGATTCTCCTTTATATTTTGAAGATGATGGCACCTCGAATGAAGCTTTCAATCATCTTAAAGAGAAGGATAATATAGAAGCGATCAGGTTATTGCATCAGGAAATCATCGATAAGGGTAAAAAAGTATCCATTGGTGATGTGAATGATGGGCAAACCGTATTTCTGATGTATGAACTCAAGGATGGAAAGCGGTTAGCAAGAGAGTATCATTTGCAAAATTACGACTCATACATGCCACTGTTGGCGAAAATTTATGAGTCGAATGAATATAAAAGAATGGTTAATGAGTTATTGAATGTATCCGCTGAAGACGTTTCTAAAATCAAGATAACGGCAAGCGGACAAGTGGACAAATCAATAACGGTCACGGACGGTCAACAGTTGGAGGCTGCTGTAAAGGCATTGTCGGAGGATCTGAATAATCAATCGTTCGCCCAAATGACATCTTCATTCGGTGATTATGCCTCCATCGAAATTCTCTTGAATAATGACAAAACCATTTATATGAATTGGGACACTTCATATACTGAGTTTTCAAAATGGATGGAAAGTACCGGGCAATCTAAAAAAGCGCGGTTAATGGCTGATGATATCTCTTATATCCTGGTTGCGAAGACTGATTCGAAAATTTATCATTCGAATTCTGAAAGTGAACTTGCACAGCATATTGAACGACAGCCGAATCGCATGAAGATCAAGACGGCTTTGGAAATCGAGACGGCCATTGATAATGCTCAAATCGATTGGGGCGGAGAGTATTCAGCTGCCTTTTATTATAAAGAAAGCAGAGATGTGGATATCAAGAGTTTTTCTGGCGAACATGTTCCCGGCTTCATTTTGGATCATTTTAATGAAAGATAACGTGGAAAGGAGGCCGCGCCCAATAGGGCGGCCTCCTTTTGCATTGCCTATCAATTATGTTTGTGTATCTATGCTTTAGAGTTTTACGACGTTTTTAGCTTGAGGTCCACGGTTTCCTTCTTCAATCTCAAATTCAACCTCTTGGCCTTCATCAAGGCTCTTGAAACCTTCTCCTTGAATGGCGGAAAAATGAACGAAAACATCATCTTCGTTTGGTACTTCGATGAATCCAAATCCTTTGTCACTATTGAACCATTTCACTTTACCTGTTACTGTCATTCGATGAATCCTCCTAAAAAGTTAAAAAATATTAATGGTGATGATTTTACCCGGATGGAAAAATCAATTTCACACATTATCCAGCACCCTCATTCAAGTTAAAGTTATCATACGAAGATGATTGATAATATGTGAAAGCCTACCGGAAAAATGAATCCACTAACCTCTGGAGCAATTTCCAATTTTTTAGTATATACCCACCTTTATAAAGGATAAAACAAATGGAAGCAAATTATACATTCCCGTTTGGGGAAAATAATTTTAGGAAGGTTTAAAAAGGGGAAGCATAACGGTATTGCCGTGCAGGATTTTCCTCGAGAGTACCATGTCCAAGAGCAAAAGGCTTTATGGCTGAAAACGGAAAAACTATTTGGCATTAAGTTTTTCTTGAAAATAATCGGGTATAGGTTTAAGAAAGAAAGGACTGATGAAATGAAGAAATTATTAAAAAAGGCCCTCATTCTTGCTGCTCCCATCATATTCAAGGAAGTAAAAAAACGCTGGAAGAACAAGCGGGATCAAAAAGCGATTAAAACTGCAAGGTAAATGATAAACCATGAATAAATGAACGATAACCATATGGATTAAGATAAGGGGCGCTTATTAAGCGTCTTTTGTTTTGCCTTCTGAACAAATCCGCTTATGGTGTTTCATTCACCTCTACATCTTTCCTTCATATCGTGTTAAAATAGAAAGGTTGATTGACTTGAATGCAGAGTAGCCAAGGCTTATGCCTTATGATATATTTTTTCTTACATATATTGTGTAGGATCAGGATTTTTGCATACAAAGAAAGGTTGCCATACCAATGTGAAAAATACAGTAAACCTCTTATAAATTTTTTGATGAATCCAATAATGAAAGGAACATTTTATGACTACATTAAAAGACGAGGTTCAATCCCGACGGACCTTCGCAATCATCTCTCACCCGGATGCCGGGAAAACGACTTTGACAGAAAAATTATTGCTGTTTGGCGGCGCGATCCGTGATGCCGGAACAGTTAAAGCTAGAAAAACAGGGAAGTATGCAACAAGTGACTGGATGGAGATAGAAAAACAACGGGGAATTTCCGTTACATCTTCAGTCATGCAATTCGATTATGATGATTTCCGTGTCAATATTCTCGATACACCTGGCCACCAAGATTTCAGTGAAGACACATATCGTACACTGATGGCTGTTGATAGTGCCGTGATGATTATCGATTCGGCAAAGGGTATCGAGGATCAGACAGTTAAATTATTCAAAGTATGCCGGATGAGAGGCATACCGATTTTCACTTTTATCAATAAAATGGACCGACAAGGTAAAACGCCGCTTGAATTGCTTGCCGAACTTGAAGAGGTATTGGGTATAGAAACATATCCAATGAACTGGCCGATTGGGATGGGAAAAGACTTCGTGGGCATTTACGACAGGTTCAATAATCGGATTGAACAGTTCAAAACTGAAGGGGAAGAGCGTTTCCTTCCGTTGAATGACGAAGGTGAACTCGAAGTGGATCATAAAATTAAGGATTCCCAGCTATATGAGCAAACTTTGGAAGAAATCATGCTGTTGACGGAAGCGGGTAACCAATTCTCTGAAGAAAACATTGCAAATGGAAAACTAAGTCCCGTATTTTTCGGAAGTGCTTTAACGACATTCGGTGTTCAGACGTTTTTGGATGCTTATTTGAAATTTGCACCCGCTCCACAAGCACGGATGACGACGTCTGGCGAAATGGACCCTGTCAGTAATGATTTTTCTGGCTTCATTTTCAAGATTCAAGCGAATATGAATCCAAAACACCGTGACCGGATCGCTTTCCTTCGTATTTGCTCCGGTAAATTCGAGCGCGGAATGAGCGTAAACTTGAGCAGGACCGGGAAACCGATTAACCTGTCTTCTTCTACCCAATTCATGGCTGATGATCGGAACACCGTAAATGAAGCGGTGAGCGGAGATATCATCGGTTTATATGATACCGGTAACTACCAGATTGGAGATACGATCACAACAAGCAAAAACATGTTCCAGTTTGAACGGCTGCCTCAGTTTACACCGGAACTATTCATGAGAGTAACAGCGAAAAACGTCATGAAACAGAAACATTTCCATAAAGGAATTAACCAACTTGTACAAGAAGGTGCAATTCAGCTCTTCAAAACGGTTCGGATGGAAGAATATCTGCTAGGTGCGGTTGGGCAACTTCAATTCGAAGTATTCGAGCATCGAATGAGGAACGAGTACAATGTTGAAGTCGTCATGGAGCGCATGGGCAGTAAGATTACACGTTGGGCTGAAGATGAAAAGCTTGATGAAAACCTTCATAGCTCAAGAAGCATCCTTGTTAAAGACCGGTTTGATAAATATGCATTCTTATTTGAAAATGAGTTTGCACTTCGTTGGTTCCAAGATAAAAATCCTGACGTGGATTTATATAATCCAATGGATTTGAAATAATGGAGAAGCCCGTGTAGTATACACGGGCTTTTTAGTTTGGAGAAAAAAGGGTTTCGGAATGGTTTCATTCGGAAACCCTTTTGATTTTTATTGTACTTGAAGCAGTTACGCAGTATCTTTGACCTCTTCGATATTAGACCACATTTGACCCTCGCCAAGTCCAGTCGGCCATTTTTTTCGGTAAAATAGGCTGCATTCTCCTGACAATCAGTATGAGAAAAAACTATTCATTATTTGGCGAAGGACAATGAGACGACCAAGGCATTTCAATTAGGCCAGATAATGATCGAATCACATAAAAGTCATTATAGGGAAATATCATTGGGAAAAATCAATATCTACTAAAATATTCCTTTGACAATCTCCTGAAACTCCTTTATATTTAGCTAGTACTTTAGTGCTTAAAAGCGTTTCAGTAATTATGAGGGTGAAAAAGGTCCGATCCTTACCTCAGAGAATATACAACATGAAAGCGGGGAAATACATTATGCGTCTTGAAGATGCAAAGCTAAAACTCTCCTTACCTGAAGCAATTGGGGTTTTGGCCGTTTTATTATTAATCATTGCAATTGGTATCATACATTATGGACTTGCCCCACATATCCCAATTATAGCGGCAATCCTATTTCTATTTGTTTATGGAAAGATCAAGAAGCTGCCATTTTCAATTATGGAGGCAGCTATCGTCAAAGGTGCAGTTTCTGGAATGGGTGCCATCTATATATTCTTTTTCATTGGAATGCTGATTTCCATCTGGATGGCAAGCGGGACGATCCCTACCATCATGTACTATGGGTTTGAATGGATTTCTGGTGAATATTTCTATGCGATCACATTTCTGGTGTGTTCGCTAATAGGGCTCTGTATCGGGAGTTCACTTACAACATCAGCCACAATCGGCGTTGCTTTAATAGGTATGGCGGCTGCGATGGATTTATCGTTGGCGATTACAGCCGGTGCAATCATTTCCGGTGCATTTCTTGGGGATAAAATGTCTCCATTATCCGACTCGACCAACCTTGCGTCGGGAACGGTTGGAGCACCATTATTTGAACATATTAACAATATGCTTTGGACGACCATTCCAGGTTTTTTAATATCACTTATCGGCTTTTACTTCCTTTCACCGAATATCAAAGTGGCTCGTGTTGAGGAAATCGAAGCCATGACCAAAGCCCTGGAAATGGAAACGAATATAAGCATATGGAGTTTGGTTCCGTTTGTCATCGTTCTAGTCATGGCTTTGAAAAAGGTTTCGGCGATTCCGACACTTTCGGCAGGAATCATTTCGGCGGTTGTGACTGCTCTCATACAAACGCCTAATTTGACCGTTGCGAAACTAGCGGATATTTTATACGGCGGATTCGTACTCAAGAGTGGAATGGATCAACTTGACTCAATCCTATCGCGGGGTGGCATTGAAAGTATGATGTTCTCCGTTTCGATGGTGTTGTTGGCATTGGCCATGGGCGGACTATTGTTCGAATTGGGAGTCATCCCTTCTATTTTAAAAGCGGTCCAGGATTCATTGACGAGTGTAGCGAAAGTGATTTCCGCTACTGTATTTGCAGGAGTCAGCGTGAATTTCCTGGTGGGTGAACAGTATTTGTCAGTTATACTGCCTGGGAAAGCCTTTCAGCATAAATATGAAGATTTGGGCTTGCAGCCCAAAACGCTTGCGAGGGTACTTGAAGATGCGGGAACAGTTGTGAACCCTCTGGTTCCTTGGGGGGTCTGCGGTGTATTCTTGACACAGGTATTGGGTGTTTCAACCCTTGAATATGCCCCATTTGCATTCTTCTGCCTACTTTGTCCTTTGCTCAGTCTGATTTCTGGCTTTACGAAAATCGGTATCCATTATAAATGAAAAAACAGGCGGTCTGTTTCGACTGCCTGTTTTTTTATATGGCTTCAATAGAGGAACCCCTGACATGAACAGAAATGTCAGGGGGGATGGGATTTTACGTTTATTTTGAAGACGCAATCTCATCTTTTGGAATGGACACGACCTTTTCATTCTGTTCAAGTAAATTCATTCGCATTACGACATTTTGGAATATGCCCATTGAAAGCATGAGCAACAGTAAGGAAGATCCTCCATAACTGATGAATGGAAGGGTGATTCCCGTAATTGGGATAAGACCAGTCACTCCGCCAACGTTGATGCCAACTTGAATGCCGATCATGGATGAGATGCCGATCAATAAAAGACTTCCAAAAGGATCCTTGCATTTTGCTGAAAGCACATATCCCCTTAGGACGATGAAACCTAGTGTCAATAGAACGAAACCGACTCCGAATATCCCAAGCTCTTCTGCAATGACGGCCATGATGAAATCAGTATGTGATTCAGGCAGGTACCCGTATTTTTGTACACTGTCACCAAGTCCCACTCCGGTAAGGCCACCGGATCCTATCGCAAATAATGAATTGACGAGTTGATACCCGCTTTCTCCTGCCGTTCCAAATGGATCGGCAAACCCCGTAAAACGAGACACCTTATTTTCAGAGAGGACGGATGAGAAATTACCTGTCACGAGTGTTCCAAGTGCGAATATCGCAACGAATATCGCAGTTATCAAAGAAAGTTTGAATATGCTTTTAAAAGACATCCCGGATGAAATGATCATGGTACTTGAAATCAGGAAAATGACCGCTGCCGTTCCATAGTCAGGTTGTATCCCGATTAAAAAACAGATGAATACCAGAAAGAAAATCGGGGGGATGACGGCTTTATCAATACTATTGATTCGATCCTGCCTTTTTCCGTAAATGGCGGCCAGATAAATGATCATTGCCAATTTAGAAAATTCTGCTGGTTGTATCGACTTTGTCCCTAACTTGAACCAGCTTGTGGCATTCCCGGCTGTATGGCCGAAGATAAATAGCAGCAAAAGGATACCGGCCATTCCAAACATCATGGACATCAAGAACATTTTGTTTTTGTACATCTTATAAGGAAGAATCATCGTGACGATCATTGCCAGGAAGGAAATGAGAAAGGCCGTTTTTTGTTTCTCAAAAAAGTAATCCATGGGCTGACCGTATCGAGCAACCGCAGTAACCATGCTCGAACTGTAAATCATGACTAAACCAAACAAACAGAGTAATACGACAGCGATGAAAATAGGGAAGTCGTATGCTTTAATTATTCTTTTCACTTGTGCGCTCACCTCAAATATGTATGCGCGAAAAAATCGCCTTCTTATATAGTAACGGAAAATCGGTTATATAGATAATAATTTTTATCCGATAATATGAATTTATCCCCCATTACCCTATATTAAACACTAAAACCGATAAACTAGTCTCCCGGATTTCCTTTTTGCTTATTTCCGAATTTGGATTACTATACACTACCTTCGATGGCAAACGTGAATACTCCTTTTAAAATCGAAAACTTTTTACTATATATTCCATTTGAGGAGTGTTATAGAGAAGCTGTAGTTCATGGGTTGTAAAACTTGATGTGATGTCGATACTATATACGAATCCGTAAAAGGAATAACTCATCTTAAGAGGTATACTTATTTTAGCCCCGATTATGTGGCAGGGAGCCGGACAGGGATTTTATGGAGAGAGGATTACGGTTGTGGACTTGGTTCCAAATCGATTATATTATACAGGCTGCTGCGTCTCTGGCATTATATAAGAGGGTTCAGGAAAAACCTCGTATGTCTAGTGAAGTTTATGAACGTTCCTCTCATGTACTGTTAAATAATAGTAGTCAGGCGCTCTCATCAATCCGTCCTGGCATATTAAGGAGTGGAATTGAAACGCTTTTTACTTTCACTTGGACAGGGGTATTGACAGCGCTGAAGCCGATAATTTTTCTGCATTCATGGGGAGGGGTTACTCCTCAGCCGATCATTATTTAAGGATAGAAAAGATATGGAATACCAATAAAATAAGGTAAAGCAAGGAGAGTATTTATGGAAGAAATACATGAAAAATTGGAAGTGTTTTCTCCGGCAACAGGTGAGAAGATTGCGGAAATCGTCCCAACGCAATTGAAGTCGATTCCTCATATATATAAGAAATCAAGACATGCGTTCCCATCATGGTCGAATCTTCCCATCATGGAACGGCTGCACTATTTAAAACGGCTCCGTTTATTGATGGTTGAAAAAATGGATGAAATAGCTGAAGTCGTTTCAAAAGATACGGGAAAAGTGAAAATAGAAGCGCTGGTTGCCGATATCATGCCAACGATTGATGCAATCAAGCATATCGAGAAACATGCAGGGAAGATTCTTTCCGGGCGGAAGGTTACCACTCCACTCATGTTAATTGGTAAGAAATCTTATATCCATTATATGCCCCGTGGAACGATTCTCGTCATTTCACCATGGAATTATCCCCTGCAGCTTTCCATGGTACCCATTCTTAATGCTCTAGCAGCGGGAAATACAGTCATCGCCAAGCCATCAGAGGTAACTCCTTTAGTTGGGGTGTGCATCGAAAATCTGTTCCTTGAAGCTGGTTTCCCTGAAGGGACTATACAGTTTGCCCATGGAGGGAAGGAACTTGGTGCGGCTTTAACTGAGCAAAAACCAGATTATATATTTTTTACTGGATCTGTAAGGACTGGGAAAATGATTGGTGAGGTCGCAGCAAGACACCTGATCCCAACGACTCTGGAGCTTGGCGGTAAGGATCCGATGATCGTTCTGCGAGATGCTAACTTGGAGCGGGCCGTGAACGGGGCTCTATGGGGCGCTTTCACAAATAGTGGGCAGGTGTGCATGAGTGTTGAAAGGGTTTATGTGGAACGTCCTGTTTATAAAGAATTCCTCATGCTACTTAAAGGAAAAACGAAGTCCATGAGGCAGGGAGTTCAATCGAACGATGATATCGGTTCAATGACTTTCCCGGCACAAGTTGATATTGTGGCTGGACACCTGGAGGATGCACTGAATAAGGGGGCCGTACTTGAAACCGGAACACCTCCGAAAGAGTGGATAATGGGACAGACCCATTTCATTCCGCCGACAATTCTGTCCAATGTCGATCATTCCATGAAAATCATGAAAGAAGAGACGTTCGGCCCCGTATTGCCTGTAATACCTTTCGATACGGAAGAAGAAGTGATCGCCCTTGCAAATGAAAGTGAATATGGACTCAATTCCAGCGTTTGGACGATGGATAGGGAAAAAGCAAGCAGGATTGCGTCACGGTTAGTAACCGGGGCGGTGACGATCAATGATGTGCTGATTACGGTTGCTAATCATCATTTACCATTTGGCGGTGCCAAACAAAGTGGGATTGGCCGCTATCATGGCGATCATGGATTGAAGATTTTCTGTCATGAAAAAGCGATCATGATCGATAATGGTAAAAAGAATACAGAAATACAATGGTATCCATATGAAGGGAAATACACGCGTTTTTTATCGTTGTTTCAGAACTACTTTTCCGCCAAACCGAACTGGATTCGTTTCGGCAAAGAATATTTGCGATTGATTAAATTATCCAAAGGGAACCGAAAATGAGATCCATTTATAAAAAAGATTGTTATTTTCATAACTCGCGCGTATACTATTAATATACTTAATAACTGATTTTCCTTTTCAAAGGGGAGTAGCGTTAGGGTTCGCCCTAAAACAAAGTCGTCATTACGTGGATGTTAAACATTCATCGGCTTTGTTGACATGATTTCATGTTCAGCAAGACCTTTGCCTATATGGCAGAGGTCTTTTTATTTTGCCAATGCCAATAGGAAGGAAATACTAACTATTGGAGGTTGAATGGATGGAAGCATCAATATTATTGGAGTATGGCTGGGTCCTTCTTATCTTGGTTGGTTTGGAAGGGATACTTGCTGCGGATAATGCAGTCGTCATGGCTGTAATGGTTAAGCATTTGCCAAAAGAACAACAGCGAAAAGCCTTGTTTTATGGTTTAATGGGAGCTTTTGTTTTCCGCTTTGCAAGTTTATTCCTTATTTCCTTTCTTGTCGACGTGTGGCAAGTTCAAGCGATCGGTGCGATTTATTTACTTTTCATTGCCTTTCAGAACATTTACAAAAAATACGCCGGTAAAGGTGAGAAGGAAATCACGAAACCCAAAAAGCAATCTGGCTTCTGGATGACCGTGGTAAAGGTTGAAGCGGCAGATATAGCTTTCGCAATCGATTCCATGTTGGCTGCCGTCGCACTGGCTGTTACACTTCCTGCTACAGGCTGGATGAAAGTCGGCGGTATTGACGGAGGGCAATTCGCTGTCATGTTTCTCGGAGGTTTGATTGGATTGGTCATTATGCGATTTGCAGCAAATGGATTCGTGAAGCTGCTTCATCAGCGTCCTTCACTTGAAATGGCAGCATTTTTGATTGTGGGGTGGGTTGGAGTGAAATTGGCGGTACACACACTCGCACACCCTTCACTGGCTGTCATCGATCATCATTTTCCTGAATCAACTCTTTGGAAATCGATTTTCTGGACCTTTTTGATTGGAATTGCAGCAGGTGCATGGATCATTTCAAGCAAAAAAGAAAAAAAAGAAAAAGAAGAGAAAAAAATACAGGAAGCTTAAAAATAAATGGGCGTGCTGGTCACGCCTAGAGTTTGTAAACACAAGGGGTTGTATCTAAATTTCAAAACAAAGTTGATTGGAACGGAGGGAGCGAGACTCCTGCGGGGAAAGTGCGCCGAGGAGGCTCCCGGACCGCCCGCGGAAAGCGAGTGCCTGGAGTGAAAGTCAGCTTTTGTATTTTAAACCTTCATAAAAACTGACACAAACTTGGTTTTCATCGAGTCTGCAGGCGTGGTGCTGGTCACGCTTTTTTTTTTGCTTTTTAATGTATTTATGTAGATGACCCTCAAAAGCGCAGGTATGTTTACGTATGATATGTTAAAAGATGTGAATATTAAATTCTGGTTATAAAAATGACATTTGTCCCATTGAATTGGACGAAAATCCGAAAAAAGTTATTTTACTGTAATTGCACTGTAATAAACGAGAAAAAACTAAGTATTTTATCATGTTGATATATTATGTGATTTCATTTAAATCGCAAAAATAGTTCTTTTGGTACTGTCTTTTAGACTCCCTCCGCTTAAGATAAGTATGTTGATGCGTATTTTATGTTCAACAGGAGCGAGGTGAGCAAATGCTTGGTTTGTTGTTTACAGCATTCAAAAAAAAGCGTTCTTTAGAAGAAACCGTATTGAAAATTCAACAAGGCGATATTAGCCTTCGTAATGATACTATAGAGTCATTCAAACCTTTTATTGCGAAAACCGTCTCATCGGTTTGCAAACGGTACATATATGAATCAGATGATGAATTCAGTATTGGTATGATTGCTTTTAACGAGGCAATCGATAAATATTCCCCGGAAAAAGGCCGTTCTTTATTGGCATTTGCCGAAACCCTCGTTAAACGAAGGGTTATAGATTATTTAAGAAGCCAGTCAAAACAAAAAGAAGTTTTATTGGATTTATCATTGAATGATGATAATGATCAAAGCCATATATATATCGATAATGAAAATTCAATCAATGAATACGAGAAGCAGAAGGAATCGGAAAGAAGAAAAGAAGAAATTCATCTTTATATAAGCCATCTACAGGATTTTGGTCTGTCATTTGAGGATTTAGTTGAAAACTCTCCCAAACATGCAGATGCCAGGAAGGGAGCTATCATGATCGCTAAATTGTTAATGGAAGATGACGAACTGAAAGAAACCCTTTTTGCAAAAAAACGGCTGCCCGTAAAACAGCTTGAGGGAAAAGTGGAAGTAAGCAGAAAAACGATTGAACGGAATAGAAAATACATCATTGCTGTGGCTATCATATTAAACGGAGATTTTTTGTATTTGAATGATTATATAAAAGGGGCTATCGATGAATGAAAAAAGGAGTTATTCTTTCAGTTAATAAGCGATATGTAACCCTATTGACCCCAGAGGGTGAATTTCTGAAAACCAAAAGGCAGGAACGGGTATATGAAGTGGGTGAGGAAATCACTTTTTCACCTGCTGAACAAAAGTTCACTTTAGCTTTTTCCAATTTTCATTCATCTTTCAAAAAAACGGCCGTGCTAAGCATTGCTTCCACCTTCTTGATACTCTTTTCGATTCTTCCTTCTTATTTCTCTGGTCCCGTGTCGGCATATATGACGATAGATGTGAATCCAAGCATTGAATTGGAGCTCGACGATGATTTAGATGTTCTCAAACTTACCGGTTTAAATGAAGACGGCAAGCTTGTGATTGATCATCTGAAGGACTGGAAAGGCAAGAATATAAAGACTGTCACAAGCCGAATCGTTGAAACGACGAAGCAACTTGGTTATTTGAAGGGAAATAAACAAATAGTCGTTTCCACAACGTTATTGGAAAAAAATAAAGAGCTGGATAAGAATTTAAAAGAAGAGATAAAAGAAATATCTGAGCAGGATAATGTTTCTGATACAAGAATGAAAGTGATCCAGGCAACCAAAAGCGATTGGAAGCATGCAAGGGAACAAGGCATATCCACGGGTAAATATCTCGAAAAGAAGTTGAATGAAGATAAAGGAAAGGTAAAAGTCAATAAGAGGGAGCCAGCTCCAGCGCCAGATAAAAAAGTCGTAGAAAAGGTTGTTATTCCGAAAGAGAAGGGCGTAACGCTGAGTGCGGAAAACAAATCGGATGAGGGAAAGAAAAAAGAGAATGATTCAACTGAAATAAAGAAAGAGCCGGCCAATGAAGCCAAACCGACTGAAAAGAAAGGCCCGGAAAAGCAATTCACCAAAATTAAGGAGCAAACCGAACGGGTAGATACAATTGGAAAACGGAATGCCAAAAATGAAAACAAGGAAAAAAGCAAGGCAAAAGGAAAATCAAATAGCGATCACAGCAACCAATCAAAGAACAAGCGGAAAAATGAAAAAAATGATAAAAAGTCCGAAGTGAAAAAAGTTCCAATAGCAAAAAAAAAGTATAATAATGATCATGAAAAGCACGGCAGGAATGATGAAAAGGGTAAGCAAAATAATCAGGATAGGCATGATAAACAAGGTGAGCAAGATATCCATGATAAGCAATATAAACAAGATAAGAAAGATTGGGATAACTCGAAATGGGGTAAAGGCAATAATGGAAACGGAAATGGACATAATGATTAAAAAGAGTCCAGCATGCAGCTGGACTCTTAGCCATGGATATTAAATTGTAATGAAAATTATTGACCTTTAAGTTGAGATTGTGCTTGTTGTACAAGACGTTTCGTGATTTCTCCGCCAACTGAACCATTGGCACGTGCTGAAGTATCGGAACCTAATTGTACACCGAATTCAGATGCAATTTCATATTTGATTTGTTCTAATGCTTGTTCGATTCCAGGAACAAGAAGGTTGTTACTGCTGTTAGCCATTTGAATCTCCCCTTTACTTTTTCAACGGCTATTGCCGCTGTATTGATAGTATAAGTAGAATGCGGAGTTTTACTTATATGAGCAGCATCAAACTTATTGGTAAACCTGCCTATTTGTTGTAAGTAAGTCAGTTTTAAAAGAGAATGGAAAAAAGAATGAAAAAAGAATCAAAAAAGGGTAAACTAGATTTTTAGTGGTTATGTGATTCACATAACTATAAAGGAGTAAGAAAGGAAACTCTTTATGTTTGCTATCAAAAAAATATTATCTAAGTTAACACCCGCTCAGCTTATCGTCGGTTATTACTTTTTGGCCGTAAGTATCTCGACCATACTGTTGAGTCTGCCGGTTGCTCTTAAGCCAGGCGTGGAATTTAAATTCATGGATGCATTATTCACAGCCGTAAGTGCAGTTAGTGTGACTGGTCTAACAGTTGTTAGTTTACCCGAAGTGTATAATGAGGTAGGCTATTTCATTCTAATGTTTGTTCTCCAATTTGGCGGTATTGGCATTATGACACTTGGAACGTTTTTCTGGCTGATTTTGGGTAAGAAAATCGGATTGAAGGAAAGACAATTGATCATGACAGATCAAAACCAATCGAATCTTTCGGGGCTTGTTAAATTATTGATTCAAATCATTCAGATATTTGTAGTTATTGAAATGATTGGAGCTCTTGTTTTAGGCTTGTACTTCTTGAATTATTTTCCCAACTGGCAAGAAGCCTTTTTAAATGGCTTATTTTTAGCCATAAGTGCCACCACGAATGCTGGTTTTGATATTACCGGTATTTCAATGATTCCATTTAAAGACGATTATTTTGTACAGTTCATCACGATTATCCTGCTTACCCTTGGAGCTATCGGATTTCCTGTCCTGATTGAGTTGAAAGAATTTTTATCCAATAAAGCCCGTACGTATAAGTTTCATTTTTCTTTGTTCACGAAGCTGACATCAGTCACTTTCTTTTCCCTTATCATTGGGGGAACGATCCTGATTTACTTGCTGGAAATGAACGGGTTTTTTAAAGATAAGGGCTGGCATGAATCTTTTTTTTACTCTCTATTTATGTCATCGAATACGAGAAGTGGCGGCCTTGCAACGATGAATGTGAGCGATTTCTCGGAACCGACCCTTTTATTGCTGAGCATTTTGATGTTCATTGGAGCATCCCCAAGTTCAGTCGGGGGAGGGATACGGACAACGACTCTGGCCATCATGATTCTATTTTTATGGAATTTCATGAGGGGAAGGCGTTCCATTAAAGTGTTCAAGCGGGAGATTCATCCCGATGATATTCGAAAGGCAACAGCAGTTATGATCATGGGATCGCTCCTTTGCATAATCGCGGTCTTCATTTTATCGATTACTGAGAATTTTACTTTGATGCAAATCATTTTTGAAGTATGTTCAGCTTTTGGTTCCGTTGGACTTTCAATGGGAATTACGCCTGAACTCAGTAATATCGGTAAAATCGTCATTATGGTCATTATGTTCATTGGCCGTGTCGGGATAACGTCCCTCCTGTATATCATAGGCCATAAAGAAGTTACGGAAATTTATCATTATCCAAAGGAACGTGTCATCATTGGGTGATTGATTTGAGTAGAACAATACCTTTCCATCAGGAGAGGTTTTTTGTTTTGTTTGCAGGAATCATGGACAAAATGTTGAAATTTACCTATAAGTGAGTATTCAACATTCAAACATACAAAAATATTGCCCTCTTACTTTGAAATCATTCGGACGAAGTATAAATCATTTTGGTGAGGAGGTGGAAGAGATGAAGAAATATACTGGAAGGATTTTTGTCCCAGCCCTTTTCTTCCTATTGATATTACCCTATATAGGGTGGCTGGGAAATGAGGAACGAAGGTTTTCCGCCTTTGCAGGAATTTATTTAATCGTAATTTTAGCCATTTCCTGGTGTTTGGGTGCCATCTTCGATCATAACCGGAAAACGATTGCTTTGTTGCAGGATAGTGAAGGGCGTTATCGCATCATTTCCAATTACTCTAAAGAATTGATCAATAGCTTCAATGAGGTCATTTTCCAAACGGATGAGAAAGGGAAATGGTTATATTTAAACCCGGCATGGAAATCGATGAGTGGTGCAACCGTGAATGAATCCCTGGGGCTTCACTTTTCCAAACATATGGATAACGCTTCTTATCAAGATGTATTGAAGACCTTTGCGGACTCCTTTCACCGAGGGGATAAATATTTTCGTGCGGACATTAAACTAAATGCGAAAAAGGGAACAAGTTGGGTTGAAGCATTCGTTAAACTAATTTACGATGACGCTGGGAAATTCATCGGGACGGCGGGCATATTATCGGAAATCAATGAACGTAAACATGCGGAGGAGAAGCTTGTGAGCCTAAACGAACACTTGGCAATCACTTCAAGCAAATTATCAACGGCTGCCCAACTTGCGGCAGGGATTGCACATGAGGTTAGGAATCCGATGACAGCGATAATGGGATTCGTGAAGTTGATTAAAGATGGCGGTTCCGAAAAGCAGGAGTACTATGATATTATTTTTTCGGAAATAAATCGAATCGAGCAAGTGCTGAATGAACTCTTGCTGCTATCGAAACCTGCTGAGGCGGTTTTTCTTGAGAAGGATTTAAAGGAAAGCTGCAACCATGTCGTAACGCTGTTGGAGACAAATGCCGTACTGAACAATATTCAAATACATAAAAATTATGATTCAGAACCTATTTTTATGTACTTTGATGAAAACCAAATCAAGCAAGTATTAATAAACATGATAAAAAATTCCATAGAATCGATGCCGAATGGCGGAAGTATTTTTGTGAGCATAAATGAAAAAAGTGGGGAAGTTTTTTTGAGCATTTTGGATGAAGGGGAGGGTATCCCGGAAAACTCCCTTCAAAAAGTAGGAGAACCATTTTTCACTACAAAAACATCAGGAACGGGATTGGGTCTTTCCGTTTGTTTTAGAATCATCGAAAAGCACGGCGGAAAAGTTTTCATCACTAGTGAACTGAAAAAAGGTACCAAAATCGTTTGTATACTTCCAACCGTCCAACAAAGCGAATACAGTGAGAACGAAAAGTTCCGGATGCAGGGCAACGAATGACAAGAAAATAATGATTTAATCGTTGAAAAAATCTGAATATTATGTATATAATTTAAGAGTCATAACATACTAACCGGTTAGTAGGTTTAAAAGGAGGAATTCAATTTGAACTTTGAACATACTCAAAAGGTGAAAGATCTGGAAAAGAAGTTAACGGAATTCATGGAAAAGCACGTTTACCCAAATGAAACAATATACAAAAAGCAGCTTGAAGCACAGAAGAGCCGCTGGAATGAAATACCCCCGATATTATCTGAATTGACGGCAAAAGCAAAAGAAGAAGGATTATGGAATTTATTTTTACCTGATAGCGGTTATGGCGCGGGTTTAACAAATCTAGAGTATGCCCCGCTTTGTGAAATCATGGGTAGGTCGATGATAGGGCCTGAAATCTTCAACTGTAATGCTCCGGACACTGGTAATATGGAAGTATTGGTGAGATACGGTTCAGATGAACATAAAGAGCGCTGGCTGAAGCCCTTGCTTGCTGGGGAAATCCGTTCGTGCTTCTCGATGACAGAACCGGAAGTGGCGTCTTCCGATGCGACCAATATCGAATGCAGGATAGAAAAGACGGGTAATGAGTATGTCATAAACGGCCGAAAATGGTGGTCTTCAGGAGCAGGCGATCCCCGATGCAAGATTGCCATCGTCATGGGGAAGACAGATCCTGAGGCGTCCAAGCATGAACAACAGTCCATGATTCTTGTACCGCTGGATACACCGGGTGTCAAAATCGAGAGAATGCTCCCTGTGTTTGGTTATGATCATGCCCCACATGGCCATGCCGAAATCACTTTTGAAAATGTACGGGTCCCGGCAACGAATATTCTTTGGGGGGAAGGCAAAGGATTTGCAATTGCCCAAGGAAGACTCGGACCCGGAAGGATACATCACTGCATGAGGCTGATAGGCGCTGCTGAAAGAGCTCTTGAAGAATTATGTAAGCGCATTCAAAATCGTGTCGCTTTTGGTAAAACATTGGCGAGACAAGGTGTGGTCATGGAGTGGGTTGCTGATTCACGCATTGAAATCGAACAAGCAAGACTGCTGACCTTAAAAGCTGCTTATATGATGGATACTGTCGGGAACAAGGAAGCGAAGGCAGAGATCGCCATGATAAAAGTGGTGGCACCAAATATGGCATTGAATGTGCTGGACAGGGCCATCCAAGGCTTTGGAGCTGCAGGGATTTCCGATGATTTCCCTTTTGCTGCACATTGGGCAAATGCACGGACTTTAAGGCTTGCTGATGGTCCCGATGAAGTTCATCGTTCACAAGTTGCCAAGATAGAACTTCGAAAATACCAACAAAAGCATGAGGTGAAAATATGAAAGTTACCGACTTATTCGATCTAACTGGAAAGACGGCGATCATAACCGGTGGAGGGAGAGGATTGGGAGCACAAATAGCGACCGGTTTTGCCGAAGCTGGGGCAAATGTCGTTCTTTGTTCACGGAAGAAGGAGGCATGCGACGAAGTTGCTTCACAAATCGAAAAGCTTGGAGTCAAGGCGCTTTCCCTTAAGTGCGATATCACCAATCCGTCAGATGTACAGGAAGTTGTTAACGAAACATACCGTGAATTTGGTGCCATCGACATTTTAGTGAACAATAGCGGGGCATCTTGGGGGGCACCAGCCGTCGACATGCCCCTTGAAGCATGGCAGAAGGTGATGAATGTCAATGTAACCGGAACTTTTATCATGAGCCAGACAACAGGCAGGGTCATGATAGAACAGGGGCATGGGAAAATCATAAACATCGCTTCCGTTGCCGGATTGGGAGGGACCGACCCGAGGGTGCTCGATACGGTCGGATATAATACGAGTAAAGGGGCGGTCATTACTTTAACGAAGGATTTAGCTGTTAAATGGGGTCAGCATAATATCAATGTTAATGCAATCGCACCTGGATTCTTTCCCACAAAAATGACGAAAGGGGTTCTTGAGCAAGGAAAGAATCCTATCTTGGATTCCACACCGCTAAAAAGATTAGGGAGTGATGATGATTTGAAAGGGGCAGCGGTTTTCCTGGCTTCAAAGGCATCCGATTTTGTGACTGGAAATATCTTGGTTGTTGATGGGGGTTCACATGCAAAGTGATGAAAGGTAAGTAAATATGGCTGGAGGGTATGAAATGATGAATGAAAAGAAATGGCTTTCCGTTTATCCTGATTCAATTTCAAAGGAAATAAAAGTCCCTGAGTTTCCGATGCAAAGGATCCTTCAAAATGCATGTAAGTCTTATCCAAACAATACAGCTATTACCTTTTATGACCGAAAGATATCCTATCAGGAACTTTTTCATGCGTCGCAAGACTTTGCTTCAGCCTTGCAAAAAAAAGGTGTTCAAAAAGGCGATCGTGTCGCCATCATGCTACCGAACTGTCCGCAATACGTGATCGCTTATTATGGATCGTTGGCAACAGGAGCCATTATCACCCAAATCAACCCAATGCTGGTTGAAAGGGAGCTGCAACATATTTTACAGGACTCCGGTGCTGAAACGATCGTTGTATTGGATGGATTGTACCCGAAAGTGAAAAGTGTGCAGCAACATGCAAACCTGAAAAATATCATCGCCGTAAGCCTTCAGCCTTCGGATGCAGATTTCCAGCCTGATGCTTCATTTGAACAGTTCATGAAGACAGGGGACGGCAAAATCAATCACGTATCAATCGATCCGGAAAATGATATAGCCGTTCTTCAGTATACAGGAGGAACGACCGGCCGATCAAAAGGGGCGATGCTGACTCACAGCAATATTCTGGCCAATGTCGTTCAATCGTATGAATTTTTTAAGCATGAATTAAAAATGGGTTCTGAAAGAACGCTGTCGGTCATCCCGCTTTTTCATGTTTTTGGAATGACATCCGCAATGAATTTATCCGTGTATATCGCGGGTGATTCCATTATGCTGCCACGATTTGAAATAGAAGAAGTGCTGGAAACGATTAAACGTGAACAGCCGACCACTTTTCCTGGAGTACCGACCATGTATGTAGCTTTGACGAATCATCCAAAGGCGGAAGAATATGGAATGGGCTCAATTCAGGTCTGTAACAGCGGAAGTGCTCCGATGCCCATGGAACTGCTACGTGAGTTCGAACGGAAATCAGGTGCGAAGATATTGGAAGGCTACGGTCTTACGGAAGCTTCGCCAACAACGCATTGTAACCCGGCATTTGCAAAAAGGAAGCCTGGGAGCGTCGGAATTGGTTTCCCTTCGACTGAATATAAAGTGATGGACCTGGGAGACGGGACAAAAGAAATGGCCCCTGGTGAATTGGGGGAATTGATCGTCAAAGGACCTCAAGTGATGAAAGGTTACTGGAATATGCCGGAGGAAACGGCGGTGACCCTTAGGGATGGTTGGCTTTATACGGGTGATATCGCCAAGGTTGATGAAGACGGTTACCTCTATATTGTCGACAGGAAAAAAGATTTGATCATCGCAAGTGGTTATAACATCTATCCGAGAGATGTGGAAGAAGTTCTTTATGAACATCCTGCTGTCCAGGAAGCGGTCGTCATCGGAGTTCCAGATGCTTACCGAGGGGAGTCGGTAAAAGCTGTGCTTGTACTTAAAAATAATAAAACGGCAAATGAACGGGAAATCATCGATTACTGCCGAGCAAACCTATCGGCTTATAAAGTTCCGCAGTTCGTTGAATTTCGTGAAGAGTTACCGAAAACAAATGTCGGAAAGATTCTAAGGCGGGCTTTAAGGGAAGAACTTTCCAGAAAATAAGAGGGCTTTGATAGTACGAACGCGTATGATATCAATTCAGCTGAAATTTTAACAGATTGCGAGGATACAAACATGAAAGAAAAAATGACAGAACATAGCATACGCTTATTTGAAAAGAAGGGCTTTAGTGAAACGTCGATTTCCGATATCGTTGAGTCGGTCGGGGTTACGAAGGGAACGTTTTATTATTACTTTACGAGCAAAGAGCAATTGCTAATGGATATTCATCTAGCTTATATAGACGAGTTGCTTAGTGAGCAGGAAATAATCATGTTGGAGCCTGGGAAGAGCTGTAAGGATATGCTTTTCGATATGGTATTGATGCTTTTGAAGAGCATCAAAACCAAAAAATCCAGTGCAACGGTCTTTTTCCGTGAAATGAAAAATCTAAGTGACGAAAAACTTGCACAAATCCTTCCTAAGCGTGATGAGTTCCGTAAAAAAATCGAGCAAGTGCTGATTGGCGGCATCGAGAGCGGAGAACTACGTTCCAATCTCGATGCATCCATCATCTCTTTTGCTATTTTGGGTGTGGCCAATTGGAGCTATCATTGGTTCGATCCGGAAGGTGAAAAAACCGAACAGGAAGTTGCAGCCATTTTTATGGGGATGATTCTGCATGGAATCGAGGCGTGAGCAGGTTACATACTAACCAGTTAGTAGAAGGGAGATAGAAGGCATGTCCAACAAGCAAATTCAATCAATAACCGTAATTGGTGCCGGGCAGATGGGGCATCAAATTGCGATGCTAGCTGCACTTGGGGGTTACGAAACGATTCTTCAGGATGTTCAGGAGGACGCGTTGAATACAGCCCAAGAAAAGTTGGATGTCATTTTGACTAAATGGGTTCAAAAAGGGAAATTGTCTGAAGATCGTAAGTTGGCTGCTTTTAGCCGGCTGCAATATACAACCGATCTTGAGAAGGCGGCCAGTGGAGCTGATTTGATCATTGAAGCGGTTGTTGAAAAACTTGATGTGAAACGGGAAGTCTTCACTAGACTTGAAGAATTGGCCCCAGCAGAAACCATTTTTGCAACGAATAGTTCAACGATTGTCAATAGCCTGATTGCGAGTGTGACGAAGCGTCCGGATAAGTTCATTAATATGCATTTCTTTTTCCCGCCTTTAATAATGGATTGTGTTGAAGTTGTCATGAGTGATCAAACATCGGAGGAAACAGCGAAGCTTGCGATGGGGGTCACAGAGAAAATGAATAGGACAGGAGTTTTGTTGAGGAAAGAGATATCGGGATTCGTAGCAAACCGAATTTTGGGAGCTTTGCAGCGTGAGGCCTTACATTTGTATGAAGAAGGGATCGTGGACTATAGGGATATCGATTTAATTTGCAGGAAAGCCTTAGGCCATCCCATCGGCCCTTTTGAACTGATGGATCTATCAGGTATTGATGTAGGATATTTTGTCATGCAGCAGCGATACAATGAAACAGGAAATCCTGAGGACAAGCCAAATGCTTGCATAGAAGAAAAGGTGAATAAAGGACAATTAGGAAGGAAAACCGGAAAAGGCTGGTATGATTATCCAAACCAAGGAGTGAAGAATTGATGACAAAATTTATTAAAGTGGTTAAGGAAAATAAGCTTGCGGTCATCACCATCGATAATCCTCCATTAAACGTAATCAGTAAACAAGTATTCAGAGAATTAGGGGAAACGTTCGATGAACTTTCAAAAGATACTGAAACTGTGGCAGTACTCATAACCGGTGCAGGCAATATCGCATTTGCGGCTGGTGCTGATATAAAAGAATTCCCTAATATGATGGGGAACCCGAATATGAAAGAAATGGTAAAGGAAAGTCATGCAGTCCTAACCAAAATCGATCAGTTACCTAAACCTACGATAGCTGTATTAAATGGCCTGACTTTGGGCGGAGGATGCGAACTGGCTCTGGCCTGTGATTTGCGAGTGGCAGAAACACAGGTTCAAATTGGTCTGCCTGAAGTGAAATTGGGATTATTTCCTGGAGCTGGCGGTACACAGCGTTTGTCCAGACTTGTAGGGAATGCAAAAGCAAAAGAGATTATATTTACCGGTGATCCGCTTGGTGCCATTGAAGCGGAAAAAATCGGGCTTGTCAATAAAGTCGTTGAGCAAGGCTGCGGTTTGTCGGAAGCGAAAATCTTGGCCTCACGATTGACAAGGCACTCACTTCAGGCACTTTCGAGAATCAAGAAAGCGATTGATGAAGGAAGTGAGGCAACTCTTGAACAAGGTCTAGAGATTGAAACGAATCTTTTTGAAGAAATCTTCCAAACTGAGGATGTTAAAGAAGGGGTTTCCGCCTTCTTGGATAAACGTAAACCTGCTTTTGTACATCGTTAATCAAGGAGGGATTTTATGCATGAATTCGAAATCAATGTTCGTTTTTCCGAAACGGATGCCTTGGGCCACATCAATAACACAAGCTATTTCATTTATCTCGAAGAAGCACGCATGAAATTTTTTGAAGCTTTGGGCGTAGCGACGAATGTTGAATCATGGAACTTTTTGTTAGCTTCCACTAAATGCGACTTTATTGCTCAGGGATATTTCAATCAATTCTTGACCATTCGTTCATCTATAAAAAAGGTAGGTACGAAAAGTTGTGAAATGGTTCATGATATCCACTGCTCGCAAACTGGGGAAGTCATTGCCAAGGGTAGTGCTGTTTTAGTCTGTTTTAATTTTTTGAATCAAAAAAGTGAGCCTATCCCTGAAATGATTAAAGAAAAGCTCATTTCACATCTTGTTCAAAATTAGAATGACAAAATTCTAAAGGAGTGGAAGAACATGGTTGACGATACGATTCCTGTTCGGCCCGGCGAGGAACTGGATGTTGGTGCACTAGAAGGTTTCCTAAGAAAAAATATATTGGACCTTCCAAATGGACCGTTAGAATTGCAACAGTTTTCAACGGGCTATTCCAATTTGACCTATCAGCTGAAAATGGGCGAATGGGAGGCTGTTCTCAGAAGGCCCCCGCTTGGCCCTGTTGCTCCAAAGGCACATGATATGAAGCGTGAACATCATATCCTTTCCTCAATCCACCCATATTTCCAAGCGGCGCCCGAGCCTATTCTGTTCTCGGATGATGAATCGATTGCGGGGTCCCCTTTTTTCCTAATGGAAAGGAAACATGGAATAGTAATAGATACCGAATTTCCAAAGGAAATCGAGCCAACGGTCGAAAAGTGCCGACAGCTTTCTCATGTCATGGTCAATCGGCTTGCTGATCTTCACTCGATTCCCTTTGAGAAAACCGGGTTGGCGGAAATATCCAAACCTGAAGGATTCATTGAAAGACAAGTGCACGGATGGATTTCCCGCTATGAGAGAGCAAAAACTGATGAAATCAAGGAAATTCGACCGCTTATCGATTATTTTCAACAGAATATCCCGAAACATAGCCAGACTTCCATTATCCATTATGATTATAAGATTAATAATGCCATGTTTAACAAGGACCTTACAGAGATGGTTGGTTTATTTGATTGGGAAATGTCCACCGTTGGTGATCCGTTAGCCGATCTAGGAGTGGCTTTAAGTTACTGGACGGATAGCGGTGATCCCGAACTTATCAAAATCGGTGTCGGTCAAGCGTCCATCACGACTTTAGCTGGTTTCCCGACACGAAGGGAATTCATCGAGATGTATGCAGCGAGAAGCGGAAGGGATGTTTCCAACGTCGATTTTTATTTAACATTTGGTTACTTTAAGTTGGCCGTCATTCTTCAGCAAATCTATTATCGATATAAAAAGGGCCAGACTAAGGATCCCCGTTTTTCCACTCTCGGAAAAACGGTTAAAAGCTTACTCACTCATGCAGCAAATGTATCTGCGAAGGAAGTTTAATACAATGGAATATAAACAAAACATTCATTTACTGCTAAAAAAAGAAGAGATAGATGGGAAAAAGCTTCAAGAAGGGGAGAAAGTCGTGGTCGTACTTGATGTGTTATTAGCGACCACTACGATTATTTCAGCACTTCATGAGGGAGCACGCCAGGTGATCCCCGTCATGGATCCAGTGGATGCAATGGTGAAAAGCAAGGAATTGGACCATGGGGATTTTGTAGTGGCAGGGGAACTAAAAGCTAAGCCGGTTGAGGATTTAATGTATCCAAGTCCGACCCTATTGAGTAAGTTGGTACCTGGCAAAACATTAATACTGTCCACGACTAATGGAACGGTTGCGCTGAGGAATTCAGCCGCTGCCAAAAAGGTGTATATCGCATCCTTGTTGAATAATCCGTCTGTTGCGGAAAAAATAACAAAAAATCATAAAACAGAATCGATCATCATTGTTTGTTCGGGAAACTCAGGTGAATTCAGTCTGGAGGACTTTTACGGTGCAGGCCATTTGATAGATTGCCTGATTGCCGGATCTCGAGGCTCGTTCATACTCAACGATGCAGCCAAGGCAGCCAATGCACTTTATCGCAAGAATAGCGAAAATGCCTTTGATATCCTGAAATCATCGTTTGTCGGACAGTTGTTTGATAAACATAGCTTGATCGCCGATTTGGAATTGGCGGCGCAAAAAGGTTCGATGGATCTTGTCCCAGAGCTAGTGGATGGAAGGATCGAAGCTGAATTGAAAAAGCAGGAAACGTAGTTCAAATTCCAGATAAGGAGTGAAGGGGATGAGGTTTTCACAATCAATAGCGGTGGTGACAGGTGCAGGTTCCGGTATTGGAAAGGCTACAGCGATGCGCTTGTCGGACGAAGGGGCAAAAGTGTTGCTGGTAGGGAGGACGAAAGGAAAGTTGGAGGAAGCAGCTGCAGAAATCAATAGCAGGCACACGATTCCCATGGCTGACATTTTCGCTGCAGATGTTACCGTAGAGGAAGAGGTGAAAAAGCTGGCCATGTATGTGAAGGAACATTATCGTGACCTTCACATTTTGATCAATAACGCAGGTGGATCAAAGTCATCGAAGCTTTTGGATACTTCTGCAGCTGATTGGGACATGATTCAACAAGTCAATTTGAAAAGTGTCTTTCTTGTTTCCAAGTACTTGGGGAAAGTGATGGAAGAAAAAGCGGGCAGTGGAAATGAAGCCACCAATCGGGCAATCGTGAATGTGGCTTCACTGTCAGGACATCAGGCAGGGGCATTCATCCCGCATTACAGCTCTGCTAAAGCAGGAGTCATCAGTTTAACGAAATCACTGGCATTGGAACTCGCAGCAGCCGGCATTCGGGTCAATTCCGTATCACCGGGATTCATTGAAACGCCATTAACGGAGGATAAATTGCAGAATGAAAAATTCGTAAAGTCGATCCGTCGGAACACGGCACTGGAAAGAGTGGGGAAAGCGGAGGAAATAAGTAATGTCATTACCTTTGCCGCTTCCTCGGAGGCTTCTTATATGACTGGGACGGATTTATTGGTGGATGGCGGCTGGTTGATCAAATAGAAAAGGGGATGGGTAAATGTTAAAAGAACACTTATTGAGAGAAGTAATCGATAATGTAATGATCCTGACTTTGAATCGTCCTGAAAGCCTAAATGCATTTAGTCCGGATATGATCGCAAGCTTGACGAAAGCGATTAAGGATGTAAAATATACACCACATATAAGGGCCGTCATCATCAAAGGGGCGGGAAGGTCGTTCACTGCAGGAGGAGACGTAAAGTCGATGGGGAAGTCCTCTGCAGGTCAGTTGTACGATCATGTCGGCAGAATGAACGAATGCATTTTGGCTCTGGATGCTTCTGAGGTTCCCGTAATCGCAGCCGTCCATGGATTTGCGGCAGGGGCAGGATTCAATTTGGCACTCGCTTGTGATTTGATCGTGGCTTCCGATGATAGTCAATTTGCCATGAGTTTTTCACAGGTAGGCCTGATTTCTGATGGAGGGGGTTCTTATTTCTTACCTAAATTAGTGGGGCCCCACCTTGCAAAGCAGCTCTTCTTTTCTGCCGAACCGATTTCCGCGGAGCGCTTATACCAGTTAGGTGTCATTAATTATATTTATCCACTCGATCAACTTGAAGAAGAATCATTGAAACTTGCGGAAAAGCTGGCAAATGGACCGACTAAAGCTTATGGAATGATGAAAAAGCTCGTTAGCCATTCATTTACGGCTACACTTGATGAAATACTCGAACAGGAGCGCATCACACAAACCTTGATGGCTTCTACAGAAGATCATCTAGAGGGAGTTTCAGCATTCAAAGAGAAGAGAAAACCGGAATTCACAGGAAATTAATAAGGGAGGGATAAAGATGAGAGCCATTCATTTTGAGGAATACGGCGGACCGGAAGTACTGAAATTGACTGAAATGGAAAGACCCGTGCCAACTGGACATGAAGTTCTGATTGAAATCGATTGTGTCGGTGTCAATTATGCAGATACAGCCAGAAGGGAAGGTCAATATGTAGTACCTACGCCGCTTCCATTCATTCCAGGTGCGGAAGTGGCTGGCGTTGTGGTGGAAGTCGGTGGAAAGGTGACTAAAATCAAACCTGGTACAAGGGTCGTGAGTTTAATTGAATCAGGTGGATATTCAGAATATGCCCTATCTGATGAATTCTCTGCCATTCCGCTTCCTGATGCCATTCAGTTCCATGAAGCTGTTGCCCTGCCCCTTCAAGGTCTGAGCGCTTATCATATTCTAAAGACAATGGGACGCATGCAACAGGGGGATACGGTTTTGGTCCATGCTGCTGCAGGTGGTGTGGGAACGATTGCAGTCCAGTTAGCCAAAATCTTCGGGGCAGGAAAAGTGATTGCAACCGCCAGCACAGTGGAAAAATTGGAACTGGCTAAAGAGATGGGGGCAGATGAGCTCATCGATTACACGAAAGAAGGATGGGAAATGGAAGTCCGTGAGGTCACGGGAGGAAAGGGAGTCGACGTGGCGTTGGAGATGGCCGGAGGGGATATTTTCAATAAAACATTGAAATGTTTGGCTCCATTTGGACGGCTTGTTGTTTTTGGAAATGCCAGCCGTAAGCCTTATACGATGAACCCGCAGCAATTAATGAGGCGCAATCAATCCGTCGTAGGTTTTTTCCTGCCACAGATCATGAGGCACCCAGATTTACTGTTGCCTAGCATTCAAGACCTTTTTGCATACGTGGCGTCCGGGGAGCTTAAGCTAACCATCGGCGGCATCTACCCGATTGAAAAGGCTGCAGCCGTCCATGAGGTAATGAACGCCCGTCAAACGAAAGGGAAATTGATTTTGCAGGTGAAATGAGAAGAAGGGGTGTATATATGATGCACCCCTGTATTTTAATGGGATTGCTTGTTCCTTGACCCCCTCAAGAACGATTCAATCCGTATCAATGCTCACATCCTTATCGGGATGCATGAAAGGTGGCTGTGGCGCTTTTTCAGCCTCTAACAGTTCACGGTTTTCAGTTGAATTCCAGCCTATATCATTAGTGGGGTGTATCCATTCGTCCCCAGCCATGATTTCAGGATCCGTATCTTCGCTCCAATTTTCGAGTGGTGAGTTTTCGGATGCATATTTACTGTCGCCAATGACGACTCCATAATCATTGACGAATGGAGCCTGTGGTTTTATGCCGGTCCCTTTAAAGCTTGGTGCGTTAATTTGGTGTGGTTGTGTATCATCGATGATTGGTGAATCCAATTTCTTTTTCATGTAGTGTCTCCCTTTCCGTTTTACGGTTATTTTTCTCGTCTGTCCCTATATTATCCCTGAATAATTTCAGTCATTTTTACCCCATTCTAAAATGTAAACCAAAAGAAAAGGGTGGATGAAAATGAAACGGAAAGCCAATGTGGATGGTGCTGTCAAAGCAAGTAAAACGCCAAAAAGAAATCAAGCAGAAAATGAATTTTCCAATGAGTTCGCATTGGAGGAAAACGCAATGAAAGGTGCCAACCGCAATTCAAAGCAAGGCAGAAAAGGAAGAAGTTAATGGATAAAGAAAAACTGAACAGCGAGGAAAATCTGGGAAAACATGTACGGACTGAATTTGGAATCGAATTCAGCGGTGATATGAACGCGACTAAAATTTATGAAATTTTGGCTAAAGAAAATAAAAAACGTGATAGTGATAAGTAAATAAGGACGGACCCAATTCTAGGGTCCGTCCTTATTCTTAAAAAATGATACTTCCAGATTTTGAGAGGGGGAATATCGTTGAGCCCTTACCACTCGGATCAAAATAGGCAAGCATGAACGATGGTTTTTCGACGATTAGTCCCTCAGCTAAATACGTTTCCAAATCAAAGGGAAGTGCCTCGAGCAATGTGTGTTTGTGTAATTCTTTTTCATTAAGCGACAAAGCAGCGAAAGAGGATCCAAGCTTTTCAGGCTTATTCAGAATCTCTTCATATATCTCTTTCCGACCATTTTTATCTAATGAAGCTTCCCACCAAGGTTTACGTGGTTTGTATTTTTGATTCATGAAATAATCCAATTTCATGAGTCCGATAATGTTTTTCAGTTCAGCAGATTCCCTGGAAGTCAAAAACTGCTGTAAACGTCTGAACAAGTCCTCAAGCTGATGACCGATTCGTGACCATCCTTGTTCATCCCAATAGGTACCGAAATCTTGAAAGAAGTCGAATGGTGATTGAAATACCGTTTTGACAAGATATTCCGTGGTATGATCCATTCTATGGTCGTTCCAGTATTTTTCAAGGACATCTTCCACCTGTTTAATGCGGACAATGTCATCAAAGGATAAAACATTATTTCCCAGGATTTCATAGGGAGCATGTTCGCTGTATATATATTGGTGTTCCGCGGCACGTATCCGTAAGCCAGTGCCACGAAGCATCTTTAAGAATCCAAGCTGCATCTCTTCGGGTCTGAGCTCGAAAACATCATTGAAAGTCTTTCTGAAAGAGTGATAATCTTCTTCTGGTAGACCGGCAATAAGGTCTAAATGCTGATCAATTTTCTGCCCTTCTTTAACCATGGTTACGGTCCTTGTCAGTTTTTCGAAATTCTGCCTTCTCATTACTAGATCATTCGTATGATCATTCGTCGATTGTACCCCTATTTCAAAGCGGAACAGTCCTGCAGGGGCATTATCGTTCAAGAACTGGATAACTTCCGGACGCATGATATCCGCCGTGATCTCGAACTGGAAAACCACACCGGGAAGATGTTCATCGATTAAGAATTGAAACATCTCCATGGCATAGCTTCGGCTAATATTGAAGGTTCGGTCAACGAACTTAATGGTCTTGGCACCATTAGCCATAAGGTATCTGATATCTTCCTTAATCTTCTCACGATCAAAATACCTGACACCCACTTCAATCGATGACAGGCAAAATTGGCAGCTGAACGGGCACCCTCGGCTAGTTTCGATATAGGTGACACGTTTAGATAGGTCGCCGCGGTCTTCCTCCAAACGATATGGAGAAGGGAGGGATTTCAAATCAACCTTGCCGTTCTGAGGCTGGATGATTTTTTTTCCATCCTGTCGATACGCAATGCCGCCAACCTTCTTATAGTCATTCGAACCTTCAATTTCAGATAAAAGGGCCTTGAAAGTGACTTCACCTTCGCCAATTACGATGAAATCAGCACCGGGAATCTGATCAAGCCATTCCCCAACATCATAGGTGACTTCAGGTCCGCCCAGGATGATGACCAATTCTGGATTGATCTTCTTCAGCATGGCTACGACTTTCATTGTTTCTTCGATGTTCCAAATATAGCAACTGAACCCTATGACATCGGGTTTTTTGGAATGAAGGTCACCAACTATGTTCATGATTGGATCTTTTATCGTATATTCTGCCAGCTGTACATCATAATCTGGCTGGGCATAAGCTTTTAAATATCGGATGGATAGCGATGTATGGATATATTTTGCATTAAGAGTACTGATTATTATATTCATGTTAAAGGGCGTAAAAGAAACGCCTGGCTCCTTTCGTGTACATGTCTTTTTAAGCCAACAAGCACTAACGAGTAATTTTACCATAGCGTGCTCCATTTGAAAAATGAGTTATGGGATTAAGGGGAATCTTTTCAGCTCGAAAGTCGAAATGAGATGGAATTTGAAAAAACGGATAAAGCAGAAAATGCTCCATCCGTTTTATTTAAAAAGCTTGTTTAATATACTCTTTCGTTTTAGTCATGAAACGTTTTGTCTTGGTCGCTTTCAACTCGATGATCGGCTGCGCCATGGTAGCGATCATTTCACTTGATAATAACACGGTGATCAAGAAAGAGAGGCCGGCGAGCATGATAAAGCTCTCTGTATTGCTGAAGTATTCCTGGATGGAGCTTTCACGGAAAAATCGAATGAAGAAACCATGCAGCAGATAGACATAAAGGGTTTGTTTACCCCAGTTCGTAAAGAAATATTGTCCGCGTGGGATGAACGAAAGGAAGCTGAACACTGAAATTATGCTCAATCCATAAAATCCAAGGCGTTTAAACATGGACACGATTGTCGCATCTTCAAGTTCGGCATATGGTTTCGAACCGAGCAGCCACTTATAATTGATATCGGCATTTAGATAAAAACCGATAAAGATCACTAACATGACACTAAGTGAAGCCAAACGAACTTTGGGTGTGAATAGTTTTTTTAAATGTTCCTTGCTTAAATGGTACCCGATCAAAAACATCGGGAAAAAAACGAATGTCCTGGAGAGACTAAGATAATTGGAGATATTGTCAATATATCCAATCAATAATGCGATTAAAAAAGATAAACCTATGCCTACTGATGGCTTCAGCTTTGAGAAACCAAGGAGCATGATGTTCCAACAGAATAAACTGACTAGGAACCATAGCGACCATTGCGGGTCAAGCAGGTCTACAGTGATGGCAGAACGCTCATATAAGAAATAGTAGTAAACGGTATATATCAATTGGAAAATGATATAGGGCAAAATCAGTTTTTTAGTGATTTTACCTAAATACCCTTTTTGATAAAAACCTTTCGCAAAGAACCCTGAAACAAGGATAAAGGCAGGCATGTGAAAGGAATAAATGGTTTTATATAAAGCGTATATCGTTTCACTGTCATGTATATACGTATTCAGCAAATGTCCAAAGACGACAAAGGCCATGAGAATGAACTTGGCGTTATCGAAGAAAAAATCACGTTGTTTCATCGTTGCCTCCATTTAATAAATTTTTAAGGTAGCTAGAAAGCATTGTTATTTCATATACCCTAAATACCTTGTACTAAATCAATATTTATTAAATTTATTATAAAAACCTTAAATTAAGCTTAACGCTAAGTTTTATAGTATTCAATATACTATAATTTGATATATAGGATAATTTTGGAATAGGATGATTGCGCCGATTTTTGAAAAATACCGAGGAAATTCATGATGGATGTCGAATAAATTTGGTAGGTATGGGTTTTGATGAGGGGGGTTACTATGAAAGTCGATTATGCGAATGAAACGGAATATAAACGAGAAATTTTAAAATTGAATAAACAGATCGAAGGGTTCTTGAACATTTTCAATTCGATGTCAGAGCCTTATATTAGGGTTGATGAGGAACTGCATCTCACTTATGCCAATGATGCCGCGTGTGCCCTGCTGGAAACCGCGAAAGAGCAGCTGGAGTCCATGAAAATAACTGATTTTCTAGATGTCATCCCTTTAAATAACCAGGAAGTGTCAAGTTCCCTAAAAACCTCGAATGAAAGTGAAAGGCAAATTATCCAGCTACATACCGGTGTCCTTAAGCAAATAGAGTTTATACGTATGGGTTCACTTTTCGAAGGCCAGCAGTTCTACCGTTTGGGGGATGTGTCATTGGATGTTTCTTCGTCAAGGGAAACAAGGGTGTCAAAGCAAATGTTTTTGGACATTTTCGATACAGCCATAGAAAGCATCGTTCTATTCGACAGTTCAGGAATAATAATGGAAGTGAACCATGCCTTTATCCATGTCTTGGGCATTCCGAAAAAAGAGATTGTCGGTAAGGATATGAGGGACCTCATATCCCCAGAATATAGGGAGTATTGGGATGAGAGCATACAAAGAGCCTTTGATGAATCGAACTTCAAAGGAGAGGTAGAGATAAAGGTTGGGGATGAACTGCATCATTTCACTTTCTCGATAAGTTCAACGGTAGGAAATGAATTATATATGTCGGTGCTTCGGAAAATTACAGAATCAAATATAATAGAAAAAAAGTTAGAGACGAGCGAACGGATTTTTGCCGAATTATTCGATCAGTCCATGGACGCAATCATATTCTGGAATGATGACGGGATCATTTTTCGGGTCAATCATTCAGCATGTAAAATATTCGAATCCAGCAGAGAGGACTTGATCGGCAGTCATATCTGGAAATATGTGTACAGCAATAATAACCATTTTGGCCAGATGATGGACACGTTTGAAAGAGACACCCAGGTGCGGGGTGAGCTGATTTATAAAATGCCTAATAACCAAATTAAATTGCTTGAATTGACGGCCAAAAAACATGAAGGTGACGGATATAACGTAACGATTTTTCGAAATGTCAGTGAACGCTGGCTGATTGAGAAGGAATTAAGGGATAGTGAAAAGAAGTTCAGGAAGATTTTTGAGGGAACATTAGACGGTTTGATTTTATGGAATCATGAAGGGTTCACCGATATTAATGAAGCGGGTCAGAAAATATTGGAGATATCGAAGCGCAAACTGCTATCATTATCCGTAAAGGGATTCATCGAAAAAATTCCTGAAAATGCTCCTGTCTTGAACGCTCACATTGAAAATGTTTATAAGCATGAGGTCTACTCTTCGATCATTCCGATAACATACGAAGATGGAAGAGTTAAGCATATTGAATTTTTGACGAGGAAAAATTTATATTCGAACTTGAATTTGAGCATTTTCCGTGATGTGAGTAAAAATCTAGAAATGCAGGAACAAATCCGAAAATCGGATACTTTGAATGTCGTTGGTGAACTGGCTGCCGGAATTGCTCACGAAATCAGGAATCCAATGACAGCCTTAAAAGGTTTTATCCAGTTGCTTGAGGATGGTGTTAAAGGGGAGTTTTCCACATACTTTCATGTAATTACTTCCGAAATTAAGAGAATCGAAACCATTATCACGGAATTTTTGGTACTGGCAAAACCGCAGGCGCTAAAAGTTTTCAAACAGGATGTTCATACCATATTGAGAGAGACACTGGAATTACTGGCTGCTCAGGCACTATTGGAAAATATTCAATTCGAGACAGACTTTGAAGAAGATGAATGTAACGTTTTATGTGAAGCGAACCAGTTAAAGCAAGTGTTCATTAACATCATCAAAAATGCATTGGAAGTCATGCCGGATGGGGGATCTGTTTCCATTAAAACAAGCCGATTTTCAGAGAAATACGTTTGCATTTCAATTACTGACAAAGGCATGGGGATTTCAACGGAAATGCTAAAAAAATTGGGCGAACCTTTTTATACGACGAAAGATAGGGGAACCGGGCTCGGGCTCATGGTCAGCTATAAAATCATTGAGGAGCACAATGGTTATATAGAAGTGGAAAGTGAAGTGGGAAAAGGGACGAGCTTTCATATTTATTTGCCATTCGAGTAATGTAGAAGGGAATGCCCTATACCGTTAAAAAGCTAACAGAAAGCATGGATATTCATTAGTTAATGGGGATCCCTTACTGGATTCCCCCGTTTATTGACAAAAAGGGGGGCGGAATGATCTAATCCCATACCATGGTCTCAATAGAAAACTTGGTTATGTTTTTACTATTTTATACGGATGAAACCCCTAATGGATTGAAGAAATTTGCGACACTCCTGCCGAATGCCTGGGTAGCCTAGGTCCGCTGGATGCTTGTGTCGAAAAGGCTTGGCAGACAGTCTGCGGAAAGGGAGCGGATTCTGAAAATAGTTGGTCCGTTTTTCGTAAAAATAGGTTTAAACAAATGCGGTTGGAACGGAAGTAGCGAGACTCCTGCGGAGCGCGTCCAACACCCCCACAGGCGCTTGTCGAGAAGGCCCCCGGACCGCCCGCTTGAAGTGGACAAATGGTACATTACTAAAAAACTGCAGGCAAACTGGCACTTCTTCGGGTTTGTATACAGTATGGGAATCCTTTATTGGATTCTTTTTTTGTTCTATCATTTATTTATTATATTGGAATCACGATTGAGGGTAGTAACCATGAATTCCATTATAGAGAAGCTGCTGAAGTAATTAAGCGGAAAATCAGAATCACATCAAAGTTGCAGGACTTTCGAATCGATTTTCGGAGCGGGCTTCATCTTAAATCGTCATGATCCATATAAGAGGTTCATGCTTAGAAATTTCCGTCATATCCTGTCTGCTGGTGGGTAAAGCATTATCGCAATTTAAGAAGTTTTGTCTTTTTTTGCGAATCTATTTACATATAAGGCATATTTTGTAATACTTCTTTATTATAATGTAACTTTAAAAAGGCAGGAGTAGTGAATGTTGTTATGAAATCTAGGTGTGCAACGGAAATTTGTTCTGAGATTCGAATGAAGCGTTGGGAAATGATGGAGTTGGCCAAAATGTATGGTCTAAATCATGAGTATACCCTTCGTCAAAGTGAGCAGCTTGACAAACTTATAAATGAGTATTTGATCCTTCAACATCATTCAGCAGTGGAAGTGAGAAATAAGCGAGAAGAGATGGTCGTTATTGTGCAGCAGCCCTTTAATGACGACATTACCTTTTAAGAGGGGATTTGAATGCATGCATGACTGTTTAAGTAGCAGGCAAGGAGACCAGCAACTTTGTGTGATGTTTGCAATGAACTTTTGCAAACATATCTGAAAACAATTAATGAAAGACTTATATAAACAAGACAATATATCTTTTGAATTTCCTATGGATTTGGGGCATATATCGAGGGGAGGCCACCAGAAGGTGTCCTTCAGGGCATCGGGATGGTTTAGAAGTCTTATATTTTCTGACTGGATTGCACTGTTAAATAAAAAGTAAGAGCTGACTCACTTGATGGAGCCAGCCATGGAAGTTCGGGAATTACAAAACTTCCAATAATATGACCATGAACAAAAGGCCGACAATGAAGGAATAGGTAGATGTGCGTTCATTACCATCCCCATGGCTTTCAGGAATCAATTCCTTATAAACGATGAAAAGCATGGCCCCGGCGGCGAAAGCCAGACCGTATGGAACCAGGAACCCGATGTAAGAGGTTAAATAAAAACCTAGTAAACCGGTAATTATTTCGATGGTCCCGGTTAAGGTTGCTATCAGGAACGCTGTAAGTTTACCGATTTTTTGATTAATTAAAAACAAGGCGACCAGTAAGCCTTCCGGAGCATTTTGCAGGCCGATGGCAAAAGCGATCAAATTACCTGTATCAGCCGTATCAGAGGCGTAACTGACCCCAACAGAAAGACCCTCAGGAATATTATGGAGTGTAATGGCAGTGATGATGAGCAAAGCCTTTTCATCGAACTGAATGCCACTTTTCGTATGGCTGAGATCGATATGGGGAATGTTTTTTTCCATGATCGTTAATGTCATTACTCCGAGAAAAACCCCAACGACCAGCTGCATATACCCTCCTGTGGCCAGAGACTCCGGAATAAGGCTCAATAACGAAGCAGCCACCATAATTCCAGCCGTAAATGCCAGAAGCGTGTCTCTGAATCGATGTGTGATTGAACCTTGAATGAACAAGATTGGTAACGCACCAAACCCTGTAGACATAGCAGAAAGGATGCTGCCTAATAAAACTCCACTCATAAATTTCTCCTTTGTATGGTACGTATCGTTACCCATTAGTGAATTTTTGGGTGGAACAATAATTTATTGTATTTAGACATAATGAAAATGTTCCAGGAAAAAACTATTTTTCAGTCATTCTTCTGAATACCATTTTTTCAATGTCAGATCAGTCGGCAGCAGTATGCTGATGATTCCCAGTAATGGCAGGAATCCCACCAGCTTGATCATGGATTCGATTCCAATTACATCTGCAATGGCTCCCAATGAAACGGATCCAATGGCACCCATTCCAAAGGCTAACCCCACTGTCAAGCCTGCCATCGTTCCGACTTTTCCCGGGACCAATTCTTGTGCGTATATTACAGTGACGGAAAAACTGCTCATTATAATGAATCCCGCCATCAATAATAAAATAAAAGCGGCTGTAGGAGGTACGAATGGTAAAACTGCGGTTATTGGCATGCTGGCAGCGAAAGAAAAGAAAATGACATTTTTACGCCCGAATCTATCGGCAAGCGGACCTCCGAAAAATGTACCTACAGCACCTGCAGCCAAAAAGGCAAATAGGAAAAATTGTGCGGATTTTATCGTGAACGAATACTGCTCGATCAAATAAAAACTGTAAAAGTTCGTCATGCACGATACATACCAGGAACGGGCAAAGATTATGAATAAAATCAATACCAGGGCTTTGGCCACTTTATGGGTTCGCTCTTTATTGATTATTTTTGCAGCAAGCTTTTTAGGCTGGAAGTGAATTAATTTTTGGGAATACCACTTGGCGATATACAGCAATAGGATCACGGCCAATAAGGCAACCAACGCAAACCAGAGTGCGCCTTTTTGGCCAAAAGGAACAAGCACGATGGCTGTGATGAGTGGGGCAAGTGCCTGCCCGCTATTCCCGCCGACCTGATAAATGGATTGTGCCAGGCCTCTCTTTGGTCCGCCTGCCATATAGGCAACCCTGGAGCCTTCCGGATGGAATATGGCCGACCCAAAGCCCATCAAGATGACTGCACCAAGGATAATGGTATAGTTTGGGGCAATAGCGAGTATGATGACCCCTATTAAAGTACTGGTCAATCCAATGGGCAATGCATATGGAAATGGCTTTTTATCCGTATAGAACCCAACTGCCGGCTGCAGGAGGGATGAGACGATATTCAGGCAGAATGCAATCATTCCCAGCTGTGTATATGTAAGCGACATTGATTTTTCGAGGATTGGGAACATGGCCGGTACGACGGCCTGAAGAGAATCATTCATTAAATGGCATATGCCAATGATGATCATGATTTTCAGCGTCATATCTTGTTTTTGCGGTTTTGTTTTAATGGCAGCGATACTTCCCATCTGTATATTTCCTTCTTCCTGATTAAGTTTTTTACCTATTCCATAAATAGATTCAATAAGCATGCACCGTATGCATAACACCTTTAAATAAACCGGAATCGTTACTGGCCCTCACAAAAAAATGAAACTCTTCAAATGATTGCTAAGGATGGTCCTTTATCAGCGGTAAGCTGATTGTTACGGTTGTACCGTTCAGAGGTTTACTCGAAAACTCGATGGTACCGTTAAAAGATTCAATTATTCGTTTACACACAAATAGCCCTAATCCCGTTCCTTCCTTTTTCGATGTATAGAAGGGATCGAACACTTTGCTTATTTCTTTTTCACTCAGTCCTTGCCCGGCGTCGATGATCATGATTTTAGCCCATTCATTTTCATGGTGGATTCGAACCCTTAAATTTTTCCCAACTTCCATGGCCTCGAAACCGTTTTTGGCAATATTGAGAATGACTTGTTTTAGTTGGTCCTTTGTACAATGGACCAGGATCGGCTCCTTTATGATATTCCATTCCACTTCAATATTGAAGTGGCGTGCTTCTGATTCTATTATTGGTCTCAATTCTGCAATGATACTGCGAATATCATATAAGGATGAAGTCTGGGCCATCGGCTTCCCCAATATCAAAAATTCGCTGACGATACTATTGATCCGTTCAATTTCCTTCATGATGACAGAGTAATAGAACTGATCTTGTTCTTCAGGGTGTTTTTCAACCAATAACTGAACTAGCCCCTTTATGCCGGTAAGCGGGTTTTTTATTTCATGTGCCGTACTGGCAGCCAAAGTACCGACAAAATCTATTTTTTGCCTTTCGTTTAGTAACTTTTGGTTTTTGGTATTCCTGCGAACGATCAGCTCCTCGATGATGGTATAAATCATGTGTGTAAAAAAGAAGGTGAAAAAGACAAGCATTAAAAATACATTCATGTTATTTGTGTTTATCTTGTCGGGCACTTTTACGGACAGTTTCCAATCGACCTCGGTCAAAGGGATATCCACCCATTTAGAATGTCCAGTGAATCCGTCGGCATTTCTATCTAAAATTCGGGTTTTGTCCTTTGTTTCCAATATAAAGGTATGAGTCGGGCTGAGAATCTTTAACATATTTTCCATATGATCCAGCCTGATATGTGCCAATAAAAAACCCTGCACTTTTTTATCATGATCCAGAATGGGAGCAAAAATGGAAAAATAATTGTAAGCAGGGTTATATAGCTCCTTTGTTCCTACAACAACGGCTCTTTGGGTTTTTACTGCAAGTTCTATATCCTTCTGTTCAATTAAATAGTAATGATTGAAATTCTTATTTGTCCCTGAAATGGAGACACCGTCGCGATTGAGACAATATATTCCGGCATACCTGGAATCTGTATCTTTGATCCATTTCAAAAGAAGTTCGGTTTTTTCGTTATCCATATAAAGCACGGAACTGCTAAGGCTAAGCAGCTCAAGGTTTTCCTTCGTTTCTCTAATAACTTGATCTATGTATTCTTGATAAACCGTTCCCGCCCATTCAGCTTGTTCCAGTCTTTCTTTCTGAATGGAACGTTCTAAATGCATCCAATAAATGATTGAAAGAATAATTAATGGTAAAATAACAATAAGTAGATATGCGGTGAATTTATGCCTTGTTTTCATGATTGTCACTACTTTAGCTTTTTTTTCAAGTATATCAAAATGAATGATTAAACAATAGTGCATACTAACAGGGCAGATTGACAAAAAAGTCTTTATGCCATATAATAACTTTTAATTCAAGATATTTTAATTAAAAATTTTTAAGGTTGTGAAGTTATGGAGAATAATAACATCCAACAGTCTTTGAAACTGTTCATAGTGATGTCTAGAGCCCATCGATCAATTAATGATGTGGTAAATAAACATATAGCCGAAGAGGGTTTGAATCCAACTGAGTTTGCAGTACTGGAATTACTTTATCATAAAGGGGATCAGCCCTTACAGCAAATAGGCGGAAAAATCCTGCTGGCTAGCGGCAGCATTACCTATGTCGTCGATAAACTTGAAAAAAAGGAATATCTACAGCGCATAGCATGTAAAGAGGATCGCCGTGTAACCTTTGCAAAAATAACGGATAAAGGCAAGGCCTTTATTGAGGGAGTATTTCCTGAGCATGAAAAAAGAATCGATGATATCATGAGCGTACTTACGCACGATGAAAAGGCCACCGTTATCGAATTGCTTAAAAAGATAGGGTATTCCGCTCAAAATTAGCTAAAGAACCAGCACCCGGATTTGTCTGCAGGTGCTGTTTTTTTATGTTTGATAAATTCTGAATTTGTTTTGGGGACATAAAGGTTTTTAATAACGCTGTGGCGAATTAAATTATATTACGATAACCGCGATAATGGTGAATGTGTCATGAAAACGAATGCGATGAATAACGTCACTCAGGTTGGAAAAATGTTTTTATAAAGGAGCGTACATATGAAATTTAATGAGTATGAATATAAACGTCCTGAAATGGATGAAATTAAAACCCGATTCATGAAAGCTTTGGAAAAGTTTACTGGCGCTGCTAATGCTGATGCGCAAATAAAAGCCATGGAAGAAATTAATGAAATCCGAAATTATGTAGGTACGATGTTTAATTTGGTTTATATACGGCATTCCATTGATACCAGAGATGATTTTTATAAAGCTGAGAATGATTATTTAGATGACTTCTCCCCTGAAATGGAAGAATTAACTTCAAAATATTACACTGAACTCGTTTCCTCGAAATATCGTAAGGAGCTTGAGAAGAAATGGGGAACTCAACTATTTGACCTGGCAGAGGCCCAACTCAAAACTTTTTCGCCGGAAATCATACCACAGCTGCAAAAAGAAAATAAATTATCAAGTGAATACTCACAATTGATTGCCTCTGCAAAAATTCAATTTGATGGAAAAGAATTAACACTTGCGCAGCTTCAGCCTTTTATGGAGTCCTCTGACCGTGGGTTAAGAAAAAATGCAAGTGAGGCATATTACGGTTTCTTTGAAGATAAGCAGGAGGAATTGGATCGTATATTCGATGAGCTTGTCAAGGTGAGGCATGGGATTTCGACAACGCTAGGTTATCGGAATTTCGTGGAACTCGGGTATTATCGAATGACACGCACTGATTATGATGCTGAAATGGTTGCTGCATTCCGCAAGCAGGTGAAAGAGGAAGTTGTACCCCTTGTCACCCGGCTGAAAGAACGTCAGCGTAAACGTCTTGGATTGGAAAAACTGAACTATTATGATGAGAATTTTCATTTCAGAACGGGTAATTCCATTCCGAAAGGCGATGCTGAGTGGATCATCGAAAATGGGAAAAGGATGTACCAGGAGCTTTCGCCTGAAACTAATCAGTTTTTCAACTATATGATTGATAATGACCTGATGGACCTTGTGGCGAAGAAAGGAAAAGAAAGCGGTGGCTATTGTACTTTTATAGAGGACTATAAAGCACCATTCATCTTTTCTAATTTCAATGGTACTTCCGGGGATATAGATGTTTTGACGCATGAGGCAGGTCACGCATTTCAAGTGTATCGCAGCCGTGAACTTGATATTCCTGAGTATTATTGGCCTACATATGAAGCGTGTGAAATCCATTCGATGAGCATGGAATTTTTAACTTGGCCATGGATGGAGCTGTTTTTCAAGGAAGATACGGAAAAGTATAAGTTTTCCCATTTAAGCGGGGCCCTCATATTCCTACCGTATGGGATAGCTGTTGATGAATTTCAGCATTTTGTCTATGAAAATCCTGATGCCTCCCCCGTTGAAAGAAAGCAGGCTTGGCGTAGGATCGAGATGGAGTATTTGCCACACCGCGATTATGAAGGAAATGAATTCTTGGAGAATGGCGGGTATTGGCAGCGGCAAAGCCACATTTATCAATCACCTTTCTATTATATCGACTATACATTGGCCCAGATTTGTGCTTTCCAATTCTGGAAAAGGTCGACTGAAAAAGATGAAACGGCTTGGGGGGATTATTTGAATCTGTGCCAACTTGGAGGCAGCAAGTCGTTCCTTGGTCTTGTTGAATCTGCGAATTTGAAATCCCCATTTGATGACGGTACTGTAGAGTCCGTTGTCAAGGTGATAGACGAATGGCTCTCCACTGTAGATGATCAGGCATTATGATATATTAGGCTGTATGAAACGAACGCTTGGAGATTATGCCAAGCGTTTTTTAATCTTTCATACGTTCGGAGTGTGGGCTTGAAATATGATGATTTAAGCCCGTCAGTGTGAAATGCATAGCGAGTTCTTGACTTCACAATGAGAAAATGTTGGCACAGGAAAAAACAGCAGGCGTAAGGAATATTGCGCTGTCTTAAAAGTCTCTTCCTTACATATAAATGTAAGGGAGGAGGGGAGAGTATGCTGTCAAGGTGGTCAGGGAGTTTTCAGATTGCAGCAGTTTATGTGGGCACAGTCGTCGGAGCGGGATTTGCAACTGGAAAAGAGATTGTCGAGTTTTTTACCCGTTATGGCTTTTATGGCTTTATCGGGATTTTAATAGCGGGTTATATTTTCATTTTTACTGGGACGAAAATCATGCTCATTTCCTCAAGGATAAGAGCATCTTCTTATGAGGAGTTCAATCAATTTCTTTTTGGGAGGAAAGTAGCGGGAATCATCAACTTCTTTTTCCTTATCATGCTGTTAGGGGTGACGGCTGTCATGATTTCGGGTTCAGGGGCCGTTTTCGAAGAACAACTTGGCGTGCCTAAAAGCATAGGGAGTTGGTCTACCATCATCCTGGCATCCTTGGTCCTGATGATGGGCATGCGCGGTGTTTTCACTGTGAACTCTTTTGTTGTACCAATCATGATCTGCTTTAGCTTGATCCTTTTTTTCTCGACTTTGGACAATGGGGATTTCTTTAAGACACTTACAAAAGTTCCTGATGATGTGATCACCGTGAAAATGATTTTGTCACCATTTGCCTATACAGCTTTTAACCTTGCTTTGGCACAGGCTGTGCTGGTTCCGGTTGCATATGAAGTTCAAGATGAGAAGGTCATTAAGAATGGAGCAATTCTTGGTGGGATATTCCTGACGATCATTTTATTGACGGGGCATTTTTCGCTTATGACACTTCCTGACGTGAATAGGTATGAAATTCCTTCAGCGGTTATTATGAGAACGGCAGCCAGTCAGTTATATTGGATGTTCATTTTGGTGATTTACGGGGAGATATTCACTTCGGTCATCGGAAACATATATGGATTACAGAGGCAAATCAGCAATTATATTAAATTGCCAAGCATGATGATCATAGCGGTGATTTTTTTAATAGCTTTGATTATCAGTGAATTCGGATATGGAAGGTTACTAGGATATATTTATCCTGTTTTTGGATACATAAGCCTCCTTTTTTTAATGCTGGTCTGGAAAAGCAAGGCGGGGAAGGAGTAATGAAGAACGGAGGGCCTGTCCTTAGCCCTCCGTATCAGGGTATAATGAATGTTCACCTTTTCATCAGCGTTTTAGCCATCTCTAGAAAAGCATCCCGGTAATCTCTATCTTTTTTCGTGAATATAGTTAAGCGGATGGGTGATTTTTCATCTTTGAGCAATATGGATGTAATCACATCATCGCCGCTTTCCACTTCAAAGCCCGTTCCTCCCTCGACATCAAGTGAAGGATCGCTAATTGTTTCTGATATGCTTTTCAGTTGGGCTTGAACATTTTTTTCCACCTCATCCCAATTGACATCCGCATTCAACAATTCGATTCTCATATAAATGGAGTCATCTTCAGTCAGGAACACGATATCCTTTCCAGGTTCTTCGGCACTTAACTTAAATTGTTGCAAAACATAAAGGCTGAACGGTTGATTATCACTTTTCTTTAGGAAAGCAGTTTTTTCTTTTGCTTCCCCGTTAATAGAATATTGCAGGTTTTGCTCCATCAGTCTTACTTTGTTATCACTTCGGTTATTGTGATTATCTCCTTGAGAGGTATTGCTTTCGTTCCCCTCTGTTACTGAGTCTTCCTGTGGCTCATCTGCATTTTCGTCTGTGGTCGAGCCGCAGCCAGTCAGAAGAAATGCGGCGAATGTGACACAGCCAATATAACGTGTCCAACTAGTCATGTGTTTCCCTCATCTTTCTGATAGAAATTTCAATCTGAATTTGGAGTCACCTGCATCGAATACAGGTAATTTGCCCTTTAATGAATTAGACGGAATGAAATGGAAATGGTTACAAAAAGCGGGGAAATCAATTCGCAGGATGCGATAAAGTGAAAAACGGGATGGTCATCTAGTAACCATCCCGTTTGAGTACATTCAATTATCCTATGATTTTATAATTTTTATGGTTGACGACGGTTTTTTGTTCAAGTTCCAAATCACGATAATTTTCCATATACGTGACGTCCACGATTACTGAGTTCTCGTTCACTTTCTCGACGATTCCTTTTAAGCCTTCTCTAAATTCAATGATATTTCCAACTTCCGCTTTCTTCATGGCAATCATCCTTTCCCATTTTGTTTCCAATGATCAAAAAGTAACTATGGAGTAATTGGATTATTCGAACATCTTGCGTTTTAGATTTTGACGTGGGAAGTGCTAGTAAGAGAAAAAGTTATCTCTTATGTCGGTACAGTAAGCTAAACTTTTAAAGGAAGGTACGATTTCTTGTAATGGAGCAGCTGTAATGATGTGGCATAATTTGGTATGTCTTGCGAACGCAGTTATGCGTACCAGTATGTAATTATATGTACAAAAAATGCCAATCATTTTACATTATGATATTTTACTATACAGTTTGCACTATTTTAAAGCATTCGTAAAGAATTAAGTAGCAGTGGGGCCCAAAAAGTTCTGGAATTATATTAAGAGGCAAGCTTATGTTAAAATAAAAACGGAATTTCTCCTGTAGAAATGATGGAACATTTGATGAGTAAGGAGGATAATCTTATGAATGCAGAAGAAGCAAAAGATGTACTGGATAAACTGGCAAATCGGGAAATGGATGAATTCAGGATAACAAAAGAAGAATTTTTACCTTTTCGTGAGGTTCTTGTTAAAAGGGAAGACTTTAAACATTTTCGGGGGAACGCTCAACATAACGGTGTGATAATTTATACGTATTTAGAAGAAGCGAGAAGTTAATGGAAATAATTCAGGGTGGCTCATGATTGAGCCACCCTGAATTATTCATTATGGAGAAATCAATTGTTTCCTTAATTTATTTAAAGCGGACCTTCTCCATGATTTGACGGCTGCGGCAGTAACTTGATATACCTCAGCAATTTCAGTCACCGTTTTATTCCCCAAGTACGTCTGTAAAAGCCAGCGTTGCTGATTCAGTGTCAATCCATCCGTGTAGGTTAAGATATTATCGATGGCAAAGGCCTCATCGTGTATTGAAAATGGATCTTTAATCTCTAGTATGAAGGAATCAAATGGTTCGGTGTGGGCTTCATATTTATGGTGGTGCTTTAATTCGTTCAGAATTTTGCCTTTGATTACCGTAAAGGCATAGTTGGAGAACTGACCGCATTCCTCATTGAATTTTCCATATGACTCCCATAAAGCAATCAATCCTATTTGAAAATATTCTTCCTTATTTTTATAGATGGAAAGTGAGCGGATTATATGATGGATCATCGGCGTGAATTCGGACGTTAGTGCTGAGAAATCTTCCATTAAGCAGCCACCTATAGAAAGTGCACTTTCCTGTATTCCCGGGTTCTTCTACCATATATAAATCGTTCGGCAAAAGCCAAATGGCATAACGGGTAAATGGAAGGAATAATAAGTGGGTTTTAAAGGGAATAACGAGGATCTTATTAATAGGAAAATGTTGATTCAACTGATTTTAATGAGGCGATGGCCAAATGAAAAACACATCCTTGGATTGGATGTGCCAAAACCATTCAATACTTCTCCATTTAATGTAAAGCCATAGATCATGAGAGGCGTTCAGTTTGTCGACAAAAGGGAGTTCGGAATGGTCATATGTAAATAAAACAGTTTGCGACACTCCTGCCGAAAAACTGGCTAGCCGAGCCCCTCTTGATGCTTGCTTTGATGAGGGTAGGCAGACAGTCGGCGGAAAGTGAGCGGGTTTCTGAAATCACTGAAACGATTAGTTGAGGGTCTGTAAAAAGAACGTTGATTTCCACTACAGGCACTTGCTTTCCTCGGACGGTCCGGGAGCCTCCTCGGCGCTTTTTTACCTGTGGGGTCCCCCTTGTACGCGCTTTTCCTGCAGGAGTCTCGTACCTTCCGTTCCAATCAACTGGACTCATCCCAAATCAAGTTTGAGACTAGCTTACCTTCAATGGTTTTCCTTCAATCAAGCTGGAACTTTTTTCAATAAAGTTAAACTGTTCTTCCTTTAAATTGTCTACAGTCTGTACATATAAAGATATGTCTTCTTACTCCTCCTCATTAAAATACGGAAGTGGGGGAGAAAAAGTTATGCTTCATACCTGTTATATATCATTATGTACCCCCTGGAATTTCCAAATGCGAGTTCGGAAGCGGGCATGCCAATAACCATTGTATTTGTTAACTTTGCGATTTTCGGAATCCAGCATCCTGTGCGTCTTTTTCGGTACAAAACATTTCTTCCGGTTTGGTTATTTCGTAATATTGGCCCGAAGGAATGTGATATATTTTGTTGCCTTTAGAGTTTATATTCCCTTTAATTTGCGGGTTACTGCAAGATGCATTTGGCTTTTCCACTGAAGCTTCCATGGACTTCGAATCATCAAACCCTTTTGAAGTTGCATAGTTTTCAATTGACCAAATACCGATTTCATCTTTTTGGGCTTGTTTCTGAACATTTTCCAATTCATCTAGATATTTCGTGTTCGGTGCATAAACATAAGCCACCCTGGCCAGTCCTTTTTCAAGCAGGAGTTTATTCACCATTTTACCGTCAACATAAAAATAGGCCAGCAGCCGGCCATATTTATCTCTTTCACCAATGCCGGTTTCTACTTCCACTTCAGAACCCGCTGGCATTAGTTCCTTGGTGAATTTGCTTGCTTCAGGTCCAAAAGGCTGAACGGGCTTGGATGGGTGCACGGTTTCTGGAGTATCTACCAAAAGAAGCCTGACCGTTTCTTCATTTCCATTAGCCATTTTGATTTTTACAGTATCTCCGTCAACAACTTTAATGATTTCAGCTGTGAATGTCTTGCCTTTTTCTTCATTTGAAATTGAATCTTCCTGTTTGGATTGATTAATTAAGTTATCTGAAGCAGCCTGGCAGCCAGACAACGTGATCAGGCAAAGTGCAGTCAGGAGAAAAACATTCAGATAAGAATGTAAAAAGGAATTTCCGTTCATGTTAAGTCCCTCCATTTATTTAGGTGTTTTCCAAGTCCATCATGGATATATTCGGCAGAAATAATACTAACCTATAAAAAAGGGAAAGAAAATGAAAATCATTGAAATTTTTACATGCATCGCTACCTCATATCAAGATAGTTTCTTATAATGATATGGTGGAGTAAGGGAGGCAGGCGTGTAAAATGATATTTAGGCTTGAAAATATTAGGCATAAAGGGATTTTGAAAATTGATGATTTGAGAATATCCGCTTATATGGTTACATGCTTGACGGGGGAAAGCGGTGCAGGGAAAACCTCACTGCTCCGATTATTGAACAGGATGGATGACCCGGATAGCGGTTCGATCTATTATCAGGATCGGTTGCTGGATGAATTCAACCCGATAGAGCTCCGGCGTAAAGTCACAATGCTTTCCCAGTCACCGTTCATTTTACCTGGTACGATTGAAGAAAACTTGCAGATTGGCCTGGAATTGACAGAACGGAAAAAAAAGGATGAAGCCGAATTGGTTAAAGCCCTAGAAACCGTCCAGTTGCAGAAGCCTTTAGACGAGGGGGCGGAGAATCTTTCTGGCGGGGAGAAACAGAGATTGGCATTGGCTAGGTTACTTTTATTGAAACCCGAGGTGTATTTGCTGGATGAGCCAACTTCAGCTCTTGATGAAGAAGCCGAGCTGACGGTCATGGGCCGTTTTTTAGAAGAAGTGAAGAGCGAAAAAGGAACGGTGATCATGATAACCCATTCAAAACAGCTTACGGAAATATGTGCTGAAAAGAGGATCGTTCTGAAAAAGGCAAAGGAGGGTGACTATTAATGGAGGCGAATGGGATAATAGATATTGAGTTCTGGCGTCTTTGTGCGGCCTACGTCTTTGTAGTGATTTTGCTCATAATCGTGAAATGGCGGGGGATTTCACGGGAAAAGGAAATCATGCTCGCTACAGTACGGATGACGGTCCAACTCATTCTCGCCGGATATGTTTTGACATATATTTTTGAAAATCCCCACCCTTTACTTTCTTTAGGATTTTTATGTGCGATGGCCCTGTTTTCCATCCATAATATTTTTAAGCAAGTGCCTTATACAATTAATAAGAAAATCAAAAAGATGGTTATCCTAAGTATGTTGTCAGGACCTATGGCGGCCTTGTTTTATTTTAATGTGGTCGTGATCCATTTCACGCCATGGTATGAGCCGAGGTATTTCATTCCAATTGCAGGGATGATCGTGGGGAATGCCATGACTGGAGTGACATTGGCGCTTAAAAACCTCCATGATGGGATTAGCAGTAATCGTGAAAAGGTGGAAGCGATGTTGATGCTTGGGGCGACTCCAGCAAGGGCTGTGAAGAAATATGTGGATGCTGCATTCGACTCCGCAGTGCTCCCGACTTTGAACAATATGCTCGGGATGGGGATTATCTTCCTTCCAGGAATGATGACGGGGCAAATCCTGTCGGGGATAAGCCCGCTCATCGCTATTGAATACCAGATTGCCATATTAATCGGGATTCTCGGAAGTGTTTCATTAACGGTGGTCCTTTTCATAATGCTGAGTTTCAGGGCCTTTTTTACCAAAAACGCCCAGTTATCCATTTAATCATTGAAGAATCTGAAAAGTAATAGTTGCAGTTCCATCTATATTTTTGTACTATTTTGTAGGTACCAATAGTTTTGGTTTGTTTGTTGGGAATGATAATGCTATCCTGATAAGGAAAAGGGCATTTCTTTTTTTCATTTCTTTTCTGAGTGGATGGAGAAACCCCCTTACATAACCTATTTTTGTTAATTTATCTTAAAGGAGATTGATTTATATGGTAGAAAAAACATTTACAGTAACTGCAGAAACAGGAATTCACGCTCGTCCGGCAACGTTGCTTGTACAAGCTGCAGGAAAATTTGATTCAGAAATAAACCTTTCTTATAAAGAGAAAAAAGTAAACCTGAAATCCATTATGGGTGTTATGTCATTGGGTATTGGCCAAGGTGCGGAAATTACGATTTCTGCTGAAGGAAGCGATGAAAATGATGCACTAAATACACTTGCTGAAACGTTGAACAGAGAAGGATTAGCAGAATAATGTCCACTTTGATTAGTGGAATAGCAGCTTCAAACGGAATAGCCATCGCTAAAGCCTATCGACTGACAGAGCCGGATTTATCGATTGAAAAAAGAAGCATAGAAGATGTCGGGGCGGAAATATCCCGTTTTAAGGAAGCTATTCAAAAGTCAACAAATGAATTGGAGATAATCAGGGATAAAGCCGAAAAGGATTTAGGGGCCGATAAAGCCGCAATCTTTGATGCACACCTGCTTGTTTTGGCTGATCCGGAACTTATAACTCCCATTCAGGATAAAATACAATCTGAAAGCGTCAACGCTGAGTTTTCCTTAAATGAAACCGCAAGCATGTTCATTACGATGTTTGAACAAATGGATAATGAATATATGAAGGAACGGGCAGCGGATATCCGTGACGTCACAAAACGGGTACTGTCGCATCTTTTAGGTGTTCATATTCCAAATCCAAGCATGATTGCTGAAGAAGTGATCATCATTGCGGAAGATTTGACTCCATCCGATACAGCACAGTTGAATCCTGCATACGTCAAAGGATTTACGACTGATATCGGTGGACGTACATCCCATTCAGCCATAATGGCACGTTCGTTGGAAATTCCTGCAGTCGTCGGAGCAAAATCAGTAACCTCGTCCATTGAAAATGGTGACTTGGTCATTATTGACGGGTTAAAGGGTGAAGTGCACATAAATCCTACTCCTGAACTCGTGAAACGGTATGAAGAGGAGCAGGAAGCCTATGCCATGCAAAAGGCTGAGTGGGCTAAACTGGTTCATGAAAAAACCGTTACACATGATGGCCATCATGTGGAATTGGCTGCAAATATAGGCACTCCGAAAGATCTGGATGGCGTTCATCAAAATGGCGGTGAAGGCATCGGGTTATATCGTACGGAATTTCTCTATATGGGCAGAAATGACTTTCCAAGTGAAGAAGAGCAGTTCGAGGCATACAAAGCGGTGCTGGAAGGTATGTCAGGTAAGCCTGTAGTCGTCAGAACGCTTGACATAGGCGGAGACAAGGAGTTGCCTTATTTAGAGCTTCCTAAGGAAATGAATCCTTTCCTTGGATACCGTGCGATTCGCCTTTGCTTAAATGAGCAGGAGATTTTCCGGACCCAGCTCCGTGCCCTGCTTCGCGCTAGCGTTTACGGGGATTTGAAAATCATGTTCCCGATGATCGCCACACTAGCCGAATTCCGCGAAGCTAAAGCCGTCTTGGCTGAAGTTAGGCAGGAATTGCTTGATAATGGCATTCAAGTTGCCGAAAAAATTGAAGTCGGAATTATGGTTGAAATCCCTTCAACTGCAGTGATGGCTGATATATTTGCGAAGGAAGTCGATTTCTTCAGCATAGGCACTAACGATTTGATTCAGTATACGATGGCCGCTGACCGAATGAATGAGAGAGTATCTTATTTATATCAACCATATAACCCAGCGATTCTACGCCTGGTTAAAATGGTCATAGATGCCGCTCATAAAGAGGGGAAATGGGCCGGGATGTGCGGGGAAATGGCTGGAGATGAAATTGCCATACCGATTTTGATCGGCTTGGGACTTGATGAATTCTCAATGAGTGCCACTTCGATTTTAAAAGCACGTTCTTTAATTAGCCAACTTTCGCTTGAAGAGATGAAAAAACTATCTCAGGAAGTTTTAGGGTTGGATACGAATGATAATGTGAAAGAAGCGGTAATAAACGCTTTGAAGAAATAAAAAAATGACAAAAAATGGCACTCCATCCATAGAATCTTCGGATGGGGTGCTTTTCTGTAATTTTTAATTGAACATTTAAGAAAAAATGTTTATTGCACCAAAATGGGGGTAAATAAAAAGCAAGCACAGTTGTTTTAGCTCTAATAGGGCAGCTGACATTCTCATTTCCCCCTTTGACGCCGGTTGGGTTATCCAACCGGCCATTTTTTTGGCCTCTGGATATAAAAAAACACAAGAATGATTATTCAGATTTTTCACTTTTCGGATATGGCGATATAATGGAATTATAAATTCGAGAAAATGGAGGTCATGATAAAATATGGAATTACATTTGGAAAAGAAAAATGCTTTGATCTTAGCTTCAAGTCAAGGCTTGGGGAAGGCCATGGCAGCTGAATTGGTTAAAGAAGGAGCAAATGTCATGCTAGCCAGCCGTGATGGAGAAAAGCTTGCCGCTGTGCAAAGGGAAATATCGCAGCTTGGGGCTGGTAAAGTTGCTTATATGGTAACGGATATAACAAAACCTGAAGATATTAAAAACTTGGTTAGGCAAACTGCTGAAGAGTTCGGAGGTATCGATATTCTCATAAATAATGCCGGAGGTCCTCCAGGGGGTTCATTTACTGATTTCAATGATGAAGAATGGCAACAATCTTTCGAACTTAATTTACTTAGCTTCATAAGGACGATCCGTGAGAGCTTGCCACATTTGAAGAAACAAGGCGGGAAAATCGTTAATATCGCTTCTTCATCCATTAAGGAACCGATTCCAGGATTGATTTTATCGAATACATTCCGCACTGCAATCGTTGGATTGTCAAAGACGTTAGCTTCTGAATTAGCACCAGACCGGATATTGATCAATACAGTCGGACCAGGAAGAATCGCAACGGACCGCGTTCAGCACCTTGATAAAATGAATGCAGATAAACAAGGCGTCACTCCTGAGGAAATGACTGAACAATCCATTAACAAAATCCCTCTTGGCCGTTATGGGGAACCCGAGGAATTTGCAAAGTTCGTTACTTTCCTCGTTTCAGGTGCCAATACATATTTAACGGGTCAATCCTATTTAGTTGACGGGGGAATGATAAAGTCCATTTAAGGATTTTTGAAACAAAATGATTGGGAGGAATCTGCAGTGATTCAATCGAACAAAGTGATCGGATTCATAGGTTTAGGAGTTATGGGAAAAAGTATGGCCGCAAATCTACTTAAGGCGGGGTTTGAGGTATTTGTTTATACAAGGACGAAAGATAAGGCAAGTGAACTTCTCTCACAGGGTGCGAAGTGGGCATCTGCACCAAAGGAAATTGCGCAGAAAGCTAATGTGATCATTTCCATGGTGGGATACCCTAGTGATGTGGAGGAAATCTATCTTGGGGAAAGTGGGCTTATCGAGAACGGGAAACAAGGAACCCATTTAATCGATATGACGACCTCCACTCCGTCTTTGGCAGTGAAAATAGCGGAGGAAGCCAAGAAAAGAGGCATGGAATCATTGGATGCACCTGTTTCCGGAGGAGATATCGGTGCCCGTGATGCAAAGCTTACGATCATGGTCGGCGGGTCTAGTGAGGCGTTTGAAGCAGTCCGGCCCATTTTTGATATCATCGGCAGCAATGTTGTCCATCAAGGCCCTGCTGGTTCGGGACAGCATACGAAAATGTGCAATCAAATCGCCATTGCATCTAATATGATCGGAGTGACTGAAGCGATTTCCTATGCCCAAAAGGCGGGGTTGGATCCGGAACGGGTATTAAGAAGCATATCATCGGGGTCTGCCGGAAGCTGGTCACTGTCCAATCTTGTGCCGCGGATGGTTGAAGGGGATTTTGAACCCGGTTTTTATATCAAGCATTTTATCAAGGATATGAAGATTGCACTTGATGAAGCGGAAAGAATGGGAATGGACGCTCCTGGATTAAGCCTAAGCAAATCCTTATATGAGGGATTGGCAGAAGCTGGCGAGGAAAATAGCGGTACACAGGCGTTATATAAACATTATAATTAAGTGCTAGCATTTCTTTATCATGAATAAGCTGATAGCGACAGCCTTTACAAAAAGGAGTGAAAGCTATGGGCGAATTCGATGATATCAATATGAAATTCCAGGAATTAGAAGATGGTCGATATATTGTAAGGATTGAAGGCTTCAAACGGGAAAAAACCATTCATCAAACAAAGCCCATTCGTTGGGATTTGAAATTAATGAATGAAAGTCCGCTAATCTTGCCGGTGAAATTCAGTCATATCGAAACGAATGCCGGTTTTCAGATCCTGATGCGCGAATTGAAGAGTTTAGGTTTTTCAAAGCCGCGCTCCGCAAAAGAATTTGAAGAAGTGATGGCTGATTTACTTGGGTCCATCGTTGAAGTGAGCCTTACCACGACAAATAAGGAAGAAGGATATCGGGAAATTCGTTTTTTACGGAGATTGTATTAGTTGACTTGCTTGGTGAAAAACCTTCGGTAGCCTGACACCTTTGAATAATAGGAAAGTGGCCTTCAAATGTTCATTCAATTGAAGGCCACTTTTTTTTCGGTTACTTTTTAGCTAAGAAAGCTTCAATACGGTCCAAAGCCTTTTCAAGGGTTTCCATGGAATAGGCATAAGATATTCTGAAATACCCTTCGCCAAGCGGAGAGAAGGCATCTCCAGGGACCACTGCGACTTTTTCCTGTTGGACAAGCTTGAGGCAAAAATCAAGGGAAGAGGCATAGCCTTCGGGCAGCTTAATAAAGAAGTAAAAGGCACCATTTGGTTTGACTATTTCCAGTTCCATCGCTTGTAAGCGGCTGTATACGTATTCCCTTCTCCGGGCATACTCATTCTTCATTGGAATGGCATCATCCATGCCTGCCGTCAATGCTGCCAAGGCAGCTCTCTGCGATATGGAGGCGGCACAAGTCACATTGTATTGATGAACCTTCAGGATATGCTGAGAGATGGCTACAGGTGCAAACAGAAGGCCTATCCTCCACCCGGTCATGGAATGGGACTTGGACAATCCGTTCAGGACGATGGTTTGTTCTTTTAGGAAGGTGGCAATCGAAACATGTTCCTGATCGAATACCAGTTCACTGTATATCTCATCTGCCAATATGAATATGTCCTTGTCCCTTACAAGTTCGGCAATGTCCATTAATTCTTCGGCAGATAAGGTAACCCCGGTCGGATTCGATGGATAGGGCAGAACGATGCACCGTGTATGATCAGTTATGTACTTTTCAATTATATCTGCAGTCAAACGAAATCCATTTTTTGTGGTATCGGCATAAACAGGTGTTGCACCGCACATCTTAATGATGGGTTCATATCCTGGATACACCGGACCGGGTAATATCACTTCGTTCCCTGGGATGAGAATCGTCCGAAAGGTAATGTCTATGCCTTCGCTGGCACCAGAAGTCACTAGGACTTCATTCGCCGGATCATAGGTAAGGTTGTATTTATCCTTTACATATTTTGAAGCGGCTTCTCTTAATTCCAGATAACCGGCATTGTGAGTATAAACGGTGTAGTCATTATCGATGGCTTGTTTTGCCACTTCTTTAATATGCATTGGTGTTGGAAAGTCAGGCTGTCCAATCGTTAAGGAAATGGTGCCTTCGATATCAGCGACCATATTGTAGAATTTACGGATTCCCGATATTTGAACGTCTTTTACTAGAGGGTTTATTAAATGCTCCATCTATGAATATCCTCCCTTATCTAACTACATGGATTATGTACTATGTTTGACTCATTCATTCTATTTTATCATTTTGTTTGGGTGGGGGAGAAAACTTTTTAAGATTAATGAATTAAAGGTATAATGGATGATAAGAAAATTTTGAGGATTGATACATTTGATAAGGACTTGCGCCATTACTTCTAATCAAGAAATCAGTTTTGATTTACCGTTAACGGAAATGAATAATCCGGATATCGAGTGGTTCTGGGTGGATTTTTCCAACCCCACAAACAAGGAAATCGAACTTTTATCCAATCATTTTCACTTTCACCCGCTGGCCATTGAAGACTGCCTGGATGATTTTAATCAACGTCCCAAAATGGATTTTTATGAGGGGTATCAATTTCTAGTGATTCACGCTCTGAGGGAGAAGGTATTTAAAGCAGTTGAATTGGATATGTTCGTTGGTGAAAAATGGATAGTCAGTTTTCATAAGGAAGAGATGCTTGAACTGGAAAGGGTACGGGAAGAAATTGCTGGTAATAAAATGTTGAAGCAAAGTCCCTTTTTCTTGATGCATAGGATAATTGATAGGATCGTCGATGAATTCTTCCCACCTGTTTATAAAATTGAAAGCGAATTGGGCAGCATTGAGGAAAATACTGAAAATGACACGATTAACGAATTGATGGATCAGCTTTTCGATTTACGTACAGATATGTCCAGGCTCCGTCGGACCATATTGCCGATGCGGGATTTATTGTACAGAATGATTTCATCAGAGCGGCTGAATTACTTGAAAGATCAGCACCTTTATTTTAATGATGTGTACGATCATCTTCTTAAATTGACTGAAATGCTTGAATCCTATCGGGATTTTTCTTCCGATATCCGTGATAGTTATTTATCCGTGAACTCCAATAATATGAATTCAACGATGATGACATTGACTGTCATCACTACCATTTTCATGCCGCTGACCTTCATAGTGGGCGTATATGGGATGAATTTTGAATATATGCCGGAATTAAATTGGCATTATGGCTATTTCCTCATTCTTGGAATGATGGGCGGAATTGCCTTGATGATGTTTTTATTCTTTGTTAAAAAGGGTTGGCTCAATCCAAAGAATAGGTCACGGAAGAGATGAACTGAGCCAAATGAGCCTGATATTCTAGTTTCAGGTTAGGAATTGGGGATATGCCGCATACTGTTGCATGGCGGGAATATCATCGCGGGGCAGTACTTTTTGAATGGAGCGAAGATGGAAAATGGGCGATCATTCATTTTAATCGGAACGACCATCCTCATGCTTTCCCCTAAATGCGAATAGGGTTTAGGGGAAAGCCTATCAGGTCTGCTTATATCCATGTCAGTTATATCATGGAGCGGGTTATGTCGAAGAGACAGGCTCTTTACTTATCAATAGGATGGCCGGGATGGCAGTGGTGAAAAATGAATCTGAAAAAAAGGGGAACCCTGATGGGCCCCTTTTTAGTTTGGCTTCAATAGATCCTCATCACTTCCTGGTCCTTTTTTTATCTGTGCTCTAAATAAAAGAAATATTTAACCGAATTATTAGGTAGGAGTTCATTGATAAAACCATGAACTTTTTCGTGGAATTATGAAATGAAAAAGTAAGAGAAGGGCGAGATGACACAATGGAAGCACATAAAGGAATATTACTGGAAAGCGGAACGAATGAGCTTGAGATAGTGGAATTCGGTCTTGGAAAGAATAAATTCGGCATAAATGTAATCAAGGTGAAGGAAATCATTAATCCTGTCCCCATCACGCTTGTCCCCCATTCCCATCCAAATGTGGAGGGAATCATTGAACTTCGTGGAGAAGTCCTGCCAGTTGTGAATGTGGCGGATGCTTTAGGATTTCCGCCATCTGAAACTCCTGGGCAGGATAAATTCATAGTGGCTGAATTCAATCAGCAAAAAGTGGTTCTCCATGTCCATACCGTAACACAGATCCACCGTATTTCCTGGTCCCAAATCGAAAAGCCTTCGAATATGTATCAAGGCCTTGAAAGTCAGATTATCGGAGTAATAAAATTAAATAGTGAAATGTTACTGTTGCTCGATTTTGAAAAAATAGTGGTCGAAATCAATCCAGAATCTGGAATAAACATCCAACAGGTGAAAAAGCTTGGTACCCGGCAAAATTCAGACAAGAGAATCCTGATTGCAGAAGATTCTCCATTACTGAGAAAATTGCTTTTTGATACATTGTCAGAAGCTGGATTCAAGTGCTTGGAGTTTTATGAAAATGGACTTGATGCATTTAATTATCTGGAGAATTTAATTGAATCAGGAAAAGTGGTTGAAGAAGAAGTGCATCTTGTGATTACCGATATTGAGATGCCTCAAATGGATGGCCATCATTTGACTAGAAGAATAAAGGAAAACGGGGAACTCGCTGGGTTGCCGGTGATTATTTTCTCTTCTTTGATTACTGAAAGCCTTCGTCATAAAGGTCAGGTAGTAGGGGCTGACGCTCAAATCAGCAAGCCTGAAATTGCAGAGCTTATAAAGTTGATAGACAGATTGGTATTATGAATGTGAAACGGGCCGATGAGGCGTTACCTCATGGCCCGTTTGGTTTATCAATGATTAATACTTGGAACCTTTTCCTAAAAAGGAGGATGGGAACGGATTGTGAAAAGGTTGCTTGACCGACCCACGACCGTGAGCCCTTTTCTCGGTGTTCGTATTGTTCGGTTGTTTTTCACCTGCTTGTCCAACGTAAGATTGCAGGATCTGTTTTGCCTTGGATAATGACAACGCGGCTTTTGGGTTCCGTATGGAAGCTGCCCGGCTGCCCAGGTGGGGTAGTTTTTTCAAATCTTCCTTTGTGGGAGGCAAATGAAAAACATATGATCCGCATTCGACAATGACGTCGGATTGTTGTGCTGCAAAGCGAGGGTTATCAGAGAAGTGAAGTCCAATCTTCTTCGCTTTTCCTTCTTGCATAAGCTTGCTTAATGCGAGCCGTTTTAAATGATATAAATTTTTGGGCTCCAATGCAGTCTTTGCATGTTTATTGACGATAAACACGGCTTGGGCAAGGGAGTTTATCGAAAACTCATCCCTTTCAGAATGTCCTTTCGTTTGGTTCATTGCGGAAACTCCTTTTCTTAATGAGGTTAGAAGGACGTTACAAACAGACTTCCTTCAGTATAAAACCCGTTTATATATATTGGTTGAAATAGAGACGTGTGTGCAACCAGGCAGAAAATAGTGAAAAAATACTGCATGTACATCTCTAGGGTATGACCATCATTTCCCAACACTTTACCATCTATTCATTTTCATATTATACCACTTCAAAATATATAGGGAAGTAAAATTCAATCCGACGCCTTTTGGTCCAAAAAAAGAAGGCGTTCATGTCGCCTTCTGTCCAACCCTTATTGAGTGTATATATTGATATTTTCAGATACCCCGGCCTGTGCGCCGACTTGTTGCTGGTAACCCTGAAAGCCTTGATAAGCAGGGTACGGTGGATAAGCAGGGTAAGCAGGGTAAGGAGGGTAAGCGGGAGGGTATGGAGGAGGATATGGATAGACAGGTGGACGGTTATTGAATAGCAACGGTCCAATTGCCAATCCTGCAACAAAAGCTACAGGCGCCAATAGCGGAAAGAAAGGAAAGAAGCGCTCGTCATTCCAATATTCAGGTCCATATTCATTCCCGAATGCATTTCTGTAATCGTTCTGCATCATAATGGTATGCGGATAGTGGTAGTAAGGAAAATACTGTGTTTGCATAATTTGCCTCCTTTTCTCAAATTCTTTACATAGTATGGATTTTTTTAAGAAAAGAGCCTGTTTCATCTTAATCTGTTATAATGAATCTACTTATGAGAAAAATTTGGGGGGACCTTGATGGATCGGTTTAAAAGCATTTTTGCAGTCGGTTTTGGAGGAGCGGCCGGAGCGATATTGCGATATTGCGTAATCTTGAATGCTGGCCATTCCTTCTTTCCGTTTGGAACCCTCTTAATAAATATAGTAGGCAGCTTTTTACTTGGAATGATCAATGGCTATTTCGCCACGAAAAAGAAATCGCTTGTTTTTTTAGCTCTGGGCAGCGGGTTTTGCGGCGGATTCACCACGATGTCCACATTTTCCCAAGAAGTGGTGGAGCTACTGCAGACTTCCCTGGCATTGGCGGGACTGTATATTGGTGCCACGCTTTTTTTGGGTTTGGTTGCTGGTTTCTTCGGACTGGGCCTTTTTAATAGACGGAGAGGTGAGTCCCTTTGATTGAGGTCCTTTCAGTTTTTATAGGAGGCTTTTTTGGAGCAGCCTCAAGATATATCTTGCAAATTATTTTTAATAAGCTATTGCCGGCCGTCTCGATCCCCATGAGCATTTTACTGATTAACCTTATAGGTTCCTTTGGGCTCGGAATGGCGTTGCCACAGAAAGAAAGCTGGGCCGTATCTTTGCATGTTTTTCTGACAATAGGTTTCCTGGGTGCTTTTACGACCTTTTCAACATTCAGCATGGAAACACTTGAACTTATTAAGAAACACCGTTATATAGATAGCCTTATCTATATAACGGTGTCTGTTTTAGGGTGTATCGGAACTTTCCTGTGCGGCTATTTAAGTATGGTATAACCTTTATGGCAATTGCCATTTGGTACTGGTAAAAAAAACCTGGTTTTCTCAAATATACTTCTAATGCTATAATTCATAGGAGTCCATTACACATGATTTATGGCAACAAGTCATTCGCACAGGTTTTTTTAAAAAGTCTGGCTGTTTTCCCCTGTATTCATTTCCTATCATTTTTCGGATTGGAATTCGTAAACAGTCAACTCCGGACGTGAAAGAAAACGATATGGGAGACGGGTAGTGCCTAGCCCTCTATTAACATGCAACGTTAATGAATCGAGTTCATACGTGCCTTCCCGATACTTTTCAGCGTATGGGGGAGTTACAAGGGCACCTGCAAAGGGGATTTGTACTTGACCTCCGTGACTGTGGCCGCTTATTTGATACTGAATGTCATAAGTCCTTGATATGTCGGCAAGGTCAGGGGCATGCGAAAGCATAATGGTGAACACTTCTTCAGGGATTCCAACTAGTGCTTTTTCAAAATCCGGTTTTCCTAGCATGGCATCATCAACCCCGGCAATGACTATTTCTTCAGCCGTTATTAAGGTAATCTTAGTTGAGGTATTTTGCAACATGGTAAAATTGGATTTCTCCATGATATCGCTGTAAATTTCTGAGCCATATCCCCCATGATCATGGTTACCGTAGATGCTGAATTTTCCAAGTGGCGCTTTGAGCTGATTTAAAACGAGGGGGATTCTTTGGTAATCCTTGTATTCATTAGGATGGTCCATCAAATCTCCGGTAAATAAAATAACATCAGGGTCCAGCTGGTTTATCTTATTGACAATTGCTTGTAAATCTTTAAGCTGAAATTGAAAGCCTAAATGGGTATCACTGAATTGGACCATTTTCATGCCATGAAAACCTTTTGGGATAAGCGGATGGCTGATGATTTTATGCTTGATTTCCAACCATTTCGGCTCCAGATTATGGGCATAATAGTTTCCGCCAATACCTAAACCGGTTATGGTAGCCAATGTACCAAGACTTTTCTTTAAGAATGTTCTTCTGGATATGGGTTTATTCAAATTAATCAACCTATCTAATATAAAAATGTTACTTCCTCATACTAACAAACAATATACATAAAATGAAGAAAATATCTTCTATGGGCATATGAAAAACATGTAAACTGGGGTTTGATGAAACCGTATCCGGTTTGAAATTGAACATCTATACGGAGGTAACATGATGACCGAACCAATGTTTATTACACTGATTATACTTCTATGCGCGATTGCGCTTTTTATACAAGGGAAATTCCGAGCAGATTTAATTGCACTTAGTGCACTATCCATTCTGGGTTTACTGGGGATTCTTACATTGGATGAACTGGTGGCCGGTTTTGCGAATCAGGTGGTCATCATGCTGGCCGGGCTATTTATAGTCGGTGCCGGCCTGTTGAATACAGGAATCGTGGAAAAGGCAGGAAATAAGTTGTTGGGGTTATGTGGGGGCAGTGAATGGAAATCGCTGCTTATCGTCATGCTGACAGCAGGCATATTAAGTGCCTTTTTAAGCGGAACAGGAATAGTTTCCCTGCTGCTTCCGCTCGTTATGAGCATGGCCCTAAAACAAAAAACAAGTCCGACAAGGTATTTATTGCCACTTGCCTATGCAAGCAGTATTGGAGGGCTATTAACACTGACAGGTACTCCCTCCAATATGATCGTTGCTGATGAGTTACGGCAAAACGGAATAGGGACATTAGAATTTTTTGACTTTACACCAGTGGGCTTGGTCGCCTTTGCGGCAGGATTATTCTTCATGTTGACTCTCGGACGCCTGTTGCTGCCCGAGAAGACGATTGCCGCGAACAATAGTGTCAAGGGGCTGTCGGCAGGGGAGCTTGCAGGGATGTACAAAGTATATGACAGATTGCATTACCTGCATATACCCGCTACTTCGGATATTGTTGGAGAAAGACTATCTGACCTCCAGCTTCCTATTCAGTATGAATTGACTTTAATCGAAATCCAACGGAAGACAAAGGATAAGCAATTACCGCTGTTGCAAAGACAGCAGACGATTTCAGCAAGGGCGGATGAGGTTCTTCATCCTGAAGATATCATTTTGGTGTTTGGTGAAGAAGAAGCAGTTGAGAGATTGGCACTTAACTATGAACTGGAGTTTAAACATTTCAATACCGAACAAATCAAGAAACATTTTCTTAGCAGTAGATTTGGATTGACAGAAATATTGATCGTCCCGAACTCGGATTATGAAAATCAAACCTTGATAGATGTGCATTTTCGTGAGAAATACCAATGCAATGTACTTGCAATCAATCGGAATGGTGAATATATTCAAGCCGATGTCGGAACGGAACGCCTTAAACCGGGGGATGCAATCCTGATACATGGGGAATGGGAGAACATCGAGAGGATTTCCTCGGATTTACAGGATGTCATCGTCATTGGAAGTACATCGGAAGACGGCTCTCCGGTCAACTCCAAAGGCAAAGCATGGATTGCCTTGGGAATCACTGTATTGATGGTCATTCTATTATCGATGGAGTCCGTCCCTGCCGTACTATCGGTATTGACGGCCGCATTGTTGATGGTGATCACTGGCTGTGTCCGTTCGGTGGAGGATGCTTACCAAAAGATCAACTGGGAACCTGTTCTTTTGATAGCCGCCATGTTCGGAATAACGGCTGCATTGGATAATACGGGCGGAGTGAGGATGATAAGTGACTGGCTGGCCGTTTTATTCAGTAATATCGGGGCACACGGCATATTAGCGGTCTTTTACCTCCTGACACTGATCCTGAGCCAATTCATCCCGTATGGGGCCGCGACGGTAATCATGACGCCAATTGCACTGACATCTGCGGTGAACCAAGGCATCGATCCCCTTCCTGTGTTTATATGCCTTGCCATTGCTGGCAGTTTGGCGTTATCGACTCCAAGGGTTGCCACTACCAACGCGCTTGTCATGACGGCAGGTGATTACAAGCATAAAGATTTTATCATGATCGGGATATCGATACAGATCTTCATTGGTGTTATCATGGTGATCACGATACCATGGTTCTTCCCTTTTTGATAAGTAATTAAGCATTGTTCCATTTATGGACAATGCTTTTTCAATGTTTTTTTCTAATGGATTGGATAAATGTGGTGCTGAAAAAAGAGTTATGCAGTAGGAATTAAAATTATTTATTATCAAGGCAAGAAACTAATGGTATAATTTTGGCATATTGGTGTTTTCGTAATTAGGGGGAAGATGCATCATGGATACAGAAAAGATATTAAAGAATTTAGACAGGGTGACACCATTCTTTCAACCGATTTTCAGTGCAGATCAACATCAGGTAATCGGGTATGAAATTCTAGGGCGCTATGAGGAACAATCGGAATATAAGAGCCTTGGCCCTTTTTTTCACGATTCCGAAGTACCGGAAGAGTATAGGGTGGAAGTGGATAACTACGTACTTGAAATTGCACTTGAGAGAATAAAAGACTACGGTGAAGATTTTCTTATCTTTATCAACAGAGATCCTAATTTGCTTATGCTGGATCATGGCGAAGAATTCATGGAAATTTTACATCGTCATTTTCAACCGGAGGAAATGCACCGGATCGTGCTGGAATTATCAGACACGATCAGTCCGGAAAATTTGGATCCTTTGCAGCATGTACTTGCTTACTTTAGAACATATGGGATTAAGATAGCTTTAGATCATTTAGGACAAGATACGCAATTGGACCGAATCGCACAGATTTCTCCGAATATTTTAAAAGTTAACCTGGACCAGCTTCGCATTGCAGGAGGGGATGCCTATCAGGTCATCCTGTTTTCTCTAAGCATGCTTGCGCGAAAAATCGGCGCCAATTTACTATTTGAGAACATTGAATCCGAATACCAGCTTCGTTTTGCTTGGAAGAATGGGGGACGATATTATCAAGGGTATTTTTTGGCGAAACCGGAAGGCGAATTCATTAATAAAGATTTACTTCGTGAAAAATTCCATCAAGAATGTCAATCCTTCATTTCTTTAGAGACCAAGAAGCTTGAAGCCGTTTATCAAAAAACTTTGCAATTCAACGAGAATATGCAAAATTTCTTAAAACAGCAAAAGCGGAACGGCTCCCATGAAGAGTTTCTTGGTATTTTGGCGAAAAAGATGGATTCCGTATGTTTTCGGCTTTATATTTGTGATGAAGAGGGGTATCAAAAATCTCCCAATATCCTACATAAAGACGGGCAATGGTTAGTCCAACCCAGTTATATGAATAAAAATTGGAGCTGGAGACCTTATTTTCTCGAAAATATCGTAAAGATGCGCAATGAGAAAAAAGGAAGACTATCCGATTTATACAGTGATATCGAAACAGGGGAAACGATACGGACCTTTTCATATCCCCTGAATAATAAGGAATACATTTTTTGTGATCTTTCCTATAGTTATTTATATGAAAATGAAGCACTATTATAAAAAACGATTCATGAATATAATTGCTTTAAATGTGTAACGATAAGCAGAAATGATGCGCTTGGAGGAGACATATTTGAGCACGTACATCTGGATTTTAATCATAATCGTTACACTCATGGCATTATATCTGCTCTTTTATACTTATTCTGTCGCAAGGGCACAGAAAGTGAAGGCCAGATATGATTCGACTATCGATGATTCTGTTAAAGAACATCCTTATTTAAAGAACCCGGTATTCGTTTCTCTTTTCGTCGGGACGATTTTGGTTGCCGGTTTTATTTTTTACTATGCATTTCGATAATTGTGAGAAGGAGATTTCAATATCATGAAATCTCCTTTTTTATTGTGAAGAATGGACAATGGTATCAGGGTATTCCGGAGAATTTTATTTTTTAGTTTGGCTTTGATTTTGACGGGTATTGAAAGGCATAGGCAAAAATAAGAAACATTATGAGAAATTCTATAACAAGGAGATGATTGTAATGAGGAAATATCTAGTTGCATGTCTTGCCAGTGCCCTTTTATTTTTAAGTGGAGGATACACAACTTCAGCGGAGGGCTTACATAGAGAAGAAGTACTATCTTTAGTACAGGATGCCATGGAGAATCAAGGTTCGATCAGTGAGGAAGTCCGTACTAAGGAAGCGATTGAAGGGAAACTGGATAAACATTTCTCGGGCGATTTCATCAAGAAATTTGTCAAAGCGAATGTAGTGAAAGTCGATGGCGGTTATACGGCATTTGGATCGGATTTCGCTCCGTATTACATCCCTTTTTTCAGTTACGACAAGAATACGGAAATTGTATATGGGAAAAAAGGTGATGTCATTTATGTTCAGGAGGAATTCCAGGACAGTGGGGACGGACCGGTATCGATGGAAAAACATGTTGAATCAGTTACTTTGAAAAAGGAAAATGGCGTTTGGAAGGTAATGGATGTAAAGTATGAAAGTGAAAAAATGAAAGAATGAAAGTACTTCATAGTAGAAAAATATGGAGCTGAAAGTAGAAGTCTAGAGAAGGTCACAGCCTTCTCTAGACTTTTTTTATATGTTCAGTTCTTTTTTTATTTCGTCCAATTCAAAACCAACAATGGCTTTCCCATTGATGACGACCGTTGGTGTGGAATAGGCGCTGTATTTATTCGTTAATTCTTTTCGAGCCTGTCCATCTGCTTTAATATCCTTTTCTTTGTAAACGATATTATTATCATCAAAAAACATTTTCATGATTTTGCAGGGAGGGCAATCAGGTTGGGTATATAGCGTAACGTCTTTCATTTCAATCCTCCAAGTATGATTTAGGTAAGTTTATTTTTTCATTATAGAGGATGGCAATACATTTGAATAGGAAAACACCCCTAGTACCCTTTTACTTTCCTTTTTCCTGCTTGACCAGATAGTCTATCAATCCCATGGAACAAACGTTCAGGTCCATTGCGATGATTTCAAAAACAGGATGATCTGTGGTGATTCCTTTTTCGCCTAAATGAAAGGCGACTTCCGTGAAAATATTTTTACTGGTCGCTGCCACTCGTTCTTCAAAGCTTGCATATTCCCTGAATGCCGATTTGGCAGTCGTGACGAATTTAGGCAACCAGTAATGAAGTTGTTTATACACTTCCTTAGGGTTTTCGGAAATCCCATAATGGCCAAAATATATACGTTCGACACCGATGCTTTCATACAATTCCGCTGCTGCAAGCATCGCTTCGGGGTTAAATTGGTTAGGCGATGTTGAAGGTAAGTAAAATTCCAGACCTTCTTCATCGAGTTCACGATAATAGATCCCTACGGTGTCACCTGAAAACATCCCCTTCGAAACCGAATCGAATATGCTTAAATGATGGTTTGCGTGTCCGGGAGTGTCATAAAAGGTCAACTTTGAATCATCACTTGTTTGAAGGGATTCCCGACCATGTTTAATCAGCATTCTTTCAAACGGAATAGGTAAAATCGGGTCGAAAAGCTTGTTGAACTCTTCACCATAGACTGCTTTGGCCCCAGCGATCAAACGGGTTGGATCTTCTAGATGACGTGCACCTTTTGGATGGACGATCACTTTGGCGTTCGGGCAATGCTGTAAAAAAAGTCCAGCTCCACCTGCATGGTCTAAATGAATATGGGTAAGAATGATATATGTAATATCTTCGAGGGCGATTCCCAAAAGTTCGAGCCCCTTCATTAAGTGGGGGATGGAAGGGCTGGCGGAAGTTTCGACTAAGGTGATGTCTTCATCGGCAATTACATATGTACCTGTTCGATTTCTTCTATCCAAATCAAAACCATCAATCAATGAAATGCGATAACCAAGTTCACTAATGTTTTGCAACAGAATCTACCCCCAAAAAATTTTTCATGTACAAAATCCATTCCTTATTTTATTCTGTTAATAGTGCCATGTAAAGAATGAAGTTTTAAATTTTCTGAATTTATTTCAGCGTGGCTACTGGATAGAAAAGTATGGTATAGTGAAACCTATCGAAAAGGTTTTATTCAGAAAGGAGAGGGAGTATGTCTCAATTACAGGGCATCCTTACCAGATTGAAAAGTCTTCAAGAGCAAGCGAAGGAATCTGAATCTGCTCAACGTTTTTTTGAAATAGATGGTGTGAAAAAGTGCCAGGTTACATATTTCAGCAAAACAGAAATGTTCGAGCTTGAAGTATACAGTGATAAAGGGAAATCATCCAAATATCAATTCGATAATATTGATATGATTACCATTGAAATCTTTGATCTTCTTCAATCTTAAATAATCACGAAAAGCCGCCTCCTTTGAAGCGGCTTTTTTATTGTGAATGAAGCAGTGAAATTTACACATCTTATTAATTGGAGGGATGTAAAATGAAAAATCCAATGGTAATATGCCCAGCATGCGGTGAGGAAAGAGAAATGGAAAATGTATTAACAGCACAATCCAACCAAAATGTGATTTATCAATGCCCGGAATGCGGTTTTAAACAGGTTAACATCAAAACTAGTAAAGGCTAAATATCACTTGCGGAAATCCCGCCGTTTGGGATTTTATTGTCTAGGAATGAGCCTTTTCTGCTTACATATGTTAAACTATAGAAAGAGCTGTATATAAAAACATATGGTAAGGGGTTTTAACATGATCGGTACTCATGATGGGGATTTATTGGAATCCAGCGTTAAAGACTTAATGATTTCTTCTGAACGCGTGGCCCACGTGCAGGTAACCAATAATTTAGAACATGCACTATTGGTATTAACAAAGAGCGGTTATACGGCCATTCCTGTGTTAGATCCGATGTATAAACTGCATGGTTTAATTAGCACACCAGTCATTCTTGATTCAATCTTGGGACTGGAACGAATTGAATTTGATAATCTTGAGAATAAAAAAGTTTCCGAAATAATGAATATAGAAATACCTCGCCTGCATATTGAAGATACATTGACCAAGGGTGTGGAATTATTGATTGATCATCCTTTTGTCTGTGTGGAGAATGACGAACATGTATTTGAAGGTATCTTAACAAGAAGAGCAATCCTGAAAAAGGTATTTAAACAAAATCCACCCGATAAATAAGCAAGGCTTAAAATGGTTAACCTCAAGACTCGCCAGTTGGCGAGTTTTCTTGTTTTTACATATTTGATCCTGCTAGTGGTAAAGTCTATAAACAGTTAGGGTCTATTAGGGGAGGATGCTGAAATTGGACCAAGAAGTGAATAGTGGTAAGGTGCAGAATAGAAAATTGAAACGTCCCTTCATATTAGCTTCCATCATGTTGGCTATGTTTATGAATGCAATTGAAGGAACGATCGTTTCGACGGCAATGCCTGCCATTGTAAGTGATTTAGGCGGTTTTTCACTTTACAGCTGGGTGTTTTCAGGTTATTTGCTAATGAACGCGGTAACAGTCTTGATATATGGAAAGCTATCGGATATTCTCGGGAGAAAACCTGTTTTATTATTTGGAATCATTGTCTTCCTAATTGGCTCCCTTCTTTGCGGTTTTGCGGATTCCATGACTGAACTCATCATATATCGCTTTATACAAGGTTTTGGTGCGGGGGCTGTAGCTCCTGTAGCTTCGACAATTGTTGGTGATATTTATAAAAATGAAGAGAGGGCACGCGTTCAAGGGTATCTTTCGAGCGTGTGGGGCATTTCGGCTGTCATGGGGCCAGCTTTGGGCGGCTTGCTCGTTGAATCCCTGACTTGGAAGCTTGTTTTCTGGGTAAATATCCCTTTGGGCCTATTGTCTTTTATTGGAATCTGGTTTTTCCTTCATGAAAATATCGAAAAGAAAAAACGTGATATCGATTACCTAGGTGCAACGCTATTGACGTTATCCATATCCACCCTTATGGTGATACTCGTAGAAGGAGGAGTGAAATGGTCATGGGCTTCAGCTCCGGTCATATCCTTGGCATCATTGGCCACCATCACCTTCATCTTATTCATCCTTCAGGAAAAGAAAGCGGCCGAACCGATGATGCCATTTGAAATTTGGCAGGAGCGTTCCATTCTGATTGCCAATCTTGTTTCCCTGACGACAGGGGTGATGATGATCGGATTATCAAGCTTCCTTCCGACATTCGTTCAGGGTGTGATGGAACGCTCGCCTACGGTAGCTGGTTTTACATTGACAGCCATGTCAATTGGCTGGCCGATTGCATCAATGGTCTCTGGCAGGTTATTGATGAAAATAGGATTCAAATCAACCTCCCTCCTTGGAGGATGTTCATTGATCGTTGGGAGCTTGATCCTAGTGTGGATGAAGCCGGAAGCCGGGCCTCTTATTGCTGCCATGGGATCCTTCTTCGTCGGTGTAGGCATGGGCTTGACCTCTACCTCATTCATTGTCGTCATTCAAAAAAACGTCATCTGGGAACGAAGGGGCATTGCGACAGCTTCCAATATGTTCATGCGTAATTTGGGAAATACTGTTGGAGCTGCATTACTTGGAGGAATCATGAATATGAGGCTCCAAGCCTACTTGAACGAGCATGCTCCAGCCGGCTCGGGAGTGACGATAGATACGGCAAATAAACTGTTGAACAGTGAAGAACGCAGGGCACTTCCTGAAAATGTGGTAAATGTTTTACAGGAAGGACTTACATTGTCATTACAGACGATTTATCTCATTGTCCTAGTCTTCTCTGTAATTAGCTTCCTGTTACTTACGAGACTAAGAAAGAATAAGGAGGCATAGAAAAAAGGCAGACTCTTTAAATGGAGTTTGCCTTTGTATTTATGGAAATGCGACTCTGATGACCAATTGAATCAACAATGCGATCGTCACCAAATGTAAAATGAATTTCAATTGTCGAGTGGAGATTTTTTGTGCCACACGCAAGGCCAGCTGTGATCCGATAAAGGAACCGATCGTGTAATAAATGGCAATGCCCCATGCAATGTTACCGGCAATGAAATAGGTAATGAATGCAGCTGTACAGTTTATGAAAGTTTGGAATCTAGTAAAGGCCAGGGATTGAAGGTAAGTGGCACCATTTCTCAAAAAGGTATACATGAGCATGGTTGCCTGACCGGGTCCGAACATTCCGTCATAGACACTGATTCCGAATAGGGATGGATAAACTTTTTTGGTAGATGCCAATCCGATTCATCGGAAGGTTGCGGTTTATTTACGGAATTCATGATCAAAGCGACACTTAAGAGACAGATGGCTAACAAATTCATTGCCTTCTCAGAGAATGAATAGCAAGCAGGCCACCACAAAAGCCACCGCAAAGGGCAAATGGGATTAACTGCAGGGCATCCTTCAATTTTATCTGTTTTTTCTTGAATAAAATACAAAAGCTGGAAAAAGAAGAAAACATATTGGAAAATTTGACCTAACCGATCACCTGGTGAATGGGTAAACCTATCAAAAGAAGCGATGGCATTCCGATAAGGCCGCCGCTCCCTGCCAATGTGCCGACAAAGGATGCTGCAAAACTGATGACAAGCAGTAAAATGATCGTCAAAGGATATTCACTCCGTTCTTTTCTCTTGTATTATAAGCCGACTTTGTTGATAATAAAATTTGAATAAATTAAATCATCATGATAAGAATTGATTATCAAGAGGTTGGTGTGTATGTCATTTTCAGAATTTCATTTATTATCCGTGCTTGCTCAGGAAATGAATATGAGAAAAGCAGCTGAGCGGTTGTTCGTTTCCCAGCCGGCTTTATCACAGCGTTTACAATCCATAGAAAAAGATTGGGGCTCGAAACTGTTTTTGCGTTCACAAAAAGGGCTGTCACTGACGCCAGCAGGTGAAGCGGTAATTCGTTTGGCCAATGAGGTTATCGAAAAAGAAGAAAAGGTCAGGGAAAGCATTCAAGCTATGGACCATGAAGTATATGGGACTTTGAAAATAGCCTGTGCTTCGATTGTCGGTCAAAATTGGCTCCCGCAAGTATTGAAAAAGTTCGTTCAAAAATATCCGTATGCCAAAATTTCCTTAATCACTGGCTGGAGCAGTGAGATTTTAAAGTCTTTGTATGAAGGACAGGTGCATATTGGCATCATAAGGGGAGCCCCGGATTGGAAAGGGGTAAAACAACATTTATTTACGGATATGCTTTATTTGGTGGATACTGAAATGAAGGAACTGAATCAAGTGTTCGAAACGGACCGGCCATTCATTCAGTTTAAAAGCGATTCGAATTATTATCAGGAAATCCAGGACTGGTGGCATCGGCAATTTAAAACGACACCAAAAAACACCATTGTCGTGGATCAAATCGAAACATGCAAACAAATGGTGTTCAATGGAATTGGATATGCAATCCTGCCAGCCATCACTTTACATGATAAAGATACGAATGTTTTTAAAATCCCTCTTTTGGATGGGCATAACCACTCAATCGAAAGGGATACATGGCTTTGCGGCTATGAATCTGCCTTCCAGTTAAAACAAGTGCAAGCATTCACGGAAGTGGTGAAGGAGCATATACGCGACAAAGGAATGTTATAGGTCCCCTGACGAAAATGTCAATAGGGGAGAATAATATATAAGAATGACATTCAACTTGTCTTGCCGGCAGTTGTCTGGTAAATTTAAAACGAGTAATGATACATATTTAGGAGGTTTACCCGGAATGAATAAAATGGATGCAAATGAAATTATTTCTTTTATCTCAAATAGTAAAAAATCTACACCTGTAAAGGTATATGTCAAAGGTGATTTAGAAGGCTTGGATTTTGGTTCAGCTTCTAAAACTTTCATAACTGGAAATACAGGTGTTGTATTCGGTGAGTGGTCTGAAGTCGAAGAAGCAATCAAGGCAGCAGGAACAAAAATCGAGGATTATGTAGTTGAAAATGATCGCCGTAACTCTGCTATTCCTTTATTGGACCTTAAAGGCATCAAAGCCCGTATCGAGCCTGGCGCAATAATCCGTGACCAAGTATCCATTGGAGACAACGCAGTCATCATGATGGGTGCATCAATCAATATCGGTTCTGTCATCGGTGAAGGCACAATGATCGACATGAACGCAATATTGGGCGGTCGTGCAACAGTGGGTAAAAACTGTCACGTAGGCGCAGGTGCCGTTTTAGCAGGTGTCATCGAGCCGCCTTCCGCACAACCGGTCATTTTGGAAGATGATGTTTTAATCGGAGCCAATGCGGTCGTTCTTGAAGGTGTTAAAATCGGTCAAGGTTCAGTTGTGGCGGCTGGTGCAGTTGTAACGAAAGACATTCCTCCTTACTCCGTTGCTGCTGGTATCCCAGCGAGGGTCATTAAACAAATTGACGAAAAAACAAAATCAAAAACAGAAATCATGCAAGAACTTCGTCAACTTTAATTTCTTAAGTGAATATTGCCTGAAGCGTGGATAAATATATCCACGCTTTCTGTATAGGAGGAAATAATGTGAAAATAAATCATTTTGCCGAGATCCGGCGTGATTTGCATCAAATACCGGAGATAGGATTCAAAGAATTCAAGACACAGCAGTATCTACTGAATTACATAACGAAATTGTCCCGGGAGCGAATGGAAATAGAAACTTGGCGGACTGGGATATTCGTGAAATTGAGGGGAATGAACCCCCGAAAAACGATTGGCTACCGGGCTGATATTGACGGTCTTCCGATAAAAGAGGAAACCGGATTGCCGTTCGCATCCACCCACGAGGAATATATGCATGCCTGCGGTCATGATTTTCATATGAGCATAGGTTTGGGATTATTGACGTATTTCACCGAAAATCCGATCGATGATGACTTGCTATTCATCTTCCAGCCTGCAGAAGAGGGACCTGGCGGAGCTGAACCGATGCTTAAATCGGAAACGATGGAAAAATGGAAGCCGGATATGATTCTTGCTTTACATATTGCTCCTGAGTACCCAGTTGGGACGATTGCCGTCAAAGAAGGGCTTCTATTTGCCAACACATCTGAATTATTCATCGATTTGAGGGGGAAAGGAGGCCATGCAGCCTATCCGCATGAAACAAAGGACATGGTCATTGCGGCTTGTTCGCTTGTAGGGCAGCTGCAAACAATCGTTTCCAGGAATGTCAATCCACTTGATTCAGCTGTCATTACGATTGGGAAAATTACTGGAGGCACCGTTCAAAATATTATTGCGGAGACAGCGCGGTTAGAAGGTACAATACGGACCCTTAACCCCGAATCGATGGTAAAGGTCAAATCAAGAATAAAAGCGCTTGTGGATGGCATACAAGTGGGATATGAGTGCTTGGCTGAAATCGACTATGGCGCGATGTATCACCAGGTGTATAATGAAGAACGGTTGACCCGGGAATTCATGGAATTTACTGAGGAATCAACTGCTGTTCATTTGCATCGCTGTACGGAAGCGATGACTGGTGAAGATTTTGGTTATATGTTAAAGGAGATTCCAGGATTCATGTTCTGGCTGGGGGTTTCATCAGATTACGGATTGCACCACGCTAAGTTAAGTCCGGATGAAACTGCGATTGAACTCGCGATCAATCACTTAACGGACTATATAACGTTTAAAGGAAGCGGAGCGTAAAAATGTTCTTCAGTATAGAACATGAACATGCTCTACAGAAAGAACGAATGACGTTGGAGGGCTTATTGTGAAAAAAGAATTTGCGGTGATTGGACTTGGCCGTTTTGGCGGCAGCATAGTCAAGACATTAGCTGAAGAAGGTTTAGGGGTTCTGGCTATCGATGCTGACGAAGATCGAGTGAATGAATTTGCCAGAATAGCTTCGCATGCCGTAGTAGGGGATACGACAGATGAAAATGTACTGAGAAACATAGGAATTCGGAATTTTGATCACGTCATTGTAGCGATTGGCGAGAATATCCAAGCTAGTATATTGACGACGCTCATGCTTAAGGAATTGGGTGTCGGGAATGTTACGGTTAAAGCGCAAAATGATTATCATGAGAAGGTTCTTCGTAAAATCGGGGCAGACCATGTCGTGCACCCCGAACGGGATATGGGGAGAAGGATCGCCCATAATATCGTCTCCAATAATATTCTGGATTATTTGGAGCTTTCTGATGAACACTCCATCGTCGAAATTGTTGCAAGCCAAAAGATGAATGGGAACTCGATATTCGACCTTGATATCCGTGCTCATTATGGGCTGAATATAGTCGCGATCAAAAGAGGGAACGAAATAAATGTCTCCCCCCAGGCGAGCGATTTAATTCATAAAGGTGATATATTGATCGTCATCGGCGCGGATTCGGACATCAATCGCTTTGAAAAAAAAATCGTGGAATAAGCAGGCATTGCCCAATTCCGGGCAGCGCGCACTTTTTTCCACTAAAAAGCCCAGCCATCAATGGCTGGGCTTCTATTATTATTGGACTTCCATGATGATCGGCAAGATCATTGGACGGCGTTTAGTTTTTTCATATAGGAATGGAGATAAAGTGTCTGTAATTTCATTTTTAATTTCAGACCATTGTGTAGTTTTGCGGTCCATCACCTTATTTAAATGCTTAGTTATCAAGGATTGAGCATCGCTGATAAGGTCTCCTGATTCTCTCATATAAACGAATCCGCGTGAGATGATGTCAGGTCCTGATGCAATTTTGAATTCCTTCATATTGATGCTGACAACGACAACGACAAGGCCTTCCTCGGAAAGGATGCGACGATCACGGAGAACGATATTACCGATATCCCCGATGCCGCTTCCATCGATATAAACCGAACCTGAAGGGATCTTGCCAGCGATTTGTGCTGTGTTTTCACTTAAGGATAGAACCTCACCATTATCCATGATAAAGCAATTTTCTTCCGGAACGCCGCAATCGACTGCATGCCGGGCATGTAGTTTTTGCATACGGTATTCACCATGGATTGGCATGAAGAATTTCGGTTTAATCAAACGAAGCATCAGCTTTTGTTCCTGCTGTCCGCCATGACCTGATGTATGAATGTCATTCAATGGACCTGAAATGACGTCCGCTCCTGCACGATATAATTGATTGATCGTTCTGGAAACGCTGATTGTGTTACCAGGGATAGGTGAAGATGAAAATACCACGGTATCACCAGGGATGATTTGAATCTGACGGTGAGTGCCATTAGCTATGCGAGACAGCGCTGCCATTGGTTCACCTTGACTGCCTGTACAAAGGATGGTTACTTTATTCGCAGGCATTCGATTCAATTGCTGTACATCAATGAATGTATCTTTAGGAGCTACGATATAACCAAGATCTTGTCCAATTGATATGGCTGAATCCATGCTTCGGCCAAAGACCGCTATTTTACGGCCGTTAGCCACGGCTGCTTCAACAACTTGCTGAAGGCGATGGATATTCGATGCAAACGTTGCAAAAATAATCCGGCCGTCAACCTTACGGAAAATGTCTTGAATGGTATCGCCGACACGGCTTTCGGACATAGTAAAGTTCTGCACTTCACTATTTGTGCTATCCGAGAGTAGGCACAATACACCTTCTTTACCGATTTCCGCCATCTTGGTCAAGTTTGCAGGCTCGCCCACTGGTGTGAAGTCGAATTTAAAATCACCAGTATGGACAATTTGTCCAGGTGGTGTTTTTACAACGATTCCATAAGAGTCAGGGATACTGTGAGTTGTACGGAAGAATGAGACGGACGTTTTCCGGAACTTGATCACTTCATCTTCACTGATTTCAATCATGGTCGTCTGACGTAAAAGGCCGTGTTCTTCCAATTTATTACGAAGTAGTCCAAGTGCCAGTTTCCCGCCGTACACAGGGACATTCACTTTTCTAAGTAAATAAGGAATCCCGCCAATATGGTCTTCATGGCCATGAGTAATGAAAACACCTTTAATTTTATCTACATTTTTCTCTAAATAGCTGTAATCTGGAATCACATAGTCAATACCGAGAAGCTCATCTTCAGGAAATTTAATTCCAGCATCAATGATGATGATTTCATCTTGAAACTGAACAGCATATGTGTTCTTACCGATTTCGCCTAAACCGCCCAGGGCGAATACAGCTGTTTGATCGTTTTTTACAAATTTCATAAATTATAGCTCCAATACTTTGTAATCTTCATTTTGTTTTTCGTATTCTAAATATGCTCCAGTTACGGGTAATACGATTTCTACGTTATAAGGTTCCTCTTTTAATTTTAAACGAACGTCACGAACGGATTCACCTTCGACAAACATTGTTTTAGTATTCTCCCTGATGGGAACCTCTGATATGGTTGCTTGATAGTATACCTTAAAAACCATTTTAATCTCTCCTCACTTGTTTGCATTGCTTTTTTCATTATATATAAAAACAACAATTTTTTCATGTTTTTCAACATCATGTAAAAATAAACCCAGCTCCGCCATAAAAATGGAAGGGGTTTGATGAATTAAATATACCAATGTTTAAAAGTATATAAAAAATAGGTGGCCGATTCTGGTATCAATCCAATTATGTCTTCCTCTATCTTATATCCTATCCGTTTTTGCCATGTGTAAAACTTAAATCATGGGATCTTTTTTTCGCAAACGATTTCTTTCTGATTAATACAATATGACTGTGTACGACCGTTTCATGAAAAGCAACGACTCATATCTTTATTGAAATATGTATTCACCTGACCATATTAATGGCAAGATAGAAAGAATGCTTAACTAGAACTTTACAACAAGGAAGAAGCCCTCCGCAAGTTTTTGAAGGGCTGTCCGAAAAAAATTCGCATATGGATGACGGCCGAGTCAGGATTGAGTGACAAATCATGCGATAGTTTTTTTTCTTAAAAGATCATTCCACTGTTTAGCAAGCTTTTTACGAAGCTTTTTTAACATGGCGATCACGCTCCCTTAATTATTATTGTATAGGATTATTCAATAATGTAAATACGTCTTTACAGGTACTTGGCCCATTTTTGAAAAAAAAGGCTCATTCAAACAAGCAGCTGGGATTTTGGGGGCAAGAAGGATGGGAGAAGGAATCTAAGAAAGCCTGAGTTGTTTCTATTAAGGATAGTATATGCCCATTCATGAAGAAAAAACGTAAATTGAGTGGAATCCGGTTGTGTTACTTGACTTATCTTGATGACAATTATTAAATGGGTACATATTAAAAAAGGAAAAAATGAATGAATTGGAAGTGAATCGTTAGTGAAAATCGTATTCTTTGATATTGACGGAACATTGCTCGATCATGAAAAAAAATTGCCTGCTTCAACAAAAAAAGCCATTAAGCAACTGCAGGATAGCGGGGTTTTTGTAGCGATAGCCACGGGCAGGGCTCCGTTCATGTTCGAATCTTTAAGGGAAGAGCTTGGCATCGATACATTTGTAAGTTTCAATGGACAATACGTTGTTTTTGAAGGGAAAGTCGTTTATAAAAATCCTTTGAGCATAACTGAGATAAAACGGCTCCACGAACATGCGGAAAAAAATGAAATACCGATCGTTTTCATGAATGAGGAGACGATGAAATCAAGTGTTCCGCATCATAGCAGAATTGAAGAAGCTTTAAGCAGCCTGAAGTTTCCCCACCCTGAACATTCGGCAGATTTCTATGAGGACCATGATATATACCAAGCCTTATTATTCTGTTCGGAAGATGAAGAAGGGAACTTTGTTGGGAAATATGATGACTTTCATTTCATTAGATGGCATGAGCATTCAACGGATGTACTTCCATTCGGGGGTTCAAAAGCCGAAGGCATTAAAATATTAATGGAAAAAGTCGGGTTTGCTTTGGAGGATGTTTACGCCTTTGGAGATGGCTTAAATGATATAGAGATGTTAAAAGTAGCAGGATATGGCGTGGCAATGGGGAATGCCGGTCAACTTGTGAAGCAAGAGGCCGACTTTGTAACGAAGGATGTCGATGATGATGGCATACTTTTTGGTTTGAAGGAACTTGAACTGATATAAAAAAACAAAACCCCCGTCAGCCAACAGACGGGGGATTTGCATATTACGTTACCTTTCCACGGCAATTGAGTTTTCCGGAATGGCATAGGGGTCTTCCGGATGGATATGATCATAAAACATGATTCCATTAAGGTGGTCGATTTCATGTTGAAAGCAAATGGCTGCGATGCCTTTCAGGCGGAGTTGAACCGATTTTCCTTCCAGGTCCGTACCCACAACCGTTATTCGAGCATAACGGGGCACATAGCCGGAAACGGGACGATTTACGGAAAGGCAGCCTTCTCCGGCTGTCAAATATGCTTTTTCCACTGAATGGCTGATGAGTTTAGGGTTGAAAAGTGCATAGCTATACAGTTGACCATCTTTTTCTTTCAAATGAACGGCAATCATCCTTTTTGAAACATTCACCTGTGGTGCAGCCAAGCCAATTCCTGCCCTTAATCCGTATAGTGCAGCAATATCGGGCTTCTGGCTGTTTTGGACATATTCCATCAAGCTGGTTAAAAGTTGCTTATCTTCATATGATGCCGGAAGCGGAACCTCTACTGCGACTTGTCTTAAGATTGGATCATCTTCATTAACAAAATCATCCATGGTAAGCATGATCTTTCACCCCACAAAATTCTTTAATTATGTATAGGATCATTTTAACAAAAAAAACTTGGAAAGTTAATGTAGGATCTGATGAAAGAAAAATGGAAGGGAGGGAATCAAGTCATTAATTCCTATCCCAGCCATTATATTATTTGTGTGTTGAGGTCTATTTAAAAAAATAAATCATTTTTTTTGAATTAGGGTAAATAGTTAACATTTTCGGGTAAAGGTAATAGAAATTACCTGGTTAGCATAAGCACGCGCCGACAATGATTAACAGAATGAACAGGACAATGATTAGAGCGAAGCCGCTTCCAAAGCCGCAGCCCCCACCATCACCATAACCATAGCTGGGTGCAACGGAAACCGGATAACAGCATTCCTGGTTGTAACCTCCATACATAATTTCATACCTCCGTTTTTTGTATTATTAAGATGCTGACCACTCTTATTTGAAACGGTCCCTACAGCCTATGCAGTATGGCTTAAAGGGTGTAGGCTAGCGCCCAGTAATGAAAAAAACCTGTTCGGAATATGATTGTAACAAGTGTTTGCCGCTAAAAAGGGAATTTGGAGAAAAATGAATCTTCGAAGTACTATCAGAAGGAGCTGTCTATGTTGAAGCGTTTTGGTCCATATGTTATTTTACTTCTTTCTTTAGTGATCTTGACTGGTTGTTTTGATGGTTCACCGGAAGAAAGAATCCACAAAATCCTAGAGAAAACTGCAGAAAAGGAAAGTGATTTCACCGAGCATCAAGAGCCTCTTAATGATTTGGAGAAAAAAGAAAAAGAAAAATATGAGAAAATCATTAAGCTTGGATTGGATGATTATGAGCAGATCGTCGAGCTTTCAGATGAAGCCACCAAGAATATCGACCAAAGGGAAAAAATAATTGAAAAGGAACAAAGCAGTATGCAATCCTCAAAAGAACAGTTCAATCAGATAGATGAACAAATCGGGAAAATAGAGGATGAAAAAATAAAAAAAGAAGCGACTGAAATGAAAAAGGTCATGAGTGAGCGATATAGCACCTACGATAATTTATATGATGCTTATCAACAAAGTTTGGCTTATGATCGTGAATTATATGAGCTTTTTAAAAAAGAGGATTTAAAAATGGATGAATTACAAGTGCAAATCAAGAAAATAAATACCTCTTATACAAAAGTTTTGAAAGCGAATGAGGAATTTAATGCATTGACGGAAAAATCAAATCAAAAAAAAGAAAGTTTTTATGATAGTTCCGGCATAGAAATGGCTGATTCAACAAAATAATATAAGTAATGATGGGCTGTGATTCTGACTCACAGCCCATATTTTGTTCAATCAGGTTCATTCAGGGACTGAAAAATTTCTAGAATGGTCTTTTTTTGTGCATCCCGCTTGATGAGTAATTTTCATACCTGTACTAAAAAAAAACGATAATCAAAATTCAAACAGCAGGCTTATATGAAAGCGTTTGAAAATTTTTTTGGAATATTATTCCGAAGGCTCGAATGCCTATAGTTAAAGCGGTTTTGGAATCGATCCGATATGCTGGGGGATTTAAATGTTATCCTTCGCCATCCTTAAATTGAATATGAGGGGAAAATTAATAGTACAGTTATAAAGTGAAAACTAATACAGAGAAGAAGTATGATTATTGGAAATTCTATTAAATCAAAATTATAAGGAACTCCAAGTGATTGACTTGATGTTAATTCATCTTGTAAACTTAATCTATAAAAATTCTTGTATCATTTTCCTTGATTTTTTTTATGGTACAGAATAAGATTGAGACATATTAAGCATATCCACGTTTGAGGATTGGTCTTAAGGGAAAAATAAAAGAATGAATTGTTGAAGAAACTAAAAAGCAAACTATTTTTGCTTTATAGAATAATAATAGCAAACCTTTTTAATGAAAGGATGAGGTGCCAAATGGCTCAAAAAACTAAACAAGCTAAAATTAATGTTCAGGATCAGCTTAAGAAAGTAGAAGAACAATTTGAAACTTTTCAAATTTTAAATGAAGAGGGAGAAGTCGTTAATGAAGCGGCTATGCCTGATTTAAGTGATGAACAATTGCAAGAATTAATGCGTCGTATGGTTTATACACGCATCTTGGATCAACGTTCCATATCACTGAACCGCCAAGGCCGATTAGGTTTCTATGCACCGACTGCCGGTCAAGAAGCTTCTCAAATCGCTTCCCAGTATGCTTTGGAAAAAGAAGATTTCATTCTGCCTGGATACCGTGATGTTCCGCAAATCGTTTGGCATGGCCTTCCGCTTTGGCAAGCATTCTTATTCTCCCGGGGACATTTTAAGGGAAATCAAATTCCTGAAGACGTCAATGTAATCTCCCCACAAATCATTATCGGCGCTCAATATATCCAAGCTGCAGGAGTTGCTCTTGGGTTGAAGAAACGCGGAAAAAAAGCAGTAGCCATCACATATACGGGTGACGGCGGAACCTCACAAGGTGACTTCTATGAGGGAATTAACTTTGCAGGTGCATTTAAAGCGCCGGCTATCTTCATCGTGCAAAATAACCGTTTCGCAATCTCGACACCGGTTGATTTGCAATCAGCAGCAAAAACATTAGCACAAAAGGGTGTGGCTGCAGGTATCCCTGGCATCCAAGTTGATGGTATGGATGCGCTGGCCGTTTATACAGCCGTTAAAGAAGCGCGTGAACGTGCAATTAATGGTGAAGGCCCAACATTGATTGAAACATTAACTTACCGTTATGGTCCGCATACGATGGCTGGGGATGACCCGACACGTTACCGTACTTCCGAAATGGATAACGAGTGGGAACTGAAAGATCCATTGGTTCGTTTCCGCAAGTTCTTGGAAAACAAAAAACTTTGGAATGAAGAATTAGAGAACGAAACGATAGAAAAAGCAAAAGACGATATTAAAGAAGCAATCAAATTGGCAGATGCAGAACCTAAGCAAAAGGTTACAGACCTTATTGAAATCATGTATGAAGAAATGCCTTATAACTTAAAAGAACAATATGAAATTTATAAAGAGAAGGAGTCGAAGTAAGCCATGGCTCAATTGACGATGATTCAAGCAATTACAGAAGCATTACGTACAGAACTTAAGAATGACGAGAATGTACTCGTTTTTGGGGAAGATGTAGGTGTTAATGGAGGAGTTTTCCGTGCAACGGAAAATCTTCAAAAAGAATTCGGTGAAGATCGTGTATTCGATACACCTCTAGCTGAATCTGGAATCGGTGGATTAGCGGTCGGTCTTTCTTTACAAGGTTTCCGTCCTGTTCCTGAAATTCAATTCTTCGGGTTTGTATATGAAGTAATGGATTCCGTAAGCGGTCAGCTCGCTCGTATGCGCTACCGTTCAGGCGGACGATACAGTGCACCGGTTACAATTCGCTCACCTTTTGGGGGCGGAGTGCATACTCCGGAAATGCACGCTGATAGCTTGGAAGGTTTAATGGCTCAGCAACCAGGGTTAAAGGTAGTTATCCCTTCCACACCTTACGATGCAAAAGGCTTATTGATTTCAGCGATTCGTGATAATGACCCTGTCATTTTCCTTGAGCACATGAAATTGTACCGCTCTTTCCGTCAGGAAGTGCCAGAAGAAGAATATACAATTCCATTAGGAAAAGCAGATGTGAAAAGAGAAGGAACGGATTTATCCATTATTACGTATGGTGCGATGGTACAGGAATCCATCAAGGCAGCTGAGGAATTGGCTAAAGAAGGTCATTCCGTCGAAGTGGTCGACTTACGTACTGTATCTCCGTTGGATATCGATACAATCATTGCTTCCGTAGAAAAAACTGGACGCGCTATAGTTGTTCAAGAAGCACAAAAGCAAGCTGGAATTGCAGCGAATGTCGTAGCGGAAATTAACGAACGTGCCATTTTGAGCTTGGATGCTCCAGTACTTCGAGTGGCGGCTGCTGATACGGTATTCCCGTTTTCACAAGCTGAAACAGTATGGCTCCCTAATTATAAAGACATTATTGAAACGGCGAATAAAGTCTTGAAGTTTTAACAATCTTAAGTAATCGGAATGAATGTCCTGCTTGGGAAAGTAATCTTGCATTAACGGTAATGCAAGATAAAGGACTTTATTCAAAGCACTAAGTATGATTTAATATAGGAGGTTGAACTCAGTGGCATTCCAATTTAGACTCCCAGATATCGGAGAAGGTATACACGAAGGTGAAATAGTGAAATGGTTTGTAAAACCAGGAGATAAGATTCAAGAAGATGACGTGCTTTGCGAAGTTCAGAACGATAAGGCCGTTGTTGAAATCCCATCACCGGTGGAAGGTACCGTTGAAGAAATCCTTGTTCAAGAAGGAACGGTTGCCGTTGTTGGCGATGTACTTGTAACATTCGATGCTCCAGGTTATGAAAATCTTCAGTTTAAAGGGGACCATGGAGAAGAAGCGAAGGCAGAAGGTGAGAAGAATACGGAGGCCCAGGTTCAAGCAACTGCTGAAGCTGGACAGGAAGTCAAGAAAGAGGCTGCTCCGGTTCAAGAAAATAATGGTGTAACGGGCGCGGGATCACAACCACAAGTCGAGGCAGATCCTTCACGACGTATCATCGCCATGCCTTCTGTTAGGAAATATGCACGCGAACAAGGGGTTAATATTCGCGAGGTTTCTGGTTCTGGGGATAACGGCCGCATCATGAAAGATGACATAGATGCTTTCAAAAACGGTAAAGCTGCTCCACAGCAACCGGCAGCTCAAAGTGAAGCTTCACAACAAAATGATACGGAAACAACCGAAAAACAAAAAGTTACGATTCCAGAAGGGCAATATCCTGAAACTCGCGAAAAAATGAGCGGCATGAGAAAAGCGATCGCCAAAGCTATGGTAAAATCCAAACAGACAGCTCCGCATGTTACATTAATGGATGAAGTCGATGTGACGCAATTGGTTGCTCACCGTAAGAAATTCAAGGAAATTGCTGCAGAAAAAGGAATCAAGCTTACATTCCTACCTTATGTTGTTAAAGCGTTAACAAGTGCATTGCGTGAATTCCCTATGCTTAACACATCATTTGATGATGAGGCTAGTGAGATTATCCATAAACACTATTACAATATCGGAATTGCTGCAGACACAGACAAAGGACTGCTCGTTCCAGTTGTAAAAGATGCAGATCGTAAATCAACTTTTGCTATTTCACAAGAAATTAATGAATTAGCGACGAAAGCCCGTGACGGCAAATTGGCTCCTAACGAAATGAAAGGTGCTTCTTGCTCCATTACGAATATCGGTTCCGCAGGCGGTCAATGGTTCACACCTGTAATCAATCATCCAGAAGTTGCCATTCTAGGGATTGGACGCATTGCCGAAAAAGCAATTGTACGCGACGGGGAAATTATCGCCGCTCCAGTTCTGGCATTATCACTGAGCTTTGATCACCGCATGATTGATGGAGCAACAGCTCAACATGCATTGAATCATATCAAAAAGTTATTGAACGACCCAGAATTATTGTTAATGGAGGCGTAAACAATGGTAGTAGGAGATTTTCCAATCGAAACAGATACTTTAGTGATCGGTTCAGGCCCAGGGGGATATGTTGCCGCAATTCGCGCAGCACAGCTTGGACAGAAAGTAACGGTCGTTGAAAAAGGAACAATCGGCGGAGTTTGTTTGAATGTAGGCTGTATCCCATCGAAAGCTTTAATTTCAGCTGGACACCGTTTCCATGAAGCTCAGCATTCAGAAGATATGGGGATCTTTGCAGAAAAAGTTTCTGTTGATTTTTCTAAAGTACAAGCTTGGAAAGGTTCTGTTGTTAAAAAATTAACAGGCGGTGTAAGCAGCCTATTAAAAGGTAATAATGTTGATGTTGTAACTGGAGAAGCTTATTTCGTTGATGAAAACAGCATCCGTGTTATGAATGAAGACTCAGCTCAAACATATACATTTAAAAACGCAATCATCGCCACTGGTTCATCGCCAATCGAGATTCCGTCATTTAAATATACGAAACGTGTACTTAATTCCACTGGTGCTCTTGCTTTGGAAGAAGTTCCAGGTTCAATCGTGGTAATCGGCGGAGGTTACATTGGAACTGAACTTGGCGGAGCATTCGCTAGCTTCGGCACTAAAGTGACCATCCTTGAAGGTACGGAAGAAATCCTTTCTGCAGGCTTTGAAAAACAAATGGCAGCACTTGTTAAGCGTAATCTTAAAAACAAGGGTGCTGAAATTGTTACTAAAGCAAATGCTAAAGGTGTGGAAGAAACTGAAACAGGTGTAACCGTTACTTATGAAGTAAAAGGCGAAGAGAAAAAAGTTGAAGCCGATTACGTTTTAGTAACAGTTGGACGTCGTCCAAATACAGCCGAAATCGGCCTGGAGCAAGTCGGAATCAAAATGACTGACCGCGGTTTGATCGAAACTGATAAACAATGCCGTACAAGCGTGAAAAACATTTATGCAATCGGTGATATCGTTTCAGGACCTCAGTTGGCTCACAAAGCTTCTTATGAAGGTAAAATTGCAGCTGAAGCCATTGCAGGACATTCATCTGAAATCGACTATCTTGCTATTCCGGCTGTTGTATTCTCTGAACCGGAACTTGCTTCTGTCGGTTATAATGAAAAAGAAGCGAAGGAAGCTGGAATCGAAGCGCTTGCTTCTAAATTCCCATTCGCTGCAAATGGACGTGCTCTTTCTTTAAATAATACGGACGGATTTGTGAAGCTTATCACTCGCAAAGAAGACGGATTGGTTATAGGAGCACAAATTGCAGGACCAAACGCTTCTGATATGATTGCAGAACTTGGTTTGGCTATCGAAGCAGGAATGACTGCAGAAGATATCGCAATGACAATCCATGCACATCCAACTTTAGGGGAAATCACAATGGAAGCTGCTGAAGTTGCCCTTGGAACTCCTATTCACATCATCAAGTAATTGATTTTTTTAAAAAGCGTACTGCATTGAGCAGTACGCTTTTTTGTTTGGCCAGAGTACAAATATGAATGATGGCTCCCAGCCATCATTTTCTTCATGCTAGTTAAATGAAAAGGACAAAAAGGGCATAAGCTATAAAAAGGACTTCTTACTTTTTTCCTTGAAAGGGTTTGAGAAAGGTATTTAAGGATAAAAAATAAGATGAGCGATGGTAAGGGAATATTTTTTGCCAATAAAAAGATCAGGGCAGATATATTCATATTAAAATGGGGTGGATCACTTGAAAAATTATCTGGTAATCCTCTTTCAACTAATCGTTTGGAGTGGGTATACATTAGTTGAATGGCTGTCTGTTAACGATCGATTCGTTTTCAAAGTATTCATGTTTCTGGTCTTTTCCTATCTAGCCATTTACATTGGTAAAATGATTTTAAAGTCCAATAGGCGAACAATGCTTGTTACCGTTATAAGTCTATTATGCTACGGTATTTTGCAAATCCTTTTGGAAACGCTAGTACCCGTTTATTGAATTTTTAAGCAAATCGCTATGACACAAGAAACCACGGAGGAACCATGATTAACAAAGGAGTAGCATTATTTACATTAGTATCATTTTTATTGATGGCATGCAATGGTCCGAGTTCCGTTCGACTAGAAAAAGATGATCAAAAAAGTGTGGAAACGACAACAACGGTCCAAGATGAAAGCCAGCAAGAGAAAGATTTGAAAAATGAAGCGTCAAAAACGGTTGTCGATGGGAATGTAAAGTCAGAATTTCGGGTGGACGAAGGGGATTGGTCATTTAAACCAATTGGGGATGCAAATCCGAAAGTTGTGTTATTGACATTTGATGATGCACCTGATGAATATTCGCTGAAAATCGCCCAGACCCTGAAGCGCCTTGAAGTACCTGCTATTTTTTTCGTGAACGGTCACTTTCTTGAAAATGATGAAAATAAAGCGATGTTAAAAGAAATACATGAAATGGGTTTTTCTATCGGTAATCATACTTATTCCCATGTGAATTTAAAACAGTTGACCGAAAAGGAACAAGAGCGGGAAATCGTAAAATTGAACAATTTGGTAGAAGGCATTACAGGAGTACGCCCTAAGTACTTCAGGGCGCCATTTGGATCGAATACCGAGCATTCAAAAAAAGTCGCTGAGAAAGAAAAAATGTTGGTCATGAATTGGACATATGGATATGACTGGGAAAATGAGTATCAGGATGAAAAAGCGTTAACGGAGATCATGTTGAACAGTCCTTATTTAGGAAATGGTGCGAACTTACTGATGCATGACCGGAAATGGACGAGTGAAGCCATTGAAGATATCGTGAAAGGTTTTCAAAAGAAAGGTTATGAAATCCTTGACCCAAAGTTAATTGAAACGCCTGCATGAGTCAGTTCCGGCTTCTGCAGGTTTTTTATTTCCTTGGATAATAATACATCACCCGTTTATTGAAGAGATGTAGCTGAGCCCGCAATTTCTTTGCAAGGAACTTGCACAGTTCATTAGCTTTTCCCTTATCACCGAAGGTTGCTGTTTCAGGGAGGGTGAATTGGATATAAGATTGAATCCGCTCTGATCCATCTTCATCCTTAACGACTTCCTGGTCAACGCCTATCAATATCATGTGATATCGATCTTCTTTGGATTGGAGATATATGGCCTTATCTTTCATCTTTTCCGGTTCTTTCATTTCATAAGGAAATGCTTTCTTATCATAGTCCCAATCCAATTGCTTTCCGGTTTTTGCGGTGATCATTTGATAATAGTTCAGTAATTCTTTCACATCTTCGATGGTTACAGTCCCTTTCACGGACTCAGGAACAAGTTTGATATAGGCATTTTCAGTCATATGACTCCCCCTTAGATCGATAGGATGTAAGATTATATTAACATTTTATGGATGTATTATATACATATCTATATGTAAATTAAAAGGCGAAATTCCTTTTTCAACTTACTATGAAAAAGCAAGGGGGCTTATGAAATGAGCGCCAGGGTCCAAAAAGGAATCAGTTCTAACGAACTGTCGGAATTAATTTCTTCCAACATGGAGGTTCATTAAATGGGGAAAAAGTATATATGTTATACTTTTTAGCTTGAAATAATAAATGTGTTATATTATAATTCATGTAAAGCGGTTACATTACGTCATTGATGCATACAATATAGAGGAAGGGGTTGTAAAAATGGGAACTATCGTATGTCAAACTTGCAATAGCACGATTGAACATTTTGAAGATGAAAAAGTAAGTGTACTATATACACACAATCACAACTGCCAAAGCTGTGATACAGCTGCCTCTGAAAAATAAATGTAAATAGGATTATAAGATTAATAGAATGTAAGGGTGTTTCAGGATTGTAACCTGGAGCACCCTTTTTATAGAAGTTAATGATTCGAAGTTCTTCAGTATGCCGGGAGCTACTTGTTCAATAATGAAAGGGGCAAAAAAACCAGAGCAGCACTTTGCTCTGGTTTGATGGGATCAATCAATTTTTAATGATACGTAAATATTTTATTTCTGGGTCCTCAGGGCCTTGAACAGGAAGGCCGGCCTCGATGTTTTTCCGGATGTAATTGATATTATCTTCAGTAATCAATTCACCTGGTATGAAGATCGGGATTCCAGGCGGGTAAACCATGATGAACTCAGCGCTAATTTTACCGACAGATTCCTCAATGGGAACCACTTCGGTATCTGCATAAAATGCCTCCCTTGGTGATAAAGCCAATGGTGGTGTATCAGGAAGCAGGACTTCGATCTTTTCATGTTCAGCTGCCATTTCCTTAAACTCTTCCGTTAAGTCTCTAAGGGCAGCAATCAGAAGATCTGCTTCTGTTTTTGAGTCTCCAGGTGTTATCAGGCAAAGGATATTGTACAAGTCAGAAAGTTCCACTTCGATATTATGCTTTTCACGAAGCCATTTCTCAACGTCGTATCCGGTAATATTCAATTCCTTGATGGATATGATCAATTTAGTCGGATCATAACTAAAGGCTGCCTCACTCTCGAGAATTTCGCTGCCGACACAGTAAAGGTAAGGAATTTCATTAACGGCCTCACGGATATACCCTGCGAGATTGATCGCTTCATCAATCATTCCCCTTCCTACCGTCGCAAGTTGTCTTCTGGCCGTATCCAGGGAAGCCAGAAGGATATAGGAGGTCGAGGTGGTTGTGAGCATGCTCAATATGGCTTGAACACGATTTGCGGAAACCAATCCATTCTTAACATTTAATATGGAACTTCCAGTTAATGAACCACCCAATTTATGAACACTCGTTGCAGCCATATCTGCTCCAGCTTGCATGGCAGACATCGGCAAGTCTTCATGGAAGTGTATATGGACACCATGTGCTTCATCCACCAGTACTGGGATATGGTGGGAATGAGCAACTTCGACTATTTTTTGCAAATCAGCCGAAATGCCGAAATAGGTTGGATTGATGACAAGCAATCCTTTTGCATCGCTATGTTCCTTTAAAGTTTTTTCGACGGCATCGACAGTGATTCCGTGTGAGATGCCCAAATCTTTGTCTATTTCAGGATTGATGAAAATGGGAACAGCTCCGGAAAATACAATGGCAGACATTACGGATTTATGTACATTCCTCGGAACGATGATTTTGTCCCCAGGTCCGCAGACTGTCATGACCATCGTCATGATTGCTCCACTTGTTCCTTGAACGGAAAAAAATGTGTGATCTGCCCCAAAGGCTTCAGCGGCAAGATCCTGAGCTTGTTTAATGATCCCCTTTGGCTGATGGAGATCATCGAGTGGAGCGATATTGATTAAATCTATGGATAATGCATTTTCTCCAATGAAATTACGGAAATCAGCGTCCATTCCTTTTCCTTTTTTATGACCTGGAATATGAAATTGGACGGGATTTTTTTTTGCATGCTGCAATAAGGCAGTGTATAAGGGTGTTTCATTCTGTGACAATTCTTTGTGGCCCCTTTTCAATAAAATAGGTACGTAATATTGGGAGCATATACTCCCTTTCTATTAATGATCGTATGTTTCTCCGATTCCATCGTATGGTTAGTAAGCTTTTGGATAGACATAAAACATATGAATTATAGCACGTCTTATAATAAATGCCTAGAGTGACTTTAATGTCCTGACTTAAACAATTTATATTGGTCTTTGTTGTTATGGGGCTCAAAAAAATGATCAGCAGATTATAAATGTCCATTTCCCTAGTATTTACTGGATTTACTTAAGAATTCTTCTTTTATTAATATTGTAGGTGAGTATAAAAATTGAACGGTTAAACAATATTTGCCATAATGAAGCTAATGATTTTTGAATGCAGTTAAATAAACAAACTACATAAAATGAAAAGGGAGCTGGGGAGTTTGAAGTGGAAAACGCGTGTGACCGATTTGTTAGGTATCCAATACCCAATCGTACAGGGGGGATTGGCCCATTTAGCATATGCAGACCTGGCTGCGGCAGTTTCGAATGCAGGAGGGCTGGGGCAGGTAACGGCCATGTCCTTGGACAGCCCGGAGCAGCTGACAGATGAAATTAGAAAAACCAAATCATTGACGGATAAACCGTTTGGTGTGAACTTTGCGATCGGTCAGCATGGAAGACCTTATGAACACATGCTGGAAGCAGCCTTGAAAGAGGGTATCGCAGCTGTTTCCGTGACCGGCGGCAACCCTGCACCATTTCTTGATTACGTCACAGGCACCCAGGTGAAAAAACTCGTGCTTGTTGCTGCAAGAAGGCAGGCAATGAAGGCTGAACAGCTTGGTGCAGATGCGGTGATGGTAGTTGGTCAGGAGGGAGGAGGACATTTAGGCCGAGATGATATTGGAACGTCCGTGTTAATTCCCCAAGTTGTGGACTCCGTTAATATTCCAGTGATCGCCTCTGGTGGTTTTGGCGATGGACGCGGCTTGATGGCAGCATTGGCACTTGGTGCCGAAGGAATCGAGATGGGAACACGATTCATAGCAGTCAAGGAATGTGTCCATGCACATGAATTATATAAAAATGCCTTGGTTTCCGGCACAGAAAATGATACGGTTGTCATCAAGCGTTCCATTGGTGCACCAGCCAGGGTAATTGCAAACAGCTGGACAGATAAGATTCTTGAAATAGAAAAAGAAAACGGCGGATATGAACGATTGAAGGACTACATAAGCGGAAAAGCGAATCAGCGTTATATCCATGAAGGTGTCGAAGGTGAGGGCTTCGCTTGGGCCGGACAAGTGATGGGGCTGATTCATGATGTACCATCGACTGCTGAATTATTCAGTCGGATTATCGACCAGGCGGAAGCAATTCGTTCAAAATGGGCAGACTGATGATGCATGGTCTGACGGCATGAAAAACTATCTAGAAGGAGCGTGTTTAGGGTATGGATTATCAGTATCCAATGGATCTTGATTGGTCTACTGAAGAAATCGTGGATGTGATCAAATTCTTTGAGGCTGTAGAAAAAGCTTATGAAAATAAAATACAAAAGGAAGAATTTATGAAGGCTTACCGAAGATTCAAGGAAATAGTCCCCGGTAAGGCGGATGAAAAAAAGTATACGGATGAGTTTGAGTCTGTCAGCACTTATTCAGCCTATCTTGTTATCAAGAAGGCAAAAGGAATCGATGACGGGGAATGGATAAAAATGAAAAATTAAAAATATTTTTAGAAAACTCCATTGACTTAATGAAAAGGTTGTTTTAACATAATAAGCAAGAAAATGATAAAGGCAGTGACGAAGAAGAGTACCTTAATGATGTTCTGCAGAGAGCCAGTGGTTGCTGAAAACTGGTGAACGAATTTAAGCGAATGGACTTCCGAGCCCCAAACCGAAACGGATGAACGGAGTAGGCTTTGGCGATTATCTCATCGTTAGTGGAGATAGGCATGTTTATGCCGTAAAGTGAGCTAATTTAGCTAATTAAGGTGGTACCACGGGTTCCTCGTCCTTTGGATGAGGGACCTTTTTGCGTTTTTATGGAAATGATAATTAAATCTATGAATGAGAGTAGTAATCTTTTTAGATGCGTAACAGAGAGCCGGGATAGGTGGAAACCGGTACGATATAAGAAGATGAATGGACTTATGAGTGGTTTCTTGAAATAAGTAGGGAAACTCGGCTGCCACCGTTAAAGGGTATTCGCAAGAATTTTCATTTCTTGCTTGAGAGGGAAAAATGATGATTTTTCCAACTTGAGGTGGCACCGCGGTTTACCGTCCTCTGCAAACACATATTTGTGTTTGCGGGGGATTTTTTTATTGGAATTTCAATATATATATACCTTTTAGAAAGAATCGAAAACCAGAGGAAATGAAAGCCCCGGCACTTGGCCAAAAGGGTTTTCCCTTTCAGGGGTTTATAAAAGCGCATAAGAATCGGGAGGGAATTGAGAGATGAATAATTTGGATGAAAAAAAAATACTCCGTTTCAAAATGGACACAATTGAAGGGGATATCCACACACCCATTGCCATATTTCAGAAATTAGATGGTGACCAGAAGTTTTTATTGGAAAGCTCGAATTCGCATCATGACAACGGCCGCTACTCTTATCTAGGTTCAAAACCTTATCTGGAGGTGACATCACTTGCTGGCCAAGTGAATGTGAAAGATATTGTAACAGGTGATCAAATTGTTAAGAACATCAATATCATCGAGTTTCTAAAAAACGAATTATTAGTGGAGATAGGAGAGGCTCCCATCCATCTTCCGCCATTTAACGGTGGTGCAATCGGATATATGGGCTATGATATCATTCGTCTTTATGAAAATATAGGACCCGTGCCTCCTGATTCTCTGCAAATGCCTGATGCTCATTTTCTCTTTTATAAAGAACTTTATATATTCGATCATGTTCTGCAGAAGATCCATCTCTTGACTGCGGAAGAAGATAGTGAAAAAAGTTTATTGGGGATGAAGGAAAAAATCAATCAGGCAAGCAAACCGTCAAAGGAAATATCGTCGGAATATTTGGAATTCAAATCGAATTTCAGTCAGGATGAATTCGAGAAAATGGTCCTTGAGGTTAAATCAGCGATTGTAGCTGGTGAAGTGTTCCAAGTTGTTTTATCACAAAGGTTCAAAGCGGACTTCGATGGGGAGCCTTTCGATGCCTACCGACGTTTGCGTTTAGCTAACCCCTCTCCTTATATGTTTTATATAGAATTTGGTGACTATACAATTATTGGGTCGTCTCCAGAAAGTTTGATCAGTGTTTCATCAGGAATGGTTCATGTTAATCCCATTGCCGGTACAAGGCCGAGAGGGAAAACGGATGAAGAAGATAAGGGCTTTGAAAAAAGCCTGCTGATGGATGAAAAGGAACTTGCCGAGCATAAGATGCTTGTTGATTTGGGGAGGAATGACCTTGGCAGGGTTTGCGAAATCGGTTCAATCCACCTTACCGAGGAAATGGAAATTCAAAGATATCAGCATGTCATGCATATTGCCTCGAAGGTTAGCGGAAAGCTTAGGGAAGGGTTCACGAGTTTAGATGCGCTGACGGTCTGCCTCCCTGCGGGAACAGTCTCAGGTGCTCCTAAAATCAGGGCAATGGAGCTGATCAATGAACTGGAAAATTGTAAACGGGGAATGTATTCGGGCTCGATAGGGTTCATAGGTTTTGGAGGGGATCTTGATATGGCTTTAGCCATTCGGACGATGATCATTAAAGATGGCAAGGCCTATGTACAGGCAGGGGCAGGAATTGTTTATGATTCAGATCCAAAAACGGAATATGAAGAAACACAAAATAAAGCACGCGCTTTAATGGAGGTTCACACAAAATGATTTTATTAATTGATAACTATGACTCATTCACTTATAACCTTTATCAATATTTAGGAGAGGTGGAAAAAGAAATCATCGTAAAAAGGAATGACGAAATCACCCTTGCGGAAATTGAGGAACTGAATCCAATGGCAATCGTCATTTCCCCGGGACCCGGCAGGCCGGAAGATGCTGGTATCAGTATGGAAATCATCCGTAATTTTTATGAAAAGGTTCCGCTATTAGGGATATGTTTGGGGCATCAGGCCATTGGGGCAGTTTTTGGTGCGAATGTGGTTGGAGCGAAACAAATCATGCATGGGAAAACATCGGTTATCGAACATGATGGAACAGGTGTATTTGCCAAACAGGACTTACAATTCCAGGTAATGCGTTACCATTCTCTTGTAGTCGAAAGGGCAAGTTTGCCAGATGAATTGACTGTGACGGCAGTAGCACTGGATGATGGCGAGATCATGGCACTTAAACATCAAGATTACCCGCTTTACGGGTTACAGTTCCATCCTGAATCAATCGGGACGAAAATCGGCAAGGAATTATTACATCAATTTTATGAGATTGCGGGAACCTTCCAATCTGAGAAGGAACAATCCATCTTATAAAAAAACGACTGGGGGAGTTAGCGGTGAAGGAGTATTTAGCGAAGTTAGCAGAGCGTCAAACATTGACGGAAGAAGAGATGAGCAGAGCAGCCCAAGCGTTATTTTCTAAGGATATCACCGAAAGCGAAATGGCAGCTTTCATCATTGCCCTAAAATCCAAAGGGGAAACGGCAGGTGAAATAGCAAGCCTTGTCAGGGTAATGAGAAAAGAAGCAAGAAGTGTACGAACAAGCTCACTTAATGTTATGGATAATTGCGGAACTGGAGGAGACGGGTCACAAAGCTTCAATATAAGTACAGCATCAGCTTTCGTACTTGCCGGGGCCGGTGTCAAGGTTGCCAAACATGGGAACCGCAGCATTTCAAGCAAAACGGGCAGTGCGGATGTATTGGAAGAATTGGGTGTTAATTTGTACTTGGAGCCTGACATGTTAAAAGAATTGTTGGAGGAAAATGGGATCGCATTCTTATTTGCCCCATCGGTCCATCCTAATATTGCACGGATAATGAAAGTGAGAAAAGAACTGAAAATCCCGACGATATTTAATCTGATCGGCCCTCTGACAAATCCGGTCCAACTCGACACGCAATTAATGGGAATCAATCGACGTGATATGCTCGAGCTCTTTGCGGAAGTCCTACATAAATTAGGAAGGAAACGCGCGGTCGTGATAAATGGTGCCGGGTTTATGGATGAAGCGAGCCTACAGGGTGAAAATTCACTCGTGCTTTTGGAACAAGGGGATATTATCCCATTTACGCTGCATCCCGAAGAAGTGGATCTGCCGGTTTACGGAAATGAAGCCATCCGCGGCGGTGACGCAAAACAAAATGCCGATATCATGCTAAGGCTTCTCAAAGGTGAAAAAGGGGCTTATCGTGATACCGTTTTATTGAATGCTGGATTGGGATTATATGCACATGGTACGGCAACAACGATCAAAAAAGGAATCTCCATGGCCAAAGAAAGCCTTGATAGCGGATCGGCTCTTGCAAAGTTAGAAAATCTGATTGCTTATGGCAATAGAAATAAGGTGGTCATGTAATGGAAAATATCTTAACGAAAATCATCGAACAGAAAAAGGTGGAAGTCGCAAAATTAAAAGAAAGGGGCTTAGACGATTCGGTAATGATCAATATAGTCAGACCGTCTTTGGTGGAAAATTTGAAAACGGCGAAATCAATGGCGGTTATCGCGGAAATAAAACGGGCTTCCCCTTCAAAAGGGGACATTAAAATCAATGTAAATCCAATCGAGCAGGCCCTTTCATATGAAAGCGGCGGAGCGGCAGCGATATCCGTATTGACGGATGAGGTTTTCTTTAAAGGGTCAATTTCAGATTTGAGAATCGTAAGTGAGGCCATACGGATTCCCAGGTTGTGCAAGGACTTCATCATCGATGAAGTTCAAATCGATCGCGCCCATCAAGCTGGTGCCACTATCATTCTATTGATTGTGGCGGCACTTTCTAAAGAACGCCTTCATGAATTATATCAATATGCAAAAACAAAAGGGCTTGAAGTATTGACGGAAGTCCATGATGAAGCCGAACTGGAACGTGCTCTAGAGCTGAATGCAGAGCTAATAGGGATTAACAATCGGAATTTAAAGACCTTCAAAGTGGATTTGGCTGTAACGGAACGACTGGCGAAGTTACTTGATCCAAAACGCCATATCATTATCAGTGAAAGTGGAATCAAAACTAAAGAAGACGTGATGCGTGTGAAGGAGGCTGGTGCAAAAGCGATTTTAGTCGGGGAGACACTGATGACTGCATCAAACCTTCCGCACACGATGGCCGAACTGCAAATGAGTATATAAGGAGATTAATATGTTAGTGAAAATCTGTGGGATAAAGACATTGGCAGCCGCTCAGACTGCCGTTAGTTCCGGGGCGGACTTCATTGGTTTCATTTTTGCCGAGAGCAGCAGGAAGGTTGAGCCAGAGATAGTAGGAGAAATTGGAGCGAATCTAGCTGGACGGGTTAAAAAAGTCGGGGTGTTTGCCAATCAAACTGAACAAGAAGTGATAAAAAGTGCTGAAATTGCAGGGTTGGATTATATTCAGCTTCATGGTAACGAGTCTGCCGGCTTTGCCCGCAGAATGCCCCTACCGGTGATCAAGGCCGTTGCCGTCCATTCGGAGAAAGACCTTGAAAACCTTCATGAATACCCAGCGGATTATCTATTAGTAGATCTTCCTAAGAGTTCATCTGGAAAGGGATTGACTTTGGATTGGGATATGATCCGAAAGGCGGATCTGCCGCCGGGGAAAGTAATTCTAGCAGGTGGGTTGACTCCGGAAAATGTCGGAAAAGCGATTAATGCCGTTTCACCATTCGCAGTTGACGTAGCCAGCGGCGTTGAAACAAACGGATTAAAAGATGCCTTAAAAATAAATGCATTTATCAAAGAGGCAAAATATACAGCCGGAAAAGGGGAATGAATAAATGAACACTTATACACAGCCTGATCAAACTGGACATTTTGGAGCATATGGAGGCCGTTTCGTTCCGGAAACTTTAATGGCGGCGATTACGGAGCTTGAAGAGGTATATGAACAATCGAAAAATGATCCTGAATTCCAAAGGCAGCTAAATTATTACCTGAAACAATATATCGGTCGGGAAACACCCCTTTATTTTGCGGAGAACTTGACGAGACTTGCTGGTGGAGCAGATATTTATCTGAAGCGGGAAGACTTGAACCATACCGGAGCCCACAAAATAAATAATACGATCGGTCAGGCTCTGCTGACTCAGAAAATGGGCAAGAAAAAGGTGATTGCCGAAACGGGTGCAGGACAGCATGGGGTCGCAACGGCGACTGTGTGTGCTTTGCTGAAGCTGGAATGCATCATCTTTATGGGGGAAGAAGATATCAGGAGACAGAAATTGAATGTATTCAGGATGGAGCTTTTGGGGGCTAAGGTCATATCAGTATCACAAGGAAGCGGGACACTGAAGGATGCAGTGAATGAGGCGTTACGATATTGGGTGGCGAATGTGGATGACACCCATTATATAATGGGATCGGTTCTTGGTCCGCATCCATTCCCCGTTATTGTACGTGATTTTCAAAGCGTGATAGGGAATGAAACAAAGCGTCAATATTTGGAGGCGGTTCATACCCTACCGGATGCAGTAGTTGCTTGCATAGGCGGAGGAAGTAATGCAATGGGAATGTTTTATCCTTTCATTGAGGATGAAACGGTAAAATTATACGGTGTGGAAGCGGCAGGGCACGGACTTGAAACACCATTACACGCTTCAAGTCTGACTAAAGGGAAACCCGGGGTTCTCCACGGGGCATTCATGTACGTATTGCAGAACGAGGACGGCCAGATCCAAGAGGCACATTCAATTTCAGCAGGGCTGGATTATCCAGGAGTAGGACCTGAACATAGTTACTTAAAAGATACAAATCGGGTTGAATATACTTCCGTAACCGATGATGAAGCCTTGGATGCTCTAGCGATGCTTTCAAGGGAGGAAGGGATCATCCCTGCTTTAGAAAGTTCACATGCCATTTCCTATGGTTTAAAGCTTGCTAAAGAAATGGAGAAAGGAACAGGGCTGGTCATTTGCCTGTCCGGCCGTGGTGATAAGGATGTTGAAACGGTCCAATCATTGATGGGGGGTAGTGAACATGAATAAATTAACAAATGCGCTCAAAGAATGCCAAACAAGGAAGGAAAAAGCATTCATCCCTTATATCATGGCAGGGGATGGAGGTCTTGAGCGGTTAAAGAGCCAGCTTCTTTTCCTTGAAAACAGCGGTGCGACTGCGGTTGAACTAGGCATACCATTCTCTGACCCTGTCGCTGATGGACCGGTCATACAACAAGCCGGCATCAGATCTTTGGAAAATGGAACAACTTTAAAAGCTGTCCTAAAAAAAGTAATGGAAATAAAAAATGAAGTGACCATCCCAATCATTTTAATGGGGTATACGAACTCAATCCTGGCATATGGACTTCAAGAATTTACGAATGACTGTCTCAAAGCAGGGATATCCGGGTGCATCATCCCCGATTTACCGATTGAAGAAGAAGCCATCTTTTCATCAATCAAAACTGCAGGAATCGTTCTTATCCGACTTGTGACACTCACGTCTTCGAAAGAGCGTATCACTGAGATTACCGCAGGGGCGGAGGGATTCATCTACGCAGTTACAGTCAAAGGCATTACGGGGGCCCGTGACGCCTTTGGGGAAGAACTTGGAGGCTATTTAAAGAAGGTTAAAGAGATAAGCCCGGTTCCCGTTCTTGCCGGGTTCGGCATATCGACGCCAGATCATGTCCGTGATGCAATACAATACTGCGATGGTGTCATTGTCGGCAGCAAAATCATCCAATGCTTCGAAACAGGTAAGGAAGATCAAATTGGTGATTTGATACAAGCAAGCAAAGGAGTAGTGCAAAAATAAGGAAAGGAGGGCCATCAAGGCTCTCCTTTTTACTTAACCAGTTTAATTGAAGGCATCCGATATTCAATCCGAATACGAAGCAACTGTGTTTAATTTAATTGATATAAGGGTAAAAGATGTTCAAACGCATCTTGAATGGTTTGAATGAATTCATCATCTTTTAACTTAATGGCGTCATCACGGGAAATTTTTATACCGCAAAGTATTTCTGCTTTTTTTACAGTTTGCAAACGCGTGAACATTGAATTCAAATCACCTACTCCAAGACCACCATGAGTGATGACATCAGGTTTTGTATGGTCCATTGACCAAACATAATGGGAGGGAATGCTATCAACTAATCGGCCTGCCTGCTGCTCCAGTCGCTTTCCGATTTCAGCTTTATTGGGGGCTTCATAAATCACGGCATACCAGATGAACATATGCGTTTCCCATAACCCGATTTGGAAATGCGGCATCATTTTATAACCTCTGCTATTGGCAGCGAAAGCGACCCAAGTATCTTTAGGAGGATTCACTGACCGCCTGGCATGCTTTGCAACGTGAGGGTGCATTTCATCGCCGGTCATAACTGACAGTTTTTGAGAAAAGTGCTCTCCAAGTGCATGTAATTTAGGCTGGATCCGTTCTTTTAAAGCATCCATGCGCGGTTCCAATCCATCAATGTTAAAAACATCAAAATCATCTGCTGTAAAACTTGCTATAATCATTTTCATCTCTCCTACCGTAATATCTGCACATATTGTAGCATAAGTAAAAGTAAAATTTAAAAAATACGATTTCGGTTCGCAATGTAAATTTCCTTATAGGTTATAACACAAATTAGTTGCTATTTGAGGTAGGAAGTCATATGATAAAATAAATTCAGAAAATTACGTTAATTGATGAAGGGAGAATGTTAATTATGAAACAAGTCATGAACCAAGCATTAAAAGCTAAAGAAGTTGAAAGACATAGAGCTGCAGTGTTAAGGATGGAAATGGACTATGAATTAGCAACCCTTTTTGAAGCTATCGGTGAAGAGAATGACCAAAAGAGGTCACAATGCAAGCAAAGGCTAGAACGCATCCGCTTGGAATTGTTGAAACTGAAAGCCTTGTAAGTGATTGGCTGCAGAGATCTTGAAGGAGAATGAATAAAGGAAATGAATCAATTTCAATACAAGGAATTTTATTATAGATGAACGGACACTTTATTTTATAAAAAAATAATGTGTCCGTTTTTCATTAAATGTCCACTATAAATATTAAGTAGTATTTTATTTTGGTAAGGGTCCTTTTAATAAGGAAGGGAAACGTTAACTCAAAGTGGTTTGAAAGGATTCGTGCAAGCTGGTTCATGATTGCGAACCCGATTAATGGGTATGTGGTCAAGGAATCTTCTTTCCTCATATGTTTAAAAAATGGAAAATTCAAGATGTTAAAAACTTGAAGGCAAGCTGTATTTGCTTTAATCTTTAGAAGAGGATCATTTTAATGTAGTTTCTGATCACAAAGGACGGGGATATTATAATGGCATCGGTCAAGGAAATGGATACATATGCGAAGTTATGGATGAAAGAAGCGGGTACTAGGCTAAGGGCGTCCTTTAAAACCAAGTTGAATATTGAAATGAAAACGAATCCGAATGATTTGGTTACTAATATGGATAAGGGGATAGAAAAGTTTTTTTGCGAAAAAATCGGCGAAGTTTTTCCTGAACACCGCATATTCGGGGAAGAGGGAATGGGCAATGATATTAAAGACCTAAAAGGTACAGTGTGGATCATCGATCCAATTGATGGAACGTTGAATTTCATTCATCAACAGAGGAATTTTGCAATTTCCCTTGGGGTTTATGTGGATGGCATCGGAAAGATCGGCATGGTTTATGATGTCTTTAGTGATGAATTATATCATGCGATTAAGGGACAAGGCGCATTTTTGAATGATCAAAGGCTGCCATCTCTTGAAGAGGCATCAGTAAGCAAAGCGATCATTTCCATTAATGCAAGCTGGGTAACGGAAAACCGTAGGATCGATCCGTCTCTTTTGGCACCGCTTGTTCGTGATGCAAGGGGAACACGTTCTTATGGATCCGCAGCATTGGAGCTTGCTTTCGTCGCGGCTGGAAGGATTGATGCATACATAACCATGAGACTCATGCCCTGGGACTTTGCCGGAGGAGTTTTACTGGTTGAGGAAGTGGGCGGGGAAGTTAGTAATATTAAAGGGGACAAATTGGACTTTTTAAAAGGTGACTCACTTTTCGTATCTAAACCAGGGCTCCATAAAGAAGTATTCGATAAATACTTATCAGGAAATTCCAGTAATTAGTATCAAGGCCTAATTGAAATAATTAACAAAAAAACTCGCTGTCTGTCAGCGAGTTTTTTATATTATAACTTCCCGGCTTCGCGTAATTTCTTCTTCTGAGTAAAGCCGAACCCCATGATTCCGCAAAGAATGACGATTGCAGCTAATATTCCAATCAAGCTCTTTTCAGCAATGAAGATGCCTATGGAGCCAATGCTGGATGTTGCCAATATTGCTAATATTAAGAAATTCCATTTAATGTTCATTAATATCACCCCTAATATATCTATTGTACATAATTTCTGTATTTGTTTCTAGTATGTTTGTGATATAATATGTAAGCTAATACTAGTGATACGTTATACACAAACTTTTTTAGGAGTGAATTTTTTGAAATTAAGAGAAAATATTCGTAATATAGCCATCATTGCCCACGTTGACCATGGTAAAACAACGTTAGTGGATCAGTTGCTTAAGCAATCTGGTACTTTCCGTGAAAATGAACATGTGGAAGAACGTGCGATGGATTCTAATGCGATTGAAAAAGAACGCGGAATCACGATTCTTGCGAAAAATACAGCAGTTCAATACCAAGATACAAGAATCAATATTTTGGATACACCTGGTCATGCCGACTTTGGCGGTGAAGTGGAACGGATCATGAAAATGGTTGATGGTGTTCTTCTTGTAGTTGATGCATATGAAGGATGTATGCCGCAAACTCGCTTCGTGTTGAAAAAAGCATTGGAACAAAAGATCACACCAATCGTTGTCGTGAATAAAATCGATAAAGATTCTGCACGTCCAGATGAAGTGGTCGATGAAGTAATTGACTTATTCATCGAATTAGGGGCTGAAGAAGAGCAGTTAGACTTCCCAGTTGTCTTCACTTCAGGTATCGCTGGTACGGCAAGCTTGGATTCAGATCCTGCTAAACAAGAAAAAGATATGACCCCACTTTTCGAAACAATCGTCGAAACGATCCCTGCACCAATTGATAACTCAGATGAACCGCTTCAATTCCAAGTGGCTTTACTTGACTATAATGATTATGTAGGACGTATCGGAGTTGGCCGTGTATTCCGCGGTAAAATGCATGTAGGTCAACAGGTTTCATTAATGAAACTTGATGGGACGGTTAAACAATTCCGTGTAACGAAAATCTTTGGTTATATTGGCTTGAAGAAAGTTGAAATCCAAGAAGCCGTTGCCGGTGATTTAATTGCCGTTTCCGGTATGGAGGATATTAACGTAGGTGAAACGGTTTGTCCGACTGAACACCCTGATGCACTACCTATCCTGCGTATTGACGAGCCAACATTACAGATGACTTTCCTTGTAAATAACAGCCCATTCGCAGGCCGTGAAGGAAAATTCGTTACAGCTCGTAAAATCGAAGAGCGTTTGAGAAACCAATTACAGACTGATGTCAGCTTAAGAGTCGAAAATACCGATTCTCCGGATGTCTGGATTGTTTCAGGTCGTGGGGAGCTGCACCTTTCCATCCTGATCGAAAACATGAGACGTGAAGGTTATGAACTGCAGGTTTCTAAACCGGAAGTTATCGTTCGTTTGATTGATGGTGTCCGTTGTGAGCCTGTTGAACGTGTACAAATCGACGTACCTGAGGAGCACACAGGTTCGATCATGGAGTCAATGGGAGCTCGTAAAGGTGAATTGTTGGACATGATCAATAGCGGAAGCGGTCAAGTTCGCTTACTGTTCACGGTTCCAGCTCGTGGACTTATTGGCTATTCCACTGAGTTCTTAACGATTACACGCGGATATGGTATCATGAACCATTCATTTGACAGCTACCAGCCAATGGCACAAGGCCAAGTCGGCGGAAGACGTCAAGGTGTACTTGTATCCATGGAATCAGGAAAAACTACACAATATGGTATTATGCAAGTTGAAGACCGCGGTGTTATTTTCGTAGAGCCAGGTACGGATATTTATGAAGGCATGATCGTCGGGGAACATAACCGTGATAGCGATTTGACTGTCAATATCGTTAAAGCGAAACAAATGACAAATATGCGTTCGGCAAATAAAGACCAAACTTCTTCGATGAAAAAACCGAGAATCATGTCCCTTGAAGAAGCTCTGGAATATTTGAACGATGACGAGTACTGTGAAGTAACTCCGGAATCAATCCGCCTTCGTAAAAAAATTCTTGATAAAAACGAGCGTGAAAGAGCAGCTAAAAGAAAAAAAGTTGCACTTGAAGAAAAATAAATAGCAAGAGGAGGAGAAAAGATTGGATATCCAAGAGCGATTATCATTTTTTGCAGCATTGTATAGAGTGGATGAAAATCCTGAAGCAGGAATGTGGTATTTATATTTGACGGTCTTTGGATTATGCATCCTTGTCTATCAGTTAGGTTTTGCCAAAAAGTTACCATTGCTGAAAAATGTGGTCATTTATGTGGTAATGGCACTTGGATGTACCCTTCTTTCTTTCTTTGCAGTGTTTCTTCCTATGGGGGAAGCATTAGTCATCGCTTCGCTTGTTCTGGGGATTTATCGAATCCGCCTTCATAATTCGAGAAAAGAAGAACAGGCTTAAGATGATGAAATCATTACAGGATGCTTTATACAATTGGTTGACGATCAAAGTTGTCTGTGATGCTAGGCCTGATGACACAGCTGCACGCGATACGGAAATGTTTTTCATGCAGATGCTGAAAGATGATCATCAGGTGATAATCGATTCGGTTACAAAAACAGAACCTTTTTATTTCGTCGAGTATCTTTTGGCGAACGAAATGAAAAAGCAACGTTATCCGGTTGAATTGATTGATATCATGTTGGACCAAATACAGTTAGAGCCAGATAAGTATAAAAATATCGAGTGATGATAAAAAGAACCGTGCGATATACGCACGGTTCTTTTTTATATTGCTTTAGGGAGGAAAAGTCCGTAAAAAAGATGTAAGATTGTCCACAAAAAGAAAGCTGTCAAATCAGAAGGAAGGACAGCTTCTGTTTTCGACAGCGCCGATAATGGGAAGTAAAGCATGATTGCAGGAATGATCGTGAAAAAGGCAAGTGTGTGTTTGTTCCAATTCCTGAAAATCTTCAAAGGATGAAGAATATAAACGTAACTGAACGTAATTGCCAGTGAGAATAGGAGATGGAAAAAGAACAATGTTGCCTCACTCCAGGAAACAGCTCCGATTACAGGAAGGAAATCCACATTCAATAGGAGCTTATACACTTGTTTACCGGAAAACATTTCGACCCACTTCATTATCAATCCAAGCAGAATTCCATTGATGAGACCAATCAGGGCAACTTTATAATGTATTCTACCATTCATCTTCATTTTTGATTGTCCGGTAAAGACGGAAGTTTCCGGTTGCAATCCGTTCGTTCGTACGCTCTTCAATGCGTCGGTTGCATGTATTGCACATATAGGTATGTATAGGTCGGTTGCGGAGTTTCTTAGCTTCTGGGCTATCATCAGGTATGGATTCAATTTGATCGCATATTACACATTTAACCTTCATATTAGTTGAACCTCACTTCAATTTGAATATGCTTTTAAGTATACCAATTTTTTTATGGTAAAACGAGGATAAAGTGAAACTAACAGATGAACGTTAACGTTACTTGGGACATGGAGGAAAAAGACAAAAACCCGAAGATTGACTTCGGGTTAGGAATATTCATTCTTTAAAGTGATTGGATTGATCATTTTGTTCTTTATCGAGTTCTTTTCTTTCCGTTTCATTATCAAGTTTGTCTTTTTCCTTTTCAATGTTCTTGGACGGCGTTGGGGTTAATATATCACCAGGAACCTCGGGAATGACCCGGCTTGTGATGTCAGCCAGTTCATTTAATATCCCGGTTACCGGTTTGCCGTCTTTAATGTCTCTAGCCACCTCCCTGATCCGCTCATTCATATCCGGGTCAGCTACGATGAGTGCATTTGCACCTTCAGGATCATGTTTTAACGTTTCTCCAACTGAGTACTTTATCGTTCCGACTTGTGAACGCTCAATATCTTGGTCGATATCTATTCCGACTATGGCATATTTGCCAAGAACGACTGCGGTGGCATCATTCACCTCAGGAATGGATTTAGCCAAGCCGGTAAGTCTTTCCGCTGTTTGCTGACCTGTATTTCTGTCTGCTTCCTTAATGGTCGAGTTATTGACTTTCGTTAAATTGTTTTTCGCATTATTTTCAGCCACTTCATTATTATTATTATTATTCATTGAGCAGCCTGTCATCAACAAAACAGCAGCGAGCGACAATATGAATTTTTGCAATGTGCAACCTCCTTAATGTTTTTTGTTGGTTCCAGCCTGTCCACCAATGATCAAGTCTGATTCATGAAGTGTAAAATGCAGCCAAACATGTTGTCATCAATGTTGGGGATTGCATTTTTTGCTGGAAGTTTTCTTTATAGTCTGTAAATGTTCTTCTATCTTTATGCAAAGGAACATATATTTTATCAACAGTCTCGTCCGCTACATAACTTCTGAGTGTAGTAAATGGTAAGGCATATCCTAAAGTGCAGGCAGGAGGCGTCATATTGGGGAAAAAAATCTATGTTTTAGATACGAATGTCCTGTTGCAGGATCCGTACTCGATTTATTCATTCGAAGATAATGAAGTTGTCATTCCGGCAGTCGTATTAGAAGAATTAGATTCGAAAAAACGGTATATGGATGAAATCGGAAGGAATGCCAGACAAGTATCGAAATTGATCGATGGCTTTCGTGAAAAAGGGAAGCTTCATCAGAGCATTCCGCTTCATAATGGAGGCAGTATAAGGATTGAACTCAACCACCGTTCATTTCATAAGCTTCAGGAAATTTTTGTGGAGAAAACGAATGATAACAGGATATTGGCAGTCGCAAAAAATTTATCTTTGGAAGAAGAGACGAAAGAAGATGGAAAAACGGTCATTTTGGTAAGCAAAGATACTCTCGTCAGGGTTAAAGCCGATGCCATTGGACTTGAGGCAGAGGACTTTTTAAATGATCGTGTCGTAGAACTGGACCATATTTACGCTGGGCACAAAGAAGTGTATGTATCGATTGATAATCTGAATAAGTTTTATGAAAAAAGTTTTCTGGCACTGGAGGAATTGACAAAAGATTCATATTATCCAAATCAGTTCCTGTTGATGAAGGACACGCTGGGCAGTTCAGCTTCTGCGATTGGGATAGTGGATGAGAACTGCAGGCTAGTCAAGAAATTGATGTATGAAGGGGAACATATTTGGGGGATTAAACCGAGAAATGTCCAGCAGACGATGGCCCTTGATTTATTGCTTCGTTCGGATATCCAGCTTGTGACGCTCATTGGTAAGGCGGGGACAGGCAAGACATTATTGGCATTGGCTACAGGATTGATGCAAACTGAAGATTTGTCACAATATAAGAAACTCCTGGTTGCCAGGCCGATTGTTCCTGTTGGTAAAGATATTGGCTATCTTCCAGGGGAAAAAGAAGAAAAATTAAGACCTTGGATGCAGCCTATTTTCGATAATCTCCAATTTTTGTTCAATACGAAAAAACCTGGTGAATTGGATGCCATTCTAGCTGGCATGAGTTCGATTGAAGTGGAAGCCCTGACCTATATCAGGGGAAGGAGCATCCCGGATCAGTTCATCATCATCGATGAAGCGCAGAACTTAACAAAACATGAGGTCAAGACCATCTTGACGAGAGTAGGGGAGCGAAGCAAAATAGTATTAATGGGGGATCCGGAGCAAATAGATCATCCCTATTTAGATGAATATAATAATGGTTTGACCTATGTGGTGGAAAAATTCAAGACAGAGCGCATTGCCGGCCATGTCAAATTGATAAAAGGGGAAAGATCTGGATTGGCTCAACTCGCAGCTACGCTTTTATAAATCCAATCGGCAAGGGATGTCCCTTGCCGATTGCTCATAATTTTGTTAAGAATGGACTGAGTCTTATTTAACAGTGAAAGACCGCACATTTTTTATCGGATCATTGATGTTGGAAGCGTCCCCGAAATAAATTTCCATAGGGCCGCCATCAGATATTTTAAGCGGCTTTCCATTCTTGGAAAAGCCCAGGAAAAATTCAAGTGCCGTTTCCAACGGGAATGTAAGCTCCTCATCATCGGTTGTAACGATGACTTCAGTTACCCCATTTTCAGGTTCGGCATTTTTTAAAAAAGGTTCAAAAGGGATGCCGAAAGTCCCTTCAAGCAATCTTTGCTTCTCGAACTTTCGTTCCGTTTTTATCGTTGGTGGCATTATTGCGCCTTCCTGTATTTCTTTTTGCCAATGTTTGGAGGCGGCAATCGTATATTCTTCTAATTCATTGACTTGGACTCTTTCAGCGTGGAAATATGTATCGATTTCAACTTTACGATCATCAAAAATCCATACCCCAGGATCTAGCGTAATTGGATATTTCACTTTTCCATTTATAAATACGATAGGTTCCAAATATCTCATTCCTTTCTGTTGCTCTTTAATGATTATAATCAATTATAATTGAAATGTCACATCTGCACGATGGTTAACAATTTCCTTGGCTGGATATATTCATTCGAGAGGTGGAAGTGATTTCCCAATGGCAAATTGTTTGTCAATGTCCTTGCTTTTTCACAAAACTAAAGGTAGAATTTAGAGATAAGATTTAATCGCTCTGAGCGGGGGGATTTAACATGGCATCTGATATGCTTGTCAATCATCGAGAAAAAGCTTATGCTTTATTAAAAGCAGATGCTGACAAGATTCTAAAACTGATAAAAGTTCAAATGGAAAATCTCACTATGCCTCAATGTCCTTTATATGAAGAGGTACTTGATACACAAATGTTCGGCCTATCACGAGAAATTGATTTTGCCGTACGCTTAGGTTTGGTAGAGGAAACCGAGGGTAAGTCCCTTTTGGAGACCCTTGAACAGGAATTGTCAGTTTTGCATGAAGCATCATTAAAAAAATAATGGATAAAACATACTAACTCAAACAAATCTCGATGATTGTTTGAGTTTTTTATTTATGTACATAATTAATTAATAGTGTTATACTATATTCCATAGTGACATACTAATTGGGCTATAGAAGCTCAATTGTGTTTTTTTATTTTTGTTTTTTATTTTTTGAATTTTCTATTTACTGTTCAATGGTAATCTTCACATTTCAAATTCCTCTATCAACCATTAAATATGTGGGATTTTGCCCTTGATTAACAATGGGACGTTAGTCGGAAAGGCAGAGCTAATTCCTTGTTTTTTTATACGAATATATGTAATTTTTTATTTTTTTATTGTATTCAGTTAATTTTAGTATTATGGTTATATTAATTGAATGTTAAATCAATTCGATAATATATTATTATAGCTAAATTTTTATTTGCTATTGGTGCAAGGCTCTTCTAAGTCTTAATCGGATGAGAAAAACGAAAATATAAAATATATCGAAATAATTACATCCGCCATAAAATGAGCTTGATCAGAATGGTCTCCTTGGTTGGGATATAAATTCTTGAATAAAAAGTGGTGAAAGTCTTTCACGCTTTTTTTCTATATATTCAATAAAAATACATATTGATTAGGGTGGTAGCAATGGGGAAACGTATAGAAAAAGTACTTGCGGCAAATCGTGGAGAAATAGCGATTCGGATTTTTCGGGCATGTACGGAATTAGACATTCACACAGTTGCAATCTATTCAAAGGAAGATTATGGTTCTTATCACCGATATAAAGCGGATGAGGCATATTTGGTTGGGGAAGGCAAAAAGCCGATTGATGCATACCTGGATATTGAAGGCATCATTGCGATCGCCAAAATGAGCGGGGTCGATGCGATTCATCCCGGTTATGGTTTCCTTTCAGAAAATATCGAATTTGCGAAACGTTGTGAGGAAGAAGGCATAATCTTCATCGGACCAGAATCAAGACACCTAGATATGTTTGGTGACAAAGTAAAAGCCAGAACGCAAGCTGAACTGGCTGATATTCCGGTTATCCCTGGTAGCGATGGACCGGTGACCAGTGTTGAAGAAGTAAAGGAATTTGGTGAACGATACGGTTTTCCAATTATCATAAAAGCCTCTTTAGGCGGCGGCGGACGCGGAATGCGGATTGTCGAAAAAATTGAAGAAGTTGAAGAGGCTTATGATCGCGCAAAATCAGAAGCTAAAGCAGCTTTTGGTAATGATGAAGTCTATGTAGAGAGATTCATTCAAAATCCGAAGCATATCGAAGTTCAGATTTTGGCTGATACTCATGGGAATATCGTCCATTTATATGAACGTGACTGTTCCGTTCAGAGACGGCATCAAAAAGTTGTGGAAGTGGCACCTTCCGTTTCCCTTTCAGAGGATTTAAGGGAAAGGATTTGTGAGGCAGCCGTCAAGTTGGCAAAAAATATTGATTATGTAAACGCCGGTACAGTCGAATTCCTTGTCGCAAATGGCGAATTTTACTTTATTGAAGTCAATCCACGGGTTCAGGTTGAGCATACCATTACTGAAATGATTACGGGCATTGATATCGTTCAATCCCAAATCATGGTAGCGGAAGGGCATGAACTCCATGGCAAAAAGATCGGGATTCCCGAACAGTCAGGAATCAAAACACATGGATATGCGATTCAATCACGGGTAACGACTGAAGACCCATTGAATAATTTCATGCCTGATACCGGGAAAATGATGGTTTACCGTTCTGGTGGCGGATTCGGTGTTCGTCTGGACGCTGGGAATGGATTCCAAGGTGCGGTCATCACACCATATTATGATTCCCTTCTCGTTAAACTTTCTACTCATGCACTTTCATTTGAACAGGCAGCTTCCAAAATGGTTCGTAACCTTAAGGAGTTCAGGATTCGTGGGATTAAAACAAATATTCCCTTCCTTGAAAATGTTGTAAAGCATGAAAAATTCATAAATGGGGAATATGATACATCATTCATTGATTCAACACCGGAATTATTTAGCTTCCCAATTAGGAAAGACCGTGGGACAAAAATGCTTTCATATATCGGAAATGTGACCGTGAATGGATTCCCTGGAGTCGAGAAAAAGAAAAAACCTGTATTTGACCCTGCTCCAATTCCGAATGTAAGTGGCCTGCCGCTTATCTCGGGTACAAAAAATATACTTGAAGAGCAAGGTGCAGAGGGTCTGGTCAATTGGATCAAAGAACAGAAAGAGGTATTGATCACCGATACGACTTTCCGCGATGCTCATCAATCTTTACTGGCAACGAGAATCAGGTCGAAAGATATCCTTGATATCGCTGAGCCTACAGCAAAGCTACTTCCTGATTTGTTTTCAATGGAAATGTGGGGCGGGGCAACTTTCGATGTTGCCTATCGATTCTTGAAAGAAGATCCATGGGACAGACTGATAAGTTTCAGGAAAAAAGCACCTAATGTCCTATTGCAAATGCTTTTAAGGGCTTCAAATGCAGTTGGTTATAAAAACTACCCTGATAATGTCATTCGTGAATTCGTAGAGAAATCAGCGGATGCAGGCATTGATGTTTTCCGTATCTTCGACAGCTTAAACTGGGTAAAAGGGATGGAACTGGCTATTGATGCAGTCCGTCAATCCGGCAAAATTGCGGAAGCGGCCATTTGTTATACCGGGGATTTGAATGATCCATCACGCAGCAAGTATAATATCGACTACTATAAAAATATGGCTGTGGAATTAGAACAGGCCGGTGCCCATATTTTAGCGATCAAGGATATGGCAGGCCTCTTGAAACCTGATGCTGCTTACCGCCTTGTATCAGAACTGAAAGAAACGACATCACTTCCGATCCATCTGCATACTCATGATACAAGCGGAAATGGTATTTTCATGTACTCGAAAGCGATCGAAGCTGGTGTGGATATCGTTGATACGGCGATTGGTTCTTTAGCTGGACTGACTTCGCAGCCAAGTGTACAAACACTTCATTATGCGTTGGAGGGGTCAAGCAGACAGCCTAAGTTGGAAGTCGATTCACTAGAGCGTTTAGGAGAATACTGGGGAGAGGTCAGGAAATTCTATCACGACTTCGAAAGCGGAATGAATGCACCTCATACTGAAGTGTACAAACACGAAATGCCGGGCGGTCAATATAGCAATCTGCAGCAGCAAGCCAAAGCAGTGGGGCTGGGAGATCGCTGGCATGAAGTTAAAGAAATGTACCAGCGTGTCAATGTAATGTTCGGTGATATCGTTAAAGTAACTCCTTCATCCAAAGTTGTTGGGGACATGGCTTTATTCATGGTACAAAATAACCTGTCTGAAGAAGATGTTCTGACAAAAGGCAAATCCATCGATTTCCCTGATTCAGTCATAGAGTTATTCGAAGGCTATCTAGGTCAGCCGGTAGGGGGATTCCCTAAAGAGCTTCAGGAAGTTATCCTGAAAGGGAAGAAACCTATAACAGTAAGGCCGGGTGAATTATTGGAAGAAGTGGATTTTACTGCTCTTAAAGAAGAATTATTCAAGGAATTGGGACGGGAAGTCACTGATTTCGATGTACTTGCATATGCCTTATATCCAAAAGTATTCCTGGACTACAATAAAACGATCGAGCTGTTTGGCGATGTTTCCAACCTTGATACCGCAACTTTCCTATATGGCATGAGACTAGGGGAAGAGATTGAAGTGGAAATTGAGAAGGGTAAAACACTCATCGTAAAATTGGTTTCAATCGGTCAGCCATTGGCTGATGGAACAAGGGTTGTGTATTTTGAATTGAATGGTCAATCACGTGAAGTGATCATCAAGGATGAAAACATTAAATCTTCCGTTGTATCAAAAATGAAAGCTGACCCTAAAAATAAAGAACAACTCGGTGCGACAATGCCAGGTACAGTTATTCGTGTAGTGGTCGAGAAAGGCGATCAGGTCAAGCAGGGTGATCATCTGATCATTACGGAAGCGATGAAAATGGAAACTACCGTGCAAGCACCGTTCTCAGGGACCATTAAGGATATTTATGTAAAAGATGGAGAAGCGATCAGTACTGGGGACTTATTGATTGAACTAACTAAGTAATATCGCTGGCTGTGACCTTGTAAATGATTTGGGGTATATATGTAGGCTTGAGGTTTTAAGCTGCCCTATACCCTCTTTTTAGGCAATGTACGGTCATTGAACTTCCCTGATAGATAAAACAAAACCACCATTCCCGGGAATGGTGGTTTTGTTTTATCTTAATTTCATTATTGATTGAACAATCAGACATTAACGGGCAGGTACCGTTGGTGTTATATCCTGTTCATCCTGTCCTTTGACAGAGTGCACGGAGTTCTTTTTTTGCTTGGCAAGGGCATTTTTTTTGCTTCTTGATGTCAAGAGCATCAAATAGCTCATTACACCAAAAAAGCAGGCAATGAATAATGCGTGTGTCAGTGCGATATATAAGTTTTGCCTTGAGAAAATGATAAAGGCACCAGCGGTAACTTGTAAAAATACGAGAATGAATGCAGCAATCCAGCCGCCATATAGCACTTTTTGATTTTTGTAATGTTTTTTTGCGATATAAGCCACATAAGATACCCAAATGAAAATAGCGCCTGCCATTGCACGGTGCCCCATCTGAATCCATTCATAAAGGTTGGAGGGGAGGGCAAGACTGTCATTTACGCATAAAGGCCAATCCTTACAGATAAGACTTGATTCTGTATGCCTTACAAGAGCACCTGTATAGACGACCACCAGACAAAAAATCAATACGCCAATAATATGGAATTTCATTCGTTTGTCAACGATAAGTTTTTCTGCTTCGAACTTCTTGTCCACTTCAAAAATCAACAGTGTCAGTAAAAAGACGGCAGCAAAGGAAATGAGCGATATGCCAAAATGAAGGGCAAGGACGAAATCGGATTGTGACCAAATGACGGCAGCGGCTCCGATCAGTCCTTGTAGTAACAGAAAACCAAAAGAAAGGACGGATAAGAAACGCGCTTCACGGATATGGCCGATTTTTTTCCAAGACATATACGATAATAATAAAACAAGGAAACCTCCAGCACCTGAAACGAGCCTATGGGAAAGCTCAATGACCAATTCAATCGTGATTTTGTCCGGGATCAATTGCCCATTGCATAATGGCCAGGACCTGCCGCATCCCATGCCGGAATCCGTCTTCGTGACTAGAGCTCCACCAAGTAAGATGAAGAGCATTACAACCGTAGTTAAAACAGCAAACCATTTAAGAGATGATTTCACTAGTAGCCCCACCTTTTTCTCTGTAGCAAATTAGGGTTGTTCCATAAAATTAATAATAGCATAAGGTTTTTCATAATATTTGTCGAACTTCCTCGATATTACACAAAATAGAATGATTTTACAAGTTCAGTTAATATTATAACTATTAATTAAAATGCCTGAAATAGTTGAAAGTTACTAAAGACTTTGATAGAAATAAAGGGAGTGTAAACCTTCAAGTAGGAGCAAAATAGGGATAGAGCCTAGGGGATGATGATAATAGCATATTATTCATGTTCTTGACGAACATCATACAAATTATTGAGACACAAATTGGTCAAAAAATATCCGAAAAATTTTCACAAAAGCTTCCAAAAATGTGTTTTAATATATTGAAGAAATGATTTTACTAAATTTTACTGTTTTTAAGCATGACCATTAAGAATGAAAGCTCTCGATGGATTCCATTGACAACGCTCATTGGTAAATAATTTACTTTTTGTTTACGCTTCCTTGGTTACAAATATCAAAAAGTATGAAATAATGTTCTATAGCATATGTAAGTTTTTTTTTGCATTTGCTTCTGTTTTGAATGATTTAAAGGAGGAAAACAAATGTCAGAAACAAGGGGTTTGTCAGAAGCTGTCATGGAGGACAGTAAAGCCGCCCTTCAATCGGATATACCTGAAACAACAGCTTGGAAGGATTTTCTTGCACTTATAAAAGTGGGGATTGTCAATTCAAATATAATTACAGCTTTTACCGGCGTGTGGTTAGCTCTTCATTTTTCGGGGCTTAGCTTCTTAAACAATCTAGATGTGGTGTTTTATACACTTGCAGGTTCGGCGCTCATAATGGCGGGATCTTGCAGTTTCAATAATTATTATGACCGTGATATCGATCATTTAATGGAAAGAACGAAAAACCGTCCAACGGTAACTGGGAAAGTACAGCCTTCAAAGGTATTGGCATTAAGTTTCGGATTAATTGCTGCAGGGCTGATTTTACTTGCATTGACTAATATGACAACTGCCATACTAGGAGCATTCGGCGTCTTTGCCTATGTTGTTTTATATACCATGGTTTTCAAACGTAGATTTGTTTCGAATACGATCATAGGCAGTATATCCGGAGCGGTGCCTCCACTTATCGGGTGGGCTGCAGTCGACCCGGGCCTTGATAAGATTGCCTGGGTCCTGTTCGCGATCATGTTCTTGTGGCAGCCTCCTCATTTTTATGCTCTGGCAATGAGGCGTGTAGAAGAATATCGTGCAGCTGGGGTACCGATGCTTCCGGTAGTAAAAGGATTCAAGGCGGCAAAAAGATCGATTATGCTATGGATCGTCTGTTTAATGTTCATTCCTTTCTTTTTAACTCCATTAGGAACTCCGTTAGTTATTCTTGCTGCATTATTGAGCACGGGTTGGCTTATTTTGGGGATTAAAGGGTATAAAAAGAAAGATGATGTTAAATGGGCAACATCCATGTTTGTATATTCTTTAAATTATATGACCATTTTATTTGTAGCGATGGTTATTGTCACTCTCATCTAGTATTGGTTAAATAACTGGCGGCCTGTCTATACAGGCCCCGGCTTACTGATAAATAACGCAATGACCGCCATTCATACATATTAAAGGAACCAAAGGGGTCATACATAAGAGCGGTTACATGAATCATCTTAATAATTCCTTAGATTAGGGATTCTTTCTTTTTTAGAAATTGACATAGAGAGAATATTCGCAATTGCGCCCATTTTTATTTTTGTGAGAAAATTTTGACGAAAGAGGGGTTTCTGAAGCTATGAAAAAAAGGCTGCACAAATGGCGCCTGATTGCTCTGCTGGGTATTGTAGGACTTGTCCTTTCGGGCTGCGGCGAACCATTTCTATCCGCGCTGAAGCCAGCTGGCGATGTTGCGCAATCTCAGTATGACTTACTGATATTGAGTACACTAATCATGGTACTGGTTATTATTGTTGTGATTATTTTGTTCGTTGTAGTTTTACTACGCTTCCGCCGGAAGAAAGGCGACGAAACAATACCGAAACAAATTGAAGGAAGCCATAAACTCGAAATTATCTGGACTGTTATTCCTATCCTTCTTTTAATTGTTCTGGCTGTTCCGACCGTCGTCACGACTTTCGACTTAGCCGACACAAAGGCGATGGATAAGAAAGATAAGGATGGAAAAACGAAGGATGCACTTGTCGTGAATGTAAGGGCAAACCTTTATTGGTGGGAGTTTGAATATCCAGACCTCGGCGTTGTAACAAGCCAGGATTTGGTTGTGCCAACAGATCAAAAAGTGTACTTCAATTTAACTGCTTCAGATGTTAAGCATTCATTCTGGGTACCGGCTGTCGGAGGAAAAATGGATACAAATACAGACGGGGTCAATCAGTTTTTCTTAGAATTCGATAGTAAAAAGGCAGAAGATTCGAACAACTTGTTCTACGGAAAATGTGCTGAACTTTGCGGTCCTTCACATGCTTTGATGGATTTTAAGGTCGTACCGAAGTCTAAAAGCGATTTTGAAGCGTGGACTAAAGATATGAAAGCCGCGAAGGAACCTGTCGTTGAAGGTGATTTAGCCAAACAGGGTGAAGATGTCTTTAATCAAAGCTGTATAGGCTGCCATGCGGTGACACCAAATGACAGCAGGCCTGAGGCAGCTCGTCAGGCTCCGAACCTGGCTACATTCGGTGAGCGTCAAAAAGTAGCTGGCGTTTTGGATCATACGGAAGAGAATGTGAAAAAATGGATCAAGGATCCTGAGAAGTATAAACCGGGCAACACGATGACCGGTACTTACGGCGAACTTTCAGATTCAGATATTAATGCACTGGCAGCTTATCTATTGGAGCTTAAGGTGGAAGACAAATAGAGAACATTGATTAAGGAGGTTAAATCGTGAGTACGTACGCTAATAAAAAAGGATTTGGCGCTACGGTTTGGGATTATCTGACGACGGTAGACCATAAGAAAATCGCCATTTTATATCTTATCTCTGGCGGGTTATTCTTTGTAATCGGCGGTTTGGAAGCGATGTTTATCCGTATCCAGCTGGCAATCCCAAACAATGATTTCGTAAGTGCCGGATTTTATAATGAAATTTTGACCATGCACGGAACGACTATGATATTTCTGGCGGCCATGCCGTTAGTGTTTGCTGTAATGAATGCGGTTGTACCATTACAGATAGGGGCACGTGATGTTGCGTTCCCATTCTTGAACTCTTTAGGTTTTTGGTTGTTTTTCTTTGGCGGAATCTTTCTGAATCTATCATGGTTTTTAGGGGGGGCTCCAGATGCAGGCTGGACATCGTATGCATCACTTTCCCTGCACTCCGAAGGTCATGGAATTGATTTTTACGTCCTGGGATTACAAATATCAGGTTTTGGAACACTAATTGCAGGGATCAATTTCCTTGTAACCATCATTAATATGCGTACGCCTGGTATGACGTATATGCGTATGCCGCTTTTCACCTGGTCAACTTTCGTCGTTTCTGCATTGATATTATTCGCTTTTCCCCCGCTTACCGTGGGATTGGTGTTAATGATGTTCGATCGGATGTTTGGCGCGAATTTCTTTGATGTAGCGGCAGGGGGAAATACGATTATTTGGGAGCATTTGTTCTGGATATTCGGTCACCCGGAAGTTTATATCCTGATTCTTCCGGCGTTCGGTATTTTTTCCGAAATATTCGCTACTTTCTCAAGAAAAAGATTGTTCGGTTATTCATCGATGGTATTTGCAACCGTTTTAATCGGTTTCTTAGGTTTCATGGTTTGGGCGCATCATATGTTCACCACTGGTCTGGGTCCGATCGCGAATGCAATCTTTGCCGTGGCGACCATGGCTATCGCTGTACCGACAGGTATTAAGATATTCAACTGGATTTTTACGATGTGGGGAGGAAGCGTCAAGTTCACGGTTCCGATGCTTTATGCAGTTGCCTTTATCCCTACATTTACAATGGGTGGCGTGACAGGTATCATGCTCGCATCTGCACCTGCTGATTATCAATACCATGATAGTTATTTCGTTGTTGCTCATTTCCACTATGTAATCGTCGGTGGGGTTGTATTAGGTTTACTGGCTGGAATCAATTTCTATTGGCCGAAGATGTTTGGAACGATGTTAAGCGAAAAATTGGGGCAAATCACATTTTGGACTTTCTTGATTGGTTTCCATTTAACATTCTTCATTCAACATTTCTTAGGTTTGATGGGGATGCCTCGTCGCGTATTTACATTCTTGGACGATCAAGGTTTCAATACAGGTAATATGATTAGTACTGTTGGAGCTTTTTTGATGGCATTCGGTGTCTTGGTTATGGTCATCAATATCATCATTACATCTGTGAAGAATGAAAAAGTCGGCAATGATCCTTGGGGAGATGGCCGTACGCTGGAGTGGGCCATTCCATCACCACCGCCTTTTTATAATTTTAAACAACTGCCGCTAGTCCGGGGATTAGATCCTTACTGGGTTGAAAAAATGGAAGGGAAAAAGGAAATGACTCCTGCAGAACCACTTGGGGATATCCATATGCCCAATTCATCCATTCTTCCTTTAACGATCGCTTCCGGTTTATTCATCGCCGCATTCGGTGCTTTATACCATATGGATGATAAGACATGGACCCTGCCTATAATGATAGTGGGGCTCTTGGTAACATTTGGTTCAATGTTTATCCGTTCCGTTAAAGACGATCATGGGTACCATATTCATAAAGAAGACCTTATGGACGATAAAGACAAGGGAGGTAAGGCATAATGCAGACAGATGAAAGATTCACGGATGCTACCTGGCCTGCTTCTCCCGAGAAAGCGACTTTAGAAGGTAAAAATAAATATTTGGGATTCTGGTTGTTTCTTGGTGGAGAGACGGTATTATTCGCCTCATTGTTTGCAACTTACCTGGCATTGAAGGATAAAGTTCCAAATGGTGATGCAGCCCTAGCTAAAGATTTATTCGAATTACCACTTACTTTTGTGGCAACCATGCTGTTATTGACCAGTTCATTGACTAGTGTGTATGCGATGTACCATATGAAAAATAACCACTTCAAACAAATGCAGGCTTGGCTTGTCATTACGGTTGCACTTGGTTTAGGTTTTCTTGGACTCGAGATTTATGAATTTAATCACTATGTTCATGAATTCCATCATACATTTACGAGCAGTGCCTTCGGCTCCGCGTTTTATACGTTAGTTGGTTTTCACGGAGGACACGTTGCATTCGGTTTAGCTTGGATCATATGTCTTATGGTACGTAATGCAGGAAGGGGCTTGAATTTGTATAACGCTCCTAAATTTTTTGTTGCGAGTCTTTATTGGCATTTCATTGACGTAGTCTGGGTGTTTATCTTTACTGTCGTATACTTAATGGGAATGGTGGGATAACTGATGGCGAATGAACAATCAAATTCAGCGAACCCGAATGTCGATTTAAAATATCGCCGTAAGAAAAATGCTGAAGAGATGAAACACCAAGTGATATCATTTACACTTATGATTTTCTTTACATTACTTGCTTTTGCTGCAGTAGGAATTGAGGGTTTTTCACATTGGTTCATTAAACCAGTCATTTTGCTGCTGGCAGTCGTACAAGTGATTTTCCAATTGTATTATTTCATGCACATGAAGCATAAAGGGCATGGCACCATTGCATTGTTCTTATTTTCCGGCCTTGCAGTCGGCTTGATAACTGTCCTTGTGTTCACAACGATTGTTTGGTTATAAACCATAAAGAAAATCGGCTATTGAATGATAGCCGGTTTTTCTTATGTGGTGATTTTTAAGAAGGGTAATCCAAGTTTATCTATATTTGTTACAATGTTTCATTTTAGGTATAATGAAAGTAAGAAAAAGTTTATGAACGAGGTGATTTTTTTGTCTATTGATATTTTCGGATTTCGCGCTTTGTGGAGTCCTTATTATTTTGCAGCCCTCGTACTTATAACCGTAGGCTATTTTTGGCTGGTGACAAAAAAAAGGGGGAAGTTTCCTGACAGTTCATCGCTTTCCGTTAAACAGGCAACTTATTTTTTGGTAGCGATATTCCTCCTTTATATGGTAAAAGGATCCCCATTGGATTTATTGAGCCATATCATGTTCAGTGCACACATGTTTCAAATGGCACTGCTCTATCTCGTGATTCCGCCTTTATTTATCATTGCGATTCCAGATTGGCTTATGAGAACGTTCATAAATTCCAGGGGAGTGAAGACGTTATTTCAATTTTTCACGAGACCTCTTGTGGCTCTTTTGCTATTTAATGTTCTTTTCTCGCTGTACCATATCCCGTTAGTGTTCGACTATATCAAAACAGGGATGTGGATTCATGCCGGCTACACGATCCTTTTATTTACGACTGCTGTTTTGATGTGGTTCCCGCTTGTCAATCAGCTACCCGAACGTGAAAGTCTATCAGGTGTGAAAAAAGTAGCTTATATATTCGGCAGTGGTATTCTAATGACCCCTGCCTGCGCTTTGATCATTTTTGCTAATGATCCTATGTATGATACATTCACCAATGCGGAATCTTGGGCCAGTGCCATGGAACTTTGCGTTCCGGCTTCAGCACTGTCAGGTTTAACGCTTAGTGGCCCGGAAATGTTCAATGGACTGCCATTGCTTGAAGATCAGCAGCTTGGCGGGGTTTTGATGAAGGTGATTCAAGAAATCGTTTTAGGCTATGTATTGGGTGTCATTTTCTTTGCTTGGTTCAAAAAGGAGAATGGCGGCCAAAATGATATCGATCCGATACCTTCGGATCTTCAGACTGTAGAATAATTGTATGATAAAAGACTTGTCTTTGGGAGGACAAGTCTTTTATCTGCCCTTGCCTGATTTTCGATTTACACCAAATAGCCAGTGAATTGACTTGCCTATTCTATAAAAGTGAGCATTCTGTTAATAATCCTTGATTTTATTGAATTTTATGATTGCCTCTTATAAAATGGTAGTTGATTAATAAATATAGAGAGGACTACAATCCATATGTCTTTACCAATCCTTCCAACGATAAGTACAGCTTTCATTGTATTAAGTGCCATCACTGTTGCAATAGGCTGGTATCAAATTAAACAACGCAAAATCGAGACCCATAAAAAGACCATGATGGCAGCTGCGGTTTTTGCGGTAATCTTTTTCACTATATATCTTTCCCGGACGGTCTTCATTGGTAGTACGTCATTTGGCGGACCCGCTGACATTAAAGTTTATTATACGATTTTTTTGATTTTCCATATAACGCTTGCAACAACTGGAGCTGTTTTGGGGATCATCATGCTTACCACGGGGTTTAAAGGTAAATTCGCCATCCATAAAAAAATTGGGCCTGCGACAAGCATCATTTGGTTTTTCACAGGGATTACTGGAGTAGCTGTTTACATCCTGCTTTATGTCATTTATCATGGCGGCGAAACAACATCTTTAATAAAGGCGATCCTAGGATTTTAAAATAACCAAAAAAGCCTGGTGCAAAAAAAGCATCAGGCTTTTGTAATGGATATAAAAAAAGAGAGCATCACACATGATTCTCTCTCTTTGTACCTGCTTTTCACTAACGGCTTTTACAAGCCGTTGAATTGTGTAAGTTCTTCTTTGATTTGAGCGAGGATTTTTTCACTTTGTTTCACTAGTGATGCTGGGAAATCCTCTCCTTCACCATATTCAACTCCATGTGGATAATAGTGTTTTCCTAATAGAGGAACCATTAGTTTGATGGCGGCCCTGTGAGCGCCTACATCGCCCTCTGTAGCATAGCCAAGTATTCTCAGGTAAAACGTGCCCTCTTTTAAGTCGAACTTACGATCGTAACTGACTCTTTCGTAATCCCATTGTTCTGCACGTATTAAACCATATTGCGGCATTAGGTCATCTAAACGGTTTAAGTCGGCTGTGATGTTTTCGATTCCAAAGCTTTCAAATTTCACGAGTAGTACCTCCTATGTTTACTATTGAGAATTAAAATGACATACCGGGAAAATATTATGTACATGAATATATTAAAAATCTCCAAGTATGTTTATAATATACCATTTTATCCTATATTTTATAATAGTACGAAATGGTGGAAGTTGCAATGAACTCAACCATGGTATTTTAATCATTCACAAAAGTTCCATTTTTTAAATAAATTTAATGAAGGGACAGTCTATCGTAAATTAGAAAATTATGATTGAACAGTGATATAATCAGGAAAGAAAGGTTTTTGCATTGGATACATAAATTAGATAGAGAGAGGGAGTGTTCCTCTGCGCGGTTTAGGTAAGGTGTTGGTGTTAATTATTATTTTTTTCGTAATCGGTATTTATCTTAATATCGGCGATGAAGATGAAGGAACCCCTCTTATTGATGGTAACAAAGGTGTTAACCCCAATGGGCATATAAATGAAAAAAGCCCTTCCTCTTTAAAGGAAGGGGTTACTGACGTGAAAGAAGGTCTGGGGGTAACGATCGGGAAAAATGTAAAAGAAATAGAAAAGGAATATGGTAAGCCAGATCGGATTGATATGTCCGCCTATGGATATGAATGGTGGGTTTATAAAAAGGACTATGATAATTATTTCCAATTAGCCGTTGAAAATGAAAAAGTGGTATCTGCTTATGGAATCGGTGATGAGGTCAATGTCGCTCCTTTTAAAATTGGTCAGTCGATTGATGCCATCTATTCCAGCTTATATGTGGAACCCACTGTTGATATTGAAGTTGGTCAAAGTTCCTATCGTTTTGAATTGTCGGAGGAAGATATGAATATGAGGCCATTGATTGATTTAGGGAATATTAATGTTCAGCTATATTTGGATAAATTCACCGGGACTGTTTCGAGCATCCGATTTTTGAATGATTCCGCCTTATTGAAACAACAGCCATATGAGCTGACCTATCATGGTGAACTTGTGACAGTTAAAGACCTTTCTGATGAAGACTTGGCGAAAGTGGACGAGGGCAATGAGCAGCAAATATTCGATATTACGAATATAATGCGCAGCAGGTTTGATTTGAAGCCTTTAGAATGGGATGCGCCAACTGCAGAGGTTGCTTCCCTTCATAGCCGGGAAATGACGGATGCACCAGAAGGAACCCATGTTTCTGAAACAAAGGGAGATTTGGAAAAGCGTCTCGATGCAGGCCATGTAAAATACAGGGCAGCAGGTGAAAATATAGCGGCTAATTATGTTGACGCAGCTGCAGTCATGGAAGGTTGGCTGAATAGCAAAGGGCATCGGGATGCGATGCTGAATGAGGAATTTACAGGTCTGGGCGTCGGGGTATATAAAAAGTACTACACCCAGAATTTCATAAAGAGATAAAAAAACGGATCCGATTTGGGTCCGTTTTCTTGTTCTGGATTATGAAAATGAAAAAGGTCCCTGTATAGCGTAAGTTCCCCATCATCACCTGTGGACCTTTCTTGATGATGATTGTATGACTTTGTATTAATTGCATGGAATCGATCTCCGATGAAGAGGTTTAGTAACGAACTTGGATGCCTGCAGTCACGCCAGCATACCCCATTGGAACTATAAGGGCACTCATCCCCAATTCATCCAATTGCATTTTAAAAGGAATGTTATGCACTTTTTATTTACCTTTAGCATATGGTGCAATAGGCGATGTCTAAGTGTGAGGTGAGAGTAATGGCAAAAAGAAAGCGGCCCTCCGTGGATGGATTTCGGAAGTTTGTAAAAGAACATCCTCATTTAGTGAATGAAGTGAGAAGCAAACAAGCAACATGGCAGGAACTTTTTGAAGAGTGGTATTTACTCGGAGAAGATCATCCACGCTGGCAGGCTGACGGCAGTGTGGGCGGGTCCGAAGTGAATACTGGATCTCCATCACCGCCGGTTGAAAAGGGAGACCAAAGCACTGAGTTGATCGGTTCGTTAATGAGTGCAGTTAAAAATATGGATATGGGGCAGATTCAACAATATATTACGAATGCCAATCAGGCCATCGGTGCAATCCAAGGAGTGCTATCTGCTTTCCAAGGGAATAAATCAGGTGATACCAGTCCTCCCCCAAAAGAAAAAGAGCAGAGAGCTAACCCTTTTTTATTCACCAAAGATTAAGGAGGGTTTTTCATGCGTCAGAATATATATGAATTCATTCAAACGAACGAAGATATGCGCAATTACTTGAGGATTCAGCCTGCGTGGTACAAAAGGTTAATGCGTAATCCTCATGAAGTGGATGTGTTTGAAACCGAAGCGAAATATTATTTTGAGAAGTCGATTCCACATCGGGTCTCTAAATTTTCGGAAAGCGTTCAGGTTGCCTCAATGATGCTTCATATGTTTCAAGCGATGAATGCTTCAGGTGAATGAAGAAAATATGAGTAAATTACTCCTTTTGGCGAACAATAAAGGCAAAAGGGGGACGATGGAATGAGAAAGTTGATCTTTGCTCTCACAGTGTTGATGGCAGCGTCTGGTTGTGGAAAGAAAATACCGGAACCTGAAAATTCAGGAGTGGCCATGCAAGATGTTTCGGCACTTACAGCTGCCACCACTGTATCGAGCATCCGAAACTCAGATGAGGACTTTCGGGTAAAAACTTTTGTAAAAGGCAACTCCGTCTATGTCGAGTGCTACTTGAAAAACTATGGTTTTTCAGAATCGAATCCTGAACAATTGGCGACTGTGTCCGTATTTATTGATAATCAAAAGAAAGTAGATATGAAAACGGCAGCATTTATCTTAAAGGATGTCCCGAATGGCATGCATAAAATTAAGCTGGAAGTCATGAATGGTTCAGGTGAAAAAACAGGGTTGGAAAAAGAGATTGAGGTACATATCACTTCATCGATTTAATCAAACCATTAGCATCTAAAAGAGAGAAATGGTAAAATGGATGTGGAGGTGAGCTTGTTAATGCTTGCTACTATGGAAATCATCGACATTTTACAACAGGCTGATGGATTAGCTGAAATGATCATTCATTCTGAAATAGGGGAAGAATACCTTCTTAGTTTATATAAATTACAAAGCGACAAAGAGGCTCAGCGGATAATTTCCAAGTTTACTTCGCTAAAGGATCTATTTGAAGATGTTCAAAGGTTCGGTAAATATCATCCGGATTATAAACGCATCAATTTAGAAACCAGGCAAGCTAAACGAGACATGGATATGCATCCTGCCGTAGCAAGGTTTAAGCTGGCGGAGACGGAGTTACAATCCGTACTTGATGAAATAAGCGGGAAAATTGGCCGAGCCGTTTCGGAACAGGTCAAAACCCCAGCGGGGAATCCATTTTTTGTTTCGTCAGGTGGATGTTCAACCGGAAGCTGCGGAACCGGCGGAAGTTGTGGATGCTCTGCTTAAGGTAATGGCAAGAATCGTAAACATTCCGGCCAGTATATAAGAACTTGCAGCCATCGAATTTCGGCATTGCTACGGAGTTCGGTGGCTGTGGCATGTAAGGACCCTTCGTCGAGACAGTGGGTCAACCGGATATGTTACAAAGCGATTAACTGCGATATAAGATACAATCCGGACAAAGGTTGCCGCAGCAAAACATCTTTTGCTGCGGAACATAAAAACGATGCCGGAATACATATAAATGTTCTTCCTGCCGTACGAAAATGGTTTCACTATGAAGCTGCTTGCCACGCATTGAAAGGCTTGCGGCTTTTTTTATTAAGAAAGAAAGCCTGCTATCACCATTTTGTGCCGGATGATAATGAATATATATAAATGGTATACCTGTGAACTTTTTTATCGAAGCTTGGGTAATTTCATCATTATCTAATAGATGATCAATAAATTGACTCCAAATTTGGTTTAAATCCATCGTTGTTTGGCTCCCTTCACAGTGCGTATATTCATAATAGTGAGAGAATTTTGTTTATAATCTTTTTTTCTTGGTTGAAAGTAAAGATTCTGCTATGCTACACTTAGTTAAAACCTTTATAAAAGGGAGTTATTGATATGCTTGGAGCGAGACAGGGAATCATCGTCTATTTACATACATTAAAACAAGCCAAAATGCTTAGGAAATTCGGAAATATTCATTATGTTTCAAAAAAATTGAAATATGTAGTGCTTTATACGAATATGGATGAAGTGGAACCACTGGTGGAAAAGCTGAATAATTATTCTTTCGTTAAAAAAGTGGACCTTTCTTACAAGCCTTTTTTGAAGGTGGAGTTCGAAAACTCCAAACCGGATAAAGCGAAAGAATATGATTATAAAATGGGAATTTGAAAAAAGCTGACTCATGCGGAGTCAGCCTTTTTCAATTTCTGGCATCAGCATCTTTCAACCTAATGGGGGCAGATATCTATTCATTCGCAAAATGCCGATTAAGTGCTGGTAGTACAACTCGACTTCTGCAAAGAGCACCGAAGGTTTCACGTCAATTTCAATAATGGGTCTATCCAGTTCCTCCGCCAAGTTCTCAAAAAGCTCATAGCGTTTGTTTTTGGTGGCATGAGGGTTCGGTATACCTTCACGGCAAATGTAAAGCGGCTGGAATTTCCCAGGATCAGTGGGCTGCATGACGATGACCAATGACGTTACCTTTTTATCATCAATAACAGTATGCATGGCCAAAAGCCTTTCAACTCGATGTTTCTGATTGCGGCCTATTTCCAGCAACTCATATATATCCGAAAATCCTTGTCCAATTTCAATAAAACGTTGAATCAATTAAACCTCTCCTAACTAACTTATTATTCATTACTTTATCATTATCCCTCATAAAAGAGAAGGACAACTTCATTGGCGTCAAGACAAAGAAAATTAGATATCAGAGGTTTATCAAAAAAAAAAGCCCTGCAAAAATATGCAGGGTCCTTCTATGTCTAACTAAGGACCAGAAGGCAAAGGGAGAGGAGAAACCGGAGGAAGAACTTATGGGGAAACGTAAGCCTTCTCCGCGGTTGGCAACAACACCTAAAAAGGAATGTTGTTATTCACATTATTGCCAAAAACCACTATATTATTCAAAATCTAAAAGATTTATAAAAAGAATGGATATCTTCCTTTCATGGTCCGAAATGATAAGTCGATAATCATTTTGGAAATGAAGCCAAATCGCTTAAAATATTGGCTAGCTTTTTCTAATATGTTAGGATAGGAAAGTAACAGAAATTTGTCATAAAATGTGGTGAGGATGATGAGGGTCGTTTCCGGAATTTGCAAAGGAAGACCGCTTAAGGCTGTACCGGGTACAGGAACCCGGCCGACTACTGATAAAGTCAAGGAATCCATTTTCAATATGATTGGTCCTTATTTCGAAGGGGGACTGGTTCTCGACTTGTTTGCAGGGAGCGGTGGACTGGGAATTGAAGCGTTAAGCAGAGGCATGGATAAAGCCATATTTGTCGACCGGGATTTTAAAGCAAATCAAACGGTTAAGGCGAATTTGGAACTATGCAAGTTTTCAGACCGTGCAGAAGTTTATAAAAATGATTCAGAGCGTGCACTGAAGGCTTTGGTGAAAAGGGAAATGACTTTTGAATTGATTTTTCTTGATCCACCTTATAAGAAACAAAAGCTTGTCGAGATTCTAGAAGAAATACATAAATACCGATTGCTGAACGATATGGGATACATTGTTTGTGAGCATGGCCATGATGTTGCATTGCCAGAAAAAGTTGGTGACTTTACCGTTAAGAGAAAAGAAGTTTATGGCGTCATTGCCGTTACGATTTATCAATGGGGAAACGTACACGAACAGGGGGAACTATGAATGTCCAAAATAGCGATTTGTCCGGGGAGTTTTGATCCAATAACATTTGGTCATCTTGATATCATTCAAAGGGGAGCGAATGTTTTCGATGAGGTATATGTCGTAATCGTCAACAATTCAGCGAAAAATTCACTTTTTACTGTGGAGGAGAGACTGGAATTGATCACTGAAGCGACTGCCCATATGCCGAATGTTAAAGTGGATTTCTATCAGGGATTGACAGTCGACTATGCTGAAAGCGTTTCCGCGAATGCCATCATCCGGGGATTGAGGGCGACTTCTGACTTTGAATATGAAATGCAGGGTACTTCGATGAACCGATTCCTTAATAATAAAATAGAGTCATTCTTTATCATGACGAAAAATCAATATTCTTTCTTGAGTTCAAGTATCGTGAAAGAGGTTGCGAAGTATGGCGGGGATATCTCCGAACTAGTGCCAAGCGTCGTCGAGAAAGCTCTTGCCAAAAAGTACGAGGAACTGAAAGGATAGAAAAAAAGAGCATTGCCAACGCGCAATGCTCTTTTTTCGGTTTACGAAAGGCCTTTGAATAGCCTTTTGGTAAATATGATGATGTATAGGATCAAAAATACGAGTGTTAGAATGGGGCCGAAATCAAGCATGTTTTGATATAGGGAATTCGCGTGTTCACCGGAACTGCTGACTGGGAATGCATTTATCGGGTTGGAGCTGTACATATTGCCTTTATATAATGGTTCCCAAAGTAAGATGGTAATGATGGATGCCAGAAAGCCATGTGCTATCCTTGCCAGAAAAAAGGGAGTGAAACGAATGTCTGTTGCGGCAATGATGCTGGCAACTTGCGCTTGAATGCTGAAACCGTTGAAAGCTAAGATGAAGCTTGTCATCACGGTTTGCTGAAAGAGTGTCGCCTCTTCGACTGTACTGGTTAATTTTGAACCAAGAGTCATCTCAAACATGCCTGATATGAAAGGGAGGCTTAAGGAATCGGGAAAAGTGAAAATATGTAAAATTCCTCCGACCACAGATGCCAGCAATCCGGTAATGTTCATATGAAATAAAAGCTTGTTCACCACCGAGAAGAGAATGATGAACCCCCCGATCATTAATAGGGTTTGAATGGATGAGAGTACCGCATCTCCAAGTAAACTGCCAAATGGTCTTGTTTCTTTTATTCTGGTTCGATGCATTTGGCTAAAGGCTTGTCTTATGGAGGGGAGCTTGGCCATTACATTTGTATGGGATTTTTCTTCTTTCCAACGGTAAAAACGCATGATGATGCCTACACAAAAATTTCCTAGGTAGTGTGAAAGTGCAAGGATGATACCTAAATGAGGATTGTGGAAAAAACCAACGGCAACGGCAACGAACAGGAACAATGGATTGGATGAATTAGTAAAACAAACGAGTCTTTCAGCTTCGATGCGTGTCAATTGTTCTTCTTGGCGAAGCCTTACAGTGAATTTCGCTCCAGCTGGAAACCCTGATGCAAGTCCCATCGCCCAAACGAAACCGCCAACTCCTGGTACACGGAATAAGGGACGCATAAATGGTTCGAGCATGACGCCAATGAACCTGACTACACCAAAACTGATTAATAACTCCGAGAGAATCAAGAAAGGCAGAAGCGAAGGGAATACAATTGTCCACCAAATATTAAGTCCGCCTTTGGAAGCTTCAAAGGATTCTTGGGGAAAGATGATCAAGCCAACTGCCATCATCGTGACGGAGGTAGCTAACAGTACTGTTTTGGATTTTGATTTTAGCAAAATTCAGCCTCCTCTTGAAGGTTTCTAAATAAGGGCAGTTCGTTTCGTATATAATAAAATATGAACTTCCTTTTCTCGAAAAGTAAGTTCAGGATGGAATATGGATTGTACCGACATGTATAAATGAGGCTGATCCGCATTATGGAATTCAATGAAGACCTCACTTTATTGGCTACGTAGGTTATATCCGCCATGCTTGTTTCACTGTCAATATAAATAATATGCTTCTATAAATCCGTTTAAGACCATAACTTTGAATGAGTGTTATTTCAATATTTTGAACTAGTTACAGCGGGGGGGATATCTTTGTCGAAACCAAAGGTCGGGCTTGCACTTGGGTCAGGAGGAGCTAGGGGGTTTGCACATATTGGCGTGATAAAGGTATTGCAGCAAGAAGGCATTTCGATAGATATGATTGCCGGAAGCAGCATGGGGGCTATGGTTGCTGCCTTTTATGGAGCGGGTTCGGATATCGAGAGGCTGTATAAGTTGTCCCGTGCATTTAAGCGTAAGTATTATTTAGACTTCACCATACCTAAAATGGGCTTCATTTCGGGTAAACGGACGAAGGATTTAATCAGGGTTTTTACATATGGCAAGAAATTTGAAGAACTTGATATTCCTGTGGCGGTGGTCGCCACTGATATAAAAACGGGGGAAAAAGTCATTTTTCAGGAAGGACCCATCGCACCGGCTGTAAGGGCAAGCATCTCCATTCCCGGCATTTTCACTCCTGAAAAAATCGGAAACAGACTGCTTGTTGATGGAGGCGTTGTTGATAGGGTTCCTGTTTCAGTCGTGAAGGATATGGGAGCAGACATCATAATTGGTGTGGATGTAGCCCACGTGAAACAGGATATGGAGATAAATTCCATCTATGACGTCATCATGCAAAGCCTCGATATCCTGCAAATGGAGCTGGTTAAAAGCAGGGAGTTTGCTTCACATGTCATGATACGCCCCAGGGTGGAGAAATACAGCTCGAAATCATTTACAAACGTACAGGAAATAATTAGTATTGGAGAAGAAGCTGCAAGGGGAAAGATAGATCAAATAAAGCAGAGTATTGTTACTTGGAAGGAGTCCTTTGAAGATGAGCCGTAAAATGTATGTACGCACTTTCCTGGTGGTGGCTATACTTCTCATAGCATCAGCCCTTTATTCCCTACCTTTTTATGTATCAAAACCAGGAATGGCTAAAGAATTGGAGCCGATCATTGAGGTATCCGGAGGAGATGAAGCAAAAGGAAGTTTTATGTTAACCACTGTAAGGATGGGCCGGGCGAATGTATATTCCTACATGCTGGCAAAGTGGAGCAAATATCAGGAACTTTATCCGGAAACCTCCATACGAAGCGAAGATGAAACAGATGAAGAATATAATATCAGGCAGCTGCACTTAATGGATGGTTCTAAAAATAATGCCATTCAGATCGCCTATGAAAAAGCTGGGAAAGAAGTCGAATACGAGTACCTGGGTGTATATGTTTTGGACGTGCTAAAAGGAATGCCCGCAGCTAAAGAATTGAAAGCCGGCGATCAAATCATTCAGGTCGATGATGTTAAATTCAAGTCTGCACAGGAATTCATGAACTATATTAACGGAAAGAAGGCTGGAGACGAAGTCAAAATAGTGTATAAGCGGGAAGAGACGGAGAAAACGGCCGTTCTTTCTTTGCAGCCTTTTAAAAATGAACCAAATAGGGTAGGGATAGGCATTTCGCTGGATGATAATCGAAAAGTGATCACAAAACCGGCGATTTCCATAGATTCAGAACAAATAGGCGGTCCTTCGGCTGGTTTAATGTTCTCATTGGAAATTTATAATCAATTAACAAAGGGCGATCTTACAAATGGATATGACATAGCGGGTACAGGAACGATGTCCGACGATGGGACAGTCGGTCCGATTGGCGGAATTCAACAGAAAATAGTTGCAGCAGATAAGTCTGGAGCCCAAATATTCTTTGCCCCGAATGAAAACGGGGCAGCAGGTTCGAATTATGAAGATGCACTTATTGCAGCAAAGGATATCGATACGGACATGAAGATCGTGCCGGTGGACAACTTTGATGATGCAATAGCCTATTTAACGAAGCTAAAAGGAAAAGAAAAATGATAAAAAAGCGCAGGCAGTCATCAACTGTTTGCGCTTTTTTTATGATTGATGGGTGGACGGGCCAAGCTTAAACCATTCTTCATTTAAAAATGATGGGAGATTCATATTCCCGTTTCATCAATGCAGCTTGATATGGTTCGGACAAGCCCAATGCATACACCTGTGCCGCTCGCAAGTCCGTTTCGATATCCGGTTTCTGATAGGACGAAAGTTTAGAGATGAGCGGGAGGGATAAGCCTTTTTTTACAGAGCGAAGATACTCTTGGCCCTTGCCATTCATGCCAAGAAGCCTGATATAGACTGGTTGGTCATTTTGAATCACCTGATCCTTTAATGTATGAGTCAATATGTGGACACACATCCGTTGTAGCCGTGTCCATGTGTAGCGTTTTGTCTTCAGCGCTGCCATGAAGGCAGAAAAGCTCGAAGATTGTTTGGCCATCTCCTTTATCCGGTGTTCGATGCCTTCCTCAATTTCGTATATCCCTGCCAATTCGGTTATAGAGGAAGAAAGGATTCGGTATTTCAACATGGGCCAATACATTTCCCAGTCATGCAAGGCATGGTAGTGCATTAAGTATTGCTCAAGACCATTCATCGTCGGTTGAGGAATATAGCTGGAAACCGAATTCAACTCCTGGTGTTCATGGATGGCTTTACGTATCCCCGTTGCACTGGCAATAGGGTCTTTGGACAACTTTGTTTCATGGTATCCTGCAGCGACCCTTTGAATCGTATAAGGGCGAATGGAGTAGCCGTTTGAAAGTGCAGCACTTACATATTCCTTCCCAAGAATATTATTAGGCTTCGTCAAATCCAATCCGGAATCACCATTGATGATCGATCGATAAGCCTGGGCAGCACTTGCCGGATAACTATTGCCATCATCCATGGCCGATTTGATTGCGGCATCGAATGCAGCGGAATTATCCGAAAGAATTCTGTGGGCGGTGATGAATGGTTCAATCCTGCCATCCTCGCTCCCAAAGCAAAAGGAGTCACAGCCAAGGGATTCCAAAAGAGATATAGATCCTTTTGCAAATATTTCCGCCTTCTGTGTCGCGAAAGCATAGGGCAGCTCAATGACAAGATCTATGCCGCCGTTCAAGGCCATTTCGGCACGTGTCCACTTGCTGACGATAGCGGGCTCGCCACGCTGTAAGAAGGGTCCGCTCATTACAGCGACCACAACATCCGCCCCTGTTTTTTCTCTACTTTCTCTTGCATGTAAAACATGTCCATTATGAAAAGGGTTATATTCGACTACTAAACCGCAAGCTTTCATTCGTTCACCTCAGAGAAAAACTTTGTATTTTATCAACTTAGTGCTAAAATAGTATTTCAAGTAAATTTACTATATGTAATCGTCCGGATTCTTTGTTTGAAATGATTCTTAAACCTAGACAATCAGTTAGGATGACTACATTATAGTGTAAAGAAAAAATATTGACAAACTTATAATTGAAAGCTATAATTATTTTTGTTGCCTTGAGGTGATTTCAATTGAAATGGACGATTAGTCAACTTCAAAAAATTCGGGACAAAGATTTACGGTTTGATGAACTGGTGGATGTCTTGGACATTAGAGAAAGAGACCCGCAAATTCGCGATGTTTCTCCAATCAGAGTAGCAGGAAGAGCTGATATCAGCTCGACCGAGATTACTTTTCACTTGCATCTTTCAGGTGAATTAACATTACCTTGCTCCCGTACACTGGTAGACGTTAAATATCCGATTGATATTGATACAAAGGAAACCTTTCTTTTAAAGGCAGATGGCGCTGATTTCTACGGGGATGATGTCACTGTTGTGGAAGGTGAAGTTGTAGACCTAATACCGGTAATTAAAGAAAATTTATTGCTAGAAATTCCGATGCAGGTTTTTTGTGAGGATGTCGATTCGAACGAAGCTGCTCCTCAATCCGGGAAAGACTGGGCCGTTATTTCAGAAGAGGAAAATGAGCATAAGGTTGATCCGAGATTTGCAAAGCTTGCCGACTTTTTTGACAACAATAAAGAATCTTGATTGGAACGAAAAATCGTTAATCCGATTTTTCCAGCTTTTTTATATTTTTTAAGGAGGTGGGAATAATGGCTGTACCTTTTAGAAGAACGTCGAAAACTGTAAAAAGAAAACGTCGTACGCACTTCAAGCTTCAAGTACCTGGTATGGTAGAATGCCCGAGCTGTGGTGGAATGACTCTTTCACATCACGTTTGTAAAGAATGTGGAACATATAAAGGAAAAGAAGTTGTCGCAAAATAATTTCTTGACCTTCTTGAGAGCTTTGCTTTCTTGATGCAACACGCTAATCAAAGCGCAGGGATTTTTCTCTGTGCTTTTTTTACAAATACATTTGGCAGAATATTTTGAATCATCCATGTTTGCGGTGATTTTGGAGAAGGTGTATACGTGGATCAGGTTATTGAAGTGAAAAAGGATAAACGCGGATTCATGAAGCTCCTATTTAATAGACCGGAGAAAAGGAATGCCGTGAATTATCAATTGATGGACGAACTTGAGTCGATATTGTCAGAAGCTGCATCCGATGATGAAGTTAAGTTGCTAGTCCTGACAGGGGCGGGCTCCGAGGCATTCTGTTCAGGTGGGGATCTAAGGGAATTTCAGGATTTGCGCACAGAAGAAGAGGCCTTTGCTATGTTATCGAAAATGGGTGAAATTCTGTATAAACTAGCAGTTTTCCCAAAACCAACAATAGCGCTCATCAATGGAAGTGCTTTCGGGGGTGGATGCGAAATAGCCACAGCCTGTGATTTCAGATTAGCAAAGAGCGGAGTCAAGTTAGGGTTTGTGCAAGGTACACTGGGAATAACGACAGGCTGGGGCGGAGCTTCACTTTTACTTGAAAAAATACCGGAGCAAAAAGCGCTAAAGCTATTATTGGATGCAAAAATACATAAAGCTGAGGAAGCAAAGGAATTTGGTTTCGTAGATGAGATAGTCGGAGAAGGTACCGATGGATGGGAAAGGTTCGCAGAAGATTTTCTTCGCCATGAGACAGGGGTGTTGATGGCCTATAAACGATTGCTGGTCCAAAAATGGCAGGGAAGCGGGCTTAAAGGGAGAATGGATGCGGAAATCAGGGAATGTTCTAAACTGTGGGCAAGTGATGAACATCATGCTGCAGTCGATCGTTTTTTAAATAAGAAAAAATAAATATTACACGCGCTCTATATATCTTCTATCTTTCCTAGCATGTGCATATTATGAATTAAAACTTGCTAAGGAGGTAGAGAGATGACGATTGCGAGACAAGATGCATGGACTCATGATGAGGATCTGTTGTTGGCTGAAGTGGTACTGAGGCATATACGAGAAGGCAGTACACAATTAAAGGCGTTTGAAGAAGTGGGGAAACAGTTATCGAGGACATCTGCAGCTTGTGGGTTCCGTTGGAATTCATTTGTAAGGAAGCAATATAAGTCAGGGATAGAGCTGGCGAAAAAACAAAGGAAAGAACAGGTAGTCAATAATCCTGAAATGGAAAGGGATTCGGTTGCAGCGGTGGAGAATGTCACGGTTGAAGAAAAAGCGCTTGAGCATGAAGATAAAGAATCTATTACCCTTCAGGAAGTTATCTTATATTTAACTAAAATGGATGAATTCTTTCAGCTTGATAATAAGGAAAAAGAACGGATTTCTGAGCGGTCCCTATTTCTTGAGCGGGAAAATGTCCGATTATTGGAAGAGAATGTATTGCTTAAAGAAAACCTGAAAGCTGTCGAGGAAGATTACCGTGCGTTAATGCAGATTATGGAGCGAGCAAGAAAACTTAGTGTACAAGAGGATGAAAAGACCAATCCGAAGGTGAGTTTTCAAATGGATAAGAATGGAAATTTAGAAAGGGTCAATAAATAAAAAATGCGGGTGGGAAAATCCGCCCGCATTTTCTCGATGCTTCCTTATTCTTGTGTATCTATTTCTTTATTATCTTGTATGCCAAATGGGCTCCAAATCAGCGGGTTTTCTCCGAGGTCCCTGTCCAAATCATAAGAAACAGCAGAAAAGCCCATCTTTTTCCAAAAGTCCTGTGAATGAACTCTTGGATTGGTTTTGATAGGCATGTTCAGGCTTTTGGCGAATTCGACTAAAGCTCTTCCATACCCTTTTTTCTGATAGTTAGGCAGGACTTCAAGTTTCCAAAGAACAAGGAAGTCCTTAGACTTGTCAAAATACTGGTCGAATTTAGCGCTTCTTTTATACAGGCTCATGCGGGCTACAAGTTTGTCACCATAAAAGATTCCGTAAAAAGGTGATTGGCTGTCATTTTCAATGATGTTACCCTCTAAATCATCTAGCATTGACAGTTCCTGTATCCCGTATTCTTTGAATTTTTTGAATTCCTCAAGCGTTTTAAAATTTACAAGTAATCGTTCTACCTTGTATTCCATAAAAAAGCTCCCCCTTAATTCTGATAAACCTCTTCCGATAGTACCCTTTGAAAGTCATCCCACTGATCTTTACCATGTGGAATTCCAGCTTAGGTCAAATCTAGTATGGCATCATCGACTTATCCTAGCTGTCTAAATGCTTATAGCCTTTTATCCCCCGCCCTTTTCCCTTAAATTTCTCGTGGGTTAAGTTTGGAGTTATCTTTTGTTCCAAAAGTATTCAAAATGGCTAAGCTTTTCGTATCTAATATACCATTAAATTAACGCTTAAAGAAGAGAATATATCTTCAATGGCGTATTAATAATTCTTTCCATGGGTATTTTATGACAAGTCTTTTTCATTCAATCAGGTGTGCTGCGTTTTCCAACGATGGGAAAATTGCTGCAGGATAAAAAAGATAATATGATAAAATAATGGATATATTTCAAAAAGTAAGGAAGGGTATTATGAGAATTGGAATCATTGGTGGAGGAGCCATAGGGCTGCTGTTTGCGTCTCGTTTAAGTGAAAAACATGGTGTGACACTCTATACTCATACTGCGGATCAGGCGTCCATCATCCAACGTGATGGAATCCGTCTTATTGCTAATGGCGAAAGCAGGCTGCTGACAGGCATCCTTTCCAAGTGCCTGGATGATGGGATATCAAATGTGGATCTTCTAATAGTGGCCGTCAAGCAATATCACCTGCCTGAGATACTGCCTAGGATCAAAGGCATTCAGGTTCCATTGCTATTTTTGCAGAATGGATATGGACATATTTCTTATTTAAATCAGCTTCAATCCCCGACCATATTTGTGGGGGTAGTGGAGCATGGTGCGCTGAAACATGACGGGAATACCGTGGAGCATACAGGGCACGGCATTACAAGGGTCGCATCCTTTAAAGGGGATCTTGAGCAACTGCCGTTAGTGAATGAAAGGATCGATCATTTTCCTTTTGCGAGGAGTGAGGATTTTCACTTGATGCTGATCGATAAGCTTGTCGTCAATGCAGTGATAAACCCTCTGACAGCTATACTTAATGTGGAAAATGGCGGGTTAATCACTAACTCCTTTTACTACCAATTATTTCAAGATCTTTTTGAAGAAATCTCCGGTATTCTGGAAATTCAAAATAAGGATGAGTCATTCGAGCATGTGAAATCCGTTTGTATGGCAACTGCAGAAAATCGGTCGTCAATGCTAAAAGATATAGAAAATGGCCGTAAAACTGAAATTGATGCCATTTTAGGTCATATCCTCTCGGAGGCAAAGAGTAAAGGGAAAAGTGATTGCCTGACATCTTCTCTATATAAGATGATCAAAGGAAAAGAGTCTCAGGGGGGATGAGAATGTGCCGGACGTAGTTTCAAGCCTTGCCGCGATATTTATTACCTTGCCTTTCGTAGGGTATTTGCTTTTTTTTATAAGTGCCAAACAAGTCACAGGAAACCATAGGCGCTCCGTTCAATTTGCAATGGACATGAGTACGCTGCTGTTCGTATTATCCGTCCATTATTTGATCATTACGATTTGGGATAAGCAAATTCTTTGGGTGATCATGCTTATCATGATCATTAACGCTTTCGTGGTGGTCCTTGTCCATTACAAGGTAAAAGAAGAAATCATTTTCCATAAGGTATTAAAGGGTTTCTGGAGAGTGAACTTCGCCTTCTTTTTCGTAGCTTACCTTCTACTATTTTCCATTGGGATAATAACAAGTATTACGAAGGTATTGACTACATAAAATAGAACATCGCATCAATTTTCTGCTGCTGGGCAACTTCTTTTGTTTTCTTAAACCGGAATGTTATACTCTAAAAAGAATTGTAGTTGCAGAGAAAGGGAGAACAGAAATGGAGATGAAAGATCTCGCGTTACCATCTTTAAACCGTTTTGCATCGGACTATTTACAAAACCGTCTTGAAACGGAGGATTATTTTCACTATGACTTGTCTAAACATGACATTTATCCCAATAGATATAATGAATTGATGAACCGCTCTTTTTTACGCGGTGAAATGTCGGATTACATACAACAATACATGTCTCGTTTTTCAATCAATGAGACAGTTAAGGGGAATATTGAAAGGTTGCGCAGGGATGATTCCGTGGTGGTGATTGGAGGCCAGCAGGCCGGGTTATTATCAGGGCCGCTGTATACCATTCATAAAGTGATTTCAATCATTAAGCTTGCGGAAGAACAGGAAAAAGAACTGGGGCAGCCAGTCATTCCAGTTTTTTGGATAGCTGGAGAAGATCATGATTTGGCTGAAGTCAATCATGTTTATGTTATGAAAAACGGTAAACCAAATAAAAAAACCTATCCTTCCTATCAGCCGTATAAAACAATGGTTTCTGATGTAGAGCTGGAAACGGATAAGGCTGAGAAGTGGCTTGAGGAGATCATTGAAACTTATGGTGAAACGGCCTTTACGAATCAACTCCTGAATGATATGAAGGAAACCATTAAGCAATCGAATACTTTCGTCGATTTCTTCGCGAGACTGATTCATGAATGGTTCAAGGAATATGGCCTTTTACTGGTCGATGCCGGAGATCCGGAATTAAGGCGAATTGAGAAGGCATACTTTGAAACGATGGTCAATGAAAGTGGACGGATTGCAGAAGTGGTCGAGGAACAGCAATCATTCATGCGTGCAAAAGGGTATGCAAAAATGATTGAAATGGATAAACGGGCAGCTAATTTATTTTATTATGATCCAGAAAAAAAAGATCGATGTTTACTCGAACGTGTAGAAGGCGGTTTCAGCGGCAAAAACGGTGAGGTATCATTTACCGGTGAGGAACTCTTGCGGATAGCCAAAGATCATCCTGAACGATTAAGCAACAATGTCATTACACGCCCGCTCATGCAGGAAATGCTTTTCCCTGTATTGGCTTTTGTTTCTGGACCTGGGGAAATAGCTTATTGGGCAGAATTAAAAAAGGCATTTGAGTTGTTTTCCATGAAGATGCCGCCAATCATTCCTAGGTTAAACATCACGCTGGTAGAGCGCAGTATCCATAGCGATCTTGAAGAAATGGAACTCAGTTTGGAAACTGTTCTGACTGAAGGAACCGCTAATGCTGTGAAAAGTTACCTTGATTCGGTGAAAGATGAGACGATTGATACCTTATTCGGAACATTGAAATCACAGCTTGAAGAGAACCATGAAAAGCTATTTGCCCACGCTGTCTCTTTAGATAGAGGGCTTGAGCCGATGTTGAACAAAAACATTGAATTCATTCAAAAGCAATTGAATTTCATGTACGGCAAAATCGGTGACCGTACAAAGGAACGGCATTCGGTCATATTGAAAAAATATGAACGGATCGAAAACTCACTGTACCCTCTTGGATCACCCCAGGAGAGGATTTGGAATGTGTTTTATTACTTGAATCAATACGGGCCAGAGTTCGTACGTGATATGATGAAGCTGGAATACCGCTTCAATAATCAGCATAAATTGATTTTCATTTAGAAAAACCATCCGTTTTGGGGAAAAGTGGCGGACACTACATTTTGAATAGGGTTACCACAAACCAATCCAGGCGGAGTTAAAATGTGGAAAAAAGACAGGTGCTAATGCCTGTCTTTTTTTCAATTTCCCGGGCACTTGTCAGGTGGTGCTTCGACAGTAATGGTGGGACTGCGTCTTAGTCTGAGTCCATTCGAGGAAATTGCACGTTTCTGTGAATAATTTGGCTAAATAAACTTAAGTAGAAAAGAAGGGAATTTTTACTTGAAAGGAGAAAAGTAAAAACAAGTGGAGAAAGGTGGGGGAATGTGGTACATTGAGATTAGAATGTGGGGGTATTGGGTATGTTCATGGGAGAGTACCATCATAACATCGATATAAAGGGCCGCTTGATAGTCCCTGTGAAATTCAGGGAAAATCTCGGGGAGCAATTTGTCCTTACCCGCGGACTCGATCAATGTTTATTTGGTTACCCTATGGAAGAGTGGAAGCTGCTAGAAGAAAAGCTGAAAGCCCTGCCTTTAACAAAAAAAGATGCCCGAGCCTTTACCCGTTTTTTCTTTTCTGCAGCTACAGAATGCGAAATTGATAAACAAGGGCGAATTAATATCCCCACGCCGCTTACTTCATATGGCCAATTGGAAAAAGAATGTGTAATTCTTGGTGTTACCAATCGTATTGAGATTTGGAGCAAATCCCTTTGGGAAAACTATTTTTCAGCTTCTGAGGATTCTTTCGCTGAGATAGCAGAAAATATGATTGGCTTTGATATTTAAGGCTGCCCCCAGAAATAGGGTCACTCAATAACCGATTGGAAGGATGTCTAACATGTTTCAACATACAACAGTGTTATTAAAAGAGACGGTTGATGGATTGAACATCAAACCTGATGGAATTTATGTGGATTGTACTTTAGGAGGAGCCGGTCACAGCGAATACTTACTTTCACAGCTCTCTGACAAGGGTAGGCTTTATGCTTTTGATCAGGACGAAACGGCGATTCGGAATGCTAAGGAAAAATTGGAAAGCTATGGCGAACGCATTGTTCTTGTTCCCAATAATTTTAAATACTTAAAAGAAGAGTTGAATGCCCGGGGAGTCGAGAAAGTGGACGGGATCCTTTATGATTTAGGCGTGTCATCCCCACAATTGGATACACCAGAGCGTGGTTTCAGCTATAACCATGATGCACCTTTGGATATGAGGATGGACCAAAGTGCTGCCATTTCTGCCTATGATGTCGTGAATACTTGGTCATTCCATGATTTGCTGAGAATTTTCTTCCAATATGGCGAAGAAAAGTTTTCGAAACAAATTGCCAGGAAAATTGAAGCGGCACGTGAAATAAAACCGATTGAAACGACGTTCGAGCTTGTGGAGTTAATTAAGGATGGAATACCGGCCCCGGCAAGACGTAAAGGCGGACACCCTGCGAAACGAGTGTTCCAAGCAATAAGAATCGCTGTAAATGACGAACTTGGTGTCTTTGAAGATTCCTTGGAGCAAGCCATATCACTTTTGGATAAAGAAGGAAGAATATCTGTCATTACATTCCATTCACTAGAAGATAGAATTTGTAAAACGGTATTTAAAAAAGCCAGTAGCATGCCGGACCTTCCGCCTGGACTTCCCGTAATCCCGGATGAATTCAAACCAACTATGAAAATAATTACGAGAAAACCGATTTTGCCATCAGAAGAAGAATTGGAAGGGAATAATCGTTCCCGGTCGGCTAAACTAAGAATCGCCGAAAAGCAATAAACACAGAAAAAATCAGTAGAGGGGGAACATGAATGAGTTCCATTGCCAAAAAAATACAAGAACAGCAATATGAAGACCAACAGCAGCAACAGACGCATCAAACAGTGGTCATCCGTAAAGCGAAGATATCCCTTGGTGAAGTTTTCTTACTATGTGCCCTTGCTATCATGGTTACCTTTATGGGAGTGAAAATAGTCTCTAATCAAGCGGCCATCTATGAAACGAATAAAGAAATCCAGCTAGTGGAAACGTCGATTGAAGAACAGGGTAAAGTGAATGATGATTTGAAAGTGCAGGTTGCTGAACTTAGTACATACGAAAGAATTTGGAAAAAAGCTGCAGCGCTAGGGTTCAAGTTAAATGAGAATAATGTGAAGGGTGTGCAGTGATAATGCAGAAACAAAAAAATATGAAGCATGGGGCAGCCGGATTATTCTTCTTATTCGGCCTGCTCTTTTTTGTGTTAGTCTGCCGCTTTTTGTATATTCAGGTGACAGGTACAGCCGGCGGGGAGGTACTGGCTTCAAAAATCGACAAGAAATATGAAAAAAAACAGGTCATAGAAGCAAAAAGGGGAAGCATACTCGATACTAAAGGTGAAGTCATCGCCGAGGATACTTCCTCTTATATATTAAGGGCTGTACTCAGTGAAAAGGAGCCGGAGCATGTCAAGGATCCGGAGATGACCGCGAATAAGCTTGCCAAATATATCGACATGGATGAACAGGACATCTATGAAAGACTTACGAAAAAAGGGGCATATCAGGTGGAGTTCGGCAGTGCCGGCAAGGATTTGACTCAGGTCGTCAAGCAGAAAATAGAAAAATTGGAACTGCCGGGAATTACATTCGGAAGAACCAATAAACGTTTTTATCCTAATGGAATTTTCGCTTCCCATCTGATTGGCTATGTAGAGAAGGATGAAGAAACGGGAGAAATGGCTGGTAAGTTCGGCATCGAAAGGTACCTTAATAAAGAATTGCAGGAAACGGATGGGAAGCTGACATATGACAGTGACTCATGGGGCTTCCTCTTACCTGATAAGGAGGAAAAGGTTGTTGCTCCGGATAATGGCAATGATGTCATGCTTACCATCGACAAGAAAATACAAACATTCCTGGAAGATTCGATGAGCAAAGTGCAGGAAAAATACGATCCTGAACAAATCATAGCGATTGTCTCCAATCCGAAAACGGGGGAAATCGTGGCGATGGGGCAAAGGCCTACCTTCCATCCGACAACGAAAGTAGGGCTTACGGATACTTGGCGTAACCTGGCCATTGAAGAAACCTTCGAACCGGGATCAACCATGAAAACATTCACCCTTGCCGCGGCTGTTGAGGAAGGGGTCTTTAATCCGAATGAAAGTTTTGTCGCTGGAACCTACAAAGCCGGATCGGGGAAAATCGGAGATCATAGCGGTATCGAAAGAGGGAAGAGCATGACCTTTCTTGAAGGGGTTCAACGTTCCTCCAACGTCGCTTTTGCCACTCTTGCAATGGATAAGATCGGAGCGGATACTTTCCGTGAGTATTTGACCAAGTTCGGATTTGATAAAAAAACGGGAATCGACCTGCCGAACGAGATAACTGGGAAGATTCAATACAAGTATAAGCTTGAACAAGTTACTACTTCCTTTGGGCAGGGTTCGACCGTTACACCGATTCAACAAATCCAAGCTGCATCCGCAATAGCCAATGACGGAAAAATGATGCGGCCGTACGTGATAAAAAGTATTTCCGATCAAGATTCCGGAAAAATTTTGAAAACGACAAAGCCGAAGGTGACAGGGCAACCGATTTCGGAAGAAACTGCAAAACAAGTACGTGATTATTTGGAAACGGTAATTTCCGCGAAAAAAGGAACTGGGAAGAAATATGCCATTGATGGATATGAAGTGGCGGGGAAAACCGGTACTGCACAAATTGCTGGTCCGACAGGCAGATATTTAGAAGGGAAAAATAACTACGTATTCTCCTTTTTAGGCATGGCTCCAAAAGATGATCCACAGTTGGTCATGTATGTGGCTGTCAAGCAGCCGAAGTTAGGTGTATCTTATGTCGGGGCTGACCCATTGTCAGAGATATTTAATCCAGTCATGCAAAATAGCCTGCAATATCTAAACATAAAGCCTTCGGAAGTTAAAAAACAAAAAGCAAATAAAATCGTTGACTATGCGAATCAAACGGAGAGTTCAGCAGTCAAAGAACTGAAGGAACTTGGCTATGATGTAAGTACGATCGGAAGTGGCCGTAAGGTGCTCGATCAATCCCCAAAAGCGGGGAGCATACTCTTACAGGGTGAAAAGATAATCCTGAGGACCGAGGGCGAAATGAAAGTTCCTGACATGAAAGGATGGTCCTTGCGCGATGTTATGAAATTGGCTAAGGTTGCAAAACTGGATCTAAAAACTGAAGGTACTGGATATGTGAGTAAACAAAGTCTTGAGGCCGGGAAAAAAGTAACGGAAGGAGACACATTCAATATTGAATTATCCCAGCCTGAAGGAGCTGGTGAAGATATACCGACAAAAGAGAAAACAGAGTGAAGATAAAGAGGGGATCCAAATGGATCCCCTCTTTAATTCTTTAAAAGTTTGTAGTCTAGCGTCGAGTAGACAAGCATATATTGAAGCATGTATGAAATGGAGGTGCCTGTTTTTGCGTGTTTCGAATGTTACTGTCCGAAAACGGCTGGCAATCGCATTGGCGATTGGTATCATTGTTTTTTTTATCATTGATATCCGATTGGGAATTGTACAGTTTTATCTAGGGGATAAGTTGACGGGGCTGGCTAAAGATTCCTGGAGCAGGAATATTCCTTTTGAAGCCAAACGAGGAGAAATCCTGGATCGGAATGGTGTTGAGCTGGCAACGAATATATCCGCGCCAACAGTCTATGTCATCCCAAGGCAGATTGAGAATCCAGGGGAGACGGCGGAACAGCTTGCTTCAATATTGGATATGACAAAGGAAAAGGCTTATCAATGGTTAACGAAACAGGCGATGAGCGTCAGAATTCCGGAAGGCAGAAAGATATCTCATGAAAAGGCGAAGGAAATTAAAGCATTAGCGATAAAGGGCGTTTACATCGCTGAAGATTCAAAGCGCCATTACCCATTCGGTGAATACCTTTCGCATGTTCTTGGCTTTACAGGCTCTGACAATCAAGGGTTGATGGGCATTGAATTGTCATATGATAAGGAACTAAGCGGGGAAAAAGGGTTCGTTAAATTTTACTCCGATGCTAAAGGGAAAAGACTTGAAAATATGGCCGATGACTATAAGCCTCCTGTCGATGGTGATAACTTGAAGCTAACCATCGATAGCAAAATCCAGACAATTGTGGAGAGGGAGCTCGATAATGCGGAGGCGACATATGATCCCGATGGTATAATTGCCATTGCAATGGACCCGAATACAGGGGAAATATTGGCCATGTCAAGCAGGCCAACCTTCGACCCGGCCAATTTTCAGAATGTCCCTTCAGAAGTGTATAATCGTAATTTACCGGTTTGGAGTGTATATGAACCAGGTTCGACTTTTAAGATCATCACGCTTGCTGCGGCGCTTGAGGAAGGGAAGGTCGACTTACAAAAGGAACATTTTTATGATTCCGGACATGTTGAAGTGTCAGGGTCTACACTGCATTGCTGGAAAAGCGGAGGGCATGGGGACCAAACTTTTCTTGAAGTCGTCGAGAACTCATGTAACCCTGGTTTTGTAGAATTAGGAAACCGGCTTGGTAAAGACAAGCTGTTTAAATATATAAATGATTTCGGGTTTGGGCAAAAAACGGGAATTGATTTAACAGGAGAAGGAAAAGGAATCATGTTCAACATGGATCGAGTGGGTCCGGTCGAGCAGGCAACGACAGCGTTTGGACAAGGTGTAGCCGTAACGCCCATTCAGCAGGTAACAGCGGTATCGGCGGCTGTGAATGGAGGGACTTTGTATACTCCTTATATAGCGAAGGAACTTGTGAATCCAAAAAATGGGGAAGTGCTGATGCGAAAGACCCCACAGGCGAAGAAAAAAGTGATTTCAGAAGCAACCTCGAAGAAAGTCCGAGAAGCACTTGAATCCGTTGTCGCCAAAGGTAGCGGTAAAGGAGCATTCGTGGAGTCGTACCGAGTCGGCGGGAAAACGGGGACAGCCCAAAAAGCTGAAAATGGCAGATACCTTGAAAATAATTATATTCTCTCATTCATTGGTGTCGCTCCAGCGGATGATCCGCAAATCGTCGTTTATATAGCTGTGGATAATCCTAAAGGAACGGTACAGTTCGGCGGGGTCGTTGCCGCACCGATCGTTGGGAATATCATGGAGGATTCACTCAGGGCCATGGGCGTCAAGCCAAGGAAAAACCAGATTGAGAAGGAAACGGTCTGGACGGATCCGGTCATGGTCGAGGTACCTGACGTTGTGGGTCTCAGCAAAAAAGAGCTGCAAACCCAGCTCATCGACCTTAAGCTTGATATTGCCGGCAATGGGGATAAAGTCATAGATCAAGCCCCCGATCCAGGTGTAAAAGTAAAACAAGGCTCCACGATAAGAATTTATCTTGGCGAAAATACAGAATAAGTATAATATAATATATGAATAGTTAAAGCGGCTGAAGAATCATCAGCCGCTTTGTTTACGGAGTTGGGATAAACCCGTATAATTGAAATTGGTTTCTCGACAAGCCAAGGCTAATCACATATAATGAATCCTCAAATTAAGTTGAGAGGGATGGAAAAATGAAGCTTCACAAATTACTATCTTATTTACACTCCTTATTTATGTATGAAGGAGAAAATCCTGAAATCACCTCCATTGAAAATGATAACCGTAAAGTCATAGACGGAAGTTTATTTGTTTGTATAAAAGGTTATACAGTCGATGGTCATGATTTTGCCCAACTTGCTGTAGAACATGGAGCTGCAGCAGTCATTGCCGAAAGGCCGCTTGACCTCGATGTACCCGTGATCGTGGTCAGGGATTCGAGCAGGGCGATGGCGGTGCTTGCCGATGCATTCTATGGCCATCCGACTCAAAAGATGCGCTTGATCGGAATTACAGGTACGAATGGAAAGACGACGACGAGTCACTTATTGGAAAAGATTTTTGAGGATCGACAAGAAAAAACAGGCTTGATTGGCACGATGTATACAAAGGTTGCCGATACGGTATATGAAACTAAGAATACGACGCCAGATAGCGTGACGCTGCAGAAGGCTTTTCATGAAATGGCCGAAGCATCCGTTACCACTGCCATTATGGAAGTTTCATCGCATGCACTTGAGCTTGGACGCGTCCATGGCTGTGATTATGATATTGCCGTCTTTACGAATCTCACACAAGATCATTTGGATTTTCATAAAACCATGGACAGATACAGGCAGGCAAAATCCTTATTTTTCTCACAGCTAGGCAATGCTTACATAGAAAATCGTCCTAAATATGCTGTGCTCAATGCTGATGATGAGGCAACGGCTGATTTCATCAAAGCGACTGCTGCTACAGTCGTAACATACGGCATAGACAAGGAAGCAGATATCAGGGCAAAGGATATACAAATTGATGCGAATGGCACATCATTCACCTTGACAGCAGGTAAAGAAGAGCGTTACATTCAGCTGAAGCTGATTGGTAAATTCAGTGTTTATAATGTGCTCTCTGCAATCTCAGCTGCTTTGTGCGCCGGTAACGATCTGGATGAGACAATTAAATCCATCGAGGATATAAAAGGTGTTGCAGGCCGTTTTGAGCTCATTACAGCGAATCAGGACTTCCCTGTCATTGTGGACTATGCCCATACTCCAGACAGTTTAGAAAATGTTCTCAAGACTGTTGGTGAGTTCGCCAGAAAGAAAATTTTCGTGATAGTGGGCTGCGGCGGGGACCGAGACAAGACAAAGCGTCCCATCATGGCCGAAATTGCATGCAGCTTGGCGACTGACCCGATCTTCACTTCGGATAATCCGCGCAGTGAAGATGCTGCCCAGATCCTCAAGGATATGGAAGCTGGTGTAGTGGGCAAAGAATATACGGTTATCGAAGACCGCAGGCAGGCGATAGCTTATGCTGTTTCCAAGGCGGAAGAGGGCGACGTTATATTAATAGCCGGAAAAGGTCATGAAACCTATCAATTGGTCGGTGACGAAGTTCTTCACTTCGATGACCGTGAAGAAGCGGAAAAGGCGATTCAAAGTCGTTTGGGTTCAGTTTGAACCAAAGCTTAAATTGCCATTGCAACAAATAAGAAAAGACATCAAGCAGATTTTTATATTTGAATTGTGTTAGGAATGAGGGAGTAAGGAATGTTGGAACAAGTGATTTTTTATACGATTTTGGTGGCGTTTTTAGTAACCGTTCTTCTTTCGCCTATTTTCATCCCGTTTTTAAGAAGATTGAAATTCGGGCAAAGTATTAGGGAAGAAGGCCCACAATCGCATCTGAAGAAAACGGGAACACCCACCATGGGCGGTTTGGTCATATTATTATCTGTTACCATCGCTACACTAGTCATGACTTTGAAATTTTCGGCACCTTCTACCGAGACGTATTTATTATTATTCGTAACTTTAGGTTTTGGTTTATTAGGTTTCCTGGATGATTTCATCAAAGTGGTCATGAAGCGAAACCTGGGGCTGACTTCCAAGCAAAAACTGCTTGGACAAATTGTGATTTCTGTTATCTTCTACTTCGTCTTTAAGCAGACAGACCGTTTTAATCCTGAATTGACGATTCCAGGTACTGACTTTGCTTTTGATTTTGGCTGGTTTTATCTGTTTATCGTTATTTTCTGGCTCGTAGGTTTTTCGAATGCCGTCAATTTGACGGATGGGCTTGATGGACTTGTATCAGGAACATCAGCCATTGCCTTTGGTGCTTTTGCCATTTTGGCCTGGAGTCAGTCCCAATATGATGTCGCTATTTTTTCGGTGGCGGTGGTCGGTGCAGTACTCGGGTTTTTGGTATTCAATGCACATCCGGCAAAGGTTTTCATGGGGGATACGGGTTCATTGGCCCTTGGGGGAGCGATCGCAACCATCGCCTTGTTAACGAAGCTTGAAATCCTCCTGGTAATCATCGGCGGAGTATTCGTGATTGAGACGCTCTCGGTCATCCTGCAGGTAGGATCTTTTAAAACGACTGGAAAACGTATTTTTAAAATGAGTCCGCTTCACCACCATTATGAGCTTTCCGGCTGGTCGGAATGGCGCGTCGTCGTGACTTTCTGGACAGTGGGGCTGCTGTGTGCGGTACTCGGAATCTATTTAGAGGTGTGGATATAATTGAAAGAGACTGCAAAGTATTCAGAGAAAAAGATATTGGTATTGGGTTTGGCAAAAAGCGGAGTGATTGCAGCTTCGCTTCTACATAAATTAGGCGCTTTCGTGACGGTTAATGACATGAAGCCATTATCGGAAAATCCTGAGGCTCAAGGACTTCTGGAACAGGGGATCAAAGTCATTTGCGGCAGTCATCCGATCGAGCTTCTTGATGAGGGTTTCGAGCTGATCGTGAAAAACCCGGGAATCCCCTATCGGAACCCCATCGTAAAAGGGGCATTGGAAAAAGGGATCCCCGTTATCACGGAAGTTGAACTTGCCTATCAGATAAGTGAAGCACCTTTCATAGGGATCACAGGTACAAATGGGAAAACGACCACGACAACATTGATATACGAAATGTTGAAGGTCGGTGAAAAATCCCCGCTGGTTGCCGGTAATATCGGGACAGTGGCTTCTGGTGTTGCTGAAAATGCAAAACCCGATGACTCGATCGTCATTGAATTATCATCGTTTCAGCTAATGGGAATAGACGAATTCCGTCCAGAAATCTCAATCGTGACCAATTTGTATGATGCACATTTGGATTATCACAGTTCCAAACAGGAATATGTCGAAGCGAAAGCTGCCATTACGAAAAATCAGATAGCTTCAGATTTCATGATTTTTAATGCAGATCAAGATCTTGTTTTGTCCATGGCGAAAAAGACCAAGGCTGAACTTGTTCCTTTTTCAGCTGAAGTGAAGCATGAGAATGGTGCCTATGTGGAAGATGGTGCTGTCAGTTTCCGAGGAGAAAAAATTATTGAAGTTTCAGAGATAGCTCTACCTGGGAAGCATAATTTGGAAAATGTGCTCGCGGCCATCTCAGCGGCCAAACTGAAGGGTGTAGAAAATGAAGCCATTCAGACTGTACTGAAAACATTTTATGGTGTGGAGCACCGCCTGCAGTTTGTGGCAGCGATCGATAACCGTAAATTTTATAATGATTCGAAGGCGACGAACATTCTTGCAGCATCCAAAGCGCTAACTTCCTTTACGGAACCTGTCATCTTACTGGCGGGCGGTTTGGATCGCGGAAATGAATTTGATGAGTTGAAACCGGCGATGAAAAATGTCAAAGCCGTGATAACTTTTGGCGAAACGGCAGAAAAAATTGAACGGGTAGCCAAAGAATTAGGAATAGCGAATATAAAACGTGTCGATAATGTAGAAAAGGCCGTGCCGGCTGCATTTGAATTATCAGATGAAGGCGACTGCATTCTTCTCTCCCCGGCTTGTGCAAGCTGGGATCAATATAAAACTTTTGAGCAAAGAGGAGACATGTTTATGGAGGCCGTGCATAAACTTAAGTAAGAGCTTTCGCAGAGAGAAGTGAATTTGCTTCTACGTTGACACCATGGAAAAAAGCGATAATGAGCCGTTATCGCTTTTTTTTTGACTAAAGTGCTGACAAGCATCAGCATTGATGTTTATATTCGCAGGCTCGAAAAACTTCCTAGAGGTGGATGTCCGTGCCATTAAAAAAATCAAATCCTGATCTCATTCTCATTATCGTCACCTTAAGTCTTTTGACTGTTGGATTAATCATGGTTTACAGCGCGAGTGCCATTTGGGCAACATATAAATTTGATGATTCGTTTTATTTTGCTAAAAGGCAGCTGCTGTTTGCCTGCGTTGGTGTCATAGCCATGTTTTTCATCATGAATGTGGATTACTGGACGTGGCGGACATGGGCCAAGATCCTTATCATCATATGTTTCATTATGTTACTGGCTGTGCTTGTACCAGGTATAGGGATGGCGAGAAATGGTTCGAGGAGCTGGATTGGTGTAGGTGCCTTTTCGGTGCAACCCTCTGAGTTCATGAAGCTGGCGATGATCGCTTTTTTAGCTAAGTTTTTATCGGAACGGCAAAAGCTGATCACCTCCTTTAAAAAAGGGATGCTTCCATCCTTGGGTTTAGTGTTTTTGGCATTTGGATTGATCATGTTACAGCCAGACCTTGGAACGGGAACGGTGATGGTTGGAACGTGCATCGTGATGATTTTTATATCCGGGGCAAAAATCAGTCATTTTGTCGGCTTGGGTCTAATCGGGGTAGCGGGTTTTATCGGTCTGATTTTGTCAGCGCCCTACCGGATAAAAAGGATCACGTCTTTTCTGGATCCTTGGGAAGACCCTTTGGGCAGTGGATTTCAAATGATTCAATCGTTTTATGCAATTGGACCCGGGGGATTGTTCGGATTGGGACTCGGGCAAAGCCGCCAAAAGTTTTTCTATTTACCGGAACCGCAGACTGATTTCATCTTTGCCATACTTTCCGAGGAACTTGGCTTCATCGGGGGTTCTCTGGTCATTTTATTATTTGCGCTTATGCTTTGGCGGGGCATTCGGATCGCACTTGGTGCCCCTGATTTATATGGAAGCCTTGTAGCAGTGGGGATCATTGCAATGGTCGCCATTCAAGTGATGATCAATATAGGTGTTGTAACGGGTTTGATGCCAGTTACGGGTATCACCTTGCCCCTCCTAAGCTATGGCGGTTCATCACTGACGCTCATGTTGATGGCGATTGGTGTGCTCCTGAATATCAGCCGTTATTCAAGGTTCTGAAAATAAGTGAATTTATGGTTTGGCAAAAGGGAAGTTCTGTTAAACGCAGGGCTTCCTTTTTTTATGTTGAAAACCCTTGCAGGAAAACGATTTTGGATGGTGCCTTGCCGAAATTTAGAAATAAATGAAATGCCGCTTAAATATTACCATGTAGGAATGTTGAGGAATCCACAATAAATATTGGCAATACGTCTTTGTTTAGACTATAGTATAAGAGGGTTAGGCCGTACTGGGGCTTGCTTCTGTTCATTTTTCTGCTAAAAAGGCGTTATTAATCTTGTAATTTAAGTGACCTCATGGAAGAGGAAATGAAAAGGATAATCAGGAATTTTTGGAACAACAAGGAGGTTTATCATGGATAATGTGATAAAGCAATTAACTGAAATGAAAATCGGCAAAGTTCTAGAACAGGAACCGCTTGCAAATCATACAACTATGAAAATTGGGGGTCCGGCTGATTTATTCATTGTGCCGTCCTCCATTGAAAATATAGAAAAAACAATGAAGGTCATCAAAGAAAATCGGATTCCATGGACGGTGATCGGCAGGGGTTCGAACCTACTTGTAAGTGATGGCGGAATTGAAGGCGCCGTACTTAAATTGGGTAAAGGACTTGATCATCTTGAGATAAATGGGCCGGAGATAAAAGCAGGAGCTGGGGTATCACTTGTCAGCCTGTCCGTACAGATCAGTAAAAAAGGATATGCAGGATTGGAATTTGCCAGTGGGATTCCTGGTTCAGTCGGCGGTGCAGTCTATATGAACGCTGGTGCACACGGTTCCGATATGAGTGAAATTCTCAAGGAGGCACATGTTCTTTTTGAAGATGGAACCCTAGCTTGGCTCTCGAAAGAAGAAATGGAGTTTTCTTATCGAACCTCCCTGCTTCAGAAGAAAAGACCTGGTATCGTACTGGAAGCAATTTTTCAATTGACGGAGGGTGACAAAACCGAAATCGTTGAAAGAATGCAGAATAACAAGAATTATCGTAAAGAAACCCAGCCGTATAATCTTCCATGTGCCGGGAGCATATTCAGGAATCCACTTCCACACCATGCTGGTAAATTGGTCGAGAACGCAGGCCTGAAGGGACATTCTATTGGCGGAGCACAGATTTCACCGATGCACGGGAACTTTATCGTTAACACAGGTAATGGAAGTGCAGCGGATGTTCAAGCTTTGATACAGCATGTGAAGGATACTGTGTTTGATAAATTTGAAGTTGAAATGGAAACAGAAGTGGAAATTATCGGCAGAAAATAATAGGATTCAATATATCCAAATATTGTGATATAATGTGTTACCTTTTAAAGTTTGTAAATAATCAAATATAGAGTATGTCTTGATTTCGCACTGTCAAGAACCATCCATTTTTTCAGGAAGAGGTGAAGGGGATGGAAAAGGGGAAAATCGTTTCCATTGAGGACCGCATCCCGAAATTAAAACAATTAAGAAAAAGCAAAGCAAACAGGCGGCTTGTTCTTTTGCTTTCCCTTTTCTTCATTCTGGTTGCTTGTGTGCTATATTTCTTATCTCCGTTAAGCTATGTGAAATCCGTGCAGGTAGAGGGGAATCGATATATTACTTCCAAACAGATCATTAAATTGAGTAAGGTGAAGAAGGACCGAAGCATCTGGAAGGTCGATACAGGGGAAGCTGCTGCCAATATCAAAAAAAATCAAGAAATAAAAAGCGTTAAGGTGACACCGATATTTCCTAATTCCATCAAAATTACGGTTTCGGAACATAATAGGATGGCCTATCTGTCCAATAATGGGAAGTATGCACCCATTTTGGAAAACGGGTCCGTTTTAGAGGAGTTGGCAACAGGCGAAATTCCAGTATTTGCCCCCGTTTTAATTGGTTTCAAAGAGGGTAAAGCATTAAAGTTGCTTTTAGAAGAGCTGGATAAGCTTCCTGTCGAGATTCAGAATGCCATTTCGGAAATCCATTACGCTCCAACCAAAACTGATGTCTACCATATCGTCATGTATATGAACGATGGGTTTGAAGTAAGTGCGACAAGCCGGACTTTATATGAGAAAATGATTCACTATCCATCAATTGTCAGCCAGTTGGATCCAAATGTAAAGGGAGTCATCGATTTGGAAGTGGGTTCTTATTTTAAGGCATATGAAGACTCTGAACAAAAGGAAGACACTAATGAGGAAAATTAATGGCAAACGGGTGGTTTTACCCCTGGTTTGCATGGTGCTGGGATTCATGATTGCCTTTTCTTACAATTTGACCAAAGAAGGCGAAGGTGCAGGGAAGAACAAAGCCTGGGATCAGGAATATGAGCTCAGGCAGCAGCTGATCGAACAGGAGAAGCAGAACCGGGAACTTCAGAAGGAACTCCTTCAGAAGCAAGAAAATGTATCCCAAATAGAAAAAGACCTAGCACAGGAAAAGCAGCTTTTTTTCAATTTGGCAAAGGATACGGAAAAATACCGTATGTTTCTCGGGAAAGTGAAAGTGAAAGGCTCAGGCCTGCAGGTTACGCTAGAAGATGGTACGGATATGGATTCAGAAGCCAATGTTAATAATTACCTCGTCCATGAACAGCATGTCTTCAAGGTCGTCAATGAACTATACATATCAGGTGCAGAGGCTGTTGCGATTAACGGCCAAAGGTTAAATCATGATTCATACATAATCTGTAATGGGCCTGTGATTTCAATCGATGGCCATCAGCATCCTGCCCCCTTCATCATATCTGCGATCGGGGACCCGGATGTCTTGGGTGCTTCACTGGACTTACCCGGTGGCATCAAAGAACAATTGGTTAATGAGAATATTATCTTTACAGTGGAAAAGCAAAAGAATATCATTTTTGATCCAATTATTGGAGGGTGATAGGACCGCCGGATTCGATGAAAGATTGGTGAGAAACTGGAAATGAAAAAAAAGCTTTCTTTTAGTGTGGTTACATTGATTGCTGGCTTCATGCTCGCTATTCAATTCAATTTGGTGAATCAGCCTGTCGTTTCCGATACAAGGGATATGTGGGAGCTGAAAAATGATTTATTGAAAGAACAGCAGACCCAGGCGGATTTAATAGAGGGCATCAGAGAGCTTGAGGGGAAAATAGCATCCTATGAAACAAAGAAAAATGAGAGTAAAGAAGAAGTATTGCGTGATACCCTGACCGAACTAAAGACAGACGCAGGTTTGACTGAAATTAAAGGTAATGGGGTCATCATATCTATACAGCCTATCGAAGCAGATATCCTTCTTGGTGAGAAGGTCGAGTATATTTCACCTGTTTTGATCATTCGGCTCATTAATGAAATGTATAGGTACGGCGCTGACGAAATTTCCATTTCAGGACAAAGGTATATATCAACATCGGTTATTCGTGATATTAATGGGCAGCCGAAAATGGACGGGTATCCTCTTGTTCATTACCCGGTCGAAATACAGGCAATAACCGTAAATCCAAAGAAACTGAAGCAGCGCATTGAAGGTTCCGAACTTATGGATGATTTCTTTATAGATAATTTTGAAGTGCAAATCAATGTGCCTTCCGGTGAGTTGACTTTGCCGGCCTACCAAAATGCAATTAATGTGGAACATATGGAACCCATTATGGATGGGGGGGAATCGTAATGTGGCTTCCAATTTTTGGACTATTGATTGGAATCACCCTTGGTTTTTTGGCGGATTTTGATATCCCCCACGAATATTCAAATTATCTGTCCATTGCCGTGCTTGCTGCTTTTGATACCTTATTTGGGGGCATACGGGCCCATTTGCAAAATCTTTATGATGAAGTTGTATTTGTAACAGGATTCTTCTTTAATATTGTTTTAGCCGCAGGTTTGGCTTTTCTAGGTGTACATCTTGGTGTAGACTTATATTTAGCCGCAATCTTTGTGTTCGGTGTAAGGCTCTTTCAAAATATCGCCCTGATTAGAAGGATCCTGATAGAAAAATGGTCCATTTCCCGGAAAAAGCAGAAAAAAAATCTATAATTTTAAAGGGAATTAAGTTATAAATGACGAATAGTTTATGGCAGTATCTAGTTTATTAAGTGTATCAGTCTCGTTGAGAAGCGAACAATAAACACCATAAAGTGGGGAATCTACGAGTTTTGTTCGGGAAATGCAAAATGAACCGCATATCTATGAAATTTGCGAGTTGTTGTAATCAGTTCTGTTATTCTATAATGTATAAGTCTTCGATATAAAAATGTTATTCTACTAATACATGTATAAAACTGAAGGAGGTGCCATGGAATGAACAGCAACGAAATATACGTAAGTCTTGACATCGGTACATCCAGTGTAAAAGTTATCATTGGGGAAATGGTCAATGACACATTAAATATAATCGGCGTAGGAAATGTTAAATCAGAAGGGCTCAAAAAGGGTTCGATCGTCGGTATAGATGAAACCGTCCAATCCATTCAAAAGGCTATAGAGCAAGCAGAACGGATGATAGGGATGGAGATAAAGAAGGTAATCGTCGGCATAAGCGGAAATCACGTGACGCTTCAGCCGTGTCATGGGGTAGTAGCGGTATCCAGTGACAATAAAGAGATTACCGAGCATGACGTTTTCCGTGTTAGGGAAGCAGCGGAGTTAATAACGATACCATCCGACAGGGAAATCATCGACGTGGTGCCGATTCACTACAAAGTTGATGAACTTGATGAAATCAGTGATCCAAGGGGCATGATAGGTGTTCGGTTGGAAATGAGAGGGATTTTAATCACAGGTCTTCGGACAATTTTACATAACACACTGCGCTGTGTGGAAAGGGCAGGGTTAGAAATAACCGATATCGCCCTACAGCCGTTAGCCGCAGGTTCCCTTGTTTTATCCAAGGATGAAAAAGAACTTGGTGTGGCACTTGTCGATATTGGCGGTGGTTCCACGACCCTGGCAATTTTCGAACAAGGCTATTTACAATATACGTCTGTGATACCTATAGGCGGGGAAACACTTACGAAGGACCTTTCCATCGTTCTAAGGACAACGATGGAGGAAGCTGAGAAAATAAAAGTAAAGCATGGACATGCCTTTTATGATGACGCGTCTGAAGATGAAGTATTCCAAATACCGATCATCGGCAGCGATCAGCAGCAGACCTGCAACCAGTTAATGCTCTCGGATATCATTGAGGCGCGGGTCACCGAAATATTCGAGTTGATTCAAGATGATTTGAAGAGGCTTGGCTTCCAGGATATACCGGGTGGTTTCGTGTTGACCGGGGGCGTCGTCAAGATGCCGGGAGTTCTGGAACTAGCTCAATATGTATTCCAAAACCGAGTAAGGACAGCTGAACCGAATTACATCGGTGTCAGGGAACCCCAATACACGACAGCTGTTGGTTTGATTAAACACGCATGCAAGAAAGAGAGAATGCAAAAAAACACCGCTAATAAAACTCCTGTAGCAGCTGGACAAGCTCAAGAAGATAACGACCAGCGCAGCCAGAAGGTCTCTCAGAAAAACAAAGAGAACACGGCTAAAAAACAAGGTGAAAAAGGTGAATCTAAATTCAAAAAAATTCTGGGTTACTTTTTTGAATAACAATCATTAAGAATCGGGAATTTCGTCAAAATAGGAGGATTGTCATGTTGGAGTTTGATTCTAATCTAGAACAATTAGCAACGATAAAAGTAATAGGTGTTGGCGGCGGCGGAAACAATGCGGTAAACAGAATGATCGAGCATGGTGTACAGGGTGTCGAGTTTATTTCTGTCAATACTGACGCACAGGCTCTTAATCTATCAAAAGCAGAAATCAAAATGCAAATCGGTGGAAAGCTTACACGCGGTTTGGGAGCAGGTGCCAATCCCGAGGTAGGAAAAAAAGCTGCTGAAGAAAGCAAAGAGCAGATTGAAGAAGCGCTTAAAGGTGCCGATATGGTTTTCGTAACGGCTGGAATGGGCGGCGGTACGGGAACAGGAGCTGCTCCTGTCATAGCGGGCATTGCTAAAGATCTAGGGGCTCTTACAGTGGGTGTAGTTACACGTCCATTCACTTTCGAAGGCCGAAAACGTGCAACACAGGCACAAGGCGGCATTTCATCCATGAAAGAATCGGTTGACACACTGATCGTCATTCCGAACGACCGCCTCCTTGAAATCGTCGATAAAAGCACTCCGATGCTTGAAGCATTCCGTGAAGCCGATAATGTACTTCGCCAGGGTGTACAAGGGATTTCAGATTTGATTGCTGTTCCAGGTCTTATTAACTTGGACTTTGCCGATGTGAAGACAATCATGTCCAACAAAGGTTCCGCACTTATGGGAATCGGGATTTCCTCAGGGGAAAACCGTGCGGCGGAAGCGGCGAAAAAAGCCATTTCCAGTCCGTTGCTTGAAACATCGATTGATGGTGCCCAAGGGGTACTGATGAATATTACAGGTGGCACGAACCTAAGTCTTTTTGAAGTCCAGGAAGCGGCCGATATCGTGGCTACTGCATCCGATCAAGATGTCAACATGATTTTCGGTTCGGTCATCAATGAAAACCTTAAAGACGAAATCGTCGTTACGGTAATTGCGACAGGCTTTAACGAGGTTGAAGCTTCAATACGGCCTACTGGACGTCCGACACTCGGACAACAGCAGCAATCTAGACCTCAGACACAACAAACGCCACAAACAAACGTGAAGCGTGAAGTGAAGAGGGAAGAAGTCAATGAACAGCCTGCACGTAATGCCAATCAAGGTGATGAGGCGCTGGATATTCCGACCTTCCTCCGTAACCGTAACAGACGCCGTTAATACCGATGTCATATGCCGTTCCCATTTGGGGACGGTTTTTTGTCGTTAATAAAATGAATACTTAAAAGTGATTGTGTCAATGGACCTTATAATGATGGGCCGTTTATCGAGTTTTATCACTCGGACCGAAGTGATAAATGAAATCAGCAATATTGGATCGATGTTCTTGTCTGAATGTCCTGGGAGCTGGAAGACGGAATTGTTTTGGATGGAGTGCCTTGCCACAAAGGAACTTGTTCACTTTCATTCATTAATGTAAAAAGATGAGAGAGCTTCCCGCCGCTTATCGACTTTACGGTCTGATTGTAGTGGGAGATTCCTAAGGACATTAGCCTATTGGTAAAATTTTAATGAGGCTATCCCCGTAGTTCCTACGGTTAGAAGCTTATGGCTTCGTTCATTAGATTGAGTCCTGCGTTAATATCTCGATCGTGGTGAGTAGAACAAGAAGGACAATCCCATTCACGAAGGTTCAGATGTTTAACGTCTTTATTTTGGTTCCCGCAGCCAGAACACAATTGGCTAGAAGCAAACGTTTAAATACGGTCACGATTTGTTTACCATACCATTTTGCTTTGCATTCCAACATTGTTTTAAATTGGTACCAAGATACTTCACTGATAGCTTTAGCTAGTTTTTGATTTTTCATCATATTGGACATTTTGATTGCCTGATTTCTTGCTGAGAACTGGTTGTTCTTTCGTTGGATAGATTCGAAAATTATAAGCCTGGTTTACGACCATTGGTTCACCCCTTTATAGTTATTATCATTCAGGGAACGTATGTTTGTCAAAGGATTACTTTGGATTTTGCCAACCGTCATTCATCTCCCCCTTACCGTTGGACTCTCGCCCTTCACAAGCTTGAAGAGGGGGTCTTCTGGAGGGAAATGATAAATTATGAAACTTTTATAACATTAATCGACAGAAGTAAAAGGGAGCAGGATAGTCTCTGAGACAGTTTTGAAAATATCAATGGCTGTTTTTCTACAAAAAGGGTAAAAATGACTGAAAAACTCTTAAGTTTTCAGTACAAAAAGTGACACACTTCCTAAGGGCAGGTACGCTATACTTTTTGCTAGTGGAAGGTTTGCTCATAAAAGGAGGGGAGGGTGTTTGACTTTATATTTAGATGTGATCTGGTTGTTGAATTGGTTATTTGACTGCCTCCTTTTATATTGGACCGCAATCATTCTCAAACGAAGGGTGGCTCTTTGGCGGGTATGCATCGGCGGGCTGATTGGTTCCTTCATTATCGTATTGGCATTCACTCCTTTTTATGCAATTGCCGACCGAGTGTACATGAAGATTTTAGTATCCCTTGTCATGGTGCTGGCAACCTTTGGGTTTAATAGGTTGAAACTTTTTGTGAAATCGGTGGCCACTTTATATTTCGTGACGTTTTTATCGGGAGGAATCCTTCTGGGACTTCACTACTTATTTGAATTCCAAATCGTGTCAAAGGATCCTGGCCAATATGCAGGGATCAACCGTTTTGGCGACCCTGTCAGCTGGATATTCGTAATGATCGGATTCCCGCTCGCATGGCAATTTTCCAAGCGAACACTTGAAGGGATGGAGATGACCAAGCTTACACATGAACAAATGGTTTCGGTCTCGGTTAAAATTTCTGACTTTGAAGGAAAATTTCATGGATTGGTGGATAGCGGCAATCAACTATATGATCCGATTACACGCTCCCCAGTCATGATCATCTCTCTTTCAGGAGGGGAAGCAGGAATTCCGGACGATATGCTAGAGCTCTTTAAGAACCCCGATAACCTGATCAGTCAGGAAACGCAGCCCGAATATTCATGGACAGGAAGAATGCGTGTCATCCCTTATAAAGTCGTGGGGCATGAACATCAGCTGTTAACCGCAATCAAACCGGATTACATTAAAATCGTTCAAGGAGAAAAAGAATTCCATGTCAAGCAAGGTCTCGTTTCGTTTACCTTTCAGCAACTCTCTCCCGACAATAGCTATCAATCTATCGTACACCCGAAAATGTTAACCGGGATACCGGTGCAAAATGCCTCCTGAACCATCAATTCACTCTTTAATTTGACCCATAATCCGTTTATTAGAAGGGAGAATTATTTTGAAGAAATTCATTCTTCGGCTCACTTATTTTTGGTACAAACTATTGTTCAAGCTCGGATTGAAAACGGACGAAATATTTTATATAGGAGGGAGTGAGGCACTGCCGCCGCCCCTTTCGAAGGAAGAAGAGGCAATACTGATCAATAAATTACCCAATGGCGATGAAGCTGCACGCTCGATCTTGATTGAACGTAATTTAAGGCTGGTTGTTTACATTGCCAGGAAATTCGAAAATACCGGCATCAATATTGAGGATTTAATCAGCATTGGTACCATAGGTTTAATCAAAGCTGTGAATACATTCAATCCTGAGAAGAAAATAAAACTGGCTACATATGCTTCGAGATGCATCGAGAATGAAATATTAATGTATTTACGCAGAAATAACAAAATCCGGTCTGAAGTATCTTTTGATGAACCCCTGAATATTGATTGGGATGGTAATGAACTTCTGTTATCCGATGTACTTGGAACGGACGATGACATTATCACGAAAGATCTTGAGGCCAATGTTGACCGTAAGCTGCTGACAAAAGCACTTACACAGTTATCCGAACGTGAAAAACAGATAATGGAACTCCGTTTTGGGCTTGCAGGCGGAGAAGAAAAAACCCAAAAGGACGTCGCCGACATGCTGGGGATTTCCCAATCATACATTTCACGTTTGGAAAAAAGGATTATTAAGAGGCTTCGTAAAGAATTTAATAAAATGGTGTAAAAAAATAAAGTGCTTAAATGTCAATCAAATCAATACTTTGGTAGCTATATTGAAAAATAATGGGGATTTTCCGTTCTAGCCATGTGCATATTTTTTCCTCCCGCGGAGATACTGTTTTTTGTACAGCGCTCCTGTGAGGAGGGAATAATTTTGTCTCGTAATAAGGTTGAAATCTGCGGTGTGGATACATCAAAATTACCGGTTTTAAAGAATGAGGAAATGAGAAAACTCTTTAAAGAACTGCAAGATGGCGATATTTCAGCAAGAGAGAAACTGGTAAACGGGAATCTTCGACTCGTTTTAAGCGTCATTCAACGCTTCAACAATCGGGGAGAGTATGTAGATGATCTATTTCAGGTAGGCTGTATAGGGTTGATGAAGTCGATAGATAACTTTGACCTAGGTCAAAATGTTAAGTTTTCAACGTATGCTGTTCCGATGATTATTGGTGAAATCAGAAGATATCTTCGTGACAATAATCCGATTCGGGTATCCCGTTCTTTAAGAGACATCGCTTACAAAGCTTTGCAGGTAAAAGAAAAGCTCATAAGCCAGACCCTTCGTGAGCCGACAGCTGAAGAAATCGCCAAGGTGTTGGAAGTACCTCATGAAGAAATTGTTTTTGCACTAGATGCTATACAAGATCCAGTATCACTTTTTGAACCGATTTATAATGATGGCGGGGATCCGATTTATGTACTCGACCAACTGAGTGATGAAAAAAATAAAGATAGTACCTGGATTGATGAAATAGCTATAAATGAAGGCATGAGACGGTTGAATGACCGGGAAAAAATGATCCTTCGCAAACGGTTTTTCCAAGGGAAGACGCAAATGGAGGTAGCCGAGGAAATCGGCATTTCACAAGCACAGGTTTCCCGATTGGAAAAAGCGGCAATCAAACAAATGAATAAAAATATCCAACAGTAGAAGCTGAGCATGAGAAAGTTAGCTGAAGCGGGTAGGGCAAAAATGTCAATACCCGCTTAACGGCTAATTATCCATAGCGGCTTTTTTATTTTGTTGAAAATCACTTCCTGGAGGGATCGTGAGAGTAAGGACGTTTATTTACCGTATTCTTCATCCTTGAGCTCATCATGTCATATACATAGGAATAGGACCTTCATCTATGATGAAATTTTGAGGAGCTGAGTGATGTGACCAGGATTTCCGAATTTCAAATTAAGGATATCGTCAATATAGCGGATGGTAAGAAATTAGGTAATATGTCAGATCTTGAAATCAATACGGCCACAGGGAAAATTGAGGCCATCATCGTTTCAAATGGAACTAGATTAATGGGCTTTTTTGGAAGGGAGCAGGATATTGTGATCCCATGGCGTAAAATAAAAAAAATCGGTGCAGATGTCATACTTGTTGAGCATCAGACCGTTTTTCAAGCAGAAGTGAAAGATGAACGGTTTTAAAGGTGCTTGGCGCAAATATATGATACACTAGACTAAAAATAAAGAGGTTTATAGCATGAAAGAGCCATTTGTTTTAATAAAAGACCAATATATGCTCATTGACAGCTGGAGACAAAATAATCTCCAGCTCGTAGCGGGCTTCACCACAAAAAATGGTGGGGTCAGTACAGGTGATTTTCAAACATTGAATACCGGTTTTCATGTCGGGGATAAACTTGAAGATGTTCAGGGAAACCGCAGGATTATAGCTGATAAGCTTATGTTTCCGCTTAATGAATGGATAGGCGCCGAGCAGACACATGAAACGAAAATCCATAAAGTTACAAGCCGCGATGGCGGTAGAGGTGCTGCGGATTATGAGTCAGCCTTTAAAGCGACTGATGGATTCTATACGAAGGATCCGGATGTTCTATTGACCCTTTGCTATGCAGACTGCGTGCCCTTATACTTTCTTGCTCCGGCACATGGTATGATTGGGGTGGCACATGCCGGCTGGAAGGGTACGGTTAATGGCATTGCACGAAAAATGATTGAGGCATGGCTGAGTGAGGGTATAAAAGCAAGTGAGATATATGCCGTTATCGGACCGTCGATTTGTTCGAAATGCTATGTTGTTGATGATTATGTGATGGATCTAGTGCATAATTTGCTGGTAGATATTGACGAAAAGCCCTATAATTTAATCAGTGAAGGACAATATCAGTTAGACCTTAAGCAACTTAATGCTTTGATTCTTCAAAAATCAGGAATTCCAAAAAGTCAGATCGAAGTTACATCATACTGTACAAGTTGTGATCATGAATTGTTTTTTTCACATCGCCGTGATAATGGGAAGACAGGCAGATTGATGAGTTTTATCGGTTGGAAGGAGGATTTAGGGTAACAGTGAAAGTAGTGGACAATTTAAAAAACATCGAAGAAAAAATAAATAGAGCATGTGAAAATAGTGGAAGGCACCGTGAAGCGATCAAGTTGATCGCAGTGACGAAATATGTTTCGGTCGAGAGAGCGAATGAAGCATTGGAAGCGGGGATACTTGATTTGGGTGAAAACCGTGACGAAGGGCTTTTGACTAAATATGAAGTGTTGAAGGACAAGCCCAACTGGCATTATATCGGTTCCATGCAAACACGCAAAGTAAAGAATGTCATCGATAAAATTTCGTATATCCATTCATTGGATCGCATTTCTTTGGCAGAAGAAATTCAAAAACGTGCAAATGAGCCGATAAACTGTTTAGTGCAGGTGAATGTTTCTGGTGAGGAATCAAAACATGGCCTGGGTCCCGAGGAGACGATTGATTTCATCAAAGGATTATCTAAGTTCGATAAGGTGAATGTAGCAGGATTGATGACGATGGCTCCACTGACCGATGATGAACAGGTTTTGCGGGAATGCTTCCGAAAACTGAAAGGCATCCAGGTTGAAGTTCAAAATCTAGGGTTGAAGCATGCACCCTGTACTGAATTGTCCATGGGGATGTCCAATGACTTCATGATTGCCATTGAGGAAGGCGCTACAATGATCAGGATTGGTACAGCACTTGTAGGCGAATAATTTTAAGGAGGTACCCTATAGATGTCGTTCGTATCAAAATTTAAATCTTATTTCGCGCTGGATGATGAGTATGAGTACAAGGATGAAGTGATGGAAGAAGAGGAGGCTGAACCAAAAGTCGTGAAGTCAGCTAAACAGCATCAGTCCGCTTCGGCAGGGAATCATGCCAATCAGAATATCGTAAGTTTGCAAAGCGTACAGAAATCTTCTAAAGTAGTATTATTGGAGCCTCGTGCTTATGCAGAAGCCCAGGAGGTAGCTGACCATTTAAAAAACAGGCGCGCTGTAGTCGTGAACCTTCAACGAATCCAGCATGACCAAGGAAAGCGAATCATTGATTTTCTAAGTGGGACTGTTTATGCAATCAGCGGGGATATCCAAAAAATCGGAACAGATATATTCTTATGTACCCCGGACAATGTCGATGTTTCCGGTAATATTACCGGTTTCGCCGCCGATGAGGAGTACGAAGAAGCGAGGTGGTAATGGTTAATGGGTTTAGTGCTTCAGGGTTTATATTATTTAATTGAAATTTATTCAATGGCATTAATCGGTTACATATTGATGTCATGGTTCCCCAATGCAAGGGAGACATCGATTGGTCAATTTCTGGAAAAGATTTGCGAACCTTATTTGGAACCGTTCAGAAAGTTCATCCCGCCGCTTGGCATGATCGATCTTTCACCTCTTGTGGCTTTGCTGGTACTTAATTTTGCCAGCGGTTATGGAATCTATTACTTACAGACTTTAATAGGATGATCAACAACTAACCTGACATGATCTTACTACACAGCCGGAAGATTCTCCGCTGTGTAGTAGCAACGCAGAGCCGTTTAATCAATTCCTTATGATCGTCCATTAATTTGATACCTAAGGAGCATTCATTCAATCATGAGTATTTATCAGCATTTCAGGCCGGAGGAAAAAGATTTTATTGACCAGGCCATGAATTGGATCGACCAGGTTAAAAATTCCTACGCTCCGAAACTATCTGATTTTCTTGATCCGCGTCAGCAGGAAATCCTTACTTCCCTATTGGGGAATGATCCGGATGCGAAACTGCAATTCAATGGCGGGGGCGATTTCGTAGAGCGAAAACGTGTACTCATTTACCCTGATTATTACTCTCCTGAACCATCGGATTTCAATATCTCCTTATACGATATCTCCTATCCAAAAAAGTTTGTTACGCTTGAACATAGGCAAATACTTGGAACCTTGATGTCACTAGGGGTAAAACGTGAAAAATTTGGTGATATAATAGTGACGGAGGAGCATACTCAATTTATAGCTGCGGGGGAGATGCATTCATATCTCACAGGGAATCTTGAGAAAATTGGCAATGCTTCTGTTTCCATCAGACAGCTTCCGATCGAGGATATCGTCCAAGTTAAAGAAAAATGGGAAGAGCAAGTGACCACCGTCAGTTCTCTTAGGCTTGACAGTGTGCTATCATCCGTCCTGAACATGTCCCGTCAAAAAACGCAGGCCTTGATAACGTCAGGTAAAGTAAAGGTGAATTTCAAGCAAACGGAAAACGTCTCGGAAGAATGCCGTGAAGGTGATGCACTTTCCATCAGAGGTTTTGGCAGATGTAAAATAGCTTCAATCGATGGGAAAACCAAGAAGGATAAGTGGAGGATCTCGTTAGGCAGACAAAAATAATTCAATAAAAAGCAGGATTTATAAATTTATTGTCGAATATAGAGTTTTAACATACTAGAGTAGAAACCGTTCTGGAGGTGCCGTAATGCCCTTAACCCCGATAGATATACATAACAAGGAGTTTAACAAAGTATTTCGTGGGTATGATGAAGATGAAGTAAATGAATTTCTCGACCAGGTCATTAAAGATTATGAACTGATTTTGAGGGAGAAGAAGGAACTTGAAGATAAACTGAACGAGACTTTTGATCGTTTGGGACATTTTACGACAATTGAGGGAACACTTAACAAGTCGATTATTGTCGCTCAGGAAGCAGCCGAAGAATTAAGGCGCAATGCCCAAAAAGAAGCGAAACTGATCATAAAGGAAGCAGAGAAAAACGCGGACAGGATCGTCAATGAGTCACTCGTGAAAGCAAGGAAAATAGCGATGGATATTGAGGATTTGAAAAAGCAATCCAAAGTATTCCGCACGCGTTTCAAAATGCTTGTCGGTGCACAGCTCGATTTGCTGGACAATGACGATTGGGATCATCTTCTGGATTATGAAGTGGATGCGACTGAAATAGAATTAAATGAGAGAGTGGAAGAGGAAATTTAAACGATTCCTTGACTTTGAACACTTTTTTCGCATATAATTTTTTAACAATACTATTCATTATGAAATTAGACGATGACAGGGAAAGTAAATTCTTCACACACTTATTTTTAGCGAACCGGGGATGGTGAAAGCCCGGAATAAGCGAAGAAATTGAAGATCACCCTTGAGTTCTGAGTTGAACCTGCTTTTGCAGTAAGTAAATGAGGCGTTTCATTCACGTTACGAATGCTCGAGAGGTTGGATTCACTTTGTGAATCTTTCTAGCCAGGGTGGTACCGCGGGAAGCTAAGCTTTCTCGTCCCTTTTTTAGGGATGAGAGGGCTTTTTATTTTGGCCGGATATCAAGTCATCGGTTCGAATGAATTTATGTAAAGACGGATGGAGGATTTTATGATGGAATACAAAGATACCTTATTGATGCCTAAAACTGAATTTCCAATGCGGGGGAATTTGCCGAAACGTGAACCGGAAATCCAAGAAAAATGGAAAGAAATGAACATCTATAAAAAAGTGCAAGAACACACGGAAGGACGTCCTTTATTCATTTTGCATGATGGACCTCCGTATGCCAACGGCGATATCCATATGGGCCATGCAATGAATAAGGTTTTAAAGGATTTCATTGTCCGTTTTAAATCAATGAGCGGTTTTCAAGCACCGTATGTACCTGGCTGGGATACGCATGGGCTTCCGATCGAAACGGCATTGACAAAAAAAGGCGTGAAACGGAAAGAAATGAGCGTTGCCGAATTCAGAAAGCTTTGTGAAGAGTATGCTTATGGTCAGATTAACAATCAACGTGAGCAGTTTAAGAGAATAGGGGTCCGTGGTGATTGGGATAATCCTTACATCACATTAAAGCCTGAATATGAAGCCCAGCAAATCAAGGTGTTCGGTGAAATGGCGAAAAAAGGCTATATTTATAAAGGGAAAAAACCTGTTTACTGGTCCCCTTCAAGTGAATCAGCTCTTGCCGAAGCAGAAATTGAATATCAAGACAAACGTTCTGCGTCCATCTATGTTGCTTTTGAAGTCACAGATGGCAAAGGTGTAATCGAAGAAGGCGTCAAAATCATCATCTGGACGACAACTCCATGGACGATTCCGGCTAATCTTGGTATTTCATTGCATCCGCAATTGAATTACGTAGTAGTGGCTGTCGAAAATGAAAAATTCTTACTTGCTGAGGCACTGCTTGAGTCGGTTACGGAAACATTAGGCTGGGAAAACCCGTCTATCCTGAAAACAGTAAAAGGAAGCGAGTTGGACCGTGCTGTTGCCAAACATCCTCTTTATGACCGCGAATCTTTAGTGATGTTGGGTGAGCACGTAACGACTGAAGCTGGAACGGGTTGCGTTCATACTGCGCCTGGCCATGGTGAAGATGACTTTATCGTTGGGCAAAAATACGGCTTGGACGTACTTTGTCCAGTGGATGAAAAAGGAGTCATGACGGAAGAGGCGGGAGAATTTGCCGGATTATTTTATGATCAAGCGAATAAACCTATTACCGAAAAATTAACTGAAGCAGGCGCGTTATTGAACTTGACGTTCATTACGCACTCTTACCCACATGACTGGCGGACGAAGAAGCCAACGATCTTCCGTGCAACAGCACAATGGTTTGCGTCGATCAAAGACTTCCGCAGTGAACTTCTGGAAGCGATTGAAGAAACCAAGTGGGTACCGTCTTGGGGCGAAACGCGCCTATTCAATATGGTCCGTGACCGCGGGGATTGGTGCATTTCCCGCCAACGTGCATGGGGAGTGCCAATTCCAGTGTTTTATGCAGAAAATGGTGAGCCGATCATTACGGATGAAACAATCAACCATATTTCAAATCTATTCCGCGAACACGGTTCAAACATCTGGTTTGAGCGTGAAGCGAAAGATCTTCTGCCTGATGGCTATACACATGAAGGCAGCCCGAATGGTATCTTCACGAAAGAAACGGATATCATGGACGTTTGGTTCGATTCCGGTTCTTCTCATCAAGCGGTACTTGAAGAAAGAGACGACTTGCAACGGCCTGCAGACCTTTATTTAGAAGGGTCCGATCAATATCGCGGCTGGTTCAACTCATCGCTTTCAACAAGTGTTGCAGTTACAGGCAAAGCACCATATAAAGGTGTACTTAGCCACGGTTTCGCATTGGATGGCGAAGGCCGTAAAATGAGTAAGTCGATCGGGAACGTTGTACTGCCTTCCAAGGTCATGAACCAACTTGGTGCAGATATCTTGCGCCTTTGGGTAGCTTCTGTGGATTACCAATCGGATGTCAGGGTTTCCGATCCCATTTTAAAACAAGTTTCGGAAGTTTACCGTAAAATCCGTAATACATTCCGCTTCCTGTTAGGGAACTTGGATGGATTCGATCCAAAAACCGATAAAGTGGCAGTCCAAGACTTGCCTGAAGTCGATCGATACATGCTCGTTAAATTGAATAAACTGATCAAACAGTCTAAGCTAAGTTATGAAAATTATGAGTTTGCTACAATTTATAATATGGTCAATAATTTCTGTACACAGGATTTAAGTTCGTTCTACCTTGATTATGCAAAAGACATCCTTTATTGTGAAGCTCCAAATGGTAAAGAGCGTTTGGCCATTCAAACGGTCCTTTACGAATCATTGGTCAGCTTAACCAAATTGGTGTCACCGATCCTTTCTCATACAGCTGATGAAGTATGGGCGTTCATTCCGGGTGTAACGGAAGAAAGTGTACAGTTGACATTGATGCCTGAAGAAGTTTCCGTTAATGATGCTGAAGTCATTGAAGAAAAATGGACGGCGTTCATGGATCTTCGGGATAATGTTCTGAAAGCTTTAGAAGAAGCACGTAACCAGAAGGTCATCGGAAAATCACTGAACGCTAAAGTGATGGTATATGTTAATGATGAGACGAAGAATCTGCTTGATGGCATCAAGGAAAGCTTTGAACAGCTATTCATCGTATCCGAATTCGAAATCGCTGGCGATGTGGCAAGTGCCCCAGCAGAGGCGGTTAAACTTGAGGATATAGCGATCCTTGTTACAAAAGCAGAAGGCGAAACGTGTGAACGTTGCTGGAATGTTTCTAAGGAAGTAGGTCAAGTGGAAGAACATCCAACACTTTGCCCGCGTTGTGCAACAGTCGTGAAAGAGCATTACGTGAATCAATAATTCCCACAAATAAAGCCGGTCCCTATATAAAGGGCCGGCTTTTTTGCGGGAAAGAAAGCTAAAACCGAATAGGGAATTTTACCTTTTTCCAATCTTCCCGATATTCTTCAAGTACAGTTAGCAGACTTATGATTTTCGGATTAGTCATTATTTCTAGTTTGTGCTACAATTCAAAAGTGAAGATTTGATTAGTTTGGGGGAAAAAATGTGTTTTATTATTTGATTGCCCTTTTGGTCATAGCTCTCGATCAGCTGACAAAATGGATGATTGTGAAAAAAATGGAGTACGGAGAAAGCATTGAAATTATTGAAAACCTTCTATATATCACCTCGCATCGTAATCGTGGGGCAGCATGGGGAATTCTACAAGGTCAAATGTGGTTTTTCTACATCATCACCATCGCTGTCATTATTGGACTTGTCTATTATATTCAGAAAATGGCGAAGGAAAGCATTTTGCTTGGAGTTGCACTTGCTCTCATGCTGGGCGGTGCGATTGGTAATTTCATCGATCGTGTTGCTCGTCAGGAAGTAGTGGATTTCGTTCATACCTATATTTTCAGCTACAGTTTCCCGGTATTTAATGTTGCTGATGCTGCGCTTTCAATTGGTGTCGGACTGCTCGTGATTCATATGTTTTTAGAAGAAAAAAACGCTAAGGAGAAAGATAATGGATAAAAGGTTATACAGCATCGATGAAACACTAAAAGGAGTTCGGATTGATAAGGCCCTTTCCACTTTGAATGAGGAATGGTCACGCACTCAGGTCCAGCAATGGATTAAGGATGACCATGTTTTGGTTAATGGCACGGCGATAAAGACGAATTACAAAGCTATTCCTGGCGATACAATTGAAGTGACGATTCCTGATCTTGAGGAATTGGATGCGGTGGCAGAGGAAATGGATTTGGATATCTATTATGAAGATAAAGATGTACTCGTTGTTAATAAACCGAGCGGCATGGTCGTCCATCCGGCACCGGGACATGTATCTGGCACGCTTGTAAATGGATTGATGGCTCACTGCAAGGATCTTTCTGGAATTAACGGAGTCATGCGGCCTGGAATCGTTCATCGGATCGACAAAGATACATCAGGTTTATTGATGGTTGCCAAAAATGATATGGCACATGAGAAACTGGTACAGCAGCTTGTTGACAAAACGGTTACCCGTAAGTACCAAGCTGTAGTTCATGGTGTGATCCCTCATGACTTCGGAACGATAGATGCACCGATAGGCCGCGATAAAAAAGATCGCCAAAGCATGACTGTCACAGATTCGAATTCCAAACATGCTGTCACGCATTTCCGTGTCATAGAACGTTTTAAAGCTTTCACTTTGGTGGAATGCCAGCTTGAAACAGGGAGAACTCATCAAATCCGTGTTCATATGAAATACATTGGCTTCCCGCTGGCGGGTGATCCGAAATATGGCCCGAAAAAGACACTGAAATTAGATGGACAAGCGTTGCACGCGGGTCTTCTAGGATTCATTCACCCACGTACAAATGAGTATATGGAATTCGAAGCTCCGGTTCCGGAAGAGTTTGAAAATCTAATTAATCAATTACGTAGAAGTAAGGATTGACAAATTCGTTTTTCTGATATATTATAATAACAACTTAACAAGAACCTTTAACACAGTTCAGAGAGACTGAGAAGGAAACGGATACGCAAAATGGGCTAACCATGCCCATGGCGATAAAATCCTCATGCCTTCTTGGCATGAGGATTTTTTGTTGAAATTGACCTATCAGAAAAAAGGAATCGGGGTGGCCGACGTGTTGAATGAGAAAGCCATAGTACTTGATGAGCAGGCCATTAGCAGAGCCTTGACGAGAATTGCCCATGAAATTATTGAGAAAAATAAGGGTATTGAGAATTGCGTCTTAATCGGGATACGTACCCGCGGGATTTTCCTCGCTGACCGACTTGCAAAGCGCATCAATCAAATAGAAGGCAAGGAAATAGAACTTGGCGAACTGGATATTACACTTTATCGCGATGACCTTACGAAAAAGACCAATGATGGGGAACCCGTCGTAAAAGGCTCAGACATACCGGTCAATATCACTGACAAAAAAGTGATTTTAGTGGATGATGTTCTTTTCACAGGCAGAACCGTTAGAGCGGCAATGGATGCTCTGGTGGATTTGGGAAGACCTTCTCAGATCCAGCTCGCCGTATTAGTGGATAGGGGACATAGGGAGCTGCCGATCCGTGCGGATTTTGTCGGTAAAAACGTTCCGACTTCCCAATCTGAAAAAATTACGGTTACTTTAACAGAAGTAGATAAAGTAGATCAAGTTACTATATTAGAAAACTAAACAACATGAAAATTTCATATTACCCTTTTAAAGACAGTCCAGAGAGGCTGGCAAAGGGGAGTCAATCGGGAGAGCTGTGCCTACGCATAGGAATTTGCCTTCTGAGAAACCCTCTTTGTATATTGCAAAGAGGGTTTTTACGGTTTTGATGGAATTTTCATGAGGGGGATACGGAAATGGAAGAAACGAAAAGGGATATCGTACTGGATGTCGAGGATGTGCCAAAGGCTGGCCAGTGGATTACGTTAAGCATCCAGCATTTGTTCGCCATGTTCGGTGCAACGGTGCTGGTGCCATTCTTGGTAGGATTAAGCCCGGCGGTAGCGCTGGTTTCAAGCGGATTGGGCACACTTTCATACTTATTGATAACCAAAGGTAAGATACCAGCTTATCTCGGTTCATCTTTCGCTTTCATTACGCCAATCATCGCGGCTAAGGCCCTTGGGGGTCCGGAAGCGGCCATGATCGGCTGTTTTGCAGCAGGGTTCATATATGGGATAGTGGCTTTGATTATCCAAAAAGTCGGATTGCGCTGGTTGATGAATATACTTCCGCCGGTTGTGGTAGGTCCGGTGATTATCGTAATCGGATTAAGCCTTGCTGGAACGGCCGTGGACATGGCAATGTATGATCCACAAGATAAATACAGTGTCACATATATCGTGATAGCGCTGATTACTTTAGCGGTAACCATCATCTGTAACGTGTTCTTTAAGGGATTCATTAACTTGATCCCGATTTTAATCGGAATCATAGTCGGCTACGGCTGTTCGGCTGTTGCAGGAATAATAGATTATGAACCGATCAAGTCAGCACAATGGTGGGAAATGCCTGATTTCATGTTTCCATATGTAACCTATACACCGTCCTTCTCATGGGAAGTCATTGCCATCATGGTACCGGTTGCCATCGTAACTTTATCAGAACATATCGGACACCAGATGGTACTGAGCAAAGTAGTCGGCAGGAATTTTTTGGAAAATCCCGGTTTGCATCGCTCGATTTTAGGAGATGGAGCAGGAATCATGATTGGTTCCTTAATCGGTGGGCCGCCGCTGACATCATATGGCGAAAATATTGGGGTCCTGACTATGACAAAGGCGTACAGCGTATACATCATCGGCGGGGCAGCGTTGACTGCAATCATATTTGGCTTTAACGGTAAGATTTCAGCAGTCATCAGCTCGATACCTACAGCTGTGATGGGCGGTATTTCCATCTTGCTCTTCGGAATCATCGCATCAAGTGGATTGAGGATGCTGATTGATAATAAAGTCGACTTTGACAAGAAAAGGAACCTGATGATAGCTTCAGTCATCCTGGTGTTAGGAATCGGAGGAGCGTTCGTACAACTATCGGAAACGGTATCGCTTTCCGGAATGGCACTTTCAGCCATCGTCGGAATCCTTCTTAACTTGATTCTTCCGGACCGTGAAAAAATATCCGGAGATATATTTGAAAAATAAGATACTGCATCAAAAAAATAAATCACCTTTTAAAAGAAGTCCAGAGAGGCTTAAAAGGGTGTTGCTGTAAAGATGAATGAGAACGGGATGAAGTGTAAATCATCCGTGTCCTCACACTCTTTATGACCTACACCCTGTCCTTAATGGCGGGGTATTTTTTATGGCCCGCATCACACATGTGAAAGGAGCAGGATCGATGAAAAAATTATTGACCATGAATGAATTGACATTAACTGATATTGAAAAGATTTTACATGAGGCAGAGTGTTTTGCCAACGGATCTAGCTGGAATCCAAAGCAGCAGACCACAGTTGCCAATCTCTTCTTTGAACCAAGTACACGTACAAAGTCAAGCTTTGAAATGGCTGAAAGAAAATTGGGACTTGAGGTCATTCCTTTTGATGCGGGTACATCATCCGTGTTAAAAGGTGAAACCTTATATGACACTGTTAAAACGTTAGAAGCAATAGGTGTAAATGCCTTGATCATCCGTCATGAACAGGATAATTATTTTGACGAATTAAATGAGAAGATCGGGATTCCAATAATCAATGCAGGGGATGGCTGCGGAAATCATCCAACCCAATCATTACTGGATTTATTGACGATAAAACAAGAGTTTAAAAGTTTCAAAGGTCTGAAGATTGCGATAATCGGTGATGTAAGGCATAGCCGGGTTGCGAAATCGAATGCAGAAGCATTAACACGTTTAGGAGCAAATGTCGTATTTTCGGGTCCGCCTGAATGGTTTGACAGAACAAACAGTTTAGGAAGGTATGAAGACATCGACCATGCGGTAGCTACCTCGGATGTGGTCATGCTGCTCAGAATACAGCATGAAAGGCATATTGAAAAATATGATCAGGCAAATGGGGATTATCTGGAAAGTTTTGGCCTGACCAAACAACGTGAAAAAAATATGAAACCGGATGCGATCATCATGCATCCTGCTCCAATAAACCGCGGTGTTGAAATAGACAGTGATTTAGTCGAATGCAGCCGCTCAAGAATTTTTAAACAAATGGAGAATGGCGTGTTCATTAGAATGGCCGTATTAAAAAATGTGCTTGAACAATCCGAAGGGGGAAACATTCATGAAAACAGTAATCAAAAATGGAGTATTGCTAGATAATCAAAACTCATTCAAAAAAGCGGACATTGAAATGGAAGGCAAGGTCATCACAAAAATCGGCGAGAACTTGGCAACGGAAAATTGTAAAGTGGTTGACGCTGAAGGGTTACTTATTACATCAGGATTCGTTGACCTGCATGTCCATTTACGCGAACCGGGCGGTGAACATAAAGAAACAATCGCAAGTGGAACGCTTGCAGCGGCAAGAGGCGGTTTCACTACGGTAGCGGCGATGCCTAATACAAGGCCAGTTCCCGATACAGTGGAGAACCTTGAAGCGCTTAACAGGAAAATTGAAGAAACGGCTCATGTAAGGGTACTCCCATATGCATCCATTACGATTAGGGAAGCAGGCAAGGAGTTGACCGACTTTTCTTCATTAAAACAAACGGGTGCTTTCGCCTTTACGGACGATGGCGTGGGAATTCAAGAAGCAGGAATGATGCTGGAAGCAATGAAACGGGCGGCTGCTCAAGATATGGCCATAGTTGCGCATTGCGAAGACAATAGCTTAATCAATAAAGGCTCCGTCCATGAAGGAAGATTCTCTAAAGAACAGGGAATCAATGGAATTCCGTCAGTATGTGAAGCTGTACATATTGCCCGGGATATCCTCCTTGCTGAAGCGGCGGATTGCCATTATCACGTTTGCCATATTTCCACGAAGGAATCGGTAAGGACGGTAAGGGATGCGAAACGAGCCGGTATCCGCGTCACAGCCGAAGTTACTCCGCATCACTTATTATTGTGTGAAGATGATATACCGGGACTTGATACGAATTATAAAATGAACCCGCCATTAAGGGGCCGTGAAGATCGGGATGCATTGATAGAAGGACTGCTTGACGGAACCATCGATTTTATAGCAACAGACCATGCCCCGCATGCGGCAGAGGAAAAAGCGCAGGGAATGCAGCTGGCTCCTTTCGGAATAGTCGGATTGGAAACGGCCTTCCCGCTGCTTTACACCGAATTGGTTAAAAAGGGCATCATTACATTAAAGCAATTGATCGATTTCATGACAATCAAACCATCTGAAAGTTTCTCCCTTCCTTATGGAGAGCTAAAGGAAGGTGCCATTGCGGATATCGTGCTCATCGATTTGGAAACAGAAAAAGAAATTCATGCTGATGAGTTTGCTTCAAAAGGGAAAAATACACCTTTTAATGAAAAGAAATGTTATGGCTGGCCAGTCATGACGATTGCAGAAGGAAAAATAGCATGGGAAAAAGGACGTGTTCAAGGATGAAAAGACAGCTAATTTTAGAAGACGGGACAGTATTCCTTGGGGAAGCATTCGGAGGGGACGTAGAAAAAATAGGGGAAGTCGTTTTTAACACAGGAATGACGGGGTACCAGGAGATTCTATCTGATCCATCCTATTGCGGTCAGATCGTTACACTTACGTATCCATTAATCGGGAACTACGGGATTAACCGGGATGACTTCGAATCCATCAATCCAGCGATATCAGGATTCGTCGTTAAGGAAACAGCAGAGTTTCCTTCCAACTGGCGGAACCAATTATCACTTGATGAATATCTGAAAATGAAGAACATACCTGGAATAAGCGGAATCGATACAAGAAAGCTGACAAGAATCATCAGGAAATCAGGTGCACTTAAAGGGGCACTCTGCAATATCAATAAAGATGCAAATGAAGTGGTTTCCCAGTTGAAAGCAACGGTGATTCCTTCCAATCAAGTCAAACAGGTTTCAACAAAAGCACCATATTCCAGCCCAGGCAGAGGCCCGCGTGTAGTTCTAGTGGATTATGGCATGAAGCATGGGATTTTACGTGAGTTGACGAAGCGCGGCTGTGATGTCGTGGTTGTGCCTTATAACGTCACGGCCGAAGAAGTGATGCAATATCATCCGGATGGCGTGATGCTTTCAAACGGCCCTGGAGATCCGAAAAGTGTTCATGAGACGCTTGAAATGATTCGTACAATCCAAACGCAAGTGCCATTATTCGGAATCTGTTTAGGACATCAATTATTCGCACTTGCAAATGGGGCGGATACGGAAAAATTAAAATTCGGCCATCGAGGTTCTAATCATCCGGTTAGGGACCTTCGTACCGGAAGAGTATCGATCACATCTCAAAATCATGGATATACAGTAGAAGAGCTTTCCATTGAAAATACAAATCTTATCGTGACACATACAGCATTGAATGACGGTACGATTGAAGGTCTGCGTCATAAAGAGTATCCGGCTTTCACCGTACAATATCACCCGGAAGCATCACCAGGGCCGGAAGATGCCAACTACTTATTCAATGAATTTTTACAAATGATTGAAGCTGCAACCAACAAGGGGGAAAAAACATGCCAAAACGCACTGATATAAAAAGCATCCTAGTAATTGGTTCCGGTCCGATCGTCATCGGACAGGCCGCCGAGTTCGATTATGCAGGAACCCAAGCGTGTATAGCCTTAAAAGAAGAAGGCTATCGAGTGATCCTTATTAACTCTAACCCTGCTACAATCATGACAGACAGTGAAATGGCTGACGCGGTTTATATCGAACCGATCACATTGGAATTTGTCAGCAAAATCATTCGTAAAGAGCGCCCGGATGCACTGTTACCTACTTTGGGCGGACAGACTGGCTTGAACATGGCAGTCGAGCTTGCCGAAGCTGGAATCCTGGAAGAATGCAATGTACAGATTCTTGGCACCAAACTTTCCGCTATCCAACAAGCGGAAGACCGTGATCTTTTCCGTACGCTAATGAACGATTTAGGGGAACCAGTACCTGATAGCGACATTATTCATAACTTGGAAGAGGCTTATACATTCGTTGAACGAGTCGGCTACCCAGTCATTGTTCGCCCTGCCTTCACGCTTGGCGGAACAGGCGGTGGGATTTGTGATAATGAAGAGCAACTGATCGAGATTGTTGAGGGTGGCCTGAAAAGCAGCCCGGTACACCAATGTCTGCTTGAGAAGAGCATTGCCGGCTTCAAAGAAGTCGAATATGAAGTGATGCGAGATTCAAATGATAATGCGATAGTCGTTTGTAATATGGAAAACTTCGATCCTGTCGGTGTCCACACAGGCGATTCAATTGTTGCCGCACCAAGCCAAACATTAAGTGACAGAGAGTACCAAATGCTTCGAAACACATCTTTGAAGATAATCCGTGCCTTGAAGATTGAAGGTGGATGTAATGTTCAGCTGGCGCTAGATCCAAATAGCTATCAATATTATGTCATTGAAGTGAACCCAAGGGTAAGCCGTTCGTCGGCACTTGCTTCAAAAGCAACAGGATATCCGATTGCAAAGCTTGCAGCAAAGATAGCCGTTGGTTTGACGCTTGATGAAATGATGAACCCTGTCACTGGCAAAACTTATGCCAGCTTTGAACCGGCACTGGACTATGTTGTTACGAAAATTCCGCGCTGGCCTTTCGATAAGTTCGAAAGCGCAAACCGTAGGCTTGGAACCCAAATGAAGGCGACCGGAGAAGTCATGGCAATCGGCCGTACATTCGAGGAATCAATCTTAAAAGCGGTCCGTTCCCTTGAAGCGGGTATCTACCATCTTAATTTGAATGACGAGTTTGAAGATGGAAAAATAGAGAAACGGATCAGGAAAGCGGGAGATGAACGGTTATTCTATATCGGTGAAGCGTTAAGAAGGGGAATAACGATTGAAACCATACACGAATGGAGCCAGATCGATTTATTCTTCTTGCATAAGTTGAAAAAGATAATCGACTTTGAAAAACAGCTTAAAGAACATTCTTTTGATTGTGAAGTATTGCAAAAGGCAAAAGAATTAGGGTTTTCTGACAAAACGATTGCAGAAATATGGGGAGTTCCCGAAATTGACGTCTATGATTTCCGGAAACAGCAAGGAATCGTCCCTGTATACAAAATGGTTGATACATGTGCTGCAGAATTTGAATCGGAAACACCGTACTTTTATGGGACATACGAAGATGAGAATGAATCCATCGTTACTGACAAGAAAAGTGTCATTGTTCTGGGATCAGGTCCAATTAGGATCGGTCAAGGAGTAGAGTTTGATTATGCGACTGTACATTCGGTATGGGCCATTAAAGAAGCGGGATATGAAGCGATCATCATCAACAACAATCCCGAAACAGTTTCGACGGATTTCAGTATCTCCGACAAACTTTATTTCGAGCCATTGACTATTGAAGATGTCATGCATGTCATCGATTTGGAAAAACCGGAAGGGGTCATCGTCCAGTTTGGTGGACAGACAGCAATCAACCTTGCAGATGGTCTTGTTGAAAGAGGAGTGAAGATCCTTGGTACTTCACTTGAAGACCTGGATAGGGCAGAAAATCGCAATAAATTTGAAAGAGCACTTAAGGATTTAGGCATTCCGCAGCCAAAAGGTAAAACCGCAACATCGGTTGATGAAGCGATCGTCATCGCTGAAGATATTGGTTATCCGGTTTTAGTGAGGCCATCGTATGTTCTCGGAGGAAGAGCGATGGAAATCGTCTATAAACAAGAAGAATTGCTGCATTACATGAAAAATGCCGTAAAAATAAATCCGGATCATCCTGTCCTGATTGACCGCTACTTAACGGGTAAGGAAATCGAAGTCGATGGAATTTCCGATGGCGAAACGGTCGTTATCCCTGGAATCATGGAGCATATTGAACGTGCCGGCGTCCATTCAGGTGATTCGATTGCAGTCTATCCGCCTCAAAATTTAACGGAAAAACAAAAAGAAGTAATCATCGATTATACGACCCGTTTGGCAAAAGGCTTGAATATAATTGGTCTCTTGAACATTCAATATGTCATCAGCAATGAAGAAGTGTATGTGATTGAAGTAAACCCACGTTCAAGCCGAACCGTTCCATTCTTAAGTAAAATTACGAACGTGCCGATGGCTAACTTAGCCACGAAGGTCATCTTGGGCCATACACTTGAAAGCCAAGGTTACAAATCGGGGTTAGTGCCAGAACAAACTGGGGTCTATGTGAAAGTGCCGGTCTTCTCTTTTGCAAAATTAAGAGGCGTGGACATTTCACTCGGACCTGAAATGAAATCGACTGGTGAGGTAATGGGGAAAGATAGCACTCTTGAAAAGGCTTTATACAAAGGACTGGTCGCTTCCGGGTTCAAAATTAAGGGGCATGGTTCGGTGTTATTGACGATATCTGATAAAGATAAGCAAGAAGCGCTACTTTTAGCAAGACGTTTCCATAATATCGGTTTCAAGCTGATAGCCACCAGCGGCACTGCTGCATTATTGAAGCAATCCGGCATCCCGACTGCGATCGTCGGTAAAATTGGCGAAGAAGGGACAAATCTGCTGGATGTTATCCGGAACGGGGAAGCACAATTTGTCATAAATACGTTGACAAAAGGTAAGCAGCCAGCCCGGGATGGTTTCAGAATCCGACGTGAATCGGTTGAAAATGGAGTGACATGCCTGACATCACTCGATACGGCAGAAGCTATTTTAAGAGTGATAGAATCCATGACTTTCTCGGCAGAAGCAATGGGGAAAACGGAAAAAAGTCGTGAGGTGAGCTATATATGATCAAGAAGGAAAGAATGAAGGTGTTAAATCATAAGGAACTGGCCCCATCCATTTTTGAACTTACACTGCAAGGTGAATTGGTTTCAGAGATGAACCAGCCAGGTCAGTTTGTCCAAGTCAAGACAACAGATGGCACTGAGCCATTGTTAAGACGCCCGATTTCAATTTCTTCTTACAACAACAGTGAAAAGCAGTTCACGATGATTTACCGTGCTGAAGGTAAGGGAACGACGCTGTTATCACAGCGTAAAGAGGCGGAATCGGTTGATATCCTTGGACCCCTTGGCAACGGATTTCCCGTTCATGAGGCCAAAAAGGGTGAAACGGCATTATTGGTTGGTGGCGGGATTGGGGTCCCGCCCCTGTATCAATTATCACGGATGTTGGTTGCGAAAGGTGTCAAGGTAATCCATGTATTGGGTTTCCAGACCAAGTCAGCCATCTTTTACGAAAAAGAATTCAGTGAATTAGGTGATACTTATATTGCCACGGTGGATGGTTCATATGGGACAAAAGGATTTGTTACGACTGTAATAGACAAACTGGAGCAAGAGTTTGCAACGATCTTTTCATGCGGACCTACACCAATGTTAAGAGCGTTGGAAGCGGGCCATCGTGAGAAAAAGCTTTACCTGTCCCTTGAGGAAAGGATGGGATGCGGTATCGGTGCATGCTTTGCCTGCGTGTGTCATACAGGGGATGATCCAACTGGTTTCAGTTATAAAAAGGTATGCAGTGATGGACCCGTATTCCGGGCAGGAGAGGTGGTATTATGAGCAGGCTTTCAGTTGAATTACCAGGATTAAATTTGAAAAATCCAGTCATGCCGGCATCTGGATGCTTTGGATTCGGCCGTGAATACAGCCAATTTTTCGACTTGGATATCCTTGGGGCGATCATGATCAAAGCGACCACTCCTGAGCCTAGGTTCGGTAACCCGACTCCCCGTGTTGCGGAAACCTCTTCGGGAATGCTGAATGCCATCGGTCTGCAGAATCCAGGGTTAGAAAAGGTCATCAGTGAAGAATTGGCCTGGCTAGGCGGGTATGATGTTCCCATCATCGCCAACGTTGCAGGATCGCAAATAGATGACTATGTAAAGGTAGCCAGTGATATAAGTAAGGTGGGGAATGTAAAAGCACTTGAATTGAATATCTCTTGTCCGAATGTAAAAGAAGGTGGCATTGCTTTCGGTACGGTGCCTGAAGTTGCCAAAGAGGTGACAAAGGCGGTCAAGGAAGTGTCTTCCGTCCCTGTATATGTGAAGCTTTCACCGAATGTCAGTAATATTGTGGAAATGGCCAAAGCCGTGGAAGAAGGCGGGGCTGACGGTTTGACAATGATAAATACATTAGTCGGCATGCGATTGGATTTAAAAACTGGCAGACCGATTCTTTCTAACAGAACGGGTGGGTTATCTGGCCCGGCAATAAAACCTGTTGCGCTCCGGATGATTTATGAGGTAAGCCAGCAAGTGTCTATTCCGATCATCGGAATGGGCGGCATCGCTACAGCGGAAGACGTCATTGAATTTTTCTATGCGGGTGCAAGTGCTGTTGCGGTGGGAACAGCTAACTTCGTGGATCCCTTTGTATGCCCGACCATCATTGAAGAATTACCGACATTGTTGGATGAGCTAGGATTTGACCATATTTCAGAATGTACCGGAAGGAGCTGGAAGCAGAATGAAACAGTCACTAATTATCGCTCTTGATTTCCCTGACCTCATTCAAACAGAAGAATTCCTAAAACAGTTCCATTCGGAAAAACTGGCTGTAAAAGTGGGGATGGAATTATTTTATCAGAATGGACCGTCAATAATTTCCTTTATAAAAGAGCAAGGTCACGATGTGTTTTTGGATTTGAAGCTTCATGATATTCCGAATACGGTCAAAATGGCCATGACTGGATTGGCAACTTTAGGGGCTGACATGGTCAATGTACATGCGGCTGGTGGACAAAAGATGATGGAAGCAGCCCTGGAAGGTTTGGATAAGGGAACGTCCGCCGGTAAAAAACGTCCATTATGCATAGGGGTTACCCAACTGACGAGTACATCACAAGAACAAATGAACGTTGAGCAAAACATTGCCGGATCCCTGGAAGATTCGGTCCTCCATTATGCAAAACTTACTAGACAGGCAGGATTGGATGGCGTCGTCTGTTCCACCCATGAAGTAAAGAACATACATGAACGCATCGGTCATGAATTCTTAACCGTAACACCTGGAATCCGAAGTGCAGGTGGACAGGCGCATGATCAAAAGAGAATTGCCACGCCTGAACAGGCTAGGGATTTTGGAGCGGATGCCATCGTTGTAGGGAGAGCCATAACGGGGACAGCAGATCCATTAAGGGCGTATTTGGATATGAAAGCAGCTTGGGAGGGAATATCATGTTAAATAATAAGATAGCTGAACATCTATTGGAAATAAAAGCAGTGTACCTACAGCCGAATGACCCATTTACTTGGGCATCTGGAATTCAATCACCCATTTATTGTGACAACCGCTTGACGCTTTCATACCCGGCGGTTCGCAATGAAATAGCGGAAGGATTGAAAGGATTGATTGAACAGAATTTCCCTGAGGCTGAACTGATTGCAGGAACAGCAACTGCCGGCATTCCGCATGCAGCTTGGGTGAGTGAAAAATTAAATGCACCGATGTGCTATGTTCGATCCAAAGCCAAGGAGCACGGAAAGGGCAATCAAATCGAAGGCCGTGCTGTTCCAGGACAAAAAGTGGTGGTTGTGGAAGACTTGATTTCAACAGGCGGAAGTGTGATTACTGCTGTTAACGCGCTGAAAGAAGCTGGATGTGATGTTCTAGGAGTCGTTTCTATCTTCACTTACGAATTGGAAAAAGGAAAAGAAAAATTCGAAGCTGAGGGTATTATTAACCATTCATTGAGTGACTACTCGACTTTGATAAAAGTCGCTAATGAAAAAGGGTACATTACAGCAGAAGAATTGGAAAAGCTAAAAAAATGGCGTGAGAATCCGGCTGATACGGCTTGGATTTCTGCATGAAAATAGAGGTGGCCCAATCTTAAAGGATTGGGCCACCTCTATTTTTTAACCTTTCAATCCTTTACCGCTTCCTTTAAGCGTATGACAGTATCGGCATCAGGTGTAATATATACGGTTTGCTGCTGGTCGTAGATCACGAACCCGGGTTTGGAACCATTCGGTTTCTTAACATGGCGAACTTGTGTGAAGTCAACGGGAACTGAGCTCGATTGCTGTGCTTTACTGAAGAAAGCTGCTAATATGGCTGCCTCTTTTATCGTTTTTTCACTTGGCGATCCATTTCGAATCACAACATGCGAGCCAGGTATATCTTTGGTATGAAGCCATATTTCATCACGGCGTGCAAATTTATTCGTTAGATAATCATTTTGTTTATTATTCTTCCCGACAAAAATGAGATCTCCATCTGTAGCATAATATGTTTCAAGCTGCGGTTTTGCATTTGCAGGCTTCTTCATGCCTTTTTTCTTTTTTTGCCTAATGTATCCTTCTTCTTGCAGTTCTTCGCGAATCTCCTCTATATCTCTGGGTGAAGCTGATTGGAGCTGCTGTTGCAAGGCTTCGAAGTAGGACAATTCCATTTTTGTTTTTTCGATTTGCTCTTGGACGACTCCGACTGCATTTTTGGACTTTTGATATCTGGAGAAGTACTTTTGTGCATTATCTGATGGGTTTTTTAATGGGTCAAGCGGGATGGTCACCATACTTTGTTCTTCATCATAATAATTGACGACTTCTATTTCCTTCATGCCTTTTTTCATTTGATATAAATTAGCGGTAAGCAGCTCACCGAACAACTGATACTGCTCTCCGCGTTCCGTATCTTTTAATGTACGTTCGAGCTTCCCTATCTTTTTTGAGTTCTTTTCTATTTCATTAGTAATGAAACGTTCTACATCCTGGCTTTTTTGCTTGACCCGATCTCTTTCTGCCTTTCCGAAGTAATAGCGGTCGAGCATCTCGCTCAATGAAGGGAACGTACGTTGATTCCCGGTCAGATGATCTAGAGAAAGCATATAAAAAACTTCTTTATTTCCATCTTGTTTGATCATCGCTGTATAGTTTTGCTCCGAGATTTCTTGGATGATCTTTAAAAAAGCTGATGGAAGGGTCGTGCTGTTGGCAAGTCCAGCCCGGTAAACGGCTTCCTTTGCAACTAATGGTGAAACTCCAGAAAAATGGGCAACAAACTGTCGATCCAGCTTTCCTGCATTGAAGTCAATATTCTTCTTTATGTCGTCCTCTGTAGCCTCGAAGGGATTTTTCTTTTCTTGTGCTGGCGGTGCCAAATATTCCTGGCCGGGCAATACCGCACGATAACTGTTAACGGCATGTGAAACATGCTTGATGCTGTCCAAAATCATATTCCGTTCTTTATCGACTAAAACAATGTTGCTGTGACGTCCCATGATTTCGATGATTAACTGTTTTTGAGAGACATCACCAAGCTCATTGCGGCCCTTCACTTCAAAAATGATCATCCTATCAAGTCCATATTGATAAATATTTTCTATCGTATAGCCTTCAAGGTGCTTCCTAAGGAGCATACAGAACATGGGTGCCTCTTTGGGATTTTCATAACTCTCTTCGGTCATTTGCACCCTCGAATAACTTGGGTGGGCTGATAATAAGAGCTTATGGTTCTTACCTCCAGCACGAACAACCAGTATTACTTCATTTTTATAAGGCTGATGTACCTTATTGATTCGTCCACCTTTTAATAAAGAAGCGATTTCTTCCGTCATCGCTTTCGTGAATAATCCATCAAATGACATTCTATTTTTACTTCCTTTACATAAGATTTTCTAAGAACTCATTTTGGCTGCCCATTTTAGCTAACCCCAATTTTTTAGCGAACTGGGTGAAAAGCCGGGGGTTTATTTCAGGTAATTTGAATGGCTGCTTTTTATGATTCCAGATATTAATTGCAAATTTGTCCATTCATCATGATTAGAGGTCCTTCATTCATTAAATTATCCGGATCGTTCTTCTTTTCGCAATTCTGTTTAATTATAGCATTATTTTGGACGAGTCTGAATAATCATGGAAGAAGAGCAGGTTGTTTTATGTATCGGTAAGCAGGCAGGTGTTGGATGAGTAAAGCAAAAAGCGCCTGTTGAGATGTATACAGGAGCCTATTTCATTCTATTCAAAGGGATGTGTGATACTTGATGGAGTTCAAGGAAATGAATAATCAAGAAATGGAGAAAGCGCTTCAAACAAACGTTACACACGGTTTGGAAGATGATGAAGTAAAGGACAGGCTGCGAAAGCATGGCTTTAACGAATTGAAGGAAGGAGAAAAACAGTCAGCCATTCTTTTATTTTTCGCTCAATTCAAAGATTTCATGGTCATTGTTTTACTTGCCGCGACCTTGGTCTCCGGGATTTTGGGTGAATATATCGATGCGATTGCCATCATGGCGATTGTTTTTTTGAATGGATTACTTGGGTTTTTCCAAGAACGGAAAGCTGAGAAATCCTTGGATGCTCTTAAGGAAATGGCTGCGCCGCAAGTTAACGTACTTCGGGATGGTCAGTGGCTGAAAATCCCATCGCGAGAAGTCGTAGTAGGGGATATCCTGAAATTTTCGAGTGGTGACCGGATTGGTGCAGATTTACGGATCATCGATCATTCAAGCCTTGAAATAGAAGAGTCCGCCCTTACCGGTGAGTCACTCCCGGCCGTTAAATGTTCTGACCCCATGATGAATGAGGTTGAAGGTATCGGTGATCAGGAAAATATGGCGTTTATGGGAACGATGGTAACAAGAGGAAATGGAGCCGGAATCGTAATCGCTACAGGAATGAATACGGCTATGGGCAAAATTGCGGATCTCCTGCAGACTGCAGAAACAAAGGAAACACCGCTTCAACGGCGGTTGGAGCAGCTAGGCAAAATTTTGATCATCACGGCTTTAATATTAACTGTCATTGTAGTCCTGACTGGCGTCATTCAAGGACATGACCTCTATACGATGTTCTTGGCCGGGGTATCTTTGGCTGTTGCGGCGATTCCCGAGGGCTTGCCAGCCATTGTGACCGTAGCATTGTCATTGGGCGTTCAGCGTATGATTAAACAAAAAGCGATTGTCCGTAAGCTTCCTGCCGTAGAAACACTTGGCTGCGCAACGGTGATTTGCTCAGATAAGACAGGTACACTGACACAAAACAAAATGACGGTGACGAAGATCTGGAGTGGGGGGAAAACTTGGGATGTCGGTGGTACTGGGTATAATCCTGTCGGAGAGTTTTCTTTAGAGGGAGTTTCAGTCGCCCCGAAAAACCATAATGCCTTGCTTCAAATAATTACATTTGGCATGCTCTGTAATAAAGCCGAGTTAAATGAGGATGGTAAACGATATATTTTGGACGGTGACCCGACAGAAGGGGCGATGTTGGTCGCGGCAATGAAAGCGGGCTTGACGAGGGAACACTTGTCTAAGAGGTTTACGATAGTCAAGGAGTTTCCATTTGACTCGAGCCGCAAAATGATGAGTGTCATAGTGAAGGATGATAAAGATAATCATTTCGTCATCGTGAAAGGGGCCCCTGACGTATTGATTGCCCAGTCCGACACGATTCTTTGGGAAGGAAAGTCGGAAATATTGAATCAGAAGAGTAAAGAAAGGGTGCAACAGGACATGAATGGTCTTGCCTCGCAGGCACTTCGAATGATTGCTGTTGGTTATAAACCCCTTCCCAAAGGAACGATTTTGCTTCATGAAACCGAAGCTGAGCGCAATTTGACCTTCATGGGATTGCAGGGCATGATCGATCCCCCACGTCCGGAAGTAAAGCAGGCAGTTAAGGAATGCAGGGATGCCGGGATCAAAACGGTCATGATTACTGGCGACCATGTAATAACCGCAAAGGCAATAGCTAAAGAACTTGGTATTTTAAAAGGAAAAGACCGTGTACTGGAAGGACGGCAATTGGCCGACATGGAAGTAGGGGAGCTTGAGGAAGTTGTTGAAAGTGTTTCGGTATTTGCCCGCGTTTCCCCGGAACATAAGCTTAAAATCGTTAAAGCCTTGCAAAATAAAGGACATGTTGTTGCAATGACAGGGGATGGTGTCAATGATGCCCCCGCGATAAAATCAGCGGATATTGGGATATCCATGGGTAACACGGGTACTGATGTCGCAAAGGAAGCTTCTTCGTTGATATTGGTTGACGACAATTTTGCCACAATTAAATCGGCCATCAATGAAGGCAGGAATATTTACGAAAACATCAGGAAGTTCATCCGTTACCTGCTTGCTTCCAATGTAGGGGAGATTTTGGTCATGTTTTTTGCGATGCTATGTGCCTTGCCGTTGCCTTTAATACCAATCCAGATCTTATTCGTGAATCTTGTTACCGACGGACTGCCTGCGATGGCATTGGGACTGGATTCCGCAGAAGAAGATGTAATGAAAAGAAATCCAAGAAATGCAAATGAAGGTGTTTTTGGAAGAGGACTTGGTTGGAAGATCATCTCTCGTGGTTTTCTGATCGGGATTTCTACCTTGATCGCATTTTATGTGGTATACCGTGCAAATCCGGATAATCTTGCTTATGCACAAACGATTGCGTTCGCTACCTTGGTCCTGGCTCAGCTAATACATGTATTCGATTGCCGAAGCGAACGTTCGATCTTCTCGAGAAATCCATTCGGTAATCTTTATCTAGTGGGGGCGGTACTATCCTCCCTATTATTGATGATAGCCGTCATGTATGTTCAGCCTTTACAAACAATCTTTCATACAGTACCGATTTCGGGAAGGGATTGGCTATTAGTTATAGGGATGGCATCCATTCCAACTTTTTTACTGGCTGGAACCTTTTTAGCAAGAAAAGCACAATGATATATGATATAATCTTTAAGGTGGTAGAGTCATGCTCTATTGCCTTTTTATTTTTGTAGTATTTTATTTGTGAGCTAAAGTTTTCGTGCTGTAGCTAATATATAATGAAAGTTAAAGGCCAAATTACTACATTATGTTTGATAGGATGTGGAACCATGGTTACCAGTATGACGGGCTATGGAAGAGAAGAAGCGGAAAACGAACAGGTAAAGGTTTTTGCCGAAATTAAGACCGTTAACCATCGTTTTTGTGAATATACGATTCGGATGCCGCGCCAGCTTTTGGTTTTGGAAGAAAAGGTGAAGAAGAAGGCGAATCAATACATAAGAAGGGGACGGGTGGAAATCTTCATCACAGTGGAAGGTGAGAGCCTTGTTTCCAAAAAAGTGAAGATCGATTGGAATCTTGCTGATCAGTATGCGGGATTGATGGATGAAGTCAAGGGAAAATACAACCTGGAAAGTTCCATCACATTACAGGATATGCTGAAACTTGAATCGATTTTCATAACGGAAGAAGTACCTGCGGTTCCTGCCGATTTGGAATCCCTACTATTGAAAGCCGTCACTGGGGCATTGGAAAATCTGATAAAAATGCGGAATCTGGAAGGTCAGGAACTGGCCTTGGACATGAAACGCCAGCTGGAGAAATTTAGCGAAATTGTAGCGGGGGTCAAGATCCATGCACCTTCAGTCGTCGAGAAATATAAAGCGCGATTGGAAATCAAACTGGCCGAGTTGACTGAAGGATTGATTGAAGATAGCCGCATTGTTACAGAAGCGGCCATTTTTGCTGATAAATGTGATATAAATGAAGAACTGACCAGACTCGATAGCCATGTACAGCAATTTTCAAGGACGCTTACCCATAGTGAACCAATTGGAAGGAAACTTGACTTCCTTGTCCAGGAAATGAATAGGGAAGTCAATACCATTGGATCAAAGGCGAATGATTCGTCCATTACCAAAGAAGTGGTGGAAATGAAAAGTCTTCTTGAAAAATTAAAGGAACAAGTTCAAAATATCGAGTAGTCGGTTTATGATGAACCTAACAAGGTGACAATAGATATGAATGGGGGACAAAAATGTCAATTAAGCTCATTAATATTGGTTTTGGGAATATCGTTTCCGCAAACCGGATCGTATCCATCGTGAGCCCGGAGTCGGCTCCGATTAAAAGGATCATCCAAGACGCCCGGGACCGCGGATCCTTAATAGATGCTACATATGGTAGAAGAACCAGGGCCGTAATAATTACAGACAGCGACCATGTTATCTTATCTGCCGTTCAACCGGAAACGGTTGCTGCACGGCTCCAAGATAGAGATGACAGCGTAGAAGAGGGGTAACTGAAACAATATGAGAGAAAAAGGTTTATTAATCGTTTTGTCCGGTCCATCCGGTGTTGGTAAAGGAACTGTAAGGAAGGCAATTTTTTCTCAGCCAGGAACGGCATTTGAATATTCCATTTCGATGACGACCAGGCTGCCTCGCCATGGTGAAGTGGACGGAGTGGACTATTTCTTCAAAAAGCGCGAGGAATTCGAAGCACTTATCAAAGAAGGAAAATTGCTTGAATATGCTGAGTTCGTCGGTAATTATTATGGAACACCCGTGGATTATGTCCGTGAAACAATCGATTCTGGAAAAGATGTATTTCTGGAAATAGAAGTTCAAGGAGCTAAACAGGTTCGGGAGAAATTCCCTGAAGGACTTTTCATTTTCCTTGCGCCTCCGAGTTTGACTGAACTCGAAAGCCGCATCGTTACTCGCGGAACCGAGACGGAGGAAGCGATAAAAGGACGGATGAAGGTGGCTAAGGAAGAAATAGAACTTATGGATCTGTACGATTATGTTGTTGAAAATGATCATGTGGATGCCGCATGTGCACGAATTAATGCCATTGTAATTGCCGAGCATTGCCGTCGGGAAAGAGTTGCTGTTTTATATAAAAAAATGTTGGAGGCGGAATAAATTATGTTATACCCATCAATTGATTCTCTATTACTTAAAATCGATTCTAAATACTCACTTGTTTCAGTGGCGGCTAAACGCGCCAGGGAAATGCAAATTAAAGATAATTGCCTCGTAAAACCGGTTTCCCATAAAGCGGTAGGTCGTGCCCTTGAAGAAATTCATTCCGGTAAATTGACTTATGATAATTCTTACGAGGAAAACTAAGAGAACACATAGCTTGACCTATCGGGCCTGACACCCTAAAGCAAACAGGAGCGTTACATTTGGAAAGTGCTTCCTTCCTGCGGCCAAGGTGTCAGGCCTGTTTGTTTTGATTTTTTTAAGAGTAACCAAGTACATTGATTGAATAAGGGAATATATGGAACGACCGAGGCGTCCATATGTTATTGCGCATTTCAAATGAAATTTCTTCGGTTTTCCGTCATAATTAGAAAAAATAGAATGTATAGTTAGGGGAAATTTGCATGCTTATCGATAAAAAAGTACTTCTTTGTGTCACCGGCGGGATTGCTGTATATAAGGCTGCTGCCCTGACAAGTAAATTAACTCAGGAAGGTGCCCATGTAAAAGTGGTCATGAGTGAATCGGCACGTAAGTTCGTGACGCCGCTCACTTTTCAGGCACTTTCGAGAAATGATGTTTATACAGATACTTTTGATGAGAAGGATTCTTCAGTCATTGCCCACATCGACTTGGCTGATTGGGCTGATATCATCCTTTTGGCTCCAGCTACAGCCAATGTCATTGGCAAGATAGCCAATGGAATCGCGGATGATATGATCACTACCACACTTCTGGCAACGGAAGCACCTGTTTGGGTTGCGCCGGCAATGAACGTGCACATGTATGCCCATCCAGCGGTTCAGAAAAACATGGAGACACTTCGGTCGTTTGCATATCAATTCATTGAACCGGGTGAAGGGTATTTAGCCTGCGGCTATGTAGGAAAAGGGCGATTGGAGGAACCGGTAACAATAGTGGAACATCTTGATCGATATTTCGGTGAACGCAAATCACAGAAACAGCCTCTTAAAGGAAAGAAATATTTAATAACGGCAGGGCCGACTCGTGAAGCCATTGATCCAGTGCGTTACGTGACGAATCATTCCAGCGGCAAAATGGGCTATGCCCTAGCCGAAGAGGCAATTGAAATGGGTGCTGAAGTGACATTGATTACTGGCCCCGTGAACTTGACGCCACCTTCGAAGGCAAGAGTAATTCAAGTGGAATCTGCAGCGGATATGTATGATGCGGTATTCGAACAGTTCGATTCCAGTGACGTCGTAATCATGACGGCTGCAGTGGCGGATTATAAACCAAAGATTTTTCATGCTCAAAAGATGAAAAAGCAGCCAGGGGAAAATGTGATTGAATTTGAACGGACTAAGGATATCCTTAAGGAACTCGGTGAAAATAAAACTCATCAGATCTTGGTAGGTTTTGCGGCTGAAACGAACAACGTTGAAGAATACGCAAGGGGAAAATTAGTAAAAAAGAATGCAGATATGATCGTTGCCAATAATGTTACCGTCGCAGGGGCAGGATTTGGTACGGATACGAACATCGTGACCATTTACGATAAAGATGGAAGTGCGACCGAACTTCCAAAAATGAGTAAAGCGGATATAGCTAAAAGCATCCTGGCAGAAGTATCCCGCATGCAAAAGGAATGATGTCTTATGGATATAGCATCCGTTATCGTGGATGTACCTGCTAAACAAACGGATCGAGAATTCGACTATCGCATTCCTGAAAAGTGGAACCAAGTCATCAAGCCCGGAATGCGAGTCATCGTCCCATTCGGTCCAAGAATGGTGCAGGGATTCGTCACAGGCTTAAAAGCTAAAAGCGACTTTGCGAAATTACGCAACATAAAGGAACCAATGGATTTGGAGCCCATCCTTAATGATGAATTGCTGCAGCTTGGTGACTGGTTGACCATAGAAGCGATGTGTTTTAAAATTTCAGCGCTGCAGGCCATGCTTCCGGCAGCGATGAAAGCAAAGTATGAAAAAGTTATTAAAGTCGTTGAAGATAAAAAGGATCAGCTGCCTCTCTTCATTCAAAATCTTTTCGGGAAAAATGATTCAATATCTTGGAAAGATGTGATTGAAGGGGAAAACGCCTCCCTTTTCCAAAAGGAAATGCAAAATGGCAATCTTGAGCTTATATATAATGTGAAAAACCGACTAAATAAGAAGATGGTCCGTGTCATTAAACCTTTGCTTTCCCCTAAGGAACTGAAAGAAATGGCATCAGCCCTCTCCAGCCAAGCAAAAAAACAACAGGAACTCCTTCAATACTTTATTGAACATCAAGAAACAATTCCGTTAAAGGACTTGCTTGAATTGATAAACACATCAAGCGGTACCGTCAAATCCCTTGTGTCAAAAGGGGCTTTGGCGGAATTGGATCGAGAAATATACCGTGATCCTTATGAAAACCGTGTATTCGAAAAATCCACACCCTTTACGCTAACAGCTGAGCAAACAGCTGCATTGAAGCCCATCAACGAGAAAATACATCATGATGAACATGATGTCTTTCTTTTATATGGTGTAACCGGCAGCGGGAAGACGGAAGTGTATCTACAGGCAATTGCCTCCGTCATTGAAAAAGGCAAGGAAGCCATCATGCTTGTTCCTGAAATCTCCTTGACGCCACAGACGGTGAAACGGTTTAAAGAACGATTTGGTGAGCAGGTAGCTGTCATGCATAGCGGTTTATCCGTAGGTGAAAAATATGATGAATGGCGGAAAATTCACCGGAAGGAAGTTAAAGTGGTGGTGGGGGCGCGTTCAGCCGTGTTTGCTCCATTTGAAAACCTGGGGCTGGTCATCATTGATGAAGAACATGAATCCAGTTATAAGCAAGAAGAAACGCCAAGGTACCACGCCAGGGATGTTGCCATTGAAAGAGCAAAATCATATAGGTGTCCGGTAATTCTTGGAAGCGCGACACCTACACTTGAATCTTTTGCACGTGCCAAGAAAAACGTCTATAAACTATTGACCCTTAGCCAGAGGATGAATGAAAATGAGTTGCCATCAGTGGATATTGTAGATATGAGAGAAGAACTAAGAACGGGAAATCGTTCCATGTTTTCGGAGCTGCTCTTTACCAAGCTGAAAGACCGGCTTGAGAAGGGGGAGCAAACAGTCCTGATGCTAAATAAAAGGGGACATTCCTCTTTTGTGATGTGCCGAAGCTGCGGATTGGTCATCAACTGCCCTAATTGTGACATTTCACTCACTTATCATCGCTTTAATGATATAATGAAATGCCATTATTGCGGGTTTGAAGAGGGAATGCCTTCCGTTTGCCCTGAATGTGAAAGCGAGCATATAAGGTTCTTCGGTACAGGCACTCAAAAGGTTGAAGAAGAGTTAGCGAAAATTCTGCCTGAAGCTCGGGTCATACGAATGGATGTTGACACGACGAGCAAGAAAGGTTCACATGAGCGGTTGCTGAATGCTTTTGGTGAAGGGAAGGCAGATATATTGCTAGGCACCCAAATGATAGCCAAGGGCCTTGATTTTCCTAATATCACTCTTGTTGGGGTTCTATCAGCTGATACGATGCTGCATCTGCCTGATTTCCGTTCATCTGAAAAGACATTCCAGCTGCTGACACAGGTAAGCGGAAGGGCGGGACGTCATCAGCTTCCGGGAGAAGTGGTCATCCAAACGTATACGCCTGAGCACTATAGCATCGAGCTTTCTGCCTTACAGGATTTTGATGCTTTTTATGAACGGGAGATGCATCTAAGGAGGCAAAGTCACTACCCTCCCTATTATTATGTTGTCCTTATAACCGTTTCACATGAAGACTTGATGAAGACGGTCAGTGTTACTGAAAAAATCACCAATTATTTAGGCTCACGATTGAATCGGGATTCTATCGTACTAGGTCCGGTTGCTTCGCCCATTAGTCGAATCAACAATAGATATCGCTATCAATGTCTGATAAAATACAAACGAGAGCCTGACCTTAATCAGCATCTACGCACACTTTTGGAGCATTACCAAAAAGAAACCGCCCAAAACCATCTGCAGATTTCAATAGATTTGAATCCACAGATCATGATGTAATTGTTTGAGAGATGGATGATTACCGCGAGCTGTTCCAGCTTGCGTTTTTATATAATGAAGTGTTGTTTTTCATATCTAGGAGGGTACCTTTAATTTTGGCTATTTTACCGATTGTCTTGTTTCCTGAAAAAATTTTACAACAAAAATGCGATAAAGTAACAAGTTTTGATAAAAAGTTGGCAAAGCTGTTAAATAATATGTATGAAACGATGGTGGAGGCGGATGGCGTTGGACTTGCAGCACCTCAGGTCGGCGTGAAAAAGCAAGTGGCCGTCGTTGAAATAGAGGAAGGATCAGGTGCTATCGAACTGATTAATCCGGAAGTGCTGGAAATGGAAGGCGAACAGACAGGTGTTGAAGGATGCTTGAGCTTCCCGAGTTTATATGGAGAAGTATCGCGTCCATACCGTGTCAAAGTCCGGGCACAAGACAGAAAAGGATCTTTTTTCGAGATAGAAGCGGAGGATTTCCTAGCGAGGGCGCTTCAGCATGAAATTGATCATCTGCAAGGCGTTTTATTTACAAGTAAGATTTCCCGGTATATTTCGGAAGAAGAGTTAGAAAGGTTAGGAGAAGAATGACAAAAATTATTTTTATGGGTACGCCGGACTTTTCAGTGCCGGTATTGAGAAGAATCATTGATGAAGGGTATGATGTGATCGCTGTGGTCACACAGCCCGATCGCCCAGTAGGCCGCAAAAAAGTGCTGACGCCGCCGCCAGTTAAGGTCGAAGCCGAAAAGCAGGGGATTCCCGTTTATCAGCCCGAAAAAATCCGTGAAAAAGAAGAACTTGAAAAAATCATTGCATTGAATCCTGATTTAGTGGTGACGGCGGCTTTCGGTCAAATCCTTCCGAATGAATTGCTGGATGCCCCTAAGTACGGATGTATTAATGTACATGCCTCCCTGCTACCTGAACTGCGTGGAGGGGCGCCAATTCATTATTCCATTTTGCAAGGGAAAGAAAAGACGGGAATAACCATCATGTATATGGCGGAAAAATTGGATGCCGGTGATATATTGACTCAGGCGGAAGTTATTATAGAAGAAGAAGACAATGTAGGTTCACTGCATGATAAATTAAGCAAGATAGGGTCGGATTTGCTTGCAGAGACGCTTCCAAAACTTATAAATCAGGAGTTGGAGGCGATCAAGCAGGATGAGGCAAAAGCTACTTTTGCGCCTAACATAAAGCGGTCTCAGGAAAAAATCGAATGGTCGAAATCAGGGGAAGACATCTATAACCATGTACGTGGCCTGAATCCTTGGCCTGTTGCTTATACAACCTTAGACGGGGTCATTTTGAAAATTTGGCAGGTAAAGAAACTTGAAGATGGCAATCAGACAGTGCCGGGCACGGTCATTGATGTACAAAGTGATGGTTTCATCGTTTCGACAGGCAATGAGACGGCAATACTGGTTACGGAACTGCAGCCTTCGGGGAAGAAAAAAATGCCGGCGAAAGATTATTTACGGGGAGCCGGATCGTTCATTAAAGCAGGCATGAAGTTAGGAGAACAGAATGAAGCAAACTAAAAAGGGAGTACGTGAAATCGCTCTCGATATCTTGGAATCTGTAGAGAAAAACCAATCCTACAGTAACCTATTATTGAACAATTTGATTAAAAAGCACCAGTTATCCGCCGTGGACAGCGGACTGCTTACAGAAATAAGCTACGGTACCATACAGCGGAAGATGACCTTGGATTATTATCTCAACCCATTTATTAAACAACCGAAAAAAACGCAAAGCTGGGTCATCAATTTACTTAGACTTTCCGTTTATCAAATGGTCTATTTAGATAAAGTGCCAGATCATGCAATCATTTTCGAGGCCGTCGAAATTTCCAAAAAGCGCGGGCACAAAGGTACATCTTCGATGGTAAATGGTGTACTTCGTAATATTCAAAGAAATGGTGTTCCTTCTTTAGGTGATATTAAAGATGATCTGGAACGGCTTTCCATAGAAGTAAGTCACCCAATCTGGTTGGTCAAGCGTTGGGTAGAGCAATTTGGTCATGAAAAAACCAAGGAAATGTGTGAAATCAACTTAACTGCGCCTTTACAGACGGGGCGGGTTAATTTAAAGAAGATTTCACGCCGTGAACTGATCAGCATATTAACGGAGGAAGGATATGATGTTGAAGCAAGTGAAGTCGTTCCTGAAGCAATCGTCAGCTATAAAGGGAATCTTGCTCATTCAGAAAGCTACAAATTAGGGTACTTATCGATTCAGGACGAGAGTTCGATGCTTGTAGCCCATGCATTAGGTGCAAATGAAAATGATGCTGTACTCGATTGCTGTGCTGCACCTGGAGGGAAAACGACACATATCGCAGAAGGCTTGACCACTGGACAAGTATATGCGCTGGACCTGCATGAGCATAAGGTCAAGCTCATTAAAGAGCAGGCTGAGCGCCTAAAACTCAGAAACAATATTAAGACAATGGCCCTTGATAGCAGGAAAGTGCAAGAACACTTTAATAAGGAAGGGTTTGACAGGGTCCTGATCGATGCACCATGTTCCGGATTGGGAGTCATGCGCCGGAAGCCTGATGTAAAGTACACTAAAACAAAAGATGATATAATGAAACTCTCAAGTATACAAAAACAATTATTGGAATCGGCTGCTCCGCTTGTTAAGCAAGGCGGACGCTTAGTATATAGTACCTGTACGGTGGATAAAGAAGAAAATGACAAAGTCGCTGCAGCATTTTTGGAAAGCCATCCGGATTTTGAAAGCGATGCAACCTTGTCCACAAGAATGCCTGAAAGCGTTCAGCCATTTATCGAGGGTCATACGCTGCAAGTTTTTCCGCAATATTTTAGCAGTGACGGATTCTTTATTGCGAGTTTTAGAAAGAAGGTGCTGTAATGGCAGAAATAACTAAATCATCTAGAGTAAGAAAAGACACGACACCAGAAAAACCATCAATCTACTCATTAGAGCTTCACCAAATCAAAGAATGGCTTATTCAAAATGGAGAGAAGGCATTCCGGGCCGATCAAGTATATGACTGGCTTTATAAAAAGCGTGTCTCCAGTTTTGAAGATATGTCCAACCTTTCGAAAACATTACGGGATAAGCTGGAATCACAATTCACCTTCACGACATTGAAAACGTTGATTCAGCAAACGTCCAATGACGGAACAATGAAGTTTTTATTTGAACTCCATGATGGGTATTCGATTGAAACGGTGCTTATGCGCCATGAATACGGAAACTCCATTTGCGTGACAACGCAGGTAGGATGTAGAATTGGCTGTACATTCTGTGCATCGACATTAGGCGGTTTAAAGCGTAATCTTGAATCAGGGGAAATTGTTGCCCAGGTCGTTAAAGTTCAGCAAGCACTTGACGAATCGGAAGAACGTGTTAGTTCCGTCGTTATCATGGGAATCGGTGAACCGTTCGATAACTACGATAACATGATGTCATTCTTGAAAAATATAAACCATGAAAAGGGCTTGAACATCGGGGCGCGTCATATTACCGTTTCCACAAGTGGAATCATTCCTAAAATCTATAAGTTTGCCGAAGAAAGCATGCAAATAAACTTTGCTGTTTCCCTTCATGCACCGAATACGGAATTGAGAAGTAAGTTGATGCCAATCAATAAGGCCTACAAACTCCCGGACTTGATTGAAGCCATCAAATACTATACAGAAAAAACAGGTCGCCGTGTAAGTTTTGAATATGGTCTATTCGGTGGCGAAAATGATACAGTGGAGCACGCAGAAGAATTAGCAAGTTTAATTAAAGGGATAAAATGCCATGTTAACTTAATACCGGTTAACTACGTACCCGAACGCAACTATGTACGTACACCTCGTGACCAAATTTTTGAGTTTGAAAAAACATTGAAGAAGCGCGGCATTAATGTAACGATCCGAAGGGAACAAGGCAGTGATATTGACGCAGCCTGCGGCCAGCTTCGGGCCAAGGAGCGCAAAGAAGAGACGAGGTGACCCTATGAGGGCAATATTTAAGACAGACCGTGGAAAAGTCCGCCAGCATAATGAAGATAATGGCGGAATCTTTAAGAACTCGGAAGGCGTTCGCCTTGCCATCGTTGCAGATGGCATGGGCGGCCACCGTGCCGGGGATGTAGCCAGTGCCATGACGATAGACCTTCTGAAAAAGGGTTGGGAAGCTTCCAAAAGTATCGAAACGGCAAATGATGCCGAGGATTGGCTGAAGCAGCAAATCGTCTTGGTCAATCAGTTGCTATTTGAACATGCAGAAGCGAATACGGAATGCAAGGGTATGGGAACCACCATTGTTGCAGCCATTTGCACCGACAAGTTTGCTACCATTGCCAACATCGGGGACAGCCGATGTTATTTGTATAATGAGAGCGGTTTTAAGCAGGTCACGGAAGATCATTCACTTGTTAATGAATTGGTCCGTTCCGGGCAGATTTCAAAGGAAGATGCCGAAAACCACCCACGGAAAAATGTTTTATTACGAGCCCTTGGGACAGAAATACAAGTGGAAATGGACATTATGACTGTCATCTTCGAGGAAAATGATTTACTACTGCTTTGTTCGGATGGATTGACGAACAAGGTGAGTGAACAGGAACTGGAAGAAACCATAACCAATGGACAGTCACTTGAAGAAAAGGCGAATTCATTAATAGATAAGGCCAATCACTACGGTGGGGAAGACAATATCACCCTTGTGCTTGTTCAATTTACTGAAGAAAGTGAAAGCAGGTGAATTGAATGTTGATTGGTAGAAGAATCAACGACCGTTATAAACTGATCGAGATGGTCGGCGGCGGCGGTATGGCGAATGTTTACCTTGCAAGGGATATGATCTTGGATAGGGACGTTGCATTGAAAATCCTTCGCATGGATTTTAATAATGACGAAGAGTTCATCAAGCGCTTCAATCGGGAAGCCCAATCGGCAACCAGTTTGGCCCATCCCAATATTGTAAGTATTTATGATGTTGGTGAAGAAGATTCAATCTATTATATTGTAATGGAATACGTGGACGGTTTTACACTAAAGCAATACATACAAAAATATTATCCAATTCCAGTTGATGAAGCCCTGGATATCATGAAGCAAATCACGGCAGCGATTTCCCATGCCCATCATAATGGGATCATCCATCGGGACATCAAGCCACAGAACATTTTGATAGATAAAGAAGGAACTGTCAAGATTACGGACTTCGGCATTGCCTTGGCCCTAAGTGCAACGAACATAACGCAGACCAACGCAGTCTTGGGCTCGGTTCATTACTTATCTCCGGAACAGGCCAGGGGCGGCATGGCCAATAAGAAATCGGACATTTATTCACTTGGTATCGTCATGTTTGAATTGTTGACGGGGAGATTGCCTTTTTCGGGTGAATCAGCCGTTTCGATAGCGCTTAAACATTTACAATCGGAAACTCCTTCGCCAAAACGCTGGAACTCCGAAATACCTCAGAGTGTGGAAAATATCATCCTGAAAGCGACAGCCAAAGATTCATATCACCGCTATGATAGCGTGGACTCAATGGAAGATGACATGCGGACTTCACTTAATCCTGAGCGTTCAAATGAACTGCCTTTTGCTATTCCAGAAGATCATGATGCAACAAAAGCGATCCCCGTCATAACGGATGATCAGATTTCAAGCGTCGATGAGACTATCATAAGGGGTCCTGAAAAAAATACATTGGTTTATGCGGACAATGAAGAAAGTGAATCAGAAGCAGAGAGTAAAACGAAAAAGAAACCGAAAAAACAAAAGAAACAGAAAAAACAAAAAATCAAGTCGGTACATAAAGGTAAAAAACGAAAGAACATGCCTGCAATCTTGGTGACCACCTTTTTAGTTCTCGCCCTGCTTGCTGTTTTATCTGTCACTGTTTTACCCCCCCTCCTTGTTTCGAAAGAAGTGACGATCCCGGACCTTAAAGGGGAAGAGTTGGATGATGCCATTACTGAATTGCTTGAAATGGATTTGGAAATTGGGAACACGATCGAAATTGAAGATGAAGAGGTTGAAGCTGGTCTTGTGATCAAAACCAACCCTAAGGAAGGTAAGACGGTCAAGGAAGGTGCAGTGATCGATATTTATCAAAGCATTGGGAAAGAAACGATTTCATTGTCCAGCTATGAAGGTCGAGACTATTCTGATGTTAAATCCCTGCTTGAAAAAATGGGATTCAAAAACATAAGCGTGACCGAAAAATATGATGACAGTGCTGCCGGCACGATCATAGATCAATCGCCCTCAGGTGCCAGTGAGGTCGTACCATCCGAAACAGAGCTTGAGCTAACGGTCAGTAAAGGGGCAGATCTGCTGAGCTTGAAGAACTTAACGGGGTTCAATCAAGCTGGCCTTGATGATTATTCCAATGAAAGTGGAATAAAGATCGATGTTGAAGAAGAAATCTATGATGATACAGTAGCAGAGGGGCTTGTCATTTCCCAGTCACCGGAACCTGCTACGAAGGTGGAAAAGGGCAGTACTGTGAAAGTGGTCCTTTCAAAAGGGAAAGAAGAGATTCCTCCCAAGAGTGTAACGGAGGAAATCAACATCGAGTATGATCCGGTTGAGCCAGGCAAAACGCAAAAAATTCAAATTTTCATCGAGGATATCGACAATAGCATGACGGAGCCTCAAGAAACATTCTTTATCTTGGAAGATGCCAAAAGAACGATCGAATTAATGGTTTCCCCTGATAAAAAAGCAGGATATAAAGTCATGAGGGACAATCAGGTCATCATTGACGAATCCGTCTCATATCCGGAATAAATTTAATAATTAGGAGTGTGGTTATGCCCGAAGGAAAAATTATCAAAGCATTAAGTGGATTTTATTATGTCCTTGATGGTGAAGAGGTCTATCAATGCCGCGGACGGGGCGTTTTCAGGAAGAATAAGGTAACTCCGCTTGTGGGTGATTATGTGGTTTTTGAAGCGGAAAATAAAACGGACGGGACCGTGACCGAAATAAAACCGCGTAAGAATGAATTGATTCGTCCGCAAATCTCGAATGTAGACCAGGCAATCCTTGTCTTTTCAGCAGTAGAGCCTGATTTCAGTCCGGCCTTGCTTGATCGATTTCTCGTACTGATTGAAGATAACGAAATCGAACCCATTATCGTCGTGACGAAACTTGATTTGGTTACTGCTGAAAACCAAAAAAAATTGTCACAGTATATCAAGGACTATCAGAAACTTGGCTATACAGTACTGGAGACATCTTCAGTTACCGCTGGGGGAATCGAAGAACTAGTGCCGTATTTGGAAGGAAAAACCAGTGTGTTTGCCGGTCAGTCCGGCGTTGGGAAATCATCTTTGCTGAATGCAATCAATCCTGACTTGGCTTTAAAGACGGATGATATTTCATCACACCTGGGACGTGGGAAGCATACCACACGGCACGTTGAATTGATTCATATCGGCTCTGGACTTGTCGCAGATACTCCAGGCTTCAGTTCACTTGAATTCATGGAAATGGAAGCTGAACGGTTATCTTATTGCTTCCCGGAAATGCATAAGTATGGGGAAGACTGTAAATTCCGTGCTTGCCTGCACGATAAAGAACCGAAGTGTGCAGTGAAGGAAGCGGTTGATGCCGGGGAAATTCCACGTTATCGATATGAGCATTATATGCAATTCTTAGAAGAAATCAGAGATAGAAAGCCGAGGTATTAAAATGGTTAAAATCGCACCATCCATTTTATCAGCTGACTTTGCAAAATTGGGAGAAGAAATACTTGATGTGGAAAGGGGCGGAGCGGATTTAATCCATGTGGATGTCATGGATGGGCATTTCGTCCCGAATATAACGATAGGCTCACTAATTGTTGATGCTATTCGCCCGGTGACAAAACTTCCGCTTGATGTTCATTTAATGATCGAACAACCTGATCGTTATATCGAGGCCTTTGCGAAAGCGGGAGCCGATTATATAACTGTACACGTGGAGGCATGCACTCACTTGCATCGGACGATACAATTGATTAAATCTTTTGGTGTAAAGGCAGGCGTGGTGCTTAATCCAGCCACTCCAGCTTCCTTGATCCAACCTATAATCGAAGATATTGACATGGTATTGTTGATGACGGTCAATCCGGGTTTTGGCGGGCAAAAGTTCATTAAATCCGTTCTGCCGAAAATTGCCGAAGTGAAGGCGATGGCAGAAATGTATAATCAAAACCTTGAAATAGAGGTTGATGGTGGAGTGAATGAAGAAACGGCTAAACTATGTATTGAAAAAGGGGCGACAGTCCTGGTGGCCGGCTCGGCAATATATAATCAAGAAGATCGACACGCAGCGATTCAAAAGATTCGGGGAAAGTGATATAAGCCGACACTATCATATTCGTATGATGGTGGTCGGCTTTTTTTAGCAATTAACAAAGGCAACATGGATATGATTAGATATAGAAAAGGATGATTTCAATGATTATTAGTATTATGGCTGGAGGTCCGGAATGCTTTTGGCCGGATCTGACATGGTATGAGGAGAAGACTGATCTTTGGGTCGGGGTTGACAGGGGAGTATGGTCCTTGCTGGAAAAAGGTATCGAACCTAAGTACGGCTTTGGGGATTTTGATTCAGTTTCGGAAGACGAATACAAGAAGATTGAGCAAAGGCTGGAACAAATCGATCTATATTCTTCTGAAAAGGATGAAACGGATTTAGAGATCGCATTTAAATGGGCAATAGGGCAAAAGCCAAGTGAAATTCATATCCTGGGCGCTACAGGGGGAAGAATGGACCATTTTCTTGGAAATATCCAGCTGCTCCAAAAAGAAAGTGTCCTCCCTTATCATGGCGATATAGAAATATACATAGTCGATCGGCAAAATATATTCACAGTTAAGACAGCGGGTTCATATGAAGTCACTGCTTTAAAAGATAAAAAATACTTGTCATTGCTCCCTGTAACGGCGGGAGTCACCGGCATTACACTGTCGGGTTTCAAATATCCACTGAATGATGCAAGCTTGGAAATAGGTTCGACACTTTGCATCAGCAATGAACTAATTTCCGAATCTGGGAATGTTTCATTTGAGAAAGGCATATTAATGGTGATAAGAAGCAGTGATTAAAATTCATGCTTAGAGCAGATTCGGATATAATTACGATCATCCTATATCCGCTTAAAAGCTTATGTTGTAATAGAAAAATTCCACTTCATCTTTAATTGTGGGATGCAAAGAGGAGGGGCATTATGAAATTTTATACGATTAAATTGCCAAAAGTTCTGGGCAGTTTGGTAAGGGCTATGCTCGGAGCGTTTAAAAAAGGCTGATACTTATCTCCATGACACCTCTCAAAATCAGGGAGGTGTTATTTTTCGGTAAAAAGGGACAGCCATCCATTAATGGGTGAAGGCTTTCTTCCTTGATGCAGTCCAGCCTTGATCAACTTATTGAAACCAACCCCATTAATACCGGCCATTATAAGTAAAAAGGCATCCTAAGAGGATGCCGTAACATTATACGCGTTCTACTTTGCCCGATTTAAGAGCTCTTGCAGAAACGTATACACGTTTAGGTTTACCGTCAACTAAAATACGTACTTTTTGAAGGTTAGCGCCCCATGTACGCTTGCTAGCGTTCATTGCGTGAGAGCGGCTGTTACCAGAACGAGTTCTTCTTCCAGTGATTACACATTTACGTGCCATGTTAATTTCCCTCCTAACTACAACAAGCTTAAGTTTTTTGCAGTCGTCTTAAGTCTTTGTAAAATACTTTAATAATTTATCATACCTACCGTTAGAATGCAATACTTCAGTTAATTACTTTCAAGAAAAAAACCTTGACATACATACTTCAAAATTGAATTATATGTAGTACCGTATGACATTTACTTTTAAAACCATAGACATTATAGTAAAATGTCTTTAGTTGATTTGATTTTTTGGGAGGGAAAAGAAAATGTCTATCGAATTACAAACGAAGTATGGACAAATTGACATCTCTAATGATGTTATCGCTACTGTAGCAGGCGGAGCAGCTGTGGATTGCTACGGAATTATAGGAATGGCTTCCAAAAAACAATTTAAAGACGGCATTGCCGAAATTTTAAGAAAAGAAAACTTTACTAAGGGTGTAATAGTCCGTCAAGAAGAGGAAGAAGTTCATATCGATATGTATATTATCGTAAGTTATGGAACGAAAATCTCGGAAGTTGCACATAATGTGCAATCAAAGGTAAAGTATACTCTGGACAAAACTGTAGGATTAGCTGTTGATTCCGTCAACATTTTTGTACAGGGAGTTCGTGTGACGAACCCTTAAGTATAGGAGGAAAGTTTTGTGTCAATTACAAGTTTAAACGGAAAGCGCTTTGCAGAAATGATCATTCAAGGTGCCAACCATTTAGCGGCCAATGCCCAAATGGTTGATGCGTTGAATGTTTTCCCTGTTCCAGATGGAGATACAGGAACGAATATGAATTTATCGATGACTTCGGGAGCGAAGGAAGTGCAAAATAACGTCCAGGAACACATCGGGAAAGTGGGTACGTCCCTTTCAAGAGGACTGCTAATGGGCGCACGCGGCAATTCAGGAGTAATCCTTTCTCAACTGTTCCGCGGTTTTGCTAAAGCGATTGAACATAAATCGGAAATCAATAGTGAAGAATTTGCCCAAGCTTTTGAAGCAGGGGTTCAGACAGCTTATAAAGCTGTAATGAAGCCTGTTGAAGGAACCATTTTAACGGTTGCAAAAGATGCAGCCAAGCAAGCGGTTTCATCAGCAGCAAGGCACCAAGACCTTATTCAAGTAATGGAAGAAATCGTTACGGAGGCCAATGCCTCATTAAAACGCACACCGGATCTTCTTCCGGTCTTAAAAGAAGTGGGAGTCGTAGATAGCGGTGGGCAAGGGTTGGTGTTCGTTTATGAAGGCTTCCTAGCTGAGCTGAAAGGTGAAGCCCTACCAGTCCGCTCTTCAAATGGTCCAAGCATGGACGACATGATCAGTGCCGAACATCACATGAATGTACAAGGGCATATGAATACGGAAGATATCGTGTATGGCTACTGTACGGAATTCATGGTCCGATTGGAAAGTGAAAATCTTGCCGATAAACCATTTGATGAAGAGAAATTCAGAAATGATTTAAGTGAATACGGAGATTCTTTATTAGTCATCTCAGATGATGAAGTCGTCAAAGTACATATTCACTCTGAACAGCCTGGCACGTGCCTGAATTATGGACAGCAATATGGCAGTTTAATAAAAATGAAAATCGATAATATGCGTGAACAGCATACTGCGATTGTAGGTGAGACGAATACACCGCTTCAAACTAAACCGTCCACCAAAGAGAAATACGCTGTAGTGTCAGTGGCGATGGGTGCTGGCATCAGCGAATTATTCAAAAGCATCGGCGCTAAGTCCATCATCGAAGGCGGACAAACGATGAATCCTAGCACGGAAGATATCGTTAAAGCTGTCGAAGAGGCATATGCAGATCATGTCATCATCTTGCCTAATAATAAAAATATCATCATGGCGGCCAATCAGGCTGCAGATGTGCTTGGGGACCATGTGACTGTCATTCCAACGAAAACAGTACCTCAGGGAATGGCTGCATTGTTGGCATTCAACCCTTCACTTGATGCAAAAGAGAATAAAAAAGCGATGATCGAAGCCCTTTCGCATGTGAAAACGGGCCAGATTACTTATGCTGTCCGGGATACCAGCATTGACGGTCTAACAATTGAGACCGGGGATTTCATGGGAATTGCCGAAGGTACCATCAAAGTGAAGGATAAAGACATGACTCAGGCGGCAAAAGATCTTCTCTCCGATATGATTGACGAAGATTCGGAAATCCTTACCATTTTATATGGGGAAGATGCCACTGCTGAAGATGTCGAAAGTCTTGTTACGTTTTGTAATGAGAATTTTGAAGACGTTGAAGTTGAAGTCCATAATGGGAAACAACCTTTATATTCTTTTATTTTTTCAATTGAATAAATAGAGGGTCATGAAGATAAGGATTGTTTGGTCATAAATTTTGAAGGATCCTGAAAAAAATAAAAGCAATAAACTGCATATGTCATTAGGCTATGCAGTTTTATTTTTTTGAAAAGAAGGATTACGGACAGCGTGATTGTAATTACAATATATCAGGCTTTTTTATTTAAATACTCCCAGTGTAAAGAAGGAGGAGCATATCATGAAATTCAGAAGTGTATTCGATATAATTGGTCCTGTTATGATCGGCCCCTCTAGTTCCCATACAGCAGGAGCTGCTAGGATCGGTAGGGTTGCCAGGAATTTATTCGACCGGGAACCGAAATGGGCCCATATTTCTTTTTACGGATCGTTTGCAAAAACCTATAAGGGCCATGGGACGGATGTAGCCATCGTAGGAGGCTTACTTGATTTTGATACATTTGATGAGAGAATCAAAGAATCGCTGGAATTAGCCCGCAAAAGGAAAATGAAAATTACTTTTCGGGAAGAAGAAGCAGTACCGGAACATCCCAATACTGCAAAAATAACAGTTGGTGATGATGATGGTGAACTGGAACTTGTCGGAATATCGATTGGCGGGGGAAAGATCGAAATCGTCGAACTGAATGGGTTTAAATTGAGGCTCTCCGGGCACAACCCTGCCATACTCGTCGTTCATGATGATCGGTTTGGTGCCATTGCCAATGTTTCAAACATATTAGCCAAGCATCAAATCAATATTGGCCAGATGGAGGTCTCCCGAAAAGAGAAAGGGAAGATGGCCTTGATGACGATTGAAGTGGACCATAACCTGGAGGATCACGTCATCGCTGAAATTACGGCACTCCCCAACATCACTCAAGTAGCAAGGATTGTGGATTGACTGGGCAATCGTTTCCACTTAGGAAGGAGAATGAATCATGTTTCGAAATGTAGCGGAATTAGTAGAGTTAGCTGAATCAAAGCAGAAAAGAATTTCAACGCTGATGATAGAGCAGGAAATGGAAGTAACGGGAAAAAGCCGTGAAGAAATCATTGGCCAGATGGGAGTCAACCTGGATGTAATGGAACAGGCAGTTGAAAAGGGACTTCAAGGTGTACGGTCCGTTTCCGGACTGACGGGAGGGGATGCAGTTCTTCTTCAGAATTACATTAAATCCGGTAATTCCTTATCCGGTGGACTGCTGTTGGATGCGGTGAGCAAAGCCGTGGCAACAAACGAAGTGAACGCAGCCATGGGAACGATTTGTGCGACACCGACTGCCGGATCTGCTGGTGTTGTGCCTGGAACACTTTTTGCTTTGCAAAATAAATTAAAACCGACTCGGGAACAAAAAATTGAGTTCCTATTTACAGCAGGGGCTTTTGGTTTTGTTGTAGCAAATAATGCTTCGATCTCTGGAGCCGCTGGGGGCTGTCAGGCGGAGGTCGGTTCTGCCTCGGGCATGGCAGCGGCAGCCATCGTTGAAATGGCAGGAGGGACACCGGCACAAAGTGCAGAAGCGATGGCGATCACATTGAAGAATATGCTTGGTCTTGTATGTGACCCTGTTGCTGGGCTTGTGGAAGTGCCTTGTGTGAAGAGAAATGCCATGGGTGCAGCCAATGCAATGGTTGCCGCAGATATGGCGTTAGCGGGGATCACAAGCCGCATACCGTGTGATGAAGTAATTGATGCGATGTATAAAATCGGGCAAACGATGCCATCGGCACTTAGGGAAACTGCACAAGGAGGATTAGCGGCTACACCGACTGGGCGGGAGTTGGAAGCGAAAATCTTTGGCTTGCCGCTGAATAAGAAGTGAAAGCAGCTTTACAGGAACCCATAACAGCAGTAAAAGGAATTGGGGCCGAAACGGCGGCAGCGTTGGGGGAAATGGGGATCCATACCGTCGCGGATCTCCTTGAGCATCTCCCATATCGCTATGAAGATTACCGGTTGAGGGATTTGGAAACGGTCGAGCACGATGAGCGGGTTACCGTGGAAGGCAAGGTTCATACGGTGCCCACTTTAGGATATTTCGGAAAGAAAAAATCCAGGCTTACGATTAAGGTATTGACTGGGAGATATTTAATAAATGTCATTTTTTTCAACCAGCCATACCTGAAGCAAAAACTTGCGATAGGTGAAACTGTAACGGTTACAGGGAAGTGGGATCGTCACCGGCAAACCATTACAGGGTCGGAATGCCACGTTGGCGATCGCAGCCGGGAGAAAGAGTTCGAACCGGTGTACTCAGTGAAAGGCAGCATTACTGTCAAGGGTCTACGCCGCTTTATCTCCAATGCATTTTCTGAATATGGGGCAATGATAGAAGAGAATCTGCCCCCGCAATTACTGGCGGCATACAAACTGATGCCTCGTAACGATGCTCTTCGTACCATGCATTTCCCTCTATCGGCCAATGAGGTGAAAAAGGCTCGACGCCGTTTTGTGTATGAAGAGTTTTTATTGTTTCAGCTTAAAATGCAGGCACTTCGTAAAGTGCAGAGGGAGCAGTCAAAAGGGATAGGACAGGAGTTTGACATGGAGCAGCTGGAAGCCTTCATTGGAAGTCTCCCTTTTCCTTTGACGAACGCTCAAAATAGGGTCGTCCAGGAAATAATGAATGATATGAAATCTCCTTACCGGATGAACCGTCTACTTCAAGGGGATGTCGGGTCCGGGAAAACGGTGGTTGCCGCCATATGCCTGAAGGCGACGATTACAGCAGGTTTCCAAGGTGCACTTATGGTCCCGACGGAAATCTTGGCTGAGCAGCATGCACAATCCCTGAAGGCAATGTTGGAACCGAGTGGAGTCAAAGTCGCATTGTTGACAAGTTCTGTAAAAGGCAAAAAACGCAAGGAAGTATTGAATATGCTGGAATCCGGGGAGCTGGATCTTTTGATAGGAACCCATGCATTGATACAGGATGAAGTGAATTTTCTGAACTTAGGTCTTGTCATAACGGATGAACAACATCGTTTCGGAGTGGAACAGCGCCGCATCCTCCGTGAAAAAGGTACGAATCCTGATGTCCTTTTCATGACGGCTACACCGATTCCGCGAACGCTTGCAATTACTGTGTTTGGGGAAATGGACGTCTCCACGATCGATGAAATGCCTGCCGGGCGAAAAGCGATAGAAACCTATTGGGCGAAACACCAAATGCTTGATCGGATTTTAACCTTTGTCGAAAAGGAACTAAAAAAAGGGAGGCAGGCTTACGTCATCTGTCCATTGATTGAGGAGTCGGAGAAACTCGATTCTTTACAAAATGTCCTCGATGTTCATGCAATGCTGACACATTACTTTGCCAACAGGTACAAAGTGGGTCTTATGCATGGAAGGCTGCACGCTGATGAAAAAGACGAAGTGATGCAGCAGTTTAGTGCCAATGAAGCACAAATCCTTGTTTCCACGACGGTTGTCGAAGTTGGGGTGAATGTTCCAAATGCCACGGTAATGGTCATTTATGATGCGGAGCGGTTTGGGCTTTCACAGTTGCATCAGTTACGCGGAAGGGTTGGACGGGGAAGTGATCAGTCCTTTTGCATACTGCTGGCTGATCCGAAAACGGAAGTCGGCAAAGAACGGATGAAAATCATGACCGAGACAAACGATGGTTTTGCCCTTTCCGAAAAAGATCTGGAACTTCGTGGCCCCGGTGACTTCTTTGGTAAAAAACAAAGCGGCCTTCCCGAGTTTAAGGTGGCCGACATGGTCCATGATTACAGGACGCTGGAAGTGGCAAGGACGGATGCGGCAAAATTGATTGACTCCCAAAGCTTTTGGCATTCCCCGGAGTATGCTCCGCTTCGGAATTATTTAGAGGGGACGGGCGTATTCACGGGAGAAAAGCTGGACTGAACTGAATGAAAAACCAATAGCAGATTGTGAGATTTTACGCAATATCTTGCAATCTGTTTTTAAAATATATATACTACTATTAGTACCTAGTCATAATACTACGGATGGTGACCTTCAAAATGCGAAGAAATAAGAAGGAACGCCAGCAATTATTAATCGAAACGATTAAACAGAATCCTTTTGTAACGGATGAGGAGCTGGCTGAAAAATATTCGGTGAGCGTCCAGACCATTAGGCTTGACCGTCTTGAATTGTCGATACCGGAACTGCGTGAGCGTATTAAAAGCGTGGCCGAAAAAAAATTCAGTGACGAAATCAGGGCATTGCCTTTGGATGAAATCATCGGGGAAGTAATTGACCTTAATTTAGATGATAATGCAATTTCGATTTTGGATATAACTAAAGAGCATGTCTTTAAGCGGAATGGAATTGCCAGGGGACATCACCTTTTTGCTCAAGCGAATTCATTGGCTGTGGCAGTCATAAATGATGAACTGGCATTAACCGCAAAAGCATCCATTTTATTTACTCGTTCTGTAAAGGAAAATGAAAGAGTGGTAGCTAAAGCGAGGGTTAAAAGCGTGGACCACACCAACGATCGTTCCGTGGTGGAAGTCAGAAGCTACGTGGGTAATGAACTGGTTTTTAAAGGTGAGTTCGAAATGTATCGCTCTTAACTTTCTAGTAAAGGATGAAAGAAAATGAAGATTACGATAGATGCCATGGGTGGCGATAATGCTCCCGAGGCACAGGTTTTGGGAGCGATGAAAGCTGTCGAGAATTTTTCCGATGTGGAAATCACCTTGATAGGCGATCAAGCTGAAATTAACCAATACTTAGCGAAACATGACCGTATAAGGGTTATACATACTGATGAAAAAATATTGAGTACCGATGAACCGGTTCGTGCGGTCCGGCGCAAGAAAAGCGCCTCGATGGTGTTGGCTGCACAGCAAGTGGCAGACGGGGAAGCCGATGCATGCATTTCCTCAGGCAATACGGGGGCGCTAATGGCTGCGGGCTTGTTTGTGGTCGGAAGGATAGAAGGAATTGAACGTCCGGCATTGGCTCCCACCCTTCCGACAATCGATGGTAAAGGATTTGTGCTACTGGATGTAGGTGCGAACTCCGATTCGAAACCCGAGCATCTCCTTCAATTCGCCATAATGGGTTCTGTTTATGCCCAAAAAGTGCGGGGAATCGAAAAGCCCCGTGTCGGATTACTTAATATTGGCACAGAAGAAAAAAAAGGGAATGAACTGACAAAGCATGCCTTTACATTACTGCAGCAATCTTCGGAGATATCCTTTATAGGCAACGTAGAGGCAAGGGACCTCCTGAGCGGGCCGGCTGATGTTGTCGTAACGGACGGCTTCACGGGAAATATGGTATTAAAGACGCTTGAAGGTACTGCTATGGGCGTATTCAAAATGGTGAAAACGGCTTTGACGAGCAATCTCAAGAGTAAGTTCGCTGCAGCAATGGTAAAGCCTGAACTAAAAGGCATAAAAAATAAAATGGATTACTCGGAGTATGGCGGTGCCGGCCTATTCGGTTTGAAGGCCCCTGTCATTAAGGCTCATGGTTCTTCAGATGAGAATGCGGTCTATAATGCAATACGCCAGACTCGCGATATGGTTGGAAATGACGTCATTTCCACAATTGCGGAGACAATAGAAAAAAATAATAAATCATAGAGGCAGGGGAGTAACAGATGGGTAAAATTGCTTTTGTCTTTCCAGGACAAGGTTCACAATCAATAGGAATGGGGCATGACTTATTTCAGGAAAACGAGCGTGCTCAGCAAATTTTTCGAACAGCTGATGAAAAACTTGATTTTCCACTTTCCGAATTGATCTTTAATGGCACACAACAAGAATTAACGGTGACTTATAATGCACAGCCTGCTTTATTGACTACGAGTTATGCTTTTGTCAAGGAGTTGAAAGAAGCGGGCATTAAACCCGATTATACAGCCGGGCACAGTTTAGGTGAATATACGGCATTAGTGGCATCTGGTGCAATTTCTTTTGAGGATGCCGTATATACAGTGCGTAAGCGTGGTGAATTCATGGAAGCTGCGGTACCGAATGGTCAAGGCTCAATGGCTGCGATTTTGGGAATGGACCGGGAAGCTCTATCTGAAGTCACTTCTGAAATTACGGCCACGGGGGAATCCGTTCAATTGGCCAATATTAATTGTCCAGGGCAAATCGTCATTTCAGGCACTTCGGAAGGGGTTAAACTTGCGAGTGCAAAAGCCAAGGAAAATGGCGCTAAACGGGCTCTTCCCCTTGAAGTGAGCGGACCGTTCCATTCGGAATTGATGAAACCGGCAGCAGAAAAGTTACAGGGTGTCCTTGATGAAGTAAGCTTCAAACAGGCAGAAATTCCTGTTATTTCAAACGTAACGGCTAATCCCATTACAGCACCTGCCGAAATAAAAGAAAAATTAATCGAACAACTGTATTCACCGGTCCTTTGGGAGGACAGTGTGAAAAATCTTCTTGATTTGGGCGTGGATACGTTCATCGAGGTGGGCCCTGGGAAAGTATTGGGCGGATTGATTAAGAAAATTGATCGTTCCGTTCAAATTCACTCGGTATCCGATATAGATTCTCTAACTAAAACAATTGAAACATTGAAGGGGGTACAAGCATGATCCTCGAAGGAAAAAAAGCACTTGTAACCGGAGCTTCAAGAGGTATAGGCAGGGAAGTTGCATTAGAACTTGCCCGTCAGGGAGCGGATGTTGCCATCAACTATTCTGGCAGTGAAGCTAAAGCGAATGAAGTGGTTGACGAAATCAAGGCATTGGGCCGTAAAGCATTCGCCATACAATGCGATGTTGCAAATAGTGATTCGGTGACAAGCATGATCAAAGAGGTCGTCGAACAGTTTGGCAGGGTGGATATCCTGGTCAATAATGCTGGCATCACACGTGATAACCTATTGATGCGCATGAAAGAAGATGAATGGGATTCTGTGATCAATACGAATCTAAAAGGCGTGTTCTTATGCACCAAAGCGGTTACAAGGCAAATGATGAAACAGCGTAGCGGCAGGATCATCAATATGGCATCGATCGTCGGCGTCAGCGGAAATGCAGGGCAGGCTAATTATGTAGCGGCTAAAGCTGGTGTGATCGGCCTGACTAAAACGACGGCAAAGGAACTTGCATCGAGAGGCATTACGGTCAATGCGATTGCCCCAGGTTTCATCTCAACGGATATGACTGGTGAATTGCCTGAAGACGTCCAAAAAGCCATGCTGGACCAAATCCCGCTTGCACGGTTCGGTGATCCTAAAGATATTGCTGCAGTAGCGACTTTCCTTGCTTCTGAGGGCAGCAAATATATGACTGGGCAAACTCTTCATGTAGATGGCGGCATGGTCATGTAAGTTTTCTTTGATTTTTTTCGAAATTAATTTATAATGTTTTGAGGGGAGGTGAACACATTGGCAGATGTATTAGAAAGAGTAACTAAAATCGTTGTAGATCGTTTGAACGTAGAAGAATCAGAGGTAAAACTTGAAGCTTCTTTCAAAGAAGATCTTGGTGCCGATTCCCTTGATGTAGTTGAACTAGTCATGGAATTCGAAGACGAGTTTGATATGGAAATTTCGGACGATGACGCTGAAAAAATCGCCACAGTGGGTGATGCTGTGAATTACATACAAAGCACTATGTAATGAATTGTCATTTGACTAAAAGCTCCGTTTTTTAACGGGGCTTTCTCTTATTGCTTAAAGAAGTTCGATGCAGCGGCAGAGAAGGAAATGAGCATGTACTCGGTAAGTTCCGCCTGCAGTGCAGTGGTCTTTTGCCATTAGTTTTCTTTAAGGGGATAATAATGTATGATGGTACATAGGAAAGCTTGACAGGAATTCCTGCCAGGTTTCTTTTTATATATTGGAAAAATATGCTTTTTGAACCGTTGTGGAGGGTTTTGTGTGATGCGTAGGAACGGAAATAATCGTAAACCATCAATCAAGGATAATAAATTTAAACAGTTGCAAGAAAATCTGGGTTTTCATTTCAAAGATGAAAATCTATTAAAACAAGCTTTTACGCATTCATCTTATGTGAATGAGCATCGCCGTAAGCCTTATGAAGATAATGAAAGGCTTGAATTCTTAGGGGACGCTGTACTTGAATTGACCATCTCTAAATACTTATATCAAAAATATCCGATGATGAGCGAAGGTGAACTTACCAAACTAAGGGCAGCCATTGTGTGTGAGCCTTCACTTGTTTCTTTTGCCAATAGCCTTTCTTACGGGGAATATGTATTACTCGGAAAAGGGGAAGAAATGACAGGTGGAAGAGAACGCCCTGCCATGCTTGCGGATGTATTCGAAGCCTACATTGGTGCTTTGTACCTTGATCAAGGATTAGAGCCGGTTGTGCAGTTTTTGACGAATGTCGTGTTTCCAAAGATAGACGAGGGTGCTTTTTCTCATGTGATGGATTATAAGAGCCAGCTTCAGGAGCTGATCCAGCGGGATGCCATCGGTGTCCTGCAATATAAGATCTTGCAGGAAAAGGGACCGGCACATAATCGGGAGTTTGTTTCGACCGTCTCCCTTAATGGGGAAGAGCTGGGTTCTGGAATAGGAAAGTCAAAAAAAGAAGCAGAGCAGCATGCTGCCGAGCATGCATTAATCGTTTTAAAAGATAAAAAATCAACAAGATAGTTTAACAGTAGAGGGGGAAAGGTCATGTTCCTCAAACGTTTGGACGTTGTAGGATTTAAATCTTTCGCAGAGAAAATTTCGATTGATTTTGTACCTGGTGTCACGGCAGTGGTTGGACCAAACGGAAGCGGTAAAAGTAATGTGACCGATGCAGTCCGCTGGGTACTTGGAGAGCAGTCTGCGAAATCACTGCGTGGAGCAAAAATGGAAGATATCATCTTTTCGGGAAGTGACACGAGGAAAGCGTTGAATTTTGCGGAAGTATCATTGACCCTTGATAACGAGACCAATTCCCTACCGATCGACTTTCATGAAGTCAGTGTGACAAGACGTGTATATCGATCGGGAGAAAGTGAATTTTTCATTAATAATCAAGGTTGCCGTCTGAAAGACATCATAGACCTTTTCATGGATTCTGGTCTTGGACGAGAAGCCTTTTCCATCATCAGTCAAGGGAAAGTGGAAGAAATCCTAAGCAGTAAGGCTGAAGAAAGACGAGTGATCTTTGAAGAGGCAGCAGGTGTCCTGAAGTATAAAACCAGAAAACGAAAAGCGGAATCGAAGTTGACGGAAACCCAGGATAACTTAAACCGTGTCCATGATATCCTCCATGAATTGGAGGGGCAGGTGGAGCCGTTAAAAATTCAGTCCTCCCTCGCCAAGGAGTTTTTGGCGAAGAAAGAAGAGCTTGAGCAAATAGAAGTGGCTTTAACCGTTTTTGAAATAGAAGAGCTTTATGGAAAATGGGAAAAACTTTCACAAGAACTTGAAAAGCATAATGAAATGGAACAGCAAATGGCAGGACAGCTTCATGACAGGGAAGCGCATCTCAAAAAACTAAGGGATAGTCTTGCGACGCTTGAGACATCGATCAATGGACTTCAGGAAGTTCTCCTGAATGCAAGCGAAGAACTTGAAAAGCTTGAAGGCCGTAAAGAGGTTTTGAAAGAACGGAAAAAAAATGCTGCCCAAAACAAGTCACAGCTAGAAAAAGCGATTGTGGAAGGTGAGGCTGCCGTCGAACGTTTGGCTTTGCAAAAGGAAAGAGAAACGGAAATCCTGAATGCACTGAACATGGAAGTGAAAGGGATTTCTGAAACCTTACATGAAAAACAAAAAAGCCTAGGCCTTTTCAATAGTGATATTGAAGCGATGATCGAAGCGAAAAAGAGTGACTATATCGAGTGGTTGAACAAGCAGGCATCGGCTAAAAACGAAAAACAATACTTGCTCCAGCAATTAACGCAGCAGGAGCATAAAAATGCCAAACTTGATATGGAAAATGAAAAGTTTTTAACCGAAAGATTGGATATCACTGCTAAAAAAATGGAATATTCACAGCTGATGGAAAATATGACCAAGCAGCTTGAAGAGCATGTCACTTATTTCCGAAATCAGCAGAATAAATTGAATGCTGCAAAAGATACGTATCAAAAACAGGAGACCACCCTTTACAAGGCCTATCAATTCCTTCAACAGGCAAAATCTCGTAAGGAACTTCTTGAAGAAATGGAAGATGATTATGCAGGCTTTTTTCAAGGTGTAAAAGAGGTTTTGAAAGCGAAAGAAACCCTTCGAGGCATTGAAGGGGCAGTTGCGGAATTGATAAAGGTTCCAAAGGAATATGAAACGGCCATCGAAACGGCTCTGGGCGGAGCGATGCAGCATGTTGTCGTCGAACGCGAAGAGCATGCACGGGAAGCCATTTCTTTCTTGAAGAAAAATAGATATGGGCGTGCGACGTTCTTGCCTTTATCAGTCATAAAGGCAAGAGAGATATCAGCTAACCAACTATCGATGCTGAAGGGTCATCCAGCTTTTGTGGGGACGGGTTCCTCATTGATCCAATATGATGATAGGCATGCAGCGATTGCCGAAAACCTATTAGGCACCGTGATGATCACCACCGATCTAAAAGGTGCAAATGACCTGGCGAAAATGATGCAGCACCGTTTCCGCTTCGTAACACTTGAAGGGGATATCGTCAATCCAGGTGGTTCAATGACTGGTGGGGCCTTAAAGCAAAAAACGACCTCCCTTCTTTCAAGGAAAACGGAATTGGAAGAGCTCCATCAAAAACTTGCTGCAATGGAAGCTAAAACGAATCAGCTAGAAAAGCAAGTCAAACAGCTCAAAGTGGATGTGGGTGTTCAAGAGCAAACGCTTGAACAAACCAGAAAAACAGGAGAGAGACTTCGATTACAAGAACAAACCCTTAAGGGCGAACTCCGGGAAGTGGAGCTGCAGGAAAGAAATGTGAATGAACGGCTGCATCTTTATGATTTGGATAAAAATTCATATTTGGAAGAACAACAGCAAAAAACAGCAAGACTTGAAGAGCTGGAAGAACTTCTGGATTCGTGTAAAACTGAGATTGAAGGGCTGGATCGGTTGATTTCCGAAATGACCGAACAAAAACAATCTCAACAATCCTCAAAAGAGACCCTTGCTGAAGAAACGAATGAACTGAGGGTAATGCTTGCCTCTAAGCGCGGCCAGCTGCAAAACCAAAAAGAGAAGATGGAACGCATTGAATCGGACCTTTCAAAGGAAGCAAGCAGGCTTGCCGAAAACAAAGATGATTTAGGGCTCCTGACCAATGAAATGACAGACAGTTCAAGCGGGGAAGAGTCCCTGGAAGATATGGCTCAGCAGAAATTGCTTGATAAAAATGGAGCAATTGAAGGAATTACCATGAAAAAACAGGAAAAGAACGAGCTTCTAACGCAAGTTGAAACTCTTGAACTGTCCATGAAAGAGGAAAACCGACTTTATAAAGGCATTGTCGAAGTGATAAAGGATGAAGAAGTGAAATTAACTCGTCTGGATGTCGAACTGGAAAATCGCCTTGACCACTTGAGAGAAGAATATACCCTTTCCTTTGAAGGTGCTAAAGAACAGTATCCTCTGATGATGCCTGCAGAAGAAGCTCAAAAAAGGGTGAAGTTAATCAAGCTTGCAATCGAGGAACTGGGAACGGTGAATCTAGGTGCAATTGATGAATACGCACGTGTAGCTGAACGATATGAATTCCTCCTTAGTCAAAAGGAAGACCTGCAACAGGCGAAAGATACATTATTCCAAGTCATCGATGAAATGGATGATGAAATGAAGCGGCGCTTTGCGGATACCTTCTATTCAATCCGTGAAGAATTCGAACAAGTCTTCAAAGCTTTATTCGGCGGAGGCAAAGCAGAGCTGAAGCTGACAAATCCGGATGATTTACTAAATACAGGGGTGGATATCATTGCACAGCCCCCCGGGAAAAAACTGCAAAATTTGAGCCTCTTATCCGGGGGGGAACGAGCATTGACAGCCATTGCCCTTTTATTCTCCATTCTAAAAGTGCGTCCGGTGCCTTTCTGTATCCTTGATGAGGTAGAGGCAGCGCTTGATGAGGCGAATGTCGTCCGGTTCAGTCAATTTTTAAGGAAGTTCAGCAGGGAAACGCAGTTCATCGTGATCACTCACCGTAAAGGCACGATGGAAGAGGCAGATGTCCTATATGGCATTACGATGCAGGAGTCAGGTGTCTCCAAACTTGTTTCCGTCCGGATGGAAGAGTCAGAAAACTTTATTGAAGTTTAAAATTCATGAATAAGAGGAAGTGGGACAATGAGTTTTTTCAAAAAGCTAAAAGAGAAATTTACGAATCAGGATGAAAAAGAAAAATCAGTTGAAGCAGAAATATCCATAGGGGAAAAATTCAAACAAGGTTTGACAAAGACGAGAAATTCTTTTACGGGAAGGGTTAATGAACTTGTTGCCCGATATCGGAAAGTGGATGAGGACTTTTTTGAAGAACTTGAAGAAATCCTGATACAGGCTGATGTAGGCTTTGATACTGTCATGGAACTGATTGACCAATTAAAAATGGAAGTCAAGCTTCGAAATATTTCTGATACGAGGGAAGTACAGTCCGTTATTTCCGAAAAGCTTGTTGAAATCTACCAAGGTAATGATGAAGCGACTTCAAGCCTGAACATACAAGAAGAAGGTTTGACGGTCATTTTGTTTGTAGGGGTTAACGGGGTAGGTAAAACGACGACCATTGGAAAGCTTGCCCATAAATTCAAAACAGAAGGTAAATCTGTTGTATTGGCTGCCGGGGATACCTTCCGTGCCGGTGCGATCGAACAGCTTGAGGTTTGGGGAGAGCGTGTCGGTGTCAGTGTAATCAAACAGGGTGAAGGTTCTGACCCTGCAGCGGTAATGTTTGATGCCATTCAGGCCGCCAAGGCACGAAAAGCGGATATACTGATCTGCGACACTGCCGGCCGCTTACAGAATAAAGTGAATTTAATGAAGGAATTGGAAAAGGTGAAACGTGTAATTGAACGTGAAGTACCAGGTGCACCACACGAGGTGTTGCTTGCCCTTGATGCTACAACTGGTCAAAATGCCCTTATTCAGGCCAAGACATTCAAGGAAGCGACCAATGTTTCCGGCATAGTTTTAACAAAGCTTGATGGCACCGCAAAAGGTGGGATTGTTTTGGCAATTCGCAATGAATTGGCCATTCCCGTTAAATTTGTCGGGCTAGGTGAAAAAATGGACGATCTACAGGAATTCGATGCTGAGAAATATGTTTATGGACTTTTTGCTGATATTATCGATAAAGAAGAGGTTTAAAAAAACTGTAAGCCAGAAGGGGATAATTCTCTTCTGGTTTTTTGTTCACAGTGGTCATTTGGAGGAACAATTGCAGAAAAGTCTAAAAATGAGGCGAAAAAAAGAAAAAAATAATGCTTTGCAAACAAGTGGTAAGGAGTTTAACTTGACATCAAATAAACAAGGCTTTACAATATAAACTTGTAAAGGGTTTTCACTTAACAGCAGGGAGGCTTGCTAAGATGCTTGAAAAGACAACGCGGATTAATTATTTGTATGACTTTTACCAATCGTTGTTAACAGAGAAGCAGCAGAGCTACATGTCCCTCTACTATCTGGATGATTACTCTCTTGGCGAGATTGCCGAAGAATACGAAGTCAGTAGGCAGGCAGTCTATGATAATATAAAAAGAACGGAAGCGATGCTTGAGGAATATGAAGCAAAGCTTTTGTTATTTCAAAAATTTCAAGAGCGTAACCAGTGGATTGCGAATATGAAGGGACTCATAGAAAAGGATTCCTTTTCAAAAGAGGAGCTGCTTGACGCAATCACAACGCTTGAGAAGTTGGATTAGGAGGCGGCAATATGGCATTTGAAGGATTGGCCGACCGACTGCAGAGCACGATGCAAAAGATTCGTGGAAAAGGGAAGGTCAACGAAGCGGACGTAAAAGAAATGATGCGTGAAGTTCGATTGGCCCTGCTTGAAGCGGATGTTAACTTTAAAGTCGTGAAGGATTTTGTAAAACGTGTCAGTGAACGTTCGGTAGGTCAGGAAGTGCTGAAAAGCTTAACCCCCGGTCAACAGGTAATTAAAGTAGTTAAGGAAGAATTGACGGAGCTGATGGGCGGCGAACAAAGCAAGATTGCCGTTGCCTCGAAACCACCGACCGTCATTATGATGGTAGGGCTTCAGGGTGCTGGTAAAACGACGACCACCGGAAAGCTTGCCAATCTTCTTAGAAAAAAATACAACCGCAAGCCATTGCTCGTTGCGGCTGATATTTACCGTCCGGCGGCGATTAAGCAGCTTGAAACACTTGGCAAACAATTAAGCATGCCTGTTTTCTCCCTAGGGGACCAGGTCAGCCCTGTTGAAATTGCCAAACAGGCAATTGAAAAAGCTAAGGAAGAACATCATGATTATGTGTTGATCGATACCGCAGGCCGCCTTCATGTTGATGAAAACTTGATGGGCGAACTGAAGGATATCAAAGAGTTGACAAAACCTGATGAAATCTTCCTGGTTGTCGATGCGATGACAGGTCAGGATGCGGTCAATGTAGCCCAAAGCTTCAATGAACAGCTAGGCCTTACTGGAGTCGTCTTAACGAAACTTGATGGGGATACACGTGGTGGTGCGGCACTTTCCATTCGTTCGGTCACCGATACGCCGATTAAGTTCGTCGGTATGGGGGAAAAATTGGATGCACTTGAAGCGTTCCATCCAGAACGGATGGCGTCAAGGATTCTGGGCATGGGTGATGTATTGACCCTTATCGAAAAAGCACAGGCCAATGTAGATGAAGAAAAAGCGAAAGAATTAGAGAAAAAGATGCGTACAGCCACTTTTACCTTTGATGATTTCCTTGATCAGCTTGGTCAGGTGCGGAATATGGGACCACTTGATGATATTCTGAAAATGATTCCTGGTGCGAATAAAATGAAAGGGATGGACAACCTTCAGATCGATGAGAAACAGATCGGTCATGTGGAAGCTATCATCCGTTCAATGACTACGCATGAAAAGGAACATCCGGAAACCATGAATGCATCCCGCAAGAAACGGATTGCCAAGGGAAGCGGCAGATCGATTCAAGAAGTGAACCGTCTACTGAAGCAATTCGAAGAAATGAAAAAGATGATGAAACAGGTTACGAACATGCAAAAAGGAAAGAAAAAGGGATTCAAATTCCCGTTCATGTAAGGTTTATTTTAGGTCGAAACTGAAGCGGAATACAGGTCGAATCCATGTATTTCAACACTTTTTTTACCTGTTAAGAAAAAAACCTTTACAAACATGCAAGACATTTGATATTATACTATCTTGTGTGAAACTATTCGGAGGTGCTTATTTAAAATGGCAGTAAAAATTCGCTTAAAACGTATGGGAGCTAAAAAATCTCCTTTCTATCGTATTGTAGTTGCAGATTCTCGTTCACCACGTGACGGACGTTACATCGAAGTGGTAGGAACTTATAACCCGGTGGCTCAACCAGCTAAAGTTGAAATCAACGAAGAGCTTGCTCTTAAATGGTTACAAGATGGAGCTAAACCATCTGATACAGTTCGTAACTTATTCTCTACACAAGGCATCATGGAAAAATTCCATGTTGCAAAAAACAGCAAGTAATCGACGGTAGTTGATGAAAGCACTGATTGAAACGATTGTTTCAGCACTTGTGGATTATCCGGAAGAGGTCATCGTGACCTCCAAGGAAGAATCCGACCGGATTGTTTATATCCTCTCGGTTCATAAAGAGGACATGGGCAAGGTGATCGGTAAACAAGGGCGTGTTGCTAAGGCGATTCGGACTGTGGTATATGCAGCAGGATCTTCACAGCAGAAGAAAATCTATTTGGAGATTTCCGAATAAGGAGGGTTAATACCCCTCCTTTTTTTGTACTTCAAGAAAGTGAAATTCCGAATAGGGTCCTAATTGAATAGACCAGTACTTTAAACTTTACGCCTTTTTAAGACGCATCTTTTACCGATTTACGTTATACTTAAGAGAATGACCCCCATTTCAAAAAGATTACCCCATCATACATATTTTTTGAAGGAAATAAGAAATCATAGATAATAGGAGGTGCTGGAATGAAAATTCTCCAAAACGTAATCGTTAACCAAGTATTAACGGAATCCAGCAAGAATCAGCTCCTCGAGAAATACAAGTCAAAACGCCTTCAGCTTCAAAAAGAGAGTGAACAGCTTCGCTTTGAACTGAAAAAACTTGAAAAAACAAGAACTCTCCAACCTGCTAGTCTCCGTGCTCATTTTGAAAAAGAAATAAACCAGAGGCAAGAAAAAATTAAACTGCTTGAATTTCAAATGGAGCAGTTGGAGATCCTTCCCGCAGGTAGTGAATTAAAGGAACGGGAAGTTCAAAGTATCATTGATGTGGAAATTGGGGCAGATTGGGACGAAATTATGGCAACGAAGACCATTGTCATTAAAGATGGAATCGTCTCGGAAATTCGTTAGAGGTGAAAGAATGGAAAAATGGTTTAATGTAGGTAAAATTGTCAACACACATGGTCTTTTAGGAGAAGTCCGTGTTATTTCTTCAACAGACTTTCCGGAAAAACGATACAAAGTGGGAAATACCCTGTATTTGTTTAGGGACACGGAGAAAAAACCTTTGCCGCTTATCGTCAGGTCGCATCGTACCCATAAAAACTTTAATCTGTTGACGTTCGAGAACTTTTATAACGTCGGCCAGGTCGAGGCTTTTAAAAACGGGGTCCTGAAAGTCAAGGAAGCACAACTTGGTGAATTGGATGAAGGTGAGTTCTATTTCCATGAAATCATCGGCTGTTCGGTATTTACGGATGAAGGCAAGGAAGTTGGGGAAATCACTGAGGTCCTTACGCCTGGTGCCAATGATGTTTGGGTCATTAAGAAAGCTGGCAGTAAGGACATCCTGATCCCGTATATTGAACAAATTGTAAAAGAAGTGGATATTCCCGCTAAAAAGGTCATCATTACACCGATGGAAGGACTTTTGGACTGATGAAAATCGATGTGCTTTCGCTTTTTCCAGAAATGTTCGAAGGGGTATTTGGTTCGTCCATCTTAAAAAAGGCTGCGGAAAAGCAGGCTGTCAGCTATAAGGTGACCAACTTTCGAGATTATGCAGATAATAAACATTCGACGGTAGACGATTATCCGTATGGCGGCGGTGCCGGAATGGTATTGAAGGCACAGCCGATCTTTGACGCTGTGGAAGCTCTAAAAGGCCAAGGTGAGCTAAACCCAAGGGTAGTCCTGCTTTGTCCCCAGGGAGAGCGCTACACGCAGAAAAAAGCCGAAGAGTTTGCTGGAGAGGACCATCTCATTTTCATTTGCGGGCATTATGAAGGGTATGACGAGCGTATCCGGGAGCATGTCGTCACTGATGAAATATCGATTGGTGACTTTGTGCTTACAGGCGGGGAATTGGGTGCAATGGTCATTATTGACAGCGTTGTGCGCTTGCTGCCTGGCGTTCTGGGAAATGTTGACTCCCCGATTCTTGATTCCTATTCTTCTGGTTTGTTAGAGCATCCCCATTATACTAGACCTGCAGATTTCCGGGGGATGAAAGTTCCCGATCAGCTAATATCCGGGAATCATAAAAAAATCGATGAATGGCGGATGAAGGAATCTCTGCGCAGAACTTGGATTCGACGTCCGGATTTGCTCGATAGTTATGAACTATCGGAAGTTGAAAAAAAATTATTATCCGAGATTAAAAAAGAAGACTGATGTCTATTGCATCGACGTTTATAGTATGATAGGATATAACTTGTGACTTGGGCAAAATGCTCAGTCTTATAACGATGTTCCGCTGCAAACAAAAAGTATTTGCAAGAGCGTCCAGGAGGAGTTGAAATCGATGCAAAATCTTATTAACGAAATCACAAAAGAACAACTTCGCTCAGATCTTCCATCATTCAGACCTGGTGACACAGTACGTGTACACGTAAAGGTTATTGAAGGAACTCGCGAACGTATCCAGTTGTTTGAAGGCGTTGTAATCAAACGTCGTGGCGGCGGAGTTAGTGAAACTTTCACAGTACGTAAGATCTCTTACGGCGTTGGAGTAGAACGTGCTTTCCCTGTTCACACACCAAAAATTGCGAAACTAGAAGTTATCCGTCACGGTAAAGTACGTCGTGCGAAACTTTATTACCTACGCGAACTTCGTGGTAAAAAAGCACGTATTAAAGAAATTCGTCGTTAATCCTTCGAATATCTTCATGCGGGTTTACCATGATCCACATAAGGTGAATAACCAAACAGTATCATGCAAAAAAAGGGAGCTTGTTTATCAGGCTCCCTTTTTGCACTTTAAGAAAAAGTGAATACACATACGGTGAAAACCTGCTCGCTATGGCGTCCGCAACATGTTAAAATAATTGTTGATATGCTTCAAAAAGGGTGGGTAAGGATGGCGAAGAAGAAAAATGAATTGTGGGAATGGACGAAGGCGGTCATAATCGCGGTTATAGCGGCGACGCTGATTCGTTATTTCCTTCTGGCTCCCATTGTTGTGGACGGTAATTCCATGATGCCGACATTAAAGGATACGGACCGCATGATCGTTAATAAAATCTCCTATTCGATTGGCGAACCGAAAAGATTCGACATCATCGTTTTCGAAGCTCCAGAAGGCAAAGATTACATAAAGCGGGTCATCGGATTGCCAGGGGAAAAAGTGGAATATAAAGATGATACTCTTTACGTGAATGGAAAAGCTTATGATGAGCCATACTTGGATGAATATAAAGAACAATTGATAGATGGCGGGGATTTGACGGAACCTTTTACATTAAGTGATGTCATAGAACAAGGAACGGTGCCTGAGGACACACTATTTGTCCTAGGGGATAATCGCCGTTTTAGTAAGGATAGCCGCCATATTGGCGTTGGTGTCGTTCCTTACGATAAAGTGTTAGGAAAAACTAAATTAGTTTATTGGCCAATTGAAGACTTTAGATTGGCGGAATAGTAGGAAGGTGGATTCCATTGACAATACAGTGGTTCCCTGGCCATATGGCCAAAGCAAGACGGGAAGTAACAGAGAAATTAAAACTGATCGACATCATCTTTGAACTTGTGGATGCCCGGATTCCGGCATCTTCACGAAATCCGATGATCGATGAAATCATTCAGCATAAACCGAGGGTTATCCTTTTGAATAAAGCTGATATGGCCGATCCGGTAAAAACGAATATGTGGCTTGAGCATTATAAGTCGCAGGGGAAAACGGCGATTGCCATTAATTCGCAGGCAGGAAACGGTTTAAACCAGATAACAGCTGCTGCCAAAAATCTTTTAAAAGAGAAGTATGAGCGGATGGAATCAAGAGGAATAAAGCCAAGAGCGATCCGTGCCATGATAGTCGGCATTCCGAACGTAGGGAAATCGACTCTGATCAATCGACTTGCCAAAAAGAACATTGCCAAAACAGGGAATACTCCTGGCGTCACGAAAGCGCAGCAATGGATAAAAGTTGGTAAGGAATTGGAATTGCTGGATACGCCGGGAATTCTCTGGCCGAAATTCGAGGATCAAGAAGTTGGTTTGAAGCTTGCATTGACAGGTGCGATCAAGGATACGATTTTAAACTTGCACGAAGTCTCTTTATACGGTCTTCGCTTTTTGGAAAAAGAATATCCAGATAGAATGAAATCCCGATATAACCTGGATGTGATTCCCCAGGAAACGCTCGAATTGTTCGATGCGGTCGGAAAGTTCAGGGGCTGTTTGGCATCTGGGGGCTTCATCGATTATGATAAAACCGCAGAGTTGGTCGTACGTGAAATCCGTTCAGAAAAGATGGGCCCGCTTACGTTTGAGGTCCCATTGGATTATGAAGAGGTTGATATCCCCGATTAACATGAAGTGATACGGAGCTGGAGTTGGATGTCGAAAAGGTATTTCTTTTTGATGTCTCTTTTCCGCTCCGTATTTTTGTCTGAACTGAAGAAAGGAAGCAATACTGCCGATAATTAATATGATGGGTGATATATGATGGTAACTGCAATGAGCATTAAGGAAATCTCCGTAAAGTTAATGACAATAAAAGAACCCGAAGATTCATTTCTACAAGAATGCCGGGAGGACGGAAGAAAGGGAGTAACCGACTTAGTAAGCAAATGGCAAAGAGCTTATGAAAAAGAACAACAGGTAAGGGATGCTTTCACGGAAATGACAGAGTTTGAACGCCAGTTGCGAAAACAGGGGTTTTCCATTCTGGCTGGTATCGATGAAGTGGGAAGAGGACCGCTTGCAGGACCAGTTGTGACGAGTGCAGTCATCTTGCCTGAATCTTTTTATTTGCCAGGTCTTAATGATTCTAAAAAAATTTCAGAGTCAAAAAGGGAACGGTTTTATGAGATGATTTTCAAGGAAGCACTATCCATAGGTGTGGGTGTTGTACATAGCGAAGTTATTGATGAAATCAATATATATCAAGCCACGAAAAAGGCAATGGTGGCCGCATTGAACGATTTGTCAGAGCTTCCTGATCATTTGTTGATCGATGCGATGAAACTGGATGTGCCGATTCCGCAGCTTTCTCTCATAAAGGGTGACGCAAGAAGCATTAGCATCTCTGCGGCCTCCATAATAGCGAAAGTGACCCGTGATAGGATGATGAAGGAATATGGTGAAAAACATCCGGAATATGGTTTCGAAAAGCACATGGGTTACGGGACGAGCCAACATTTAGAAGCACTCGGCACGCACGGGCTTACACCTTGGCATAGAAGAAGTTTTGCGCCAGTTAAGGAAATTGCTGCACGAACGAAGGGCTGAGGGGGGATGAGGGGTGCAATCCATAACAAGCAGCCAACCAAATCCTTCACCCATTGAAGTTAAAGGATCTGTGAGTTTGAAAAACGGGCAAATCCTAATCGGGAAGGTGAATAAGGTTTTTCCTGACCAAACGGCTCAGGTACAGATTGGCCATCAGAGAATGATTGCCAATCCCGAAAGCCCGCTACGAACAGGGGAAAGGTACTGGTTTCAAGTGAAGCACCCAAAAGAGGGGGGTGTCGTGTTAAAAGCTTTGGATTCCCCCGATTTGACCGTTTCCGGCTTAAAGGGAAAGGCTGCGCAATTGATCGCTCAACTCGGAATGAAGCCTGAACCGGCCGTAACGAAGCTTGCCGAATACCTTCTGACCAATCGGCTTCCGATAACCAAGGAGACCTTTCAGTCGGCATTGCAATGGTTAAAAGCTGCGGGTGCTGAAGAAGCCGGTCTGCCTGTAATAAAATCGATGTTCATTCAGCAATTGCCATTTGTAAAGGGTGTATTTGATGCATTATTTACACAGTCCAAAGGTGAACCTTTCCACAAACTACTCGGTGCTTTCAAGCAACAGCTGCAAGATGGCGGGGGAGTATCGAGGACGGCCGTCAAGCTTAAGGGGGTATTGGGCTCTTTACATGTTGTTAAACAGAACCAGCTTCGACAAAATGGTTTGCAAAACCTAGTGACCACATGGCTTGATCCCGATTCAACGCCAGAAATGAAATCCGGTGCATTTTCCCTGCTTCAAAAGACGGGTTTAATGCCAAACGAAATGACAGAATCTGTTTTTCTGGAAAAATTAATGGATGGAGCTGTGGAAAGATCCGGTATGGCCAAGAATTCAGTGATTGATAAATTACACCAAGGATTGCAGTTGCTTTCCAGGGCAAAAAACGGTGCATTTGCAAAAGTTGATGAGATCGAAACGACCATTGACAGCATATTTAAAGGTCATGATCATGAGGGGACAAACCTGCCAGCTGATATCCACTCGATACAGAGAAAAAACATTGCTGCAGAAAAACTTTCCCCTCTTGCCTTTCAATTACTGCAGGGTGCTTTTACCGAAACAGCTAAACAGGCAAAAGGCGGAAAAATAGAAGTGAATGACCTTATAGGCTACTTGAATATGGATACAGGGCAAATAGAGGAGTCGAAGGGTAAGGTAGCTGAATTAATGTTTCAGTCGCTTAATAAGCTTCCTGAGGCCCAATACGTTGGGGGTAATGAGAGGCTTGTCCTTGCACATGTCCTGGAAGCTGAATTTCGAACAATCGATTTCGCCAATGGACCTTCCGTTGCCCACCAACTAAAAGAAATGACCAAGGTCCTTGGCCTTCAGCTGGAACATTCACTCATTAATTTTTCCGGAGAGGTTATGAAGGAGATCCCGAATGATTTAGAGACACTTAAACCGCTCCTGCTTAAATTGCTGAATGAGCAAATTCCTGCATCTATCAAGGAGACGGCAGAACAAATCCTAAATCGGATTACTGCGCAACAGATCCTTTCGCAGGAAAATGGGCCGATTCAGAATTTGCTCCTGACACTTCCACTCAATTTGGGATCGATTCAAACGGACCTAACTATACAATGTAGCGGAAGGAAAACAAAAGATGGCAAAATAGATCCGGATTACTGCCGAGTCCTATTTTATTTAGAATTGGAACGTCTTAAAGAAACGATCATCGACATGCAGGTTCAAAACCGAATCATAAAAGTGACGGTCATCAATCGGCATGATGCAGTACTTGAAGAGGCAGCGGATAAATATCTTGACACCCTAAGAGAGAATCTCGGAAAAATGGATTACAGATTATCAGGGGTTTCATTTGTAAAACCTATGAATGAAAAAGAGCGCGACCAAAGGGTGAACCCGATTCCTTTTTCGGAAGCCGGTTCATATAGCGGAGTGGATATTCGAATATGATGAATGATCAACGAAAAGAAGCCATTGCCTTAAAGTATGATCAAAGTACATCCGAAGCGCCCTTCATATTGGCGAAGGGGAAAGGTAAAATAGCTGAAAATATACTGGAAAACGCCATGAAACTGGATATACCGGTCCAGAGGGACGAATCTCTTGCTGCACTTTTAGGTCAATTGGATATCAATCAAACGATTCCGGAAGAATTATATGGAGCAGTTGCAGAGGTATTTGCATTCATTTATAAAGTTGACAAGGGAAAGAATCGGTAGGATCCTGGTTATCTGTGATTTCACCAAATGGGATTCTGTTGGTTTTTGTAGAATAGTAGGGAAATCACTAGCGCATATTCATTATATTAAAAAAATACTAAACTATTTACAAAAGGACAAGGCGATGGCTTTGTCCTTTCGCTTTTAGTTAGGGTCAGACAAAGGATAACCGTAATTTACCATGAAAAGATCTCTGAGCTGATATGATGAAAAGGCTTTCACGATAGCGTTTTCACTAGACCTTATAACTGTAATGACAAAAAAATCAAAGCAAAAATAAATCCACTTAATAAGAAAAAACCAACGGCAAAGAAGTTTTTTACCATTTTACACGGGGGTATGGAAGTATATTATAATAATATTTTAAAAATTTCGTGAAAGAAAATTATGCACGAAGGAGAATTTTGTTGTAATATGATAGAGAAAACACGCATTAAATTTCGAGGTTGTTTTTTAGTAGATAAGGAGGATGGGAAATGAATATCCATGAGTATCAGGGGAAAGAGATATTGCGACAATACGGGGTATCCGTTCCAAATGGCCGGGTTGCCTTTACTGTTGATGAAGCAGTGGAAGCAGCGAAGGAGTTAGGTACGGAAGTTGTTGTCGTAAAAGCTCAAATTCATGCGGGCGGCCGCGGGAAAGCCGGCGGAGTCAAGGTAGCGAAGAATCTTGATGAAGCACGTACATATGCAGAAGAGATTCTTGGCAAGACGTTGGTGACCCATCAAACAGGACCTGCAGGCAAGGAAGTTAAGCGTTTACTTATTGAAGAGGGCTGCGACATTACGAAAGAGTATTACATCGGTCTGGTCCTTGACCGTGCTACGAACAGTGTCGTGTTGATGGCTTCAGAAGAAGGCGGAACGGAAATTGAGGAAGTGGCCGAAAAGACGCCAGAGAAAATTTTCAAAGAAGTAATCGATCCGGTTGTAGGCCTGACTGGCTTCCAAGCACGGAGGATTGCATTCAATATCAATATTCCGGCTTCACTTATAAATAAAGCTTCCAAGCTAATGGTTAACTTATATACAGCTTTCGTTGAAAAAGATTGCTCAATCGCAGAAATCAATCCATTAGTGGTTACGGGCGACGGCAATGTAATGGCACTTGATGCCAAGTTGAATTTTGATGATAATGCGATTTACCGCCAAAAAGACATCGCGGAATTCCGTGATTTGGATGAAGAGGATGCAAAAGAGATTGAAGCATCGAAACATGGCCTTAGTTACATATCGCTTGACGGAAATATCGGATGCATGGTTAATGGTGCCGGACTTGCTATGGCAACGATGGACATCATTAAACATTATATGGGAGATCCGGCTAACTTCCTTGACGTTGGTGGCGGCGCCACTGAGGAAAAAGTGAAAGAAGCTTTCAAAATCATCCTTTCCGATAAAAATGTTAAAGGCATCTTCGTTAATATCTTCGGAGGAATCATGAAATGTGACATCATCGCAACAGGTGTCGTGGCTGCTGCTAAAGAGCTTGGCCTGGATGTCCCTCTTGTTGTTCGTCTTGAAGGAACGAATGTGGACCTTGGCAAAAAGATTCTAAAAGAGTCAGGTTTAAATATTACGGCTGCTGAATCAATGGCTGATGGAGCACAAAAAATAGTATCACTTGTAGGATAATAGGCAGGGGGGAACATAATGAGCGTTTATATTAATAAAGATACGAAAGTGATCGTTCAAGGAATCACTGGTGCAACAGCATTATTTCATACAAAACAAATGTTGGAATACGGCACGAAAATCGTTGGAGGAGTCACTCCGGGTAAAGGTGGAACAGAAGCGGAAGGGGTACCTGTATTCAATACAGTTTCCGAAGCTGTCACTGAAACCGGAGCGAAGGCTTCCGTTATCTATGTACCGGCGCCATTTGCTGCCGATGCAATTCTGGAAGCCGTAGACGCAGAACTTGATCTTGTCATTTGTATCACGGAACATATTCCTGTTCTGGATATGGTCAAGGTTAAGCGGTACATGGAAGGCAAAAAAACTCGCTTGATCGGACCGAACTGCCCAGGTGTCATTACTCCTGAAGAGTGTAAGATCGGTATCATGCCAGGATATATCCATAAAAAAGGCCATGTTGGTGTAGTTTCACGTTCTGGAACTTTAACGTACGAAGCCGTTCACCAATTATCGCAAGCAGGCATTGGGCAATCTTCAGCTGTAGGTATCGGTGGGGATCCAGTTAATGGAACGGATTTTATTGACGTATTGAAGGCTTTCAATGAAGATCCTGAAACACACGCTGTGATCATGATCGGGGAAATCGGCGGAACGGCAGAAGAAGAAGCAGCAATCTGGGTGAAGGAAAATATGACTAAGCCAGTTGTTGGTTTCATTGGTGGCCGTACGGCTCCTGCCGGTAAACGCATGGGACATGCTGGTGCCATTATCTCAGGAGGTAAAGGGACTGCTGACGAGAAAATCCGCGTCATGAACGAATGTGGAATTAAAGTTGCCGAAACTCCATCCGTAATGGGTGAAACATTGATTTCCGTCTTGAAAGAAAAAGAGATTTACGAACCTTGTAAAACCCATTAATTTAAGCTGGGCCGACCTTTTTTTGGGTCGGTCTTCTTTTCCTCCAATTTCCTCGGGAGACACCGAGTACATCACCATCAACCTACCTATAAAAATATCCGATTAGGGGCGTTTCAAATTGAATAAAAAAGAAAAGTTAATCCATCTCCATCATTGCCGGGGGGCAGGATGGAAAACAATCCAAATAATCATGTCCAAAGACCCATCATTATCTTCACTGTTCACGACGAATTACATGGAATGGGCAAAAATGCTCCCTATCCCCTCAAATAAGCTTAACCTCTTTTTCGAAGATTTACATTCTCTCAATACCATCGATAAACTTAAAAATTACGAAGATAGCAAAATCCATTGTTTGACGACCTTCGATGATGAATATCCTTTTTTGCTGAAGCACATATTCGATCCTCCGTGGGTTCTTTATTATAAAGGCGATAAGAAGCTTTTAACAAGGAAGAATACACTAGGTGTTGTTGGAACACGTAAGCCAACCTCGTATGGTCTGGAGGCCTTAAAATCGATTCTATTACCGCTCGTAAAAAAAAAGTTCGTGATCATAAGCGGAGTTGCGGCTGGAATCGATGCAGAGTCACATAAGATTGCATTAAGGGAAGGCGGAGATACGATTGGGGTTTTAGGAGGGGGGCTTATGCAAATATATCCGAGATCCAATATTACCCTTGCTGAAGAAATCACCAATAAAGGCTTGCTTATATCTGAGGCTCCACCGGAAATGAAGGCAAAACCTTGGATGTTTCCGCTTAGGAATCGAATCATCAGTGGATTATCACAAGGAGTATTCGTGGTCGAGGCAAAAGAAAGAAGCGGTTCCCTTATTACGGCACAAACAGCTTTGGAACACGGCAGGGACGTATTTGCTCTTCCCGGCAATGTTACGAGCCCAGAATCACTGGGGACCAATCAATTGATTTCCGATGGTGCCAAACTTGTTTTGAGTTCCAGGCAGATCGAGGAAGAGTACTAAACAATATAATATAGAAGATAGACGGAGAACTAAACGGGATAATAGAAAAAAAGGTGCTTTTTTAAAACGATGGGTTGAATTATTAGACAAAAAGGTTGAAAATATTGTAAAACTGTTATAAGTTTTGCAAATGGCACCTCTTGTCAAAATACCTATTAATAATTGAATCAGCATGTTTTGAAAAGTAAAGAGGTGTTGACAAATGATTTTTGAATGATTAATAATAGTGAAGATTTATATTACCTCTTTGAGGAGGATTTATTGGATGTCAGAATACTTAGTGATTGTGGAATCGCCCGCAAAGGCGAAAACAATAGAACGTTACTTGGGAAAAAAATATAAAGTAAAGGCTTCCATGGGGCATGTTCGAGATTTGCCTAAAAGTCAAATGGGTGTCGATGTTGAACGTGAATATGAACCTAAATATATAACTATCCGCGGCAAAGGCCCGGTTTTAAAAGAATTGAAAACCGCTGCGAAAAAAGCGAAAAAAATCTATCTCGCGGCTGACCCCGACAGGGAAGGGGAAGCCATTGCCTGGCATTTGGCCCACAGTCTTGATGTTGACATTAACTCAGATTGCCGCGTGGTATTCAACGAGATCACGAAAGATGCTATCAAAGAATCATTTAAATCGCCGAGGCCAATAAATATGAAATTGGTTGATGCCCAGCAGGCAAGAAGGGTCTTGGATCGTTTAGTCGGATACAATATAAGCCCGCTTTTGTGGAAAAAGGTGAAGAAAGGCTTAAGTGCGGGACGGGTCCAATCGGTTGCTGTACGGATGATCATTGACCGGGAGAAGGAGATCAAGGATTTTATCCCGGAAGAGTATTGGACAATAAAGGCTGATTTTGTTAAAGGAAAAGAACAGTTTGAAGGTTCCTTTTTCAGCCTTGGCGGCGAGAAGAAGGAATTAAATACCGAAGAGGACGTCAAAAAAGTGCTCGCTTCTTTAAATGGCGGCGAATTTACGATAGGAGCTGTGGCTAAAAAGGAAAGAAGGCGCAATCCAGCTGCCCCTTTTACAACTTCTTCCCTGCAACAGGAAGCGGCACGTAAATTGAATTTCCGTGCAAAGAAAACCATGATGCTTGCTCAGCAGCTTTATGAAGGAATAGAGCTTGGCAAGGAAGGTACAGTCGGGTTAATCACTTATATGAGAACCGATTCGACCCGGATTTCCGATGTTGCGAAAGAGGAAGTCCATACCTTCATTCAAAATAATTATGGTAAAGATTATGTTCAGGCTGAACAGCGCAAGGAGAAAAAACAAACTAATGCACAGGACGCCCATGAAGCAGTCAGGCCAACAAGCACATTGCGTGAACCGGGTGTAGTCAAGGAGTTCTTATCCAGAGATCAATTCCGTCTTTATAAATTGATATGGGAGCGATTCGTTTCCAGTCAAATGTCTTCGGCGGTCATGGATACGATGAGCATCGACCTTCATAACGAGGATGTCATCTTCAGGGCAAATGGTTCAAAAATTAAATTTCCGGGTTTTATGAAGGTATATGTTGAAGGGTCCGATGACTCGGTGGAAGAAAAGGAAAATGCACTTCCGGATGTGAAAAAAGGAGATCAATTCTTTTCAAAAGATATCGAACCGAAGCAGCATTTCACACAGCCTCCACCCCGATATACTGAAGCCCGTCTTGTCAAAACCCTAGAGGAACTGGGAATAGGCCGTCCTTCTACATATGCCCCTACCTTGGATACGATTCAAAAACGCGGCTATGTTACCTTGGATAATAAACGATTCATCCCAACGGAGCTTGGTGAGATCGTTCTTGAATTGATACGCGAATTCTTCCCGGATATTCTTGATGCAGAGTTCACTGCCAAGATGGAACAGGAATTCGACAGCGTCGAGGAAGGCAGCATCGAATGGATAAAGGTCATTGATGAATTTTATAAGGAATTTGCAGTTCATCTGGCCAAAGCCGAAGTCGAGATGGAGAAAATTGAAATCAAAGATGAACCAGCTGGTGAAGATTGCGTGGAATGCGGACATGGTATGGTCTTTAAGATGGGACGTTATGGAAAGTTCATGGCATGCAGTAATTTCCCGGATTGCCGTAACACAAAGCCAATCGTTAAAGAAATCGGTGTCAAATGCCCAAAATGTAAAGAAGGAAACATCATTGAAAGGAAAAGTAAAAAACGCCGCATATTTTACGGATGTGATACCTACCCTGAATGTGACTTCATATCGTGGGATAAACCGCTGCCGCGCAGTTGTCCAAAATGTGAAGGTACACTTGTTGAGAAAAAACTCAAAAAAGGCGTCCAGGTCCAATGCATGGATTGTGATTTCAAAGAAATGCCCCAAGCATAGATAAGACTGTGAAATCGTTTACTTTCCCTGAGAACTATCAAAAAAAACTAAATATAAATTGACTCGGCATCTGCCGGGTTTCTTTATGTTCAGGAAAGTATGATATCATGATTATATGTGGATTCCCTTCCAAGAAGAAAATGGATAAAGCTTGAAACTTTTTTATTTAGGCCATGTGATGTAAAATTCAGTGGACAAGTACATTCTTTTAAAGATATAATTCCTATTTGTGTCCGTTACCCTTTTAGAAGATGGATTGCAGGAAGAATGCCGGCTTTGTGGCATATACTTTAAGATTATCGTTAGCAGGAATGAGTATTTCGGGTATAAATACATAGATATCGTTAAAAATGAAACTTTATGAAAGCAGTTTTAATGATAAATGATCCTGTCTTATCATATCTATACATGGAGGTTCGAAAAATGAAAGAAACAAAAGTAAGTGTAATCGGTGCCGGGCTTGCTGGAAGTGAAGCGGCGTGGCAGTTAGCTAAAAGAGGAATTAAAGTCGATCTATATGAAATGCGCCCTGTAAAACAAACACCAGCCCATCATACCGATAAATTCGCTGAACTTGTTTGTTCCAATTCACTTCGGGCAAATACTTTAACAAATGCAGTTGGTGTATTAAAAGAAGAAATGCGCATACTGGATTCGGTCATCATGTCCGCAGCAGATGCTTGTGCTGTACCGGCTGGCGGTGCTTTAGCTGTTGACCGTCATGAATTTGCCGGTCTTGTTACGGAAAGGGTCAAAAACCATCCAAATGTGACGGTCATTAATGAAGAAGTGACGGAAATTCCGGAAGGTCCGACCGTTATTGCAACCGGCCCGCTTACAAGTCAATCACTATCTGACAGCTTGAAGCAAATCATGGATGAAGAATACTTGTACTTCTATGATGCCGCAGCGCCAATTCTTGAAAAAGACAGCATCAACATGGATAAAGTATATTTGAAATCCCGTTATGATAAAGGGGAAGCAGCTTACTTGAACTGTACGATGACGGAAGAAGAGTTCGACCGCTTTTATGAAGCATTGATAGCTGCTGAAACAGTACCACTTAAAGAATTCGAAAAGGAAATCTTTTTTGAAGGCTGCATGCCCATAGAAGTGATGGCATCACGTGGGAAGAAAACGATGTTATTTGGTCCATTGAAGCCAGTTGGCTTAGAAGATCCAAAAACGGGAAAACGTCCTTTTGCCGTAGTTCAATTGCGTCAAGATGATGCGGCAGGAACACTTTACAATATTGTTGGTTTTCAGACACATTTGAAATGGGGGCCGCAAAAAGAAGTCTTGCAGCTCATACCTGGATTGGAAAATGCGGAAATTGTGCGTTATGGAGTTATGCATCGAAACACTTTCATAAACTCACCTAATGTATTGAAGCCTACATACCAATTCAAGAATCGGGATGATTTATTCTTTGCCGGTCAGATGACTGGTGTCGAAGGGTATGTAGAATCTGCTGCATCAGGACTTGTGGCAGGTATCAATGCTGCAAGGATCGTCCAAGGACTGGAGCCTATCATATTCCCTGCGGAGACGACAATGGGCAGCATGGCAAGGTACATAACATCGACGAATGGTAAGAGCTTCCAACCGATGAATGCCAACTTTGGATTGCTTCCAGACCTTGAAGTGAGAATCAAATCCAAAAAAGAGCGGAACGAAACGCATGCTAAACGCGCTTTGGACACAATTCAGAACTTTGTGAAAAATTTGTAAAATATTTGCCTGCTGTTTTAAAGTATGATACTATTTATTAGCCTTTGCGAGGTGTTTCCATGATTAATCAAAAAAAGGCATTATCATCCTTCATCGAATATTTACAAATTGAAAAAAACAGTTCACAATACACCATTGAAAATTACAAACGTGATATTCACGAATTTTTCCTGTTCCTTAATGAACAGGGCATTGAGGATATCACGTCAGTCGAATATTTTGATGTGCGGTTATATTTAACGAATTTATATGAGAAAAACCTTTCTAAGCGCACCGTAGCAAGAAAAACTTCTTGCTTGCGGAGTCTTTATAGATTTTTACTGCGTGAAGGTGATGTGAAGGATAACCCTTTTTCTTTGGCTTCTTTACCTAAAAAGGATCAAAAACTGCCTCGTTTTCTTTATGAGAAGGAAATGAATCAGTTGTTTTCTACTTTAAAGAAAGATTCACCGATAGGAATAAGGAACAATGCCTTACTGGAATTATTGTATGCTACAGGAATTCGAGTTAGTGAATGTTGTGAGATTAAACTGCAGGATATCGATCTTTCCTTAGGGACGGTACTGATTCATGGAAAAGGTAAAAAGGATCGCTACGTTCCGGTAGGTAGTTATGCACAGGAAGCGATAGATTTATACATACGTACAGCCAGGATGGAATTGACTTCGTCTGACGCCAAGGCGCATGTTTACTTATTTGTTAATTTTCGTGGAGACCCTCTGACACCAAGGGGAGTTCGCTATATATTGAATGAATTGATTAAAAAGTCAGCCGCAGATGGAAGTCTTCATCCCCATATGCTAAGGCATTCGTTTGCTACACACCTATTGAATAATGGAGCGGACATTCGCACGGTTCAGGAATTGCTTGGTCATTCTAAAATTTCATCAACGCAAGTGTATACGCATGTTACAAAAGACCAATTGAAAAAAGTCTACAATGCATCACATCCGCGGCCTTAAATGTTGAAAGGGGACACTTTATGACAACGATATTTGCAGTGCATCATAAAGGTGAATGTGCCATGTCCGGTGATGGGCAGGTTACTTTAGGAAATTCAGTAGTGATGAAGCATACCGCGAGGAAAGTAAGAAAAATCTTTAATGGTAATGTCCTTGCAGGTTTTGCAGGTTCCGTTGCAGATGCATTCACTTTATTTGAGATGTTCGAAGCTAAACTTGAAGAGTATAATGGCAATCTTCAGCGCGCTGCCGTCGAAATGGCAAAGCAATGGAGAAGTGACAATGTATTGAGAAAGCTGGAAGCCATGCTAGTCGTGATGGATAAGAGCCATTTGCTGCTCGTTTCTGGCACCGGGGAAGTAATTGAACCGGATGACGGTATTCTCGCCATAGGATCGGGAGGGAATTATGCTCTGGCTGCCGGCAGGGCATTAATGCGGTTTTCCAGTGACCATTTATCGGCTAAGGAAATCGCTCAATCATCTTTACAAATTGCAGCGGAAATTTGTGTATTTACGAATACGAATATAATCGTGGAAGAGTTGTAAGGAGGAGCGCAAATGTCAAAAAAAGCTAATTTAACACCGAGGCAAATCGTTGAAAAACTGGATCAGTATATCGTAGGGCAGCGTGAGGCAAAACGGGCAGTGGCAGTGGCTCTTCGGAATCGCTACCGACGTTCCCTTCTCTCGGATCAACTTCGTGATGAAGTCGTTCCGAAGAATATATTAATGATTGGACCGACAGGCGTTGGGAAAACAGAAATAGCTCGGAGAATGGCTAAATTGGTAGGTGCTCCTTTTGTAAAAGTTGAAGCAACGAAATTTACGGAAGTCGGATATGTCGGCCGGGATGTTGAGTCGATGGTTCGTGATTTGGTGGAGACTTCCGTCCGCCTCGTGAAGGAAGAAAAGATGGCCAGCGTAAAGGAGCGTGCAGAAGAAAATGCAAATCGCCGCTTAATAGAACTTTTAGTGCCATCAACAAAAAAACAGAGTAATTTCAAGAATCCTCTTGAAGTCTTTTTTGGAGGCAATAACAATCAAGACGACCAGGATACGGAAGAAAATTCCGAAGATTTAAGTTTGCAGGAAAAAAGAAAAATCGTCGCTGAAAAGCTGGCTAATGGTGAATTGGAAAGTGAAATGATAACGGTCGAAGTGGAAGAACAGGCTGCTTCGATGTTTGATATGCTCCAAGGTTCGGGAATGGAACAAATGGGGATGAACATGCAGGACGCTTTAGGAAGCTTGATGCCGAAAAAAAGCAAGAAGCGCAAATTGAAAGTAAGTGAAGCAAGAACCGTTTTAACGAATGAAGAAGCGGCAAAATTGATTGATATGGATGAAGTCACTTCCGATGCAGTATACGGGGCTGAGCAAAATGGGATTATCTTCATCGATGAAATAGATAAAATTGCCAGTAAGCAATCTGGAAGTTCATCTGCGGATGTATCAAGGGAGGGTGTCCAAAGGGATATCCTGCCAATTGTCGAAGGTTCGACAGTAGTGACTAAGTATGGTTCAGTTAAAACGGATCATGTCTTATTCATTGCTGCAGGTGCCTTTCATATGGCTAAGCCATCCGACCTTATCCCTGAATTACAAGGTAGGTTCCCAATTCGTGTAGAATTGAACAAACTGACTGTGGACGACTTTGTACGGATTCTTCATGAACCGGATAATGCCTTGTTAAAACAATATGTTGCTTTATTAGAAACTGAAGGTATAGAAATTGAATTTTCTGACGATGCTGTTCGTAAGATAGCTGAAGTGGCCTTCGAAGTAAATCAAAACACAGACAATATTGGTGCAAGAAGACTTCATACCATTTTGGAACGGTTGCTTGAAGATTTATCTTTTGAAGCTCCGGAAATAACGATGGAGAAGATTACAATTACACCCCAATATGTCGAAGGTAAGCTTGGTTCTATCGCCCGGAACAAAGATTTAAGCCAGTTTATCCTTTAATTTAGATTTTGGCAATGATTTGCCAACGCAATGAACATAAAATTACGGAAATACAACTTCATAGTTATTGTGAACCATGGTATTTTTAGGAGGAACAAATCAAATGAACTTATTAGCAAAAACAAGAAAAATCAATGCAATGCTCCAAAAAGCAGCAGGTAAAGCAGTTAACTTCAAGGAAATGGCTGAAAGTTTAAGTGAAGTTATCGAAGCGAATGTATTCGTTGTCAGCCGCCGCGGGAAATTACTTGGCATAGCGGTCAGTCAGCAAATTGAAAACGAACGCATGTACAAAATGTTGGAAGATAAACAATTCCCTGAAGAGTACACAAAAAACCTGTTCAATATTCCTGAAACCTCTTCGAATCTTGATATCGAAAGCGAATATACTGCTTTCCCAGTCGAAAACAAAGAGCTTTTCGCATCTGGATTAACAACGATCGTACCGATTATGGGTGGGGGAGAACGTTTGGGAACATTGGTTCTTGCCCGTTTACAAGAAAAATTTCACGATGATGATTTAATTTTGGCTGAATATGGTGCGACTGTAGTCGGTATGGAAATTCTACGTGAAAAATCAGAAGAGATAGAAGAAGAAGCTCGTAGTAAAGCTGTTGTTCAAATGGCAATTTCCTCGTTATCTTACAGCGAATTGGAAGCAATTGAGCACATCTTTGAGGAGCTTAAAGGCAATGAAGGTCTGCTTGTAGCATCCAAAATCGCAGACCGTGTCGGCATCACCCGTTCCGTTATCGTTAATGCACTAAGGAAACTGGAGAGTGCCGGAGTCATTGAATCCCGCTCATTAGGAATGAAAGGTACTTATATCAAAGTATTGAACGATAAATTCCTTCTGGAATTAGAAAAGCTTAAAAATAATTAACATACTGAAAAGGCAGTCCTTTAAAAAGGGCTGCTTTTTTTTGGTATTTAGATCTATTGCTCTCCGGGACTAATAAGTAAAAGCGGGTAATGACAGGGGAGAGAAAGGAAAAAAAGAGGTAATTCGAATTAAATGGAAATGTGAATATAGGCTGGTTTTCTTTAGAAATGAAAAAAATAGTTAAATTTTTCTTTAAAAGGGTAATTATATTGTTATAACTGTTGTAATAGTGAAAATGAACGTTGTTGTAACTTTTTTGATTTATAAAAACTCGATGGATAACGTGTTTTAGTCATTAGGGGATTTTGTCGAATGAAGCAGAGTTTTGAAAAAAACGTTTTTTTTTCAAAAAAAGAAAAAAGGCAGTAATCCTTTGTTTTCTTAAGAACCCTTTATTTTAAAGGGAGAAATCAACTAATTTGAAATAATTAATTGAAAGTAAATATGAAAATTAGTTCTAAAGTATCAGGTATATAGGTTTGTTTTTCGATATGATATAAAAGCTAATAGAAGTAAAATTTGGTTAAAATGTAGAATATCATATTAATATGTAATATTACGTATTTTAATCCTGTAATCATACTAATAAAAACGACATAACCTATCATTTTATGACAATTTTCGACGATAATAGGTCTAAAGTCTGATGGTTGTTTATGGACATAGTTATAATGTTTCTTTAAAATTAAAAACGTAAATATACTGGGTTAATTTATTGATTATGTAATTATTTGTTAATTTATAGAAAGAGGTGATCGATGTGGAATTATTCTCGAATACTTTTCAATATCTAGAAAATGCACTTAATTATTCTAATGTAAAACAAAAAGTCATTTCACAGAACATAGCCAATTCGGATACGCCTAATTATAAAGCTAAAGAGGTCGACAAATCACAATCCTTTAAGGCAGAGCTGGAATCTTCCCTGGAATCATATCGTACAGATGAACGACATTTCGCCTTCAAATCAGAGGGGGGGCATGATTCTCAAATCGTGACGCAGAAAAATGTCCGATATAACAATAATGGAAATAGCGTCGATGTTGATAAGGAAATGACGGAGCTTGCTGCCAATCAGATTTATTATAATGCAGTAGCCGACAGGCTTTCTGGTAAGTTTCAATCATTGCAGAATGTAATTAGAGGAGGTAAGTGATGGGAATCTTCCAAAGTATGAACATGACGGGATCCAGCCTGACGAGTCAAAGGGTAAGGATGGATGTAATCTCTGCTAATATGGCTAATGCCGATACGACCAGGGCGGAATATGACACGGAATCCAAAACATGGAAGCCGTACACGAGAAAATCGGTTGTACTGCAAAGTAAGGAAAACGGTTTTTCAAGTTTCTTAAACGCAGCATCCCAAAAATCGAGTGAGGCAGGGAATGGTGTTAAGGTGACTGGAATAGTGAAAGATAAAACACCTTTTGAATTGGATTATAATCCAGAACATCCTGATGCCGATGAAGATGGTTATGTTGAAATGCCAAATGTCGACCCGCTTCGGGAAATGGTTGATCTAATGAGTGTCACACGTTCATACGAAGCAAATGTGACAGTTTTAAATGCATCAAAGGGAATGATGATGAAAGCTTTGGAAATTGGAAAATAAAAGTTTGAAAGGGGATTGTTGATATGGAGGGGATTTCTCTTTCTACAGTGAACAATGCAAGCAATGTACTGAAAAAAGGTCAAAACGAGACTAATACACCATACGAAGCACAGCAGAATTTTGCGTCGGTATTAAAAGAATCAATGAATAAAGTTAACGAAACACAAGTGGCATCTGATGATCTTACAACCAAAATGGTTAATGGAGACGATGTTGAGCTTCACTCGGTGATGATAGCTTCACAAAAAGCCAGCGTTACCATGCAGGCTACATTAGAGGTTCGGAATAAGGTTGTGGAAGCCTACCAGGAAATGATGAGAATGAGTATATAGCATTCATTTTTTAACCTCATTATATAGAGAAAAATGACCAGGGGGAAAAATCCCTCAATCATAAATTCATAGACTGACCGGGGGATTTAAATGAATGAAGTTCTAGTGAATTTTAAAAACAAAATAACTGCTTATTGGACGGGCCGCAGTAAAAAACAAAAATTCATGATGATTGGTTCAGCAGCATTAATGATCATCATCATTACGGCAGTTTCAATTTTAACCACGCGTACGACGCTGGTGCCCTTATATTCCAACTTAACTCCATCGGAAACGGGAAGCATTAAAGAAAATTTAGACAGCCAAGGGATTATGAATGAAGTTACAGAAAATGGTACAACCATAAAAGTTCCTGAAGAAAGACTGGATTCACTTAAAGTGGAACTGGCAGCTGAAGGTATTCCGGAATCAGGCAGTATCGACTATTCCTTTTTTAGCCAAAGTGCTGGTATCGGAATGACAGAAAATGAATTCAATGTCATTAAACTGGACTCGATGCAAACAGAATTGGCTAGTTTAATAAAAAAGATTGATGGTGTAGAAGATGCAAGTGTAATGATCACTCTTCCGGATAAAGGAGTTTTTGTCAGTGATTCGGCTGGGGAAGCGTCAGCATCCATTGTATTGAATACGAAGCCCGGCTATAAATTTGAAGAAAGTCAAATCAAGTCCCTTTATCATCTCGTCTCAAAAAGTGTTCCGAATCTCCCTACAGATAATATCGTCATCATGAACCAAGAGTTTGAGTACTTCGATCTTGAAAATGAAACTTCTTCTTTCGCGTCCGCATTTGCCACCCAAAATGAAATCAAAAAAGAAATAGAACGTGATATTCAAAGACAGGTGCAAAATATGCTTGGAACGTTAATGGGGAGAGACAAAGTGGTTGTTTCAGTCACGACAGACATTGATTTCACTCAAGAAAATCGGGAAGAGAATTTAGTTGAACCGGTCGATGAAGAAAATATGGCTGGAATTGAGATTTCTGCGCAAAGGATCAATGAATCGTATAGTGGGGACGCGGCAGGTGCAGGAGGCGTTCCGCAAAGTGAGGATTCCTCTGATTCATTGGGTTCCAGTTACGTTGATGGCACAAACGGATCCGGTGATTATGAAAAAGTGGATGAAACGATAAATAGTGAAGTGAACCGAATCAAGAAAGAAATAGTCGAAAGCCCATATAAAGTTAAGGATTTAAGTATTCAGGTCATGGTAGAACCGCCCACCGCTGACGATCCGAATTCTTTATCGCAACAGAGTGTGGAGGATATTACACAAATCCTAGGTACGATAATACGCACGACAATCGAGAAAAAAGCAGAAGGGGAAGAACTGACGGACGAGGAGCTAAATAATAAAATTGCGATTTCAGTACAGCCGTTTAACGGAAAAATGACGTTGCAAAAAGGTGAAACGAATCCTTCGTTACCAATATGGGCATACATCGTAGGCGGAGCACTAATACTTGCCATTATCATTCTCTTAATCTTGTTCCTCCGATCCCGAAAACAAGCTGAAATGGAAGAGGAGTACGTGGTTGAAGAGGAAGAAGCCGTATTCGATATTCCGGATTTGAACAAAGAGAAGGAAACGGAAGCATCTTTAAAAAGAAAACAACTGGAGAAGCTTGCAAAAGAAAAGCCGGATGAATTTGCAAAATTATTAAGAAGCTGGATAGCAGAAGACTAGGAGGCTTTAGAAAGTGACAGATAGAAAAAAAAAGGCCGGATTGACTGGCAAACAGAAAGCCGCCATCCTCCTTATTTCCTTAGGCCCGGATGTTTCTGCATCCGTATATAAACATCTTTCCGAAGAGGAAATAGAAAGATTGACCCTTGAAATTTCGGGAGTGAGAAAAGTGGATTCCCATGAAAAAGAAGAAGTTCTGGAAGAATTCCATAATATTGCTTTAGCACAGGATTACATTTCGCAGGGCGGGATAGGATATGCGAAGCAGGTACTTGAAAAGGCATTGGGAACTGATCAGGCAACCGCCATCATTAACCGTTTAACATCATCCTTACAGGTTCGGCCATTCGACTTTGCACGAAAGGCAGATCCTGGACAGATTCTGAATTTCATCCAGAACGAGCATCCGCAGACCATTGCATTAATCTTGTCTTATCTTGATCCCACACAGGCTGGACAAATATTGTCTGAACTTCCGCAAGAGGTACAGGCGGATATTGCAAGAAGGATTGCCTTAATGGATAGCACTTCTCCGGAAATCATAAATGAAGTGGAGCAAATACTCGAAAGGAAACTTTCTGCGACTGTAACCCAAGATTATACACAGACGGGTGGAGTGGAAGCTGTTGTAGATGTTTTGAATGGTGTTGACCGCTCAACGGAAAGAACGATTTTGGATGCACTTGAAATTCAAGATCCGGAGCTTGCTGAGGAAATCAAGAAACGAATGTTTGTTTTTGAAGATATCGTGACCCTTGATGGCAGGGCGATTCAGCGGGTAGTCAGGGAATCCGATAACGAAGATCTTAAACTTTCTCTTAAAGTGGCTAGTGATGAAGTGAAGGAAATCGTTTTCCGAAACATGTCAAAACGTATGGTTGAAACCTTCCAGGAAGAAATGGAATTTATGGGGCCAGTAAGATTGCGTGATGTGGAAGAAGCACAATCAAGAATTGTTGCCGTCATTCGGCGACTAGAAGAAACTGGAGATATCGTAATTGCCCGTGGGGGAGGGGATGATATCATTGTCTAGGATTATCAAATCCCAGCAGGCTATCCAGGAGAAAAGCAAAAAGATCACAATAAAAGTTCGCCCTTTCGACTTTCTTCAAAATGATGATGCAGACGAGCGGAAAAACCTTCATTATATTCAATCTGATGAATTTCTCAATGATGCTAAACAGGAAGCGGAAACGTTATTGCTCGAAGCTCAACAAAAAGCCCAAGCAATTGCTGCTGAAATCCAGCAAGACCGAGAACAATGGGAGAATCAAGAAAAAGCAATGTTTATTGAACAAGCTCAAAAAGAAGGGTATCAGCAGGGAGTCGAAGATGGAATCCAAAAGGGTTATAACGAGATTGCAGCGGAAATAGCCTTCGCAAAAGAAGTGGTAGAGTCCTCTAAAAAAGATTATCGGCACAATATCGATTCATCTGAAACCGTTATATTGAATCTTGCCCTGAAGGTGGCAGAGAAAATTATCGGGCAACAGCTTGAAAAAGATGAAGAGTCTTTTTTATCCATAGTCAAAAGAGCCATCAAAGAGGTGAGGGATTACCGTGAAGTGCAATTGCATATCCATCCGATTCAATATCAATCGATTTTTTCTCATAAAGATGAGTTGCTGGCAATCTTTCCGAAAGATACTGAGTTTTATATCTTTCCAGATGATGAGCTTGAAGTGGGCAGCTGCATCATCGAATCCGAAAACGGAAGGATGGACGCCAGTGTCGACAGTCAGCTGCAGGAAATAAAAATGAAACTAACTGAATTGCTGGAAGGGGAGTAAAGATGAAAACTAGAGAACTATTGCCCTTGATTGATGAAGTTGATTCATTCAAACGCTATGGACGGGTCAAACGTGTCGTGGGGTTAATGATAGAATCTCAAGGCCCTGAAAGCTCTATAGGTGATGTTTGTTATATCCATATAGGCATACAAAAAAAGAAAAATCGAATCTTAGCTGAAGTTGTCGGTTTCCGTGATGAGATGGTTATTTTAATGCCGTTTACAGCAGTTAGTGATATTGCACTGGGGTGTATCGTGGAAGGGAGTGGACGGAGCCTTGAGATAAAGGTGGGAAGCGGGCTAATTGGCAAAGTAGTCGATCCATTGGGGGATCCCATTGATGACACACTGCTTCCAAAAGGTCTCGCGACAATTTCCGTGGATCAAGATCCGCCGAATCCGATGAAACGACCTCCCATCCATGAACCGATAGATGTTGGCGTTCGGGTGATTGATAGTTTATTAACAGTCGGAGAAGGACAACGCGTCGGTATCTTTGCAGGGAGCGGTGTCGGGAAAAGTACGTTGCTTGGTATGGTTGCAAGGAATACGGCGGCTGACTTAAACGTAATCGGACTTATTGGAGAACGTGGCCGTGAAGTTCGAGAGTTCATTGAGAAAGATCTTGGACCAGAAGGACTGGCAAGATCAATCGTTGTAGTGGCGACATCTGACCAGCCAGCGTTGATGAGGATAAAGGGTGCTTTGACGGCAACTGCCATCGCGGAATATTTTCGTGATAAGGGATTGAATGTGATGCTGATGATGGATTCGGTCACGAGGGTTGCGATGGCCCAGCGGGAAATTGGGCTTGCTATCGGGGAACCTCCGACGACCAAAGGATATACGCCATCCGTTTTTGCCATCCTTCCAAGGTTACTCGAAAGAACGGGAACAAATCAGTTGGGGACCATTACAGCTTTTTATACGGTACTGGTCGACGGTGATGATATGAATGAACCAATTGCTGATGCTGTCAGGGGAATTTTGGATGGTCATTTCATACTAGACCGTAATTTAGCCAACAAAGGACAGTTTCCAGCGCTTAATGTATTAAAGAGCATTAGTCGTGTCATGAACAATATTGTTGGTGACGAGCATAAAAACGCCGCAGAAAAATTGCGGGCAAGTTTATCAACCTATATGGAGTCGGAAGATTTGATTAATATAGGAGCCTATAAGAAGGGTTCTTCCAAACAAATTGATAACTCGATTAAACGGTATCCGGAAATCATTTCATTTTTGAAGCAGGGAACCCATGAAAAAGCTTCCAAAGATATTAGTATCAACGCCCTTGTCGAATTGATGGAGAAAGGTGATTAATAATGATTTATCAATATAAATTCGAGAAGATCCTGACCATCAAAGAAAAGGAAAAAACCGATGCACTAGCTGCATATAATGCTGTTTTAAAAAAGTTTGAAGAAGTGGCAGAAAAGCTATATAAGCTTTTAAAGAAAAAAGAAGAGTTGCTTGAGTTTCAGCAGGAAAAGCTGCGGACTGGATTATCCATACAGGAAATTCGTCACCATCAATTATTTATGGACAACTTGGAAAAACTCTTAAGCCACTGTCAACAGGAAGTCATTGAAGCGCGATACAAGATGAATATTCAACGGGATATATTAATGGAAAGGAATATCGAGGTTAGAAAGTACGAGAAAATGAAAGAAAATGATTTTCTTAAATTCCTCGATGTCATTAAGGAAGCTGAGAACAAACAAATGGATGAAATATCTATCCGTCAATTCTTAATCAAAGGCGTAAGGTGATGCTATGCGTAAAAAAATTGGGTCAAATGGATTGGAAGAATTGGAAGAAAGCAAGATAAGTAAGTTTCAATGGTTTCTTGCCATCTTCATTCCTTTAATCTTTGCGGTAACTGTAGCGTTGATTGTTTTTACAGTTGCAGGGGTGAATGTAGCGGAAAAGGTAAAGGAAATGTCTGCTAAAATACCCTTCATTGAAATGGATCGAAAGCCAGAGGAGAATGATGAACCAGCCAAGAATGAAGAAAAAGTTTCCATGAAACTCGAAAAATTAGAAAAAGAGATTGAAAACAAGGAAAAAGAGATAGAAAAGCTTGAGGGCATCATTGATACACGTGACAAGGCCATTGCAAAGGCAGAAGCGGAAAAACAGCAGCTTCAAACAGAAATGAATCAACTCAGGGATAGTCAAAATAATAGTAAACAAGGGTTTAAAGATATAATCCGTACTTATGAAACGATGGCTCCCAAGAAGGCTGCACCTATCATTATGGAAATGAATGATGAAGATGCAGTGGAGATTCTCTCAAGTATGAAAGCAGCCACTTTAGCTAAGGTCTTGGAGCAAATGACAACGGCTGATGCTGCAAGGTTAACGAAGAAACTAACGGAACAAAGTTCTTAAGTGGAAAGAGTGAGGAGGTGAATGGATGTATTCAGCAATTAATTCTTTACTTCCCTTGGCATCATTAGGTCTAAAGGTACCAGTTAAACCAAATCAGCAAACTGATACAGGGTTTGGTTCGGTACTTCAATCAGCCATTGGGGCAGAACCTCCCATTCTATCGGATATAGGCGCCATCACAGAAGGACGAATGTCTGTAATAAAGGATTTGCTTGGTTTTTTGAAACTGGAAAGGCTAAGTGAAACAGGGAAAGAGAGAGTTGCCGAAGCTCCTTCAGTATACCAACAAGACAACAACGTTATTTTACAGGCCCTAAAAAATGTAGCAGGAAATGATGAGGGTGCCCTTGATGAATTCTTTGGGAGCATTGAGGATCTGGACTTAGAACAAGAAGTGGATGATTTCAGCCTGAATCCACAAAGATTGTTATCAGCCAATGTCAGGGATCTGTATACCATCCTGAAAAAAATCACTGTTTTGAGCGAAGAAAAATGGCATGACCCCACATTATCCGGTGTTGTGAATCTATTGAAACTGGTGAAAATTCATGATCTTCTCTCGGAAAATAAGGATATGACCCAAGACGAAGCGGCCATCCAGAAACAAATGAAACACCAGCTTGAGGGGTTAACGGGAAAGTTGGAGAGATGGCTGTCCAATCAGTCAAAAGCAGAACCTGGGCAATCCAACACTCTGGAGAAAGGGCAAACGAAAACAATCGAAACATTGAAAAGTGCATTTTCGCAATTATCCGGGAGTGACAAGGTAAATAAAGAGGGGACAGTCAGCGGCGGTGTGACTTTGCAAAGTACGGATAGTGGCAATCATCAAGGAACTGGTATGCCTTTTCTCATGACAAAGCTGGAACAATTCGTTTTGGCAGCTCCAAAAGGTGAGCAAACTGTCAGCCAAGAAGAGTTTGTCAAACAATTTGAAAATATTTTGAGCAAGGCGAACTTTAACAGAACCAACGGTGTAAATAAACTTTTGATCAGATTGACTCCTAAACATTTAGGGTCCCTAAGAATCGAGTTAATCCAAAAGGATGGTATGCTGTCAGCCAAGATTATGGCTTCTACTTCTCAGGCCAAAGATATGCTGGAGAATCAGATCCATGGCTTAAAACAAGCCTTTAGCGGACAAAACATCCAAATGGAAAGAATTGAACTATCACAGGCCTTCAATGCATTTAACTCTGAGAAATTCAGCCATAAAGATGAGGATGGACATAATGAACAACAGGAGAGCAAGGAAGAAAGCGATGATGAAACGGAAAGCGAGTTTACGGGATCCCTTGCCGATGCTCTGTTAAATCTGGAAGTGTAGGTGAAAAAATGACGACCATCGATACGTCACTATTATTATCAAAATCTCAAACTGAAAACAGAAAAACCGGAGATGCATTGGGAAAGGATGATTTCTTGAAATTGTTGCTTACCCAGCTTCAAAATCAAGATCCGTCAAGTCCGATGGACAATACGGAGTTCATCGCCCAAATGGCCACTTTTTCCTCTTTGGAACAGATGATGAATATGGGAGCCCAAATGGAAGAAATAATCGGGATCAATCAACAAAATAGTTTAATGAACTATAACTCTTTTGTAGGTAAGGAAGTCACTTGGCACAAATTGGATGAAGGCGATGATGACCTTGCGATAGAAGAAGGGACAGGCATCGTTAAATCAATCCAATATAAGGGTGATGGTGTTTACTTTCTTTTAGAAGATGGAACAAAGCTTGAACCCGCAAATATTTCAGCAATGAAACAACCAAGTTCCACGTCGAATAGCTTGACGGCGGCAAGTGAATTAATAGGCAGGCGTGTTTCCTGGATGGACGATAAAAATGGTGAATCGTCTGCTGTTGTAATCTCGGTATCCATGAGTAATGGCAAGCTGGAAATCGAAGTGGATGATGAAAACAAAACTAAGTTATCATCAGGGCAATTGATAAAAATCGCCGAAGCTTAAGGGACGGAAATATGAATGGACTTGGTTTACAAGCAAATTTCGCTCAGCTTTTTTCACATACAAAATTACCGTTAAGGCAAAGGCAGAAGGTCCAACAAGACTTTCAACATCATTTTCAAGTTGCTGTCTCCGCAAATGAAAAGTTGACCATTAGTAAACATGTTCTATTGCGGATGAGTCAACGGAATATGGAAATGGCACCACAAACCTGTGACAAAATAACTGATAAAGCCAAAGAGGCAAAAAGATGGGGGTAACTGAATCTCTTATCATCATTGATGATGCGGCACCCATAGTAAGCACGAAAAACAACAGGGTCACCACGGTCATGGACAGGGATGAAGCAACATCATAAATCTTAATGAGCATCAATGGAACCATAATTTTAGATAAAATAGGCTGGACCTGGTAGGGAAGCCTGGACTGTGGGATGACGGAAGCAGTCGAGATATGAAAGGGGAGCTTTTACATGCTTCGTTCAATGTATTCAGGAATAAGCGGATTAAAAAACTTACAAACAAAATTGGATGTTATCGGTAATAACGTCGCCAATGTCAATACATATGGTTTCAAAAAAAGCCGTGTGACATTCAGCGATGCGATGAACCAAACGGTATCTGGTGCAAGTGCAGCAACAGCCAATAAAGGCGGAACGAATTCTAAACAAATTGGATTGGGCTCCACGATTGCAACAATCGATACGATCCATACACAGTCAAGCCTGCAAACCACCGGCCGCGATCTTGATTTAGGAATATCCGGTGATGGCTATTTTGTCGTCAAGCAAGGCGATTCCCTTTCATATACACGTGCAGGAAACTTTTATCTGGATGATAACGGAACACTTGTCAACTCCAATGGTTTGAAAGTACAGGCCTACAAGGTTGATGAAAACGGTAAACGATCAAAAACGATTGGTGACGTTGCTGTTAACGTCAATGCGATTTTACCTGCCATTGCCACTACTAAAATATCAGTAAGTGGAAATCTAGCTGCTGACGCAATTGATGGTACCGTATTTAGCCAGCAAATGAAGGTTGTGGATGAAAATGGTAAAGAACAAACGGCAACTATCTATTTCCAAAAAAACGGTGATGATAAATGGGAACTTTTTGATGAAGAACCTGCTGCTTTGGGGGATACATCAACAACTAAACCAAAACCGTTCACTTCGGTGAAATTCGATGCAAATGGTCAAATAGTGGCAGCTGATAAAACCCAGGCAGCTCAAACCATTAACATTTCAAGCGGAAAAGAGGATGACTCGGATACAGCAGTTGATGAAAGCATTCAAAGGGTTAATTTGGATTTTGATTTCTCGAACCTTACTCAAGTTAAAGGTTCCACTACTGCTCTTGTCAATCCGGATGGTAATAAAGAGGGAAAACTGGAAAGCTTTAATATTGGCGCATCAGGAGAAATAAATGGCGTTTATTCTAACGGTCTGATCACAACCTTAGGCCAACTGGCCGTCGCCAAGTTTTCCAATGCATCAGGCTTGACGAAAATAGGTGGTAATACCTTCCAGGAATCGGTCAATTCAGGTACTGCAAACATTAACATTGCAGGTGAGGGGCGTGGTGTGATTGCGTCAGGTTCATTGGAAATGTCCAATGTGGATTTATCCGAAGAGTTTACTGAAATGATCGTAGCACAACGTGGTTTCCAGTCGAATTCAAGAATCATCACGACGTCGGACGAAATTTTACAGGAATTGGTTAACTTAAAACGATAGGTTAAGGGAGGGAGGAGCCAGGTGCTTTTGCTCTGGCTCCTAAATATCATTATCAAAGTCACAAGGCTCAATGGAAAATGCTTTCATATCAATGCATTGTACATAGACACAGTCGAGTCATTGCCAGATACGACCATTACTTTTACAAATGGTAAGAAAATCGTTGTGCTAGAGAAGGAAGAAGAACTGGTTGGAGCAATTATACAATTTTACTGTACCGTTAATATTCTCGGTTTTCGTAAGGATGTGGAGGAAAGTTCATGAAAAAAAATCTAATGACTATTATGTTGATTATACTCGTGGCTATAACGCTTGTAGGTGTCATAGCGGTCGTGGTTGTGACAAAGTTATCTGATCCCACATCTGCCAAAGATAAACCTAGCATTGACGAAATTGTCAAATCATCAGTTGAGATTCCTGAAATCACTACGAACCTTGCCGGCAATGATTATATTAAAATCTCATTTATGGTCCAAACAGAAAATAAAAAAGCGAAAGAAGAGTTGGAAAAAAGAAATTTTCAAGTGAAAAATATAATTATTACCGAACTATCGGAAATGAAAGCGGAAGAGTTAACCGGTAAAAAAGGCAAGGAAAAGCTTCAGGAAGCTTTAAAGGCTAGAATGAATGAATTAATGGAAGAAGGAAATGTTGAAAAGGTTTATATAACTTCCTCGATTCTGCAATAAGAACATCCTTGCTTCATTAAATAAGAATGGGAAGCGTTGGAGGTGAGTGTTAATGTCCGGGGAAATATTATCGCAAAATGAAATAGATGCACTATTATCGGCCATTTCCACAGGTGAAATGGATGCAGAGGATTTAAAAAAAGAAGAAGTAGAGAAAAGAGTGAAAGTTTACGACTTTAAAAGGGCGCTTCGGTTTTCAAAGGACCAAATCCGCAGTTTGACTAGAATACATGAGAACTTTGCGAGGCTGCTGACCACATACTTTTCAGCTCAGCTTAGAACATATGTCCAAATATCCGTTGCTTCGGCAGATCAAATACCATATGAAGAATTTATCCGATCAATTCCAAAAATGACAATCATGAATGTTTTTGAGGTACCGCCCTTGGATGGCCGAATCATTCTTGAGGTCAACCCGAATATCGCCTATTCCATGATGGATCGTGTTTTGGGCGGGCGGGGCATAAGTGTGAATAAGGTAGATAGTTTAACGGAAATAGAAACGAAAATCATGTCCAACTTATTCGAGAAGGCTTTTGAAAATTTACAGGAAGCTTGGGGAACGATTGTTGAAATCGAACCGTTGATGACGGAATTCGAGGTGAATCCACAATTTCTGCAACTGGTTTCGCCCAACGATACTGTAGTGGTCATTTCCTTGAGTACACAAATCGGCGAAACGAGCGGAATGATTAATGTTTGCATTCCACACGTCGTATTGGAACCGATCATACCAAAGTTATCTGCTCATTATTGGATGGAAAATTCCCAAAAGGAAAAAATTCCAGAGGAAATCATGATGTTGGAAAAGCGTATCCGAAACGCCGATCTTCCCATTATTTCCGAACTTGGTTCTACGGATATCACCATCCAGGACTTTTTGCTGCTTGATGTTGGCGATGTCATCGAATTGAATAAGACAATCAATGAGCCTTTGACGATTAAGGTTGGGGGAATCCCAAAATATAGTGGACAGCCAGGGAAAGTAGGAAAAAAACATGCTATCCAGATTCTTGATATTTTGAAAGGGGGAGACGAAGATGGTAAGTGATGGAATGCTTTCACAAGAAGAGATAGATGCCCTTTTAAAAGGTACAAGTGATATAGAGGATGAGGTGTTCCCTCTCTCGATTGACGATTATTTATCATTGATGGAACTCGACGCCCTCGGTGAAATTGGTAATATCTCCTTCGGAAGTTCGGCCACTGCCCTATCCACTTTATTGAATCAGAAAGTGGATATCACCACCCCGACGGTTACTTTAATTGAAAGGGGACAGATTGCGGAAGAATTCCCGCATCCGTATGTAGCGATTCAAGTGCAATATACAGAAGGTTTTTCAGGTATAAATATGCTGGTCATCAAGCAGAGCGATGCTGCTATCATTGCAGATTTGATGCTTGGCGGGGATGGGGAGCCTTCTGACCTTCTTGGGGAAATTCAATTGAGTGCTGTTCAGGAAGCAATGAACCAAATGATGGGTTCTGCTGCAACATCCATGTCGACCATTTTTAGTAAAAAAGTGGATATTTCTCCACCTAGCATAGATTTACTTAATTTTTTAAACGGTGTGGGTGAAAATGCGATACCTGACGAGGATTTATTTGCAAAAGTTTCTTTCCGCCTCCGTGTCGGCAACTTAATTGATTCCAGTATTATGCAATTGTTGCCGTTAAAGTTTGCAAAAGGATTAGTTTCTGAATTATTAAATGGGACGGGCGAAAGCGAACCTACCGATAGTAATACGCAAAAGGTACTAAGTGATCCAGTAACAAACATTCCATATCAGGAGCCGGCATCATTCCAGGACACCAGGTCTGATCGGTCGGCAAACGAAACGTATGGACAAGGCGGCAACCAAACCCAACCTGCTAACCAAATGCCGAATGTTCCACAACATTTTGGAGTTTCATCCGTACCAGCAGGACAGCCGGTAAATGTTCAGCCTGCCAGTTTCACTAGTTTTCAGCCATATCAGCTTCAGGAGTCTGAAACGAAAAATCTCAGTATGCTGATGGATATCCCTTTGCAAGTAACTGTGGAGCTTGGAAGAACGAAACGCTCCGTCAAGGATATTTTGGAGCTGTCCTCCGGATCGATCATCGAATTGGATAAATTAGCAGGAGAGCCAGTGGATATCCTGGTAAACAGCCGCTTGATAGCAAAAGGTGAGGTAGTGGTGATTGATGAAAACTTTGGGGTACGTGTTACGGATATCATGAGTCAAAGTGAACGCTTAAATAAAATAAGATAATTTGGGGGACGAGAATAATGGCTAATAGAATTTTAATTGTGGACGATGCAGCATTTATGAGAATGATGATAAAGGATATCCTTTCTAAAAATGGTTTTGAAATAGTCGGGGAAGCCGCAGATGGCGCCCAAGCGGTGGAAAAATATAAAGAAACCCATCCGGATCTTGTAACGATGGATATTACCATGCCCGAAATGGATGGGATTACAGCGTTAAAGGAAATTAAAAAGGTAAATCCTCACGCTAAGATCATTATGTGTTCAGCGATGGGGCAGCAAGCCATGGTCATTGATGCGATCCAGGCGGGGGCAAAAGACTTTATCGTGAAGCCATTCCAGGCAGACCGGGTTTTGGAAGCCATAAATAAAGCATTAAGTTAAGAGGGTGTCTTCATATTGTTTTTAATTAAAAAATGGCTTCAGGTCTCACTGATGATAGCGGTATTCTTCTCTGGAACCATACAGGCCCATGCGGAAGATCTTGAAGAAACAGTGAAGGATGTTTATGATCAGCCAGATGAATTAAAGGTGGATAAAGATGAATCAGTAGACTCGAAATCTATCGAACGGGCTTCGAATCCTGACAAAGTGGGGATAACCGTTTGGGAGTTTCTGAGGATGATATTTGCTACTGTTTTTGTTGTGGCCCTTCTATATATCCTATTGAAATTCATCAATAAAAAAAGTAAATCGTATCAAAAGGCAAATTCAGTGGAGAATTTAGGCGGTACGGGCCTTGGGGCAAATCGTTCAGTCCAGCTTGTTAAAGTCGGCGGGCGAATATTGGTGATCGGGGTTGGTGAAAACATTCAGCTCTTGAAAGAAATAGACGATCCCGAGGAATATGGGCAGCTTTTGAAAGATCACAACGATAAGATCGAGCAAATGATCCAGCCTGGGGAATTTGCAATGAAGTTGAAAAATAAATGGTTGAAGAAAAGCGAATCCGAAACTGCAAGTTTCCCTGCAGAGTTCAAAAATCAACTTGATCAAATGTCCGATAGCAGGAAAAGGCTGTTAGATGAGCTTGGTAAGAAAGGAAGAGACAATGAATGAATGAGTTCATGGAGTTTTTTAATAACAGTGATCCCACTAATGTCTCTACCTCCGTAAAACTTGTTCTACTAATGACTGTCTTATCGCTGGCTCCAAGCATATTGATCTTGATGACCTGTTTTACAAGAATCATCATTGTCCTGAGCTTTGTGAGAACATCGCTAGCTACCCAGCAGATGCCGCCGAACCAGGTGCTGGTCGGCCTGGCACTTTTCATGACATTCTTCATCATGGCACCGACTTTTCAAGAAGTGAATGAAAAGGCATTAACCCCGTTATTTAATGAAGAGATAGATTTAGAAGAGGCATATGTACAGGCCGCGATACCATTTAAGGAATTCATGAGTGCCCATACAAGGCAAAAGGATCTGGCGTTGTTCTTGGAGTATGCCAAGGTGGATAAGCCGGAAACGATACAGGACATACCATTGACTGCCTTTGTGCCAGCTTTTGCCATCAGTGAAATCAAAACGGCTTTTCAAATAGGTTTTATGATTTTCATTCCGTTTTTGGTTATCGATATGGTCGTCGCAAGTGTCCTTATGTCGATGGGGATGATGATGTTGCCGCCAGTCATGATTTCCCTGCCATTTAAAATCCTCCTTTTCATTCTTGTTGACGGATGGTATTTAGTAGTGAAGTCTTTATTACAGAGTTTTTAAGCAGGTGAGAAAATATGAGTGCAGAATTCGTTATAGATATAGCAGAAAAAGGAATTTATATGGTATTGATCATTGCTGGTCCATTGATGGTAATCGCTCTTATTGTAGGACTGCTAGTAAGCATCTTTCAGGCGACTACACAGATTCAGGAACAAACTTTGGCATTCGTTCCAAAAATCGTCGCAGTCTTATTGGGACTTATTTTATTGGCTCCATGGATGCTGAGCCACCTTTTATCATATGCAAATGAAATATTCGGTAATCTGAATCGATTTGTAGGGTAGGGCATGGAGGAACTACTTCCGCATTTTCCCGCCTTTTTATTAATTGTGGTAAGGGTCACTACGTTTTTCGTGGTGATGCCGATTTTTTCGTACCGTTCAATACCGGTACAACATCGGGTAGGGCTTGGAATCTTCCTTGCCTGGATCATGTACTACACCATCGATGCTCCGGTTCTGGAATTGGATGTCACATTTTATTTATTGATCATGAAGGAAGCGCTGGTTGGACTTTTCATCGGGTTTGCAGCTTATATGATTTTATCGGCCGTTCAAATCGCTGGTGGAATGATTGATTTTCAAATGGGTTTTTCCATTGCGAATGTCATCGATCCCCAAACAGGGGCGCAAACCCCGCTGATGGGGGAATATCTTTATACAATCGCTTTATTATTCCTATTGAATACCAACGGCCACCATTTGCTTTTGGATGGAATTTTTTATAGTTACCAGTTCATTCCGATTGACCAATTGTTTATGCCATTCGGAGATCATGCACTGATAGAATATTTGGCCAAGTCTTTTAGCAAAGCTTTCATGATTGCTTTTCAAATGTCCATACCTGTAGTGGGAAGCATTTTTTTAGTGGATGTCACGTTAGGGATCCTTGCCAGGACGGTCCCTCAATTAAATGTGTTCGTTGTCGGGATCCCAGTGAAAATCATTGCCGGCTTGGCGGTTATCATACTGGTAATGGGGTCGATGATGACGGTTGTAACACAACTCTTCAATTTCTTGCTTTTGACTATGCGTCAACTAATGCAGTTGATTGGAGGCGGTTGATATGGATAGTTTTCAGCTGGATTTACAGTTTTTCGCTGGAGAGAAGACCGAAAAGGCGACTCCAAAAAAGCGTCAGGATTCGAAGAAAAAAGGTCAGGTGGCAAAGAGTCAGGATGTAAATACCTCTGTGAATTTAATTGCGGTGTTTTCTGTGCTATTGCTTATGGGACCATACATGTATAATCATCTGCTCGGTCTCATGAAAGTATACTTGCAACATTTTACCTTGACTGGATTCAGCGAGGAGAATATGCAAATTATCATGAGTGAGGTTTTAAAGGAGATGGGCCTTATCCTAGGACCTGTTTTCGCAGCAGCGATAGTGGCTGGGATATTGGCTAATGTCATGCAAATCGGTTTATTGTTTTCGACTGAATCCATTCAGTTCAAACTTGATAAATTGGATCCCATTAAAGGATTCAAACGGATCTTTTCTGTGAGGGCCATTGTTGAATTATTGAAATCCATACTTAAAATATCATTTGTTGGTTTTGTTGCCTTTTATGTACTATGGCAGCGCATGGACGAGATTATGATTTTATCACAGATTTCTGTGGAAGAAGCGATGGCAACCTTGGCGGATATTACGATAAAAGTGGGATTTTATGCTGCCGTGGCTTTATTGTTCATTGCTCTATTAGACTATTTGTACCAAAAATATGACTTTGAAAAAAACATCCGGATGTCCAAACAGGATATTAAGGATGAGTATAAAAATTCCGAAGGGGACCCGCTCATCAAATCCAAGATAAAACAAAAGCAAAGGCAGATGGCGGCTCAAAGAATGATGCAGGAGATTCCCAATGCCGATGTCGTCATCACTAACCCGACGCATTTTGCTATTGCTTTAAAATATGATGAAGAAAAAGCCGAGGCTCCGTACGTAGTGGCGAAGGGCGTTGATTTTGTTGCTCAGAAAATTAAATTCATTGCTAAAGAAAACGATGTGGCCATGGTGGAAAATCGGCCTTTGGCCAGGTCATTATATGATCAAACTGAATTAGGCCAGGCGATACCTGAAGAGTTCTTTAAGGCGGTCGCTGAAATACTGGCTTTTATATATAAAACCAAAGGTAAACTGTAAAGAAGTAATAGGGTAACCCGCTAGTTAGGAGAGAAAAAACATGCGAGCAAGAGATTTAGTTGTTATATCAAGCGTCATCATGATCGTTGCCATGTTGGTCATTCCATTGCCAACATGGTTGTTAAGTATTTTACTCCTTTTAAATATCTCTCTTGCGTTGCTGGTTCTATTGACTACGATGAATATGAAAGAACCGCTCGAATTTTCAATCTTTCCTTCCTTGCTCCTTTTACTGACATTGTTCAGGCTGGGGTTGAATGTTTCGACGACTCGTGCCATTTTGACCTATGGTGATGCTGGTGGAGTTGTAGAAACCTTTGGATCATTTGTAGTTGGCGGTAACGTGCTTGTCGGATTAGTTGTATTCATCATTTTGGTCATCATCAATTTCATCGTCATCACGAAAGGATCCGAACGGGTCTCGGAGGTAGCGGCAAGGTTCACGCTGGATGCGATGCCAGGGAAACAGATGGCCATAGATGCAGATTTAAATGCTGGGATGATTTCCGAAAACGAAGCACGTGCCAGAAGGGAAAAAATCAGTAACGAAGCAGACTTTTATGGATCCATGGATGGAGCGAGCAAGTTTGTTAAAGGGGACGCCATAGCGGGCATCATCATTGTCATCATAAACTTGATTTTCGGTATGATTATTGGCGTCATGCAATTGGACATGAGCTTTGGAGAAGCAGCCGTCCATTTTTCGATGTTATCGGTTGGTGACGGGATCGTGAGTCAGGTACCCGCTTTATTGATTTCTACAGCTACGGGTATTGTCGTAACCCGGGCAGCCTCGAATGGAAACCTCGGAGCCGATATTGTTGAACAGCTATTCCAATTTCCCAAAATGCTTTACCTGACAGCAGCAACCATTTTCCTTTTAGGCTTATTCACACCCATTTCCGGCTTATTCACGATTCCAATCGCTGCTTTATTAGTCGTTGGAGGGTATACAATTTCAAGGATACCAAAGCAGGATGAAAGTGAAATACAAGAAATGGAAGAAGTGATGGAAACCGATGAAATGAAAAGTCCAGAGAGCGTCGTTAACCTTTTAAGTGTCGATCCAATCGAATTTGAGTTTGGATATGGATTGATTCCGCTTGCGGATGCCAATCAAGGGGGAGACCTGCTGGACCGGGTCGTCATGATTCGCAGGCAGCTTGCAATTGAATTGGGACTTGTGATTCCTGTCGTCAGAATACGTGACAACATTCAGTTGAATCCCAATGAGTATCGGCTGAAGATTAAAGGAAGTGTCGTGGCCAAGGGGGAATTGCTCCTTAATCATTTCTTAGCCATGAGTCCAGGGATGGAGGATGATTCAATAGAGGGAATAGATACGATAGAACCGTCTTTTGGTTTACCGGCCAAGTGGATCACGGATGATATGAAAGATCATGCCGAGATGTTGGGGTATACAGTTGTGGACCCGCCAAGTGTTGTATCCACACACTTGACGGAAGTCATAAAGGCCAATGCGCATGAATTACTGGGCAGGCAGGAAACGAAACAATTGATCGATCATCTCCATGAATCGGCACCTATACTACTAGAGGAAGTCACTCCGAATCCCTTGTCCATAGGAGATGTACAAAAGGTATTGGCAAAATTATTGAAGGAAAAAGTTTCAATAAGGAACTTACCAATCATTTTCGAAACACTTGCTGATTATGGCAAGTTATCGACTGACACAGATTTGCTTACTGAATATGTAAGGCAGAATTTAGCCAGACAAATAACGAATTCTTTTCTATCGGATGAAAATAGAATTAAAGTCATAACATTATCGGGGAAAGTGGAAAAGACCATCGCGGATGGTGTACAGCAAACCGAACATGGTAATTTTTTATCATTGGATCCAACTATATCGCAATCCATATTGGAGGCCGTTGCAGCCAAGTTGGAAGAACTGACTTTAATGGATCACCAACCAATCTTACTCTGCTCTCCAGCAGTAAGGATGTATGCCCGGCAATTAACTGAACGTTATTTTCCTAATGTACCGATTCTTTCATACAATGAACTCGAATCTAATGTAGAAGTACAAAGTGTAGGGGTGGTGAATTTCGATTGAAGGTAAAGAAATATTTGGCACCATCGATGAACGAGGCAATGAAGCGAATAAGGGAGGAACTTGGCAGTGATGCAGTAATCTTAAGTTCAAAGGCTCTATATACTGGTGGTTTCTTAGGATTATTCAAAAAGAGGAATATTGAAGTCATTGCAGCCATAGACCCCGTGTCCCGGCCTGTCCAAACGGTTACCAAACAAAAATCGAAGAAGTTTCAATCAAAGGTGAAAATGGAAAGTCATGCCCCTGAACCCGATGAAGGCAATAGGGAAAGTGCTGACTTAGTAAAAGAAATCGAAGGCTTGAAAGATATGATAAAGAGTTTGCAAATCTATTCACCTGATAGAAAATATCCGGGAAAACTGCAGAAAATCAACGAATACCTAACCGAGCAGGAAGTGGATCTATCACTTCGATGCCAAATCATGGATGAACTGCTTGAAAAATGGTTCGTTTTTAAACAGCAATCCACTGATGAAGAGATTCAAGTTTGGTTGGAAGATGCCATGTTCGGGATTTTGGAAAAGGTCGAAAATGGGAAAAACGGCTTGCAAAAAAAGTATATTAATATTGTTGGCCCAACAGGTGTGGGAAAGACAACGACCCTGGCAAAAGTAGCTGCGGAAACCATATTGAAGCATGATAAAAAGGTGGCATTCATTACTACGGATACGTACAGGATCGCTGCAATAGATCAACTTAAGACATATGCCAAGATCCTAAACGTTCCCATTGAAGTCGCGTATAATCTGGAAGATTTCAAAAGGGCCGCTGAACGCTTCTCCCATTATGATTATGTTTTTATCGATACGGCAGGAAGGAATTTCCGTAACTCGCAATATGTTAAGGATCTTAATGAAATCATCCATTTTACAGATGATATGGAAACCTATTTAGTGTTGTCATTGACTTCTAAACAAAAGGATATGGAAGATATTTATCGACAGTTTGCTACAATACCGATTAAACAGGTCATTTTTACAAAAGCGGACGAAACCTCCACTTTCGGGCCGATATTCAATTTTATACACTCTCATAAATTGGGAGCGGCCTATATAACAGATGGACAGAACGTGCCAGACGATATTGAAATAGCTACATCATCACAGCTGTTGAAAATGGCTATCGGGGCTAAAAAATATGAAAGATCAAGCTGAGAATTTACGAAAAAGATTGGAAGCCCGCCAAAATATATCAATGGCCAAAACGATTGCCGTTTTAAGCGGTAAAGGTGGAGTGGGAAAATCAAACTTTACTTTGAATTTTTCCATAGCTTTATCCCAAAGGGGCAAAAAGGTACTATTATTCGACATGGATATCGGTATGGGGAATATTGATATTTTGATAGGTGAACACTCTCCTTACAGTATTATTGATTTTTTTGAAACAGATTGTCATTTGAAGGACATCATCATGTCAGGACCGGGAAATATTTCAATCATTACGGGTGGAACTGGGGTGACGGATCTCTTTTCACTTAATGAAGAGAAATATGCCCGTTTTAATGAAGAATTCAGTTTATTGTTGGCGAATTACGATTATATTTTATTTGATATGGGAGCAGGGATCACTATGGACTCCATGAAATTCCTGTTATGTGTGGATGAATTAATCGTTATCACGACGCCTGAACCTACTTCTATCATGGATGCATATTCCGCAATGAAATATATCCATTCAGTAAATAAAGATATTCCAATGTTCCTGGTTTGCAATCGGGTTTTCACGAGGAAAGACGGCAAAGAAACGATTAAGCGGCTTCAAAATGCACTAGTGAAATTTTTGGGACTGGAAACTGTAGCTCTAGGGTACTTGCCAGATGATAGAACCGTACCCCAATCTGTTACCAAACAAATGCCCTTTCTCCTTTGCGATTCTGGAGCCGATGTATCCAAAGCCATTGTGGACATTGCTTCAAGATATGCAAATCATTCATTTGGGGAAGAATTTACTTTGCATAAAAGTCATTTTCTCCAAAAAATGAAGAGATATTTTTTTGGAAAGTAGGTCTCCTTATATGGGTAAAGTAAAAGTGCTGATAGTGGACGATTCTGCGTTTATGAGAAAGTTAATTTCAGAGTTTTTAGCAGAAGATAGCAGGATGGAAGTCATCGGGACTGCCAGGAACGGAAGAGATGCCATTGATAAAGTAAAGGCTTTAAAACCCGATGTCGTGACTTTGGACGTGGAAATGCCGATTATGGACGGATTGGAAGCATTGAACCGGATAATGAATGAATGCCCGACCGCCGTAGTCATGTTATCAAGCACCACGAAAAATGGAACGGAAAATACATTTGCCGCCATGAACAGTGGAGCCTTTGACTTTGTGGCTAAACCTTCGGGAGCCATTTCATTGGATTTATATAAAATAAAGAAAGAACTACATGAAAAAGTTATGGCTGCCAGCAGGGCAAATGTTCACAAACTAGAAAAAAATGCGAAAAATAGTGAAAGAAGCCCATTTGCTTGGGGGGAATATAGTAAAATAGATTCAATAAGATTGAAAGAAAACGAAAAAAATCAAAAAAAATGGTCCTATGGATACAAGAAGATAATAGTCATCGGTACATCAACAGGAGGCCCGAGAGCTCTGCAGACAGTCTTGCCAGGACTCCCAGAAGAAATTGATGCTCCCATACTCATTGTCCAGCATATGCCCCCTGGTTTTACAAAATCCTTGGCAATACGCCTGAATTCATTATGCAAGATTAAAGTGAAGGAAGCTGAAGAGGGAGAACTGATTCAAAAAGGTGTCGCCTACATCGCACCTGGAGGTTTTCACTTGAAAGTGAGGAAGGTCGGGATGAGCTGGGCCATCCTTTTGGATCAATCCGAAGTGCGCCATGGACATCGCCCATCGGTTGATGTGCTATTTGAATCGGTAAGTGAAATGAATGATTCTGCGAAAATAGCCGTTATCTTGACAGGGATGGGGATGGACGGTTCGAGGGGGCTTATCAATCTTAAACAAAAGGGTCCTTTAAAAGCGATAGCCGAATCACAGGAGACATCAATCGTTTTTGGTATGCCTAAGGCGGCAATCAATACCAAGTTAATAGATAGCGTAGAGGATGTAGAAAAAATAGCTAAAGCGATAACAAGCTATTGTTAACAAGTGGAGGTGGGAGTTTGTATGGATATGAATCAATATTTAGAGGTATTTATAGAAGAAAGTAAAGAACATCTTCAAACTTGCAGCGAACAGTTGCTGGTACTCGAAAAGAACCCGGAAGACCTCTCAGTCGTTAACGAAATCTTTCGTTCCGCCCATACCTTGAAAGGGATGTCGGCAACTATGGGGTATGAGGATCTTGCCAATTTAACACATAAAATGGAGAATGTGCTGGATGCAATCCGAAACAGTCAAATCGCCCTTTCGCCTGAATTGTTTGATGTGATATTTATAGCGGTTGATGACTTAGAAGCAATGGTCATGTCCATTGCTGAAGGTGGAGATGGAAAAGGGAATGTGAAGGATGTTGTCCATCAGCTGGAAATGATTGAAAAAGGGGAATCGCCCGTTTCTTCCGCCATTACAGAGATTGCAGCAACTTCTGCCGTCCTGGAAAAGAAGGAAATGATTGCAGGAGAGTACGATGAATTTGAATGGACGGTACTTCAACAGGCCAAAGATCAAGGTTTCAACAGATTCGAAATTTCGATTGGTTTGCGTGAGAACTGTCTTTTAAAAGCTGCCCGGGTGTTTATGGTTTTCGAAGTGCTTGAAAAGTCAGGTGAAGTAATCAAGTCGCACCCGCCCGTCGAACTTTTGGAAGAAGAGCAATTCGATCAGCAATTTACGGTCACGATGGTAACAACTGAATCGAGTGAAGAGATAAAGAATAAAATCATGAAGGTTACCGAAGTGGATCAAGTTGTTGTAAATGCACTTGATCTAGAAGGCATGCCGCATGCCGCCAATTCAAACGAGGATAAAGTTACTGAAATTCTAAAACAAGAGTCAAATAATGCATTGCTTTCAACGGATAACGATGATAAGAAAAAACAGGCACCCGTTAAGCCGGCATCAAGCAAGACCATTCGGGTGAACATTGAGCGGCTTGATATATTAATGAACTTATTCGAGGAATTAGTAATAGATAGAGGCAGACTTGATCAAATTTCCAGTGAATTGGATAATCAAGAATTGCATGAAACAGTAGAAAAGATGTCCCGTATAACAAGCGATTTACAAACAATCGTATTGAATATGCGGATGGTGCCCGTGGAAACTGTGTTCAATCGTTTTCCTAAAATGGTTCGTCAATTGGCAAGGGATTTAAACAAGAAAGTCAATTTGGAAATCAATGGTGCCGAAACGGAACTTGACCGTACCGTCATTGATGAAATCGGTGATCCTCTCGTCCATTTAATAAGAAACGCCATGGATCATGGAATTGAAACAACTGTAGAACGTTTGGCGAAAGGAAAGAATGAGGAAGGTAAAATCCTGTTAAAAGCCTATCACAGCGGTAATCATGTTTTTATAGAAATCAAGGATGACGGCGCAGGCATCAATAAAGATCGAGTCTTGAACAAGGCCCTATCCAATGGGATATTAACTAAGGAAACTGCCGCCACCCTAACGGATAAGCAAATCTATGAATTGATATTCGCTTCTGGCTTTTCAACAGCGGAAACCATTTCAGATGTATCGGGAAGGGGTGTGGGGCTAGATGTGGTTAAAAATACCATTGAGTCCCTCGGTGGATCTGTCACGATCGATTCCAAAGAGAATGAAGGATCCATCTTCCTTATTCAACTTCCGCTAACATTGTCCATTATTTCTGTCATGCTGGTTGCAATCCAAAACGAAAAATATGCCATACCGCTTTCTTCCATCATCGAAACAGCAATCATAAAAAAAGCAGATATCATGAATGCACATAATCAACAAGTTATTGACTACAGGGGGAAGGTTCTGCCGCTTCTGTTCTTGAAAGATATATTCGAAGTGCCTATCAGTCAGGTAGAAGAAGAGTCCCTCTCTGTGGTCATTGTAAGAAAAGGCGATAAATTAGCAGGATTAGTCGTTGATTCATTTATCGGACAGCTGGAAATCGTTCTGAAGTCATTAGGTAATTATTTAACTAGTGCATTTGCAATATCGGGGGCAACGATACTTGGTGATGGTCAAGTTGCTTTAATCATAGATTGCAACACATTGATTCATTGAATGATAGAGGGTGAACCGTGCCGATTCGTATTTCGTCATGGCTTAACATGAGTACTTTTAAAAGGAGGGAAATAGATGTCGGAGGATATGAAAGTAATCGTATTTCAAATTAAGGATAAAGAATATGCAATTCCAGTGGATAAGGTCAGTGGCATCGAAAAGCTTCTGCATATTACCAGAGTTCCGAAGGCAGTAACATTTGTTAAGGGAGTCATAAATTTAAGGGGGGTAATCACTCCAATTATTGACTTACGGATTCGTTTTGGTTTCGAAGAGGTGGAATACGATGAATCAACAAGGATTATCGTCGTCTTTCTGGATGATATGGAAGTGGGGCTAATAGTGGACTCTGCCAATGATGTTTTGGATATTCCGGTAGAGAGTATCGAACCTCAGCCTGAAGTTGTGGGACATCTGGCTTCTGAATACATTAGCGGAGTGGTTAAAATTGAGAAGCGACTGCTCGTACTAATTAATTTGGAGAAGGCCTTAAGTCTAGAAATGACTGAAAATATGTTAAGAGATGGATAATCAAATGTCATTATTTGAGAAAATCAACCCTTTTCAACTCGATATTTTGAAGGAAATCGGTAATATAGGTGCAGGGAACGCAGCAACCGCGCTTTCTGCCACCCTTAATAGGAAAATAAATATGAATGTTCCTGATGCCCGGATCGTTTCCTTTGATGAAATGATGGAAATGGCTGGCGGGGCCGATCACGTCGTTGCCAGCGTTTTCCTTAGAATAGAAAGTGATGCTTCAGGGAGTATGTTTTTTATCCTTTCGCTACCTGTAGCTGAATACTTGATTCGTAAGATGACTGGTGATGTGACTTTTTTGATAGATTCAGCACCCTATACTGAATTGGGACTCTCTTGCCTACAGGAAATAGGAAATATTTTATCGGGATCCTATCTCTCTTCCCTTTCTGATTTCACCCGGTTGAATATCCATCCATCCGTTCCATCATTGAGCATCGATATGGTAGGGGCAACGATCAGTTATGGATTATTGGAATTATCTCAAGTTAGTGATGCAGCCATCGTCATTGATACAGTACTTGAAAAAGACCAGCTTTATGCTGACTCCATCAATGGTCATTTCTTTCTATTACCCGATCCCGAATTTCTTGATATCATTTTTTCCGCTTTAGGCGTGTCACCTAATGACTGAATTGTTAAAGGGCCAGGTTGTTAATGTTGGAATTGCGGATATGAATATAATAAAACCTCCCTATTCGATTCGCACTTCCGGGTTGGGGTCTTGTGTAGGTGTTGTGATTTATGATGAAAAAATAGAAATTGCAGGTTTGGCCCATATCATGCTGCCTGACTCTTCACTCGCTAAATCGGGACAGATCAACATTGCCAAATTTGCAGATACGGCGATAAAGGAATTAGTGCAGATCTTAGTGAAAGAAGGAGCAAGAATGCCATTCCTAAAAGCGAAGTTCGCTGGCGGAGCGCAAATGTTTCAATTTGCCTCAGGAGGGGATTTGATGAGAATAGGACCCAGGAATGTGGAAGCTGTCCGGAAAGAGTTATCTGGCTTGCGGATCAAAGTCGTTGCCGAAGATGTTGGCGGGAATAGCGGAAGAACGATTGAATTCAATTTAAATGATTGTTTGTTAAACATTCGGACCGTTACTAAAGGGACTAAAAACATATAGGGTCGGAATTGGCTTTGAGAAAAGCCAAAAATATGATAGGTACACTTGCTAATGAATCATTATTGCGTGTATGGCTTTAAGGGCCGTTTTGATCACAAATCGTATAACAATGTTAGGAGGATGTCCAATGTCTCATCTGACCATCGAAGAAGAGCAATTATGTTGGAAAAATTGGGTGGATTGCAGAGATCCGCTGGCCGGGGACATTTTGGTGAAGAAGTACATACCTCTCGTTTCGTATCATGTTCAACGTATTTCAGTAGGTCTTCCTAAAAATGTGAGCCGGGATGATATAAGGAGTTTAGGGATGATGGGGTTATTCGATGCCCTGGAGCGCTTTGATACGACGCGTGACCTGAAGTTTGACACATATGCATCTTTTAGAATCCGTGGTGCTATTTTAGATGGATTAAGGAAAGAGGATTGGCTTCCACGGAGTGCAAGAGATAAAGCCAAGAAAATTGAATCTGCAATAGAAAAGCTGGAGCAGCGATACATGAGGAACCTTTCGCCAAATGAGATTGCCGCTGAATTAAATATCCCGGAAGATGAAGTATATGCTGCATTAAATGAGAATTTCTTTGCCAATGTACTTTCGATTGATGAAAATCCCCAGGAGGACGATAAAGAAAGCGCGAATTTTCATATTAAAGATGAAAAGGCGGATTTACCTGAGGAACATGTGTTAAGGGAAGAACTGTATGTGGAATTAGCCAAAGTCATAGAAACGCTTAATGAAAAGGAACAGTTGGTTTTACAGCTTTTTTATAAGGAAGAACTAACATTAACCGAAATCGGACAAGTGATGAGCCTATCGACTTCCCGGATATCCCAAATTCACTCGAAAGCGATATATAAATTAAGAAACACGATGCAGGATCAAAAGATTTAATCATGATATTTTGATTGAAGAGGGGTTTGAAGAACAAAGAAAGCCCCAATATGTCAACTTGAAAGAATTCTTGCGGGTACCCGCATCAATAAATGTTACGAAATCACAGAATGTTCGAACTGTACTTTTTCATGCATGGAGAAAGTACTCAAGGAAAAACAACAGTGAAAAAAAATCCCCATCCGTATTAAGGTAACAGGATTGACTATTCCGTTTAATCTAGGAGGCAACATGTCAGCGTTTTTTATATTTCTGTTGTTTGTATTAAACATATTCACCATTTTTGCAATCATCGTTTTATATCTTCGCCAAAATCGTTTAAGTAAGTTGGAAAAAGACCAAAAAGCCATCATAAGGGAAATGGAACAACTTTTGTCTGGTTATTTAATGGAGATGAAAGAGGACAACGAGACATTGGTAAAGGCATACACCAATTCGGTGGCAATGAATCACGATCATGGACATGAACTTGGTTCAAGTAAAGAAACAAAGGAAGATAAAAAAGAAAAACTAGTACAAAACATTGAGTATGAAGAGGGAAGTCGCCCCGCAGCCAAAATGAAGGCGATTAACGCTTATAAAATAGTGCCTGAAGAAAATGATGCCAATGTTTTACACATAAAAGCCGAGGATAAATTGGAGCTTTCATCGGTAGCCCCTCAAAACGAGGGGAAGCCGGCTGGCATGGAATTTTCGGACATGCTGCAGGCTTCGTTAAAGGAATGGTCATTGAATGAAAAAGTGGATATGTTAGCGGATCAAGGGAATTCAGTAGAGGAAATCGCCAAAAAGTTAGGTCGCGGTCAAACCGAGATAGAGCTATTACTAAAGTTTCGCAAGAATAGATAAGTTATCTCTTGATTGTACAGGCCCATTATGATATATTATGAAATGGTGTTAATACACACGCCCCGTAATTCTTGCAGATGGTGCTGTTACGACAGTTTCTGTTTGAAAATGATCGGTGCGGAGGAAAAACAAAACCATTTAGGAGGAACTAAAATGTCAGTCATTTCTATGAAACAATTGCTTGAAGCTGGTGTACATTTCGGACACCAAACACGTCGCTGGAACCCGAAAATGAAGAAATATATCTTCACTGAGCGTAACGGCATCTACATCATCGACCTTCAAAAAACAGTTAAAAAGGTTGAAGAAGCTTATAACTTCGTGAAAGAACTAGCTGCTAACGGTGGTACTGTTCTTTTCGTCGGAACTAAAAAACAAGCTCAAGAATCTGTTAAAGAAGAAGCTATCCGTTCTGGTATGTACTATGTTAACCAACGTTGGTTAGGTGGAACTTTAACAAACTTTGAAACAATCCAAAAACGTATCGCTCGTCTTAAAGATATCGAAAAAATGGAAGAAAACGGAACTTTCGAAGTACTTCCTAAAAAAGAAGTTATCCAACTTAAAAAAGAATGGGATCGCTTAGAAAAATTCTTAGGCGGTATTAAAGATATGAAGACTCTTCCAGATGCGATCTTCGTTATCGACCCTCGCAAAGAGCGTATTGCTGTTGCGGAAGCACACAAATTACACATTCCACTTGTTGGTATCGTTGATACAAACTGTGATCCGGATGAAATCGATGTAGTTATTCCTGCGAATGACGATGCAATCCGTGCTGTTAAATTATTAACAGGTAAAATGGCAGATGCTATCTTAGAAGCTAAACAAGGCGAAGAAACAGCAACTGAAACAACAACTGCTTAATAAGTAAAAAAGGTTGCTTATTCAGTAAGAAAAAAGGTGATAAGAGGATAATGCCTTTTATCCCTTTTTTTTGCACTAAATAAACATACATAAAATCACTGTACGGAATGTCTTTATAAAAAGGTATGGGCGATTTTTGAAGGATGAAATTCATCAACTAGTTTAGTTCCGTCAAATTGGCTGGAAAAGGTGATGTTTTTTCGGAAAAATTGTCAAGACTCGTTATTTTCTTTGATGATAACAAGTATTTTTGGCAATAATGGGTAAAGATTGAATAAACTGCATTTAATTTGAGGAGGATATATATTATGGCAATCACTGCACAATTAGTTAAAGAATTGCGTGAAAAAACTGGTGCCGGTATGATGGACTGTAAAAAGGCACTTGTACAAACAGAAGGCGATATGGAAAAGGCAATCGATTTCCTACGTGAAAAAGGGATTGCAAAGGCTGCTAATAAAGGCGACCGTATTGCTGCTGAAGGTTTAACTTCAATCGTTGTCGATGGAAACCAAGCGGTTATTCTTGAAGTGAACTCAGAAACTGATTTCGTTGCTAAAAACGAAGGCTTCCAAATTCTTGTTAAAGAATTGGCTTCATTCCTTCTTGCTAACAAACCTGAGAGCGTTGAAGCAGCTCTTGAGCAAACAATGGAAAATGGAGCGAAAGTTGCAGATCATATCAATGCTGCTGTTGCAAAAATCGGGGAAAAATTAACTCTTCGCCGTTTCCAAGTCGTTTCTAAAACAGATAACGACGCATTTGGTGCTTACCTTCACATGGGTGGACGTATCAGCGTACTATCAGTTCTTGAAGGTACAACTGACGAAGAGGCAGCTAAAGGCGTTTCAATGCATATCGCTGCAATTAACCCTAAATATATCTCTCGTGACCAAGTAGATGCCAGCGAACTAGAGCGCGAACGCGAAGTTCTTACTCAGCAAGCACTTAATGAAGGCAAACCTGAAAAAATCGTTGCGAAAATGGTTGAAGGACGTATCAATAAATTCTACGAAGAAATCTGTGTTAACGAACAAGCTTTCGTTAAGAACCCTGATCAAAAAGTGGGACAATTCGTTGAATCAAAAGGCGGAAAAATCCAATCATTCGTTCGTTATGAAGTAGGGGAAGGTCTTGAAAAACGTCAAGAAAACTTTGCTGAAGAAGTAATGAATCAAGTTAAAAAAGACTAATTGTCAGATAATTAATAATAGGGAACACTCTTGTGTTCCCTATTTTTTGAAATGTCATGAATTTTTGGTAGTATTGCAAGAAAGCATGATGAACGAATGAAAAGATTACATAGTTGGAGGTTCTCATGAGTAACGCTAAATATAAACGTGTCGTTCTAAAACTAAGTGGCGAAGCATTAGCCGGTGAAGAAGGATTTGGAATTAACCCTGCAGTAATTAAATCTATTGCTGAACAAGTCAAGGAAGTGGCTGAGCTTGATGTGGAAGTGGCTGTTGTTGTCGGCGGCGGAAACATTTGGCGCGGAAAAATAGGCAGTGAAATGGGTATGGATCGTGCTAATGCCGATTATATGGGTATGCTGGCTACAGTCATGAACTCATTGGCATTACAAGACAGCCTTGATCAGCTTGGAATTGAAACGCGCGTGCAAACTTCCATTGAGATGAGACAAGTCGCAGAACCATACATTAGACGCCGTGCAATCAGGCACCTAGAGAAAAAGAGAGTGGTGATTTTTGCAGCTGGTACAGGTAATCCATACTTCTCGACGGATACTACTGCCGCCTTGCGTGCTGCTGAAATTGAAGCTGATGTCATCTTGATGGCGAAGAATAATGTGGATGGCGTATACAATGCAGATCCTGTTAAGGACAAGAATGCAGTGAAGTATGATAAACTTTCCTATCTTGATGTGATTAAAGAAGGGTTGGAAGTAATGGATTCAACTGCGTCCTCACTATGCATGGACAATGATATTCCATTGATCGTCTTCTCAATCATGGAAAAAGGAAATATTAAACGGGCCGTTTTAGGCGAAACGCTTGGAACTATCGTAAGGGGGAAATAAAAGATGCCGAAACAAGTTATTTCGAATGCGAAAACGAAAATGGAAAAAGCCATTGGAGCGTACACACGTGAATTAGCAAGCATCCGTGCCGGAAGGGCAAATGCCTCATTGCTTGATAGAATCACGATTGATTATTATGGTTCGCCGACACCAGTTAATCAAGTGGCCGGCATTTCTGTCCCGGAAGCTAGATTATTGGTCATTCAACCATACGATAAAACGGTATTGGGTGAAATCGAAAAGGCAATTTTGAAATCAGACTTAGGCTTAAATCCTTCCAATGATGGATCGGTCATCAGGATCGCCATTCCGGCGTTAACTGAAGAGCGCAGAAAAGAGCTTGTGAAAGTTGTGAAAAAAGAAGCGGAAGAAGCGAAAATAGCTGTTCGTAATGTGCGTCGAGATGCGAATGATGATTTGAAAAAGCTTGAAAAAAGTGGTGAAATCACCGAAGATGATTTACGTGGCTATGCTGATGACATCCAAAAGATGACAGATGGCAATATCACGAAAATCGATGAAATTACAAAAGATAAAGAAAAAGAAATTTTGGAAGTATAATTTCTGCTGAAGAATCGATTAAATAAAGAGGGCCGAATCCATACCGGGTCATGTCGTGGTTCTAACATATAGGTGTGCTTAAAGGAGAAAACTGTTATAATAAGGTTTCTCCGATAATGATTGCTCCTTGAGTTAGTATGTTGCATGCAAACGTTGGAGGTGGTCCTTTTTTGCATTTTACATGGTGATCATAAGCGGTTATAGAAAAAAAGAAGTAATGATTTCTCCCTTTCTAGATTCTAATGAAGAAATAATTTTCATAATAATAATTTGAGAACCAGTTTTTTTTTGATATTATAATATAGATTCTTTTTAAGCGGCAGAAAGCTTGATATACATAGTGCACGAAAACTTTGCCTTTGTAGAGAGATAAGTACAACCTGATGGGGGACTAACATATGTATTCACTTTGGAAGCGTTTCGTTAAAAAAGATGCTTCTTCCGATGTAACAAATAGGATTCAGCATATTAAACAGTTTGATGTTCCTCAGCATATCGCCATCATCATGGATGGGAACGGCCGTTGGGCCAAAAAGCGTGCATTGCCACGTGTGGCGGGTCATCATGAAGGAATGAAAACCGTTCGTAGAATTACGAAAGTTGCCAATAAATTAGGGGTCAAAACTTTGACAGTCTATGCGTTTTCCACTGAAAATTGGAAACGTCCGAAAAGTGAAGTCGACTTTTTGATGAAGCTTCCACAGGAATTTCTTGGGACATTTTTACCCGAGCTCATTTCCGAAAATGTAAGAGTTGAAATGATAGGGGACTTGTCACTCATTCCGTCACATACACAAAGTGCCGTTAAACGGGCAATGGAAGACACCGAAGGCAATGATGGGATGATTCTGAATTTTGCCCTGAATTATGGAAGCCGCGGGGAGATTGTATCTGCAGTGAATAGCATCGTTCAAGATGCTAAGAATGGTATAATAAAGGAAAATGTAACTGAGGAAATGCTATCCAGTTACCTGATGACGAAACATTTGTCGGATCCTGATTTACTGATCCGTACAAGCGGTGAAATCCGCTTAAGCAATTTCATGCTTTGGCAGGCTGCTTATACTGAAATGTGGTTTACTGAGGTGCTGTGGCCGGATTTTAGTGAAGAGCATTTATTGCAGGCAGTTGAGGAGTATCAAAAGCGTTCACGAAGATTCGGTGGCGTTTAAAGTAGAAGGCGAGGAAAATGGAATAATGAAACAACGAATTATTACGGCGGTCGTAGTTGCCGCTATCTTCATTCCACTAGTCATTTTAGGGGGCACTCCCTTTTTACTGACGGTTTATCTGTTAGGGTCAATTGGTTTATATGAACTGATGAAAATGAAAAAAATACGTGTGCTGTCTTTTGAAGCATTTCTTTCACACATATTATTGTGGGTGCTTTTATTGCCTAATGAGCATACCGCTTTTTTAGCAGAAATAAATTACGATAAAGTTCAAGTCTTCTTAATCGGGGTTTTGCTGCTGTTACTTTATACAGTCGTTTCAAAAAACCGTTTCACTTTTGATGATGCTGGCTTTCTAGTGATTTCGATTCTATACTTGGGGATCGGTTTCTACTACCTGTTTGAAACACGTGACTCTTTGGGCTTGGGACTGATCTATATCCTGCTTACCTTATTTACGATCTGGGCAACCGATTCCGGGGCCTACTTCATTGGTAAATCACTTGGTAAAAGAAAGCTTTGGCCAGAAATAAGTCCAAACAAGACGGTGGAAGGGTTTATTGGCGGGGTATTTTCCGCTTTGATAGTGGGTGTTCTATTTTACGCCTTCTCCAACCTTGACTACACTTTATTACAATTATTATTGATTTCATTAATCATTGGTGTATTCGGGCAATTGGGTGATCTTGTCCAATCGGCGTATAAACGCCATTATGGCGTTAAGGATTCAGGAAAGCTTCTCCCGGGACATGGAGGAATTTTGGACAGGCTTGATAGCGTGATATTCATTTTACCGATTTTGCATTTATTGCATGTTTTATAATATAAATATAGGCAAGCGTAATTGAATTAGGAGATGAACAATTTGAAAAATATCAGCCTTTTGGGTGCGACAGGATCGATTGGTCAACAAACAGCGGATGTAGTTAGGTCCCATCCAGATCAATTCAAGATCGTGGCGCTTTCTGCTGGAAAGAATATAGAATTGGTCAGGACTTATATACAAGAGTTTGAACCGAAACTGGTTTCAGTCCAGACGGAAGAAGATTATCATGTTTTGAAAAGTGAATTCTCCAGCCGCAAAGATATCGAGTTCATGTATGGAGATGAAGGATTGACTGCTGTTGCCGTTTATGGTCAGGCGACGATATTGGTCAATGCTGTCATCGGAAGCGTGGGTCTTTATCCGACACTTCAAGCAATAAAGGCTAAAAAAGATATTGCTATCGCCAACAAGGAGACTTTGGTGACGGCAGGTCATTTGGTCATAAGTGAAGCAAAAAAAGCGGGGGTCAGATTGCTGCCGGTTGACAGTGAGCATTCCGCCATTTTTCAGGCATTGCAAGGTGAAAAGGAAAAAAATATAGAACGTCTGGTCATTACCGCTTCGGGAGGCAGTTTTCGAGACCGGACCAGGGAAGAATTGAAGGATGTAACGGTGGAAGAGGCACTGAACCATCCGAATTGGTCAATGGGAGCCAAAATCACGATCGATTCAGCATCAATGATGAATAAAGGATTGGAAGTAATTGAGGCCCACTGGCTATTCGATCTTCCATACGATAAAATTGATGTATTGCTACATAAGGAGAGCATCATCCATTCCATGGTTGAGTTTCATGACTCCAGCGTGATAGCACAACTGGGGACACCGGATATGCGGGTGCCGATTCAATATGCACTTACATATCCAGACCGTATTCAGCTAGCAGGCCGCAAACGACTTAATCTTGCTGAAGCAGGAAAACTGCATTTTAGCGATATGGATTTCACCAGATATCCTTGTTTGCAATTCGCTTATAAAGCAGGTAAAATGGGCGGAACGATGACTACTGTGTTGAATGCCGCCAATGAAGCCGCAGTCTCTGCATTCTTATCTGGAAAGGTAACCTTCCTTGAAATTGAAACGTTAATAGAAAAAGCGCTGAACCAGCATTCCGTCATAGCCCTTCCAGATTTAGAAACGATTCAGGAAGTAGATCATATGACAAGGCAGTATATAGAATCTCTAGTGAAAGATAGGTGACCGGAACATGCAGACTTTAGAAACGATTATAGCGTTCATCATCATTTTTGGAGCTCTAGTTTTTTTCCATGAGCTTGGGCACTTAGTGTTTGCAAAGCGAGCAGGAATTTTATGCCGTGAGTTCGCAATCGGTTTCGGGCCAAAAGTATTCACATATAAAAAGAAGGAAACCGTATATACCATTCGATTGCTCCCTCTTGGCGGGTACGTGCGCATGGCTGGTGAAGATGCGGAGAATATAGAATTGAAGCCCGGCTATCGGGTGGGGTTAATGTTTGATAATGAAGAGAATGTTACCAAAATCATTTTGAACAATAAAGATAAATATCCTGATATTCGTCTTGTGGAGGTTGAAGGGATCGATCTTGATCATAAACTGATCCTTACTGGTTATGAAGAGGGCGAGGAAGATACACTAAAAACGTTTGCCATTCATAAAGAAGCGGTGATCGTTGAAAATGGTGTAGAGAACCAGATTGCTCCTTTTGACCGGCAGTTTGCCTCGAAGTCGCTTGGTCATCGTTTCCTGACGATTGTAGCTGGACCGGCAATGAACTTCGTTTTGGCTTTTGTCATTTTCGTGTTGATCGGCCTGTTTCAAGGAGTCGTGGTGGATGAGGCGAAACTTGGTGAGTTGACTCCGGATGGTTCGGCTGTAAATGCCGGTTTAAAATCGGGGGATGTCATTCAATCCATAGAAGGTACGGAAGTCTCCACTTGGGGAGATGTACAGGAAAGCATTCAAAAGAACCCAGGGCAAGAGATCGAGTTCGTCGTTGACAGGGACGGGAAAACATTAGAAGTTCCGGTTGTTCCACAGGAAGTGGAGAGGGAAGGGAAGAAAATCGGCATTATCGGTGTTTACCCTCCGGTTGAAAAAGCACCGATTAAAGCTATACAATATGGTTTTACAGAAACGTATTTTTGGACAAAACAAATATTCATCATCCTTGGTGACCTCGTAACGGGTGGATTTACGATTGACAGTTTATCCGGTCCTGTAGGAATCTACAAATCAACTGAGGAAGTAGCGAAACAAGGTTTATTCACATTAATGAAATGGGCGGGGCTGCTCAGCATTAACCTTGGAATCATGAACCTGCTTCCGCTGCCGGCATTGGATGGAGGAAGACTGTTATTCTTTGTGGTCGAATTCTTAAGAGGGAAACCAATTGACCGTCAAAAAGAAGGAATGGTACACTTCATAGGCTTTGCTTTGCTGATGTTATTGATGATTGTCGTTACATGGAATGACATCCAGCGATTCTTTCTGTAAGATAAGTTTGGATAATGAAAAACAGGCCAGCAGATTTATCTGTTGGCCGTTTTCTTATCTGAATGGATTTCCTAGTTTTTTAACCGTTTTGGGGAAATTGTTTGTTTTCTAGGGAAATCGTAAGTATAATCGAGAATGAGTATATTAAATTAGCTTTTCTGAAAAACGCGGAAAGTCTTTTTTGTATGAAATGACCGTATTCAAGTTGCGGTATGAGTTTACCGTAGCCGCCATTAATTTAAAGGAAATATTGAAGAGGTGCAGATATGAAACAAAGTATGACGTTGATCCCTACATTGAGGGAAGTGCCTGCTGATGCTGAAATCAAAAGTCATCAGCTGCTATTACGTGCAGGATTTATGAGACAAAACTCCAGCGGGGTTTATAGTTTTATGCCGCTTGGGAAAAAAGTGCTACAAAAGGTTGAGGAAATCGTTCGGGAAGAGATGGAAAATGCTGGTGCGGTAGAATTGTTGATGCCGGCTCTACAACAAGCCGAGTTCTGGCAGGAATCCGGACGCTGGTATACTTATGGTCCAGAGTTGATGAGGCTTAAGGATCGCAACAACCGTGAATTTGCGCTTGGAGCCACACATGAAGAAGTGATAACCAGCTTAGTTCGTGATGAAGTGAAATCCTATAAGCGTCTACCATTAACGGTTTACCAGATCCAAACCAAATTCCGTGATGAAAAAAGACCTCGTTTCGGATTGTTGCGGGGACGTGAGTTCATCATGAAAGATGCTTATTCTTTCCATGCTAATCAAGAAAGCCTGGATGCTGTTTATAAAAATTTATATGCAGCATATTCGAATATATTCAGCCGCTGTGGTTTGAACTTCCGTGCCGTCATTGCTGATTCTGGGGCAATGGGTGGTAAGGATACACATGAATTCATGGTCCTGTCTGAAATAGGGGAGGATACCATTGCCTATTCTGATACTTCCGATTATGCAGCTAATATTGAAATGGCACCTGTAAGCGTAAAATATGAAAAAAGCTCCGAAGAACAAATTGCACTTGAAAAAATTCATACACCAGGTCAAAAAACGATTGAAGAGGTTGCTTCATTCTTGAATACTGGTGCAGATAAACTAATAAAATCGTTATTGTTTAAAGTGGATGAAAAGTATGTGCTTGTTTTGGTACGAGGAGATCATGAAGTCAATGATATCAAGCTGAAGAATTTCTATAACGCTTCAATAGTTGAATTGGTCGATCCAAATGAGACGAAAGAAGTCTTAGGATGTACAATTGGATCTCTTGGACCAATCAATGTCACTTCTGAAGTCGAAGTGATTGCGGATGTTGCCGTCGAGGCCATGGTTAATGGAGTTTGTGGTGCAAATGAGGAAGACTACCATTATGTGAACGTAAATCCCGCTCGTGACTTTAACGTGGCAAATTATATTGATCTTCGTTTCATCCAAGAGGGTGACCCATCACCGGACGGAAACGGAAATATTAAGTTTGCCAAAGGAATTGAGGTAGGCCACGTATTCAAGCTGGGAACTAAATATTCCGAAGCTATGAATGCGACATTCCTGGATGAGAATGGACGGACGCAGCCTATGATCATGGGCTGTTATGGCATTGGTGTTTCCCGTACTCTTGCCGCTGTTGCTGAACAATTCAACGATGAAAAAGGATTGGTCTGGCCAGCGAATTTAGCGCCATACCAAGTCCATTTGATTCCGATCAATATGAAGGATGAGGCTCAGGCTGCCCTGGCAGAAGAGTTATATAATGATCTAAGGGCACAAGGCATGGAAGTTCTTATGGATGATCGTCAAGAACGTGCGGGCGTAAAATTCGCAGACTCTGACTTGATGGGTCTTCCTGTCAGGGTGACTGTTGGTAAAAAGGCATCCGAGGGAATCGTCGAAGTGAAAATCCGTAAAACGGGTGAGGTTCTTGAAATTGAAAGAGCTGAACTGACTCAAAAGCTTCACGAAATAATGGCATAATTTAAAACTAGCGGGATTAGGCATCATTCATTTGGATGATGCCTTTCCTTTTCATGGATTTGGATACTAGTGAAACATTCATGATATGTTATAATAGCCTCTGGCATCAAAAGAAAATGATAGTGAAAAATAAGAGATAGTAGATAGGGGAGAGAGGGAATGGATCAAAATCCAAATAGCGGTAGAGAGAGATTTCAACTCTTGCTCCAGCAAATGGGCTTGACTGAGGATGCCTTTGTGAATTATTTCTTAGGCGCCGAAATTGATAAACTCTCAATCGAGAGGGAGTCCAAAACATGGCATTTTGCCTTTAATATACCTGCATTAATTCCTTGCAGTGTTCATACAAGACTTGCTACTCACCTAGCAAGTACGTTTTCCCATATTGCGAAGGTCACATTCAACTTGAATGTGGCCAATCCGCAAGTGACGGAACAATTGGTGAAGGAGTATTGGAAAAGCTGCATTGGCGAGCTTGAAGGCATGTCTCCTGCACTGTTATCACTTCTAAATGAACAAGTGCCGACGGTGAATGGATATAAGCTCATCATTAGCGCCCGGAATGATGCGGAGGCTGGTCAGTTGAAGCGGAAATACTCCGGCATCATTTCGAATATCTACCAAACATTCGGTTTTCCTCCGCTGACACTTGAAGCGGAAGTGAAGGAAACGGTTTCGAATCCTGATTACCAGAAGTTCTTGGAAGAGAAACAAAAGGAAGACGCAGAAAAGGGACTTGCTGCCCTAGTGGAAATGCAGAAAAAAGAATCGGAGAAAGGCGGCGACGATGCCGTCTACGATGGGCCGGTTAAAATTGGCTATACGATTAAAGAAGATGCGGATTTCCGCAGGATCGAACAAATTATCGATGAAGAGCGCAGGATTGCTATCGAAGGTTTCGTATTTGATGCAGAAGTGCGTGAGTTACGCAGCGGACGCAGCCTGTTGACTTTTAAAGTCACTGATTATACGAGCTCGATATTGGTCAAAATGTTTTCGCGTGATAAAGAAGATGCTGCCATACTTGCCCGAGTGAAAAAAGGGATGTGGGTACGTGCCCAAGGCAGCATCCAAAATGATACATTCGTACGTGACCTTGTGATGATCGCAAATGATATAAATGAAATTTCTAAACAAGGTCGGCAAGATAAGGCTCCAGAAGGGGAAAAGCGTGTAGAACTGCATATGCATACCCCAATGAGCCAGATGGATGCAGTGACACCTACTTCTGCGCTTGTTGCCCAGGCTGCAAAGTGGGGGCATAAGGCTGTGGCCATTACAGATCATGCGGGAGCACAATCATTCCCGGAAGCTTATAGTGCCGGGAAAAAGAATGGTATCAAAATCCTTTACGGTGTCGAAGTGAATCTTGTAGATGATGGTGTACCCATTGTTTATAATGAGTCGCATATCGCTTTGGCAGATGCCACATATGTGGTGTTTGACGTAGAGACGACAGGTCTGTCAGCCGTTTATGATACGATCATTGAATTTGCTGCAGTGAAAGTTCGTGACGGTGACATCATTGATCGATTCGAGTCATTTGCTAATCCGCATCACCCACTATCCAATACGACGATAGAATTGACCGGAATCACTGATGATCTTGTAGAAAATGCTCCAGAAGTCTCGGAAGTACTTGAAAAGTTCAAGGAATGGGCGGGCGATGCTATTCTGGTTGCCCATAACGCAGCCTTCGATATGGGGTTTTTGAATATAGGTTATAAAAACTTGGGTTACCCTAAAGCTTCCAATCCTGTTCTTGATACATTGGAACTTGCCCGTTTCCTATATCCGGAGTTTAAAAATCACCGGTTAAATACATTATGTAAAAAGTTCGATATTGATTTGACCCAGCATCATAGGGCCATTTATGACGCCGAAGCTACAGGTTACCTAATGCTGAAGATGCTAAAGGATGCAATGGAAAAGGAGATTACCCATCATGATCAACTTAATGACAATATGGGTAAAGGCAATGCTTATCAGCGTTCCCGGCCGTCCCATTGTACGCTGATCGCGCAAACACAGGCTGGCTTAAAAAACCTTTTCAAATTAATTTCAATATCACACATCGATTATTTCTATCGTGTGCCCCGACTGCCACGCTCACAACTTAAAAAGTATCGTGAAGGAATCTTGATCGGATCGGGATGCGATAAAGGAGAAGTTTTTGAAGGGATGATGCAGAAGGGTTTTGAGGAAGTCGTCGATATCGCAGAATTCTACGATTATCTCGAAATCCATCCGAAGGATGTGTATCAGCATTTGATTGAGCTTGAATATGTTCGGGATGATAAATCATTGGAAACGATCATCTCCAATATCGTCAAGCTTGGTGAAAAATTGGATAAGCCAGTCGTAGCTACGGGAAATGTGCATTATTTAGATCCGAATGATAAAATTTACCGTAAAATCCTTGTGAATTCACAAGGTGGCGCAAATCCGCTGAATCGTCATAAGCTTCCTGACGTACATTTTCGGACAACAGATGAAATGCTGCGTGAATTCTCCTTCCTTGGTTCTGAGAAAGCCAAGGAGGTCGTGGTAACCAACACGAATAAAATCGCTGATATGATTGAAGAAATCAAGCCAATCAAGGATGAGTTATACACACCTAAAATTGAAGGTGCAGAAGATGAGATGCGTCAAATGAGTTATGGCATGGCAAGGAAGATTTATGGAGAGAACCTGCCGGAAATCGTGGAAGCCCGTCTTGAGAAAGAATTGAAAAGCATCATTGGCCACGGTTTTGCCGTTATTTATTTAATTTCTCACAAACTTGTTAAAAAATCCCTGAATGATGGTTATCTAGTTGGTTCAAGGGGATCGGTTGGGTCATCTTTCGTTGCAACCATGACTGAAATTACAGAGGTAAATCCGCTTCCGCCGCATTATGTATGTCCGGAGTGCAAGAAATCCGAATTCTTCAATGACGGTTCTGTAGGTTCCGGGTTTGACCTGCCAGATAAAGACTGTCCAGATTGTGGAATTGCTTATACGAAAGACGGGCATGATATCCCGTTTGAAACTTTCCTTGGATTTAAAGGGGATAAGGTTCCGGATATTGACTTGAACTTCTCCGGTGAATATCAGCCGAAGGCTCATAACTATACGAAGGTCTTATTCGGTGAAGAATATGTATATCGTGCCGGAACAATTGGTACGGTCGCTGAAAAAACGGCTTATGGATATGTAAAAGGGTATTCCTCTGATAATAATATCCATATGCGTGGAGCCGAGACTGATCGCCTTGTTGCCGGTTGTACTGGTGTGAAAAGGACGACTGGACAGCACCCGGGCGGAATTATCGTTGTTCCGGATTATATGGATATCTATGATTTCACACCAATTCAGTTCCCTGCGGATGATAGGAATTCTGAGTGGAAAACAACTCACTTCGATTTCCATTCCATTCACGATAATATTTTGAAACTTGATATACTTGGTCACGATGATCCGACTGTAATCCGGATGCTTCAAGATTTAAGTGGCATCGATCCTAAGACCGTCCCTACCGATGATCCAGAAGTAATGAAAATATTCAGCAGTACTGAATCTTTAGGAGTTACCGAAGAACAGATCATGTGTAAAACGGGTACGCTGGGCATCCCGGAATTTGGTACGCGTTTTGTCCGGCAGATGCTTGAAGATACGAAACCTACGACATTTTCCGAGCTTGTTCAGATTTCAGGGCTTTCCCACGGTACGGATGTATGGCTGAGCAATGCACAGGAACTGATTCACAACCGCATATGTACACTAAGTGAGGTTATAGGCTGCCGGGATGATATTATGGTCTATCTGATATACCAAGGTCTAGATCCTTCCCTGGCGTTTAAAATTATGGAATCTGTACGTAAAGGGAAAGGGCTCTCGGAGGAATTCGAAGAGGAAATGAGGAAAAATGAGGTGCCGGAATGGTATATCGATTCATGTAAGAAAATTAAATACATGTTCCCGAAAGCCCATGCTGCAGCTTACGTCTTAATGGCTGTCCGGATTGCCTATTTTAAAGTGCATCTGCCTTTATTGTATTATGCAGCCTATTTCACAGTACGTGCCGATGATTTTGAAATCGACGCCATGACTCGTGGATCGCAATCGATCAAATCAAAAATGGAAGAAATCATGGTAAAGGGATTGGATGCATCCACCAAGGAAAAGAATACATTGACGGTCCTTGAACTAGCTCTGGAAATGTGTGAACGCGGATATTCATTCGCTAAAGTGGACTTGTACAAATCCAGTGCGGATCAATTCTTGATTGAAGGAAATACTTTGATACCGCCTTTCAATTCGATACCTGGTCTTGGAACGAATGCGGCAATCAATATCGTCAATGCAAGGGAAAATGGTGAATTCCTTTCCAAAGAAGACCTTCAGCAACGGGGGAAGGTTTCAAAGACCATCCTTGAATACCTTGATAAACAAGGCTGTCTGGAGTCATTGCCTGAACAAAATCAGTTATCTTTATTTTAAAGAGGAAACGGATTCCAAAAAGGAAGAAACAGACATGATATTTGCATAAATATCTTGATTATGGTATATTTTTATTGGAAATACTAAGAGGAACCAATGGCAAGAGTGGGGAAACCCACTCTTTCGTGTTGTATTGACCATTTAATTTTGAATCCGAAACCAAGCGCATACAACGCACGTATGGAGGAAACAAATGAGTAAAAAGGTAACGGAAGTCGTAGAGGAATTAGCATTACCAATTCTTGAAGAATTGCAGCTTGAATTAGTCGAAGTGGAGTATGTGAAGGAAGGTAAAAGCTGGTTCCTTCGAGTGTACATTGATAAAGAAACAGGCGTAGATATTGACGATTGCGGAAATGTGAGTGAAAAACTCAGTGAAAAGCTTGATGAGGTTGATCCGATTCCACAAAATTATTTTCTCGAAGTTTCATCACCCGGAGCTGAAAGGCCTCTGAAGAAAGAGAAGGATTTCCTTAATGCTATCGGTAAAAATGTTTACATAAAAACATACGAGCCCATTTTAGATGAAAAAGAATTCGAAGGAATCTTAACCAGTTTCGATGGTGAAGAAGTGACACTCGAAGTCAAAATCAAGACAAGAAAGAAAACGATCGTCATACCATTCGAAAAGGTAGCCAAAGCAAGATTGGCGATTACCTTCTCTTAAGTCAGGCAAATCATTAATTTAAATATCCGTAAGGGGGATCACCATGGGCAATGAGTTATTGGATGCTCTCTATATTTTAGAAAACGAAAAAGGAATTTCCAGGGAGGTTTTGATCGACGCGATTGAATCTGCCCTTATATCGGCATATCGCCGTAACTTTAACCAAGCGCAAAATGTACGTATCGACTTGAATCTTGGTAAAGGAACTATGCGTGTATTTGCCAGAAAAGACGTTGTTGACGAAGTATTCGATTCACGTCTGGAAATTTCTGTTGAAGAAGCAAGAGCAATTGATCCCAACTATCAGTTAGAGGATATTGTCGAAATGGAAGTAACACCTAAGGATTTCGGCCGTATTGCTGCACAAACAGCAAAACAAGTCGTCACTCAAAGAGTGCGTGAAGCTGAACGGGGCATCATTTATGCCGAATTCATCGATCGTGAAGAGGATATCATGACTGGCATCGTTCAACGCCAGGATTCCCGATTCATTTATGTGAGCCTAGGTAAAATCGAAGCTTTGCTCCCGGTGAATGAGCAAATGCCGAATGAACAGTATAAACCTCATGACCGCATTAAAGTTTTCATCACTAAAGTTGAAAAGACTTCCAAGGGCCCGCAAATTTTTGTATCCCGTTCACACCCAGGTCTTTTAAAACGTTTATTCGAAATCGAAGTGCCAGAAATTTTTGATGGAACAGTAGAAATTAAGTCAGTTGCCCGCGAAGCAGGCGACCGTTCAAAAATTTCCGTGCACTCCGATAACGAAGAAGTCGATCCTGTCGGTTCTTGTGTAGGCCAAAAAGGACAGCGTGTCCAGGCGATCGTCAATGAATTGAAAGGTGAAAAGATCGATATCGTTAAATGGTCGGAGAATCCGGTCATATTCGTTGCGAATGCTTTAAGCCCTTCAAAAGTACTTGAAGTTATTGTTAAAGAAGAGGAAAAGGCGACGACTGTAATCGTTCCGGACTATCAACTTTCCCTGGCAATTGGTAAGCGTGGACAAAATGCCCGTTTAGCTGCCAAGCTTACAGGCTGGAAAATTGATATCAAGAGTGAAACGGAAGCCCGCGAAGCTGGTATTTATCCTGTGGAAGAACAGGAATTCCTTTTAAGCAGAGATAGTTATGTTACTGAAGAGGAAACAGATTTCGAAGAGGATAACGAGTAATTCGAGGTGAAAAAGATGAATAGCCGAAAAAAAATCCCGATGCGTAAATGTGTGGCAACAGGTGAAATGAAGCCAAAGAAAGAACTCATTCGCATCGTTCGATCTAAAGAAGGGGAAGTCAGCCTTGATCCGACCGGAAAAAAATCGGGAAGGGGAGCTTATTTGACTCTTGATCGGGATGTTATCGAGCTGGCCAAAAAGAAAAATGTGCTGGCTAATCACCTTAGTACCCAAATCGATTCTTCCCTTTATGAACAATTGCTTGAATTAGTGAATAAGGAGAAAAACTAACAACATGACCCAACAACAACAATGGATGTCTCTATTAGGTTTGGCCAATCGAGCACGCAAGCTAATTTCGGGTGAAGAATTAGTGGTTAAAGAGATTAGAAGCGGTAATGCCAAAGTTGTTATTTTATCCGCGGACGCTTCAAAAAACACTGAAAAAAAAATATCTGATAAGTGCGCATTTTATCAGGTTCCTTTAAAAAGAGTCGAAAGCAGGTCAATGCTCGGCCATGCGATAGGTAAGGATGCTAGAGTTGCCGTCGCAGTTCTGGATGAAGGTTTTGCACAAAAACTCCGAACGCTGCTCGATTAAATTTTACGGGGGTGAACGTATGACAAAATTGCGTGTATATGAATATGCAAAACAAAAGAACGTTTCAAGCAAGGATGTAATAAATAAACTTAAAGAAATGAATATAGAGGTAACAAACCATATGACAGCATTAGACGATTCAACTGTAAATAAATTAAACGATTCAATCAAACCTAAAAACGAAGATAAAAGCCAAGCCGCTGAACCAAAAGCTAACGCTACGGTCGCGAAGTACGAAGCTGAAGCGGATGAAAAGAGCACAGTCAATAAAGAAAAATTGAAGAAGAAACCACCAGTTAAACCTGTAGGTACGAAAAAACCAACAGGTCAGTTTCAAAAGGGTCGCAATAACAAGAATAAAAATAATAAACAAAGACAACAAGCGCCTCAGGCACCTGTTACAAAACGTAAAGAAAGAGAACTTCCAGAGAAAATTACGTTTTATGAGTCTTTGACGGTTATGGAACTTGGAAAAAAACTTCACCGTGAACCTTCTGAAATCATTAAAAAGCTCTTTATGCTAGGTGTTATGGCAACAATCAACCAAACTTTGGATAAAGATGCAATTGAATTGATTTGTGCGGAATACGGTGTATTAGCCGAAGAAGAGATTCGTGTCGACCTAACAGACCTTGAATCACTTGTCACTGAGGACGCTTCGGAAGATTTGATTGAACGTCCGGCTGTCGTGACGATCATGGGACACGTTGACCATGGTAAAACGACATTGCTTGATTCTATACGCCATACAAAAGTTACTGAAGGCGAAGCTGGCGGAATCACTCAGCATATCGGTGCATATCAAGTTAAAGTGAACGATAAGAAAATAACTTTCTTGGATACACCAGGTCATGCCGCGTTTACAACAATGCGTGCCCGCGGTGCACAGGTTACCGATATCACCATTCTTGTCGTCGCTGCAGATGATGGTGTCATGCCTCAAACGATTGAAGCGATCAACCATGCCAAAGCGGCAGAAGTTCCAATTATCGTCGCTGTCAATAAGATGGATAAAGAGGCTGCCAATCCGGACCGTGTCATGCAGGAATTGACAGAACATGGTTTAGTTTCTGAAGCATGGGGCGGAGATACAATTTTCGTACCAATTTCAGCTAAAAACGGTGAGGGTATCGATAGCTTGCTTGAAATGATTCTTCTTGTCAGTGAAGTGGAGGAGTATAAAGCGAATCCAGCTCGTAATGCAAATGGAACGGTTATCGAAGCACGTTTGGATAAAGGGCGCGGATCTGTTGCCACATTGCTTGTTCAAAACGGAACGTTGAAAATCGGTGATCCGATTGTTATCGGTAATACATTCGGACGTGTTCGTGCCATGGTCAACGATCTTGGACGCCGTGTTAAGGATGCAGGTCCTTCAACACCGGTTGAAATCACTGGATTGAACGAAGTGCCACAGGCTGGCGATCGTTTCATCGTCTTTGAAGATGAGAAAACGGCCCGTCAAGTTGGGGAAGTGCGTGCACAGAGACAACTTGCTTCTCAACGTAATGAGAAATCCCGTGTAACCCTAGATACGTTATTCGAACAAATGAAAGAAGGGGAAATTAAAGAATTGAACATCATTCTAAAAGCAGATGTTCAAGGTTCTGCGGAAGCAGTAGCCGCTTCCCTGAATAAAATAGAAGTGGAAGGCGCTAAAGTTAAAATCATACACATTGGCGTCGGTGCCATTACAGAGTCTGACATCATCTTAGCTACAGCTTCTAATGCAATCGTCATCGGATTTAACGTCCGCCCTGACGTGAATGCGAAACGTGCGGCTGAATCAGAAAATGTTGATGTCCGTCTTCACCGCATCATCTATAAAGCGATCGAAGAGATCGAGTCGGCTATGAAAGGGATGCTTGACCCTGAATTCGAAGAAAAAATTATCGGTCAGGCTGAAGTTCGTACGACTTTCAAAGTATCCAAAGTAGGTACGATTGCCGGTTCTTACGTTACAGAAGGAAAAATTACACGTGATAGCGGAATTCGTTTAATTCGTCAAGGTGTCGTCATTTACGAAGGTGAAATTGATGCATTGAAACGTTTTAAAGATGATGTAAAAGAAGTGGCAACGAACTATGAGTGCGGTATTACGATTAAAAATTACAACGACCTTAAAGAAGGCGATGTAATTGAAGCGTTTGTAATGGAAGAGATCGAACGTAAATGATCGTTGGCTCTGTCCAATGTGAATGCATCATCCATGACACCCATTCATTGAAAGAAAAAAGGGCCGTGCTTCAGCGTGTCATGACACGGCTAAAGCAAAAGTTCAATATTTCTGTAGCAGAGACCGATTTTCAGGATTTATGGCAGCGGACAAAGATTACTATCGTAACCGTAACATCCTCTAGGAAGGCTACTGAACGGGAACTTCAAAATGCCCTTAAATTTCTAGATTCTTTTCCGGAACTAGAGCGAACAATAACAGATATAGACTGGCTTTAGGCTATCGAGGTGATATTATGAGCCTTCGTTCAAATCGTGTTGGCGAACAAATGAAAAAAGAGCTGAGTGAAATTATCGGCCGAAAAATTAAAGATCCAAGAATCGGATTTGTAACAGTGACGGATGTTGCCGTTACAGGCGATTTACAACAGGCAACAGTTTATATTTCCGTTTTGGGTGACCAGGAACAAAGGGAGAAGACCCTGCAAGGTCTTGCTAAGGCGAAAGGATTCATGCGTTCAGAAATTGGGCAGAGAATCCGCCTTCGCAAAACCCCTGAGCTGTTTTTTGAATTTGACGAATCGGTCGATTATGGTAATCGCATCGAGTCATTGATTTCCCAAATCAATTCAGAGGATAAACCGGCTGAAAAAGACGAGGAATAAGCAAGCAGTAAAAGGAGGCCGACTCAACAAGTGCTTTGCACTTCTTGAAGTCGGTCTCCTTTTTTTTGAAAAAGGAAAAACACCTTTCGGAATGAGAATTCATTTTGCTTTATGATAGTGGTTTAAGGTGTTTTATAAATGATGAGGTGAAAGCGTGAACGGTATTCTTCCATTATGGAAACCAAAGGGATTGACATCCCATGATTGTGTTTTTAGATTAAGAAAGATTTTAAAGACAAAAAAGGTTGGGCACACAGGTACTTTAGATCCTGATGTAACAGGGGTTTTGCCTATTTGCATTGGCAGGGCAACTAAGATAGCCGAATATTTGACAGAAGCCGGTAAAGCGTATGAAGGGGAAGTGACCCTTGGTTTTTCAACGACAACGGAAGACGCGAGCGGTGAAAAAGTGGAAGAGAAAAAGATTGACCAAGTGATTCAGCGTAAACGTATTCTTGAGGTGCTGGAATCATTGACTGGAAAAATTGAACAGACGCCGCCGATGTTTTCAGCGGTAAAAGTAAATGGGAAGAAGCTATATGAATATGCCCGTGCAGGGATAGAAGTGGAGAGGCCGACAAGGGAGGTCACCATCTATGAAATTACCCTTCTCGATGATCGTTCTGAATTTAAAGGGGAAACCATTTCATTTCGTTTTCGCGTCAAATGCAGCAAAGGAACGTATATTCGGACGCTTGCAGTCATGATGGGTGAAGAACTGGGTTTTCCTGCCCATATGTCAGAATTGACGCGTATTGAATCAGCAGGGTTTAAGCAGGAAGACTGTTTCACATTTGCTGAAGTGGAAGCGTTCACGGAAAGCGGACAAACGGATGAATTTTTGTTGCCTTTGGAGCGGGGATTATTTCATTTGCCCAAATTTCAGATTAGTGATAAAGTAGCAAAGAAAGTACTTAACGGTGCGGTATTGGAACAAACAAAGGATGTTGTTGGCGAAAAAGGGAAGCCTTTTGTGATGGTCGATTCAGCAGATAAGGCCATTGCCATTTATCAAATACATCCGACAAAAGAGGGATTAATTAAACCTGTAAAAGTATTGGCACAAGAATTATAGACCGTTTTACCGCCGGAAAGAGGAGATTGAAAGGTGAAAGTGATCGCAATAGAGCATCCTCATCAATTTAATTCAGATGATTTTCCCGAGCTTGTAATGGCGCTTGGATTTTTTGATGGGATACATAAAGGTCATCAGATTGTTATTCAAACCGCCAAGAAAAAAGCCGATGAAATGAATCTTAAGTCAGCAGTCATGACATTTGACCCGCATCCTTCTGCAGTATTGGGTAGGAAAACGGAAAATATCCGCTATATCACTCCACTTGAAGATAAGGTGGATATCATAGAGTCGATGGAGATCGATTATTTATTCATTGTCCATTTCAGCAAGGAATTTGCTTCGGTACTTCCGGAACGGTTCGTTGACGAATATATTGCCGGGCTGAATGTCCGTCACGTAGTTGCCGGCTTTGATTATTCATACGGCCGCTATGGTCAAGGGTCGATGGAAGATTTGCCTGTTTACGCACAGGGAAGGTTTTCGCAGACAGTCGTTGAAAAACAGACACTTGAAGATGAAAAGGTTAGCTCGACGAGAATCAGGGAAACGCTCGCTAATGGAAACTTTTCCGACTTTTATCATTTAGCCGGCCGCCGCTATTTAACGAAGGGGCATGTCGTTCACGGTGAAAAAAGGGGCAGGAAGCTTGGTTTCCCCACCGCTAATATTGAAGTAAGTGACGATTATATCTTCCCGGCTGCAGGCGTATATGCCGTCAGGATTAAAATAAACGGTAAATGGTATAATGGAGTGTGCAATGTAGGCTACAAACCTACGTTCCACGAAGAAAAGCCTAAGTATCCCACTGTAGAGGTTCATGCATTGGAATTCTCGGGAGATATTTACGGCAACCAGGTATCGGTGGAATGGCATACAAGACTTCGGAGTGAACAAAAGTTTTCCGGACTTGAAGCATTGGTCGCTCAGATTGAAACGGATAAGCAAAATGCAATAGCCTATTTTGCAAAGCTTGAAGCATAAAAGACAAGACTTGCAATTTTAATGAAAAACATGTATTCTATTGTATGTATGAAAATAACCATTGCTTGGCTAGTCGAGACTCCGACGCTGGCTCGGTAATAGGTGATTTTACAGAATTTTAGGAGGAATAATAACATGGCAATTACACAAGTACGCAAAAACGAACTTATCGCTGAGTTCAGAACTCACGATACTGACACTGGATCTCCAGAAGTTCAAATCGCTGTATTAACAGAAGAAATCAACAACTTGAACGGTCACTTACGCACACACAAAAAAGACCACCATTCACGTCGCGGTCTTCTAAAAATGGTAGGTAAACGTCGTAATCTTTTAACTTACCTACGTAACAAAGACGTTACTCGTTACCGTACACTAATTAACAAATTAGGTCTACGTAGATAATTTTTTCAGGAAGGCGGGAAATTTCCCGCTTTTTTGATGTTAATCAAATGATTTGGACGTGTTCTACTTAAGGCTGGGCCTTCGTCCTTGGGACTCGGCAGTAGCCGGGTCCTTTTCCATTTATAAATGATAAGGATATACATAATCAAATGAATGAAATTTTTATTCATTTTACTGTTAATGCTTGTTTTTTTCGTGCATAATAGGAATAGTTTGGTTTTAACTCGAGTTCAGTTACTTTCACATATAAATGATTTAATCCAATACAGGTTTAGGTAAACTAAGCCTCTAAGTGAAGATTCAGAGAGGGGTTTAATAAATGGGACAGGAAAAACATACGTATTCATTTGACTGGGCCGGCCGTAATGTAACGGTAGAGATAGGGCAATTAGCCAAACAAGCGAACGGGGCAGTTTTAGTCCGTTATGGAGAAACTGCTGTATTAAGTACTGCGACAGCTTCAAAGGAACCTAGAAATGTCGACTTCTTCCCTTTGACAGTGAATTATGAAGAAAGACTTTATGCAGTCGGAAAAATTCCGGGAGGCTTCATCAAACGTGAAGGACGACCAAGTGAAAGGGCAATTCTTGCAAGCCGCTTAATCGATCGTCCGATCCGTCCGCTTTTCGCAGATGGCTTCAGGAACGATGTTCAGATCATCAGCATGGTCATGAGTGTCGATCAAGATTGCTCTACGGAAATGGCAGCCATGCTAGGTTCTTCCCTTGCACTTTCAGTTTCCGATATTCCGTTCGAAGGTCCAATTGCTGGGGTTGTAGTGGGGAGAATCAATAATGAATTCATTATTAACCCTACTGTTGACCAACTAGCCAAAAGTGATATCAATCTGACGGTTGCCGGCACTAAAGATGCTATCAACATGGTTGAAGCAGGAGCAAATGAAGTACCAGAGGAAACCATGCTTGAAGCAATCATGTTTGGTCATGATGAAATCAAGAAGATCATTGCATTCCAAGAGAAAATCGTTGCTGAAATCGGCAAGGAAAAAATGCAGGTCACTTTATATCAACTGGATGCTGAACTGGAAGCAGAAGTGAAAGGACTTTGTGAAGCAGACTTGAACAAAGCTGTACAAGTTCAGGAAAAACATGCTCGTGAAGACGCCATCAAAGCAGTAAAAGATCGTGTGTTGGTTCATTATGAAGAAGAAACAGATGAAGAAAAATTAAAGCAAATCAAAGAAATCCTGAATAAATTGGTCAAATCGGAAGTCCGCCGTTTAATCACGGAAGAAAAAGTGCGTCCGGATGGCCGTAATCCTGACGAAATCAGGCCATTATCATCAGAAGTTACGATTCTGCCACGTACTCATGGTTCCGGATTGTTCACGCGTGGACAAACCCAGGCCCTATCCATCTGTACATTAGGTGCACTTGGTGATGTGCAGATTCTGGACGGACTTGGTACCGAAGAGTCAAAACGTTTTATGCACCACTATAATTTCCCGCATTTCAGTGTTGGTGAAACTGGCCCTATCCGTGGGGCAGGACGCCGTGAAATCGGTCATGGTGCACTTGGTGAAAGAGCATTGGAGCCTGTCATTCCAAACGATAAAGACTTCCCATATACAATCAGACTTGTTTCTGAAGTCCTTGAATCAAACGGTTCAACATCACAAGCAAGTATCTGTGCAAGCACTTTGGCGATGATGGATGCCGGTGTCCCATTGAAAGCACCAGTTGCCGGTATTGCTATGGGTCTTGTCAAAACAGGTGAGCACTATACAATCTTAACGGACATTCAAGGTATGGAAGATCATCTGGGAGACATGGACTTCAAAGTCGCAGGGACTTCAAAAGGTGTTACTGCCCTACAAATGGATATTAAGATTGAGGGTCTTTCAAGAGAGATTCTTGAAGAAGCTTTACTACAAGCCAAACATGGCCGGATGCATATTTTGGAATCAATGATGTCAACAATCAATCAACCGCGTGAGCAGTTATCCAAATATGCTCCAAAAATCGTTACAATGTCCATCAATCCGGATAAAATCCGTGATGTAATTGGACCGAGCGGAAAACATATCAACAAAATCATTGAAGAAACTGGCGTGAAAATCGACATCGAACAGGATGGAACGGTATTCATATCTTCTACTGATGAGCCAATGATTCAAAAGGCGAAGAAAATCATTGAGGATATCGTACGTGAAGTCGTAGTGGGCGAACTATACTTAGGTAAAGTTAAACGTATCGAAAAGTTCGGTGCCTTCGTTGAAATCTTCAATGGTAAAGACGGTTTGGTACATATTTCCGAACTGGCTGAGGAAAGAGTCGGAAAAGTGGAAGATGTCGTTTCACTTGGAGATGAATTATTGGTCAAAGTTACTGAGATCGATAAGCAAGGAAGGGTAAACCTTTCCCGTAAAGCGGTCTTGAAAGAGCAAAAAGAGGCAGCGAACCCTTCTCAATCGTAATGGAAAATGAAAATCCGGCATGCGATTCCTTGTGAATCTGCATGCTTTTTTTGTTTGAAAAGTATTGCGATATCCATATTGCGTAGGCGTTATATGCATGCCATGTTCTACCTTGTCCGTTTTCTTCATACATTTTGGTATGAAGGGGGCGTAAAAAATGAATAATAAATGGAAGCAGATAGTTGCGATAAGTGCCATTGCAGGTATATCATGGTTATTAGTGCAAAATCCATATACACAAGTTTATTTGACCCAATTAACCAATGATTCAGTTGCTTCAATGAAGCAAGAAGACGAGCTTCTTTTACAAATAAAAGAATCAACAAAAAAATATGAGATTGCACCACAGGATGCACGAATAGATTCTGTTTGGAAAACCGTTCCTGCATATAACGGCCTGAAGGTAAATATTGATGAATCGTATAAAGCCATGAAGAAGGAGGGCGTGTTCGATAAGGATAAGCTGGTATTTAAGCAGGTCCCTGCAAAGATTCATATGGAGGATCTGGATCCGGCCCCGATTTACCGGGCTCACCCGGAAAAGCCAGTGGTTTCATTTTTAATCAATGTGGCCTGGGGGAATGAATACTTACAAGATATGTTGGCTGTGTTAAAAAAGAATAATGTCAAGGCCACTTTTTTCCTTGAAGGGAATTGGACCAAGAACAATCCTGATTTGGCCAAGATGATAAAGGGCGGCGGGCATGAAATTGGAAATCATTCTTATTCACATCCCGATATGAAAAACATATCCGCACAAGCTACACGCGAGGAAATTCGAAAAACGAATGAAGTCATTGAAGCGGTGACAGGTTTGAAAATGAAATGGTTCGCACCACCAAGTGGAAGCTACCGGGATGAAACGGTGAAAATCGCGGATTCTTTCGGTATGGAGACCGCCATGTGGAGTGTGGATACGATCGACTGGCAAAAGCCAAGCCCTGAAGTCCTTCAACAAAGAGTGCTTTCTAAGATACACCCTGGAGCATTTATATTGATGCATCCGACGGAATCTACTGCAAAATCATTGGAGACGTTAATAATTGAAATAAAAAAGAAAGATTTAGATGTTGTTACCGTTTCGGAAGCAGTAGATGAAGAGCGATCGAATCCATAAAACATTGGTAACGATATCAGCATAGAATGATTGGGAGGAATGTTAGTTGATTAAGAAATACACGTGTCAAAATGGAGTAAGAATTGTATTGGAAAATATTCCAACTGTACGCTCAGCAGCCATTGGAGTATGGATCAAAACAGGTTCAAGAAATGAAACACCAGAATTGAATGGGGTTTCACATTTCCTGGAGCATATGTTCTTTAAAGGGACAACTACGAGAAATGCGCGTGAAATCGCCGAATCGTTCGATAGTATTGGCGGACAGGTGAATGCATTCACTTCTAAAGAATATACATGCTACTATGCTAAAGTAATGGATAATCATGCAAGCTATGCGCTTGAAATCCTTGCTGATATGTTCTTCAACTCAACATTTGATGGGGAAGAATTGAAAAAAGAAAAAAATGTCGTGTACGAAGAAATCAAAATGTACGAAGACACACCAGATGACATTGTACATGACCTTTTAAGCAAGGCGGTATATGAAAACCATCCCCTTGGCTATCCTATACTTGGGACGGAAAATACGCTTGAAACCTTTAATAGTGATACATTAAAAAAATACGTTCATGACATGTATACACCAGATAAAGTAGTAGTGTCCATCGCTGGGAATGTGGATGAAAAATTGATTCAGGAAGTCGAAAACTACTTTGGCTCGTATCAAGGAGGGGAAGAGCGACTTGAATTGGTCAAACCTTCCTTCCATGAAAATAGGATCACTCGTAAAAAAGATACGGAACAAGCCCACTTATGCCTTGGTTACAAAGGGTTGGAAATCGGCAATGATAAAACATACAGCCTGATTACCTTAAATAATATTCTTGGAGGAAGCATGAGTAGCCGCCTATTCCAGGATGTCAGGGAGCAACGCGGCCTTGCCTATTCCGTTTATTCCTATCATTCCAGCTATCAAGATAGCGGAATGGTGACAGTATATGGGGGGACAGGCACAAATCAGCTCGACAGCCTGTATGAAACCATTCAGGAAACATTGGATACTCTAAAAAGGGATGGCATTACGGAAAAGGAATTACGGAATAGTAAAGAGCAACTTAAAGGAAGTTTAATGCTCAGCCTTGAAAGCACGAATAGCCGCATGAGCCGGAATGGAAAAAATGAGCTGATGTTGGGTGAGCACCGTACACTTGATGATATCATCATCAAGATTGACGAAGTGACGGAGGATACGGTCAATGAATTGGCAAATCAGATCTTTACGGAACATTCCTTGTCATTAGTGAGCCCGCTGGAAAACTGGGACAAATAATAACGACTGAGCCTGAACCTTCCTTTTATTAAAGGGAGGGCAGGCTTTTTTCTTTGAATATGGGAGGGTCCAGTGTTTTGGACAATATTTGGATAAATGCCTTCTAAGTTTACCTTTTTCGGATATAGATTGAATAGAAGGCGAAAAAGGGGGAACCAAATTTGAGGTTAAGCGAATTGAGCGGTAAGGAAATAGTCGATGTGAATAGGGCGGAAAGGTTAGGAATCCTTGGTCAGACGGATTTGGAAATAGATGAAACTGGACAAATTACCTCGTTGATCATCCCATCTGTCAAATGGTTCGGCCTTTTAAGGAGTGGCAGTGAAATAAGAGTGCCATGGGATCACATAAAAAAAATCGGTGCGGATATGGTCATCATTGATTTTCAAGAAGGACTTTCACTAAAAGATGGAGAGCAAATGGACGGATAAGATTTTTCGAAATGAAATCAAAAAACGCCTTAGCTGGCAATAGCTAAGGCGTTTTTTGATTTCTTATCACCGTTTTTTAACTAAAAACATAAGATGGCAGGGTAACTAGAGAATGTAGCAAAAACCGAATTGCTTCCTGAAGGGATTGTATCACAGGGCAAGGAATGTTTAGGATCTTTTATATAAAGAAGGTGACGGTTCTAATGCTCACAGGCATGCAAATCGCTGTAATTGGTGGAGATGCGCGTCAGCTTGAAGTTGTCCGTAAACTGACGGAGCTTGATGCAAAGCTATTATTGGTAGGTTTTGAACAGCTCGACCATGCTTTTACCGGAGCGGTTAAGGAAAAAATGGAGGATATAAATTTCAAGGAACTAGATTCAGTTATTTTACCTGTCCGGGGCACGGATTCAGATGGGAAAGTAGAAACGATTTTTTCCAGTGAAGAGGTTGTTTTAACTGAAGAAATGATAAAAAAGACCCCGGCACATTGCACCTTTTATGCAGGAATCAGTAACGATTACCTCGATGAGATATTCAAGAAAGTGGATCGCAAACTCGTACTATTGTTCGAACGTGATGATGTGGCTATTTATAATTCGATTCCAACTGTTGAGGGGGCGATCATGATGGCCATTCAACATACGGATTTCACGATCCATGGATCGAATGTTGCCGTTCTCGGACTGGGAAGGGTCGGTATGAGTGTAGCCCGGTCATTCCATGCACTGGGAGCAAAAGTGAAGGTGGGGGCAAGAAAAAGCGAAGATATTGCGAGAATCAGTGAAATGGCATTAGCCCCTTTTCATTTAAATGATCTTGCTGCTGAAATGAAAAATGTTGATATATGTATCAATACGATTCCTTTTCCGATAATTACCGCACAAGTTATAGCCAAAATGCCCGTTCATACATTAATCATCGACCTTGCTTCAAAACCGGGGGGGACGGATTTTCGTTACGCTGAGAAAAGGGGAATTAAGGCGCTGTTGGCACCAAGCCTGCCGGGTATAGTTGCCCCGAAAACAGCTGGTCAGATATTAGCGAATGCACTGGGACTATTGATACAGGGCGAGTTCACGAAAAGGAAGGGGAAAAAGATATGAGTCTCAAAGGTAAACGGATTGGTTTCGGATTAACAGGATCACATTGCACATATGATGAAGTGTTCCCGGAAATAGAAAAACTTGTAGATGAAGGGGCAGAAGTCATTCCGATCGTAACATCCACAGTTCAAAACACGGAAACCCGTTTTGGAAAGGGCGAGGATTGGGTCGAAAGAATAGAAAAATTGACGGGGAATCATGTCGTTGATACAATCGTCAAAGCGGAGCCTTTAGGACCTAAATTGCCACTTGATTGCATGGTGATCGCTCCTTTAACGGGTAACTCAATGAGTAAGATGGCAAATGCTCTTACCGATTCGCCAGTACTTATGGCTGCGAAAGCGACGATGAGAAATCACCGTCCAGTAGTGGTCGCGATATCAACGAATGATGCACTTGGGTTAAATGGTGTCAATCTAATGAGGCTGATGGCTGCAAAGGATATTTATTTCGTACCATATGGCCAGGATAATCCCACAGGCAAACCAAGTTCCATGGTTGCAAGGATGAGCATGATAAGGGATACGATCATATCTGCACTGGAAAGGGAACAGATTCAGCCTGTCATCGTCGAAAGGTTCAAGGATGATTTAGTCTAACAATTATTTCTGCCTCCATCCTGCATTCTAACGACTGACATATATGCATAAATTTGTAGGTTGAAGTTATGAAAAACCACTCCACTACCAGAATATTTTGTTAAAGTGCGACCCTTTGGAATGTTAATGTGATAAAATAAATGATATTCTGAACAAGAAGCAGTAAATCCAATAAATAACTATTTTAAGAGATAGAAAAGGAGTATGGATAAATGACTGAGACACAGGGATTGCGTATTGCAGTTGTGGGAGCAACTGGAGCAGTAGGACAACAAATGATTTCAACACTCGAACAAAGGGACTTACCGATAAAGAAAATCATCTTTTTATCATCGGCTCGTTCCGCTGGAATCAAACTTACGTTTAAGGGCGAGGAAATCGAAGTGCAGGAAGCAAAACCTGAAAGCTTTGAAGGCATCGATATCGCTTTATTCAGTGCTGGAGGAAGCGTGTCTAAGGAATTGGCTCCAGAAGCAGTGAAACGCGGTGCGATAGTAGTGGACAATACGAGCGCATTCCGCATGGATGAAAATGTTCCGCTAGTCGTTCCTGAAGTAAATGAAGAAGACTTGAAACAGCATAATGGGATCATTGCAAACCCGAATTGTTCAACTATCCAAATGGTTGTGGCATTAGAACCTATCCGCAAGGCATACGGTTTATCAAAAATTGTTGTTTCCACCTATCAGGCTGTCTCGGGTGCAGGTGCAGCAGCGATAAATGAATTAAAGGAACAGGCTCGCGACTTGCTTGATGAAAAAGAAATAGATCCGAAGATTTTACCGGTAAAAGGGGACGAAAAGCATTATCAAATCGCATTTAACGTCATTCCCCAAATCGATAAATTCCAAGATAACGGGTACACATTCGAAGAGATGAAAATGATTAATGAAACAAAGAAAATCATGCATATGCAAGATCTTCCAGTGGCTGCAACTTGCGTGAGGCTTCCTGTTGTAACAGGTCATTCGGAATCTGTATACATTGAAGTTGAAAAAGAAGGCATAGCGGCTTCCCAAATCAAAGATTTAATGCAAACGGCACCTGGAGTAGTGTTAGAAGATGAACCGGAACAACAAGTTTATCCTACGCCTGCTTCATCCGTCGGCAAGAATGATGTATTCGTCGGTCGGATTCGCAAAGATTTGGATGAAGATAAAGGCTTCCATTTATGGGTGGTTTCCGATAATCTATTAAAAGGAGCAGCTTGGAATTCCGTTCAAATTGCTGAGAGCCTTTTAAAATTAGGTTTGGTTACCGTTAAGTAATAATTTATTTTTAATGAACTAGATAAAAAATGAAATTCCAATAGGATAGAGAGTTTTTGTCAGCTTCCCGGATTGGGAAGCTGGCTTATATTTGGGGTGCATATTATGAAAATTATCGTCCAGAAGTACGGCGGGACATCCGTTCGCGATGAGGAAAGCCGTTCATTTGCCAAGGGGCATATTGAACATGCGCTTAAAGAAGGCTATAAAGTGGTGGTTGTGGTTTCAGCAATGGGAAGAAAAGGCGATCCTTATGCAACGGATACCTTGCTTTCCCTAGTAAATGGAGCGAAGGCCAGCCTTTCAAAACGGGAACAGGATTTACTTATGTCAGTTGGAGAAACGATATCATCAGTCGTATTTACGAACATGCTTTTGGAACATGGTATTGATGCGGTCGCTTATACTGGAGCCCAAGCGGGATTCTTGACGAATACCGACTATTCAAGTGCGAAAATTATCGAAATGAAATGCGACCGTCTGATGAAAGAGCTTGAGGTAAAGGATGTAGTCGTTGTAGCTGGTTTCCAGGGAGCGGCTAAAAACGGGGACATCACGACCATCGGCCGTGGTGGAAGTGATACTTCAGCCGCTGCACTAGGTGCCGCATTGCAAGCTGAACGGGTCGATATATTTACGGATGTGGATGGAATCATGACGGCAGATCCACGTATTGCCGATCAAGCTCGTCCATTATCAATCGTTTCATATACAGAAGTTTGCAATATGGCATATCAAGGTGCGAAGGTCATTCATCCGAGAGCTGTTGAAATTGCGATGCAGGCGAAAGTCCCGATCCGGATAAGATCAACATACAGCGAAGGTTTGGGGACCCTTGTTACAAGCATGAACAAGGGAAGCCAGGGCAGTGATATACGTGAAAGGCTCGTGACCGGGATTGCCCATGTACCGAAGATCACTCAAATCAAGGTCCGTGCGAAAAAAGATCAATATAATCTACAGGCAGAAGTTTTTAAAGCAATGGCCAATGCCTCTATTTCAGTGGACTTTATAAATATATATCCAAGCGGCGTAGTGTATACCGTTTCGGAAGAGATGACAGAACTTGCCCTCTCGATTTTGGCCGAGCTTGGTCATGAACCAGTCATTGAAAGAAATTGTGCCAAGGTTTCTGTAGTCGGTGCAGGAATAAATGGAGTGCCAGGCGTTGCAGCGAAGATTGTCACAGCGCTTTCCGAAAAGGAAATTGCCATTCTCCAGTCAGCGGATAGCCATACGACAATTTGGGTACTCGTAAAAGAGGAAGATTTAATAGAAGCTGTTAATTCCCTGCACTATGCATTTCAATTGCATGAAAGGGAAGTCCAATGATCTGGTTTTTTTATGAATAAAGGTTTTAAAAATTAAAGAGGTGTTAGATGATGATATTTGGTAGAGTATCAACCGCAATGGTCACCCCTTTCGATGGCAAGGGAAATGTCGATTTTCAAAAGACGACTTCATTGGTTAATTACTTATTAACGAATGGAACCGATTCGCTTGTGATTTCGGGAACGACAGGGGAATCTCCGACATTATCTTCGGAGGAAAAAATTGCGTTATTGCGTCATGTTTCAAAGGTTGTTGATAAACGTGTGCCCGTCATCATGGGTACAGGAAGCAACAATACGTATGCTTCCATCGAGTTGACAAAAAAAGCGGAACAAAATGGTGCCGATGCGATAATGCTGGTGGCCCCATATTATAGTAAAACGAATCAAGAAGGTCTGTACCAGCATTTTAAGGCAATCGCAGCTAGTACGACTCTCCCTGTCATGGTATATAATATCCCTGGGCGCGCTTCGATTAACATTGAACCGGAAACGATCATCAGCCTTTCAAAAATTCCTAATATCGTAGCCGTTAAGGAAGCGAGCGGGGATTTAAACGCCATGACCCAAATCATTGCCGGCACGGATGAAGATTTTGCGTTATATAGTGGGGATGACGCTTTAACACTCCCAGTATTGGCGATTGGGGGTGTGGGTGTAGTTTCGGTTGCTTCACATATTGCTGGTAATGAGTTGCAGAAAATAGTGGAGGCCTTCATCAGCGGGAATTTGAAAGAGGCAGCCAGGCTGCATCAGGAACTGTTGCCGCTTATAAAAGGTTTGTTTGCGGCACCAAGCCCTGCACCAGTCAAAACAGCGCTTCAGTTAAAAGGGATTGACGTTGGCTCGGTGAGACTTCCAATCGTGCCATTGACGGAACAGGAGCGCCTTGCATTAACCAAAGTATTAAATAAATAAAAAGACAAGGAACAAGCTGATCGTTGAAGATTGGCTTGTTTTTACATAATGATGTATATGAATGGGATATCCTTTCCGATTTCGGGATGAAAATATTTGAATTTTTTTTATTATCAATCGGAACTGGATAAAAGTACAAAGGATCTCTTACATAATAGGTTGTTTTTTTGAATGAAATGAAAAAGTCCCTTTGAAAATGGTAAGTGTTGTCATGTTTTTTGAACATCGGTTATAATGAATTCATTGGGAAATTATGAACGGGATTTTTTAAGGAGGATATTCGATTGGGTAAAGATAAAAATAATGGAATAAAAGTCATTTCTCTTGGAGGACAAGGGGAACTTGGTAAAAATATGTACGTCGTTGAGGTGAACGAGGACATCTATCTTCTTGATGCAGGATTAATGCTGCCAGAAGACGAAATGCTCGGAATCGATGCGGTTATCCCTGATATTTCTTACTTGATGGATAATAAGGAACGGGTGCAGGGGATTTTCATTACCCATGGTCATGAAGACCATATGGGAGCGCTTGCTTATGTCTTGAAATATTTACCGGCACCTGTTTATGGAACAAAGCTTACACTAGCTTTAATCAAAACGAAATTAAAAGAAGATGGCTTTAACGGCAGGGCAACATTCACTGAAATCGATTCTGATTCTCTTTTGAGTTTCCCTCAAGCAGCCGTGTCCTTTTTCCGGACAAACCATAGTATTCCCGATTCCGTCGGAGTCGTGATCCACACTCGTGAAGGTGCAATCGTTTATACTGGAGATTTCAAATTCGATCAAGCAGCAACAGATTTATATAAACCGGAAATCGGTAAAATGGCTAGTATCGGTGAAGAAGGTGTCCTATGCTTGCTTTCGGATAGTACCGGTGCCGAGAGGCCGGGTTATACGACATCGGAAGCCGTTGTGGCCAAAGATATTACAGAGGTTTTTCATGCAGCCTCCGGAAGGATCATCGTAGCGTGCTTCGCTTCGAACATCAACAGGATTCAACATGTTTTCAATGCTGCAACAGCAAGTCGCAGAAAAGTGGCAGTTGTAGGAAAAAGCCTGCAACGCGTTTATGAAACAGCCTTGAACCTTGGCTACTTAAAGGTCGAAGAAGAGCTGATAATCCCGATTAATGAAATTAGCAAGTATGACGACCGTGAAATCGTCGTGTTATCGACAGGTCATCAGGGAGAGCCCATTGCGGCACTTCAAAAAATGGCAAAACAGACCCACAAGCAGGTAACGATCAAAAAGGGAGACACAGTTTTGATCAGTGCATCTCCGCTACAGGGCGGCGAACTTATTTTATCCAAAACCGTCGATTTGCTTTACAGGGTAGGTGCTGAAGTAGTATCTGCAAATAAATATAAAGTGCACGTAACAGGGCATGGCAGCCAGGAAGAACTTAAAATGATGATTAATTTGATGAATCCAAAATTCTTGATCCCTGTCCATGGGGAATACCGCCATTTATATGCCCATCAAAAAGTTGGGGTTGCTGCGGGAATTGAACGTGAAAACATCATAATTGCCGAAAAAGGTGATGTCATCGAACTAAAGGGCAATAAAATGGGTCTTTCCGGCAAAGTCTCTGCGGGAAATATCTTGATAGATGGCAGCGGCGTTGGAGATGTGGGCAATATCGTCCTTCGTGATCGGCGCTTGTTATCCCAAGATGGCATTTTGATTGTGGTGGTCACGTTGAACCGTCAAGATAAAAGCATTGCAGCAGGACCTGAAATCATTTCAAGGGGGTTCGTATATGTTCGCGAATCTGAAAAAATGATTGGGGAAGCAACTGAAATAGTGAGTGAAATCGTAAAGAAAAATGGCTCGCGCCAACCTTTTGATTGGTCCACGCTGAAACAGGAAATGCGTGATGCGTTAAACCAATTCTTCTATGAAAAAACGAAACGCCGCCCAATGATTTTACCAATAATCATGGAATATTAAGTAAGGAACCCCTGGTTTAAACAGTCAGGGGTTCTTTTTTATGTGTCAAACCACTTTTATCTTGAAGAATGAAGTCAGAGACTCGAGACATAATAAAGCTATAGGCTTAAGAGAAAGGGGTTGGCATAGTGGATAATGCACCATTACCAAATGAAAATGAAGGCAAGCAGGAAGGTAAGAATTCAACTTTAATCGAAAAGATCCAGCAGCTGGGGGCTACTAATGTTCCGCAACTATCACAGGACTCAAAAATCCATTGTTTGACGATCATTGGACAAATTGAAGGACATATGCAGCTGCCGCCTCAAAATAAAACGACCAAATATGAACATGTTATTCCGCAAATTGTGGCAATTGAACAAAATCCCAATATAGAGGGACTGCTTGTTATTTTAAATACAGTCGGAGGAGATGTCGAAGCGGGACTGGCCATCGCAGAAATGCTGGCTTCCCTTTCAAAGCCATCCGTCTCGATTGTTCTTGGGGGCGGGCACTCGATCGGTGTTCCGATTGCGGTTTCGTGTGACCATAGCTATATAGCAGAAACAGCAACGATGACGATTCACCCCATTCGTTTGACAGGGCTAGTCATTGGCGTGCCTCAAACCTTTGAATACTTGGATAAAATGCAGGAAAGAGTCATTAAATTTGTTACGCGGCACTCCAACGTTACGGAAGAAAGTTTTAAGGATTTAATGTTTGCTAAAGGAAATTTAACCCGTGATATCGGCACGAATGTAATCGGGGCCGAGGCTGTTGAAATCGGTATGATCGATGATGTAGGTGGAGTTGGCCAGGCCATGAGAAAACTGAATAGCTTCATGGAAGAAAGAAGGCTAAAAAGTGCCGGGGAAGAGGAGGGGCTTCTGCAATGACGCTTTATACGATCGTTCCTGAAGAAATCATTTTCCCTCACCATCATGAGAAGACGGCAAATTTAATAGAGATGATCTATAATGGTGTACATGTAATGGTTGAACATGACGGCGGCCGCACGTTTCGCATCGATCGAATTGTAAGCACGGATCCTGAAGATTACATGAATGTACACATTCAGCCGGGGGCTGTCATAAATGTGTTCGAACAGATGAATCATATAGTAAAAACGACTAACTGAGGTAAATTATGATATACTGGAATGAAAATCAGCAGCCGCCTTGGCTGCTTTATTCATTATATGGGCAAAATGTTCGTCTAAATAATAAATGGTATATATATCAAGGACAGGTTCATCTATATTTGATATAATCAGTGAGCGAACATTTGTTTCGAGAAGGGAAATCATGTAGTGATGTTGAATAGGAAAGTTAGAATAGTTTCATGAAGAATCAGGTGATATGATGGCAAAGAAGAAACGAAGAAAAAAGAATAGTACAGAGAAGTTAAAACTAACGCTTAAATATGAATTGATCGGCCTCACTTTAATAGGTTTGGCCATCATCGCCATTGCCAAGCTTGGAGCAGTGGGAAACGGGACGGTCTTTTTAATCCGCTTCTTCATGGGGGAATGGTATATCCTCTTTTTGTTGGGAGCAATTGCAGCCGGCTTCTATTTGATGATAAAGAGGGAGGTCCCTTACCTGTTAAAACGGCAATTCGTAGGGATGTACTTTCTTGTCGCGAGCATGCTCCTGCTAAGTCATGTGACACTTTTTAACATGCTTGCAGATGGAGGACCGTTCACGAAGCCAAGCGTCATTTCTAATACATGGGAACTATTCTGGATGGAAGTGACCGGCAAGGCCAGCACAAAGGATCTTGGGGGCGGTATGATTGGAGCGATATTATTTGCAGCCTCATACTTTTTATTCGACGAAGCTGGTTCAAAAATCGTTTCATTCCTTTTTATCATTGTAGGTGCCGTCCTATTGACCGGGAAAACGTTAGGTGAAACCCTCGGGAAGTTTTTCATGGGTCTTGGCGGCTTTTTCAAAAAGCAATGGTCCGCATTCAGAGATGATATGAAAACATGGAATGACGACAAAAAGGAAAAGAAGAAGAATACCGTGAAAAAGAAGAAACGGGAAAACGATCCGGTGGAGGAAACCGATCAGCCCCTTCATCAAGAAGAGGAAACACAGCAAATGGCGACTGAACGGATCATTTCCAGTTTTGCTGATAAAGCGTATAGCGACGAAAACGAAATAATTCCCGTAACGACGGAACCTGCAGCTGAAAGTGCAGAGGAACAGGATGACGCCGTTCCGCCTATGAATTTTACGGAAGTGGAGAATAAAGAATATCTTTTACCGCCTCTTTCTTTGTTACTGCAGCCCAAAAAGACTGACCAAAGCGGTGAGTACCAATTGATCCATGAAAATGCGGCTAAACTTGAGCGCACCTTTCATAGCTTTGGAGTGAAAGCGAGGGTCACTCAAGTTCATTTAGGCCCAGCCGTAACCAAATATGAAGTCCATCCGGATGTAGGGGTGAAGGTAAGTAAAATTGTCAGCCTATCCGATGACTTGGCACTTGCACTTGCCGCAAAGGATATTAGGATTGAAGCTCCAATTCCCGGAAAATCGGCTATCGGTATTGAAGTGCCTAACTCCGAAGTGGCAATGGTGTCATTAAGGGAAGTTTTAGAGGCCAAAGAAGTTGACAAGCCTGACGCAAAACTGCAAATAGGCTTAGGACGGAATATTTCTGGTGAAGCGGTTAAGGCGGAGCTTAATAAAATGCCGCATTTACTAGTGGCTGGTGCCACCGGCAGCGGGAAATCCGTTTGTATCAACGGAATTATCACGAGTATTCTGATGCGGGCAAAACCGCATGAGGTGAAAATGATGATGATCGATCCAAAAATGGTGGAGTTGAATGTCTATAATGGAATTCCCCACTTGCTCGCACCTGTAGTGACCAATCCAAAGAAAGCAGCACAGGCTTTGCAAAAAGTGGTCAGTGAAATGGAAAGGCGCTACGAACTATTTTCCCATTCCGGCACCCGTAATATTGAAGGCTACAATGATTATATTAACCGGTATAACATTGAAGAAGATGCCAAACAACCGCTCTTGCCCTATATCGTAGTCATTGTCGATGAGCTGGCGGATTTGATGATGGTCGCCTCAAATGATGTAGAAGATGCCATCACACGGCTTGCACAAATGGCACGGGCTGCGGGCATCCACTTGATAATTGCCACACAGCGGCCATCCGTGGATGTAATTACAGGGGTCATTAAAGCTAACATCCCTTCTCGGATTGCTTTTAGTGTCTCATCAATGACCGACTCGAGAACGATCCTTGACATGGGCGGAGCCGAAAAACTGTTAGGCCGGGGTGACATGCTCTTCCTGCCTTCAGGAGCTTCAAAGCCGGTTCGCGTCCAAGGGGCCTTTTTATCCGACAATGAAGTCGAGGAAGTTGTCACATATGTCATTTCACAGCAAAAAGCACAATATAACGAAGAGATGATACCGGATGAAATTGCAGAAACTTCAAATGGTGAAGTCGAAGATGATTTATACGGGGAGGCCGTGTCCTTGATCGTAGAAATGCAGACTGCATCTGTTTCCATGCTGCAGCGCCGCTTCCGGATTGGCTATACGCGGGCAGCGAGATTGATTGATGAAATGGAAGCGAGGGGAATTGTCGGTCCGTATGAAGGCAGTAAACCACGGAATGTATTGGTCACTAAAGATGAACAGGATGAAGCGCATTCATCATAGGTAAAAAAAAACCGGGCAGCAGCCCGGTTTTTTAATTATTCATCGCCTCGTCTAAATGTTTATGGCAGAAGTCGGTAATCATCGCTTCTTCATCTTCTTCTAAATCGAATTCGAGTGCGACTTCATTACCTTTTTCAAAAATATCATATTTAATCAATTTGCCTATTTGTTCTTCCACTGCAAAAAGCACCCGGATATATAAACCATTTTCTGAAAAGAGCTCATCCTCTTCAGGCACTTCAATATCCAAGAACAACTCGTAACGTTCCCCGGACAAAATACCAAATGGATCATTCAATTTTTCGATCGTGTATTCTGTAATCTTTAACATCTTGTGTACATCCCTTCAAAGAAGATAAATCCTATTATACAGGAAAACATCATCTTGAACAGAGCGGCATTCATTTTGCATGTTCAAAATGAATTTTATCTGATTTAGGAGAATAATCGTACAAATTCCGCGTCCATATCTAGATTGAAAGACACAGGGTAGGGTAATTTTTCCTAAATTCTTTTAAAGTAAATAGTAAAACACTATTTATTTATATCAAAAAAAATGTTATATTATTTTCGATTAGTAGGAATGATTCAACATCAGAGGTCTGATGTCTTAAGAAATTAGCTGGGGGAAACTGTATGTCAATAAAATCAGATAGTCGACATTTATATTTGCAGGTCATTGATTACCTGAAGCAGGATATTGAAGCAGGAGTCTATCAGGAAAATGAAAAATTCCCTTCAGAATTCGATCTTGCAAAAAAATTGGGAGTGAGTAGGGCGACACTTCGAGAAGCGCTGCGAATTTTAGAAGAAGAAAACATCATCATTCGCCGCCATGGAGTTGGGACTTTCGTCAATCCGAAACCTCGGTTCACTTCAGGTATCGAGCAATTAAAAAGTGTCACGAACATGATTGAAGAGGCAGGAATGAATCCGGGTACGATTTTCTTAAGCTCGACGGCCCAAGAACCTACAGAAGAGGATATACGCAGGTTTTCTTGTTCGGCAGATGAACGCATCGTCATCATCGAGCGGGTAAGGACAGCGAATGGGGAGCCAGTTGTCTACTGCATTGACAAAATTCCTGAATCTATACTATCAGAAAATTTTGATCGTAATGATGAATCGCTTTTTGATATTTTGGAAAGAGATGCGCATCGGAAAATTACGCATGCCGTAGCGGAGATTGAGCCTATTGGATATCATGAGAAAGTTTCTCCTATCCTTAAATGCTCTCCAGAAGCCGCACTACTCGTTCTAAAGCAGATGCATCTGGATGATTGGGACCAGCCTATCCTGTATTCTGTTAACTACTTTAAAGCCAATATGTTCAGCTTTCATGTTCTTCGTAAACGTGTGTAGGCCTCTGCTCTGCATACGTGAATGCAAGCGTTTGTTTTGATTTTGTAAAAGGCAAATCAAACGTATGCAAAAAAAATTAACGAGAAGTGAAAACGCAAACATAAATGACTTTTCAGAACATTCCTGCTCAAAAAACTATGTAAATTAGGGGGATAAAAATTGAAAAAGCGCAAATTAGGTCTAGCTCTTTCACTTGTTCTTGCAGCCGGTACGCTACTAGGGGCATGTGGTAATTCAGAGAATGATGATAAAGAATCTTCAAATGGGAAAAACAAAGATAACTTCACAGTTGCGATGGTAACTGATACTGGCGGCGTGGATGACGAGTCGTTCAACCAATCCGCTTGGAAGGGCATTCAGGAATTCGGTAAGGATAACGGTCTGGAAAAAGGTAAAGATGGCTATAACTACCTGCAATCTAAATCTGATGCCGATTACGCTAAAAACTTGAATACGCTTGTACGTGAAGATTACCAACTAATCTATGGCATCGGTTTTCTTTTAGCTGAATCTGTTGGTGAAGTGGCTGACCAACGTCCGGATTCACACTTTGCTATCGTGGATACCGTTGTTGATAAAAAGAACGTAGCCAGCATTAATTTTAAAGAGCAGCAAGGTTCATTCCTTGTAGGTGTAATTGCCGGGTTGCAAACGAAAACAAACAAGGTCGGTTTTATCGGCGGAGTTGAATCTGAATTAATCAAGAAATTCGAAGTTGGCTTTAAGGCTGGGGTTTTATCTGTAAATCCTGATGCGAAAGTTGAAGTTAAATATGCCGGAGATTTCAATAAAGCTGATATCGGTAAATCCACTGCAGGCTCCATGTATTCTTCTGGTATCGATATCATTTACCATGCTGCTGGAGGAACTGGAAAAGGTGTATTCACTGAAGCTGTTGAGCAAAAGCAAAAAGATCCTAAGAGAGAAATCTATGTTATCGGTGTAGACAGCGACCAAGCTAAATTAGGGGCAGTTCCGGGAACTGATGACAATATCACACTGACTTCCATGCTAAAACGTGTTGACGTAGCAGTTAAAGACCTTTCCGAGAAAGCGAAAGAAGGAAACTTCCCAGGCGGAGAAGTAATTGAGTACGGTATCGAAGAAAATGGTGTAGGCATTTCCGATACAAAAGATAACGTAACAGAAGAATCTTTAAAAGCGGTCGAAGAGTGGACAGAAAAAATTAAATCAGGTGAATTCGTAGTTCCGGGAACGGATGAAGAATTCGAAAAACTTGGTTTATAAACTGTAATGCCAGAAAGAATAGGGAGGCAGACTTGCCCTCTATTCTTTCTTTTCCCAACTGAAAAATATCGAATGAAAAACTATGAATAGAATTGTAGTTTTTCATTTGATTTTTTTTAAAATCATTAAGTTAATAGCAGCAAATAAATGAATCAAGAATGTTTACACTCATTTTAGGAGTTGATAATACGTGGAATATGTAATTGAGATGCTCAATATCCGTAAGGAATTCCCCGGCATCGTCGCAAATGATAACGTTACCCTTCAGGTTAAAAAAGGGGAGATTCACGCATTATTAGGTGAAAATGGCGCGGGTAAATCCACTTTGATGAATGTTTTATTCGGCTTATATCAGCCTGAACAGGGAGAAATTCGTGTGAATGGCAAGCCAGTCAAGATTACCAGTCCTAACATTGCCAATGATTTAGGGATTGGGATGGTCCATCAGCATTTTATGCTCGTTGACCCTTTTACAGTAACGGAAAATATCATTTTAGGAAAAGAACCATCAAAAGCGGGTAAGATCGATTTGAAAGAAGCCAGCGAGGAAGTTAGGAAACTATCAGAACAATATCAGCTTCGTGTTGACCCCTACGCAAAAATTGCCGATATTTCAATAGGGATGCAGCAGCGTGTCGAGATTCTTAAAACGCTTTACCGTGGTGCGGAGATATTGATTTTTGATGAACCGACCGCTGTATTGACTCCTCAAGAAATCAAGGAATTGATATTTATTATGAAAGCCCTTATCAAAGAAGGGAAATCTATCATTTTAATTACACACAAACTTAAGGAAATCATGGAGGTTTGTGACCGGGTAACGGTTATACGCAAAGGGCAAGGAATCGGTACAGTGAATGTTAACGAAACGAATCCCAATGAATTGGCCAGCTTAATGGTCGGTAGGGAAGTTCTATTCAAGACGGAAAAAACGGCAGCTACGCCTTCTGATGTAGTTCTTGAGGTTCTGGAATTGGAAGTCAAGGATTCCCGTGGCGTTTCAGCTGTTCGGAATTTGGATTTAACTGTCCGTGCAGGAGAAATCGTCGGTATTGCTGGTGTAGATGGGAATGGCCAATCCGAACTAATTGAAGCATTGGCTGGCCTAAGGAAGACAACAGCAGGTTCGATAAAGCTAAATGGAAAAGAGATCAGGAATCTTAAGCCGCGTAAAATCACTGAAGCAGGTGTCGGCCATATTCCAGAAGACAGACATAAGCATGGTTTGGTACTCGATTACAGCATTGGGGAAAATATTGTCTTGCAAACCTACTATCAAAAGCCCTTTTCAAAAGCCGGTATCCTGAACTCAAAGAAAATATTCGAAAAAGCCCGTTCATTGATCAAAAGTTACGATGTCCGCACCCCGAGTGAATATACCCCGGCAAGGGCGCTTTCTGGAGGAAACCAGCAAAAAGCGATCATCGGCCGGGAAGTTGATAGGAACCCGGATTTATTGATTGCCGCACAGCCAACACGCGGCCTTGATGTCGGAGCGATCGAGTTTATCCATAAACGTCTAATTGAACAGCGTGATGCAGGAAAAGCGGTACTTCTCATATCATTTGAATTGGAAGAAATCATGAATGTGAGCGATAGAATTGCCGTTATATATGAAGGGGAAATCGTCGCAATCGTCGATCCGAAAGAAACGACTGAACAGGAGCTTGGCCTTCTTATGGCCGGCAGTAAACGGACGGAAGCAGGTGGAAAACAACATGTCTAAGTATTTATCTAAATTAACGAGTCCGTTAATAGCAGTTATCCTCGGCTTAGCCGTTGGGGCCATTATCATGTTAGTAAGCGGCTATGACCCAGTTGCCGGCTATGGCTCCATGATAAATGGAATTATTGGGGATTCTTATTATGTAGGGGAATCAGTCAGGACAATCATCCCTTATATCCTTGCTGGTTTGGCAGTGGCTTTTGCTTTCCGTACGGGCCTATTCAATATCGGGGTGGAAGGGCAATTAATTGTAGGCTGGCTGGCGGCAGTTTGGGTCGGAATTGCTTTTGATCTTCCAAGGATCATCCATTTGCCGTTTGCCATCTTGGCTGGTGCAGCTGCTGGCGCGTTGTGGGCATTTATCCCTGGTTATTTAAAAGCTAAGTTCCGCGTACATGAAGTAATCGTTTCTATCATGTTGAATTATACTGCTTTATATGTGACGAATTATTTAATTAGGAATGTAATGACTGACAAACTGGATAAAACAGAAAGAATTGCTGATACAGCATCACTGCGGTCTCCTTTTTTCGAAAGCATTACGGATTTTTCCCGGATGCATTGGGGAATAGTTGTTGCGATTATTTGCGTGATCATCATGTGGTTCCTTCTTGAAAGGACAAAAACGGGCTTTGAACTGAAAGCGGTAGGTTTTAATCAGCATGCGTCCGAATATGCAGGGATGAGTGTAAATAAGAACATCATACTCTCCATGGTTATTTCAGGTGCGTTTGCAGGGCTTGCGGGTGCGATGGAAGGCCTTGGAACTTTCGGTTATGCTGCAGTCAAAGGCGGGTTCACAGGTATGGGCTTTGACGGGATTGCAGTAGCCTTACTGGGAGCGAATACGGCTATTGGTGTTGTGCTGGCAGCCTTATTATTTGGGGGACTGAAAGCAGGTGCCTTAAATATGCCGCTAGAAACCGGCATACCAAGTGAAATTGTAGATATTGTCATAGCGTTGATCATTTTCTTCGTCGCATCCAGTTATTTTATTCGTTGGATTGCCGCTCGATTTAAGAAAGGGGTGAAATAAGTGGATTTTTACCAAGTATTACAAATTATTATTCCATCTATGATTGCTCTAGCTGCTCCACTTATTTTTACTTCACTCGGAGGAGTGTTTTCTGAACGGGCAGGTGTCATAAACATCGGTTTAGAAGGATTGATGGTCATTGGTGCCTTTACAGGGATTGTTTTTAACTTAATGTTTGCTGATGTATTTGGGGAATGGACTCCTTGGCTTGCAGTTTTAGCGGCAATGATTGCCGGCTTGCTGTTTTCCATTCTGCATGCTGTGGCATGCATTACGTTCAGGGCGGACCAAACGGTCAGTGGGGTCGCCATCAACTTGTTGGCAGTTGGGCTGACCATGTTTTTGGTGAAGCTGATTTTTGACAAAGGTCAAACCGATAGAATCACAGAAACATTCCCAAGGATTGATGTTCCGTTACTAAGCGATATCCCATTTATAGGTCCCATCTTTTTCGCAAATGGTTACTATATCGTATATATAGCGATCCTAATATCCTTTGTCGTTTGGTATGTACTTTATAAGACACCATTCGGGTTAAGGGTCCGTGCAGTGGGTGAGCATCCGATGGCTGCTGACACGATGGGCGTCAATGTTACGAAAATCCGCTATGCCGCCGTTTTATTATCTGGTGCTTTTGGCGGTATCGGCGGAGCGATTTATGCCACCATCTTTTCGAATGAATTCAATCATGCGACAATTAATGGTCAAGGTTTCATGGCCATTGCCGCCATGATTTTTGGTAAGTGGCACCCAATCGGGGCGATGGGCGCAGCGTTATTCTTTGGTTTGGCTCAAAGTTTAAGTATCGTTGGCTCGAGCCTTCCCTTCTTCAAGGATATTCCGTCGGTTTACCTCTTGATCGCTCCTTATGTTTTGACGATCATTGCACTTACTGGTTTCATTGGACGTGCAGATGCTCCGAAGGCATCCGGACAGCCATACATCAAAGGGAAAAGATAAATTTTTTAACCGGTCAGCAAAACTTTGCTGGCCGTTTTCTTTTAAGATCGAGCCATAAGTGAAGGTGGGCTGGTGAAATCTAAAAAAAGTAGTTGTGACTTGCATGATTTTTCCTTTCACATGTATATTTTAAGTAGATGTTTAAAAGGGTTCCAATCTACAAACAATAAGCTAATAATGGTGATTTATATAATGAGGAGGATTATTCATGTCTATTGCTTCCGATACAATTACGGAAAAAAGCGGCTACAAGCTTCATGTGGTCCAGACGGATAAATATAAAACCAATACTCTCGTGCTGAAGATGAAAGCCCCGTTGACAAAAGAGGACGTTACATATCGTGCATTGCTGCCATATGTGTTACAAAGTAATACAAGTAAATACCCTACTACACCCGAGCTTCGATCTTATCTTGATGATTTGTATGGAGCAGGGTTTTATGTCGATGTAGCTAAAAAAGGAGAATATCAAATCATAAGTTTTACGATTGATATCGTAAATGAAAAGTTCCTTAGTGATTCAACCCCGCTTCTCGAAAAGGCTTTTGGGTTATTATCAGAAGTGATCTTTAATCCGAAGAAGAACGGCGAAGCCTTTGACTCTAAAACGGTTTCAAATGAAATCCGTTCTTTGAAACAGCGGATTCAATCCATTTCCGATGACAAGATGCGATATTCAGCAACACGCCTTGTAGAGGAAATGTGCAAAAACGAGCCATATGCTTTAGAAGCGAGCGGCAATCTTCAAGACTTGGAAACGATAACTCCAGAATCCCTTTACGCCTATTATAAAAAGGTGCTGACGGAGGATGAAATCGATTTATATGTAATCGGTGACATTGATGAATCGGAAGTGGAGGCTCTTGCTGACAAGTATGTGTCATTGCAAGAACGAGTGCCTGTGAGACTGCCAAGTAAGCCGGGCAAGGTAGTGGAGAAGGAAAAAGAAATCATTGAAAATGCGGATGTGAAACAAGGTAAATTGAATATCGGTTACCGAACCCAAGTTGCATACGGTGATCCGGATTATTATGCTCTTCAGCTATTCAATGGGATTTTTGGTGGCTTTTCACATTCGAAACTTTTCATTAATGTCAGGGAGAAAGCCAGCCTTGCTTATTATGCAGCTTCAAGGCTCGAAAGTCATAAAGGACTTTTAATGGTCATGGCAGGCATTGAGAATGCCAACTACAAGCAGGCATTGGATATCATCCATGCACAAATGAAGGAAATGAAGCAAGGGAACTTTTCCGAAGAAGAACTGTCACAGACGAAGGCGGTCGTTAAGAACCAACTCCTTGAAACCATTGACGTTTCGAGAGGGCTTGTGGAAATTTTATATCATAATGTGGTTTCCGGGCAGGATATATCACTCGACGATTGGTTTGCAAAAACAGAGCAGACGACAAAGGAAGAAATCATAGCCGTCGGTCAAAAGATTCAGCTTGATACGATTTATTTCCTAACGGAAGCGGAGGTGCAAGGGTAATGGAAAAAATAGCATTCACTCAATTGAAAGAAGAACTTTTCCATGAAAAAATGGATAATGGTCTCGAAGTATATATTCTTCCAAAAAGTGGGTTCAATAAATCATTTGCGACTTTCACGACGAATTATGGTTCAATTGACAATCATTTCAAACCATTGAATGGAACGGAATTCTCTAAAGTACCTGATGGGATCGCCCATTTTCTTGAACATAAACTCTTTGAAAAGGAAGATGGTGATGTCTTTCAGCAATTTTCAAAGCAGGGAGCATCTGCAAATGCCTTTACTTCTTTCACCCGTACGGCATATTTATTTTCCAGCACGTCCGATTTCGACAGGAATCTAACAACTTTAATTGACTTTGTCCAAGATCCTTACTTTTCGGAAAAGACGGTAGAGAAGGAAAAAGGAATCATTGGGCAGGAAATCAATATGTATGACGATAATTCAGACTGGCGATTATATTTCGGGACGATAGCCAATATGTATCATCAACATCCAGTGCAAATCGATATTGCCGGTACTGTGGAATCCATTGCGGATATTACGAAGGATATGCTTTACGAATGTTATAATACGTTTTACCATCCTAGCAACATGCTCCTATTCGTTGTAGGACCGGTGGATGTCGAAAGCACCATGAAACTGATTCGGGATAATCAAAATAATAAAGGGTACAACGAACAACCTGCAGTGGAACGTAAATTCGACGAAGAGCCGGAAAACGTTGCCAAGGATAAGGAAGTCTTAAGGATGAATGTCCAGACACCAAAAGTGATGCTGGGCATCAAGGCCACCAATGTGCATCAATCCGGTTTACAGCTTTTGAAAAGGGAACTGGCGACCAATATTTATTTGGAAATGCTGTTTGGCAAGAGTTCACCTTTGCATGAGGAGCTATATGAGGAAGGGTTGATCGATCAAAGCTTTTCTTATGATTATACACAGGAACAAGGTTTTGGGTTTGCGTTAATTGGCGGGGACAGTGCCAAACCTGATGAGTTGACGGAGTCTTTATTTGGTATCCTGCAAAAATCAAAAACCGGCACTGGCCTGAATGAAGAAAGCCTGCAAAGGACAATCAAGAAAAAAATCGGTTCTTTCCTTCGTTCCCTCAACTCGCCGGAATATATAGCGAATCAATTCACCAGATATGCATTCAATGATATGAACTTGTTCGATGTTGTATCGGTATTGGAAAAACTAACGATCGAAGATATCAGGGAGGTCGCCGAGGACTTAATATCCGATCAACGGATGACTGTCTGCCAGGTACTTCCTAAATAATATAAAGGGGGCGGCAATGTGGGGAAACGTTTTGCCCTTATTACTGGAGCCAGCGGAGGAATCGGCAGGGAAATCGCTATAAAGCTTGCCGAGGAGAATTACTCACTTTATTTACATTATAACAGCAATGAAGAAGCGATACTTGAACTGATTGAAGAATTGAAGCCTCATCAAGTTGAACTTATTCCGGTTCAAGCCGATTTGGCTTCACCGGATGGATACAAGAAATTGGCAGAAAATATTTTTGCCCTCCATGCAATCGTCCTTAATAGTGGCAATAGCTATTATGGGCTTATATCGGACATGGATGAGGCAATCGTTAATGAAATGGTTCAGCTGCATGTAACGAGCCCTTTCCAATTAACAAAGGAACTGCTTCCAAAGCTTATGTACCAAGATCAGGCTGCCATCGTTGCGGTCACATCGATTTGGGGGCAGACAGGTGCCTCTTGTGAAGTATTATATTCTATGGTCAAGGGCAGTCAAAATGCTTTTATCAAGGCGCTCAGCAAAGAGGTATCGCTCAATGGAATCCGGGTGAATGCCGTTGCTCCCGGTGCGATATCCACTTCCATGCTCGAATCATTCAGTGCGGAAGACCTCGAGATCATCAAAGGCGATATCCCGATGGGCAGGATGGGGCATTCCAAAGAGGTCGCCGAGGCCGTATATTATTTGCTTTCCGACAAGTCATCTTATATAACCGGGCAAATCTTAGGCGTGAACGGCGGTTGGTACACATGATTTTTTTTAGACATGTATAATTTGCTCGCTTCCTTCACAAAATATCTATGTACTACTTTGAAGGAAAGGGTGACCATTCATGTCTGTACTGGACAATTGGGATCAATGGAAAAATTTCTTAGGCGACAGATTAAATCAAGGTGAACAACAAGGTTTGTCAGAAAGTGCTGTTAACAACTTGGCTTTCGAAATTGGTGATTACCTGGCTAATCAGGTTGAGCCCCAGAATGATCAAGAGAAAGTGCTTGCTGATCTTTGGTCGGTCGCAAGCGATCAAGAAAAGCATGCCATGGCAAGCGTCATGGTCAAGTTAGTCGAGAACAATGGAACAAAGTAAAATATCAATCCAAAAGGCCCTGTTATTAAATAACAGGGCCTTTTGGATTGAAGTGGATGACTAATTATTCCCTTATATAAAAATGAATATTTTTCTAGGGTTTTTCCTTTTAACTTATCACGAAATGCTATATTATAGAAGCTAGACAATAAATATTAAAGTGTTCAGACCTTGAAAATTTACGATGGATAAGTTTTTTGCCCATGAAAGGGTAAAGACTTTTAGGCTTAAGGAGTGTTATCGTGGATAATAAAGAATGGTATTTTGAATATGAAATTCAAGTCAACCGTCCCGGTTTATTAGGGGATATTTCATCCCTTCTGGGTATGCTTTCCATTAACATCATCACCATCAATGGGGTCGATGAAGGCAGGCGGGGTTTACTTTTGTTGGCGAAAGACAGCCGTAATATAGAAAGATTCGAGTCGATCCTCCGGACGATGGATACGATAAAGGTCATTAAGCTTAGGGAACCTAAATTGCGTGATCGCCTCGCAGTCAGGCATGGACGCTATATTCAGCGTGATGCCGATGAGAAAAACACCTTTAGGTTTGTTCGTGATGAACTAGGCTTGCTTGTCGATTTCCTGGCCGAGCTATTTAAACAGGAAGGTCATAAATTAATTGGGATACGTGGGATGCCGCGTGTCGGGAAAACGGAATCTATCGTAGCCTCGAGTGTATGCGCCAATAAGAGATGGTTGTTTGTGTCATCGACCCTTTTGAAGCAGACTATCCGCAGTCAGCTTATTGAGGATGAATATAATAATGACAATTTGTTCATTTTAGATGGAATTGTTTCCACTCGCCGTGCAAATGAGCGTCATTGGCAGTTGATTCGGGAAATTATGAGGCTTGACGCTGTCAAAGTAATCGAACATCCGGATGTTTTTGTCCAAAATACGGAGTATACGCTTGAAGACTTTGATTATATTATTGAATTGCGAAACAATCCTGAAGAAGAAATAACATATGAAGTTGTCGACCAAAAAGATCAGTTTTCAGGGTCCGATTTTGGTTCCTTTGACTTTTAAAATGGCAGGTGTTTTATTTGACTGAGTTAGGTAATCGATTAAAGGAAGCTAGGGAAGCCAAAGGTCTTAGCTTGGATGATTTGCAGGAATTAACAAAGATTCAAAAGCGTTACCTCATTGGCATTGAAGAGGGAAATTACAGCATGATGCCTGGGAAGTTCTATGTTCGGGCATTCATAAAGCAATATTGTGAAGCGGTCGGACTGGATTCAGAAGAGATTTTCGAACAATATAAAAGTGAGATACCATCGGTCTACAGCGAGGAATTGCCAGAACAGCTTTCAAGGGTCCAATCCCGGAAAACCATGCCGGCAGGAGATTCGAAGGTTGTAGAAATGTTACCAAAGATCTTGGCTGCCGTTTTAGTCATTGGTGCGGCCGTATTGATTTGGGTGCTGGTATTGAATTATATGAGTAATCCGGATAACGATGACAAAAAGGACGCAAAACAGAGCGATGCCGTGGATTACAATAAAAGTGAAGAGTTTAATAATGAAGAAAAGAATGCAGACCAAAAACAGAATGAAGATGATGCAGTTGTCAAGGATGAAAAGAAAGAGCAAAAACTTGCCGTCACCAGTTCCAGCGGTAAAAATAGTACGTATGAATTAAAAAATACCGATACCTTTAAATTAAAGGTGACCTCCAAAGGTTCACCTTGGGTAGGCATAAAAAATGGTGAAGGTAAATTACTTTTCCAGGGCACTATCGACAAGGACAAAAGCCAGGAAATTGATTTCACCAATGAGAAAGAAGCTGTCATCAATATAGGCAGAGCATATGAAACTGAGATTTATGTGAATGATGAGAAGCTGGAGTATTCCATTTCACCGACTGAAGTGAATACGCAATTGGTTACGATACAATTTACGAAAGCCGAATAGTCATCTTATAGATGACTATTTTTGCTCTATATAATAGTAAGGCGGCGGTAAATGGTATATCCGGCATATAAGATTGGATTTTGAGTTAAATTATACATATAAGCATTATTTTAGTCTAAGACGCATTGCCAGAATGGCAGGCGTGAATTTTGGAGGTAAAAGTTTTGAATCTGCCTAATAAGATCACAGTAGCAAGAATCTGTTTAATACCAGTGTTTTTAATCATCATGCTCGCTCCTTTTTCATGGGGGACGCTAACTTGGGGAGAATACAGTTTGCCAGTGGCGCACCTGGCTGGGGCCATCCTCTTTATTATCGCTTCCACTACGGATTGGATCGATGGCCATTTTGCCAGAAAATATAATATGATTACCGATTTAGGGAAATTTTTAGATCCATTGGCTGATAAACTTCTGGTTTCGGCTGCCTTAATCGTTTTGGTCGATCTTGATTTAATGTACGGTCAATCCTGGATTGCCATCGTGATCATAAGTCGCGAGTTTGCAGTCACCGGATTGCGTTTGGTATTAGCGGGTACAGGGGAAGTGGTTGCAGCGAACCAGCTTGGAAAAATTAAAACATGGGCACAAATTGTTTCTATTTCGGCCTTATTGCTGCACAACCTTCCATTTGCCCTCATTTCACTTCCTTTTGCCAATATCGCATTATGGATTGCATTAATCTTTACAATCTGGTCAGGTTTGGATTATTTTATAAAAAACAAAGAAGTATTTGTTAATTCAAAGTAAAACGAATGGTGGTTTTGAAAAGATGGATGCAGAAATCATTGCAGTGGGCTCAGAGCTTCTTTTAGGGCAAATCAATAACACTAATGGAAGATTCTTATCGCAGCAGTTTGCGGAAATGGGGATCAACGTTTTTTACCATACTGTGGTCGGGGATAACGACCGCCGTTTACAACAAGCTATAGAAATCGCCGAATCAAGGGCGAACTTGATTGTCTTTACCGGTGGACTTGGTCCCACCAAAGATGATTTGACGAAAGAAACGATTGCTCGCCATATAGGGAAAAAGCTCGTTTTTAATGATGAAGCTTTGCAATCCATTGAAGCTTACTTCCAAAAACGGGAACGTCCGATGACGGAAAACAACAAAAAGCAGGCCCTTGTCTTAGAAGGCAGTGAAGTGTTGGCAAACGATCATGGGATGGCACCGGGAATGGTCTTGTCCAAATCTGGGATTACATATATGCTTCTACCGGGTCCGCCAAGTGAAATGGAGCCGATGTTTTTAAGTTATGGTTATGAAAAGATCATGAATAAATTGGAAAAACATGAACGGATCGATTCCAAGGTCCTTCGGTTCTACGGTATAGGTGAAGCCGAACTGGAAACGGTGATTGAAGATCTCCTTGTCAATCAAACGAATCCGACAATTGCTCCGCTGGCAGCCGAAGGGGAAGTGACGTTAAGGATCACCGCTAAAGACTCATCTAAGGAAAAATGCGAAGAGCTTATTTTGGAAGCGGAAAAAGAAATTCTTAGCAGGGTCGGCAAGTTCCATTATGGTAGTGATAATACTTCGCTAATAAAGGAACTTGTAAAAGAACTAACGGTCCGCAAGCTTTCGATTGCGGCAGCTGAAAGCTTGACCGGAGGGATGTTCCAAGAACAGCTGACAACCATCCCGGGCGCCGGTAAAGTCTTCAAAGGCGGAATTGTCTGCTATACGAATGATGCGAAGGCTAATGTCCTCGGTGTCAGTGACGATACCATATCCGAGTATGGGGTGGTCAGCGGAGAGTGTGCAATGGAAATGGCCTCTAATGTCCGTAACAAGCTCGATGCGGATGTAGGCATAAGCTTTACGGGCGTTGCAGGGCCGGATGAACAAGAAGGCAAGCCTGTAGGTACAGTATTTATTGGCATTTCCTATCGGGATGGAAACACTCATTTCAAGGAGTTGAATCTTTCAGGAAGCAGGGCGCAAAACCGTATTCGGAGTGTGAAGTACGGCTGTCATTACCTATTAAGGGATTTATAAACGCTAAAAGCAGAGCTTTTCACAGCTCTGCTTTTTATTTGGTTTTAGAAGTTTGTTTCTTGAAAAATAGGGGAAAAAGAAAAAAGTTAATTCAATGAAAATGTTTTTTTGGGGGAGTAAGTGAAACGAAATGGAGATTTCCTATATATAAAACGTTTTTTTACAAAGAATATCCCGAAAGAAAAAAACGAATGAATGTTCGACTTTTTGCTTGGCAAAATAGTAAAAAGAGTATATAGTAAAGATAGGTTTTGAGACAGGGGGCAAACCTTGATCTCAAATAATGGCTAACGAAGTACACCTTTAATCGGGCAGCCGATTATTTGAATATAGAGGAGGAAATTGAGTGAGCGATCGTCAAGCGGCTTTAGATATGGCGTTAAAACAAATTGAAAAACAATTTGGTAAAGGTTCTATTATGAAACTTGGGGAACAGTCAGATCGTAGGATTTCAACGATTTCAAGCGGTTCTTTAGCATTGGACGTAGCATTGGGAGTGGGCGGTTATCCAAGAGGCCGGGTCATTGAGATATATGGACCTGAAAGCTCCGGTAAAACGACTGTTGCATTACATGCTATTGCAGAGGTACAAAAGACTGGAGGCACGGCTGCATTCATTGATGCCGAGCATGCTTTAGATCCAGCCTATTCAGAAAAACTGGGTGTGAATATTGATGAGTTACTGCTTTCACAGCCTGATACGGGTGAACAAGCCTTAGAGATCGCTGAAGCGCTAGTTCGAAGCGGAGCGGTGGATATCATTGTCATTGACTCGGTGGCAGCACTTGTTCCTAAAGCTGAAATCGAAGGCGAAATGGGAGATTCCCATATGGGTCTTCAAGCCCGGATGATGTCTCAGGCACTTAGAAAACTGTCTGGTTCCATTAATAAATCAAATACCATTGCCATTTTCATTAACCAAGTCCGTGAAAAAATCGGTGTTATGTTTGGGAATCCGGAAACGACCCCGGGAGGCCGGGCATTGAAGTTCTATTCAACTGTTCGTCTGGAAGTGCGCCGTGCGGAACAATTAAAACAAGGTAATGAAATCGTCGGTAATAAAACGAAAATCAAAGTTGTAAAAAACAAGGTTGCTCCACCATTCCGTCAAGCAGAAGTTGACATCATGTATGGTCAAGGGATTTCACAGGAAGGTGAGATCATCGATATGGGTGCAGATCTTGATATCGTCCTTAAAAGCGGATCGTGGTATTCATACAATGAAGAGCGTGTCGGACAAGGTCGCGAAAATGCGAAGCTGTTCTTGAAAGAAAATCAGGATATCGCTAAGGAAATTTCTCAGAAAATCAGAGATCACTATAATCTCGATGGAGAGCATGAATTACCGCCAGAAGACAATGAACCAGAAGAGCATTTTGATTTGCTTGATTAATGATATTTGGAAAAGGCCTAAGCTTGTTCGCTTAGGCCTTTTATGTATATTTTAAGAAAAGTGCGGGAATTTTCAGCGTATTAAAGGGCATTGAAATCAGATTTACTGACTTCTCCCATAATGAATGCTGTAGATTATGATGGTTGATATTAAGAAAACTTGAATAATCATTGATACATAAGGGACAAACGCTTGACAATAAAAATTCTCAACTATACAATTAATATGTATATTTTACAATTTTTCAAACTAAAATTTTGAAAATTAAGTGCTGTATATTGAATTTATGTGCAATGTACTTGCCGACAGTTCAACATTTTATGTAAAAAGTTCATAGCAAGGGGAGGTGAAACGATGGAACCCATGACAATCATCTTCACTTTGCTTGGCCTAATCGTCGGTGCAGTTGTTGGTTATTTTATTCACAAATCAAAATTTGAGAGTAGAATAGCAGGGGCAAAGGGCTCTGCAGAACACATCCTTGAGGATGCAAAACGTGAAGCGGAAGCACTTAAGAAAGAAGCCTTGTTGGAAGCAAAAGATGAAATTCATAAAGTTCGTGCCGATTCGGATCGGGAAGCCCGTGAAAGAAGGAACGAATTACAAAAACAAGAAAATCGGTTATTGCAAAGAGAAGAGAATCTGGACCGCAAGGATGAAACGTTAGACAAACGTGAGAGCCTTTTGGAGAAAAAAGAAGATTCTCTAAACCAAAGACAACAGCATATTGAAGAGATGGAAAGCAAAGTGGACGAGACGGTTCGTAAGCAGCAAACAGAGCTTGAACGTGTTTCCGGTTTAACTCGTGAAGAAGCTAAAGCAATCATTATCGACCGAATGGAAAACGAGCTGGCTCACGATGTAGCGCTTATGATTAAAGAAAGTGATACCCGTGCCAAAGAAGAAGCTGATAAAAAAGCAAAAGAAGTCCTTTCTCTTGCCATTCAGCGTTGTGCGGCTGATCATGTTGCAGAAACCACCGTTTCTGTAGTAAATCTTCCAAACGATGAAATGAAAGGACGGATAATCGGACGTGAAGGCCGAAATATCCGGACGTTAGAAACGCTAACAGGTATTGACCTTATTATTGATGATACTCCTGAAGCTGTCATTTTATCCGGATTCGATCCAATTAGACGGGAAACGGCACGCTTGGCTCTTGAGAAACTTGTTCAAGACGGACGGATCCATCCGGCTCGCATTGAAGAAATGGTTGACAAAGCAAGACGTGAGGTAGATGAACATATTCGTGAAATTGGTGAACAAACAACATTTGAAGTTGGAGTTCACGGTCTCCATCCAGATCTCATCAAAATACTAGGACGTTTGAAGTTCCGTACGAGTTATGGGCAAAACGTACTTAAACATTCAATTGAGGTGGCCCAGCTTTCCGGTTTACTGGCAGCTGAGCTTGGTGAGGATGAAGTTCTTGCCCGCCGTGCAGGTTTATTGCATGATATTGGGAAAGCGATTGATCACGAAGTGGAAGGAAGCCATGTTGAAATTGGCGTTGAGTTAGCAACCAAATATAAAGAGCATCCAACTGTCATTAACAGCATCGCTTCACATCATGGCGATACGGAACCAACTTCCATCATATCAGTGCTTGTGGCTGCCGCTGATGCATTATCAGCTGCAAGACCGGGAGCTAGAAGTGAAACGCTTGAAAATTATATTAGAAGACTTGAAAAACTAGAGGAAATTTCCGAATCCTATGATGGAGTGGAAAAATCCTTTGCGATTCAAGCCGGACGAGAAGTTCGGATTCTAGTGAAACCAGAACAAATCGATGATCTTTCGGCCCATCGACTCGCACGTGATATCCGGAAAAGGATTGAAGAAGAGCTCGATTACCCAGGTCATATAAAAGTCACGGTCATCCGTGAAACAAGAGCAGTTGAATACGCTAAATAATTGTTAATGAAAGACGAAGTGGTGCAAACCACTTCGTTTTTTCTATTTCCGCTATTGGTCGTAAGTGATTCCTATAATTACCCCAAATTATGTTACAATACATACTTGAATAATTCATATTATTAGGTGAATCTAGAAAGGATTTTACAATGAAATTGCTATTTATCGGAGATGTAGTGGGGTCTCCTGGTCGTGACATGATCCAAGAATACCTTCCTAAATTAAAAGAAAAGTATCGCCCGCATATCACGGTCATCAATGGAGAGAATGCAGCAAGTGGCCGGGGAATTACAGAAAAGATTTACCGCAGTTTTTTAGAGTGGGGAGCGCAGGCGGTGACGATGGGAAACCATACATGGGATAATCGTGATATTTTCAAATTTATTGATGAAGCGAAATATCTTGTCCGTCCAGCTAACTTTCCAGACGGGGCACCTGGAGAAGGAATGAAATTTTTAAAATTGAATCATCATGAAATAGCGATCATCAATTTGCAAGCGAGAACTTTCATGCCTGATTTGGATTGCCCATTCAAAAAGGCGGAAGAACTCGTGGCGGAGGCCCGAAAAAAGACACCGATCATCTTTGTCGATTTTCATGGAGAAGCTACAAGTGAAAAGCAAGCTATGGGGTGGTTCCTGGATGGGAAGGTTACAGCCGTTGTCGGTACACATACACACGTCCAGACAGCCGATAACCGTATATTACCTGCAGGCACCGCTTACATATCAGATGTAGGCATGACAGGACCATATGATGGCATCCTTGGTATGGAAAGAGGGGCAGTCATCCATCGGTTCCTAACGAGCCTTCCTGTTCGTTTTGAAGTGCCAAAAGAGGGGCGGACACTTTTAAGCGGGGTTCTCCTTGAAATTGATGATAAAACCGGCAAGGCAAAAAAAATAGAAAGGATACTGATTAACGAAGATCATCCATTTTATCAATGATTCGAACGGATGGACAGTCAAACTGTCCATCCGTTTTTCCATTCATTAATAAATGGTGGACAATCCCGGTTTTCTTTGTCATACAAGTTTTACTTGATGAATATAGTAGCAGTGGAAAGTGTTATAACTATTGAGCCAAGTTAGAATCGGCAGGGAAAACAAGGAGGACTAGGAATGGAAATATTAAAAGTTTCAGCAAAATCTAATCCTAATTCTGTAGCAGGCGCACTAGCGGGAGTGCTCAGGGAAAGAGGAGCAGCCGAAATTCAAGCTATCGGTGCAGGTGCGTTAAATCAAGCCGTCAAGGCAGTAGCAATCGCGAGAGGGTTTGTCGCACCTAGTGGAGTCGACTTGATTTGTATTCCTGCCTTTACAGATATACTTATTGATGGCGAAGAGAGAACGGCAATAAAACTAATCATTGAACCAAGATAATTTCATGTTTGGGTGCCCTGTTTGTCGGATGGCGAGCAGGCTCTTTTTTGTCCTGAAATCCGAATGACGAAAAATCACTGTCCCTTTATAATGGAATATATAATTTTAAAAAAAGATACAGGAAGGGGAATTACATTGGCGATTTTTGATGCACATTGTGATGTGCTGATGAAAATGTTCATCGATCCGGATATTTCTTTTACGAATAGTGATACATTACATATAACAAAGCGAGGATTATTGGATGAAGGGGGAAAGGTCCAATGTTTTGCAATATATATTCCTGAAAAGGTACACCCTGATATGAGGTTTCAAGCCGCGTTGGCGATGGTGGATATTTTTCATGAAAAGATTTTATCAGAGCCGGAAATGAAATTTATAAAGACTAAGGCAGACATCGAATCTTTAAAAGAAAAGGAAATAGGTGCAATGCTAACTTTGGAGGGGTGCGATTGCATCGGAAATGATTTGTTGAAACTGAAAACACTTATTCACCTTGGAGTGTCCTCCGTAGGTCTAACTTGGAATTACGCCAACTTGGTAGCGGATGGGGCATTAGAAACAAGAGGGGGCGGCTTGACAGGGTTTGGAACAGAGGTCGTGGACCTATTGAACGATAAGTCAATTTGGTGTGACTTATCCCATTTATCTGAAGCTGGATTTTGGGACACCCTAAAGTTGGCGAAATTCCCAATAGCCTCCCATTCGAATGCTCATCATCTTTGTCCGCATCCACGAAATTTAAAGGACGGGCAGATAAAAGCCCTTTTGCAGAAAAATGGGGTGATCGGCGTAACCTTTGTCCCGCAATTTCTTTCAAATGGCGGTTCGGCTACCATAAAGGATATCTTGAAACATATAGAACATATATGCAGTTTGGGCGGGGAAAGACAAATTGGGTTAGGGTCTGACTTCGATGGAATCGATCATATGGTAGAAAATTTAATGTCATATAAGGATTATCATAACTTAATCAATGAACTGAACAGGCTTTATTCCAGTGAGTTTGTAAAAGGACTCCTTTTTGATAATTTCACTCGTAATTTTCCGCATGAAAAGGTAATATCTTAAGTGATTTTCAATTCTTACTATATAGATATGAATTAATATTCTGAAAATATAAAAAATAAAAGCAAAAAGGTTGCAATTTAATGATTTAACCGATAGAATTGAAAGCGTTTAGTACACCTTTCCTAAAATAGAACGATTAATTATACATAGTTGAATGTTCTGAAGAGAGGTGCGGTTAAATGCATTTATATACGAACGTCCTAAAGGAGTGTAAGACATGATCAATCAACTTTCATGGAAAGTTGGCGGACAACAAGGTGAAGGTATTGAAAGTACAGGAGAAATATTCTGTATTGCCCTCAATCGCTTAGGTTATTACTTGTATGGCTACCGTCATTTCTCATCCCGAATCAAGGGTGGACACACGAATAACAAAATTCGTGTAAGTACTACGGAAACTCGTGCTATCTCTGATGATTTAGACATCTTAGTTGCTTTTGACCAAGAAACAATTGACGTCAATTATAAAGAATTACATGAGGGTGGCATCATAATCGCAGATGCAAAATTCAAACCTGTCTGCCCAGAAGATACAAAGGCAGAATTATATATTGTTCCATTTACGGAAATAGCAGCCGAATTAGGAACATCATTAATGAAAAATATGGTGGCGATCGGTGCGACATGTGCTGTTCTAGGAATGGAAATTTCCGTATTCAACGATGTGGTTGATGAAATTTTTGGCCGCAAAGGTGAAGAAATCGTTAAAAAGAATATGGATGCCATTACTGCTGGCTATAAGGCAATGGAAGTGTTGCTTGGAGAAAAACTGGGAGCAATGGAACTGGAAAAGGCAGACGGCCAAAAACGAATGTTCATGATTGGTAACGACGCCATCGCTTTAGGCGCAGTTGCAGGCGGTTGTCGTTTCATGGCAGCTTACCCGATTACTCCAGCTTCTGAAATTATGGAATACTTAATTAAAAAACTTCCTCAATTTGGTGGGACGGTCATTCAGACTGAAGATGAAATTGCGGCGGCTACAATGGCAATCGGTGCAAACTATGGCGGTGTACGTGCCATCACAGCTTCAGCTGGACCTGGTCTTTCCTTGAAAATGGAAGCGATTGGTTTAGCAGGCATTACCGAAACGCCAATTGTCATCGTAGATACTCAACGTGGCGGTCCATCTACGGGACTTCCTACAAAACAGGAGCAATCCGATTTAATGGCGATGATTTATGGTACACATGGTGAGATACCTAAAATCGTCATGGCCCCGAGTACAGTTGAGGAAGCTTTTTATGATACGGCAGAAGCATTCAACCTTGCAGAGGAATATCAATGTCCAGTTATCGTTTTATCCGACCTACAGCTATCATTAGGTAAACAAACGGTTCAGCCGCTTGATTACGGCAAAGTGGAGATAAGACGCGGAAAATTGGTTGACTTTGAAATTGAAGAGTCTGAAAACAAATCTTACTTCAAGCGTTATGAAGTAACGGAAGATGGAGTCTCACCACGTGTGGTGCCTGGTATGAAAAATGGAATTCACCATGTTACAGGTGTTGAACATGATGAAACGGGCAGACCTTCTGAGACTGCTTTGAATCGTAAATTGCAAATGGATAAACGGATGCGTAAGCTGAATAATTTAACTAACACATTCCAAACACCAGTATACAAAAACACACCGCATGAAGAAGCGGATTTATTAATTCTCGGCTTTAACTCAACACGCGGGACGATTGATGAAGCGATCGGCCGGTTAGAAACGGATGGAATGAAAGTGAATCATGCGCATATCCGTTTGATTCATCCTTTCCCAGCAGATGAAGTCCTATCGTTGGTGCAAAGTGCTAAGAAAGTAGTAGTTATTGAAAATAATGCGACTGGACAATTGGCTAATATTATCAAGATGAATGTTGGACATGTTAATAAAATTAAAAGCATCCTAAAATATGATGGCAACCCATTCCTCCCGCATGAAATTCACACACAATGCAAGGAGATGTTCGAATATGGCAACGTTTAAAGAGTTTCGGAATGATGTAAAACCTAACTGGTGTCCTGGTTGCGGAGATTTCTCCGTTCAGGCTGCCATGCAGCGTGCGGCAGCCAATGTAGGATTGGAGCCGGAGAATTTGGCCGTTGTTTCCGGTATCGGCTGTTCAGGCCGTATATCGGGTTACATCAAGTCCTATGGTTTCCATGGTATACATGGACGCTCACTGCCAATTGCCCAAGGAGTAAAAATGGCCAACCGTGAATTGACCGTTATAGCTTCAGGCGGTGACGGAGATGGTTTTGCAATCGGGATGGGACACACCATCCATGCGATCCGCCGTAATATCGACATTACGTATATTGTCATGGATAACCAAATTTATGGATTGACAAAAGGCCAGACTTCTCCAAGGTCCGCTGCTGGATTTAAAACCAAATCCACTCCAGAAGGATCGATAGAACAAGCTGTTTCACCTATGGAATTAGCATTGTCAGCTGGTGCTACGTTTGTCGCCCAAAGTTTTTCCACTGACTTGAAAGACCTGACGGCGATCATTGAAGCAGGAATAAACCATAAAGGGTTCTCCTTTATCAATGTTTTCTCTCCATGCGTAACATATAATAAGATCAATACGTATGATTGGTTTAAACAAAATTTGACTAAATTGAATACGATTGAAGGCTATGATTCATCAAATAAAGAACAGGCCATGCAGACTTTGATGCAACATGACAGCCTTGTGACAGGAATTATTTATCAAGACTCTTCACGCCCTTCGTACCAGGAATTAGTGCCAGGATATGCTGAAAAAGCGTTAAATAAATCCGATCTGACACTGGATCAAGCGCACTTTGATAAGCTTGTGGCTGAATTTATGTAAAAAATAAAAGGTTCACCCCTGAGATGGGGTGAGCCTTTTTTGTGATGAATTGGGAAGCTCAAGAAGAAAGAATCACTATCCTTTCTAAATTAGCTTATTACCAACCGTTATTGCATCCACAGCCGAATGAGAAGAGATTGCAACGGTTCCTTCTGCGACAATGACGGTTGCGATCCCGATCCCGATCCCGATCACGGTCTCTGTCCCGATCCCGATCCCGATCCCGATCGCGCCTATTACAGCCTCTCACAGCACGACAAAAATCGTCTGCGATTCTATCGTTATCCCGATCGCGGTCCCTGTCCCGATCCCGATCCCGATCCCGGTCGTGGTGCCGATCGCGGTCGCGGTCGCGCCTATTGCAGCCCCTCACAGCACGACAAAAATCGTCTGCGATTCTATCGTTATCTCTGTCCCGATCGCGGTCCCGATCATGATGATCGTGATTATTGCATCCACATGACATATAAGTCACTCCTTCATAATTTTGTTGTACAAGATATCTTATTCGAGAGGGGACGAGATGTTATAGAAACATGCCCCATTTAACAAAAATGTACGGATGCCCTAAAAATCATCATTATTAATGTGAAATGGCCGGTACAAAAGCGATTATGGTATTTTTGTGATTCATTTTTCATATCTTTAACATATTAAGGTAGATGAAGAGAGCAGCCCTATTTCAGGGGGAATGTACATGTTGAGAGGTAAAATGAAAGCCGTCGTCAAACACCACCGAGGTTATGGGGCACAATTACAGTTTGTCGATATACCGGATATTCGTGATGACGAGGTCTTGATTCGGGTGAAAATGGCCTCGATCTGCGGAACGGATATTCATATTTTCACCTGGGATGATTGGTCACAGGGAAGAGTGAGTCCACCATACGTATTTGGGCATGAATTTGCTGGGGAAGTAATCGAGATAGGAGCAAGAGTCAGCAATATTTCAGTTGGTGATTGTGTATCTGCCGAAACACATATCGTTTGCGGTACATGCAGGCAATGTTTAATTGGAAAATTCCATATTTGTCAAAAAACAAACATTATCGGTGTTGATAAACAAGGGTGTTTTGCAGAGTATATAGCTCTGCCTGCCAAGAATTTATGGAAAAATCCAAGTGATATGCCACTCGATATGGCTACCATCCAAGAACCGATGGGCAATGCAGTCCATTCAGTGCTAGCTGGCGAGGTGCTGGGTAAAACGGTGGCAATAATCGGCTGTGGTCCAATCGGGCTTATGGCGGTTGCTGTAGCAAAGGCCGCGGGAGCTGATAAAGTAATCGCCCTGGATATTAATGATTATCGACTTCAGCTGGCCAAAAAGATGGGGGCTACAGACCTCATTCATTCAATTAAACAGGATCCATTGGAAATCACGAAAAACCTTACAAGTGCGGATGGCGTGGATGTCGTTTGCGAAATGAGCGGTAATCCTGCAGCTATCCAACAGGGGTTTAAGATGGCGACGAATGGTGGAAGGATATCCATTCTAAGTCTGCCTTCTAAGCCCGTCACGCTTAATATAACGGAGGATATTGTATTTAAGGGTCTTACTGTCCAAGGGATAACCGGAAGGAAGATGTTTTCTACCTGGCAACAGGTTTCAAGTCTGCTTGAAAGTGGCAAGGTTGATGTAAACCCAATGATTACCCACCGTTTTTCACTAAGCGATTTTGAAAAGGGATTTGAACTGATGATTAAAGGTCAGTGTGGTAAGGTGCTCTTGATACCTTAAGCATCTGGAAACGGTGGAAATTGCATGGTCTGCATTTGAAAAATCTTGAAAGGGGAAGGAGAGGCTAATTTCGTCATAGCCTCTTCTTTCATGTTCTTATTTTCGGTATTTGTTTGAAAAATTTCTTACAATTCAAGAAGCCATGACAGAATGATTGTTTCTTGCTGTTAAAAGCTTTATACTATGATAATGTGGATATATCACACTTAATAGCAAATATTTACTGGTAATTCCTAAAAAGGAATCCGAATAAAACCATTAGAAGATAGGTCTTGAAATAGTTGGGGAAAGAAATAAACTAACTATTTTGAAAGGAGATTAACGATGAACGAGAAACAACGATTAGAATCACAACAAGTACAGGCTGAGAATCCAGCGGACAAAAAATCCGAAAAGGACTTCAGTAAGTACTTTCAAGCCGTTTATATTCCGCCTTCCTTAAAAGATGCGAAAAAGCGAGGAAAAGAAGAAGTAGAATATCATGATGACTTTGCAATTCCTGAAGGTTTCCGCGGAATGGGAGAAGGTAAAAAGTTTTACATTCGCACTTATGGCTGTCAAATGAACGAGCATGATACAGAAGTCATGGCGGGCATCTTTATGGCGCTTGGTTATCAGCCGACAGACACGGTGGATGATGCTAACGTCATTTTACTTAACACTTGTGCGATTCGGGAAGGTGCAGAGAATAAAGTGTTCGGTGAATTGGGGCATTTAAAATCGTTGAAATTGGAAAAGCCGGATCTATTGCTTGGAGTATGCGGTTGTATGTCACAAGAGGAATCAGTTGTAAAGCGGATTCTAGAGAAGCACCATTTTGTGGATATGATTTTCGGGACGCATAATATCCACCGCCTGCCGCAAATTCTTAATGAAGCTTATCTTTCCAAGGAAATGGTCATTGAGGTTTGGTCTAAAGAAGGTGATGTAATCGAGAACCTTCCGAAAGTGCGTAAAGGAAAAACGAAGGCATGGGTGAATATCATGTATGGCTGCGATAAGTTTTGTACTTACTGCATCGTACCGTACACAAGAGGGAAAGAAAGAAGCCGCAGGCCTGGAGATATCATACAGGAAGTCCGTCATTTAGCGGCACAGGGCTACAAGGAAATAACCCTGCTTGGACAGAATGTGAATGCTTATGGTAAAGATTTTACTGATATCGAATACCGTTTCGGTGATTTGATGGATGAAATCCGCAAAATCGATATTCCGCGAATTCGTTTTACGACAAGCCATCCCCGTGACTTCGATGATCACTTGATTGAAGTGCTTGCAAAAGGCGGTAATCTCGTTGACCATATCCATCTTCCAGTTCAATCGGGAAGTACGGACACACTTAAAATCATGGCCCGCAAATATACACGTGAACAATATTTAGAGCTCGTAAAAAAAATCAGGGAAGCTATTCCAAGTGCATCGCTAACCACTGACATCATTGTGGGCTATCCGAATGAAACGGAAGAGCACTTTGAAGAAACGATGTCTTTATACCGTGAAGTTGGTTTCGATGCGGCCTATACTTATATCTATTCACCACGTGAGGGAACACCGGCTGCGAAAATGCAGGATAATGTACCGATGGAAGTGAAAAAGGAACGTCTGCAACGCTTGAATGCCCTTGTCAATGAAACGTGTGCATTGAAAATGAAAGAGTATGATGGACAGATTGTTGAAGTGCTCGTTGAAGGCGAAAGCAAGAAGAATGCGGAAGTATTAGCAGGTTATACAACGAAAAATAAGCTCGTGAACTTCAAAGGACCAAAATCCGCTATTGGCCAAATCGTAAAAGTGAAAATCACCGGAACGAAAACTTGGTCATTAAATGGGGATATGGTTGAAGAAGCAACGGCGATTGAGGTGGAGTAATATGACTAAATATACTAAAGATGACATTCTGAACAAAGCGGCCGAGCTTGCTGAAATGATCGCCAGCACGGAAGAAGTCGATTTCTTTAAACGGGCAGAAGCTCACATCAATGAAAACCAAAAAATCCGTGAAATGATCGCCAGCATCAAGAGCTTGCAAAAACAGGCTGTAAACTTCCAACATTACGGCAAAGAGAAAGCATACAGCCAAGTTCAGGCCAAAATTGATGCATTGGAAAAACAATTGGATGAACTTCCGATCGTGCAGGAATTCAAACAATCCCAAGTGGATGTAAATGATCTTTTACAAATGGTCTCATCACAAGTATCGAATAAAGTGACGGACCTGATCATTGAATCGACTGAAGGGGACGTCCTTCGCGGTGAGACAGGTTCACAGGTACAAGCAGGCGGCGGAAGCTGTTCATGAATATAAAAAAGTCCTTCTGATTTCAGAAGGGCTTTTTTATATTCGGAAATCCTTATACAGTGCCCATTCGTGACACATATCCCAAAACTTGCGCATAAAATAACCTAGGTTTAAAACATTACAGCAGTTTTCAAACAATTAAAATTCTACGCACAATAGACTTTTACCACGCATAGGATGAATGGAAACTGTATGAGGAGGGTTCGCTAGCATGTCACAATATAGAGAGATAATTACTAAAGCGGTGGTGGCAAAAGGACGTAAATTCACAAAGTCCTCTCACACCATTTGCCCGGCTCATCATCCTTCTAGCATTCTAGGTTGTTGGATCATCAACCATAAATACGATGCAAAGAAAGTCGGCAAAAAGGTAGAAATTCACGGCAGCTACGAAATCAACGTCTGGTATTCTTATAACCATAATTCGAAGACGGAAGTTGTAACTGAAAAAGTGCAATATACCGACGTTATTTCACTGAAATACCGTGATCCCGATTGTCTTGATGACCATGAAATCGTTGCAAAAGCTGTCCAACAGCCGAATTGTTTAGAAGCTTGCATCTCCCCATGTGGACAAAAAATCATTGTCCATGTGGAAAGGGAATTCTTTGTGGAAGTCGTCGGCGAAACGAAAATTTGTGTCGCTGTTAGTCCAGATGGCCGCTGTGAGGATGACTGGGGCTCTGATTTCGATGATGAGGATTTCGAAGATTTAGATCCGGATTTCCTTGATGAATTCGAAGACGAATAGAATTTAGAAATTAATACCGGATGACATTCCCTTCATCCGGTTTTATTTAATTTGAAGCGGGACAAGCATGCCAGGCCATGATTAAAAATAGGGATGGAATGCTGCTATATCAATGCATATGTTTTGCATAGGCAGCTCAAGAAAAGTTTGAATTCAAAGTTTAAATGATTTACCATGCAATTTTGAATACAGGCAATGTTGCTTTCCCGTATGTTATAATGAAGGACATAAATGTGAAATAGATTTTAGTTTGGAAAGGTTTTGAAGGAATGGCTGGATATACTCCGATGATACAGCAATATTTAAAAATTAAGGCAGAGTATCAGGATGCCTTTTTATTTTTTCGTTTAGGTGATTTTTATGAAATGTTTTTTGACGATGCACTGAATGCATCACAAGAGCTCGAAATCACATTAACTAGCCGAGAAGGCGGTAGTGAAGAGCGAATTCCGATGTGCGGCATTCCGTATCACTCGGCTGCTAATTATATTGATATATTGATAGAAAAAGGTTTTAAAGTAGCGATCTGTGAACAAACCGAAGATCCGAAGCAAGCCAAAGGTGTGGTACGCAGGGAAGTTGTCCAGCTGATTACTCCGGGAACGAAAATGGATAGTAAGGGTCTACGTGAAAAGGAAAATAATTATATAGCCACCATCACTCATTTCCCGGATGGTCAGTTTGGCTTTGGATACAATGATTTATCGACAGGGGAAAATAAGGTAACGTTGATTGAGAGTTTCGAGGAAGTCCTGAATGAATTTGCCATCCTTGGTGCGAGTGAAGTGGTCATTGCCGAGGATTTCAATGAAGAATGGAAAAAAAGGCTGCAAGAGCGGGGGGCTGCCGCTCTATCGCTAGAGAATAATTTGGTTCAAAGCGAGTCATTCGTTGCATTGCTTCATCTGTTGAAAGACCAGAAACTAGCGACAACGACCTCACGTTTATTGAATTATCTTTACCGTACCCAAAAACGAAGCCTGGATCATTTACAGCCAGTGCTTGCATATGAAACTTCACAATATATGAAAATTGATTATTATAGCAAACGCAATTTGGAATTAACTGAAACCATCCGTTCCAAAGGTAAAAAAGGCTCATTATTATGGCTGCTTGATGAAACGAAAACAGCCATGGGCGGAAGGATGTTGAAACAATGGATTGATAGACCGCTCATTAATAAAAAACAGATCGAGCGGAGACAAAGCCTTGTTGAAACCCTGAAAAATCAATACTTTGAACGGCAGGACTTACGTGAACGACTGAAGGAAGTGTACGACTTGGAGCGGCTTGCCGGAAGGGTGGCCTTCGGGAATGTTAACGCTCGGGACTTGATTCAACTGAAACGTTCATTGCAACAGGTGCCGATCATTCGTGAAATCGTGAAGTCAATGGCTTCCAATCAGGATATTTCAATTTTGGCCGATAAATTGGATCCTTGCGAAGAAGTGACGGATTTGCTTGAAACGGCGCTTGTAGAAAACCCGCCATTGTCCGTGAAGGAAGGGAATATCATTCAGGATGGTTTCCATAAGGAGCTGGATACATACAGGGATGCCAGCAGAAACGGGAAAACTTGGATTGCGCAGCTTGAACGCGAAGAGCGGGAACGTACCGGGATCAAATCATTGAAAATCGGATATAATCGTGTATTTGGCTATTACATTGAGGTCACACGAGCCAATTTGCATCTTCTTGAAGAAGGCCGGTATGAACGGAAGCAGACCTTGACGAATGCCGAACGTTATATCACACCTGAATTGAAAGAAAAGGAAGCTTTGATTTTACAAGCAGAAGAAAAAAGCATCAGCTTGGAGTATGACCTATTCCTCAATCTTCGTGAAGAGGTCAAAAGCTATATCCCGCGCTTACAGGATTTAGCGAAAGGCGTCAGTGAACTGGATGTCCTGCAGTGCTTTGCAACGATTAGCGAAGAACGCCATTATGTGAAGCCAGTCTTTTCTGATGATCGAAGAATCGTACTGAAGGAAGGCAGGCATCCAGTGGTCGAGAAAGTCCTCCAATCACAGGAGTATGTCCCCAATGACTGCTTTATGGATGGAGACAGGGAATTACTTTTGATCACAGGGCCCAATATGTCGGGTAAAAGTACGTATATGCGTCAAATTGCACTAACATCGATTCTAGCGCAAATTGGATGCTTCGTATCCGCAAGTTTAGCTGAATTGCCTATTTTTGATAAGGTGTTTACTAGGATTGGCGCGGCAGATGATTTGATTTCCGGTCAAAGTACATTCATGGTCGAGATGCTCGAAGCAAGAAATGCCATCATGAATGCGACAGATAACAGTTTGATATTATTTGATGAAATAGGGCGGGGGACATCAACTTATGATGGGATGGCGCTTGCACAGGCCATCATTGAATATATTCATGAGGAAATTGGGGCAAAGACTCTATTTTCGACCCATTATCACGAATTGACTGTTTTGGCGGCGGAACTGCCAAAATTGAAAAATATTCATGTCAGTGCCATTGAGCAAAATGGAAATGTCGTTTTCCTTCATAAAATTAAAGAAGGGCCAGCAGATAAAAGCTATGGAATCCATGTGGCTAAGCTAGCTGATTTACCGGAGCAGTTAATAGATCGGGCTGCCGCTATTTTAGCGCAGCTGGAAAATGAAAATGGACAGGAAAAGGCGATGCCTGAACAGCCTGCTGCTGTAGAAGCACCTCTTGTCGAAGCTGCCCCGGTAACATCCGTCAATGAGGCACAGCTTTCCTTCTTTGGGGAAGAGGCTCCTAAAGAAAGAGTGAATTCTTCACCTAAGGAAAAAAAGGTGCTGGATGACATAAAAGCACTGGATATCCTTGAAATGACGCCGCTTGAGGCAATGAATACCCTTTATAAATTACAAAAGAAACTTAAATGAGAATTAAAGCGAGGCGATAAAAATGGGAAAAATCATACAGCTTGATGAGGCTTTATCTAATAAAATCGCAGCTGGCGAAGTTGTTGAACGCCCAGCCTCAGTCGTTAAGGAACTTGTAGAAAACGCAATAGATGCAAACAGTACCATTATAGAGATTGAATTGGTGGAAGCTGGACTTGGTTCAATCCGGATCGTGGATAATGGCGATGGGATTTTGGCTGACGACATAGAAGCGGCATTTAAACGCCATGCCACAAGTAAAATAAAAGATGAAAATGATCTTTTCCGAATTCGGACACTTGGCTTTCGCGGCGAAGCAATGCCCAGCATTGCTTCAGTTTCCCGTTTTGAAATGAAAAGCAGCACAGGCGAAGGTGTGGGAACGCGCATACTTCTTGAAGGCGGCATGGTTAAAGAACTCGAGGCTTCATCAAGCCGAAAAGGAACGGATATCCTGGTTTCCGACTTGTTTTTCAATACTCCTGCTAGGTTGAAATATATGAAAACCATTCATACAGAGCTAGGAAATATCACGGATGTCGCTAACAGGCTCGCACTCTCGCATCCGGATGTTTCTATACGGTTATCACACAACGAGAAGCGGATCCTGCATACGAATGGTAACGGTGATGTCAGGCAGGTGCTAGCCGCAATCTATGGTACGAATATTGCCAAAAAGATGATTCCGATACAGGCAAGCTCCTTGGATTTCAAGTTATCAGGATATATCGTTATGCCTGAGGTCACCCGGGCTTCAAGGAATTATATTTCAACCATGATAAATGGCCGCTTCATTAAAAACTATGCGCTCGTGAAAGCAATCCTGGATGGGTACCATACACTTCTTCCAATTGGACGTTTTCCAATTGCTTTGTTGAATATTGAAATGGATCCCATTCTTGTCGATGTCAATGTACATCCATCTAAAATGGAGGTAAGGCTCAGCAAGGAACAGGAACTGTACAGTCTTGTATCGGAAACGATCAAATCTTCGTTTAAAAAGATGACTCTAATACCAAGTGGATATACACCAACACCAAAGGCGGAGCAGGTGAAAAGTGAGCAAACTGCACTGGAATTGGACCATGTTGTGGAAAACGGCAAGCGGGTCCTTGAAGAAGCCAAGAAAGAAGCTTCACTCTTGAAGGATACCTTGATTCGGGAAAAGCAGGAACAAAAGAGTTTCGTGGATCATCATGAAGATTTCAATCTTGAACCAATAAAGGAAATAATCTATAGCAATGAACAGCAGCAAATGGCAGATGCCTATATTCCGGTCTTGCAAGATGAAGAAAGCAAACCAAATTACGAGTCAGCTGAAAAGTATACAACCTACACTGTCGAACAAGAGGAAGAAATAGAGGAGAATGAACCGGATAGCCGCATCCCTCCCATGTACCCAATTGGGCAAATGCATGGTACCTATATTTTCGCCCAAAACGAAAAAGGTTTGTACATCATAGACCAACATGCTGCACAAGAACGGATCAAATACGAATATTTTAAAGAAAAGGTCGGACGTGTGGAAAACGAGCTGCAGGATATGCTGGTTCCCATCACACTTGAATTTTCAACAGACCAATGTATCAGGATAAATGAATATCGGCATGAATTGGAAAAAGTCGGAGTCTATTTAGAAGAGTTTGGCTATAATGCCTATATTGTCCGATCGCATCCACAATGGTTCCCTAAAGGAATTGAACAGGAAATCCTTGAAGAAATGATAGAACAATTGCTATCGATGAAAAAGGTCGACATCAAAAAACTGCGTGAAGAAGCAGCCATCATGATGAGCTGTAAAGCCTCAATAAAGGCAAACCGTCATCTGCGCAATGATGAAATCCAAGCACTATTGGATGAACTAAGGCGGACAACCGATCCCTTCACATGCCCTCATGGAAGACCTATCATCATCTCTTATTCCATTTATGAAATGGAGAAAATGTTCAAGAGGATCATGTAATGAAAAGCAATGGAGTGCCTTATGTAATAGGGTTCTCCATTGCTTTTTTAGTAATTGACCATGCTCTTGTGTCCTACATTAGTATCATTAATCTCGACGAGGAAGCGACGTTGATTGCTAACATTCCATAACTGATGGAACCAGGCGACGAATACTTGTTAAAATGGTTTCTGGATATAATGCAGAAGAAAATTTGCACACAGAAGGATTGATTACGAAAACAACGATAATCAAAAACTAAATTTCCGCCGAAGTAATTTAAAGAACCGAACAACACTTTGATATTTGAAATCCTTTAAAAGAATAATCTGTTTCTATAGTGGAGTTGAGAATCTTTTATATTATAGGAAGAAACTCGGTAGAATATATAATGATTGTATAATGAAAAATGGTATCCAAGTGTGTATGGATTTTAAAATACCCTTACACTAGATTGGCTGACCACCATAATGAAAGATGTTGCGAAAGTAAATGAGTGTGGCTTTTTAAAAAGTTCATGTAAATTAAAAGCAATGGAGAATCCTGATGTAATGGGGTTCTCCATTGCCTTTTTCGATTCTGATTTCTTAGACGCCATCCATGAAGGGGGAATAGGACTTGGATGGGGTTATTTAAGTTCCCATTACTTATCATCAATAATAATAATATGGGGGAGTGGGCTGGAATTGATAGTTGTATGCCGGGGCAGTATACATTTGGTTATCATAGTGATTATTATATTGGGGATATTGCTGCATGTCTTCTTCGGACGCTCGATGGCAGTTTGCTGGAGGACCGATGAATGTTGAGGGTTGAACCGGTGCAATTGCTTTTTTCCATTGGTTTTCATCCAGGCAATACGTATGTGCCATAATATTTGCAGGTGTCAATTTCAAGATATCCGAACCGAGGATCACCTCAGGTGTTGGTGCATTAAAAATGGCCAGCAGGTGAGTATTATCTGTATTAGCCACTTCATAATGCCACCAACCTTGGGGAACGTTGGCTACTTGGCCAGGTTTAATGGGGTAATTTTGTATTTGCTTAGTAAAAGGATTCAGTAATGAAACGGTTGCCGCTCCAGAAATGCAAAACACTAGCTCTGCAGCATTTTGGTGATAATGCGGCTCTACGACATTGTTTGAACTAAGGTAAATATCTAATAAAGAAACATTTTCGAGTGTGTTCAATTGTTTGATACCTAATACATTTATATAGTTTTGATTGTCTTTTTTCATCAAATTGCTTTTATTAACATCAAAAAAGAATTGTGTGGATGGTGAAGTATAGTCCATATAGGAGACCATGAATTTATCATTCCTTTTTTTAAGACTTGATTTTTCAGGATATGTCAGACCTCATTTTAATGTGCAATAACCCAGTGGGTTATTTGCTTATGGAGCTGATGATACTGTCATTGAATAATGATAGGCCGTGTTTCCGTGTAACGTATAGCTGTGGTTATTATATCAAAATTATTTTATATATTTTAAAAACGAAAACTACTAAACTGAATTTTTAATATAATCAAACTTTTAATAAGCAGAATTTTCCCATTGCGTGACTTTAAATTACAGTGATATAATGTTCTCTGTGATTTTAAAGTTTAACATAGGAAGTGGCTAAATTGTCGAACAATTCAAAAGAGAGTAAATTCGTCCCTTACGTCTCTGCATCTAAATCTCTGCCGGAATTGACTGCAACTGCAATCATTCTAGGGGTCATTCTTGCAATCGTATTCGGGGCGGCAAATGCATACTTAGGCCTACTTATTGGTTTAACTGTCTCTGCTTCAATACCCGCAGCGGTAATTTCAATGGCTATCTTAAGAGGGGTTTTTCGCAGGGATTCAATATTAGAAAACAATATTGTGCAAACGATGACCACGGCAGGTGAGGCTATTGGTGCCGGTGCTGTATTTACCATACCAGCATTATTCATGTGGGACATGGACGTGAGTCAAGCATTCATCATTTTCGTTGTATTAACTGGGGGATTTTTAGGGGTCTTCATGATGGTTCCCCTTCGCCAGCTTTTGATTGTAAGGGAACATGAAACATTACCATATCCTGAAGGTACGGCATGTGCCGAGGTACTGAAGTCAGGAGAAAAGGGTGGTACAAGCGCGAAACTTATCGGAGCCGGTTTGGTTATCGGCGGTGTCGTTAAAGGGCTTGGTGATGGGTTTAAGCTTTTCAAGACAGAGGTTGAAACAGGAATCACGAATTTTAAAAATGCAGTGGTTGGTCTTGATGCCTTTCCTTCCCTTTTGGGTGTAGGTTATATTATTGGACCGCGTGTTGCAGGACAAATGCTAGGTGGGGGTTTATTAGCCTGGGTCGTTCTAATACCGGCCATCAGCTTTTTTGGAGGAAGCAATGGAACAGCCATTTTCCCTTCTGATGTACCGATCGGTGAATTGGATGCATGGGGAATTTGGGATAATTATATACGCTATATTGGTGCTGGTGCCGTTGCAACTGGCGGATTGATCACATTGATCAAAACCTTACCAATACTTTTCAGTTCAGTTTTTGATACTCTTAAAGGCGTAAAAGCCAATAAAGGGCAACTAAAATCAGGTTCGATCCGTACAGAACAAGACATGCCGGCTAAATATGTTTGGCTGGGAACGATCATCGTAATTTTAATCATTGCTTTCACACCTATAACAGATGTAGGAATCATCGGTGCGATCGCAATTGCGATTTTTGGGTTTTTATTCGTGACAGTGGCTTCAAGGGTTGTTGGAATCGTCGGAAGTTCTTCTTCCCCTGTTTCTGGAATGACGATAGCTACACTGTTGATTGTGGCCATTGTTTATAAAGCTACTGGTTTTACTGGTACGGCTGGAATGGTAGCCGCTTTAACCGTCGCTGCAATCATTTGTACAGCACTTGCGGTTTCAGGTGATGTTTCTCAAGATTTAAAAACAGGATATATCGTCGGCGGAACACCATGGAAACAACAAGTTGCCATGATGATCGGTGTTGTGGCTTCCGCTTCCGTCATTGGTTTTATCCTGGTTCTGATGGATAATGCATATACGATGGGATCTGCAGAACTTCCTGCACCTAAAGCGGCACTAATGAAAATACTTGCTGAAGGTGTTCTAGGTGGGGATTTGCCTTGGACCCTCATCTTTATCGGTGCAGCTATTTCCATCACATTAGAATTTTTCGGTCTGAATTCACTTGTTGTTGCTGTCGGAATTTACTTGCCGGTTCATACTAGTGTCCCAATCATGATCGGTGGATTTATTCGATTCTTTGTTGAATTCTTCTCGAAAACAAAAGAAGCGCTTAAAGCACGGGTTGATAGAGGTGTATTATTTGCCTCTGGTTTGATAGCGGGTGAATCATTGATTGGTGTTCTTATTGCCATATTGATCGCAGCTGGTGTCCAGGTTCCGGCTGCGGCTAAATTAGCCAGCAATTTGCTGCCATTCCTACTATTCCTTGCTCTAGCTGGATTGCTATGGTTCGTATCCAGCAAAGGGAAAAAAGAAGATGCTTCGTAAACGCCAATCAAAAAAGAGGAACCTGTTAACCATGGTTCCCCTTTTGGAAAAACGCGTCACTATGTTACAAGAATCTTCGGAAGCAACTTTTTTGGTCATTCAAAGGACCAATTTTGTGGAACGAATTACTATTCGATTCTTTAAACAACCATCAGTCCGTAAAATCAAGCTTGATAAGTTTGGGGCATATGCCATTGAACAGATGCAGTTCCAAAAGAATGTCAATCAGATTTCTGAAGCGATGAGTGAACATTTTGGTGAGGAAGCAGAACCAGCCATACCGCGGTTGATGAAATTTCTAGAAATTCTTGAGGCTCATGATTGGATCATATGGAATGATGAAGAAGAATAATGAAAAAAGCTGAAGCTCTTTTTGATGCTTCAGCTTTTTTCTGTTTTTAATTTGGTAAAACAAAAGTTTAAGACATCCTAATAATCTATCCTCACGAAAATGAACTATGAGTATAATTATTTGTAATAGCTTTATAGATATTGTATTCTTGTACTGGTAGTCATGAGTAATAAAGAAGTGATATTCAATTTTGAAAAGCAGGTGGGTTATTATGGGAAGAGTACAAGGTAAAGTAGCATTAGTGACAGGTGGAGCTTCGGGTATCGGGTTATCCATATCCACACTGATGGCTAAAGAAGGCGCAAAAGTCGTGATTGCTGATTTTAACGAAGCAGGAGCAAAAGAAGCTGCCGAAAACATTAAAAAACAAGGTGGGGAAGCGGCGGGAGTATTCTTGGATGCTGGACAAGCAGATTCTATCCAGGCAGCAGTCGGCTTTACCATTGAACAATATGGTACGGTTACGGTACTTGTTAATAATGTGGGTTTAACGAACTTGCATAAAGATCTGGATGTCGTCAATTTAGATTTGGAAGAATGGGACCGACTTATGGATGTGAATTTAAAAAGCGTCCTCTTGGGAAGCAGGTTTGTTATTCCTCACATGATTAAAGCGGGAGGGGGATCGATAATCAATACGGCCTCCATGGCTGGGTTTACAGGTGACTCCGTACGATCTGCATATGGTGCGTCCAAAGCGGGGGTAGTGAATTTGACCCGTTATATCGCTGCACAGTATGGTAAAGATCATATTCGTTGTAATGGGGTGGCACCTGGCCTTATTTTAACTCCTGCAGCGAAAAATAATATGCCTCCTGCCGTACTTGATATTTTTGCCAAATTTAATGCATTGCCCTATCATGGTGAAGCGGATGATATCGGTTATACCGTTCTATTCCTTGCATCTGACGAGTCCAAATTCATTACGGGTCAGACGATCCAAGTGGAAGGCGGTCATTATATAGCCAACCCAAGCATCTCCGATTTTAATGATTATATAACTAAAGCAAAGTCCAATTAATTGTCTGGACATTCTTAGATCAAAACCTTACCCTGGATAAGATCAACCTTATCCGGGGTTTTTAGTTAGGAGGCCCTATATTTTAAAAAACATGAAGCAGGTGAATATAACAATGGGAGAAACGAAATATGATGAAATGCTGAACATCAGGACGGCAGGTGAACAAAAAAATTTCAATGATTCTTTGCATTATCACCGCTATGAACCTACGCCATACAGTGCATTGGAATATTTGTTCAAACATTATGCACTGAAAAGAAATGATCGCATTGTGGATTTTGGATGCGGTAAAGGTCGCTTGAATTTTTTTATCCATCACTTATATCAATCATCTGTAGTTGGCGTGGAGATGAATCGGAATTTCTATAAAGAAGCAATCGATAATCTGAATGACTACATGAAGAAAAGGAAAAATAACAATGGCAATATAGAATTCCACTGCTGTTTGGCAGAAGAATATGATATTGATACGAAAGACAATCGTTTTTATTTCTTTAATCCGTTCTCGGTACAAATTTTCATGAAAATCATCAATAACATTTTGCATTCCTTTGAAAAAGAACCGCGCCAAATCGAACTTATATTATTTTATCCATCACAGGATTATATTTTCTTCCTCGAAAATCAAACCGTTTTCGAGCTGAAAAACGAAGTGATGTTACCTGGCTTGACTGAATCTAATCCTTTTGAGAAATTCGTCATATACGAATTGTTGAATTGAATGGATACTCGTTTTTTGGTGATATTCAAGTAAATATTAAAAGCCCCCAAACAATCATTGGTGCTTGGGGGCAATGAGTGAAGCCTTAATAAGGCATCCGTCTTCTTTTATTTATTAATAATCAATAGTTCCGCTCGATGACAAAGTGTGCACGATCACCTCTAAAGAGAGTTTTAGAGAATTCAATGACCGATCCGTCATTTTCATATGTGTAAGTTTCCAAGGAAAAACAAGGTGAGCCGTTCGGAACATCCAATTTGTCAGAAATAGAATCGTCGGCAAGTGAAAACTCCAAGTGCTCGACGGTTTTTTTTACTTTTAAATTGAATTGTGTCTCAAGTACTTTAAAGAGTGATTTCTCACAGGCTTCGATATTAAGCCCGGGTGTTTTATACCAAGGGAGAAAGGCAATCTCATATTGGAGGGGGATGTCGTTTACGTAACGTATCCGTTCCAGTTTGTTTACGGGGTCTCCAATATTTTGTTTGAATAGCTTGGCAAGGGTAGCGTTAGCTTCAATCACCTTTAAGCTAATGACCTTTGTAGAAGGGTTTTTACCTTGCATCGTGACTTGCTCAGAGAATTTTTCAACCGTGCTTGAAAGAAATTGCTTCACTTTATTCTCCGAAACGAAAGTCCCTTTGCCTTGAACACGGTAGATGTAGCCTTCGACGTTCAATTGCTGTAAGGCCGTACGAACTGTTGTCCTGCTTACTCCGTATATTTTACAAAATTCAGCCTCGGTCGGTAATTTTGTATTTGGTTGATATTCGCCATTTTTTATGAGATCGATAATCGATTCCTTGACTATGGAATGCAATGCCGCTTCTTTATTCATGGTCTCCACAGTGATTCCTCCTATGTTCATTCCCAATCTATACATCTAGATTATATCGGATAAGTGCAATAATCAACTTTAAATCTAAAATTTGTAGTAACAAATTAAAAATTGTGTTGATATTTTTTAGATTTGTAACTACAATGTATCTATAGGGTAATAATACCCATTTCATATAGCTTTCAAGGGAAGTGATAAAACAAAGCAACAAGCAAGCACCATGGATCATTACAAAAATGCGGTTTAGTCTTACTTGAAAATACTGAATAATCAATCATTAAAAGGGGGGTAATTTCAATGAATATCTTATTATGTTGTTCTGCGGGAATGTCTACTAGTTTATTAGTTACCAAGATGGAGGAAAGCGCTAAAAAACAAGGGATAGAATGTCGTATATGGGCTGTGGGTTCTACAGAAGTGAACAATGAAATAGATAAGGCCGATGTAATTTTATTAGGCCCGCAGGTTAGATATCTTCTATCCAAGTTACAGGAAGCGGGGAAAGAAAAGGGTATTCCAGTCGCAACCATCAATCCAATGTTCTATGGACTATGTAATGGTGAAGAAGTACTGAAACAAGCCACTACTTTAATAAAAGGAGAATAAGGATATGATGACTTTTATTGATAAGTATATTATGCCTGGGGCGGTAAAGGTAGGAAACAACCGGCATTTGCTTGCGATTCGTGACACATTGATCGGAATGATAGCGATTACAATGATTGGGTCATTCGCCGTCCTGTTTAATAATCTCGGGCAAGTCATCAAGCCTTATGGAAGAATGATGGAGGCCATCTTCGGTCCTGCATGGAATACGCTGGGCGGTGATATTTGGTTTGGAACCTTTGCATTCATGACTGTATTCGCAGTATTCGGCATCGCTTATAAATTGGCACGATCATACGGGGACGATGGTTTTGAAGCGATGCTGGTTTCCGCAGCCTGTTTCTTCTTATTATTGCCTCAAATCGGAAATGTCACTTTAACCATCGATGATAAGGATGTAACAGGCGGTGCATGGGGTTTTGTAAGCGTTAACTATTTTAATGCTACAGCCCTGTTTACAGGAATTGTCGTTGCCTTGATTGCCACTGAAATTTTTGTGAGACTTTCACGGGTGAAATATTTAGTCATCAAGCTGCCCGATGGAGTACCCCCTGCGGTAGCCCGTTCATTTGCAAAGTTAGTGCCGGGTATGGCGACGATCTTTATCGCTGGTGTCTTCGGACTGCTATTCCGTAAAGTTACGGATGGGCAGATATTGAATGACTGGCTTAGTAAAGTGATTGTATCTCCATTACAAAGTGCAGTAGATTCATTGCCATTCGCTATTTTACTAGTATTTCTTGTTCATTTATTATGGATGATCGGTTTGCATGGTCCCAATATCCTTGGCGGGATCACGACACCGCTTTTTGAAAGTTCGGGAGTGAAAAATATCGATTTATATGCAAAAGGCATCAAAGACATGGATCAATACGGGGTATTGGCGGGTTCTTTCCTGGATGCATTTGTTTATTTAGGCGGATCTGGTGCAACTTTGGGCCTTATCATTGCAATGATCATTGCCGGTCGGAAACGGTATAAACAGATGATTGCACTCGGGGGGGCACCAGGAGTGTTCCAGATTAACGAACCCATTCTTTTCGGATTGCCTATCGTTCTGAATCCAATGTGGTTCATCCCATTTGTTCTCGGCCCGGTAATTACAACGGTGATTTCTTATATCGCGGTAAGCAGCGGAATGGTTTTCCCGATCGTCGCCAAGATTCCATGGGTTACCCCTCCGATTGTGGGGGGATTCCTGGCCACAGGCGGGCATATGTCCGGAGCGGTCTTGGCTGCAATCAACTTAGTCATTTCAACAGCCATTTATTTACCATTCGTTTATGCACAAGTGAAGATAGACTCCAAAAATAAAACAGAGCTTACAAAAGATTCAGAAACGCTAAGCGTCTAAGAAAGAAGTGATGAAAATGGAAAAAGAAGAATTATATCAACTATCCTTCCAATTGATTTTATATAGCGGGAATGCAAGAAGCTTTGCAATGGAAGCGATGCAGGAAGCAAAGAAAAGGAATTTTGATACTGCTCGCGTGAAAATAGCCGAGGCCGAAACGGAATTGCTGCAGGCCCATAAATACCAAACCCAATTAATCCATGCTGAGGCTGGCGGGGACCATTTTGATCTTCCCATTATCCTTGTGCATGCACAAGATCATTTAATGACAGCGATGACTATAAAGGATCTTGCAATTGAAATGATTGATCTACGCGAAGAATTCTTACATGCAGATGCTGTAAAGGAGAGGACTGCTGAATGAGCAAGGGGTTGAAAATTGTCACGATTGGCGGAGGTTCGAGCTATACGCCTGAACTGATTGAAGGCTTCATCAAATATCATGAAAAACTTCCTGTAAGTGAAATTTGGCTCGTGGACATCGAAGCGGGAAAGGAAAAGCTTGAAATTGTCGGGAATTTGGCAAAAAGGATGATCGAAAAGGCTGGTGTGGATATTGAAGTCCATCTCACGCTAGACAGAAAGGAAGCGCTTAAAGGCGCTGATTATGTAACGACCCAGCTGCGGGTTGGCCAGCTCGCAGCAAGGGCGCTTGATGAAAAGATTCCATTGAAACACAGAGTGATAGGACAGGAGACGAACGGACCAGGCGGGCTTTTCAAGGCTTTTAGAACGATTCCCGTCATTCTGGATATCGCTCATGAAATGGAGGAGCTATGTCCGGAAGCATGGCTGATTAACTTCACGAATCCTGCAGGAATGGTAACGGAAGCAGTTCTGCGCCACAGTAATATTTCCAAAATCATCGGCCTTTGCAATGTGCCGATAGGTATGGAACGAGGGGTTGCGGATTTAATGGATGTAGAGCCATCGAGAGTCCGGATCGACTTTGCTGGCTTGAACCATATGGTTTACGGCCTGGATGTATTCATTGATGGCGAGAGTGTCAAAGAACAAATCATCCAATTGATTACAGATCCATCTAATGCTGTCACGATGAAGAATATCCATGCAATGGGCTGGGAACCGGAATTCCTAAGAGCGTTAAACCTGTTTCCGTGTCCATACCATAACTACTATTATAAAACGGGAGATGTGCTAGCCCAAGAATTGAAGGATGCAGAAAAAGGGGAAACACGTGCAGAGGTCGTCCAAAGACTTGAAACAGATTTATTCGAGCTATACAAAGACAAGGATCTGGCTATCAAGCCGCCGCAGCTTGAAGAGCGCGGCGGTGCGTACTACAGTGATGCTGCTGTGCGGTTGATTTGCTCGATGCATACTGATAATCGAGATATTCAAGCGGTAAATACCGTAAACCATGGAGCGATTGAAGGCATCCCCTATGGCTCGGCGATTGAAACCAGTTGCGTGATAACTAAGGATGGTCCCAAGCCAATCAATGTGGGTGAGCTCCCTGTTGCAGTCCGAGGTTTAATTCAGCAAATCAAATCCTTTGAAAGGGTTGCCATCGAAGCTGCTATTACAGGGGACTATGATACTGCTTTGCTTGCCATGACAATCAATCCACTCGTTCCAAGTGATCGGGTTGCAAAACTTATCTTAGATGAAATGCTGGAGGCACATAAAGATTATTTGCCGCAGTTTTTTGAAAAAAAGGAGTTGCAGGATAATTTATCATGATTGAAGTCCTTGTAAATGCAGATGATTTCGGGTTAACTAAAGCGGTGAATTATGGGATTTTGGATAGCCACAAATATGGAATTGTCAATTCAACAACGATCATGATGAATGCGAAAGCAACGGAGCATGCAATTGAAATCGCAAAGAAGACACCTTCGTTGAAGGTAGGTATACACTTAGTGCTGACTTGGGGTAAACCTTTATTGAGTGATGTTCCTAGTTTAGTTGACGAATCAGGTTTCTTTAAAAAGCAAGGATCGATATATGGGGATCCTGACGGTATTTCCTTGAGGGAATTGGAGAGGGAGTGGTCAGCACAAATCGAAAGATTCTTGGAATTTGGTTTATATCCGACTCATTTCGACAGCCATCATCATGTACACGGGATCACAGCATTTCTACCTGTAATAAAAAAGCTGTCTGATAAATATGGATTGCCAGTGCGTAATGCCGGAAAGCACCTGGCTGGAATTCAAACCGTTACAGATGTATTCCTTGATGATTTTTATGGAGATATGGTCGTTGAAGATTATTTTCAAAACCTGAAGGGGAGGGTAACGGATGGGGCGAGCGTGGAGATCATGACACATCCTGCTTATATGGATGAAGAATTGATGGAAGTCTCCTCTTATAATGATAAACGCTTGAAAGAAACCCGGATTTTGACGAATGCAAAATTACCTGAGGGATTTTCCCTTAGATTCAACATCAACCAAGTTAAGATTTGATTTCTTTAACTGCAAAAAAGGACCATTCATCCAATGATGAATGGTCCTTTTACATTCAATGAGAGCTATATCTAAAAATTAATAAGCCAAGCTGAATAGGGCTTTGATGTGTGATAGATAGCGAACATTACTTGCTTCTTTCATCAATGTAGCCGGCAGGCCTTTAAGGGAAGTGTTATTGGCCCCAACGGTTGCCACCGCATCCTTACGGCCCAGGCTTGCAAGTGTACCTGAGTTTACAGGTGAAAATTCTTCAAGTTTCTTGCCTTCAAAGGCTGCATAAAGGTTGTATCCGACTAGCTCACCCATTTGCCAAGCATTTTGTGCAGTAGGGGCGTATGGACGGCCGCCTTCTGGAGGGAACGCAACGGCACTGTCCCCGACAACGAATACGTCAGGATGGGATTTGGATTGCAAAAACTCATTTACGGTCGCTTTGCCGCGATCCACTTCAAGACCTGACTCGCCTACGATAGGAAGAGCCGCAACTCCGCCTGTCCATACAAGCGTATTGGCCGTTATCGTTTGTCCATCTTTCAATTCGATTTGATTTCCTTTAACACCCGTTACAGGCAGACCTGTCAAGAATTCAACGCCGCGTGCTTCCAAGCTTGTCATCGCACGTTCGATCAAGTGGTCAGGAAGGACCGGAAGGATTTTTGGACCAGCTTCTACAAGCTTGATTTTCAAGTCCTTGAAGTCCACTCCGAATTTTTTGGCGATTTTAGGGAAATGGTCCACGATTTCACCGATTAACTCGACGCCCGTCAATCCGCCGCCGCCGATCACGATGGTTGCGTCCGCTTCATTATTCGTTTGTGCATATTCACGGATGCGATCTTCGATATGTTTATAAATCTTGTTTGCATCGTTTACGGATTTCAGGACCATGCTGTTTTCCTCAAGTCCCGGAATGCCGAAGAATCCTGTTTGGCTTCCTAAAGCAACAACCAGGGCATCATAAGATAAAGTGGAACCATTGGCAAGTTTCACTTCTTTGTTATCGACGGAGAAAGACTCCACTTTGGAAATGATAAGGTCGATATCTTTTCCTTTGAAAAGCTTTTCCAACGGAATGGAAACGGCTTGTTCAGAAATGGATCCGCCTGCAAGACGGTGCAATTCAGTGATGATTTGGTGTGTTGGAAATTGGTTCACCACTGTAACCTGTACTTCATCTTTTTTGTAATATTCACGTACGGATAAGGCAGATAGTAATCCAGCGTAACCTGCACCTAAGATGACGATTTGTTTTGACATAGTTAATCCCCCGTCCTTACTGATTGAAAGTTTTCAAATTATTTTTGGTTTTTATGTTCTGAAGAGACTTCAAGAAAAGCTTGGGCGAAACGGAAAAGTTTTTGTGCTTGAGGGTCTTTCAACATTCTTAACAGACCAAAAAGACCGATCACGTCATGATTCACTTCAGCACGATCCTTGGCTTCGATGGCAGTAGCCGCAAGCCCTTTCACTGAATGGACTACAGGTGTCGCGATCTCTGAAATGGCGCTGACCGTATCATTTTTCAAAACATCATCAGTCGCAACCGATTGAGCGAAATCATAAGACTTTGTTAAAATATTCACTAACTCAGTCAGTTTTGGTAACTGCTCAACCAAAGTGCTCAATGATTCCTGTACCTCGGGCTTTAAAAGCTGATCAAGGATATCCAATTGTTCTGGGTTTGCAGAAATATTAATTGTTTCATGTTCAGGTTTTGAGACTACATCTACCATATCTAATTCCCCTTTAAACTTAATTATTTTGTTTTATGTGTTTTCCGCCGATACTACTAATCATACGACTCTAACCTCTTAATTTCAAATATTTCTTTTGTGATACGAATATAATTTTTATAGTTATTATTAACAGTTATTAGGTGGGTTTTGTGATTTCTCTTAATATTCCAAAAAAATATAAAGATTATTCTGGATATAATTCCTTAAATACAGGAACATTCTAAAAGATTAAGACCGGGATTCACCTTATTTCCTATAATAATAGGGGGGAATATCGCCGGCTTTCGGCAGAATATATAGACATCTTTTGTTTTGAATATATGTTTGGTTTGCTATAATGTCCCTAATCTTTGAAGAGGCCATGCCTGAATGCGACGCAGGAATATTTTATCTGATTTAGGGTAAAGAATATTATCGGAATTGGAGATGATGCCCTTGGTAGAACGCAGGATATTAAAGATCCGTGGTGAGAATATCGAAATATCCTCCAGATATAATGAAAAATATAGTAAATGGAATTGTACAGCCAAAATTCCCAATAGTTCCATCATTGCTTATTGTCGTGATAAGAATAGGCTTCGTGCTGAGACAGTTTCTATGAGCAGGTTATTAATTACTTATGATGACTATAAAATTGTCTGAGATGTATTGGGATCATTCATAAATAGGAGAAAGGCGCATAACCTAGAAGATGATGGTTTTGTGCCTTTTTTTATTTTCATCATCTTTTCCCTATATATCTTCGAAAATGGAGATATATCTTCGAAAACTTCTGATTAATCTACGAATTATACAATTTATCGATTTTTCGACAAAAACTCTATATAAAAAAGCTATTTTCTTATTGAAATGCAACGAAATTGTCAAAAAAAATATCAGAAAATACTGATAAGGATAGTAAAATTATGTTAATATATTTAAAAAAAGTATTATTTTCTAAGTAATGTTTTTCAAGAATCTCCATAAATGGAGTGTAGGGCCTGACCTTTTTATAAACAGCAATGAGCAGGCATACAGAATAAGATTATCAATTGATTTTGCTACAATAAACTGAAATGGAGTGATAGAATGGTTAATATTACAGGATATGGAAAAGTGACACAAGAAGCAGTGAATAATTTTCAGGAATTTGTGGGTTTTGAAATCCCTGCAGATTATAAAGAATTTCTCCTTACGCATAATGGCGGTACAACTACGGTACAAAACAGTAAGTTTTATGTAGATGGATTAGACACGCTCGTTTGCTTAAATCTACTTTATGGATTAGAGCTTCAAGATAAAGAACTTGATTTACGGAAATGGCATGAAGAAAATAGGGAAGACTTACATAAGAATTGCATTATAATAGGTAATGATACATGTGCAGGTAAAATCTTGCTGATAGATAACGAAGAGGAAAAGGGAGTTTATTTCTGGGATCAGGGTTGGTATTCGGATCCATCAAGTCAGGATGAAAATATTTATAAAGTTGCATCGAGTTTTAAATCATTCATTGAGGGATTGAAAATCCCGGAAGAAATCTAATTTTATTTGAATCCCCTTGATTGGTCATACCATTCAAGGTTTTTTATTTTCATTTCAATAGCTGGATTGATAGGAAGGATTGTCATGTTAATGAGGAGAAAAGGAAGTATAAAATATTATTGGTTGAAGACGATTTCAAAATAGCGGGAATCTTGGTCAATTATTTAAAAAGGTACGGGTATGAGGTATTTGAAGTGAAGCAAATGGACCAAGTCTTTGCGGAGTTCCAAGAGGTAAAGCCAGATTTTGTTTTATTGGATATTAATCTGCCCTATTATAATGGTTTTCATTGGTGTCGGCTAATACGGACGGTCTCAAAGGTTCCCATCATATTCATCTCTGCAAGGACAGATGAGATGAATCAAGTCATGGCCATTGAATATGGGGGAGATGATTATTTAACAAAACCGTTTCATTTGGAAGTGGTACTAGCGAAAATAAAGAGCGTCCTACGCAGGGGGTATGGTGAATATGCGGAAATATCCTATAAAGGAAATGGATGGATTAACGCTTTATACGGAAAAAGCGATGATCGGCTGTTTCAAGAAATAACGGCTGATGTGCCTTTAAAAGAAAAGGTAAGAGTAAGAGGGTATGAAATTAGAGATTGGGAAGAATCAATGGAAACATCCAGTAAAATCGAAAAAATGTCTAATGATCCAGCCCATGATCAATTGCAAACAAGAGCTCCGATTTATCAAGAAATGAAACAGGGAAGCATTTTGATCCTTTTTATCGGCTTGTTTGTCAGTTTATTATTCTTTATCGTCCAAGGAAGCATGTTGTATCTGCGAGTTTTTACGAGTTTAGAAGATAAGAAAATCCAAATTCATGCCCTTCATCGGTTGGGACTGACAAAAAAGAAATACGGCAAATTTTAAGTGCGGAAATACGCATCCTCTTTTTCGCTCCTTTTCTGATAGGGATGATTCATGCCATCATCGCCTACGTGGCATTAAGCAATTTATTGGGATCCAACTTGTTCGTTTATTCTGCTATGGTCATCGGAATGTATTTTCTTTTTCAACTGCTATATTATCAAGTAACAAAAAAGATGTATGAGCGGGCAGTCATCAATTCGATTAAATAAAAGCTATCATATGTAAATGGAATCAGGGGTCAGGCCCTGATTCCATTTTTATTTTCCTGGATGATGAACTAGTTAATATGAACTATTGAAAGAGAAATGATTCACTATTTCCGCACAACTTAATATAAAATATGTGTATTATGGTGTAATTTTACAGACAATACCTCTAGATTCTTGTAATATTTTCATATAAAGGGTAAAATTATTTATTTGAAGAGGAAATGCCAAACCCAACATCGTCAATTTTCCCCTTTTTCTTACAAATAATTATATTAATTTAATTATTGGGAATGAATGATTAATTGGAAAAGATATTAGTTGATTCAATGCAGATAAAATATGAAAAAGTTATATGATCGAAAATTAGTGGGTAATCTGTTAATTACTTGATAAAATATAGTATTATATACCTGGAATTATAGAGATTATTAGATTTTTTTCTATTTCTTTGTCACTTTATATAGTAAACTCAGAATAGGTTCGTTAACTTTTAGCTGCTAGAGATGAGGTAAGTTTTAATCCTATGAAAAATAAAAAGTTAAGGGCATTTCTTTATTTGACCATTCTTTTATTGATTGTTTTCATTCTTCTAAATATGTTTTCAACATATTTAAGCATTAAAAATTCTGTGCAAAAATCCGTTGCTAATCAAAACTTGGTAGCTGCTAGATCTATTGCCGACTCGATGGATATAGAGGCGTATCAGCGATTTCTCAATAACCCAGTAAAAAGCCGGGATTATTGGGATATAAAAGCTTACTTAGAGGATGCCCGTGAAAAAATAGGAGCATTATATGTTTATACGATCATGATTGATAATCCGGAAGTATCTAAGGCAATGATTACTGGATTTTCTAAGGATCATAAAGGGGATTTTCCTATCGGTGGTGTATGTACTGTTCCGCCGGAGCAGGTTAAAAAGGGGTATGAAGGCAAAAACTTCATTACCGGGATTCTAGAAGACCCGGAATATGGTGAGTATTTGACTGTTGGAGTGCCGATGAAAAATCAAGCTGGCGATATAATTGGTTTTTTGGGCATTGATGTGAGCGCAGAAGATATTAATGCCATTAACGGCAAGGTATTGAAAAGCAGCATTGCCATTCTTGTGTATAATGGTGGATTTGTTATCATGCTGCTGGTTACCTTTTTTGTCATTCAAAGATGGTATCAAAAGGAACTGACACGTGAAGTGGGGGATACCGAAGATACGTATCAATCGGAATTTCAATCACTCATTGCTTCAGTCCGCTCATTAAGGCATGATTTTTCCAATCATATTCAGGTGATACATGGGCTGCTTAAATTAGAGGAGAACGCAAAGGCACTCGAATACTTAACCGGTCTTTCAAAAGAAGTGCATTCAATTGAATCGATGAAATTGGATGTGACTCACCCGGGCTTATCTGTTCTGTTAGAGACAAAAAGGCTCTCGGCCCAGAATTATAACATCGATATTGATGTTGATGTTTCATCCGAATCTTTCAATCGAATTAAAACAATCGATTTGATTAAATTGCTATCAAATGTTATCGACAATGCGATTGAGGCAACAATTGAATTGCCAGAGCAAGAACGCCGGATGAATATTGCCTGCAAAGCTGATGATGAAAAGTATACATTTATGGTCACGAACACCGGACCAAAGATTTCGGAATTAGATTTGGAGAATATATTCGCCAGCGGATTTTCAACCAAAAAGGCACAAAAGGGCAAAGTTCGCGGACAAGGATTGTTCATCGTTAAAGACTTAGTGAACAGATACGATGGAGAGATTCATGTACAATCCTCAGAAAAAGAAACGACCGTTACGATGATCATACCCGTAAATGGAAAAATTGGCTAAATTGATCTAAAGGAAATACAATGGAAAAAAGGCATGATTCCTTAAATGCAGAAGGAATCATGTTTTTTTACGATTCTATTAAATGGATTATAGCCCTTCTGGCAGGGGAAGGAGCAATGGGGCCGTGAGCCTCAAATGCATCGGCATTTTACACTCTGACATTCTAAGTGATATAAAGATGTCGGTTGTTACGGGGGAAAGTTGAATAAAAGTACCTGAATTGGACATAATGGGTAGATGTTTAGCTGCTTTCATCGAGATTATGATAAGATAGGGAAAAAATCAATTAAGGCAGTGAGATTGTGAAACAACAAAAAGGAAAACTTCTCGTTATCATTGGACCGACTGCTGTTGGGAAGACAAAGATGAGCATTGAGATGGCAAAGTTATTTAATGGTGAAATTATTAGCGGAGACTCCATGCAGGTGTATAAGGGGATGGATATTGGGACTGCAAAAATCAAGAGGGAAGAAACAGAGGGTATTCCTCATTATTTACTTGATATTAAAGACCCTGATGAACCATTTAGTGCGGCGGAGTTCCAGGAACGGGCTAATGCTTGTATCGAGGAGATCCAAAGCAGGGGGAAACTTCCCATTATCGTCGGCGGAACAGGATTATACATACAATCGGTCATATATGATTATCAATTTTCGGAGGCGCCATCCGATCCTGTTTATAGGGAGGGACTCGAAAAACAGGTTAGGGAGTTAGGAATTGATCCCATTTTCGAACAATTACGCAGCGTTGATCCGGAAAGCGCGAATCGGATTCATCCTAATAATGTAAGAAGGGTGATAAGGGCACTAGAAATTTTTCATTGTACTGGTAAAACAATGAGTGAGCAGTTGACTGAACAGCCTACAGAATTGAAATATGATACGTGCATCATTGGATTGACTATGGAGCGGGAAAAGTTATATCAACGCATCGATCAGCGTGTTGATGGCATGGTGGAAGAAGGGCTGATTAAAGAGGTAGAGTCATTTTATGAAAAAGGTTTGAGGGATTGCCAATCAATCCAGGCTATAGGCTATAAAGAAATCTATGATTTTTTTGATGGAAGGGCTTCATTGGATGAAGCAGTTGAGACATTAAAGCAAAACTCCCGTCGATATGCAAAAAGGCAATTGACCTGGTTTCGGAATAAAATGGATGTAATTTGGTTTGATATGACCGATCTCGAAGGTTTTCCAAAAAAAATACATGAAATATCTGGATTTATAGCAGGAAAGCTTTTCAGTGAAGGCGAATACATAAATTTAGAGAGAAAAGAGGAGGACTAATACATGAAACAATCAGTAAATATTCAAGATCAGTTTCTTAATCAATTACGTAAAGATGGTACGTATGTGACGGTATTTTTATTAAACGGTTTCCAGATTAGAGGACAAGTGAAAGGGTTCGATAATTTTACCGTTTTATTTGAATCAGAGGGCAAACAACAATTAGTCTATAAACATGCGATCTCTACATTTGCTCCACAACGTAATGTTCAGATTGATTACGAAGTGAAGGAATAATCATATAAATGAATGTAAAAAACAGGTTTAGCTAATAGCGACCTGTTTTTTTTTTTTTTGCATGCACTTCTCCGTTCTTTTTCAAAGAATCGATAATTTTACCAACCTGATTTGAATATATATTAAGGAACGGATTATTTTCCGGGAAACCGCAGGAAATGACATTACCCCTAATAAAATGGTGAAAGGGAATGGAGTTTGTCAAAATGAATCCTTCGAAGAAAAAATCCTGTCAGAATAAGTCGCTTACAAGGTAGGAAAGGCGCTTAATCTCGAAAAGAAATAAACGAATTTTCCGATGGGTTGGTTTTGGCTATGCTGCATATGCCTATGACCATCATAAATCGAATTTGTGGTGTTGGAGTCAGGGTCCAAGATGGAGAGGTGAATGCATTGGAACAACCGATCCGTATGAAAAATAACGGGCAAATCAATATTGTGTTTAATGCGGAAAACAGAAAAGCGTTACAAAAGGATCTGCCGATAAAAGAAATTTTGGTGCAGGAAATCCCCCACCAGCATGTGGCATTGAAAGAAATTGAAGATGAACTGAAATCGCTGGTCGGAATGGAAGAAATGAAACGGATGATAAAAGAGATATATGCCTGGATTTACATCAATAAACAACGTGAGGCAAAGGGGTTGAAAACAGGCAGGCAAGCACTGCACATGATGTTTAAAGGAAACCCCGGAACAGGGAAAACGACGGTTGCGCGTTTAATCGGTAAGTTGTTTCAAAAAATGAATGTACTTTCGAAAGGGCATTTAATTGAAGCGGAGAGGGCAGATTTGGTCGGTGAATATATTGGTCATACTGCCCAAAAAACAAGGGATTTAATTAAAAAGGCCATTGGCGGGATCCTATTTATTGATGAAGCCTATTCCTTGGGAAGAGGCGGCGAAAAGGATTTTGGAAAAGAAGCCATAGATACCCTTGTCAAGCATATGGAGGATCGGCAGCACGAATTCATTTTGATCCTTGCTGGATATTCGAGGGAGATGGATTATTTCCTCAGCCTTAATCCTGGCCTTCATTCCAGGTTCCCGCTTGTTATTGATTTTCCGGATTATACGATTGAACAATTAATGGAAATAGCCGATCGGATGCTGCAGGAAAAGGAGTATCTAATGAATCGGGATGCCGAAAGGAAACTAAAAGAACATTTAATCATATTGCGTTCATTCCGGGGTCCTATTTCATTTTCCAACGGACGTTATATCCGCAATGTACTTGAAAAGTCTATTAGGGCGCAGGCAATGAGGCTTTTACTGGAAGATTCATTTGAAAAATCCGATTTACTGACGCTTACCAGCCAAGATTTGATTTTCGAGGAGGATGAGAAAGAATAGACATGGAAAAGCCCACCAAGATGGCGGGCTTTTTAAATTTATGTTTTAGGCACCCATTTCTTATTAGGAAGATGCCAATTATTGGTGTAAGATAGGACTCGCAATATCGTGATGACGGCAAAGAGCGAATAAAGCTGCCATGACTGGGATAATACACCACTGCCTAAAGCCAAGCCTGCAATGATGGCCCATACTACGTAGATTTCTTTTCTGAAGACCAATGGCTTTCTTCCAGCTAACACGTCACGGATTATCCCGCCGCCGCATCCGGTTAATGCAGCTGATACAATGATTGCGCTTATTGGGTGGTTAAGTTCCACAGCATACATCGCCCCTTGGATGGCAAAGGCTGAAAGGCCGATGGCATCACTGAGGTTTCCCCATCTGTCCCAGTGCTTTGAAAGGTTTGTAGGAAAAACAAAAACGATGGTGATGGATACTAAAGCGATGACAAAATAGAAACTTTGATCCCATAAAGCTGAAACGGGGACACCGATCAACAGATTACGTATTGCCCCTCCGCCAAAGGCGGTTATGATTCCTAAAATATAAACCCCTAAAATATCATACTCTTCTTCCATGGCGATGATGGTTCCGCTAATAGCGAATGCAATCGTACCTATTAAGCTTAATACTTCCCATGTCATATGAATGTCCCTCTATGTCTTTTCGATTTTGATGGTAAAGCCAAATTTGATTTTAGCATGTTATCGGAATTTTTAAAACGGTTAAAAGCTTCGTTTTGAGGAAATTTTTATATATTCAATTTTTTTGTTATGATTAACTGAAATCTACCAGAAAGTGGTGCATGTGATTTGGAAGAAACAAAAAAGGAAACGGCCATTTTGGTTGGGTGTCAAACAACTGATGCTAATGAACGTTTTGAATATTCACTCGATGAACTGGCTTCTTTGGCGAAGACGGCGAATGGGGAGGTTTTAATGACCATCTCCCAGAAGAGGGAGAGTGTCGATCCGGCTACATATATAGGAAAAGGAAAAGTGGAGGAACTTCGGAATCTGGAAGAGGAGCTGGAACCGGATTTATTTATCTTTAATGATGAACTATCCCCGAGCCAGATCCGGAACCTTTCGAAACAATTGGAGGCAAGGATCATTGACCGGACACAGCTGATTTTGGATATTTTTGCTCAACGGGCGAGATCCAGAGAAGGGAAGCTTCAAGTTGAACTTGCCCAGCTCCAATATTTATTGCCGCGTTTGGTCGGACAGGGAACGGAGATGTCCAGGCTAGGAGGCGGAATCGGCACCAGGGGACCGGGGGAGACGAAGCTGGAAAGCGACCGACGCCACATCCGCGGGAAAATAGATGAAATCAAACAACAATTAAGCGGAATAGTGAAGCATCGTGAACGCTATCGCGATAGAAGGAAACGTAATAAAGCCTTTCAAATTGCACTTGTGGGATACACGAATGCAGGTAAATCAACGCTGTTCAACCGTTTGACAGAGGCGGATTCATACGAAGAGAACCAATTGTTCGCCACTTTGGATCCCATGACACGAAAGGCGATCCTTCCTAGTGGATTTACCGTGCTGCTGACGGATACGGTTGGATTCATACAAGATTTGCCGACATCTTTAATTGCCGCATTCCGTTCCACCCTGGAAGAAGTGAAAGAAGCGGATCTTTTGCTCCATGTGGTCGATTCCTCAAGTACAGATTACTTTAATCATCAGAAAACGGTGCAGGATTTGCTTAATGACTTAGATGTCCCTTCCATTCCACAGCTAACGTTGTATAATAAGAAAGATAAGATTCACACTGATTTTGTCAGGTCAGCAAGCCGTGCTTCATTAATGATCAGTGCCTATGAAAAATCGGACCTGAATCAAATCATGGAAGAAATTGAAAAGTACGTGATTGAAGAAATGGTCCCGTATCATGTTTTCCTGCCGTCGAGTGAGGGTAAATTATTATCACAGCTGAAAAATGAAACCATATTGCGCACCCTCTCCTTTAATGAAGAATCGGAAAGGTATGAATGCAAGGGTTTTTGTCTAGCTGATCATCCAATAACCGGGCAGCTGGAGAAATATTCATTATAAAGGGGAATTTTGATGTATCAGCAGTTAACTAATGGAGAAGTGTTGAAAACCATTGCCGAGGAAGTGGAAGCAATGATTTCTCCATTACATAAGCAAGTGGACGAACGAATTGAAGAAAATCAATTCCGCGTATTACAAAGTTATCAAACACATAGAGTGAGTGATTCCCATTTCATCCCGACTACAGGGTATGGATATGACGATATGGGCCGCGATACGCTGGAATTGATATATGCAGATGTTTTTGGAGCGGAAGCTGGATTGGTGCGCCCCCAAATTATTTCAGGCACACACGCCATCTCCACCGCTCTTTTCGGCATATTGCGCCCAGGGGATGAATTGTTATACATAACTGGAAAGCCGTATGACACTTTGGAGGAAATTGTAGGCATCCGGGGTTCGGGTATCGGATCTTTGCGTGATTTTCAGATCAGCTATAAGGCCGTTCCGTTAGAGGAAACCGGAACCGTTGATTTCGAAGCCGTCAAACAAGCCATTCAACCAAATACGAAGATGATCGGTATACAACGGTCAAAAGGATATGCTACACGGCCTTCCTTTACGATTGATGAAATAAGGGAAATGATTTCTTTTGTAAAAGGCATTAACCCTGAAATCATCGTGTTTGTGGACAACTGTTATGGAGAGTTTGTCGAGACACAAGAACCATGTCATGTCGGAGCGGATTTAATGGCAGGTTCACTCATTAAAAACCCCGGTGGCGGGATCGTGAAGACCGGAGGATACATTGTTGGTAAAAAGGACCTGGTTGAAGCTTGCTCCTATCGGTTAACATCCCCAGGAATAGGGGCTGAAGCAGGTGCGTCGCTTTATAGTCTGCAGGAAATGTACCAAGGATTCTTCCTTGCACCACATGTCGTGGGCCAAGCTGTAAAAGGAGCCATGTTCACTGCTGCCTTTTTAGAAAAACTCGGTATGAATACATCTCCAAAATGGGATGCGAAGCGAACTGACTTGATTCAATCCGTGCAATTCGATGACAGGGATAAGATGGTTGCTTTCTGCCAGGCCATCCAATATGCTTCACCAATCAATTCACATGTGACGCCATATCCTGCCTATATGCCAGGATATGAAGACGATGTAATCATGGCTGCGGGCACCTTTATACAAGGGGCCAGCATTGAACTTACGGCAGATGGTCCGACAAGGGCTCCATATGTTGCCTACGTTCAAGGCGGATTGACATATGCCCATGTTAAAGTGGCTGTATTGACTGCGGTGAATGCGCTAATGGACAAAAAGCTGATTCAATTGTAAATGAAATTAAGGTAGGTATGTTAGGGGAATCCAAATACAATTGGATTCCTGCAAAAGTAATAGTCATAATATTTGAGTAGTAATAAATCATTTAATTTTTCCGAAAAAAACCACGTCATAAAATGTAACATCGTATTGACAAGTTTAATAACATGGTATAAGATAATTTTAGATAAACAAAAGGAGGATGCTAAGAATGAGCGGCAACAACATTCGGCGTTCGATGCCTCTTTTTTCCATCGGAATCGTCATGCAGCTAACTGAGTTGTCTGCACGCCAAATTCGATATTACGAAGAGCATCAACTTATTACTCCTATGAGAACAGATGGAAATCGTCGGGTTTTTTCATTAAACGATATCGATCGACTGCTTGAGATTAAAGACTTAATCGAACAAGGAGTCAATCTGGCCGGCATCAAAAAGATTTTCACTGTAAAGGAACAGAATTTACCTAAAACTCAAGAATTAGAACAAGCGGAAAAGATAAGACAGGACCTTAGTGACGAGGAGCTTCGCAAGCTTCTGCGTGCAGAGCTATTACAAGGAAGCAAGCATCGAACATCTCTTCGACAAGGGGATATGTCCCGTTTTTTCCAATAAAAATATGATTTATGAATGATTATTAGGGGGAATAGAAATTGGCAAAGTTCACACGTGAAGACATCACTCGTTTAGCGAAAGAAGAAAATGTTAAGTACATTCGTTTACAATTTACTGACATTTTAGGGACAATTAAAAACGTTGAAATCCCAGTCAGTCAATTAGAAAAAGCACTTGATAATAAAATGATGTTTGACGGATCATCAATCGAAGGCTTCGTACGTATCGAAGAGTCTGATATGTACCTATATCCTGATTTAAATACATGGGTTATCTTCCCTTGGACTTCCGAAAAAGGTAAAGTCGCACGTTTAATCTGTGATATTTACAATACAGATGGAACACCTTTTGATGGAGATCCACGTGCAAACCTAAAACGTGTTCTTGCAGAAGCAAGAGAAATGGGCTTCACAGATTTCAATCTTGGACCTGAACCTGAATTCTTCCTATTCAAATTGGATGCAGCAGGCGAGCCGACTCTAGAATTGAACGATAAAGGCGGATACTTTGACCTTGCACCTACAGACCTTGGAGAAAACTGCCGTCGTGATATCGTTCTTGAGCTTGAAGAAATGGGATTTGAAATCGAAGCATCCCACCATGAAGTAGCTCCAGGACAACATGAAATTGACTTTAAATATGCAGATGCAGTTTCAGCTTGCGATAACATCCAAACATTTAAATTGGTTGTTAAAACGATTGCCCGTAAACATGGTTTACACGCAACATTCATGCCAAAACCATTGTTCGGTGTTAACGGATCAGGTATGCACTGTAACGTTTCCCTATTCAAAGGCAACGAAAATGCATTTTATGATAAAGAAGGTAAATTGGAATTAAGTAAAACAGCTGAGCAATTTATCGCAGGTATCATTAAGCATGCTCCAAGCTTCACTGCGGTAACAAACCCAACTGTTAACTCATACAAACGTCTAGTTCCTGGTTACGAAGCTCCTTGTTATGTTGCATGGTCCGCTAAAAACCGTAGCCCGCTAATCCGTATCCCAGCTTCACGCGGAGTAAGTACTCGCGTAGAGGTACGTAGTGTCGATCCAGCAGCAAACCCATACTTGGCACTTGCAGTTCTGCTAAAAGCTGGTCTTGACGGTATCAAGAACGACTTGACTCCTCCAGCTCCAGTTGACCGCAACATCTATGTTATGAATAAAGAAGAGCGTGAAGAAGTAGGTATCGTTGATCTACCAGCTACTTTATATGCTGCATTGGAAACATTAAAATCCGATGAAGTCATCAAAGAAGCATTAGGTGAACATTTACTTGAACACTTCGTCGAAGCAAAAGAAATCGAGTGGGATATGTTTAGAACACAAGTTCACCCATGGGAACGCGAACAATATATGTCAATGTATTAATATCTCAAACCCCTGACACCTTTGGTGTCAGGGGTTTTTCTATTTGTGGCTGAAAAGCGAAAATAAAAAGGGTGGAAACTTGTCCAAAGTTTTACTTTGATCCTTACTTGCTTCTTGAAAATCAAGAGATTTATTAATAAGTAATATGTTTTTGAAATATGGTATAATAATTCACATTTATTTTTGGCGACTGTACCACGTTTATATTCATTTAGCCACGCATTCAATACGTCTTTAATGATTCAGGTGTTATTTCGTAGCCTTCGCGAATCATTCCTTCCATTTCTTCAGCTGCTAGTTGGGCTTCTTTTTTACTTTCAAATCCTTTTTTGATTTTTCTTTGGTCTTTCTTGTTATGGGATCCTGATAGTAGATTCGATATTCCCAAAAATCTTTGTTGGCCTTTCTTTTTGTATTTATAAAATTTAGCCATATTTCCTCTCCTTCTTTTCAAAAATATTGAGTGGATTCAATTGAATAATAAGGTTTTCGTGATACATATAATCGCCGTATTTTTCAATATATCTCCCTAAGGCTTTTTGTAAAAACCTCTCAAGTCACAGTTGATTTTAAAGACCTTCAGGACAAGGGAAAGATTTATTGAAAAGGGGATACATTTCCGAAACCAGGCAATAAAAAGGTTGAGGAATAACGAATAGAGGAACTATTGTCCTCTGAGAACAAGCTGGGTAAACCAGTCATTAAATAAATCTAAGAGTGGCTTAATGCCTGCTCTTGTATTAGAAGGCTCTGTTTAAGGATGTTGTTGATTCCCTTGATGAACTAACGGGGCAGGCTACTTTAAAAATATGCTATTTTATCAGCAGTCAAGTCCTATACGAAAAATCTCCTTAAGAATATATTAATATAGGTAAAATCTAGTCTTTTACTGAAAATATGTTTTTAAAAGGGTGATAAAATGCATAAACAAAAAAATCAGGACAGGTCCTTCGAATGCGACTTTCTCTATATTGGAGACGGTTTCGATAACACCGTGAAGACTTTTGGCTCAGAAACGGGATGGTTCCTTGGCAGTTTTGTCGCATCAGGCAACAACGGCTTGAATGGTCCGCGGGGACTTATCTTCGACCATGAAGGCAATCTACTTGTCACAAACCAGAAAGTCAATGAGGGTTCCGGCAACGTTTTGAAGTACGATGGTAAAACTGGGGAGTTTCTGGGTGAAATTGTTAAATCTGACGCAACTGGCGCCCCATTCGCTCCGCGAGGCATCGTCCTCTCGAAACACAATATCCTGTTTGTGGCTGACCTGGTGATTGAAGAAAACGGCCAGCATGGGGAAGTTCGGATGTATAAGTATAATGGCAATACCGCGACGTTTATGAGGAACCTTACCCACCCACCCAGTGGGGAGTTCTTTCCCCGCGGTGTAGTCATAGGGCCGGATGGCGATCTGTATGTATCCATCCGCAACAATCCTAATACTGCGGAAGGTCAGCTTGGTGGATCGGTAGTGCGCTATAACTCAAAAACAGGGGCGTTCGGTGGAGTGTTCATTTCCCCCTTCAGCGACCTCAATCGTCCTGAAGGTTTGGTATTCGGTCCTGACGGCAACCTCTATATCACAAGTTTTAGAAGGGACGCGAGTGACACGGATAAAATTCTAATCTTCGACGGACGCAAGGGCAAGTTACTTGAAAAAATTGATCTTGATGTCGTAGGACAGCCGCGCGCTTTTGCACAGGAAATCCTGTTCGGACCGGACGGAAAACTGTTTGTCCCCATTAATGGCCCGTCTGACCCTGATACGGGGGCTCCTGCGGGACCATACACAGGTTCGGTACGCCGCTACAACGTCCATCACAAGACATATGATGTGTTCGTGCCTCCAGCTATGTCGGGAGGACCGTTAGGAATGCCGTGGTATCTGACGTTTGGCAATACGGACCCTGCAACACTAGCTTACCAGTGTGACCGGGAAGAAAGCAGCGACCATCATCACCATTATCCTCCACATTCACCTCATGATGAAAGTAGTGAAGAGAGCAGTAGTTAACATTTGAATAAATAAGGAAAGACCGCGTTTAGAACGGTTTTTTAAACCTTTTAAAAGGTCAGATTCACTATATCCTATGATTTGTTAAAAGATATTTCCAAATTTAGTTAAAGAGTGCGTTAGTTCCATAGAATGCACTATAGAAGACCGCAATTATAAGTGGTCTCTTTTTATTTGTTTCAAGCCTAGTTTAAAAAAAGAAGGAATGTTATGAAATGGCAAATTTAAAAAGAAACATGATCGAATTGGTAAAATAAGTAAAGGAAGATGAAATTGAAACAGTGAAGTATCTTACACCTGTTTTTATTCCTTTTGTGTATGAGGCTGTAAATCCTACACAAGAAATTGATAAGAGCGAAAAAGAAAAGAAAAATCTGCTTCATCTGTGAAGGATATGTTTAGACGTAAAAATAAGGATGGTACTTTACGTCATCGAAAAGGAATTTTCGAAAGTAGTGAGCAAGAAGATGCCGCAGCATTGCTTCAAGAAAAGTGGGAAGCTTTGCAAGAACAAAAGCACCCTATTGAAAATTATGAAATGGATGTGTTTTTACCCCAAGACGTCACTGGTTATGAACATGAAAAGGTTCGCCTGGGTGATACAACCTTCGCTATTGACCGTTCTTTTTCTAAACCTATAGAGGTCGAGGAAAGAGTAATAAGCTTTGAGTATGATGTTTCGGATCCGGAAAATTCGGGTGCGGTAGAACTAGGAAACTTCATCGACTTGTATTCTGATGATGCTCGTCTTGATCAAATGGAATCAAAATTGAATGATAATACTGGTATTTGGAACAATAGTGGGAATAAGCTGATAACAGACGGAAAAATTGAAAATATGACACCTGCTAAACCAGAGAATTTCATTGCTATAGGGTTATTCCAAAATTTTTTAGTGGAATGGGATTTTGTAAATGCACTTTATATTGCCAACTATGAGGTATATGCTTCCCAGATTCCAGGGTTCACTTTAGTCTGGAATGGCATATCCAGCATGCACACTCATAAGGCAGACGCAAATGAACAATGGTACTTCCGAGTGAGAGCAGTAAATACACATGCTGTTGCATGTCCTTTCTCTAAGTAAGCAATGGCCCAGACTGCAAAAGTAATTTCAAAAGATATTTTATTTGGACCAGAGGTAGCCGCAGAACTTAGGGAATTATCTAAGACAGGATGCTCTAGATTCTATAAATAATGATATATTATTAAGAGCCCTTGATAACTCCTAATAAGGTCATCAAGAGCTCAAAAGTCTATTTGATTGGTTTAAAGTACCGATAAATTAAATTCTAAAAGCAAAAAACCCAGTTCTTTTTTTGTAAGAATGGGTTTTCACATTGTCAAATTCTTAAGACGAATTTGATTATTTTAAATCGGATGAAAGTAGTTAAAAATAACTCAACAACCAAAAATCGCCTTTGAAACTAATCCACTAATACTGATACATTGCTTAGCACTGGTGCAGGTACCGGTAGTTCTGGGAATTCACTAACAGATGAACATATTGCCCCGCCTTTATTATCTTTATTACACGTATTACATAGCCAAAAGTTACCTGTCATAGCAGATAGCTGACCTACTGAGTCATCCTCAATATCAAAAGTTGGATTACCTAGTGCAGTATTGCGAATAAATACATTATTAGTGGAGTCCGAATCTACCAATATGCCCAATTGGGTATTGTTAGATGAGTTATTTCCTTGTACCAATGCCCCAGTGGTCGAGGCCAAAGCGAGACCAGCATCGTTATTGGACATGTTATTGAACTCGACACAAACAGGTGCTGTTGCAACTTCTTGAAATAATAAGATACCAGTGGATACAACACCCCCTGGACCAGTGAAAATATTACCTGTTACAGTATTATTTTGAACAATTGCTGTTGCCCCACGAGATATTTGTATTCCATTTTGGGCAATAACGCTTGTTGCTCCTACCCCAGTGACTGTATTATTTAAAACAGCACTGCAGCTTTCAGCACCATTCACTCGAATTCCTGTCTTTTGGTAGCTGGTAATTATGTTGTTAATAATTTGTGCAGAACCCATATCTACATTTATACCTGCCCCTTGTTGGAGACCGGATAATGGATTATCCCTTATATCTGTAATTAAATTGTTTTCAATTACTGCTGACCCCCCCATCGTGACAAAAATTCCATTTCTTAAATTTCCCTGGGCCGTTGATGGACCAGTAATGGTAAAACCTGAAATTCTAGTACATCGTGCGTTTACAGTAACAATTGAAAAGTTTCCTATCAAACCCATTGGAGGTGGTGTAATGATTGCTGCTTGCGGTGTTTGAGAAATGATGGTGAGGTTATCCTTACCAGCAGGAATGGTAATTTGTTCAGGATAAGTACCTGGAAACACCAGTATTATATCTCCGTTATTTGCGGCGTTTACTGCGGCTTGAATAGTAGAAAAATTAAAGCCAGGTCCAGGACCAACAGTTATGGTTATTCCAGATGGGGGAGGACAAGGAAATGTTCCTCCACAGGATACATCAACGGTACAAGTTCTAAAAGCACAAGAACTTGGGCATATTATACTAGTCGTCGCAGTCGTTGATACAGTAATTCCATTTACTATGGTAGTTGCCATTACCTCTGCGATTCCAATTGTAACTTGTGTTGCTGTTAATGTTGCAGAGAATGTGCCGTTGTTGACAGATGCAAAAGTAGGACTAACGGTAACTGAACCTATCCCAGAAGTCAATGATGCTATTAAGGAAACCGTTCCGGACAAAACTGGTTGCCCTGAACATGTAACTGTACCAGTAATGTTAAAGGTACAACCGTTGACACCATTAGAAATCGTCATTTGAATCTTTGGTTCACAACGAGGCGGAAAGAAATTGCACCCTTGGGGTGGAAGGATTCTTTCTGAACAACAAGGGGAATTTTGTAAATGAGAATCAAAGCTGATAATTCTTGGTGTGTGGTTAGACATATCGAAGGAAAACATTCCTTTCATTTTAATGGTATGGATAATTACGAAAGAAGAGTGTGGGAAAAATAAATGACCAAATTTTTTATATAATATGGTGTTTATTCACCTATGTATGGGCAGGTGGCTTAAAAAAGAAAAGGTGTTAAAAAATAAAGACTGTGAATATTTTCACTTAAACTAATGGGTGTGTTAGTTCCATAGGGGATATAAGAAGAGCGGCATTAAGTGGTCTCTTTTATTTGTTCAAAAATCAATATTTCTCTAGCCTGAATTTAGCTATTTTCACTTTTAAGCATGTGTGGATTGACTGAGATAAAGTTAAACGAACTTGGATTTTTAGGCTTTACAATTTCAGTAGTTATCATTCTTAGCTGCGTATGTAGGATACTTTGGAATAGCAAAAATCGGATTAACTTCAGTTGAATTATCGCCCGGTATTTTTAATTGTAGAGATTGTGTTCACAATCATTTTAACCATTTTATTAAAAGTACTGGAAAAGTTTGATACTGATTCGGCCCAACTGTAGCTTTGAAATAAACTTTGATCAAAAGCACTTCGCAAACCGGTATTTTACGATTATAAAAAGAATCCATTTTGAAAAAAAGATTGATCAAAATGGATTCTTACCTAGTAGATATAAATCTTCTTTTTATAAAAAAGTTTGATCATTTCTATGATCCTTATTCATTTAAAGCGCCTTTAATTAAATAACTAAAATCTGACCTCACTCACAATATCACTTAAATCTTAATCAACTACTTCTGATTTTATCAATCATATTTTCTCACCTCTTTGTAGAAAACATTATTTAATCTTTCGATTTCTTCTCAACTATCCTGCCCCTTTAGTAGCATAAGAAAATCAGCAAAAACCTTTAATAGAAAAGATTGATCGGATAAACTAAAGGAATAATAAAAAATTCTCTTATTGAAACATACTCTTTCGTGTAATAAACCTAAAATAATGCCCGAAAATCACCCGGTAAATGCCCGATAATGCTTGAGTTATTATGATTTATTTTTTTTGATGTAAATTTCAAAGGAACCCTTATAAATAGGTGTTTTTGTGCAAGATTGACACTATATTAACGGATAGTACATGTTCCGCACACAAGTTCACCCATGGGAACGCGAACAATATATGTCAATATATTAATCTTTCAAACCCTTGGCACCTCTAGTGTCAGGGTTTTTTTTATTTCGGGCATTCATTCATAAAATCTAATGAAGTTATCAACTGCCCGATAAATGCCCGAAAAAAATAAAAAAAATTATTCAAGGACATTTTTCATATTAAGTGACTTAATTAATAGCATTCGTTGTTGCAGTATTACCGAGGGTTAGTAAGTATAAACAACTTTTTATCGATGTTACTGTGGGAATGTGATGGGATTATTCTTTCTCTTGAAAAGGAAGGGTAGGGTAAAGGGGTAATTTAATGACCGTCTTATCTGTGTAATTCATACTAAAAGCCTCATTGTTGGAATGGGTTTACTAATGTCGTTGCCATTTAATTCGCTATCATTAATTATTTGTGGTTTTAACAACTTACTTTACAAAGGGCAGCCAAAGTATAAAGGATACATCATATTAAGTATGAGAATGGGTTTACTGCTTATTTCCAATATTTTATAAAGATAATGTTAATGATTCACGTTATAAGGCCGAATTAACCATTTTGATATCTTTTATTTCATCAGGATTATTTATACATTCAGTTTGATAAAATTAATATAATAGAGAAGGGAGTTGAGGTTGTGATGGAAATCAATTGGCTGGCAGAAGTGGAAAAAAGAAAAGATGATCTTTTAAAGGACTTGGAAGGCTTATTGCGTATTGCGAGTGTTAAGGATTTAACAACGAGTACTCCCGAATATCCAATGGGGGAAAAGATTGGCGAAGCATTGGATTATGTTTTGGCATTAGCCAAAAATGAAGGTTTTAATACAAAAAACTTAGACGGCTTTGCCGGGTTTGCTGAATGGGGAGAGTCTGAAGATTACATTGGGGTACTTGCCCATGTCGACGTGGTTCCTGCTCCTGGAAAATGGACAACACCACCTTATGAGCCAACTATTCGAGAAGGAAAGCTCTATGCCCGCGGTACCATTGATGATAAAGGACCGGGAATGGCAGCATTTTATGCGTTAAAGATATTGAAAAGCCTTGGCCTTCCTTTAAAAAGGAAAATCCGCATGATTTATGGCACAGATGAGGAAAGCGGTATGCGCTGTATGAAACATTATCTTGACGTAGAACCCGCGCCAACTTACGGTTTTTCTCCTGATAATGAATTTCCGATGGTGCACGCCGAAAAAGGGCAAATTAACGTGAAACTGACTTTAAGTGGCAATGAAGAAGAAAAACATGGAACTATTTTAGTTAACTTTTCTTCGGGTGACAGGGGAAACATGGTACCTGGAAAAGCCGCTGCTGAAATTAAAACGAAACAACCTGAGGAACTTGTGAATCGTTTTAAAACATATTGTACGGAACAGGGGCTGCATGGAGAGGTCAGCAAGTCTGATGAAACGATTACTTTAACCCTTTACGGTAAAACCGTGCATGGTATGGAACCGCAAAATGGAGTGAATGCCGGACTGGAGTGCCTGCATTTCTTAAGCTCATTAAGCTTTGCGGGTAGTGACCAATCATTTATCTCATTTGCCGAAAACAGCCTATATAGAGATCCTTTTGGGGGAAAATTGGGAATCAAATACAGTGAAGATGTGCTCGGACCTTTAACGGTTAATGCCGGCATTTTTAATTACAATCATACAGCTGGTGGCTCAATTCAGTTGAACATTCGATTCCCATTAAATAATGATTACCAACATACTATTGAAATGATCACGAAAAAAGCTGAGACCTGCCATTTTACAATCGCAGATGCGCAACAATTCTCTACACATTATATTCCTGCCAATCATCCAATGATTAAAACACTACAATCGGCTTATCAATCGATTACAGGGGATGAACCCACACTTTTAACATCAGGCGGGGCAACATATGCAGCGTTAATGAAAAATGCAGTGGCTTACGGTGCGCTTTTCCCTGGTAAGGTAGATAGCTCTCACCAAATTGATGAATTTATAGAAATCGATGATTTAATCAAAGCGACAGCCATCTATGCCAATGCATTATATGAATTAAGCCACTTATAAAATCAAAGGCCAGGTATGTCGTTTAGCCAACAGGTCAACCAGAAAAATAAGTACCCTAGAGGGTAGACACTTAAAAAGGTCTGCCCTCTAGGGTACTTTATTTGTCATGATGAAGGAATAAAAGCTGGTTGAGCCGAATAAGTCTTAGTGATCATGGTTTTGTTGTATTCTCAAAATAAATTGATTGGAGTATTTCATTGAGAATATTTTTTCGTTAAATGGCCGACAGTCGAAAATGAAGGTTATTTTATGCGTATGAATGATTTTTTTGAAATTGATTGAGGATTATTGTTATCGTCACCCGGAAATTTCGATTACCCTGCCATGTTGGGGAGAATTAGAAGCTGGAGGGGAAAGGCATATCCAATATGGAAGGGACCGCTTGGATTTGGTTTTTACCTTTTTAGGACCGATTAATTTATACTTTAGTCAGATTTTTTCTTGTCTTTTAACTTTGGAAGATTACACTAAACAGTGAGGAGATTGGTTGTATGCAAGTTGTAACAAAAATGTTTTTAGAACAATTCGACATGCATTGCCATGAGAATGATTGGTTTGCATCCATGGATCAGGCGCTTCATGGAGTCATCGCAGCTGAGGCAGCATGGACAAGTTCGGGAATCAGCAATTCGATTTGGCAGATTGTCAACCACTTGATATTTTGGAATGAAGATGTAATCCATCGAATTAAGGGCACAGAGAATCCGCATAAGGCAGAAGACAATGAAGAAACCTTCGGAAATCCGGGGGATCCAGAAGACGAAATTGGATGGGCGCAGACAGTGCAGCGCCTCAATGAAGTCATGAATAAATTAAAAACGGTCATTGCGGAACTTAACGATGAAAAGTTAAAAGCTCCGTATGCAGCTAACAGGTACTCTATTGAGCGTTTACTCAGCAATATCATGATGCACGATACGTATCATCTCGGCCAAATTGTTCTGTTGCGAAAGTTGCAATCCTCTTGGGGTGGCGTTGATTGGTCCTAAAGCACCATAATTCAGCGACCTTCCTTGCCCAGCCGTAGAAGCAGTATTGACGGTGTGAAGCCCTTTTCTTTCTCTATGGTGGAGCGGGTGGTTTTCCTGCTTTCTGGATGGCTAAAGTATGATAGTCAAATAAATTAGAACGTATTTGCATAGCGATCTTTCGCATATTTCATTGTTCGACAGTCGGGCGCTTTTCTTAAATAAGAAGGCGTCTTTTTGCATGTACAACACATTTAGGGATTGAGTTTAACGGTTGTAATCTTTACAGCACTAAAAGTTATGGGTGGTATTTATTTAATTTATATTGGTGCTAACTCACTTTTCAAAAAAAAAAGGACTAGAAATAAAGCGTACCTAGTGGCTCTCTAGTAAAAGATTATATGAACGGGTGTTCTGACAAATGCATCAAATCCAAAGAGTATCCCCATGGGAACGCGAACAATATATGTCCATGTATGAATAGCTTTAAAGCCTTGGCACCTCTGGTGTCAGGTTTTTTTATTTGTGGGGTAATAATTAATATGAACCTGATTTATTTCACTTCAACATCAAGACCCACTACATCTTTAGCCAGCTGCTTGTATCATTTTGTTCTTGAATTTGTTACTCTTCGCACTCACCGCAGGTTTCGTTTTCCTAAAGAATCGCTCGCATCTGAGTTGCTTTCCTTGGCAAAAGGACACCCTGAGTTGTACTAGAAGCAAAAATTTTTACGATATCTCCGGCATTTAATTTCACTATGACACTAACTATTATAACTAGAGAGTATCATAGGATACATTTACATTCACAACTGGATTACCTACGTTTGAAATAGTATCGGTATCATTTTGGGTTTGGGCTTGAAGTTGAGCTTGAAGTTGAGCTTGAAGTTGGGCTTGGAATTGAGCCTGGGCTTGAAGTTGGGCTTGAAGTTGGGCTTGAAGTTGAGCCTGGGCTTGAAGCAGAGCCTGAAGTTGTTCTTGTTTTTGTTGCTGTTGTTGAAGTTGGAATTGAATATTTTCTAATTTACGGTTACTATCATCATGATGTTCATAATCGCAGCGTTTTTTCTTCATACAGCAATCATCGTGATGTTCATAATCGCAGCGTTTTTTCTTCTTGTAACAATCATCATGATGTTCATAATCACAGCGTTTTTTCTTCATACAACAATCATCGTGATGTTCATAATCACAGCGTTTTTTCTTCTTGCAACAATCATCATGATGTTCATAATCACAGCGTTTTTTCTTCTTACAACAATCCTCGTGATAAGACATAACCAGATCACTCCTTTATTTGCTTTACTTTTCAAGGTCGAATTATTTTGGACAAGTATCCCTGTATGTCCTATTATATGAACAGTTTCAAAAAGTGTATGAGCACTCTCCCTATTAAAAATTAAATGTAGAGTGAAATTCAGAATTATACAAAGAATCGCTTTGCTCCGCATTCTGTCTTTTGTTGAATATATATCTAAGTGTCTACCCCGTTGGGTAGGCAGGCCGGAGCTTTCGCTTGCCTAGGTGGAACTGGCTTTTATGAGTTAATTGAAAATAAGCTGCCCATTAGGTGATTTTTATTTTAATGCACCGTAAAAAGTATTTTGTATGCTTTGTACAATTAATGGGGCAAGATATTTAATATGGTTATAAAGTGAAGAAGGAGTGAAGTATGCTTTTTCATATTATTGTTGGTTTTATACTTCCTTGGTTCTTAGGGTTATATTTGTTTAGAAATCAAACAAGGCTATTCATTATTTTTTATCCGATTGGATCAGCGACAAGTTTTTTCATAAATGAAATTGGATTTGCTTACTTTTGGAAGATGGATAAAGAACTTGTTGCAATTTTATATGATTTAGGATTTTATCCGATAGTGTGCTGCTTATTTATTGCCAGCATACATTTTGAAAAAATGTCTGTTATAACAAATTTTTTAGTATTTACATTAGGTACAAATATCTTTGAATTAGTTATTGTCCTACTTGGCAAGTTAGAATATCGAAATGGGTGGAATATATATTGGTCTGCAGTCAGTTATTTACTGGCCTATTTAATAGTTTATGGTTATTACAAAATAATACAGAAGCATTTTGCATTTAAAACACCTAATGATTTAGAAAATGATGAAACGCTTTAAGGCGTTTTTTTTGTTACCTAAATTGAAAAAATTAAAAGGAGACGATGGAAAATGACCGTACTATTATAAACGTTATTGGATCGACCAATTAAAAATGGGCTGAGGTATTCATTCAGTTGTGAAAGCTCAGCATTAGAGATGTTAAACGTGCCTGCAAAGAAGGTATTTACGTTCAAATCAGCGTAAGGGCACCTTCAATAAAAACTCGCTTTGAGTAGGGGCGTATTATTTATAGCTTTGTTTAAAGTACATTCACTTAACAAGTGCATATGATAATTTCAAATACTGTAAAGGGTTGAGAAAAATGTATTATGTTCCTTATATCTATCCCTATCAATATCAAAATCCATATTATGTTACCGTTCCAATGTATAACTATGTAAGAAATCCTGATTATTGGAGTGTTAATAATGCAAACCAAATGGGTTATTCACAATCATCAAACGGAAGAAATAATATTGAGGTAAAAGATAATGGACCAAAACCTTTTGTAGTGAATATCAATGAAGCTACGAAACAAAACACTACCTACCGTACCGCTTTATGGACAGGAAAACACTTGCAAGTCACATTAATGAGCCTTAAAGTTGGTGAAGATATTGGTTTAGAAATTCACCCTAACGTTGACCAATTTTTACGTATTGAACAAGGTCAAGGGGTTGTTCAAATGGGGAATAGACAGGATAATTTAACCTTCGTAAAAAACGTCTACGATGATTATGCAATAATGATACCTGCTGGTACATGGCATAATGTAACCAATACAGGTAATATTCCGCTAAAACTTTATTCGATATATGCTCCTCCTAACCATCCATTTGGCACTGTTCATGTTACCAAAGCTGATGCATTGGCCTCTGAAGAAGATCATCGGATATGGCAATAGATTAACCCTTAAATAATACCCTCCTCCTTAACTTGGAAGGGGTTTTTTTCTGTTGGGGACAACTCGTGTCAGAGAGTTTACTGGAATGACAAGCAGCATTGATTATGCCAGAACATAAAGCTTTAAATAAAAAATAGGTGAGGTGTCAAATATAAAAAAACTTGCCTGTGATCCCGTGGAATAACTTTAGTTTTAAAACTTTAAAAGGTCGGCTTAACCTTCTTCACCAACTCCGTGATATCAATCTGCTCATTATAAAGCACCTGGTTTATATGAAAATCCACACTAGCTGCGAAGTTTTTTTTGATTTGCTGAATCCATTTTTAAGCCATGTTGGTAAATGGTTTTGGAAATATATCGATTCATGAACTATCAACTAATTCGTTTATTGGGAAAAGCATCTAATAAGCTTAAGCCATCTAGTCTGGGTCACAGAATTCGATTTATTTTTTATTTAGATGGGTTCAGGAAGAAAATTTAATTAATGGAAATCCTGCTTCCAAAATCAAGGAAGGAACAAACAAGGGTCCATTTTAGTTTGTTCTTAATCAACTATCGGGGCAGGATAGTTCAAGAAGGTATTGTTTCATTCAACTAGAATATATATATAAATAAAAACCAATATAAGGTGGATTTAAAATGGAGAAAAGAGTTCAATTCGACTTTGAAATCGAGTTTACTAATGGTGGTGGATTACAGGGGCAGGATTTTCGTCTTGATATTAATAAAGATGACATTACTGAAGAAGAGCTAGCGAGGTATATCGTAGAGGATATGAGGTTGCTAATGGTTGGGGAAGTTAGGATACTCAATAAAAAAATAATTAATGAAAAACATAAAAGAAAAACTGTTGATAAGAAGTTTGAATAATAAACCAACGAAAATGAGCTGTTAAATAGGTGGAATGGGTTAAACTAACCGTGCGTCAGCTTATGATTGGAGCTGTCTATAAGGCAGCTTTTTCTTTGTGAAACGAAAAAGGGCAGTTTAGTTTAATTTAATACGTTCAAATGATGAGATAAAAGAAATAGTGGCGTTGCGATTCAAAATGAACTGGAGAAATACCAGATAATCTTCAGTATACAGAGCATTCGTAAAAAGTGACGACGGTAATGAATTTTAATAAACTTCCTCAATTAGTGATAGGAGAAGGTAGAAAGAAGTAGTAGTTTTGTATCCTGTACCAAGCGGGACAAATTGTTGATTAGTAACCGTTTAATTGAATTATCATGTATAATTCTGAATGAGAATATTTTATTTTAACAATGAATTGAAGAAGGGACGCATTATGAGAAATAAAGGGAAATACCATATTGTTATTGAGGTATTGAGTATTATATTTGGTAGCTTATTAATTGCTATTGGTGCAAATACATTATTACTTCCAGCTAATTTACTCTCTGGAGGTATCATAGGGATTTGTATGATTTTGTACCATTTTTTCAATTGGTCAGTGGGAGTGCAGTATTTTATATATAATATTCCACTTTTAATTTTAGGATATATCCATTTAGGGAAAAAATTTATCCTTTATACGATTCTTGCTGTCATTTCTGACACTATATTCTTACACTATATCCCTATTCGTCTCATGTGGACAGAAAATGTTATTTTAGCTTCCATTTTCGGGGGAATCGTTTCGTTTGCTGGGGGAGCCATCATGCTTCGTGTAGGAGGATCCAATGGAGGTTTAGACGTCCTCGGACGAATCATCGCTAAACACAAAAATCTGTCCATTTCAAAATTTGGTCTTATCGTTAATCTGATTATTGTTGCCATATCTGCCGTAATCTTTGATGTTCAGGCAGCCATGTTTACCATTCTTTCGTTATATGTCGGAGCTAAAACATATGAATCCTTACTTAATATAGCAGAAAGAAGTTCTGTAATTATTGTGACGGATAAGGGAGAAGAGATATCTGAAGCTCTCAATCAAGCGTTCCATCGCGGTGTTACATCCTGGGAAGCTTTAGGGGCATACTCACATAGTGAAAAACAAGTCATACTTTGTGTAATCGTGAATATCCAATGGGCAGAATTATGTCAAACTGTACAAAGCATAGATGATCATGCATTTATTTCTGCCATGCCAGCTCATAAAGTCATTGGTAATTTCAAAAACGTTTGGTAGAAAAGGGAATTACCATTAGAAAAGAACCGTTCGTATTCCTGAAAAGATAAACGAAATTATTAAGCAAAATTTACTCTATAAACTCCTTGGGGGGAATTCGCAAGGAGACGGAGAAGACGTTAACTTGATAACCATGGGATTCTGCCCAAACAATGGTAATGTAGGACGCATAGGTTGGGAAGAATCCAACTATAAAAACAAAGCTACTTGCAAAGTTAACAGCACGTATAATTGTATCGAACCATCTATTATTCAAGGTCTATTTTATGAATATATTGATTTTAATTAGACAAGCAGGGGCCATTTTGATAATTATTTTTGGTTTAATGATTATCAGTTTAAAACAAGGTGTAAACTTAGGCATCTACATTGTTCAATTATATTCATCCATACATAAACAACCCCCCCTCGATTTAGAAGAAGGGGGGATTGTTTTGCTTCAAGGATTATTAAAATTCTATTCCTTCATTTACCTTTTTATTCATCCTGCACATCCTCCTCATCGAGAAGTGGGTTATTTTTGTAATCTAAAGATCATGGTTTAAATAATTCTTTAAAGGGGAGAGAGAAAGAAAAGGGATGAGGTGATATAATGATTTATTTGGAAATAGCAATGAAGCTGATAATTGGGCTGGTTGGTCTTCTGACAGTGACAAGACTTCTTGGAAAAAAAGAAATGTCTCAGGTGACCCCTTTTGACTTTATTTACGCTTTAGTATTAGGCGGCATTCTAGAAGAAGGCATGTACGACGAAAAAGTGTCGATTTGGCAGATTCTATTTGCCATTTGCCTTTGGGGAATTTCCATATATATCATAGAGGTTTGCGCACTAAAAAGAGATGGAATGAAGAAACTGCTCAAAGGGCGCCCTTCTTTAATTATTCGTAATGGCAAATTTGATATAAAACAAATGGAAAAAAATCATCTGGATCTTGAACAGGTTCGTACCATGTTGCGGAAACAGGGTGTATTTACTCTCCGGGAAGTACGTGATTTATATCTTGAGCCTGCTGGGGAGATCAGTGTAAATCTTTATACTAAGGCAGCAAGCGTCACACCGGATATGCTTGGCCTGGATCCTGAGGACGAGGCACCTTCTATATTAGTAATTGAGAAAGGCCAAATAAAAGAGGAAGAACTTCAATCCGTGGAAAAATCAAGAGAGTGGCTTCTGGAAGAACTTCAGAAAAGAAATTATAAAACAATTGAGAATATCCTATATGGAGAATGGTCAGAAACAGAAGGATTCTATATACAGCCATATCCCAAAAATAATTCTTAATATACAAATAATAAACTGGATGATTTTTTTAAAAAGCCCCTACCCAAGTGAGTAAGGGCTTTTGCCATGTTCTATATTAAATAAAAAGGACGTTTGCAACATTAATTACTATGAGCTGCATGAGTAGAAGATTGAGAGGATGTACCAATTCCTAGAGAAACTTTAGCATCGTCTTCTAAAGCTGCTTTTGTTGCATGGACTAGTTTACCATCTTCCTCTGTTGAAATATGCGGCAGTATCAATAAATGGATAATTGGAAAGCACAATAGCAATGTGGTTTAATATCCTCGGTTCCGATCTACCAATCCATTTAATGGTTGTTCTCTTGAAAATCTCCTTAAATTTTCTATAAAAAAGTTACTCACTTCGTTAATCGTACTTGGCCCTGACAGATGAGAAGTGACAAACACATTTGGCATTGACCAGAAGACATGTTCCTTTGGCAACGGTTCTGTCTCAAATACATCGAGGACTGCTCCCTGAAGATGTACTGCTCGAATGACAGATATTAGATCCTCTTCATCTATCAATGCCCCTCGTCCAACGTTGATAAGGTAGGCATTGGATTTCATCGCTAAAAGAAGGTCCTTGTTAATGATATGATATGTGGAATCCGTTAAAGGAAGGGTTAGGACCAAATAATCTAGATCTTTTACAAATTCACCCCATTGATCTGGAGTAAAGTGGCTATCCACTAGAGTTGCTTGTTTTCCACTAAAGCTTAATCCATGTACAATCATATCAAATGCTCGAGCTTTACGTACAAGTTCAGCGCCAATTGATCCAAGTCCAGCCACCCCGATTGTTTTCCCCTTTAGAGTGTCAGAAATGAAAGGATCCCACCTTCGCTCCATTTGCGATTGTTTCATCCGAGGACCGTCTTTCACTATGTCCAAGAGAAACGAAAATACGTATTCAGAGATGTAAGTACCAAATTGGTCAATAATTCGGGTTAATATAATGTTTTTAGGTATCGATTTGTCAGCAATCAAATCATTGACTCCGGCTCCCATTGACTGGTACCAGCGAACAGATGAGGCAATTGGTTTACATAGTAAATGTGTAGGGAAATTCCAGCCCAAAATAACTTCAGTGCCTGGTAAATATTTTTCTGCTTCCTCCAAAGTTTTCGCTGCCTTTACCGATATAAACCCATTATTGCGGATACAATCAGCATAAGCTTCAACCTCTGCCTGAATAGGACTAAATAAAAGAATAGTCGGTTTGTGTATATCTCCCATTGGCTCTCTCCTTATTGATTCTTAAATATAGTATAAATTCTTCGCTTTAAACAATAACTTTTAATCATACATTAATAATTTACCACAAAAGTCCAATTCATACTTTTAAAAAAAGGTATTAAAGACTCGCTAGGCTAGAGTATTAGAATGGTTTCAATCTATTATAGTATTATGTTATATCAACTAAACTTTATTAGTTTTATAAAACAAATTGCATGAAAATCTTCACCTTTATAGCCAGTATTGACAATTGTTATATCCTATAGAAGGAATTAGTATTTATCTTATGAAAACCTAGAATAATGATCAAGGAGGAAAGGATAACATGACGAATAAAAAACCAACGAAGGAAAGAAAAGGTATGAAAATCCGTGTCCGTTTGGGAAGCAAGAAAACGAATCGCTTCGATTGTATATAGAACGCCATTGATTCAATCTACTATACTATCTGAAAAAACTGGCCGTCTTGTTTTTTTAAGAGTAAAACCCGCATTAGGGCGACTCAGATTAGTTAATATTAATTTAATGACATTAACTGTAAATAACAATATAATGCAAATGGCAATTTCGCCACATGAAATTCATGCACGGTGTAAACACCTCATCAATTGTATAGTGAATTGACTTGAAAACACTACCATAGAAGAGGTGCTGAACTTCCATATAAATTAGAGTCTGTTTCATTTAATATCGCTTGGAGTAAAAAAAGTTGCAACCCACGTTTTTTCTTCTTCACTCATTTAGTTACCTTTATATCTCAAATTTCGATTTATTATGGAATTACCTTCATTACTCATTTTAAGTCCTTCTGTATTTTGAATTAATCTAAAAATTTAATTCTAACTAGCCTTTCACTTAGTCTCCAAAGCAGTTCTGCATATTCTGTATTAACAGCCCAAGGCCTAACTCCTGATGGTTCTGGATTTTCGGCGGAAACAGCTTTCGCAATGTCAACATTTTCGCAATAAACGCCACCTTTGCCATCAAGTTGATTATTTGCTGCACACCATACAATTGTAGCTGCCCCTTCTGTAATGCTTTTAAATTCTTCATCATATTCCACTAAAGCTCGATTTCCATGCTCGTCCAACGCTCCCATGGAACGCATTTCTTCATCAGTTAAATTTCGAGATAAATTCGTTACAATCGTTCCTGGGTGTGCAGAGAATGCACGTACATTAAATTTCTTACCCCGTTTGTCTAATTCAACTGCAAATAATGCATTTGCCGTCTTGGATTGCCCATAGGCTTGCCATTTATGGTAATCGCGATTTATAAAGTTTGGGTCATTAAAATCAACACCACAAATACGATGACCGCGCGAACTAACTGAAACAACTCTTGCTCCTTTAGCTTGAACTAAAGCCTTCCAGAGTCTTGCTGTTAATTGAAAATGTCCTAAATGATTAGTTGCAAACTGAGATTCATACCCTCGTGCTTCGCGGTTCAATGGATTAGCCATTATCCCTGCGCCGTTCACTAGAATATGTAGTGGGCGATTGGTTTTAAGAAATTTTTTTGCAAAAGCATCTATTGAATTTGGATCAATGAGATCCAGTTTTTCCAATTCCACTCGTGGAATACTTGAAGTAGCTTCTTGAGCTTGTTCAATTCTTCTTGCGGGTACTATAACTGTTGCTCCAGCTTCCGCAAGTACGCGGGTTATTTCAAGTCCTAACCCTGAATATCCCCCTGTTACAATAGCTACCTCTCCACTTAAATTTCTTCCTCCTAGAGACTCTTTAGCGGTAGTTCTTGAGCTGAATCCAGAATGATTTGGTTTTTGGATGGTACTTTCATTATTCTCGTTCATCATTTAACTCCATCTCCACTTGTTCATTAATTTTCCCTGTTTTTATATGCTGAAAGTGGGTAATTTTATAATTTATAATATCCAAAGTAGCTTGTAAATCAGTTACTTGACTTGTAATTTGGTTTTTATGTTCCTCAAGTATCGCTTTACAAGCTTCCTCGTTTTTGGCTAGTGAGAATTTCATATATTCTTGTATTTTTTTTAAGGGCATTTGTGTTCTCTTAAGATGATTAATGAAAAGTATTCGATCTATATCTAATTGAACATACTGCCTAATATTATTTTCATTTCTCTTAGCAGTGGGAAGAAGGTTAATTTTTTCGTAGTACCTGATTGTGTCTGGACTTAATCCTGTTTTTTTAGCCACATCTGATATGGTGAATATATCGTTCATTTGTGATGCTCTCCTTTCGCTACAAGTGTATGACTTGGAGTTAACTCCAAGTCAATAACCTTTTTGGGAATGAAAATATAAAATATGTTTTTTGATTTGAAATTCATTGAAAAACACACAAATGCCATTTTGTGGTTTTAGGGTTTGGAAACTTAAGGCTGCAAAAGATTCTTCAATAAAGCTGTGCAATCTTTTCATGTCTCTAAAAGACTACTGATGAAAAAAAAGCTTATTCAGTAACCCTGAGGAATTGAAAAAAAAAAGGATGCCATCAGGCATCCATCAGTAAGATAAAATATCTAAATAACATTGTAGAATAAGATCATCCAAAATGATCTTTACACTAAAACCCGTTTTTGCTTTTTTTACGATTCGTTTGCTGTAATCAGCATGGAAGTGTTTCCATTCTTTTCAAGATGATCTTCTCCCCAACTACAAAGAGAATCTAATATAGAATTTAAAGAACAACCGTAATCAGTTAAAGAATACTCTACTTTCGGTGGTACTTGGTTATATATTTTTCTTTCGATTACATCGTCTTCTTCTAGTTCACGTAATTGTTGTGTTAACATCTTTTGTGTAATACCAGGCATTAAACGTTTTAATTCGCTTGTTCTTTTTGTCCCTTTCATTAAATGACAAAGAATAACAACCTTCCACTTTCCGCCAATAACCTCTAAAGTCGCCTCTACAGGAATATTGTATGTCTTCATGGAAAACCCTCCTTTGATGGATTTAGATTTTAGTTTTGGACCTAGATAAGTTTAGTACTAAAATATACTTTTTTGTGCCTATAACACTTTAAAGTGCGTACTTTTTATTGTGCCAAATATATTTCATAATAGCACATGTAAGGGGGAAAAGAGTAGAACGATACTAAAAAGTTCTTATATTACTTTTAAGTACCTATAACACTTTAAGGTGCGTACTTTTCATTATGCTAAATATATTTCATAATAGCATACGTAGAAAATGATGAGTAGAACGGTACTATAAAGATCTTATATTACTTTTTAGCATCTATGGTACTTAAAGGTATGTACTTTTTTCCTGCTTATACGTTTTATCTTGCATTTTATCATACGATGAAATGGATTTGATAAGTCTTTGGTTCTTACATCAATTCTTAATATAAATTCTTAGGAGGATGCCTTAAATGAGAAATATACTGCATGGAAAAATTGGCTTTGGTACGGCGCCACTCGGTAATATGTACCGCAATATCCCAGAGGAAGAAGCAATGGCAACAGTGGATGCTGCTTGGGGGAGTGGCATTCGTTACTTTGACACTGCACCACTTTATGGATCTGGCTTAGCTGAGATGCGTCTTGGTGAAGCACTGTCGAAAAGAAATCGAGATGATTACATTTTAAGTACAAAAGTAGGTCGAATTATTTCGGATGAATTGGAAGATCCTTCTGTACGTGATCTAGGAGAAAAAGGCGGGCTTTTCGAGTTCGGTCGTAAGAATAAAATCATCAATGACTATAGCGCGGATGCAACCCTTCGCTCTATTGAGGATAGTTTGAAACGTTTAAAAACAGATCGTCTGGACTTTGTATATATTCATGATTTAGCGCAAGACTTTTATGGTGATCAGTGGATTTCGCAATTTGAAACTGCCCGAACAGGGGCATTCCGTGCACTTACACAATTGCGTGAGGAAGGCGTAATTAAGGGTTGGGGACTTGGAGTAAACCGAGTAGAATCCATTGAACTTATGCTGGACTTGGAAGAAGCAAAACCAAATGTATCCTTGCTGGCTGGTCGTTACACTCTATTAGACCATGAGCGTGCGCTGCAACGTGTAATGCCAGCAGCTGAAAAATATAATATGGATATTGTCGTTGGTGGTCCATATAGCTCTGGTGTTCTTGCTGGGGGTACTCACTTCGAATATCAAAAAGCGTCACCAGAAATTATGGCAAAAGTTGAGAAGATTAAAAATCTTGCAGATCGTCATGGAATCAGCATCAAAGCTGCTGCTTTACAGTTTTCACTGGCTAATCCGGCGGTTGCTGCGGTTGTTCCTGGTGCTAGTAAACCTGAACGGATTACAGAAGACAAAGCTGCATTGAACACAGTGATTCCGGCAGCCTTCTGGGAAGAAATGCGGGAACAAAAACTGGTATCACCTTATGCACCACTACCAATCAACGTTAAATAAAAAGGAGAGTAATTAACATGGCAAATACTATTACATCTATTGAAATTTTTGCATCACCTGAACAAGTATGGCAATTAATTGGAGGTTTTGACTCTCTTCCAGATTGGTTACCTTATATCCCTAACAGTAAAGTAACTGAAGGGGGACGTGTACGTCATTTAGCTAACCCTGATGGTGATGCGATTGTAGAACGTTTAGAAGCATTTAACGAAAAGGAGCGCAATTACACGTATTCAATTATGAAAGCACCATTCCCTGTCACTGATTATTTATCTACAATCCGCGTTAAAGAAGGTACGGATGGTAAATCATCGTTGGTAGAGTGGTCTGGCAGTTTCACTCCAGTAGGAGTTAGTGATGAAGAGGCAATTAACCTGTTCCACGGAATCTACAAAGACGGCCTAGAGGCATTGCAAAAAGCATTTCTGGATTGAATGGTATAAATCGATTTAGATGGAAAGGATAATTGACTTGAGAAAAATCTAAATCTTGGAATATCGACCTTTATTGAAGTAAATCTAGAGATATCAAAGCAGCCAAGGCTTTTTTAAAAGCCTTGGCTACTTGTCATTATACATATTTTAAAGGTTCTTTTATTTCAAGGTTACCCAGAAACGGGAGCAAAATAATAATGAAAAAGTACTTTTTGGTACCTATAGCACTTTAAAGTATGTACTTTTTATTATGTTGAATATCACTCATAATAGCATATGTAAGAGATATGAATAACCTTTGGTTACGCTAATAGGTTAAGTCCAGTATTTAACAGTTGACTAGGGTAACTGTAAATTTTAAAATTACAGTATGGTTATTGGAAATAAATCATGTGAGATAAAAGTGTTTTGCCATAGCTTGTAAAATGTTGTTTAACAAATACCATATCATATAGTTACAGTATTTTCATGGAAGTAGATAAAATAATATGAATTAAAAAATGAATAGTTCAGTTAAGATAAATTAAATATTGTCGTATATATAACGTTAGTGTTGTTGATTCTAAACTGTAATTTTTTTTTATGCATTTCAATACCTCATTCTTGAAATAGTCGGGTATTTTTTATTTAGCAAAATAGGAAAGAGAGGTGCGGAATATGGTAATTCTATATACAACATCGAGCTGTGGTTCATGCCGGAAAGCAAAAGCATGGCTCGAGGAACATCATATTGATTATATTGAAAAGAACATAGTATCTAATTCTATGACAGTCGATGAGCTTAAATCGATTCTTCGTTTAACCGATGATGGCGCTACTGAAATTATTTCAACTAGATCGAAAACTTTTCAGGAGTTAAAAATTGATATCGAGGCACTTTCGCTTAATGAATTTTATAAATTAATAATTGAGTATCCTCAAATGTTACGTCGGCCAATTATTCTAGACGAAAAAAGGTTACAGGTTGGTTTTAATGAGGAAGAAATTCGTAAATTTTTGCCACGTAGCATTCGAACATTTTTGAACATTGAATTGCAAAAATTGGCTAATTAATAAGTAATATAGTTTAAGGGATAAGAGACTAGTATTGAAGGGGATTTTAGGAGGTAGCAGGAAATGATTGAAGTATTCTTTACAGTAAATTATAAAAATAAAAATTATCAAACAAATGTCATTGTGAATAAAGATACGATATGGACAAAAATTAGACAGTTGGCTGAAGAACAAGTCAAGAAACAATGGAATCTCTAAATTTATTTTCAGACTTAAAAGCAAGCATAAAGGATAAATGGTTAGATGCAGTTATTGAGCCTAGTTGAACTTGAATGAAATAATGAAAGAAGTAGTTGATCTTATCAATAAAGAACGATAAGCGGTTTGATTGTTATATAGCCGTGGAGTTCTTAATGCTTAAGTGTAATAAAAAATCTTACAGTTTGAGTTGGTTTTTACATCTTACTTGCCGTCACTAAAAATGAGGAACTAATCCTATTTTATTTATACTAAAATCATTTGTAAGAAGGGGAAAAAGTATGAAGTCAAATAATAATACCGTTTTAAAAGTAGGAGATTGGGTTCGAGGAAAATCAAGGGAGGGTGAATTAATAACTGGTTATATTAAATCCTTTGATATCCTAGGAGAATTAGTGAAGATAACGGTTATAAGTTGTGACAATAAAGATACAATAAGCAAAACAATTTCAATTTTAAGCAAAGACGTTAAAAAACTCCCTGATTCAAAGGCAATAAACAAAGCTCAAATCCTTTTTCTTATAGACTTGGCATTATTAACAGGGGATGAAGAATGGTTTATCGTGCTTTCTTCAAAATTAAACGCGATAAAACAGTTAGTTAATGGGGGAGTTTAAAGATTATTATAAATATAATCTTTTTCGGTATTTTTAGTTGCGGTAAGATCAATCGATGGTTTCATTTTGTCTGGATTTGGTTTTGAAAAATCCCCATTAAATTAGGGAATCTAGAAGAAGTTTAATAACATGATTTGCAAACTTAAGTTAAGAAGCAGGATACTGTTATGAAAGAGCTTCTTTTTAATCTGATTTGAAAAACAAAGTATGCGGGATAGCCTAAAAAGGTCTATCCTTTTTTATATCAACTAAGGGGTGCGGTTTGTATTAGGGGTCTCCATCAAAAAGCGACCTTTGTACGATGAGGAATTTTTTGGGTGAAAAACTTGGTTTTACTGTATATAAGAATGTTTATAAAAGGAATGTAATGTTTGTTACGTGTTTTCGGCCCCAATAAGTTTAATACTAATAATATTACTTTTTTGTGCCTATAACACTTTAAAGTGCGTACTTTTTATTACACTAAATATATTCCATAATAGCACATGTAAGAAGAAAATGAGTAGAACGATACTAGAAAGTTCATATATTACTTTTTAGTGCCTACAGCACTTTAAAGTGCGTACTTTTTATTATGTTATATATACTCCATAATAGTATATGTAAGAGGAAGTGAGTAGAGGAATTAGAAAGTACTTATGTTGCTTTTTAGTACCTAGAGTACTTTAAAGTGCATACCATTTTGCTATTTAAATGCCTTATCATGCATTTGATCATTCATTGATTTTCACACCAATTTTTAATATGAATTTTTAGGAGGATACCTTAAATGAGAAATTTATTAAAAGGAAAACTTGGTTTTGGTACAGCACCACTCGGTAATATGTTCCGTAATATCCCAGAAGAAGAAGCAATCGCAACAGTGGACGCAGCTTGGGAAAGTGGCGTTCGTTATTTTGACACAGCTCCACTTTATGGATCTGGATTATCAGAGATTCGTCTTGGTGAAGCACTATCGAAAAGAAATCGTAATGAGTACGTTTTAAGTACAAAAGTAGGTAGACTTATTTCAGATGAACTGGAAGATCCCGCTGCACGTGATTTTGGAGAAAAAGGAGGGATTTTCGAATTTGGTCGTAAGAATAAAATCATCCCTGACTATAGCGCAGATGCAACCCTTCTTTCTATCGAAAAGAGTTTGGAACGTTTACAGACAGATCGTCTGGACTTTGTTTATATTCATGATCCAGCGCAAGACTTTTATGGTGATGAGTGGCTTGCACAATTTGAAATTGCTCGAACAGGAGCGTTCCGTACGCTTACGCGTTTACGTGAAGAAGGAGTAATTAAGGGGTGGGGGCTTGGAGTAAACCGAGTAGAACCAATGGAGCTTATGCTGGATTTAGAAGAAGCAAAACCAGATATTTCCTTGCTAGCTGGTCGTTATTCAATATTAGACCACGAGCGTGCGTTGCAACGATTAATGCCTGCAGCTAAAAAGCACAATATGGATATTGTGGTTGGTGGTCCATATAGCTCGGGTGTTCTTGCTGGAGGTGCTCACTTCGAATATCAAAAAGCGTCACCAGAAATTATGGCAAAAGTTAATAAGATCAAAAACATTGCAGATCGTCACGGAATCAGCATCAAGGCTGCAGGTTTACAATTTTCACTGGCTAATCCGGCAGTTGCTGCGGTTGTTCCTGGTGCTAGTAAACCTGAACGGATTGCAGAAGACAAAGCTGCATTAAACATAGTGATTCCGGCAGCCTTCTGGGAAGAAATGCGCGAACAAAAACTGGTAGCACCTAATGCACCACTACCAATTGATGTGAAATAAAAGGAGGATAATGAATATGGCCCATACTACCATATCTATTGAAATTTTTGCTTCACCTGAACAAGTATGGCAATTAATCGGAGGTTTTGAATCTCTTCCAGACTGGTTACCTTATATTCCTAGCAGTAAAGTAACTGAAGGTGGACGTGTACGTCATCTTGCAAACCCTGATGGTGATGCGATTGTAGAACGTTTAGAAGCATTTAACGACAAGGAACGCTACTACACGTATTCAATTATGAAAGCACCATTTCCGGTTACTGATTATTTATCTACAATCCGTGTTAGAGAAGGTATGGATGATAAAACATCATTGGTAGAGTGGTCTGGTTGTTTCACTCCTGTAGGAGTTAGTGATGAAGAGGCAATTAATCTGTTCTATGGAATCTACAAAGACGGCCTGGAGGCATTGCAAAAACTGGATTAATCGGTATAAATCGATTTAGATGGAATGGCTGATTTGAAACTAACTTCTAAATCATGGATATATCGAGTTTTATTTAAATAAATCTAGAGATATCAAAGCAGCAAAGCGCTTTTCAAAAAAGCCTTGGCGGTTCGTTACAGTTATTGAGATTATGACCGTTTTGTACTAACATCCGTAGCACAAAGTTGATAGGATTCAGAATTCATTCCGAAAAGTTCTTATTAATAATAGTTTCAGCAGTCGTAAAGTGATCACATCAAATTCTGTTGGGAAAGTAGTACATGACAAAAAAGAAGTACATTATCGATAGTGATCTTGGCTATTAACACAATAGAATTTATGAGTTTAGGAATATTGCTTGGAATCTCTAAGATTTATTAGTTTTTATTACAACAGTGATTTTAATCATTTTGTAATACGTTTTAGGTATTACGATGGCAATAGTTTTTTATTTTGACAAAACTGTAACAGATTTTATGGGCTTATTCCATGCTGAATGGATATGGTATAGGGGCTGTGGTGTTAATGGGATGGAGTATGTATTTAGAGAAGAAAGACTAATAGCCAATAAAATCATAGGTTTATATTCGTGAAGGAAAGTGAGTGAAACAAATGGAACAGTTTGCAAATCATTTTGGATATAATCGCATGATTGCGAAAGATCGACTGACATTAGGAGTCCATATTCCGATTGAAAATTATCAGTTTCATGCACCGACAATGGAAAAACAAGTAGAATTGGTTCAAAAAGCGGAACAATATGGTTTTACAGGCGTATGGCTTCGCGATGTTCTGTTGCAGGATCCTGACTTTGGTGATCCTGCAACAGGTCAAATTTACGATATGATGATTTATTTGACGTATTTAGCAAGCCAATCAAAGAAAATCGCATTTGGAACGTCGGCAACCGTATTGTCACTTCGTCATCCGCTTCGTGTGGCGAAAGAAATCGCTACATTGGATCAACTATTTCCAGAAAGAATTATGCTCGGTGTTTCATCCGGTGACCGACGTGCTGATTTTAAGGCATTAGGTGTTAGTCATGAAACACGAGGTGAAAAATTTAGGGAAGCTTTTGCTTACTTGGAAGATATTTTGTATAAAAACTTTCCATCCATCCAATCGAAACTAGGGGAAGTGCATGGTGCAAATCTAGTTCCAAAACCGTCTAAACGTGTTCCAACCTTTATAACAGGCTTTAGTCAGCAAACGATGGAATGGTTTGCTGAACATGGCGATGGGTGGATGTATTATCCACGCAGTCCGGTACATCAGGCTGCAGCAATTGGACAATGGCGAGAGCTAGTAGAGGACTATCATCCAGGTGTATTCAAACCATTTATACAGCCTATGCATTTAGATTTGTCTGAAGATCCGAATGAACGTCCTACACCAATACGCTTAGGCTACCGTACAGGTCGTAATGCGCTGATTGAATTGCTGGATTTATATCGAATTATTGGTGTTAATCATTTATTCCTTGCTCTATTTGATGGCAAACGTCCAGCCAATGAAGTATTGGATGAACTAGGAGAAGAAGTACTTCCTCATTTCCCTGCATTGTAAATGAGTGGAAAAGGTGGAGATGTTCCTGCTGTTAACGAATTAATCACAAACATGACAACCAACATATGTTACTTTTTAGTACCTATAGCACTTTAAAGTTCGTACTTTTTATTATGTTGAATATCATTCATAATAGCGTAAGTAAGAGAAAAGTGGGTAGTACGGTACTAGGAATTACCTATCGTACTTTAAAGTGCATTCTTTAAAAAAGAATGAAACCATGATGATAGCATTCATTGAAAGTAAATTTTTGTAGGAAATATTTATGCTTTTTATCCTACTATATTTATGTGAATTATAAGATTAAGGGGGATTTCAATTGAATTCATATACTGTATCTTCTTCAGAAGTTCAGACGAATCGAAGAAGTATGTTTGCTTTATTAGCGTTGGCGATTAGTGCGTTCGGCATTGGTACAACCGAGTTTATTAGTGTTGGTTTATTACCATCCATTTCGAAAGATTTACATGTTTCGGTTACAACAGCTGGTTTAACTGTTTCCCTATATGCGTTAGGTGCGGCATTAGGTGCTCCTGTTTTAACAGCTCTTACCGCTAGTATGTCGCGAAAGACATTACTAATGTGGATTATGGTTATTTTCATTATCGGTAACGGAATTGCAGCTGTTGCAACTAGTTTCACTGTGCTACTTATTGCGAGAGTTATTTCTGCGTTTGCGCATGGTGTGTTTATGTCGATAGGATCTACAATTGCTGCTGAAATCGTACCAGAGAATAAACGTGCCAGCGCAATTGCAATTATGTTCACTGGATTAACAGTCGCGACTATTACGGGTGTGCCAATTGGAACATTTATTGGTCAACAATTTGGCTGGAGAGCGTCGTTTATGGCGATTGTGGCAATTGGAATTATTGCCTTAATCGCAAACAGTATACTAGTCCCATCTAATTTAAAAAATGGTGTACCTGTATCATTTCGTGATCAATTCAAACTAATTAAGAATGGAAGATTGTTACTTGTTTTCATCATTACTGCATTAGGATACGGTGGAACATTCGTAACATTTACGTATTTATCACCACTATTACAAGAAGTAACAGGATTTAAAGCAAGTACGGTTACCATCGTTCTATTAGTGTATGGAATCGCCATTGCGATAGGGAATATGGTCGGCGGAAAATTATCGAATCATAATCCAATTCGAGCGCTATTTTACATGTTCTTTATTCAAGCGATTATATTATTTGTTTTAACATTTACAGCACCATTTAAAGTCGCTGGATTAATCACAATTATTTTCATGGGACTATTCGCATTTATGAATGTTCCAGGACTACAAGTATATGTCGTTATATTGGCTGAGCGCTTTGTTCCAAGTGCGGTTGATGTTGCTTCAGCAATTAATATTGCCGCATTTAACGGAGGAATTGCTTTAGGTTCTTATATAGGCGGTCTTGTAACGAACTCTTTAGGGTTAATCCATACCGCTTGGGTAGGTGGCATTATGGTTGCAGCCGCTGTTATTTTAACAGCGTGGAGTATGACATTAGAAAAAAGAGATCAAGCAAAATAAAGGAGAGAAAACAAAATGAAAAATTTACAAAGTAAAACAGCATTGCATAATGGTGTAGAAATGCCTTTGATCGGTTTAGGTGTATTTAAAGTGGAAGAGGGACCAGAACTTGTAGAGGCTGTAAAAGCAGCGATTAAAGCGGGATACCGCAGCATTGATACAGCTGCAATTTATGGGAATGAAAAAGCAGTAGGTGAAGGAATCCGTGCAGGTATCAAAGCAGCGGGGATTTCAAGAAAAGATTTATTTATCACTTCAAAAGTGTGGAACGCAGATCAAGGATATGAAACAACAATCGCTGCATATGAAGAGAGCTTAAAAAAATTGGAACTAGACTATTTAGATTTATATCTTGTTCACTGGCCTGTAGAAGGGAAATATAAAGATACGTGGAGAGCGTTAGAAACACTATATAAAGAAGGGCGTGTAAATGCAATTGGCGTAAGTAATTTCCAAATCCATCACCTCCAAGATGTAATGAAAGATGCGGAAATTAAGCCGATGATCAACCAAGTGGAGTACCACCCACGTTTAACGCAAAAAGAATTACAAGCTTTCTGTAAAGAGCAAGGTATTCAAATGGAAGCATGGTCACCGCTTATGCAAGGTCAATTATTTGATAACGAAACGTTACAAGAAATTGCTGATAAGTACGGTAAAACAACAGCGCAAGTCATTTTACGTTGGGATTTACAAAATGGAGTTATAACCATTCCAAAATCAACGAAAGAGCACCGCATCATTGCAAACGCTGATGTATTTAATTTTGAATTAACAAAAGAAGATATGGAAAAAATTGATGCGTTAAATGAAAATCACCGCGTTGGCCCAGACCCTGATAACTTTGATTTCTGAGTTTAAAGTATAAAGTAGGTGAAAAGAGTACATTTTTTGTACTCTTTTTTTGTGTTTTTTAATTAAATACTATTAATAAGGTTAAGAAACACATTCTTCACCAAAATTGTAAAGAATATTCTCGTCATTCTTATTTTGAAGAAGATGTTTTATTTATCTTATTGTAAAAGGAGAAGATGAGTCAGTGAAAACTGCAACTGGCCAATTATTTTAATCTGTTATATTCCTCATCTATTACTGGTTCCAACCATTCCGGCGTACCTGCAGTAATTGCAATGTGTTCAAACCAGCTGTCTTTTGTAGCACCATGCCAGTGTTTTACACCATCATGGGTGACAATAACATCACCGGCTTTTATGAATTGAGCAGGTTTTCCTTCTTCTTGGTACCAACCTTCGCCACCTGTTACTAATAAAAGCTGAAACCCATTACGATGAATATGCCAGTTATTTCTACATCCTGGTTCAAAGGTTACATTCCCAACACCAACATTTACTTTAGGATCTGCAATTAATGTCTTAAGATAACTTTGTCCGACAAAAAATTGAGCATATGCTTCATTTTTTTCGCCCACAGGGAAAATAACGCCATTTTTTACTTCTTCATGTTTTGCCATTTTACTACCTCCAATAATTTCATTTTTAATTAATATTAATAACCAACTTGAACAGTTGATCGAATTACCATATGAATGACAGCATCAGATAGTTGCCCCAATTGGAAAGGCAATTACACCATCAATGCGGTCAGCATCAATTGCGGATGGTTTCATCCAATACCTAAACACTTAATATTTCTTAAACTGAATTGTTACCAATCCACTAGTTTTCCACTTCTGAAAAATTTTCCGTTTGGTCCTTCAGAACCGATTGTTGCTAACCATAAGAAAGACTCAGCGGCTTGCTGAGGTGTCGTTGGAGCAGATGGGCCACCCATCTCTGAGCTTACCCATCCTGGATCGACAGCGTTTATTTTAATATCCCCTTTGACTTCTCCAGCAAGCAATCGTGTCAATCCGTTCAAGGCAAACTTAGACAACTTATATGCCCCTACTCCGGGATATGACAATTGGCTCATCCCGCCATATTCTGAGGAAACATTAATAATTCTGCCATAGCCTTGTTTTTCCATGATGGGAATAAAGGAACGGATTACATGGTAAACTCCAAAGAAATTGGTTTCCATTGTTTTTTCCAAAATGGAAGGGTCCATAGCCACTAACTTTTCATCCCCATCCAAATACACGCCTGCATTATTAATCAATACATCTAATCTTCCATATTGCTCATATACAGTGATCGCGGCCTGAAAAATGCTTTCTTGATTGTCTACATCCATTACCTGAAATGATACGTCTAAATCTGACTTCTTAAGGTTTTCGGCAATTTTTTGACCCTTTATTGGGTCTCGACCTGTCAAGATGACCTTAAAACCTTCCAAAGCCATTTGTTTGACCAGCTCATATCCAATTCCTCGATTACCGCCGGTGACAAGCGCAACTTTTGTATCTTTTGGCATTTTCCAATATCCTCCTTTTCGCCTGTTAATCATAGGCAAGAGTAGATGATTACACAATCTAGAAAATGAAGGAATCAACCCTTTTCCCAGAAGAATCTTTAAAAATATCATTTATCACGCTTAGTAATTATGATTAGTTATAAGACTAAGTATAAGGGTTAGAGTAGACTCTAATTCAAGGGGGAAGTTAATAATTAATAAATAATTTTTTTATTCGCTTATTGTTAACTTTAGATTAAGCCACTTTGTATCGTTAGATGAAGTGGGATTAGAGCACATGCAGCGGTTATTGGCACAGTAAATATCGCAAATAGAGCAACCGATCCTACAAATTAGGTTTGAAGGATCGGTTGCTCTATGTTAATTAAAACTCCCAATTTTATCGTTTTTATGAATATCTTCCGTTCCAGCCTCCAAGGCAGTTTTATAATAGTTACATTTAAGATTAATTAGTTCCATAGTCTTGTTCATTTCTTCCAACTGTGCTTCTACAGCGGCTTTACGTTCTAAGAACATGTTATATCTTTGCTGTAAGGTGGAATCCCCATCAGTACACCAATCAATGAAATTTTTAATTTCTTTAATAGGCATCCCGGTGGATTTAAGACATTCAATGATTTTTAAAGCATTAATATCGGAGTCCTTAAACAGTCTTGTTCCGTTTGGTGTTCGTTCTACAAAAGGCAAAAGTCCCTCCTTGTCATAGTAACGTAAGGTATATGTTGTAAGGTTCAATTCATTTGCAACTTCACTGATAGAATATTTGTTCATTGTTTCACTCCTATTCTCCTTAAGCATAAATTTCGAGTTAACTCTAAGACGTGAAGCGATTTTAACATGGGTATTGCTGAGTGTCAAAATCACATTTAAATCAAATTTAACTATATAAATTTGTTAAAGTCCTATATTGCTAGAAAAATTGTCTCCTGAACGAATGAGAAAAAAATATAAATAATGACTTGACTTAGAGTTAACTATAAGGATTAACATTGTTTTGCAAGAGTAAAAGGGGAGTAGTAATGAAGGAATGTGAGCTTTCAAACCTGATTTTTCAGTTCTCCTCTTGTCTTGAAAAATAAATTTAATTGGAGGGTTTTAGATGGTAACTGCTAAAGCAAGAGCTGTCGACGGTCCTGACAAACCGTTTCGAGCAGCCGAAATTAAAAGGCGTGACCTAGATTTACATGATGTTTTAATCGAGATTAAATATGCAGGCATATGTCACTCTGACATCCATGTTGCGCACGGCGAATGGGGTCCCGTTAACTATCCACTTGTACCAGGACATGAGATTGCGGGAATTGTTACCGATGTTGGAGCCGAGGTAACAAAGTATAAAGTAGGTGACCGTGTAGGAGTCGGATGTATGGTTGACTCCTGTGGGAAATGTGAGAACTGCCTTAAAGGAGAAGAGCAATACTGCCTTAAAGGAAATGTTCAAACTTACGCTGGTGTCGACCGATATGGTGAGCCTACACAAGGTGGTTATTCAACACATATCGTCGTAACTGAGGGCTTTGTTGTAAGAATTCCTGATAACATTGAACTTGACGCCGCAGCACCATTACTTTGCGCAGGCATTACAACCTACTCACCATTAAACCATTGGGGAGCTGGTCCAGGCAAGAAAGTAGCGGTTGTTGGATTGGGAGGTCTTGGCCATATGGCAGTCAAGATTGCACATGCTATGGGTGCAGATGTTACCGTTCTATCACAAACATTGAATAAAAAAGAGGACGGCTTACAGTTTGGCGCAGACAACTACTATGCTACTAGCGACCGAGATACATTTGAGAAGCTTGCAGGATCTTTTGATTTAATCATCAATACAGTAAGTGCAAAGATTGATCTTGATTCGTATTTCTCCTTGCTCACCCTTGATGGCACTATGGTGAATGTCGGTGCTCCTGGAGAGCCATTGTCCCTAAATGTGTTATCCCTTATCGGTCATCGTCGATCATTTGCAGGTTCCGCGATTGGTGGCATACGTGAAACTCAGGAAATGTTGGATTTCTGTGCAAAACATCATATTGTTCCTAAGATTGAAGTAATCTCTGCTGATCAAATTGATGAAGCCTATGAACGTGTCTTAGCATCGGATGTCAAGTATCGATTTGTTATTGACACTAGTACAATCTAAGTTGCTAAATTACGATCCAAACTGCTTGTAAGACAGCGATAGAACAATCTATAGGTGGTTTATAAAATTGATAAGCCATACTCCTAATCAGTCGAAATTTAGAGTTAACATATGGTTAATATCTATATAACTAGTTGTTTGCGGTATCTCTTGAAAAATATTGAAAAGAAGGTGATGAAAAAAATGTCGCAGACAGATAACTATATTTTTGAGTTAAGTAATAAAGTAAAAAGAAAATCTGTTTCATACAAAAACAGGTTTGGAATCAAAATTGCAGCAGATCTTTACATGCCAAAGGATTTTGATGAGACAAAGAAACACGCAGGTATTATTATAGGTGCCCCTTATGGTGGTGTAAAAGAGCAGGGGTCTGGTATTTATGCCCAAAACATGGCAGAGCGTGGCTTTGTAGCACTTACATTTGACCCGTCGTACAACGGATATAGTGGTGGTGAACCACGACACATTTCTTCTCCAGATCTATTCGTAGAAGATTTCAGTGCAGCCGTTGATTATTTAGGTACACGTCCATTTATGGATAAGAAAAAAATTGGTGCAATAGGTATGTGTGGCAGTGGTGGTTTTGCGATCAGTGCTGCGCAGGTAGATAGGCGCATCAAGGCTATAGCCACGGTCAGCATGTATGATATATCCCGCGTAGCGGCAAACGGCTGGAAGGATTCATTTACTGAAGAAGGTAGTAACAGTATACTGGACGCGATTGCCGAGCAACGTTATGTGGATTTTGAGTCAGGCCAGCCAACGCTTGCGCAGCGAGGAGCACCTATTGGATTTGATGAAAATACAGACCCTATTGGTCGCGAGTTTGGGGAGTTCTACTCTACGCCTCGTGGGTATCACCCGAACTCCATTACTCAATTTACCGTAACAAGCAGTATGTCATTTATGAACTTTCCGCTGCTTACACACATTAAGTCGATTTCGCCGCGCCCGATTTTGTTTATCATTGGCGAGCACGCTCATTCACGATACTTTAGTGAAGATGCTTACGAATTGGCTGAGGAACCAAAAGAGCTGTACATCGTTCCAAATGCAGGACATGTTGATTTGTACGACAAGACAGATTTCATTCCGTTCGACATGTTGGAATCATTCTTTGCCGAGAATTTGAAGTAATAAACTTAAACAAACGGGGACGTTGATCAGAAGGATCATGCCCCTGTTTGTTTAGGTTTCTCCTGGCATTCAGCTCGTTGCTCCTAAAGCTAGTGAGGAAACTGCAAGAAAGTTTTTTAAAATTATTTAGGTTTTGACGAAGTTGAAAAACCTGAAGTATTAAAGAAGCGTGGCGGGGTTTGGTTTGAACTTGGAAATTATCAAATACATAGGAATCGAAGAACCATTTTATCCAGCCAAAAAGGCACATCCTGCTTTTGAAATAGAAAATATAGAGGAATAAAAAAAACATCTGGTAACAAACGGGATTGATGTTATGGAAGACGAAAAACTTCCAGGAGCTATAAGGTTCTATATTTCCGACCCTTTTGGTAACCGTATGGAATTGTTAGAGTGGAATAAAGAGTAAACACTTTCATTGCAAACTAACGGGTGCTTTACTTCAATGCCAGGAGCTGATCAACAGCTCCTTTTCTTATGGAACTAAAGGGACAGGATAGTTGAAGAGTGCTCTTTGACCTTATTCAACAATTGGGCCAGTTTGTTTAAAAAGGATATTTTCTGTATTTAGAGAATTAGAATTTAAGAATACGGGATATTGCAAAATAACAGGAACATAGGAGGTATGAGATATGAAGATCCTCAGAATAGATCATGTAGGTGTAATCGTAAATGACCTCTCTGCTGCTAAAGAGTTTTTTCTCGATTTTGGACTTGAAGTGCAAGGGGAATGGGAATTGGAAGGAGAGTTGATGGATCAGATGAGTGGGCTTAATGACGTTAAAGTATCATGTGTAGGATTGGGGATGCCAGACGGTCAAGCATGGATAGAGCTAATTAAATTTTATACGCCGACAGATGAAAAAGATATTCAGCAACCTTTTGCAAATAACCTGGGTATCCGGCATATTGCATTTGCTGTTGAAGATATTGAAGCTGTTGTTGCCAAATTGAAAAAGAAAGGTACGGAAATCTTTAGTGAGATACAACACTATGAAGAAAGTTATAAGTTATGCTACTGTCGTGGACCAGAGGGGATTATTTTAGAGTTGGCGGAGCAAATCAAATAAATTAAGGGTAATTAATAGTCGTTGGGCCAATTGTGGATTTAAAATAAAGTCACGTTGTTTATAAAAAAGTTGCGATGTTTTGTGATGCTTTGCCCCTTGGATGTTATCTAAAAGATTATTTTATAGTGAAAGGAAAAAACATCTGAATTAAAAGTGGATCAGGTAATTGTTGAGTGACAATAGAGTTGTTCTACAATCGGGTGCGTTAGCTGAAGATCGGAGCTTTCTTTATGGGAACTAAAGGGACAGGATAGTTGAATAGAGGATTGAAGTAAAGGAGGATAAGATGAATACATATTGTAAGAGTGCATTACATCAAATTAAAGTCGCTGTAATGACAATTGTTGAGATGATAGAAAGTTAGCAGAAAACGACTTGCAAAAAAGACCTACACCCAACAAGCATTCCATAGGAGAGCTGTTAGAACACATTGCTATTATTTGTGAAGCTGATTCGCTTATTTCGGACGGGGCATCCCAAGACAAGATGAATAAATTTTATTCAAGTGTTTCATATAAAGTCTAAAGGAGATGAAAGAAGCATTGATAAAAAGTCATCAATTTTTAGAAGATAAATATATGAATTTTACAGATTTCGAACTTCAAGAGGAAATTATTCTTATTGGGGTGTTACATACTCACGATATGAATGGTTGTTAGAGATTGTAGCTCATATTCTAAGGAGGTAGATTAAGTTTAAGAAAATCCTTATGTTATTTGGAATCACTTTCATTGGTCTTTTTTCTTTCCAATCTGATTTAGCAAATGCGCCAGTACCAGTAGATGAAGAAGTTATTCTTTGACCTGGAAGTGACACTTTAGTTGAAGATGACATTAAAACAGCCAAAAAACATAGAGAAAAAGCGATGCAAGACATGGCAGATCACCCGGAATTGTTTCAATTTGCAACTGAAATTGAATGAATAAGGACTTCTTTATTGCAAAGGGGTTCTTTTTTTGTTCATTGCTCTTGTTGAACTATAGGGGCAGTTTAGTTCGATAAGCGTAGTGTATTCGAACTGTGGATTATTTCCAATAAAGTTTTTTAATGGTAAAGTTAGATAAAGGTGATTTTGTTGAATAGTAATAAAAGTTATAAATTTAATTTTATAGTTTCTTTGATTTTTCTACTTTTAGGTTTTATTTTTATAAATATCTTCACCAATATATTACCTACCATTATTATTTGTGGTTACTTCTTTCTGTACTACCTCATTAGTGGCCTTTATCGTTTATCTCAACATAAAAAACAAAGCATATAATTAATTTTTATACCTTCTTATTTGCGTCACAGTTTGTGTCAACTTTGTGATAAGTTTTATAGAACTAATGGGTGTGTTAGCTGAAGCTCGGAGCTGTCTTTAAGGCAGCTTTTTCTTATGGAACTAAAGGGTCAGGTTAGTTGGATTGCCTGCCGAAGAATAGGAGTGGTTTGTATTTATGGCAATAACAAGGAAAAGAATCTTCATTAGTTATATAGTGGGTTTCATAATCATGTATATTGCAAGCTCTGGTCTGCAATACTTCAGGGAGCAAACGATAAATTGGTTAGGGAATTTAGCATACGCATTCTGTTTCGTAGCATTTCATTCACTTTTAAGTTGGTTATTTGGAGATTTTGATAAGAAAAAAGCCGATCACTAATACATAGTTTGTATCAACTCTATAATAAGTATTTTTCAACTAACGGGTGCGTTCGTATTATAAGGTTGACCAGTAAAAATTACTGGTTGACCTTTTTTTAATAGGATCTATTATATTAGTAGCCAGGGTAGGACGTACGGGTGCGTGGGACTTGATCCCGTGAACTAAACTGTCCGCCCCCTACTTGTAGAAACATGTTTGAGGCTGGTTGGGACATAGATCTCGTATAACAAGCGAAGCTATGACACTAGATGGAGGACTAAGGGGTACTGGTTAGTAAGTAGAGGAGGAAAAAACGATGAATCCAGTTGTTGGTTTGGATGTGGCAAAAGGAGAGAGCCAAGTTCAGGCATTTTTAGATCAATCTAAACCGTATGGGAAGAGCTTTTCAATGATGCATATCAAAGAGGAACTAGATCATTTTTTAGACTTTCTAAAAGAAATTGAAGAGGTGACAGGGCAGATACCTATGGTTATTTTAGAATCTACAGGGCATTACCATACTCCTGTTATTCAATACTTGGAGGAACAAGGGATTCTATATATCTTACTAAATCCGATTATTTCTTATCAGGCAAAGAAGACCAGTTTACGGAAGGTAAAAACAGACGCTATCGATGCGTACCAGTTGTGTGTGCTGTATTACAAAGAGGATTTTGAACCTCATAAAATTAGAGGAATACAGCTATTAGACCTTCGGAATTTGTCCAGACAACAGGAAATCGTAACGAATATGTATGTGGAAGCTAAACTTCAGTTTCACACCATTTTAGATCAAGTGTTTCCTGAATACCGGAAGGTTTTTGGGGATCTATATTCGAAGGTTTCTTTATTGATGTTAAAGGAATATCCCACTTCAGAGGCGGTATTAGCAGCCGGGGAAAGTAAACTAGCAGAGAGTGTTATAGAGTTCTGTTCTAGCCGATCAGGTGAATGGGCATGGGGAAAAGCAAAAAAAATAATGGATTCCGCATCTCGAAATCCATTTCAAAAAAACGTGTATGAAAGTCACGTAATCAATCTTCGTATGTATATTGAATTGCTTTTTCATTACCAGGGACACCTTCTGATTTGGAAGATCGTATAGTGGCCCTGGCAAATGAAATGGAAGAATATAAGATCATCCAATCGATTCCCGGTATAGGAGAAAAAATCGCAGCCACGATTATCTCTGAAATTGGTGAAATCGATCGGTTTAATCATCCGAAAAAACTGGTTGCCTTCGCTGGAGTAGATCCAAGTGTTCACGCATCGGGTAAGTTTACGGCAACCATTAATCGTATGACAAAAAGAGGTTCGAGTAGGCTACGTCATTCTCTGTATCTTGCCGTACTATGCGGCATAAGAAGTTCAAGGACCAAAAAGCTTAAAGAATTCTATGATAAGAAAAAATCAGAAGGAAAACCGGCCAAAGTGTCAATCGTTGCCTGTATGAATAAGTTGCTTCATTGGATTTACGCTCTATTAAAGAGAAAAGAAACGTTCCTAGATTTAGCCTAATTAACGGTTTTGTGAAACAGAGAAAAATCCTTCCAAAAGGGTTTTGGAGGGTTTATTTGACATGGTCAAAAATAGTATATCATAAGGGAAATGAAAATTTTAGAGAAAGATATTGACATCCTATTAGCTGGTTTAGTTCCTTAAGAAAAAGTAAAAAAAGTCGATTCCTTAACGTTGAACTGACCCCATAAAGTTAGACAGGTTATTTCGTTAGGCAGCCCTTTGGGCATGTGCTCGGTATTGTACCGGGCTCATGCCTTTTAATTTGCCTTGATTCGTTTGTGTTTATAGTATTCTATATATTTTGCTAGTTCTTGTTTCTAAGGATCGTTTCGTGAGAAAAGCCCGCCTCTTCAGCACGTATTGCGAAATCTGAAGAGCGGGACTTAACATAAGTTGGAATTATTTCACTTCTACCCATCCGTTTTTAATAGCTAGAACAACAGCTTGTGTACGGTCGTTTACCATCATTTTTTGAAGAATGTTAGTCACATAGTTTTTTACTGTTTTTTCACTGATGTATAAAGTTTCGCCGATGGCACGGTTGCTTTTTCCGTATGCTAAAATTTGAAGAACTTCACACTCGCATCGAGTCAATAGGTGAAGCGGTCTTCTGATCTCTACAGCATGCACTGAATCACGATCAGTAGCTAAACGGCGATATTCTTTGACTAGATTAGATGTCACCTTCGGATGAAGGTATGAGCCACCTTCTGCGACTACACGAACAGCATCAATTAACGCATCTGCGTCCATTTCTTTCAACAGATAACCTTGTTCTCCTGTTTTCAATGCATGCTGTACATAGTTTTCATCATCATGAATCGATAAAATGATGACTTTCGTTTCAGGGTAACGGTTTACAAGTATTTTAGTTGCTTCGATACCGTTCATATTCTGTATGTTGATATCCAGGATAACGACATCTGGTTTGTGTGTAACAAGATCCATAGCCTCGCTTCCGTCATCGCCTTCGGCAACAACATCAAAGGATGATTCAAAATCTAATATACGCTTAACGCCTTCACGGAAAAGCTGATGGTCATCGATGATGATGATACTAGTCTTCAATGGCTTTTCCTCCTTATTTAATTAAAGGCCTATTATCTAAAATTTATAAATGATAGGAATTTCTTTTCAGTAGCATTTACAAAGAATAGCGCATTTTTTCGTTTCGGGGATAATCCTTTTTCTTAGCTTGATGGCGATGTGGCGGTACCCCTATAGTAACTAAACTGTAAACGGATTGTTATACAAATAGCATTGTTGGAGGAGACTTCATTGGATATAATTAACCCTCGTTAAGGAGTGTTGAAAGATGATAAACGTAACAGTAGATAAGTTAAAATTCAAGAAACAATTATCGATGCTTGAACAAATCACACTGAAAGATTTTCTGTATACCTGGGTAGGTAGCTCAAGCAAGGGATTGGATGATTTTTTTCACCTTGAGTACACAGAAGATGTATTTGCCAAAATAGAAAAAATGACGAATGACACCGATTTGCTGATTTCTGATGATGAGTATTTCAGATACATAACATTGACGGAAGATAATCAATTTGTGATAGGTGTTTTAGATATGAATTCAGAATTAAAACATAGAATAATTTCACTAGATAAGTTTAAATAATTCTTCGTTTTCTTTAACTCAAACAAAAAGAGGCAGCGTGGTACGTTGTCTTTTTTATTTGTTCACTATATGTCACTGTTTGTTATACCTTGGATAATGATATTAAACGAGAAAAAATATTAAAAGGGCCAGATGTAAAGAAGGAATACGTTCTACAAGATGCATAAGATGAGATAGTACGAAGTGATTACTTTATTGCGAAAACCGACCAAGGAGAGTATAGGATAAATTCTTCCTTAATTCGTTATATACAGGTTTTGCATGAAATGCATTGTTATAAATACCATACTGACTATCAATTGCTAGTGAGTAAATAAAAGGTTATTCCTTTGCATAGTTTTCTTAAATTTTGTTGAATAACTTGAATATGGGAGAGAAGATTAATGTCAGAAACGTATCGTTCTCGTCAGGAACGAAAACAAGTGGAAAAAACAAAACAAGATCAAAAAAAAGAAAAAAATTCCCCTAAAAGAAGGTCTTTCTTGAATAAAGTTTTACTTTGGTTTTTGCTGTTAGGTGTTGTTTCAATTGGAATAGGGACAGTTACGGTTGCAGCAATGATTAAGGATGCACCTAAAATAGATTCTTCAAAACTAGTCGATCCGCTTTCTACCAAATTATACGATAAAAACGGGAATTTCCTTTACGAATATGGTAAAGAAAAGCGGACAAAAATTGAGTATTCTCAAGTTCCAAAAATGTTGGAATATGCTTTCATTGCCACGGAGGATGCACATTTTTATGAACACAATGGCGTTGATATAAAAGGAACTGCGAGAGCAATCTCCAAGAGCCTAAAAGGGGATTTCGGATCTCAAGGCGGAAGTACCATTACACAGCAGGTCATTAAAAACTCCTTTTTGTCACCTCAAAAAACAATAAAGCGGAAGGTACAGGAATGGAGATTGGCCTATCAGCTTGAGCAAAAGTATTCCAAACATCAAATCTTAATGATGTATTTAAATAAGATATACCTTGGGGACGGGACATATGGTGTAGCAGCTGCCGCCAAAAATTACTACGGAATCGATGCCGATCATCTAAATAAATTAACGCTTCCGGAGGCCGCTATGTTGGCGGGGCTCCCACAGAGTCCAAGTAATTACGATCCCACTGAACCCGAACATGTGAAAGCTGCAACAAATCGTCGTAATATTGTTTTAGAAGCTATGTATAAACAAGGGTATATTACGAAAAAGCAATTGGAGGATGCAAAGAAAGTTTCAGTTACAGCAGGACTTGTTCCAAAAACGAAACAGCAAGGAATGCCGTACGAGGCGTTTTTGGACGCTGTTGTAAAAGAAGTTGAAAGAAAGCTGAAAAATGTAGATATCAGTTCGGATGGATTATCTATTTATACGACGCTAGATCCAAAAGCTCAGACCTTTGCGGACAAAATAATGAACACCGATACGATTATTTCTTATCCAAATGACAATTTTCAAGGAGCCTTCGTATTTTCAGATACAAAAACAGGAGAAGTTCGAGCTATTGGAAGCGGTCGAAACCAATATAAAGCTTCCTTCCGAGGCAACAACTTTGCGGTTGATATTAAACGTCAACCAGGATCTACTTTCAAGCCAGTCTTTGATTATGGTCCGGCTATTGAAAATTCAAAATGGTCTACAGCACACCAAATTAATGATCATGAGATAACCTACTCAAATGGTCAGTCTATTTCTAACTGGGATCATCAATATCACGGAATGATGTCAATTAGAACAGCACTTCAATGGTCATACAATATTCCAGCACTTCTTACCCTTCAAGATGTGGGGATGGATAAAGCACAAAATTTTGCAGAAAATCTGGGTATTACTTTTAATAATAATAAGGTGTACGAATCATATGCGATTGGAAGTAATACGGTTAATCCATTAGAGTTGGCAGGGGCATATAGTGCTTTTGGAAATAACGGTGAATTCAATACACCACATTTTGTTCGTAAAGTTGTCTATCCTGATGGCAGAGTTGTTAATTTAACTCCAAAGCCAAAACGTGCTATGCATGATTACACAGCTTATTTGGTGACGGATATGTTACGGACAGTCGTAAAATCTGGTACAGGAAAAACAGCAAATGTCCTTGGACTAGATGTTGCTGGAAAAACTGGCACAACCAATTTTGACAGTAAAACCAGAGCACAATATGGATATCCAACCGGTGCGGTAAATGATAGTTGGTTCGCTGGTTATACACCGCAATACACTATGGCAGTCTGGACTGGATATACTAAAAATGGTCCAGGTAATTATATGGATGGAAATACAACTAAAATCTCGCACCAAATGTTTAAGGCTATGCTGGAAGCGTTTGGAACAGACCAAAATAGCTTCCAGCAGCCTAGTGATGTATACCGGGTGAATAATGAACTGTTCATTAAAGGTGCAAATCCTGAAGAAGCTCCACCTGTTATAAAAAATAATAAAAATAAACCATTAGAGGATAAAAAACATAAAAAAGAGGAAGAGAAGCATAAACAACAAGAGGAAAAGAAACATAAACAAGAGGAAAAGAAACATAAACAACAAGAGGAAAAGAAACATGAACAATAAAGATTTTTAGGATGGGACTGTATTGGTTCCATCCTTTTTTATGATACACATAAGAGATGTGAAGGTTTCTACTTAAACTATAGGGTGCGATAGTTTAACAAGAATCCCTAAACCTATATTTTAATTTGAATTAGCATGGATTTTTCTGTTAAAGCATAAATTTGGTAATGATTCATCTCCGTAGTCTTCAACATAATAAGGGTAACGTGTAATACAGTAAAGTTGGGAAAAAGAGAGGTTATATATGCTAAGAAGAGTTAGAAAAATTGAGCTGAAAATAGCTGTATTTATGGGAATTTGTTTTTACGGAATAACATTGTTACTCCATGTTCTTATTATTAGCGGTGTTATTCCATTCACATGGGTTAATGGTGGAAGGTCTGATTCCTTTGCTGCTCAACTACCAATATCTATTATCAGTATCATTATTTGTATTATGGGAGGATTCTTCACCAAAATTGTTGGTGGAAATAGACTTTATAAACATAAAAGAGGAAGAACCGTTATATGTTGGTTTTTTGTTGTCCTTTGGTCTTTTGGGTTTTTGCAACAATTATTAGGAACACCTTTTGAAAAAATGTTTTGTTCGTTACTAGTGCTTCTTGGTGTCATTTCGAACTTGCGTATGGCGATTGAAAAGAGGTAGCTGTCACTATTGAATTAACCAGTAAGTGAAAAATGTACATAAACAATTGGGTGCGTTAGCTTATGATCGGAGCTGTCTTTAAGGCAGCTTTTTCTTTATGCAACTAACGGGGAAGGTTAGTTCCATTAGCAATCAGTAAAAATATTGTACGCTAACACCATTTGTAAAGGTAGGGACTAATATGAATATTGGTGATGTAATATTTCAACTATTTACGTTTAATTATCTATTTGGAGTATTAATAAGAATGCAACTCCATTAAACTGCTCGTTATTGAATAAGGTTACATATATTTTACCATATAATTCAAGTTATTAGTTTTTTATGCTTAGAACAACGATCTTTTAGAAAATAGCCTAAAAAAAGATATAAACGGTTCCTTCAAACTAAACGAAGGTGTATAGGAATGTAGTTAATTGTCGAAATAATCTAATATTATCTGAGGTTGCTTTAGGATATTATTAAATAAACTGTTAATTTATCGCATATAATATGATCGTCTGTTTAAACAACAAGGCTCAACTGAATACAGCCGGTGGAGGGATTTTTGTGAGTATAGCTATCGAAGAAAAACCGTCATTCCTATGTGCTAATTTTGAAGATGGAGTATTAATAGAAAAGGTCCGGCAAGGAAATATGGAGGCACTGGAAGTTCTTATGAAGAAATATCAATCTTTTGTAAAGATTAAGGCTAACAAATACTTCTTAATTGGGGCAGATAGAGAAGATCTTATCCAAGAGGGGATGATAGGATTATTCAAAGCCATCAGGGATTTTAATGGCGAGAAACAATCTTATTTTAAAGCGTTTGCAGAACTATGTATCACGAGGCAGATTATTACAGCCATCAAGGCAGCTACTCGTCAAAAACATACTCCTTTAAATTCTTCTATTTCGCTTGATATGCCTATATATGAAGAAAATCCGGATCATACTCTTATGGAAGTAACGACAGACACCGTTATTTCTGATCCCGTTGCGATATTGATAGATAAAGAATCTGCTGATGACTTGGAATTAAAATTATCTGAGGTTCTAAGTCCGTTAGAAAAGAAGGTTTTGGCATATTACTTAGAGGGCCTTACTTATATAGAAATGTCTGATAAATTAAATACTCACCCCAAGTCTATAGATAATGCGTTGCAGAGAGTGAAGAGAAAATTGGAGAGTTTATTGGAACTTAGAAATAGCCAAGCAATAGAAGGGCACCTTCAATAGATAAAAGAGTCGTTAACTATTAAGTTTCTCTTTTGCCAAAGGATTATAAAATCCTTTGGCTCTATGTGTTTGAAAAACCTTAATAGTATATCAAGTACAAAACCGTACAGGATAGTTTAAATGTAATATTTCACAATGCATTAGAAAAAGCCAATCTTCCTAATTAGGAAAATCAGCTTCTATTGCAGGGAACAACGTTTATTTGAAATTAAGTTTTTTACGTTTGCATCATGTTAGTTTAATTTAATATTTACTGCTTGGATTTCTTCGCTTAAGCGTTTATTCCCTATAAAGATAAAATAAAGGGAAATAATCATAAATAGTAATGCGAATACACGTTTAATATCTAATTCTATGACTAAACTATTGAACCATCCAAAATGATCAATAATTAAACCAATCACAAGTTGACCAGCTATACCAGCAATATTAGTTGCGATAACCCCAATTCTAGGAACTGCCATTACAGTCAGAAGTAAATACATGGTGCCCAAAAATGCTGCACTTAATTGCCATTTAGGTGCTTCTAGGAGTGCAAGTACATTTCCACTACCAAAAAATAAAATAAAAATGGTAAGAAACATTGTTCCAGTGAGAAAGGTTAAAAATGTTGTTTCAATTGTTCCAGCTTTTCGACTGAATGTTCCATTGATAGATGATTGTGCGCTTAATGTGATACCGCCAATCAATGTAAATAAAATCATAAATAAACCCATAATTATAGACCTCCTAGTTTATTAAAATAAGTGCGATAATCATTGAAATAACAGCAAAAATCTTTTCCTTATTAATCCTGGTTTTCTTACTTCCAAGCCAACCAAAATGTTCAATAATCATACTCATTACTAATTGGCCGATAATTACCGCAACCATCGTTATACCAACCCCAACAAATGGGACACTTACAACAATGGAGGTTAAATAAATAACACCCAAGACACCTCCAAGTAATGACCATTTAGGTGCTTCAAGTATATAGGAAAGCTTACCTATTCCAAAAAAGAGCCACAATAGCCCCATGATAACCGTACCCATAAAGAAGTTATAAAAACTTGTTTCTATTTGTCCAATTGTTTTTCCTAGTTCAGCATAGATAGCTCCTTCAAAGCTAAGTGCTGCTCCAGCCAATAGGGCTAGCAAATAGAATATAATACGCATAGATAAAATCTCCTTTTTTGCATAATTAAATATCTAGAAAAATAGATGTAAATGGCGAAAAAACAGAAATCCAACATAAATTAGATTTCTGTTTTAAAATATTTAGCTAACTGTTGAATAAATTCTTCATTGCGCCTGTAGTATGTCCATTGTCCATGACGAATCGATTCAAGTAGACCAGATTTTTGCATCATGTTTAAGTAGCTAGAAACGGTAGATTGAGAAATTTTGGCTTTTTCTTGAATATCCCCAACACATACTCCGCCTTTGTAACTTACCTCCTTTGGCAGGTGAGCGCCTTGTTTTGGGAAATGCTTCTCGGGTTCCTTTAACCACTCTAGGATATTAAGTCTTGTTTCGTTAGATAACGCTTTGAATACATTAATTGGTTCCATGGGTGTAATTATATATCTAGATTTCTCGATATGTCAAGCTGGATCAAAAATAAGATATAGCATGTGAAAGAAATAGATTTCAGTTCAGAGCTGTCTTTAAGGAAGCTTTTTCTTACGGCACTAACGGGGGCAGGTTAGTAACCATATGACCAACATGCCTTTTATAGCGCATAAGACAAAATCTGTGCGAAGGAGAAAGCTTCTGACAGGATTCGAACCCGCACTCATTTCGTAAGCCTAGCTAGGGGGTAACACGCTTCTCTACGGATATTCACCGGCAGGGGTTTACAACTGCATCGGCTTATTTTCTTTTTGGGGCTCCTGAAAACCTTGCCATGCGACCAGGGGAATCAATGTTTACAGTGATCTTCACTGTTGATCTACAGGTGAGTTTTTTAATTTACTTTATCACTTCCTTACTTTATTTTAAATTCTATGTATATAACTCTTAACAATATCTAAACCTATGATTAGCAACACATTACATTAATAGGAGCTGACAACATGGCTAGAAATAACAACAGTAATCAACTAGTAGTTAATGGTGCAGAACAAGCTCTAGAACAAATGAAATACGAAATCGCTAGTGAATTCGGTGTTACACTAGGCGCTGATACAACATCCCGGGCAAACGGATCTGTTGGTGGAGAAATTACAAAACGTTTAGTCCAAATGGCTGAACAACAATTAGGTGGAAGAACTCGTTAATTGAAATCATAGGTACTGTTAGGGATAGTGATTGGGCTATCCCTATTTATATTAAAGAGATAACCGCGATTAAGTCAGCAACATTATGATGAATTAGTATTTAGCAAAAGAATGGATGAATTTTTTTGACTCCCCCTATAAATTTGTTCTCATATAACAAACATAGAAAAATGATTTCTAATTTTGAATTGGCTTGTTTTAGTTCTTCCCACACCTCTTCGTCTTGTTCCTTTCTAATCTTTCATGGAACCTCACCTGCATACTAATCTATCATTTCCTCAGTTAAATCATCACCATTGGGCATAGGCTTATTTTATAAGTAATGAGAGTGCTTGATCTTTGTTCAAATTTTCATATCTGTTTCATTGTATCTCAGATACATCCTAAGTTCACATGACGACACAAGAAAGAAGCTAGCCCAGAAAGACAAGCCTTACTGGATCGGGATTTTCTTTTTCCCCTGCTTTCTTCTCTAAGTAGGGGACCTAACAACCCAAAAGAGAGATAGATTAAGCAAAAAATGAATATTTATCTGTTTTTGTATCAAGATAATTAATGTCCAAAGGATTTTTTGAACTCTGGTGAAGGTAGTCTAATGTAGTTGGAGATGTTTCCATAATAAAACATTTAGAGAAAACCACCCAAAATCTTTTTGTACTCCAGTCTTGCTTTATTTCTAATTCTTACATAATTGTATCCAATGGAGGTGACATGAGAAAATGAAATTTAACAAGAAAAAAATTAACGTTGTAGATATTCAAAAAGCGAAGAAAAGTGTGTTTGCTACAGGGGTAGGAAACGCTATGGAGTGGTTTGATTTTGGCCTATATTCCTATTTAGCTGTGATCATTAGTCAAAACTTTTTTAGTGCTGTTGAGAATGATGAGCTAAAATTAGTGTTTACCTTTGCTACCTTTGCGATTGCCTTTTTAATGCGCCCAGTGGGCGGTATTATATTTGGTAAAATCGGAGATAAATTAGGAAGAAAAGTCGTTTTAACAACGACGATTATTTTAATGGCTTTTTCAACATTACTAATCGGTTTATTACCTACATATGATCAAATCGGTATATGGGCACCTATACTCTTATTACTAGCTAGAATTATTCAGGGTTTTTCAACTGGTGGCGAATACGCCGGTGCAATGGTCTATATTGCAGAATCGTCCCCAGACAATAAGCGCAATATGCTTGGAAGTGGATTAGAAATTGGTACGCTCATTGGTTATATATTAGCTTCGTTACTTGCCAGTGCGCTTTTTATCACTTTATCTGATGAACAGATGGCCTCATGGGGTTGGAGAATACCATTTCTACTCGGCTTACCTTTAGGGCTTATTGGGTTGTATTTAAGAAAAAGTTTAGAAGAATCACCGATTTTTGAAAATGAACTTTCTGATGAAGAAGTCCAAGGAGAAAGCTTTCTCTCTATTTTTAAAAATCACAAAAAAGATATTCTTGTTTGTTTTGTAGCTGTTGCATTCTTTAATATTACAAGCTATATGCTATTATCATACATGCCTTCTTATTTAGATGAAATTATTGGATTATCTAGTTCAGTTGGAACCCTATTAATTACGGTTCTAATGATTATCATGGTGCCACTTACTTTAATGTTTGGAAAGCTCAGTGATAAAATTGGAAATAAGACTGTTTTCTTAATCGGTTTAGGCGGATTAAGCCTATTATCTGCCCTTGCTTTTTATTTAATCAACTTGAATGCTTTAGTATTTATTTCGTTAGGTATTTTAATTCTAGGTGTTCTTCTTTCAATTTATGAAGGCACTATTCCTGGATCTTTACCAACCATGTTCTATACGGATATTCGATATCGAACATTATCAGTGACCTTTAATGTCTCGGTTTCAATATTTGGTGGAACTACCCCATTAGTTTCCACATGGTTAGTACACCAAACGGGGAATAACTTAGCACCTGGTTTCTATTTAACAGCCGTGAATGTGATCGGATTTTTAGTGATATTATTCTTGTTCAATAGTACTTCAGGAAAATCCCTAAAAGGTTCTTACCCAACCGTTGCTTCTAAATCTGATTATCAAGAAGCTGTTGAAAATCCAAAAGATTCCCTATGGTGGAAAACGGAAGAAAGAGAAAAATAAATGAAATCATGAAGCACCCATTCAAAGGATGACTACTGGAAAACAGACACTCAAACATGAGCGTCTGTTTTTTTTTTGTTTTACTTATCAGGTGTTCACGAAAAATAAAGCGATACAGTTATTTAAAGAAAAGGGTGACGAATATGTTCCCTTTTTTCTTTAAAGCAAAGGGAAGAGGAAGTCCAGGTGACCTCAAAGAAAAACGAATTAACAACGAAATATTATAATACCCTTTGACCTTTCCAAATATAAGCCCTTCTTTTATGGATTATTACCAATGCTATCAAAAGAATAATCTATTTTTACATAAATCTCGTTAGAATATAAATGAATTTAATTATCTATAGTTTAATTTGTCTACAGGGTTTGATCATTTATAACCTATGGAAGAAGGTGATATTTAAAAGTTTGTAGTAAGGAAAGAAAAAAATGATTCACTCTAACTCGTTGTGAAGAGGGGGAGTATACAATAAAACTACGCGTAAAATTTATCTTTTACGAATAAATGGACATGTGAATGAATGTTTAGTTAAATGAGGGACCATCTGTACTTACTATCTTATATTGAAGGTGAAAAGGGGAGAAACTAACTTCACCCATAGTTTGAAATTTATATTACGATTAGAGGAAATCAAATAGCACATGAATTTCATAGGATTCGAGGGATTTTCCATGAAACTTGACCGTTGGGGACAAACTACAAAACAGTTAAACGAGATTTTTATCAATTTAGCGCATAGAAATTATTTGTAAATACTTTTATCCTTCTTAAGTGAGGAATATAGGATAAAAATCCAGTTGTTATTAACCGAAAATTCCCAATTTAAACAAAAATAAGTATATAATATTATAAAACAGGTATCTAAGTTTGTGGGTTACTACTTCTAAATAAGGAGGTGATACTCTTAAACATGTATGGAAATTTATTTTTTAGAAAGGAAATATTTGCAGGATGCAGAAAAGGAGAAATTTATTAGTCTAGAAAGGAATTAAAGCAGCTACAGTAGCCGCTAAGAACGCGGGTTTAGGTATTGTGTTTCCACCAAGTCGTTCAATGTTTATTTTATTGGGATTCGCTCCTATTGCAGCACTAGTTTCGGAAGCTCAACTTCATGTAGCGTTACTTGCTGGGGGAGCTTATACAGAATATTTTTAACGATGTGATTAGTTAGACGTTATAAAATTAAAGCGCTTTCAACAGAATTTATTCAGCCCATTAGCCAGTCATTTCGTGTTGTATTTAATTAATCTATGTATTAATTAATATATACAAAAAAATACTATATTTACATACTGGAGGTTTTAGGATGAAGAAGAAAAAAGCATTATCCGGCCTGATGGCTGCGAGTTTACTAACTGTAATTCCGTGGAGTTCTGGACATGCTGAGAAACCTCAATGGACAAATGTGAATACATATGAGGAACAGGACGGAAGCAAGTTTAATAGCGAAAACTATGAATTTGTGAAATTCTCACAAATTGGTTCCAAATTAAAAGAGATTGAAAAACTTTCAAACCGTGTGAAAGTTGAAGTCCGTGGAACATCAGCTGATGGGAACCCACTCTATGTTGTCACGATTGCTGACCCAACAACGCAAGGGAAGTTCGGAAAACTGAAGGCACTTAGAAAGCAAATGTTTAAGAATCCAGGCAAAGCTCAAGAATGGGTTGCCGATAATCCTGACTTTAAAGTTCCAATCATGATTAATGGTTCTATTCATGGGACTGAATTTGTCGGAAGCGATGCAATCCTTCAATTAATTGAACGTTTTGCTACCCAAAATGATGCAATAACTAAAGATGTTTTAGAGAATAATATTCTTATTTTCAATGTCGTACAAAACCCTGATGGACGTATTGGTGCCACCCGATTTAATGGCGAAGGAATTGACATAAATCGTGACTTTATCACCCAGTCGCAGCCAGAAACAAAAGAGATGGTTGAGCTCATTAAAGAATGGAACCCGATGGTGTTCCTTGATACTCATGGTTATGTGAAGAATTATCAGCCAAATCTGCAGGGGTTAATTGAGCCTTGTACGCCACCGCATAATCCTAATTACGAGTATGACCTATACGGAAAATGGGCCTATAAACAGGCAGAAGCGATGGAAGCGGAAATAATGAAGGATCATGAGAACTATTCAGGATCCTTGTATCAAAACATGAAAGGTACCTATATTCCGCTGCGCGATGATTCCGCCGGCTGGGATGATTACCCACCAATTTTCACACCAATGTATGCGATGTACCATGGTGCTTACGGTCATACATTAGAAGCTCCAACAAATGATTGGGATGGCGTACGATGGATGTATAATTCGATTATGGGGGCACTGAAATTTGCAACAGCTAACAAGCAATCCATGATTACTGATCAAATTGAAATTTTTAAAAGAGGAATAAACTTTGACCATCCTTTTCATGAGGAAGGGTTATTTCCAAAAACCTACATACTTCCACTAGACCCTATGGATCCGACTGTTACGAATAAGGCAGTAAATCATTTGATCAATAATGATATTGAAGTTGTTCAAGCCGTGAATGCATTTAAAGCGGATGGAGTGTCATATCCAAAAGGAACGTATCTCGTTGAGATGGATCAGGCGAAAGCCGGATTAGCAAACACGATGCTCTGGGATGGGGAAGACATCACGAACGATACCCCAGCAATGTACGACATTTCCGCATGGAGTTTACCGGAGCTTTGGGGATTCGAGGCAGTAGCCACACAAAATCCTATTAAAGTCAGTGCAAAGAAAGTAAACCAGATTACAGGTCAAGGAACGGTTTCAGGAAAAGGACCGTTTATGATTCCGAACAGCTCTGTCCAATCGGTAAATTTAGTAAATGCATTGCTTAAGCAAGGAATACCTATAGTACGTGATGCACAAGGCAACTTCTTTGCAAAAGCAGTAGCTAATCAGGTATCAGCAGCGGTGAAAGAATCTGGGTTACAGATTGGAACTGCTGAGGTACCAGCAGATGCAGTGGCTATAACGTCATTAAAAGTGGCTATATTAAACGATGGAGGTATAGGTAAACAGAAATCACACGCAGGAACAAAGCTGGCTTTGAAAAGACTAGGTTTTGATGTGACAGAAGTTACGCCAGTGGAAGTGGCTAAAAATACCCTTAATGGTTTTGATGTTTTTGTCTATAGTGGAACGGAAAGCCTCATTTCTACCAACCTATCCGAAGCTAATAAGGAATTTGGATTACAGGACCCCGGTCAACTTAATGCGTTTAAAGACAATGTGACAAGCTTCTTAAATGAAGGTGGCAAGTATATAGCTGTAGGTGCTGGTGCTTCTAGAGCAACTAAGACACTCGGTCTTACAGATGACATCATTAATGTAGGAGATTCCAACAGTAATGGTATCGTAAAAGTTGATTATGAGGGAACGGGTTTAACAGCGGGATATGGAGAGGATGATATCGGCTTTGTCTATCGTCCAACATGGTTCACGGGTACGAATAATGATGAAGTCTTCGCGACCCTTGCGGATTCAGATAATTTCTTCGTAGCTGGTCACTGGAAAAATAACATAACCGCCAAGGGCCAAGCCATAATCGTAAAAGAACAGAATAAAGATGTAACTCTGATTGGTTTAGAAGCAGGATTCCGCGACCACCCGGATTACTTGTTCCGTCTTCTATCAAATGCAATTTTCGAAAAATAGCAGAAATAGCCAAAGCCGGATTCAGCACTGAATCCGGCTTTGGCTATTTGAGTAATGCTAAACGCTTGCCTTGAACTCATTACTTTTAAATTATCTATGCAAAAACCGCTGAAGGACGATGCTTATCAATAAGTAGTTTTTTAGCCGATTAATAATTGTGATTACTCTTATAATTCACTAAGGCAACACACAAATAGATGAATTGATAGAAAGTGGTTGTGAAAGGATTGCAGTGGTTGCAACCAATCGGATTCGCCCTAATGGTATTTCACTGCAGGGACTTGATCATTATGCCAAAGAAAAGGCACCAAATGTCGAACTTATTCCAGATATCGCGACAGTAGAAGATGCCATACAATTGATTTGATTGCGTTTCGACTACCCTACACGGATACACAGCAGATACATCTGGTCATGAACGATACCATTACGGCTTTTCATTTTTGAAAAACGTCTTGGATCAAGTGAGCATTCCTGTCTTCGCAGAAGGCAATGTCAAGACACCGGAAATGTATAAAAGATGTCTGGCACTCGGCGCACACTCTGTTGTTGTTGGTGCCATCACTCGTCCGCGTGATACCACACGCCGATTTGTGAAATGAAATAGTGGGGGGGAATTCAGCCAATTTATTAAGGCTTTAAAGTGGTGTGACTGACCAAGATCATTGAAAAAACACTTCTAATTAATTCGTGTAGGAAAATATTTTTTAATCAACAAAGCCGTACCACCTATTGTTATGTGGTACGGCTTGTGCAATAAAGGAGACCGTAAAAAATGAACCATAAAGTTTTCCATAATCGGAGATGATTGTGGTTGGGTGCTATGCTTATATGGCTCATAGTTAAATGGAGGGTGTAAAAGAGGAACCGACAGCCCGCCTTTATTTTATATATTATATCTATTGAAAATCATCTATTTTTTTTGGTGCTTTTCTTTGCAGGGAATTAGTCCCCTTTGTCAAATTAGTTAAACAAAGGGGATGAAAAAATGAATGATGAATATGAGAAAATCGGTATTTTATTATCCAATATGACAAACGAATTAGTGTCGAGTAGAGTAAGGGTTAGAGCTATAGTAGAATTACTGGGTGAAAAAGGACTAATAACCCGCGAAGAGTACGAAGATAGGTTTAAAAAAGTCTTTGAACGAGATGCAATTTCGTATAGAAATGATTTATTGAAAGAATTCAAAATTGACGAATAAAAGGAGAAGGCACCCATTACTTTGGGTGCTTTTTTTATTGGGGTGAGAACGATGAACCATGATGAGAAAAAACCGGTTAAGAAGCCAGTGAAGCTAAGTCGTGGAGATCTGGAAGAGCAATGAATATGAATGCTTTTACAAATAAGTATTTTACAATATGGGATTTAAGTCAGATGCTTCGTGCTTAGATACCATATCTTGTAGGGCGCTAATTAACTTATATTGATCTTCTTGCAGTTCGACTTCTCATGAACGGTCACATCATTCCATATTATTACTGCTTTATCCGTCTCATGACAAGATGAAGAGAGAGAACAATGCAGGCCATGAAAAATAGCTAAGGCAGTTTGATTTTTGATGTATTTCTAGTTAAGTCTATATTCATGACCATTTCTCATCTATACAATTTAGTCTTCTAAAGGCTAACTTTCATTAAGTTAGCTTTTCTCTGATACAGCTCCGTTTTTTGACACGGGTGCATTTTTGCCTAATATAACAGAAAAGACAACAATAACTGCTATTACAAGTGTGAAAATTGTGATGGATTCATCTAGAAATACTGTTGCAAATAGAATCATCAAAAACGGTTGTAAATATTGAATCTGACTGACTCTTGCTATCCCGCCCATGGCCATTCCGCTATACCAAGCAACATATGCTAGAAATTGACTAACCACTGCGAGATAAATAAAACTAATCCAAGCTTGTATTGGGGCATGAAGCATTTCAGTTGTCAGGTTTAGCCCAACTGGAATAATGAAAAATGGAGCACCGATCATAATTGCCCAAGCAATCACTTGCCAGCTACCTAATTCTTTCGCTAATTCTCCTCCTTCTGCGTAACTAAGTCCCAGAATGATCACTGCTGCCAGTAAAGCTAAATCGGCAAATTGCAATTGGCCGAATCCAAGATGAAGTGCATACATAATTACCGCTAATGAGCTGATCATACTTGAAATCCAGAATTTGAGAGATGGGATTTCACCTGCCCTAAATATAGCAAATCCGGCTGTCGCTAACGGTAACAGAGCTAATTCCACAGCTCCATGAGAAACAGGCAAGGATTCCATTGCCCAAGAAGTGAGGAGAGGAAATCCTAAAACCGCACCAAAAGCAACAATGATTAGACGTTTGAATTGGCGAAGAGAAGGCAGTTTTTCCTTTCGAACAATTAGTACCACGGCTACTAAAATAGCGGCTACAACTGTTCTTCCTAAACCAACGATCGTAGTCCCAAAATATTCTACTGCAATACTTGTAGAAGGGAGTGTTAAGCTAAAACAAATGACCCCCACCAACCCCAAAAATAATCCGAATTTTCCTCTTGTTTCTCCCTGCATCATTTCTGACCTCCATTCATACTTTGTACCAAATCTGTACCGTTTTTTATTTATCTTAAAAACAGTTTTGTTATAATTAACATACTATGAGTACATTCAATAAAATTAAACCGTTTTTTTACCTATCTGTCCTGGTACAGTTGGAGGGGGATCATTAATGAATTCAAAATATATAAAGATAATGGAAGACATTAAGCTTCGATTGGAAGATGGTTCGCTAATTGCAGGCAGTAAACTGCCTTCTGTTCGTCAGTTATCTGATTATTTTTCATGTAGCAAAAATACGGTCATTAAAGCATACGCAGAACTTGAAAAAGAGCATGTAATTTATTCTGTTCCTAAAAGCGGCTACTATGTTGTGAATGAATACCAAAAAGCGCCGGAAGAAAATGAGGTGATTGATTTTTTGTCTGCCGGTCCGGATAAAAATGTTATGCCTTATGTGGAATTTCAACATTGTATGAATCAAGCAATTGACCATTATAAAGAAGAGCTTTTTACATACTCCGATCAACAAGGGCTTTACTCACTACGGGTACAATTGGTGAAATATCTGCAAAATTTACAGGTTTTCACTCAACCAGAAAGAGTGGTCGTTGTATCTGGCTCGCAGCAAGCCCTTAATTTATTGGTGTCTATGCCATTTCCAAATGGGAAAAACAATATTTTAATTGAACAGCCTACTTATTTCGGGTTCATTGAGTCGATCAATCTGCATCAAACTACTACTTTTGGAATTGAATTATCAATGGAAGGGATTGATCTTGATCGTCTGGAATACATATTTCGAAATAATGATATAAAATTTTTCTATATTATACCGAGATTTCACAATCCACTTGGACATTGTTATACGAATAGTGAAAAGAAAAAAATCGTGGAGTTAGCTGAAAAATACGATGTATATATAGTGGAGGATGATATATTAGGAGACCTTGATCCAAATTCAAAATCAGATCCCTTATTTTCATATGATCCCTCTGGGAGAGTGATCTATATTAAAAGCCTTTCGAAAATTTTTCTCCCTGGGTTAAGGATTGGAACTGTCGTTCTTCCTGAATTAATGATTAAGAATTTCATACGATATAAATTCAGTTCGGATTTTAATAGTTCAGCACTTTCTCAAGGTGCTCTAGAAATCTATTTAAAAAGCGGTATGTTTAATAGCCATCTCAAGAAAGTTAAAGAGGTATATAGAACTAAAATGCAAATCCTTCAAGAAGCATGTGAATTATTTCTGCCGGCCAATACTTCTTTTTCAAAACCGACTTCCGGATTCTATCTTTCCATCAGTTTGCCCGAAAACGTGAAAGCAAAACAGGTGGTTCATATGTTAAATGAGCAGCATGTATATGTTGATGATGCCTCTAGAATGTTTTTAGCGGAATATAAAAAGGAAAACATCGTTCGATTGTGCATCTCTCAAGTGAACAAGAGCCAAATAAAACTAGGGGTAGAGCGATTGGCTCACAGTATTGCTTTAATTGACAGTAGAAAAAAACATTTTACTCCCAATAACTTTTTACACATTTAATATAGGTAAGTTTATATTGAGGGGGCATCAGAGGATTATACGATTTCCAAGCATCTATCAATGCGGTTGATTGTGTAACTTGGAAATTGTGCAATGTTCTTTATGGATCATGTACTCCCGTTTCATGAAAGGTAACCTATAGGGTTAATACCAGAAGAATGATTGAAATATTCAGTATGTTTTCTGAAGCAACCCTAATGATCCTGCAATAATATACTATATACCAATTGATTTTAAGATGTAATATATGGATTACCTGAAAGGAGTTTTCCTCATGAATATTACATCTTTTTTAATTGTATAAATATAGAATGACAAAAACTGTGTTGTTAATTTAAAAATTAGCTTGTTTATAAAGGGAGATTCTGATATGATTATTTGAAAATTTTTAAGAGGTTTAGAGAGGGTGAGTCAATTGACTAAAAAACTTAGACAATTGAAAAACGTTTCAGTGTTCCAAACGCTTCTAACTTAGACAAATAATTTAGAAGCGAGGAAAAGTTATATGAAAAATCAAAGAATCTTTAATAAATCATTTCTTTTTTTATTTATAAGCAACTTATTAGCTTTTATAGGGTTTGAAATGTTGCTTCCTATTTTGCCGGCTTATATGTTAAGCATGAATGCATCTTCCATTCAAGTAGGTCTAGTAACAACATTATTTACTATAGGTGCTGTTCTAATCAGACCTTTCGTAGGTTACTATTTAATTGATAACCAGCGAAAAAGTCTAGCCATTTGTGCAAGTGCAGCTTTAATGATTATTACAATGCTTTATCCATTTCTTAATATTATATGGCTTCTTCTATTGTTACGACTTTTCCATGGTGCAGCGTGGGGAGTATCGACCACAGCTAATAGTACAATAGTCGTCGATTTAATTCCTAAGACACGATTAGGAGAAGGAATAGGGTATTTTTCTATATCCACAACGGTAGGGGCTATCATTGCACCAAGTATAGGCATCCTTATCTATGACTCTTTTTCCTTCGATATTTTAATTTGGTCATCAGTAGTACTGAGCCTATTGGCAGTAATTGCGCTACAATTTGTATATTCACCTACCACTGTAAAGCTTGAGAAGGAACCATTTCGATTATTGGATATGATTTTTGAAAAAGATGTCTGGTTTCAAGCGTTACTGACGGTTATTACAACACTTGGTTTTGGAGCGATCATTACATTTGTCGTTCTATTTGGAAAACAAAAGGAATTGGATCATATTTTTCTATTCTTCCTTATCAATGCAACTGTCGCTACTTTACTGCGTCCGTTTACGGGAAAATGGTATGACCAAAAAGGACCTTGGTCTATTATCATTATGTCAGCTGTGTTAGGATTTTTGTCACTTTTTATCCTGTCTTATGCAACAAATGATCTTCAACTCATCATTGCGGCGGTTTTATTTGGGGCAGGTTATGGAACTGTTATGCCATGTTTACTAACGTGGACTGTTCAAAATGTAAGAGAAGAAAAAAGAGGCGCAGCCAACGCAACCTTTTTTTCAAGCTTTGATGTTGGTGTTGGAATTAGCGCATTTGTATTAGGTATTTTAGCTGAATGGATTAGTTTAGAGATGATTTTCAGGTTTGTTAGTCTAAGTTTTATTGTTGTTGCAGTTTTAGTATATAAGGATTATTTAACTGAAAAGTCAAGGTATAAAAATATATAAATCGATAGAAAACTATCCACCTCTACGTTAATTGAGGTGGATTTGTTTGCTGGATTATAATATGGCTTTACAAAGGAGCATTCAAAAATAAACTCTTTTAGTGAGCCTATACGGGTTGTTTAAAAACAGCTAATGTCCTAGCATCTAGGACAAGTGTCATTTTCTATTTCGCTGATTTACAGTGATTTTCTCACCAGCAGAAGTGCTTGGATTTACTAAGCGCAAACTAAGTTTATATCTGTTTTCGTAGGTGCGAAGTTTGGAGTTTGGGTTATAATAGTAAAAACATCCGTCTATAGGATAGAGATGTCAGTAAGCTTCTTGATTAATACATAAAAAGGATTGGTGAATAAGTATGGCAATAGTTGATGTAACGGTTATTCCTGTCGGTACACAAACTCCAAGTGTTAGCAGTTATGTGGCAGATATTCAAAGAGTATTAAAGCAATATGAAGAAAAGGGAGAAATTCGTTTTCAACTGACTCCCATGAATACAATCATTGAAGGCGACCTGCCTAAGTTGTTTGAAGTGATCCAAGCGATGCACGAAGTACCTTTTGAAAAAGGTCTTGCTAGAGTTTGTACAAATATCCGAATCGATGACCGTCGTGATAAAGAACGCAAGATGGAAGACAAAGTAAAGCGCGTGAAAGGCATGCTGGAGGAATAACAGGTTTTGTAAGTAGGTCTCATCGGTATATTGAGCAATTATAGAAACAAACCAGTCCATGAGGCAAATCCTAGTCGCATGGACTTTTCTTATGGAGAAAAGTCTGATTCCCCATTTATCCGAATAACTGTTTTATATCTCTAGTTTCGTTGATATATTGCTGAATTTCGAAGATATATCCTGATTTTCGCTGATATAATGCTGGATTTCGGAGATATATCCTGAATTTCGTCGATATATTGTAGTATTTCGGAGATATAACTTAGTTTGGTCGATATAAAGTGCTCCATCTTGCTTTAAAAACTTTTCAGAGAAGGATGTTTTTCATTTAATGTCAATGTATTAATCACTTTAAAGCCTTGGTATTACTGATTTCTCAGTTACCAAGGCTTTGTTTTATCTATTAAATAATGAAAGGGAGCCAGCTGGCTGACCGCATTTCATTTTATTTGAATAATCATTTCACTTTTTTTGTAATTGGCATATTACCTTGTCCCAAGCACTCTTGTAGATACTTTACCGGCTACTATCCGCAAATAGGTTGTGATAATTACATAGTGGGTTAGATAATTTATAAACGTTCGCCATATAGTTCCTTTTCTTCATTCGGATGAAAAAGAGTGAATCCTTTTGCGCAAAACACAAACCTTCTATCAATCTCGAATCCTGCCTTATTCAAAATTTCAACGGTTCCATGCGAACCAGTGCCAGCATACCCGCAACTACAACCAGATAGGTGTAGCTCATTTCCTTTTTTGTCTATAAGGATGAGATCGCTATCAAGCAAAATATTGTCTTTATTAATTCCTTTAACAATTTTTGCAATCTTAAAACGGTCAAAATGATCTTTAACTGCTTCAAATAACGCAATACTTTTATTGGTAATACCGCGGTCTTCTCCGTAATCTTTTATGACGAATACTTCCCGATTGTATGGTTTCTTATATAGTTTGTACTTTTGGTAGGTGACGTCATTCATTTTATAAATAAGTGGACTATTACTATCCAGCCTTTGATTAAACATTATACCCCTCCTAAATAGTTAGTTTATTAAGTTTATTAAGGGAAAAAGAGATTAGTACTAAGAACCTGATAGAGGGCAAAATTTTTTCGTTTTTGATTCTCGTCAAGGAGGAATGGTCATGATACCAATAAAGGTGTGAATGGAACCGTAATGTTCATACATTTCAACTATAATAATAATTACAGCAATAATATTGGTTTCCTCAAATGAATGATAAGGGCAGAAGAAATCTAGCCTTTTCTACTTCTCTCGTTGGCAAAAGCCAAAGCTCGTGGAGGGGACTTTTTCACTTGTATAAAAAACAAAGCATGATATTGAAGTAAAATATTGTAGAATTTAAAGTAATTTAGCTCTTACAGACTTTCAAAAATAAAAAAATGCAACTCATTTTTCCCGTGGACGAAAGCTTCACGGGAGTTTTTTTGTGGAACTGTAATAACAGTGCATAATTTCCGAGCTGATTTATGAAGTTTTCTATAAATGGCTGGATTTGAGAAGGCAGTCTAATCCTTAATTTAGGTAAGATGTTTAATGAGAATAAAAGGATATTAGATAAGTTATGTAAGTAATACTTACGTTTATGTTGGTATTGTTAACTTTTTATTTGGTAAATTAAATTATAAAATATATATATAATTCAAAATTTTCTATTATTTTCAAAATGAGGAGGTGCAAAACAGGCAGGAACGTTTCGATAAAAATGATTTTTACAGTCTATTTTAAAAAAGCTTCATAATGAAATGAAAAGACCTCAAATTTATTTTAACAAGAAATGGAGATGTATATGAATTCGATACAATTGAATCTAAAGACGTTTTTAGAAAGAACTGCCAGATACTTTCCTGATAAAGAAATTGTCTCAAGAGATTCTGATGGTTCGCTATTTCGTTACAATTATGCTGATTTTTATTTAAGGGTAAAAAAATTAGCCAACATTTTAAAATTTTTAGGCATAGAAAAAGGAGATAAAGTTGCTTCACTTGCCTGGAATAATCATAGACATCTTGAGCTGTACTTAGGAGTTCCATGCTATGGTGCAGCACTGCATACCGTTAATATTCGATATGGTAATCCGGAAATTGTTTATACCATTAACCATGCTGAAGATAAGGTTATATTTTTCGATGAAGATTTATTGCCAATTTTGGAAGCGGTTTCAAAACAATTACCTAATATCGAGGCCTACGTGTTCCTTGGTAAGAACCTTCCCCTAACTAAGCTCTCGCCACTTTATTGTTATGAAGAGCTTCTTGAACAGGCAGAACCGCACTTCGAACTTGAAATACTGGACGAAAATACACCTGCAACCATTTGCTTTACATCCGCTACCACAGGGCTTCCTAAAGGAGTCTCCTATACTCAAAGAAGTCTGTATTTATATACTTCAGCATTACTTTATAAGGATGTAACCGGAATTTCAGAGAAAGATTGCATTATGCCAATGGTCCCCATGTTCCATGTAAATGCTTGGGGGCTGCCTTATGCAGCTATAGCTACTGGGGCTAAATTGGTCTTGCCAGGTCAACGTCCGAGTGTTCATCAGTTATTGTCATTAACAGAATCTGAGAGTGTCTCTTTAGCTGCTGGAGCTGTCACACTTGGCGTGGAAATGGTAAATATTTTAGAAGAAAATCCTTATCGAATTTCTAGTTTGAGAGCGCTTTTTCTTGGGGGCCAGGCGCCACCCAAGGCAATAATTGAAAAGCTCTTTTATAAATATGGCGTACCCGTAGTCCAAGGGTATGGTGCAACTGAAACCTCCCCATTAATTTCATTTTTACATTATAGAAAAGACCAAGAAAATCGTTCTGAAAGTGAAAATATTCAATTACGTGCAAGACAAGGGACCCTAATACCTGGAATTGAAATGAAAATCGTGGATGAATTTGGAGAAGAAATCTTATGGGATGATCAACAAATGGGAGAGATAATGGCCCGTGGCCCGTGGGTTGCAAACCAGTATATTAATGATGAACGTTCTTCATCTTCATTCGTCGATGGTTGGTGGAAGAGCGGTGACATCGCCACAATCAACAATCAAGGATCTATTCGAATTGTAGATAGGAATAAAGATATGATTAAGAGCGGCGGGGAATGGATTTCCTCGGTTCAACTTGAAAATGAACTAATCGCTCATCCAGAAGTGGCAGAAGCTTGTGTTGTTGCTATGCCTGACGAGAAATGGCTAGAGCGTCCCTTAGCGTATATTGTTCTTAAACAAGAAGGAAATAAAACTTTGATTGAAGAAGAGTTAACCCGATGGTTAGCAGCAAAATTCCCTAAATGGTGGCTGCCAGATCGATATGTATTTACAAATGATTTACCTAAAAATGCCAATGGGAAGTATAATAAGAATTTTTTACGCCAGCTTTTTAGTGAAGCTAATGATAAAAATCATGAATTTCATTAATCGTTTTTTCCTTCGTTGACGCTCCCTCATCATGTAAAACTATTAATAAATTACATTTATAGAGGAGGTATGGAAAATGGAGATAAATGAACAAGCACGTAAGAAACAGATGAAAAAAGTAGCACTTGCAAGTATTGTGGGGACTTCCATCGAATGGTATGACTTTTTCCTTTATGGAACTATGGCTGCACTAGTTTTTCCTCAATTATTCTTCCCGGAATCAAATGCTTTTATGGGGGTTTTGCAAGCATTTATCACGCTATTTGTAGGATTTTTGGCTCGTCCTATTGGGGCTATTATATTTAGTTCTTATGGAGATAAAATTGGACGAAAAGCGGCCTTGGTTTCTTCTTTATTGTTAATGGGTATTAGTAGCACGGTTATGGGATTATTACCTACCTACGACACCATAGGCATTTTTGGAGCCGTCTTGCTTGTTATTCTTAGGTTTCTCCAAGGAATCGGGGTTGGAGGAGAATGGGGTGGATCGGTAACCCTTTCAGTTGAATGGAGCTCGGAAAAATCCCGTGGTTTAATGGGAAGTATGACGCAATTAGGTGTTCCAATTGGAATGTTAATCTCTACATCAGTGGTTTCACTCTGTATATTTCTAACGGGAGAAAACTTCGGCGTATGGGGATGGAGAATTCCATTTCTTTTAAGTATAGTCCTAGTCTTCATTGGATTATTTATTCGTCTTGGCATAGAAGAGTCTCCAGAATTCACAAAAATGAAAGAGGAGAATCGCACAGCAAAATCACCTGTACTAGAATCTATTAAAGGATATCCTAGAGAGATTGTGTTTGCAGCCCTTACTCGTCTTGCGGACAATGTACCTTTCTACATTTATACTACTTTTGCAATTTACTATGCTACAGTGCATATTAAACTAGATAAACAATTTATTACGAATGCCGTATTACTTGTTTCGATCGTTTTCTTAGTCGTTGTACCCTTGTCAGCTCATTTATCGGATAGATTTAATCGGAAAAATATAACTCTTGCCGGTATGATTATTACACTGTTATTTTCTTTCCCTTATTTTTACTTAGTAAATTCAGGGGAAAAAAGTTTGATTATTTTAGCTACTATAATTGCAAGCATAGGGCCTGCAATGGTTTATGGTCCACAGGCTGCATTAATTTCAGAGATTTTCCCAGTGCATTTACGCTTTAGTGGATCATCAATTGCCTATCAATTTGCCTCCATTATTGCAGGAGGTCTTGCACCGACCATTTCTTTAACCTTACTTGAAAAATTCAAAACGACATCTGCGATTAGTATGTATGTCGTGATTTGTTGCATCATCTCCATAATCGCTTTAACACTTCTTAGACCAAGTGAAAAAAGAGTATTAAAAGCAGAATCCACTCAAATCGGTTAAACATTCATAATGTAAGAGTGAATCGTTACAGACGGTTTATAGAAAGCTTGTCAAAATACTCTTAGTAGGTAGTAGGTTTTTGAAATAGCTTACTACTTACTAAGGGTGTATTTTTGTTTATTACATTGGAGCATGTTAATGTCGTGGCTATAAGTCTTGTATTTCTGCTTTGTAGGATTCCAGAGATTTCATCAAATGAAGAATGAAGTCTTTTTCGACGATGGAGGAGTATTTATTCTTCGCCTGAATACAGATGAGATGGTAATTAGGCATTTCAATTGGATCGAAATAAGGGATTAAACTAATATCGCCCCTTAAAACCAATGGATCTTTTTTCATTAAATCAGTAAAAAAGCAGATGGCTAAATCATTTGCTATCACATTTTTCATTACTTCGTCATTGTTTGTATAAAATAATACGTTCCCTTGGCCATACAGAGAAAAGATTTTATCCCATGTTTTTCGGGGAGGTCTTTCATTCCGTATGACTAAGGGGTATTTAAGCAATTCTTTAGGTGTAATTACATCCATTTTTGCTAATGGAGAGTTCTTGCTAACCGCAACCATTAACTTGATTGAATAGATAATTCGGGCATTTGCAAAATGGGATACTTCCTTGAGGATTTCATCCGTTCCCAGTATTAAACCGATATCGGTTTGAAAACTTTTAACTTTTTCTATAACTGGATCAAGAGTATTTGAATCGATTTCTATTTGGATATGTGGGTATTCTAATTTGAATGTTTTTAATGTTTCTGGCAGAAAGGTAGAAAAGAATATTGCTGAGGCTGATATGGCTAAGCTGCCTGGTATATCTTTGGAATGATGCCCTAACTCTTTTAACTCCTTGATTTTGTTCAGAATCTCGTTCGATAATTTTAGGACTGCTTCTCCTTTATCAGTGAACGTGGTTCCTGAACGAGACCGGATAAAGATTGGGATACCAAGTTCTGATTCGAGGTTGGATATCGCCTGACTTACAGCAGAATGAGAAACATGCAGCTTATCGGCGGCTTTGGAAATGTTCCCCCTCTTAGCTATCTCAATTACATATTCAAATTGTTCAATATGCATAAAAAAGCCACCTTTTGGATTAAATATACTTCTATAAATTTCATTATAACAAAACTATATATGCTAACCATTGTTTATTTCTATTAATAGAAACAGAACTCTTATAATCAATCAATGAGCTCGATGTGTTGTTGATTGAACAAATCCTTCTTTCTTGTTAATTATCATAAGGAAAGTTTGGTGTCTTAACAAAGTCAAAGGTTGATTACAACAATTTATTAATAACCAATCCCCCCAGCAACCCATGTGTTGCCACATAAATTTGACACACATGAAGAATAGAAACATAGTTCCCTGTGTTATGGTTATAAATTTACTCACCAACAAATTTAGTAGGTACATGTCCTGTAGAATGTTTATTCACTTCTGTTTACATATTTCTGTTTATCGGACTATTGCAAGTTCTGAAAATAATTACCTCATTTGCTTCTATTTTTAAACCAGTTAAAGAATTAAAAGAGGCTGTTAAAATAAAATTCAGCGTTCAAAGTCAACAATCTGTGTTTCATCCGGTTTGAGGGTTAAGAATTTTTAAAATACCCCTGGCCAGCATCCTTGAAATTTTTTTTATTTCGGCATGAAAATTCTTATATTTCATTTTCCGAAAAATAGGAGCGTTCGTTCTTATTTAGGAAGGTTTGTCCGACTGGATATTCATGAAAAATATCCAATCTTGCTAATTATTGGACCGGAGAGCCTGCTTCGTGAGGATAGCACTACAGACAGTTTAAAAGGGAAAGAACAGCTTTCTGAAATTTTGTACGTGTCGCTTCGGCATTAAATGATACAGAAGAATATGACAACCCCTCTTTTTCATAACATTTAGGAAAAAGATAAGGATGTGACAATGCTGGGTAGGAAGAAAAACGACCAAATCGTTATTTATATAATAAAAGGCTCAACAATTAAAAGGTTTTTAATCCTAGATCTAATTATTGGATCAGGAATTTTTTATGTGGTCAAATTCATTTCTTCAAGTGTATTAATAGCGAGTGCGAGCAGTTTTATTGGAACTGAAGGAATTAAAAAGGCGCCGAAAGTACTGAAATATGCAATGGGATTAATAACCTAAAGACAAATGCAAATAAAAAATATACGTACAATAACTTTTGGTATTCCTGCTGATCAGATAGCATGTAAATACTCTTTAGGGCTATTAATCCAATAACCTAATTAGGCTGTAACGAACGTATCTATAATGATTCATTATAATCAGGGGGGAATTATGACAAATCCACATAAAGTGAAACCCTATTTATTGACTCGTAGTTTGCTGCCGGAAAATCAGGAGACACCGATTCAATTCATCAATAATGATAGCATGGAAAACCAATTATTTTATAGAAGGAACCACTTTTCGTATCCCACTCTTACTTATTCAAACTATTGGCTCCCTATAAATGGGTTCGTATCCGCTCCTTTACTTCTGTCCATGCAAGACATTCTTCAATACCCGGCAAAAACGCTGGAAGTTGTCCTTGAATGCTCGGGTGACAAGCGTAATCTATTCGAACCTAAAATATTTGGGGAACAATGGGGAAAGGGAGCTATTAGCCAAGGTAGTTGGAAAGGTGTACCATTACGAACCTTCCTTGAACTATCTGGACTTGGTGAAGGGGCTAAAGAAGTTGTCGTGGAGGGTTATGATTATGGAAATAGGACCGATCTAGATGAGGTTTACACCTACACCAGGAGTTTGCCCATCGAGAAAGCACTGCATCCGGATACCATTATTGCTTATGAGTATAATAATCGGCCAATCCCATTTAAACATGGTTATCCACTGAGGTTAATAGTTCCGCAGTGGTATGCAATGGCATCTGTTAAGTGGATAAAGCAGATCAGTGTAATTAATTCAAAATTCAATGGGCCTTTCCAAACAATTGATTACGTGTATTATCCAAATGAAGACAATGATCAAAATTCATTTCCGGTCACAACAATAAATATCAATTCGACTATCCAAAAACCGCTGGATATGGACATTTTAAATACTGGTAAACATTTAATAAAAGGGATTGCATGGACAGGAAAAGGAGTAATTACAAAGATTGAAGTTAGTATGGATGAGGGGTATACATGGAGAAAGGCGGATTTAATACCTGATAAGAATATGGGGTATGGATGGGTTAGTTGGTCATTTAACTGGACTATATTAGAAAAAGGTGAGTATACGATTAAATCCAGGGCAACTGATTCGTATGGTCAAATGCAGCCTAATTTACCATTTTGGAATAAAAAAGGTTATGGGTATAATGCCATTGATAAAATTAAAGTAAAGGTAGAATAACTTTATAAAAAATTTTGTTACCCTGGTAGTAATAATCAAGAAGAAATATAAGTTATCCAATCGAGTCAGGGATAGTAGAAAAAATCAGAATTTTGAATATCGCTGAAATTAGGTAAATCGATTGTTTTAATCCATGAAAAAAATTATAAGGAACTAATATATCCTTAATGAACTATAGGGCAATATAGTTCATTAAGAATACTATGTTATGCGACAAACGCGTTAGGCTAAATTATCAAACTTAGTATTGTCTTTTTGGGTAATATTGATAACGCTATTGTTTTTTGAACTTCCAGTCTTAGATGGGGGTTCCTATTTATTTGGGATGTTTGGGTTTTATTAAGTGAAACGAATTTGATGGAGCATGGGGAAGTGAGTAGTGAAAATTCGTATCACGGCACGTAACTGGAGTGGGAACATTTACTCCGCATTCTCCAGTTCCCACATCAACACAAAAACATGATTCGATACGCCATTTTTCAGTTCCAACACATGAGGCTCTCCTTCAGGACACAAGTGCCAATATCATTATATTGATGATTTAGAGTGGCTACTGGCTGCAAATCTGAGCCGTCATTACCCCTCCTATCAGTATGGCAATTATAAATACTTACGCTACTATAGCCCACTGTGGGCGGAGGAGTTGGACCTGACGGAGTGGAAACTGATCCAGTAGCTGGCGGTCCAACATTTACTTTTGCACATTGTAACCCAAAAATATTTGACCATTTTCGAATTTTGGCCCCTTTCTCCCTCAACCCTCGATTTACACCACAACAATAATTTATTTTTCGTTTGTTCATAGTCTACTTCTCCTTAGAACATTACCTACCACTGACCAGTATCCTGATACTACATTAGAGTATGTTCGTATGATCATTAAATCAAGTTATGGGCTGGCAGCTGCTCTTCTGCATCCTAATATCAATGGCCTACCAATATGGACTTCCATTTCTTTTTGTTATTTATATATAATGCATTACAGTAACTTCCGTAAAGAAAATTGACATGGTACCCTAAACAAACCATCCCAATGAGCGAGCGATGAGTTCTTTAAAACGAATGCAGCGATGAAATGCCTTGGTAACATCAACTATTTTCGTTAGGTATCATGTGATAAGGAATCTAAATTAAAACGGATACTCATTTAATCCTGTGCCGAAAAGATCGAATTCAGGATCTTTTGTCTGAGTTATTGGAGGGGCGTCGGATTGTTCATTAGGTGAGCTGATGGCAGCTTCACCTTCAACTGACTCTATATAGGTTCCGTAATTCTCTTTATTCAATGGGTTATCAAGCATACTTATATTCATCTCCTTTTTCATCAGATTAACGTAATTATTAATTCACTATATATTTTAATTTTATGCTAAAAGATATGATGATGACTTAAATTAGTTGAGCAAAACCTTACAGATATTATTCAGAATTTCAACAAGGAAATTACGAATTTGCTATGATCCATGAATCTATTATGAGTTAAAAAATATTCGGTTAGAACATATTCATGACGTTATACATGTATTGCAATGGGTGAAAATTCACCTTTTTATACTTCGTTAAAGACTAATATACGTTAGCGATGATAAAAGAAATGATGTAATAATAATGGCGATAAGTGGACGTATTGCTTTGGTACGTAATTCTTTCAGGCTAATATTTAATCCTAATCCGGTCATTGACATGGTTAACATAAATGATGTGAACCCTGCAATATCAGACATCACTTTTTGCGATACCATAACCTTATTACCAATGATATAGCTCCCCACAAAACTCATAACGATAAAGCCAATTAAAAACCATGGAAACTCGAATCTTGCCTCCCCTTCTATTTTTCCTTTCGTTTTCATCAAAAACATGAGGATAAAGCAAACCGGAATCAATAGGAATACTCGTGTAAGTTTGGCAAGTAATGCGTGAGCAAGAGCATCTTGGCCTGCCGGTGCAGCAGCTAAAGCAACATGGCCTATCTCGTGTAGGCTGATTCCAACCCAATTTCCGTAGTTCATAGGACCAATAGATAAAATAGGATATATTAACGTATAGATTATTGAAAACACTGTGCCGACTAATGCGATGATGCCTACTCCCATAGCCGTATCTTCATCTTTTGCTTTAATAATTGGCGATACGGCCGCGATGGCAGCCGCACCACAAATGCCTGTGCCGACACTTAATAATAAAGAAAGATTAAAATCTGCCTTCAGCCATTTTGCAATGATCATAAGAACAACAATTGAAAAAATGATCGTTATTGTCCCTCTAAGCAATAGAGGGAAACCCTGATGAAATATCACAATCATGTTAAGCTTTAATCCATAAAGTATGATGGCAAATCTCAATAGTTTTTTTGATGAAAAATGAATACCAGTACGTAATTTTTCCGGATATCCAAAAACCTGTCTATAAACCACAGCTAGTAAAATGGCACACGCAAGAGGTCCAATATGATTTAAACCTGGTAACGCTGCCAAAATAAAACCTAACACGGCTATGATGAATGTAAAACCAATTCCAGAAACCAAAGATACATTTAGCTTTTTTGCCGCTTTTTTCTGCTCATTTGGACTGGGAGTTATTAACGCTTTTTGTTCCAATGTTTTTCAACCCCTTATTTGGATTATTTGTAATTTATCGTAACTAATGATTTACAATAAGGAAAATAAATGATTATTATAGTTATAATAAGTAAATAAGATAGTCAGAAGGGGAACATATGGATCAACTATTATCTGTATTTATATCTGTAGCTGATAAAAGAAACTTTTCCAGAGCAGCAGAAGAGCTTCATATGACTCAGCCTGCAGTCAGCCAGCAAATTCAACAATTGGAAAAACATATAGGATCAAAGCTGCTTCTGCGAACAAACAAATCTGTACAGCTAACTAAAGCAGGAGAAATAGTCTATTTACATGCTAAAGAAATAACAGGTTTATATAAACGAATGTCAATATTGGTGAATGAATTAAATAACGAGCCAACAGGACCATTAAAAATTGGTGCCAGCTATACCTTTGGAGAATATGTATTACCACATATACTTGCAAGGATGAAAAACCTATTTCCTAATATCTTCCCTTCGGTACAGATTGGCAACACAAGGGATATTGCCAGAGCAATCACAAGTCATGAGATCGATGTAGGAATTGTAGAGGGGGAAATTTCTCTTAGAAATATATATATAAAATCCGTTTCCACCGACCAAATGTATATCGTGGCAGGGGGTAAATATCCAATTTATTTCAATAAGGAAGTTACACTAAGACAGGTAGAACAAGAGAATTGGATTGTCCGTGAAGAAGGTTCTGGTACAAGAGAGGCAACAGAAACATTATTTCAATCTTTACAAATACGTCCTTCCAAGTTAATGGAGTTCGGCAGCACACAACTTATAAAAGAAGCAGTTGAAGCCGGGCTTGGCATTAGTTATTTATCTGAACTTACTGTTAAAAAAGAAAGAATGCTTGGTACCATTCAAGTATTAAATGTCAAAGGGACACCAATAAAAAGAAATTTTTCAGTTATAACAGAATCTGTGGAATTGCATACGAAATCTATGAACTTATTTATTGAGTTAATAGAAAAATATCTAAAGAACCAATTATTGCAATAGCTCTATTTTATAAATTAATAAAAAGACAAAGCTCTTTACTGGGGCTTTGTCTTTTTATTTAGAACTTAAAGTTGATGTAGAAATCATAAAATAGCCCCTCCTGTTATCCTGGAATTCCTTCTAAATATTATTAATACTTACATACAAATTAAAATCTTTAATTTTATTTAATTTTTATTTATGAGTATACTTAAAATGTAATAATATTTAAAAAATTCAAAATAGTAGGCATTCAAAGCCTCCTATGTGAGAAAAGGGGTGGAATACATTTAATGAGGTATAACTTAAACGAAAATTTAAAAAGAAGCGCAAGTAATTTCCCAGAAAGTATCGCTTATTTCTTTAGAGATAAAACTGTTACTTATCAAGAACTAAATCAGAAGGTGGATCGATTGGCTGTTGGTCTGTATGTACAAGGAATTAGGAAGGGAGATGGAGTGGCTCTTATTTTAGGAAATAGCCCTGAATTTCTCATTGCGTACTACGGTATTTTACGGCTTGGTGCTTTCGTTGTTCCGATCAATCCTTTGTATACCCAAGGGGAAATCAACTACTTTTTAGACAATAGTCAAGCCAAAGCGGTCATTGCCCATGTATCTGTAGAACCGAAGTTATCAGAAGTAAAAAAGCAATTGGAAAATCTGAAACTTGTGGTTTATACCGAAGCCACGGATCAGGAATCGACATGGGAGCATCTCATGGAAACAAGCACAAGCATTAATGTTTACGAAAGCCCCTACATTGATGAGGAAGACCTTGCAGTCATACTATACACATCAGGAACTACCGGGAAACCCAAGGGTGCAATGTTAACGCATCGAAACTTGGGTTCAAATGCGGACTCCATTTCAAAATTACTAGAACTCGATGTTAATGATCGTATCGTAGCTGTTCTGCCAATGTTCCATGTATTCTGTATGACAGTTTGTCTGAATGCGCCAATTGCTTGTGGAGCAACAGTCCTGATCCAGCCTAAATTCAGCCCTCATGACGTGGTCACCACCATTCGGGAAAAAAAAGCAACCGTGTTTGCTGGAGTACCTACAATGTACAGTTTTATCAATCAATTGCTTGAAGCGATTGCGGAGGATTTCCAATCTATACGCATGTGCATCTCAGGAGGTGCCTCGATTCCGGCAGAGCTGTTGCATACATTTGAAAACAAGTTTAATGTTTCTATCTTGGAAGGATATGGGCTTTCGGAAACTGCTCCTCTCGTCGCTATTAATCCTTTAAAAGGGACTCGTAAGCCAGGTTCTATCGGCTTGAATATTCCAGCTGTCCAAAGCAAAGTTGTAGATGAATTCGGAAAAGAATTGCCGAGAGGAGAAGTCGGAGAATTAGTTGTTCAAGGGCCAAATGTAATGAAGGGATATTTGGGGATGCCGGAAGGTACTTCAGCTGCTTTTAATGACGGGTGGTTTTACACTGGTGATCTCGCAACAATGGATGAAGAAGGATACATCTATATTGTTGACCGCAAGAAGGACATTATTATCGTTGGAGGTTACAATGTATATCCTCGTGAAGTGGAGGAAGTCCTGTATCAACATCCTGCTGTGGTAGAGGCGGCCGTAATCGGAGTCCCCGATGGGGAATACGGTGAAAAAGTTAAAGCTTTTGTCGCAGTCAAGGATGAGCAGATCACCATGAATGACATTATTCAATTCTGTCAGGATAAGCTGGTGAAATACAAGCTTCCTAAACGAGTAGAATTTTTTAAAGAGTTGCCTAAGAACTCAACAGGAAAGATTTTGCGGAGAGAGTTAAGAGAATTGACTGAAGTGAAGTAAGAAATGAACCAACTTACTAAAGGGGGATTAACTATGTCAACCATTTTAAAGGAAAAAGTTAAAGGGCAAGTAGCGTGGAAAGGCACTGACCTGGCTAAAGATAATTCATGGGTTTATCATTTGTCTGAAAAAACAATTGCCTCGCTTGAGAACGCTTTAGTTCAAGTTAAACAAAAGGGTTTAAAAGCACCAGATTTTAACAAAGAGGATTTTCCGATTCCTGATATTTATGAAGAAATCGTTTACTTTGTTGAAGAGCTGGAGAATGGGAGAGGGTTTCTATTAATTCGTGGATTACCCATTGAAAGGTATACAGATGAAGAAGCAAGCATCATTTACTGGGGTCTCGGACTTCACATGGGCATTCCGGTATCGCAAAACGCAAATGGTGACCTCTTAGGGCACGTCAAAGATCAAGGTTTTAGCTTAGAAAATTCTAATGTACGTGGTTACCAAACGAAACTGCATCTTCCATTTCATGCTGATGGATCTGATGTTGTTGGATTATTAAGCCTAAGAAAAGGAAAATCTGGAGGTCACAGCAGTATCATCAGTTCGATGACTGTTTACAATGAAATTCTGGAGAAGAACCCAGAATATCTAGGAGTTCTCTGTCGTCCATTTTACTTTGATCGTCGTGGAGAGGAAGCGCCGGGAGAACCTCCAGTATTTACATCATCAATCTTTAATTATTATGATGGTAAACTGAGCTGTAGATATGTCCGTTTATTTATCGAATCAGCCCAAGCAAAAACAGGCATCCAATTGTCAAAAGTGGAAATTGAAGCATTAGACCTACTGGATTCACTCCTTCATGATGAGAATTTACATTATAACATGATGTTGGAGCCAGGTGATATGCAGTTCGTCAATAATTATACGATTCTTCACTCACGTACTCAATACGAAGACCATGAAGAGCCGGAACGCAAACGTCATCTTTTAAGATTGTGGCTCACGATGCCAAATGGCCGGGAAATTTCCCCGGAATTCGCGATGTTTATTGACGAAAATACGGGTAAGCCAGGTCGCGGCGGCGTACCGCAACGTAAAACGACATCTGGAGGTATTGTAGAAACCCTGAAGTGATTTTTTATAAAACGTTTAGTAAGAACGAGTGGGAACACCTTTTCAAAGGTCAGAAAAAGGTGTTCCTTATATAGGAAAACGTGGGGAGATTTACATGACAAGCACTCCAAAATATTCTTGGATTATCTTATTATTTCTAGTTCTTAGCGGGATGATCAACCAAGTGGATAAAATAATTATTGGTTTGGTTTCCGTTCCTTTAATGAAAGAGTTACATTTAAGTCCATCGCAATGGGGAGTCGTAGGAAGTTCTTTCTTTTGGTTCTTTACCTTCTCCTCTATTATTCTTGGCGGCATGGCTGATTCGAAAAACACGAAAAAAATGTTAACTTGGATGTCGTTGGTTTGGTTGATCGTTCAATTTTTCACCCCTTTCGTTAGCAGTTTGTCTATGCTTTTGTTAACCAGAATGATTTTGGGAGCTGGTGAAGGTCCTGCACCCGCTCTATCCACGGCAATCATGGGAAAGTGGTTCCCGAAACATAGGCACGGCATCGGCTTTGGTGCGGTTCTATTAGGAACGACAGGGGGATCTGCAATCGCTTCACCATTATTAATCTCCTTGATTGATCATTATGGATGGAGATCTGCATTTATAGCGATGGGTATTCTGGGACTGATCGTGCTGGTTTTATGGATGATTTTCGGTAAAGAAAGTCCTCAAGAAATCGGCTGGCCGTCGATACAGCAAAAGGAACAGCAATCATCCAGCCTCTCTAAAGTTTCTTGGAGCCAGTTTCTTCCGCATCTATTATCTAAAAATTTTATATTAATCGTTATGTGTGGAGGGTGTGCCTATTGGTTATTGTCCGTACAAGCGGTATGGCTTCCGGCCTATTTTACCAAAATTCAACATTTTAATGGTCAAACATTAAAATTAGCCGTGTCTTTACCTTTTCTTTTTGCAGCCTTTTTCCAATTAGGAGTCGCCATTCTATCAGATCGGCTCTATCGAAAAACCAGAGATATTCGTAAAGCAAGAATAAATCTTGCCGGTATAACGATGATGTTATCCGCTCTATGTTTATACTTAGCAAATGCCGCGAATTCCACTGCAATGTCCATATTGTTCTTCACCCTTGCCCCGGGATTTGCGTATGTCATTCTTTCACTCGCACCCGCAATATTGATGGAGTTTTTTTCTCCCAAGAATATTGGAAAGGCACAAGGGACGTTCATTGCACTTGCGAGTTCTACAAGTATTATTGCTCCACTCGTATTTGGCTATCTTATTCAAAATGCAGCGACTGAGGCTATCGGATACGGATATGCATTTAAAGCCTCTTCTTTAGGGATGCTCATTATCGGATTATTGTTTTGGATCGGTGTACGTCCCGCAAAGGAAAGCCACACAATAATTGAAACAGATGAGCAAGTGAGTACTTAAGAGATATAAACGTAGATCGAAAGTTTCTTAGTAAGATAAAATTAATTTGATAATAATTTACAAATGTTAATTTCATTTAATTAATAATAATAAGTGTACAGCGTGAATTCGAAATATTTTGTCTATTATGGTGAGTTAACAAATATAAAGGAGGAATATGTATGTCCGTTATTTTAAGGGAAAAAATTCAAGGGCGTTCAGCGTGGAGAGGTATCGAACTAGCAAAAGATGATTCATGGATTTATTATTTGTCAGATAAAACCCTTGCAACTCTTGATAAGGCTGTATCACATGTTCAACAAAAAGGGTTAAAGGCACCAAATTTTAACAAGGAAGATTTCCCAATTCCTGATCTCGCAGATGAAATTGCCTATTTTGTTGACGAGCTGGAGAATGGGAGAGGTTTTCTATTGATTCGTGGATTACCAATGGATCAATATACTGACGATGAAGCTAGTTCTATTTACTGGGGTCTTGGACTTCACTTGGGCCTACCGATCATCCAAGGAAAAAAGGGTGAACTCTTAGGGCATATCAAAAACATGGGTAAAGACTTTAATGATAATACAACAGTAAGGGGTTACCAAACGAATGTACGTCTTGACTATCACACAGATCTCGCTGATGTTGTCGGATTACTATGTCTTCGTAAAGCGAAATCAGGCGGTTTAAGCAGCATCGCTAGTGCGATGTCCATCTATAATGAAATTCTGGATAATCACCCAGAGTACCTTGAAATTCTCTATCGTCCATTCGCCCATGATCTTCGAGGGGAAGAAGCGCCAGGTCAATCTCCAGTAGTTCCATCACCAATCTTTAGCTATTACGATGGTAAATTAAGCTGCAGATATATGCGTCAATATGTCGAATCAGCACAAACGAAAACAGGTATCTCTTTGTCGAAAGAGGAAATCGAAGCATTTAATTTTATAGATTCCCTTACTGCTGATAAAAACTTTCATATTGATATGATGATGGAACCAGGTGATATGCAATTCGTTAATAATTATACCGTTTTTCATTCACGTACACTATTTGTAGATTATGAAGAAGATGACCGCAAACGTCATTTATTAAGATTGTGGCTCATGATGTCAAATGGCCGAAAAATTGCTCCAGGTTTCGAGTTTTATATAGGAGGAGCTCCTTTAATTAGATAAAAACCGGTGGTGATAATAGTCACCAATATTTCTTGCATGGTGATTTTATTCAAGGAAAATAATGAATAAAATCACCATTTTATGTTTTTATTTTGAAGTGAGAGTTTCGTGACAGGACTAATGGTTTCTCATATAGACTGGATAATTTAAAAATAACCTGAAGTGAGGATGATGTTTTTTGGCAAATTTAGATCCGCAAGCAGAAATATATTTACAAGCATATAATCATCTGCCACCTATTCATACGATGGATCATAAGTCAGTAAGAGCGATGCTTTCTAAAGCACCGCGTCCTGCTGTAAAATTAGAACCGATTTCAAAAGTTGAGGATTTCATGATTCCGGTAAGCCAGGATGAAAAAATCAAATGTAGGGTATATATACCGGAAGGGCAAGGTCCTTTCCCTCTATTTATTTACTACCATGGTGGAGGATGGGTTCTAGGAGACATTGAATCAACGGATGCAAGCTGCCGAATGATAGCGAATCGAACGGAAAGTATTGTTGTATCCGTAAACTATCGTCTTTCTCCAGAGTATAAGTTTCCGACTCCAGTAGAAGACGCCTATTCTGCATTGCAATGGGTTTTTGAAAAAGGGACTTCATTTAACGGAGAAGTTTCTCGATTGGTAGTTGGAGGGGATAGCGTAGGTGGAAATCTAGCGACTGTAGTTACGATGATGGCGAGAAACAAAAAAGGTCCAAACATCACTGCACAGGTATTAATCTATCCTTCGACAAATCTTGAGTTCAATACGGAATCCCATCGAACGTTTGCAAAAGGATTTGGACTTGATCGCGAGCAGTTGATTTGGTTCCGAAATCATTATTTAAGGAATAATGAGGACAGGTGTAATGAGTATGCTTCCCCCTTGGTCGCTCAAGATTTAAGTGGTCTCCCGCCAGCACTTGTTATTACAGCGGAAAATGATGTACTTCGGGATGAAGGAATGGCCTATGCTGAACGTCTGAAAGATTTTGGTGTTCAAGTTGAATATGAATGTGAAACCGGGATGGTCCACGGTTTTTTTGTACAAATGTCCATTTTCTCAAAGAACATAGAATTGACTGTTTCTAAGATCGAGAAGTTCTTGAGTTCCTTAAAATATACAATAGGGATAGATTGAAAGAAAATGTTCTAAATGAAGCGAGCCTCAGAATTTAGTGAGGCTCGCTTTTTAAAATAACCTATTTAATTTTCAAATGGAAATTATTGATAATCAACGAAACAGTAACAATATCAACTCTAGGCATTTAGTAATAAACGGTATTTCCGATTCCACCGGTTACCGAAATGACATCGCCAGTTATCGATGCAGCCAAAGGTGAGGCTAGGAAGGTCACGACATAAGCAATTTCTTCTGGTGTAATCAAGCTGCCGAGGGCATTCATTGATGCTGCCTGGCGTATAGTTTCCTCATTAGTGACACGGCCTCTAAATGTTTCCGTATCGACTATCCCTGGATAAACAGCATTGACAGTAATTCCGTGCTTTCCTAATTCTATCGATGCGGATTTTGTCATATGGACAACAGATGCATTACGAGGACCGGAACTAAAATAATTGCCGCCAATTCTAGCTGCCAGACCACTTATATTGATAATACGTCCCCAATTATTTTGGATCATATAAGGAGCAACAGCCCGGACACAACGAAAATAGCCCATATACTTTTCTTCAAAATCTTTCAAGATAAGTTCGTCTTTAATGCTGTTAAAGTCCTCTGGTTCATGGCCCCCAACACGGGCTCCACTGTTGATTAAAATATCAATGCTTCCCATTTCTGCTGCTGATTTTTCAACTAAGTTTAGGATGGAGTCAGGATCATTAGTATCTGCCACGATTGGATAAATATTTCTGTTGGTTTCTTTGGATAATTCGTTTGCTGCATTCTTTAGTGAAGATTCGTTTCTTGAACAAATCGTACAATCCACACCTTCCAAAGCCAACTGACGGGCAATAGCTTTACCAATCCCCCTGCTTCCCCCAACGATAAGTGCTTTTTTTCCAGATAATTTTAAGTCCATAGTTAAACCTCCTGTTTCGAATTAACTTGTATAAGACTCTGCTTGAAAGTGATTTATTGGAATATTTAATCATTTCTATCTTTGATTCTACCTATAAATGATAATTATATAAAATTAAAGATTTTAAATTGCACTTAAGTTTTATTAATATAATGATATGTGTTGTAAAATTGCATGTATAAGGGGGTTGTATTTTCCATTTATTAGTAATATTTATTTGTAAATTAAAAATTTTAATTTTATTTAACTGAAAATTATGAATATAATTAACAGAATAACATTTATAACAGTCAGAAGTTATTTAAAGCGCTTTCATGAAAAGAAAGGGGGGAACAAGGAACATCATTTATTAAGCAATAATTTTTTGTATAAGGGTTTTAAAGATAATTGCAGTCGCTTTTAAAGTAGGAAAACAGCCCAAACTTTAGTACTATAGTTAAATTTCAATAGAAAACGAAGGAGGATTCTCAGTGCCGTCTATTTTAAAGAAAAAAATTCAAGGACCAGTAGCTTGGAAAGGTATTGATTTGGCTAAAGATGATTCATGGATTTATTATTTGTCAGAGAAAACGATTGCAGATCTTGAAAGCGCTTTATTCTATGTAAAACAAAAAGGGTTAAGGGCACCTGATTTTAACAAGGAGGACTTTCCAATTCCGGAGCTTTCTGACGAAATAGCCTACTTTATAGACGAGCTGGAAAATGGGAGAGGTTTTCTATTAATTCGTGGCTTACCAATTGAAAAGTATACAGATGAAGAAGCAAGCATCATTTACTGGGGTCTCGGAGTCCACCTGGGCATCCCGGTAACGCAAAACGCAAAGGGTGATCTATTAGGACATGTTGTTGACCAAGGTCTCGACATTAATGATTCAAATGTACGTGGTTACCAAACGAATGCTCATCTTCCCTTTCACCCAGATGGATCTGACGTAGTCGGATTATTAAGTCTTCGAAAAGCTAAATCTGGCGGTTATAGTAGTATCGTAAGTTCCATCGCGGTTTACAATGAAATTCTGGATAGGTACCCAGAGTATCTTGGAATTATCTATCTTCCATATTTCTTGGATCGTCGTGGTGAGGAAACACCAGGTGAATCTCCTGTTTATTCATCACCAGTCTTTAGTTATTACGAAGGTAAATTAAGCTGCAGATATAACCGCGGATATGTCGAATCAGCACAAGCGAAAACAGGTAAATATTTGTCAAAAGTTGAAACTGAAGCATATGACTTAATAGATTCCCTCTTATATGATGAAAACATGCATATTGATATGATGATGGAACCGGGTGATATGCAATTTGTTAATAATTATACTGTTCTTCATTCACGTACTGTATACGAAGACTATGAAGAACCCGAACGCAAACGTCATTTATTAAGATTGTGGCTCACGATGCCAAATGGGCGAGAAATTGCGCCAGACTTTGCGATGTTCATTGATGAGAAAACAGGGAAAGCGGGTCGCGGCGGTATTCCTGTACGTGAAAAAACAGCTGGAGGTATTGCAGAAAAAATGAGGTAATGTGTTTAATAAATATAAAGAGTTTAGACGAGGTTAAACACGGAAGATTTACCATTAAAAACTTTTAAAACACCAATTGATTCATGTTAACGGAATAGAAGGGGAGATTATTAATTTGAAAACACCTAAATATTCTTGGATCATATTATTAATTCTTGTAGCTTCAGGCATGATCAACCAGGTTGATAAAATTATCATTGGTTTGGTTTCTGTTCCTCTAATGAAAGAGTTACATTTAAGTCCTTCACAATGGGGAATGGTCGGCAGTTCGTTCTTTTGGTTCTTTACCTTTTCCTCTTTCATTCTAGGGGGAATGGCCGATTCAAGAAATACGAAAAAAATGTTTACTTGGATCTCGTTTGTATGGTTGATTGTTCAATTTACCACACCTTTTGTTTCCAGTCTGTCTCTGCTAGTAATCACAAGAATGGTCTTGGGAGCAGGAGAAGGTCCTGCCGTTGCTATATCAACTTCAATAATAGGAAAATGGTTCCCTAAACATAGACATGGTATAGGTTTTGGCGCTGTTCTCTTTGGAGCAACAATCGGGCCCGCGATTGCTTCGCCATTATTAATCTCCTTGATCAATGGATATGGATGGAGATCTGCTTTTATAGCAATGGGGATTGTTGGACTATTGGTGCTAGTTTTATGGTTGATTCTTGGAAAAGAAAGCCCAAAAGAAATCGGTTCGTATACTTTTGATCAAGAAGATAAGGACTCAATAATTTCTTCCAATGTTTCTTGGCGTCAGTTTCTTCCGTATCTTATATCTAAAAATTTTATTTTTATCGTTTTGTGTGCAGGTTGTGCCTATTGGTTATTGTCCGTTCAAGCGGTATGGTTTCCTGCATATTTTACCGAAATTCAACATTTTGATGGGAAAATGTTAAAACTTGCAGTGTCTTTACCCTTTCTTTTTGCTGCCATTTGCCAAATTGTATTTGCCTTGTTATCGGATAGGATTTATCGCAAAACAGGAGATATTCGTAAAGCACGAATAAATGTTGCAGGGATTACGATGGTGCTATCCGCTATTTGTTTATTTCTTGCAAGTTCCTTTAATTCTAGTGCTATCTCCATTCTATTCTTCATCCTTGCTCCGGGTCTTGCGGTTGTTATTCTTTCACTGGCACCCGCCATATTAATGGAATTCTTTTCTCCCAAAAACATTGGAAAGGCTCAAGGGTCCTATGTTGCTCTATCAAGTTCAGCAAGCATCATTGCTCCGCTCATATTCGGGTATTTTATCCAGTATGCAGGAAGTGAGGCAATTGGATATCGTTATGGCTTCCAAGTAACTTCTTTGGTCATGTTCGTAATCGGATTATTGTTTTGGAACATTGTCCGCCCCGCGAACCGAAGTCAAACAACGGTAAAACCTGAGGAACAAGTTATTGTATAAAAATCATTATAGGTGAATCAAGGAGGGAAATAAACTATGTGTAAAAATGAAAAGGCCATTTCCGAGATGGACTGTTGTGTATTGTGTCATGAAGAATTAGCTATTGTGGAGCAAAATCGGAGTAAGTGCTGGAGTTGTCAGGATAAGATATCCGAGACTTACGCTGATGATCATATTAAAGTGGAGGATTAAGTAAATGAAAGTTTAATTTTATTTAATTAATACTTATGAGTGTAATCTATATTTTTAAAAATTCTAATGATTAAGTTAATAATGCAGGGAGTGAAAATATTGGCTGTGCAAGGAAAGTTAAACACAACATTTCTTGAAGCGATTCAAGATATTCAAGATGGTGCAACCATCATTGTTGGTGGGTTTGGTCTGACGGGGATTCCCGAGAATCTAATTCTAGCATTGCGTGAAAAAGGAACAAAGGACCTAACGATTGTCAGTAACAATTGTGGGGTGGATGATTGGGGACTGGGTTTACTGCTTGCCAATAAACAGATTAAGAAAATGGTGGCAAGCTATGTAGGTGAGAACAAGATTTTTGAAAAGCAATTTTTAAGTGGAGAATTGGAAGTAGAGCTTGTTCCCCAGGGTACACTGGCGGAAAGAATTCGGGCAGGAGGAGCAGGCATCCCTGGATTCTATACGCCGACTGGCGTGGGTACACCGATTGCAGAGGGCAAAGAGCACCGATTATTTAATGGCAGAACGCACGTTCTTGAAGAAGGGATTGTTGGGGATTTTGCCTTCGTCAAGGCATGGAAAGGTGAACCGTTAGGAAATCTTGTTTACCGGAAGACAGCGCGGAATTTTAATCCACTCGCAGCAACGGCCGGCAGGATTACGATTGCCGAAGTGGAGCAAATGGTTGAAGTGGGCGCTCTTGATCCGGATGAGATTCATACACCTGGGATATATGTTCAAAGGATATTGGAAGGGAAAAATTATGTGAAAAGAATTGAACGCCGTACCGTCATACCTACTTAACTTACCTTTAGGGTAACTTACCGCAAAAATTACATTGCAATTTTTCAGGAGGATTAACTGTATGGAAACCAGGACAAAAATCATTAAGCGTGCGGTTCAAGAGATTCAAAATGGGATGAACGTGAATCTGGGAATTGGAATGCCTACTTTACTTGCGAACGAAATACCGAAAGAATTACATGTATTATTGCAATCAGAAAATGGGTTGCTTGGCATCGGACCTTATCCAGTTGAGGGGATGGAAGATCCTGATCTTATTAACGCAGGGAAAGAAACGGTTACAGCGGTAATCGGTGGATCTTTCTTTGACAGTGCTGAGTCTTTTGCCATGATTCGTGGGGGACACATTGATCTGGCTATCTTGGGAGGTATGGAGGTTTCCGAACGAGGTGACTTGGCAAATTGGATGATTCCGGGAAAATTGGTCAAAGGGATGGGAGGTGCGATGGATCTTGTGCATGGTGCCAAAAGAATTGTGGTCATAATGGAGCACACCAATAAATACAATGAATCCAAAATCAAAAAAAGCTGTTCCCTTCCATTGACAGGTCAAAAGGTGGTAAATCGACTGATTACTGACTTGGCTGTATTTGATTTCACTCCAGAGGGAATGATTCTCGTAGAAACTCAAGAAGGTGTTTCACTTGATGAAGTGATAGAAAAGACGGAGGCTTCCTTTACAATCAGCGCCTATTTGACATGTAGTAAAGGGGATCGCCAAAAGACTTCTATTACAAGGTAAAGAGATAACACTGCACATTCCTGTTAAGGTAGAGATAGAATTGTAATAAGAGAAGCTTTTCCGCCCACCTTGAGACGAAGAACCTTCTCTTTTTTTCTTTTTAATTCGTAATTATTTCTGATTTTAAATAATGAATATATTTGTTGGCAAAAGTGGACAAATGTTTATTCTCTGATCGAACTAATCCTAAAGAAATATTTACAGTCGGATGATACATCAAATCAATTGGAACGATATCGCCATTAATGATAAGGGGGGAATTTTTCATTACGAAATCAGGAGCAAATGTAATTGCCAAGTTTTCATTGATGGCTTGGAGAACTCCATCCATATTATTTGAAGTAAATAAGATTTTCAAGGGCTTATATTTCTGAAAGAAATCTTGTACAAAATACTGCATGAATTCACCCTTATACGTAACGAGAGTTTGATCAAGTATATCATGCGGAGTTATAGTGCCAAGAATGGCTAAGGGAGAATGCTTAGAAACATATACTTTCTGCTTTCCTTCGATTAATGCTTCAAAAGCTATTCCTTCCATGTTTATGTTCAAATCACTTGAATACGTAATCAGTCCAATGTCAGTCTTATGCTGTCGAACATCTTCAATTACAGCAGATCCACTTTTATCGGCAACCTCCAAATTCACGTGCGGATAATCATGTCTAAACGATGCTATCGCTTTTACCAGGAACGTCATCAATCCGGGTAATGACGAAATTTTTAGTTCCCCCACTTCCGTGGAGTTTAATAAGTTAGCAGTCACTTTTATTTCCTCAAGTTTTTTTTGTACTTCATAGGCGAGTTTCAGAATGATTCTTCCTTCATCGGTTGGAACAGCGCCGTGTCCCCGTGACCGCTTAAGAACTTTAATCCCCAGCTCCTTTTCCAAGTTGGTTATGGACTGACTGATGTTGGATTGAGTCACATGTAGATTCTGTGCTGCGATGGACAGGGAACTGTATTTTGCGACTTCCACGATATATAGTAATTGTTCAATATTCATGACCGTTCTCCTTTTTTATATTAGTAATACTTACTTACCAAATTAAAATCTTTAATTTTATTTAATTATAATTTATTAGTATAATCAATATCAATAATATTTAAAAATATTTGAATATTCAAAAAAACAGGAGGAGGATTTGAATGTCATTAAACCAATTGTTTGAATTAAATGGTAAGACAGCAATCGTTACCGGAGGAGGCAGCGGGTTAGGGCGTGTAATGGCACTGGCGTTGGCAGAAGCCGGAGCAAACGTTGTAGTATGTTCACGGCGTTTAGAGGTTTGCGAAGCAGTTGTAAAAGAAATCGTGGCGTTAGGAAGACAGGCACTTGTTCTATCAGTGGATGTCACAGATCAGGAATCTGTCGTTCAAGGTGTGGAGAAAGCAGTTTCTCATTTTGGGAAAATCGAAATTTTAGTCAATAGCAGCGGAACAGTTTTTGAGTCTCCTGCTACTGATATGCCTTTAGAACAATGGCAAGCTATGCTGGATACAAATGTGACAGGAACATTCTTGATGTGTCAGGCAGTTGGAAAACATATGATTAATAACGAATACGGTAAAATTATTAATATTTCTTCCAGTATCGGCTTTAAAGGTGTTGACCCGGAAGCTGTAGATTCTGTCGGATATACGACTAGTAAGGGTGCAGTCATGACTTTAACGAAGGACCTTGCAGTTAAGTGGGGCCGACATGGAGTGTACGTAAATTCAATTGCCCCTGGAGTTTTCACTACAGGAATGAATAACCCAGAAATACCGGGAACTCTTGTACACAAAGCAGGCCCTTTCATTGCCTCACAAGTCCCAGTTAGAAGATTAGGCAGTGACAATGATGTGGTGGGTGCACTCCTTTACTTTGCCTCAGCAGCATCTGATTATTGTACTGGACATATTTTGACGCTTGATGGTGGACTTGGGGCTAAGTGAATTTCATTCAAATAACGTGAGTGCATAAATTAATCATACTTAATTGCAATTAAAAAATATCAATTTTACTTAACTGATAATTACAAATATACTGAAATTAATAAAGCCAAACTAGTTATCATGCTTACTGATGAAAGCGATAACAATATGCGGATTTATTAAATACTTATTGGAAGAGGGGATTTTAAGTGAGTAATTTAAAAGATGTAAAAGAGGTAGAAGTATTTCATGCAGGGAATGTTAGTGTAGATGAATTGCCTTGGATTCCATATTTTGGAGATTCTAAATTTAAATTGCTTAAAGCCAACCCTGTGACAGGACAGACGGTTACTTTATTAAGTGTTCCTGCGAAAATGCAACTTCCGGCCCATTTCCATCCTGGAACAGTCATTGTATATACCGTCCAAGGGACTTGGAGATATCTCGAGGAGCCTTGGATTTCCAAACCTGGTGACATGGTTTATGAGCCTGCAGGCTCCAAACATACGCCGATAGCTGTAGGGGATGAAGATGTTATCACCTTCAATATTGTAGAAGGAACATTAGACTATTTGGGTGAAGAAGGAGAAATTCTTGCCAGAGACAATTGGGAAACATTCCTGAAAAGATACTATGAACATTGCGCGGCTGAAGGAATTGAACCTATTGATGTGACAAAATTTTGATACTTAGATTCATAAAAAAAGGAGAAGTCCGGCGTCCACATGACCTAGAGGCTTCTCTTTTTTCTGGGCTTTTTAATTTAATATATTAGTAATAATAATTTATACATAATTTTTTTTAATTTTATTTTATTAAAACTAATAAGTATAATCATTAATATAACAATATTTTTATAATTTCTAATATTCAAACTTAACAGATAATAATGTTGGGAGGAATAATGATAAATGACAGTAGAGACGGTTTTAATTACTGGTGCTACAAAAGGGATCGGATATGAATTCACAAAAGTTTTTGCAGAGCATTGTTATAACTTGGTATTAGTTGCCAGAGATTCGGCGTTGTTGGAACAACAAGCCGAGAGTCTAAATGAGGAATATGGCGTGCAAGTGAATACTTTTGCCGGCGATTTGAGTAGCCATACAACGGTAGAGAGTTTGCATCGATACTTGAAAAGCGCAGGAATCGAAATCGATATTTTGATTAATAATGCTGGAGCTGGCGGATTAGGGTTGATGACGGAATTGGATATTCAAAAAGAAATGGAATACCTACAGCTCAACATGATCTCTCTCACGTATTTAACTAGACTTATTGCGGGTGACATGGTGAAACGAAAGCAAGGTAAAATTTTAAACGTGGCTTCAACAGCAGCCTTTCAGCCAACTCCACGGATGTCGATGTATGGGGCCAGCAAATCTTACGTCTTATTCTTTACGGAAGCGATTGCGGAAGAACTTAAAGGAACCGGAGTTCAAGCTTCTGTATTATGTCCCCCTTCTACCAAAACGCAGCTCACGCAAGGGTTGGCTTCAACAAGAACAAAAATTTTCATTAAGAATTTAATTGAACCGGAAGCTGTAGCCAAGTGTGGATTTGAAGGGTTAATGAAGAATAAAACTGTTATCATTCCAGGCTTCAAAAATAAACTCATGGCTAAATCTGTGAGATTGCTGCCAAGGAAATGGGTAACCATCTATACCAGAAAGCTTATCGAACAAAAAGTGTAAATAGCATTGAAGTCCTGTCCTTGAAAGGGTTGAAGTTTTTAAGTGCATTATCTTTATAGATTTAAGATGGAAAATAGCTTACATAGTTTTTCAAACATCTTGTTTGGAATAAAAAAATCAAAAAAGGGGACCAATGATGAATTTTTTATTATCTAAGGAACACCAAATGATGCAAAAAATGGTGCGAGAGTTTGCTCTAAACGAATGTGAACCTACTGCTGCTCAACGTGATGAAGAGGAATACTTTGATATCAAGATATGGCACAAGATGGCGGAACTTGGTTTATGCGGCATTCCTTGGCCAGAAGAGTACGGAGGTGCAGGTGCCGATTACTTGAGTTATGTGATTGCGGTGGAGGAATTGTCACGGGTGGACGCTTCAATTGGGACTACGCTTTCCGCACATACATCGTTAGCCGGATGGCCTGTTTACAAGTTTGGGACGGAACATCAAAAGCAAAAATATTTGCGGGCCATGGCGGAAGGGAAAAACATTGGTGCGTATTGCTTGACGGAATCTGGATCCGGATCTGATGCCAGTGGAATGAGAACAACAGCCGTTCTAGACGGAGATGAATGGGTCTTGAACGGATCGAAGATTTTTATCACCAACGGAGGCTATGCCGACACTTATATCGTTTTCGCAAAGACCAACTCGGCACTAAAGCATAAAGGCATTTCTGCGTTTATTGTGGAAAAGGGCTTTCCAGGTTTCTCTGTGGGAAAGAAGGAAAAAAAGCTGGGCATTCGCTCCTCCGCCACGACTGAGGTCATTTTTGGGGACTGCCGCGTTCCAAAGGACAATCTTTTGGGCCAAGTGGGTGAAGGGTTCCAGATTGCCATGATGACTCTTGACGGCGGTCGGAACGGAATCGCTTCCCAAGCTGTTGGAATCGCTCAAGGATCATTTGATAATGCTGTAGCATTTGCAAAGGATCGCGTCCAATTTGGCAAAACGATTAGCTCACTCCAAGCTATTCAATTCAAATTAGCCGATATGGCCACAAAAATCGAAGCTGCCCGTTTATTGACGTATCAGGCAGCATGGCGTGAGGATCAAGGAATTCCTTACGGACATCAATCTGCAATGTCCAAACTATTTGCTGGAGACACCGCCATGGAAGTAGCGGTGGAGGCTATTCAAGTATTCGGCGGATATGGATACACAAGGGATTACCCGGTAGAACGTTATATGAGAGATGCTAAAATCACCCAAATCTATGAAGGGACGCAAGAGATTCAGCGTCTTGTAATTGCCGGAAATCTGCTTAAAGCATAGAAAAAACTCAAAATTAACGAAAACAGGAGTGTAATCTATTAAAAAGAGTCGAATGGGTATGTCAAGCGTGAAAGGTTTGCTTGAGCATGAGTTAGAGCCTTACAGCATGGCAGTTGAAAAAGGAAAAATAAAAGAATTGGCTGATGTGCTAGGTGGGGCGGTATGTGACGAATAATGAGAGTATTCACTTCAAATTGGACAGTCGGGAAAAGTCATAAACCTGATTTGTACATTGCCTGCGGAATTTCAGGTACCAGTCAGCATTAGCCGCGGTGTCTAACTCTCTAGTTGTCGTTTCGATTAACAAAGATCCCGAAGCCACTATCTTGCAAGTAGCGGACTGCGGTATTGTGGGGGATTTAGGTGATCCCGCTTCTAACGAAAGAAATTAAAAAAGTTCTAGTAAATTCTTAAAAAAATCCGGGCTAGAGCATGTATTACTCTGATTAATAAGTGCATCTCTTCTTAATAAAAATCTGCTATCAATGTAGAGATTGATAGACAATAATAAGCTTTAGGAAAGGAAATCGTATATGTTTAAAAAGGTTCTTATTGCTAATCGAGGAGAAATTGCTGTCCGTGTGATTAGGGCTTGTAAGGAAATGGGGATATCAACGGTCGCTGTATATTCTGAGGCAGACCGTGAAGCTCTGCATGTACGTCTAGCAGATGAAGCCTATTGCATTGGACCACACCTATCATCTAAGAGCTACTTGAATATGGAAAATCTATTAATTGTTGCTCAAGTATCACATGCAGATGCTATCCATCCTGGCTATGGATTTTTAGCAGAAAGTGCAGAATTTGCTAATATATGTGTTGAAAACGATATCATTTTTATTGGGCCATCAGCTGAGGCAATTAGTAAGATGGGGGCGAAAGCGGTAGCGAGAGAAACGATGGAAGACGCTGGCGTACCAATTGTTCCAGGTACGGATGGGATTATTGAAGATATTGACGAAGCTGTGGTTACAGCAAGAAGTATCGGGTATCCCGTTATTGTTAAAGCCACTGCTGGTGGTGGTGGAAAAGGGATGCGGGTTGCTGAATGCGAGGAAGAGTTAAAAAATGCGATTTCAATGGCGCAGCAAGAAGCAGCTACAGCTTTTGGTAATGCAGGTGTTTATTTAGAAAAGTACATTGAAGAGCCTCGACACATAGAAATCCAAATTATGGGTGATTCATTTGGCAATGTCGTGCACTTAGGGGAACGTGATTGCTCAATCCAGAGACGCCATCAAAAGCTAATTGAAGAAGCGCCATCCCCCGCACTTGATGAAGAACTAAGAACGAAAATGGGAGAGGCGGCATTGAAAGCCGCGAAGGCCGTACAATATTCAGGGGCAGGTACGATCGAATTTTTACTAGATAAATATAAAAATTTTTACTTTATGGAAATGAATACCCGTATTCAAGTTGAACACCCAGTTACAGAACTTATAACAGGAGTAGACTTAATCAAAGAACAAATACTTATTGCTTCAGGTCATAGGCTATCTGTCAAACAAGAAGATATTCATATCAATGGTTGGGCGATCGAATGTCGGATAAATGCAGAAAATCCTGATAAAAAATTTATGCCATCCCCTGGGAAAATTGGATTATACCTACCTCCAGGTGGATTTGGAATCCGAGTCGATAGCGCAGTTTATCCAGAATATACGATTTCACCATTTTATGATTCGATGATTGCCAAATTAATCGTACATGGAAAAAATCGTGAAGAAGCAATTGCAAGAATGAAGCGAGCCTTAAGCGAGTTCGTCATTGAAGGAATTGATACTACAATCGCTTTCCACCTTCGCTTATTAGAACACCCGGATTTTAAAGCTGGTAATTTTAACACGAAATTTTTAGAGATGAATGATTTAACGGTTTCCACTAAGTAACTAGTGGTGATTTGAAGTATGCAGTGGCACTGGATTAATTAGTTAAGAGAGGAGGTGATGGTGGAAAAACAATTTTTTGTAATTGGTGATGAGGATGACCGGATAATCGGGACTGAACCTATGGGGGAGATTTCATAGATCCTAAGAAATCTGAAATGAGTAACGAAAAAATAACAGAAATTAAATTATAGAAGGAGTGCTTCCTCATGTTTAAAATGAATGACATTAAAGAATTAATTCGAGCGGTGGACCGTTCTACAATTGGAGAATTACAGATTAAAGGTGAAAATGATCAGCAAATAACAATTAGTAAACAAATGAATGTCGGTCAAGTAGCGCTTATCGAAGAAACACAAGTCCCAGCGACTATTGCTGTCGCTCCTGTGAAAGTAGAAGTCGCCCCCGTTCAAAAGCAGGAAGAAATACAAACACCCTCGACAAATACTGAGGGCACAGCGGTTCATAAAATTACTTCCCCAATGGTGGGAACATTTTATTCGGCTCCATCACCTGATTCTGATGCCTATGTAAGAGTGGGAGATCAAATAAAAGAAGACACAGTGCTTTGTATTGTCGAAGCCATGAAGCTTATGAATGAACTTGAAGCGGAAGTTAGTGGTGAAATTGTTGAAATCTTTGTGGAAAATGGTCAGGTTGTTGAATATGGCCAGCCCTTGTTCCTCGTAAAAACAGCATAAGCATTAAAATTTAACCACTGATAGGAGAGGATCCACAGCATGGATATGTTCGATAAAATCGAGATCATGGAAGAACGACGGGAAAAAGTGAAGCTGGGGGGCGGTTATACACGGATTGATGCCCAGCATGAACGCGGGAAGCTTACTGCTAGAGAGCGTATCGAAATATTAGTGGATGAAGGGACATTCGTTGAAATAAACCCATTCATAGAAAATCGCGGCCTTGAATATGGATCCGGGGAGGCGCCAGGAGAAGGGGTTGTTACAGGATACGGTAAGGTTGGTGGATGCCTTATTTTCCTTTTTGCTCAAGATTTTACTGTTTTCGGCGGAGCCCTTGGCGAAATGCATGCGACGAAGATCACTAAAATCATGGATTTAGCAGCAGAAAATGGAGCACCTATAATCGGGTTAAATGACTCAGGTGGAGCACGAATTCAAGAAGGGGTTTTATCACTAGACGGATATGGACACATTTTCTATCGAAACTCCATTTATTCAGGCGTAATTCCACAAATTTCCGTGATTATGGGACCTTGTGCCGGGGGGGCTGTTTATTCTCCTGCGATAACAGATTTCGTTTTCATGGTAGAAAAAACAAGTCAAATGTTTATTACAGGACCAAAGGTAATTGAGTCGGTAACGGGTGCAAAAATTAATAGTGAGGATTTAGGTGGTGCGTCCGTTCATTCCACAATAAGTGGAAATGCCCATTTTACTGGACCAACGGAAGAAGACGTATTAAACGAAGTCAGGAGATTAATTGGCTACTTGCCATCAAACTATGAAGAAAATCCACCTTACAAAGAGCCAGTAAATAAAGTTCCTTTAGATGAAAGAATCGATGAACTTCTTGATGTTGTCCCGATTGATGGAACGAAGGTTTATGACGTGCGTAAGGTGATTCATTTAATTGTTGATGATCAAGATTTCATGGAAGTCCAGCCGAAATTCGCTAAAAACATTGTCGTTGGCTTTGGCCGTATAAACGGCGATACAGTCGGTATAATCGCAAATAATCCGAAGATGATGGCTGGTGGTCTTGATATTGATTCATCTGACAAATGTGCTCGCTTCATTCGATTCTGTGATTGCTTTAAGATTCCATTAATTACATTTGAAGACGTGAGTGGCTTTATCCCGGGAATTCAACAAGAGCATGGCGGGATTATCCGGCATGGAGCGAAAATTTTATATGCCTATTCGGAAGCTTTGGTTCCCAAAATTACAGTGATTCTTCGAAAAGCATATGGTGGGGCTTACGTTGCCCTAAACAGTAAAGCAACCGGGGCAGACTTAGTATTTGCTTGGCCTAATGCGGAAATTGCGGTTATGGGACCATCCGGGGCGGCCAATATCATTTTTGCAAAAGAGATTAATGAAAGTACAGATCCGGAGGCCTTTAGGCAAGAAAAAATCAACGAATACCGCGAACGGTTTGCCAATCCTTACGTCGCATCAGCTAATGGCATTGTTGATGATGTAATTGACCCGAGGGATACAAGAAAAAGTATCGCTAGTGCATTGGAAATGCTAAAAAACAAGAAGAAAGCATTACCTAAGAAAAGGCATGGAAATATCCCTTTATAAACCTTTTCTTTAATAGTTTATGAACTACTTATATTAATAGAAGAAAAACGTCTAAAGACGACAAATGAAAAAAAACCTAGCGTAAATTGAGATGGTATAGAAGGGAGAGAGCGATAGCATAGGGATTGATGCTTAGCGCAACTTAAAATGGATAAAAAAATAGTGGACCAATTTTCAGAATTTGAGATCCCAAGTTATGAACAGTGGCGTGACCTAACAGAAAAATGTTTAAAAGGAGCTTCTTTTGAAAAAAGACTTATTACAGAAACATATGAAGGGATTTTACTTCAGCCGATGTATCGAAAGGAGGATGCCGCCAATCTTCCTTTTCTGCAGTCTTTGCCAGGTATGGCTCCTTTTACTCGCGGCACTAAAACGCTTATAAATGGATGGGAAATTAATCAGGAAATCAATGTTGGAATACCCACTTCTTTTAATAAAGTAGCACGGCATGACCTTAGCAAGGGGCAAACCTCATTAAATATCGTCCTTGATACACCAACGAAACGTGGAATTAATGCGAATGAAGCTACCTCAGAAGTAGGGAAAGCGGGACTATCGATTTCAGGAGTAACCGATGTAGCCGATGCACTAAAAGATATTGACTTTGGTAATGTTCCTCTTCACGTAAGTGCTGGGGCAAATTCATTGCCAATCCTAGCTTTGATTATCGCTCATCTAAAACAGTCTGGACGAAAAGTGGAGGAATTACATGGGTGTATAGGAATGGATCCACTCGCAGAACTAGTAGAAAATGGAACGTTAGCTTACGAGTTGGAAGATTGTTATACATTGATGGCCGACATAACAAAATGGGCAAACGAGAATACCCCGCATTTACAAACGGTTCTAATCCATGGAAATGTCTATCATGACGGTGGAAGTAGTGCGGTTGAAGAATTGGCTTTTTCCTTATCTACAGGTGTCGAATATTTACAAGCACTAACTTCCCAAGGAATTGATATAAATAAAGCCGCCAGCAGTATCCGTTTCTCGTTCTCAATCGGTTCCGGTTATTTTATGGAAATTGCCAAACTTCGGGCCGCAAGAACTCTTTGGGCCAAAATTGTAGAAACGTTTGGTGGGAATGAGGAAGCCCAGAAGATGACGATGCATGCAAGAACATCTGCATGGACAAAAACTGTTTTTGATCCCTATGTGAATATGCTGCGTGCTACAACAGAAGCCTTTTCTGCAGCAGTCGGTGGAGCTGACAGCATTCATGTTAGTTGCTTTGATGAAGCGATTCAAAAGTCTACCGCTTTTTCACGACGAATTGCACGGAATGCCTCCATTATTTTAAAAGAAGAGGCTCATATTGCGAGAACAATCGATCCAGCCGGTGGCTCTTGGTACGTAGAAGTACTAACAAATGAGGTTGCCAAAAAGGCATGGGGGCTTTTCCAGGAAGTAGAACGAAAAGGTGGGATTTTCCAGTCATTAATAAAAGAATTCCCACAAAATGTGGTTCAACAAACAGCTTCAAAGCGAGTGAGGGGCATCGCTCATCGAAAAGATATATTCGTTGGTACCAATATGTATGTGGATTTGGCAGAAAAAGGGATGGATTGGATAGCGTTAAATGAAACGCCCCAAATTAATGATCATATTAATCAAGTAGTAGGCCGAGCACATATATCGGTAGGAAGTTTAGCCGAAATCTCAAATAAAACAGAGGCCGCGATCCAAGCTGCAAAACAAGGTGCATCATTAGGTGAAATAGCCAAAGCAACAGGTAGGAAGTCAGAAGCTGCGGTTTGTGTTAAAGCAATCAAGTCAACCAGAGGTGCACTTAAGTTTGAAGAACTTCGTCAATCCATTGATGAAATGGCACAGAAAACTGGAAATCGACCGAGTGTATTTCTAGCAAACTTAGGACCTATTTCAGATCATAAAGTGCGAGCAGATTTTGCTGCAGGATTTTTTGAGGTAGGCGGTTTCGATGTTATTCAAAACAATGGATTTGGTTCTATAAAAGAAGCAGCCGAGGCAATCGTTGCGTCCATGGCAGATTTTGTAATCATTTGTGGAAAAGATGAAGACTATCAACAAGCTGCCATTCCACTTGTAATGTCTATTAAAAAAACGGATGCACAAATAACCGTATTATTAGCAGGAAAGCCTAGCGAAGTAGATGAAGTTAGATTTAAAGAGGCTGGAGTAGCTGAATTTGTTCATGGTGGCTCAAATTGCTATGACGTATTAAGTCAACTACTACAGATGAAAGGAGTGGCTGTTTCATGACAAAACCAGATTTTACAAAATTAGCATATGCAGATGAAATAGAAGGAGAATTTAAAGTATGGAGTAAACATGCTGAGAAACTTTCTGGAATGTCTTTTGATAATTTAGCCGTTCCGACTTATGAAAAAATTGATGTAAAGCCTCTTTACACAAATATGGACACAATAGGAATGAAACATTTAGATTATGTGTCGGGAATCGCACCATTCTTTCGAGGTCCCTACCCAGCAATGTATAAATCACAACCTTGGACCGTTCGTCAATATGCTGGCTTTTCTACGGCGGAAGAAAGTAATGCGTTTTACCGCAGAAACTTAGCTGCAGGACAAAAAGGGCTTTCGATCGCCTTTGATTTGGCTACACATCGTGGGTATGATTCGGATCATCCTAGAGTCGTAGGCGATGTGGGGAAAGCCGGCGTTGCCGTTGATTCCATTCTAGACATGAAGATTTTATTTGATGGAATCCCATTAGATCTAATGTCTGTTTCGATGACGATGAACGGAGCTGTCCTGCCAATCATGGCTTTTTACATCGTGGCAGCTGAAGAACAAGGAGTTCCCCAGGAGAAGCTTACTGGAACCATTCAAAATGATATTTTAAAAGAATATATGGTTCGTAATACGTACATTTATCCTCCAGAATCGTCAATGAAAATCATAGCAGATATCTTCGAATACACGTCCCGGCATATGCCTAAATTTAATTCCATTAGCATCTCCGGTTATCATATGCAAGAAGCGGGGGCTACGGCCGATATAGAGTTGGGTTATACCCTTGCAGATGGATTAGAGTATGTCAAAACGGGTTTAAAAGCAGGGATTGATATTGATCGATTTGCTCCACGTCTTTCCTTCTTCTGGGCAATCGGAATGAATTACTATATGGAAGTGGCTAAAATGCGAGCTGCACGATTAATTTGGGCAAAATTAATGAAACGTTTTAATCCTAAAAATGAAAAGTCGCTAGCCCTTCGAACCCATTCACAAACTTCTGGATGGAGTCTGACAGAGCAAGATCCATTTAATAATGTGACACGCACCTGTATTGAAGCGATGGCCGCTGCCTTAGGACATACCCAATCACTTCATACGAATGCACTGGACGAGGCGATTGCCTTACCGACCGATTTTTCTGCCCGAATAGCTCGAAATACCCAATTATACCTTCAGGATGAAACGGGGATAACCAACGTATTAGACCCATGGGGCGGCTCCTATTACGTGGAGTCACTTACGGCTGAATTACTTGAAAAAGCCTGGGAACATATTGAAGAAATCGAAGCACTTGGCGGAATGGCAAAAGCCATTGAAACAGGACTGCCAAAGATGAGAATAGAAGAAGCGGCTGCCAGAAGACAAGCGCATATTGATTCTGGTAAAGAATCGATCATTGGAGTGAATAAATACCGTTTAGAAAAAGAGGACCCTCTTGAGATATTAGATATTGATAATACTGCTGTTCGTGAAGCGCAAATTCGCCGTTTAGAGCAGCTCCGGGCAGAAAGAGATAAAGCAAAGGTGGAAGCAGCACTTCAAGCGATTACAAAAGCGGCTGAAACTGGAGAAGGAAACCTCCTAGAGCTAGCGGTAAATGCAGCTCGCGCTAGGGCGAGCCTAGGAGAAATTTCGAATGCATACGAACAAGTAGTAGGGAGACATAAAGCAATTATTCGTTCTATTAGCGGAGTGTATAGTGCAGAGTTTGGGGAAGAGGAACAAGTGAAAATTGTCCGTGAAATGTCCGATCAATTTGAAGAAAATGAAGGCCGACGCCCTCGGATTATGATTGCAAAGATGGGACAGGACGGACATGACCGTGGAGCAAAAGTGATTTCGACCGCATTTGCAGACCTTGGTTTTGATGTTGATATCGGTCCCTTATTCCAAACACCAGAGGAAGCAGCCTTACAGGCCGTGGAAAATGATGTACATGTTCTAGGGATGAGCTCTCTTGCTGCTGGTCATAAAACATTACTTCCTCAAGTCATTGAAGAGCTGAAGCGTTTAGGCCGTGAAGATATTGCCGTCGTGATTGGCGGTGTTATTCCTGCTCAAGATTACAGTTACTTAATAGAAAAAGGAGCGGCTGCCATATTTGGACCAGGAACGGTTATCCCGATTGCCGCACAACAGGTGATTAAAGAATTAAATCGTCGTCTCGGATTGGTTACTTAAATGACAGAAAAAGAAAGCATTCAATCCAAGCAACTCTTATCGCCAAGACGAAGACACCTTTCTGTTGATGATTATGTGCAGGGTGTGATGAATGGAAATCGTGCAATTATTGCTCAAGCGATCACCTTAGTTGAAAGCAATTTACCTAAACACATGGAAATGGCACAAAAAGTGCTGAAAGAACTGATTCCATATACAGGGGAATCAATTCGAATCGGCTTTACAGGCGTTCCTGGGGCTGGTAAGAGCACGTTAATTGAATCCTTTGGTATGATGCTCTGTGAGCAAAATCACCGTGTAGCGGTTTTAGCCGTTGACCCAACTAGCAGTGTATCTAGAGGAAGTATTCTAGGTGACAAAACAAGAATGGAACATCTTTCTTGCCACCCACATGCATATGTTCGACCGTCACCGTCAAGTGGGACGTTAGGAGGGGTCACCAGAAAAAACCGTGAAACCCTTCTTATTTGTGAGGCAGCAGGGTATGACGTAATAATCGTGGAAACTGTCGGAGTCGGCCAAAGTGAAATAACCGTCCGTTCCATGGTGGATTTTTTCCTAGTTATTATGCTGACTGGTGCAGGGGATGAGCTACAAGGAATGAAAAAAGGGGTGATGGAATTAGCTGATGCTATTTTCATTAATAAAGCGGATGGCGAAAACAAACAAGCTGCCATGAATGCAAAGGCGGAATACAATCGCTTCCTTCATTTCTTACAGCCAATCACCGAGGGTTGGGAAACAAAAGCATTTACTGTGTCTGCCATGACGGGTGAAGGCGTATCTAACATTTGGAAAGTCATTCAGAAATATAAACAAGTTACCAGTAGGAATGGATGCTTTCGAAAAAGAAGAAAAGAACAAATGATCGACTGGGTTCATTCTATGATAGAGGACCAATTAAAGGCGAGATTTTATGGTAATCCATCGATGAAAAAAAACATTACTAAAATGGAAGGATTACTTCTTAACGGCCATACTTCTCCCACACTCGCAGTCCAACAATTATTCAATATTTATGATGAGATGGGATAAGGAAGGTTTTTCATATAACCTTATAAACCATTAGAAAGTATAGAAAGGGGAAATGTTTGGTAAAAACGATAGGAATAGTGGGAGCTGGAACAATGGGGAATGGGATTGCTCAAGTAGTTGCTGAGGCCGGTTATCAAGTCATACTTCAGGATATCGATGAAAAATATGTACAAGCAGGACTAGATGCAATTAAAAAAAATCTCCACAGAAAGGTCACTAAAGGAAAAATGGAAGGGAAAGAGGCTCAGGAGATATTATCGCTAATTCATGGCACAGTGAACTTGCATGATTTGTCAGAAGTTGACGTTGTTATTGAGGCAATTATTGAAAAAATGGAAGTGAAAAAGGAAATATACAAGCGTCTTGATTCGATATGTAAAGGATTTACAGTTTTGGCGTCCAATACGTCTGGTTTAAGTATTACGGAAATTGCAGGCTCTACGAACAGACCAGATAAGGTTATAGGAATGCACTTTTTCAATCCAGTCCTTGTGATGGAGTTAGTAGAAATTATTAAAGGATCGCGTACATCGGAGGAATCTATTCAGTTGATCAGTAATTTGGTTGATCGTTTAGGAAAAAAGAGTATTTTGGTTCATGATGCCCCTCTGTTTGTAGTGAATCGAATATTAGCATCTATGCTTAATGAGGCAATCTTTCTTCGGTACGAAGGAACTGCTAGTGCTGAGGACATTGATCAAGCAATGATGTTAGGAGCAAATCATCCAATTGGTCCTTTAGCATTGGCAGATCTAATCGGACTTGATACGTTGTTATACGTCATTGAAACTTTATATTCCGAAACGGCAGATTCCAAGTATCGGCCATGCCCGTTACTTAAGAAATTAGTAAGGGCAGGACATCTTGGGAAAAAGAGTGGAATAGGCTTTTATAGTTATCAATAGCTTAGTTATTTATCTGATAATAAAAATAAGTTTCTTAAATCAAGCAATTCAAATGTTTGTTAAGGGCACTAAAAAAAGGAGGGTGAAAATAAGAACCATTGGGAGATATTATATCGTTCTCGTAAGCATTCAGTTAATCAAAATATTTTTCTTACCGGATATTGCAACGAACCACAAACTTTTGTGGAAGAATTGGTCAATCAGAAAAAACGTTTAAAAGGTTCTGATTTATACATAAATATAGCTGGAAGCCCTTTATAGTATGAACGAGAAGAATATTTTCCCCTATTTTTAAGTTAGGACATTTTTATCTACTTCAGGGTTGAAAAATGCAATGGAAAAAGGAAACTGCGATTATTTCCCCGATCAATCTATCGGAAATTCCAAAATGAATGAATCATTCGAATGTGGATATTGCTCTTATCCAGGTTTCAAAAGCAAACGAGGAAGGATATTGTAGTTCAGGAATTTCTATAGAAGCGGTGCAGTATAAAATTAGAAGGTAAAACAAAGAAAAGGAAAAGTTGTTTTCCACCCATCAAATCGAATCAAACAACCTTCAATAAAGGAGAATGAATTATGAGTCATGTTTATATTTTAGGCGGAGCTAGGACGCCGTTCGGGAGTTTTGGAGGGAAATTAAAGGATGTTTCTGCCATCGATCTTGGAGTGATCGCAAGTAAAGGAGCCATTGAAAAAAGTAATATTTCAGTTGAAGAGGTTGAGCATGTTTTTGCAGGGAATGTGATACATACTTCGAAAAATGCCTCCTACCTATCCAGGCATATTGCTTTGAAAGCTGGAATTCCAGTAGATAGCCCCGCTTTAACTCTCAATCGTTTATGCGGTTCTGGATTGCAAGCGGTCGTATCGGCAGCGCAGTCGATCCTTTTAAAGGATGCTGAAGTCGCCCTAGCCTTGGGAACCGAAAATATGAGCCAATCTCCTCACGTATTACGAGATGTCCGCTTTGGTACAGGTTTACAGTCTCCACAGATGGACGACATGCTTTGGGCGACTTTGAGAGATGAGTATATAGGATGTGGGATGGGAGTAACAGCGGAAACTCTTGCTGAAAAATATGAACTAACCCGAGACGATCAAGATAGTTTGGCTGTTCAATCACACCAAAAATCAGCAAAGGCCCAACTGACGGGGCGATTTCAACAAGAGATTTCCCCTGTCACGATATTCACCAAAAAAGGAAAGGAAATAACCATTTTAGAAGACGAACATATTCGCCATAATACTTCAATTGAAGGATTAGCGAAACTGAAACCAACTTTTAAAAAGGATGGGACCGTAACGGCAGGTAATGCCAGTGGTATTAATGATGGGGCAGCTGCCTTAATACTTGGAAGTGAATCCTTCCTTCAAACCAATCACAATGTGAAGCCATTGGCAAGAATCATATCCTGGGGGATTGCGGGGGTAGACCCAAATATTATGGGCATTGGACCAGTTCCTGCTAGTCAATTAGCTTTACGGAAAGCTGGACTCAATATTAAAGATATCGATTTGTTCGAAATCAATGAAGCATTCTCTGCCCAGTATCTTGCAGTAGAAAGGGAGCTTGGGTTGAAACGGGAAAAAGTTAACGTAAATGGAGGAGCAATCGCATTAGGTCATCCAGTTGGGGCTAGTGGAGCTAGAATAATATATTCATTGGCACTAGAGTTAAGGAATCGAGGAAAGAAGTATGGACTAGCCTCCCTCTGTATTGGAGGAGGGCAAGGAATCTCAGTAATCATTGAGGCTATTTGAACATGTGAATCTTTTATGGAAGTAAGCATAATAGGAAAGCAGCCAATAGCTAGCGAGTTATTATAATATCTTTGAGTCTGAAAAGAGCAAGTACATTGCTCTTTTTCTTATTTTGGCCAAACTTTGCGAACATGACATATTTGCTACCCTAAACTATCAACTTTAAAAGATAATCGGAATTAGATAGGTGGGGGAACTAAGTTGTTTTTACCTACCAAACCCAGTAGGTAATTTTAAACGCCCTAAATGGCATTTAAACCGTAGACTAAAGTAGGTTTATATAAAAGTTAAAACAATAATGTTGATGGAACGCCCGCGGAAAGCGAGTCCCTAGAGGAAACGTTCAAATTGTACAAACCGTTAAAAAGCTGTAGACAAACTCGATTATCGAGTTCGCCTACAGGCTAAAACGCTCTAAATGGCGTTTTGTTAATGGTAGGGTTTATCTACAAGATTTCTTGAATCTTTAAAAATACAACACACAAAACTTCCGATTTACCCTTTGAAAGGAGCATTTAGCTCCTAATTGAAATGTAAGATGTGAGGATTCCAACCTTAGGAATATGGTGCCCTCTATTTTTCCCCGGTCTATTCCGTTATAGTCTCCAATTCATTATTAACTCGATATATCTTTCTAGGTCTTCCTTTAGCTGTAGGTGCTTCTTCACCAATTATTTCGGCAATCTCCTGCTCAACTAAACCATTAAGAATTCGCCGTGCGTTCCGAGGTGTCATTTTTAACCATTCTGCAAGAATTGATGCTGTTATAGAGTGGTTCCCCGTTCTTTTTTGTACAGACAAAATCTTGTTAAGTGTTGTAATCGTGACGCCACACTGTTTAAGTTTTTCACTGATTTCCTTATTCTCCGTTCGATAGCCAAAAGAAATGCTTTCTTGTTCTTTAAGAGGACCTTCAATAATCCCTCTATCGTCAACAAGGAATGCACAAAAAGAATCGTAATTTTGTGCATGATTTAAAGCAAGTCGTGCATTTTCCTCTGCAGCCAATGCAGTTTCTCCATAGCCGATCCCGACATTCGATGGCAATTCAGAAATTAAAGCTAGTTTTTCCAAAAGATCTCCAATTTGTTGCCCTGTTTCTTTTATGGAACCTCTCGTGGAGAAAACTACAAATGTTCCAACCCCAAGAGGTACAAAAGTGCCGAAAATTGATTCGGAGAAGTTTAATACGGCATCTTGTACTTTTAAGTTCAAGCGATGTAAATCGTAGGATATGGTGTGGTGATTCATGTTTGTATCCATATTCTCTACTTTGATAAATATAGCAGCAATTTGTGATTGTTTAAAATGAAGGGTTTCCCATTTTTGAATCGCTGTTTTTAACGTTTCACGTATGTTGCTACGTGTAGGGGTTACTCGATACACAGGAATCCCTTGTAACTTCAATTGTTCGTATACAAAGTATAGACAGGTAATGCAAATATCAACTTGTCCCTCTTTAAATAGTTTTTGATGAAATGCAAGAAGATCCTGGAGAGAAGTATCATGAAAATATTCATGTACATGAATATCTTCATATGAAATGCCGAGATCATGATATGTCTCATATACATCACTTTCTTTAAGCAAATCTATACTCATCCGATTAAGACTTTTAGAATCTTTATAGCCTACTTCCACCAACGTTTTTGTTAAGCTTGCCCCATCTAAGTTAAGATAAAAAAAAGGTTGTTTAGAACCGCTTTTTTCAACAAAAGGATAGAGGGCTGGACCCGCAAAAATCCAAATGTCGACCAACTGTTGATTTTGTTTCACGATATTTGTCGCCTCTTCAGCATTTTGATATCCAAATGGAATCGGGTACAGTCTATCGGAGTATTCTTTTGCAATATCACATATAATCTGTACGTAGTCACTTGGACCAACAATTCCGGCTTTTATTTTCATAGTCGAACACACCACCTAATAGGATTACTTGCAAATTTTTCAAAAACATTATGTATTATTATCGGGAAATATATTAATGAATCGATAAATTCCAGTATTTTTGCTTACTAATTTGTTAGGATTTTCTTTAATTGATTATAACAATTATAGTAAACATTAGTATATATGTTGAATGAATTGCTCTATTGCAACAAGCAGCATTTCTTCCTTTAATAGAAACGGAATTTAATGGATGAATCAAAAAAATAAAATTATAAGAATTGTTAGAAAATTCAGTTGACATTCAACTGAATTTTTTTTATGATTTATTTAAGGAATACATTGAGAATAATTCCTTAAATAAAAAGGGGGAAGCATTTTATGAGTAATAGCTCATCTCGGGATAATCAATCATTACAGTTGGTGAGTCCTGAATCATTTAGAAATGTAATCAGTCATTTCACCAGCGGAGTATCGATAATTACAGTAAGGGAAAGTGAAATAGATTATGGGATTACTGCCAGCGCAGTTAGTTCGGTGTCTCTTGAGCCTCCAATGCTACTTGTATGTGCCAATAAAAATACGGGCACATGCCATGCTATTTCGAATGCAGGATCTTTTACCGTGAACATTCTTGCGGAAAACCAGGGGGAGCTTGCGATGCAGTTTGCCAGGTCGAACACTGAGAAGTTCAAAGGTGTGGAAATATCCTATGGCGAACTGGGTAACCCTGTTTTAAATAACACACTTGCCCAAATTGAATGCCGGGTGGTCGAAGAAGTAACAGGAGGTACTCATTCCATCTTTGTGGCGGAGGTTCAAAAAGCCCATGCACTCATAGGGGATCCGCTCGTGTATTTCAAAGGAGAATTTGGTTCGTTTAAGAAAGCTTAAAACCGCAAGTAAATTAGGCTGTTTGTCTAAATCCTTTCAAAATGAAAAGTAGATAACAAATCATCTAACAGGAGGAAATAGTATGGCTTTAATGACTGGTAAGCAATATCGTGAATCATTGAATGACGGCAGGGAAGTATTCATCGATGGGGAAAGGGTCACAAATGTAGCTGAACACCCATCGTTTAAACCGATTGTTGATGTGAAAGCAAGAATGTATGACATGGCCTTTGAATCTGAAAATAAGGAGAAGTTAACAACTCGATTGGAAGATGGCGAAGTCGTTTCACGAGCGTATAAAGCTCCTAAGACTAAAGAAGATTTAACTGGAATACGCAATCACGTGGAAACTGTACTTGATGATCTTGGCGGTGTTGTATACCGTGTTGGTGATGAAACGATAGGTGAAATGTGGTCCTTATATGACGCACAGGATAAATTAAATGAAATTAACCCTACTTATGCGAAAAATATTGCGAAGCATATCGATCGAGTCGCAAGAGAAGACTTGTTCCATGTTTCCGCCAATACGGATCCAAAAGGTGACCGAAGCAAACTTTTTAGCGGAAAAGATGGCGGAACCCTGTTGCATGTTGTTGAAGAAAACGATAAAGGAATTGTCGTAAAAGGTGCGAAGTTTGAAACGGCTGCCGCCTATGCTCACCAGGCATTCGTTAAACCGACTATCTTGAACTGGGAAGCCGGTGAAGAAACAATGGCGCCATTTGCTTGTGGATTCATCGCTGATATGGGAGCTCCTGGATTAAAGCATATTTGCCGTACGTCCCTCGGGACAGGAAAAAATGATACAGATTATCCGATCTCTACAAAATTTGAAGAAATTGATACATTGCTAATATTCGATAACGTACTTATTCCATGGGAAAACGTTTTGTTCCATCGTTCTTTGGCCTCTGCTGCGTACATTCGTTCCACACTGCATCGGTATTCTGCCTTTAACTACGTCCTTAGAGTATTGCGCAGAGCAGATTATTTGCTAGGAACGGCTTTATTGAACGTTGAACAAACAGGTCTGACAAAACTGCAGGCAGTAAGGGAAAAAATATCTCAGCTAATTAATTATCGTGAAGGAATTAATGCTCATTTAACAGCTGCTGTTGCAAATGCGGAAGTAAGCCCCGGCGGTTTAATGATGCCTAATCAATCTCTTCTTTATACTGGCCGTGTATTTGCACTAACAAATTTCCCGGCGATGGCGCATTTAACGAGGGAACTCGTAGGAGGACAGCTGGCCGTTACACCGGATTCCGAAACGTTTGCAGATCCAGCGATTCAAGAATATGTAGATAAGTACTATTCCGTTGGTGAGTGGAGTGCGAAAGAAAGAGGAAAATTACTATACTTTGCGAGAGACCTTTTGAATTCTTCTTATGCAGGGCATAGAACTACCTTTGAATTGTTTGCTCAAAGTCCTCCATTTGCTCAACAGATGTCAGTTTTCAATAGCTTCGATATGGAAGCACAGCGCGAAATGGTTCGTAAAGCAGCGGATTTAAACGCAGCTATTACTGTTACTAATCAGTAATCTTAAATAAAGAAAGGGGAAGTTTTCATTGGAAATACATACACAAGGTACCTTAAAGCTTTCTGCATCGGTTCTATCGATTGGTGCACTCGACGGTATCCACAGGGGGCATCAAGCATTGCTATTAAAGGCAAAAGAACGGGCCATGAAGCTTGGAGTTCCTTTTGTTGTATATACTTTTGATCCCCCTCCAAAAGTCTTTTTTAAAGGTTGCCAACTGTTAATGTCAGTGGAAGAGAAGCTTCAGCGCCTCGAAATGCTAGGAGTTGACCATGTTATAGTCGGTCCATTTGATGAAGCGTTTACTCAAAAGGAAGTTTCAGTATTCATTGAAGAATTAAAAGAAACAAATCCCATTGAAATCTGGGAAGGCCCTAACTTCTTATTTGGAAAAAATAGAAAGGGGACCATCGAAGTATTACGCCGTTATTTTAAAGTGGAAGTGTTACAGCCCCTGACATGTGAACGAGGTGAAATGATCTCCTCTTCACGCATTCGCCAGCTTTTGCAACAAGGAAACTACCCTCTGGCAAAAAAGCTGCTAGGGGCCGAGTATTTCACGATGATTTCAATGCGTGAGAACCCATGTGGCAGAAAAAATAGGTTGGAAATTCATTAATATAAATAAAAAGCAAGGGAGAATTAAGAAAAATGGAAATTAAAAGATACCGTAAATTTGAAACGAATAAATTTTATCCAGCCGATATGGGGGAGGAATCTCATCACGTAGCAAATGAGTTTTCTATGGTTGTTCGTGCTGGAAACCGTATTTTTATGAGAGGGCAAACTGCATTTGATCTGGAAGGTAATTTTCACGGGGAGAATGATGTTACTGAACAGACAGAGAATGCTTGTCGATGCATCAAGCAGTTGCTTGAAGAAGCAGGGGGGAAAATGGAAGACGTTTGCAAACTCACGACTTATGTCACTGATCGTTCCTATCGAAAAGAAGCCTACGCTGTTATTGCTAAGCATTTTAAAGGCGTATATCCAGTTAGTACAGGACTTGTCGTCAATGGGCTGGCTCTTCCTGAAATGCTTGTGGAAATAGACGTTGAAGCCATTATTAGCAGTAAGGAATAAGGGGATATGGCGAATATAAATTAAATGAATGGAGCAGCAACTATTGTAAAGAATCATGTTTGTTGCTCCTTATTTTCTCAAGGGAGGATTAAAAATGAGCATAACAAGTACGTTTTCCGTGGCAGGACGTTGCCCTTCAACAGGAGCATTAGGAGCTATTGTCACTTCCAGCAGCCCCGCTGTTGGGGCAAGATGTCCTTGGGTCAAATCAAATATAGGTGTCATCCTGACACAAAATGTCACAGATCCCAGACTAGCGGACATAGGACTTTCAGCTTTGGAAAAAGGTTACAGTGCCCAGGCGTCAATTCGGACAATGGTGGCAGCCTCGGATTTTCCTGATTTTAGACAGCTGGCTGTTGTCGATGCCAACGGGGAATCAGGGGTGTTTACAGGTGAAAAAGCGCTTGGAGTACACGGAGACTATTTTGCAGATAATGTTGCCAGCATAGGAAATCTGTTAAGCAATCCAGAAATCCCAAAAGCGATGGGCGAACATTTTCTTGAACGGAAGGTCCTTTCTTTACCTGAGCGGTTAATTTCCTCTCTTGAACTCGGTTTTAACATGGGAGGGGAGCTTGATCAAGAACATTCTATTGCACTCTTGGTCTATCATCCGGATACTCCTTTCGCTTTTGTAGATCTGCGTGTTGATTATAGCGATGATCCACTAAATGATTTGAAAAAACTATGGGAAATTTATAGTCCGCAAGCAGAAAATTATAAATCTAGGGCAATTGAGCCGGATCTAGCACCTTCTTATGGGGTAAAAGGTGACGAATAAAAAGTGACGAATAAAAGGTGACGCTTGCCAGTTTGGAGTTCCTAGGAGAAAGGAGGTAGTGAGCAGCTGTGAAAATCAATATTGACCGATTAATGTCGGACATTAAGAAGTATGCTGAATACGGAAAAAATGATCAAGGAGGGGTGACAAGGCCCAGTTTTTCACAAGCCGATCATGAAGTGCGTGCACGGTTTATTAAGGAATTAGAGGATATGGATTTAAAGGTCACTATTGACGGGGCCGCTAATATTTGGGGAAGGCGCAAGGGGAATGGAAAAAAACTTGGCAGTATTGTCATTGGCTCACACCTTGATTCCGTTCCGAATGGAGGCAAGTATGATGGCCCGTTAGGTGTTCTAATGGCGAAAGAAATCATTAAAACATTAATTGAAAATAACGTGATTCTTGACCATGACTTGGAAATCGTTTCATTTACGGCTGAAGAATCGAATGATTTTAACTTATCAACGTTCGGAAGCCGTTCTTTCGTCGGCCGATTGAAAATCGGGATGCTGAAAGATGTCTTTGATTCAACAGGTGCCCGGCTTAGTGATGAACTGATTAAAGCTGGGGGAGGCCTTGATAAATTCCCGATGATGAAGGAAATGGGAAAAGACAAAAAGGGTTTTATTGAACTGCACATTGAACAGGGGCAGCGGTTGGAAAGTAAAAATATATCCATGGCGGTCATCAACAGAGTTGTCGGAACCTATCGAAGTAAAGTAAGGGTTATCGGGCAGTCTAATCACTCCGGTACGACAATGATGGAACATCGGAAGGATGCACTGACTGCTGTAGCTGAAATGATCCTTGAAATGGAACGTCATTGCCAAGAAAGCGGCAGCAGTGTAGTCGGAACAGTCGGCAAATTGACAGTTTTTCCGAATGCGGCAAATATTATTCCAGGACAAGTTGATTTTATCTATGAAGTCAGAGGAGAAACAGAAGAGGGGATTCAACATAAGGTCAACGTAATACAGAGCGCTTGGGAAGAAATCGCCAGAAAAAGAAAGGTGGACATACAGCACCGAGTTTTTCTTGATCAAAAACCAGTTGTTTTAGATGAGGATATTGTTCATATATTACAAAGCACAGCTCAGGAGATGGAAGAACCTTTTATGACGTTCTCCAGTATGGCGATACATGATGCAGCTCATATGGCACTGATTACAAAATCAGCCATGGTCTTCGTGAAAAGCATTGATGGGAAGAGTCATTGCCCAGAAGAATACAGTCTGCCTAAGGATATTGAAAAAGCCGGTAACTTAATTTTGCAGGGAATTATGAAAATTGATCGGGAATTGACGTAGAAATCCACAGTTTAGAGTTCAAGTTTTCAAATAGTATAGCAAGCTTTACATGATGGCTCCAATTTTTCATGAAGGATATTTACATTTTTAAACAAATAAGCTCCTTGCTGTATTTTCTATTAGAAATATTGCTCGGTTCGTTACTTTTTACAAAAAATGATAGAGTAATGCCCTCTATTATTAAATAAGTATGGCTTTAGAGATTAAATAGAGTTAAATTCTATTATGGAGCTTTTTAATTACATGAAGCCAATTTAAAAAGTCAGGGGGATTGATTAATGGCATTTTTAACTGAAAAACGCTCATTTTAACCGTTTAAGATTGTAAGCGCTATCAAATTTGGAGATTCTTAGATAGTAATCGAAACTTGGAGTTAAAAAGGAAACGGGGAGTGAAGATGAGTGAAACAGGATAATAATGTGAATGTGGTAAAAACCCCTTCTAATTGGCTTGCTTTAATACCAATCGTGTTTATGGCATGTGCCCTGGCAATTGGAATTGGTGTTTATGGTGCTGATCCACATGTACCCCTTTTAATAAGTACGGTCGTTGCAGTGATCGTCGCTTTGAAGCTTGGTCATAATTGGCATTCAATTGAAGAACACTTAGTAAAAACAATTAGTGTATCAATCAAAGCCTTACTGATACTAGTGATAATCGGGGCCTTTATTGGAGCTTGGGTGGCATCTGGAATTGTGCCATCGATGGTTTATTATGGATTAGGGGTTGTATCTCCAACGTATTTTCTTGTTACAGCCTGCATCATTTCTGTTCTTGTCAGCATCGCTGGAAATGCCTGGTTTGCTGCTGGTACGATTGGAGTCGCGTTAATGGGAATTGGGCATGGCTTGGGTGTTCCATTACCGATGGTTGCTGGTGCAGTGGTATCGGGTGTTTATTTCGGTGATAAGATGAGTCCTTTATCGGATGTGACGAACTTCACGTCCGCGGTTGTGGGTGTAGACCTTTTTGAACACATTAGGAACCTAATGAACACAACATTCCCAACACTCATTATATCGCTAATGCTGTATACATTTCTCGGGTTTAAATTTCGTGGAGAAGGAGCAGATTTGTCACAGGCTGAAAAGATTCAAGGAATTCTTTCAGATCAATTTGTTATCTCGCCGTTTTTATTAATTCCGTTACTATTTATTGCGCTAATTTTCATTTTAAAGATACCGGCCATTCCTGGCTTGACTGTCGGGGTCCTTATTGGTGGGGCTTGTTCCCTATTTGTCCAAAAAACTTCGTTAGGTCATTTGATAAACATCATGAATAATGGTTATTCTGCCGAAACGGGTTACAAAGTAACGGATGAATTGTTAAACCAAGGTGGGATTCAAGATATGATGTATACGGTTTCTTTAATCCTTATTGCGCTATCATTTGGCGCTATTCTCGAAAAAGCAAAGATATTGGAAACTCTCCTTGGATCGCTGCTTCGGAAAGTAAAACGGACAGGCAGTTTAGTAACAGCGACTGCTGGAACGTGTATCGCTTCAAACATCGTAGGATGTGACCAATTCATGTCCGTTATTATACCTGGACGCATGTATTTGAATGAATATAAAAAACGGGGGCTGCATCCGAAATTGCTCGGACGTACATTGGAAGATTGCGGGACAGTAACAGCAAGTCTAATCCCATGGACCACTTGTGGTATTTTTATGTTCTCTGTTCTGGGTGTTTCTCCGATTGAATATGCTCCATATGCATTCTTTTGCTATATTAGTACTTTTGTAGCTATCGCTTTTGGATATTTAAATATAAAAATTAACCGTTTAGAAGTAGACGAACCAGTTGGAACAAGAAGGGACAATAAAGGTAAAGAGCTCGAATCTTCAATTCCAATGGAATAAAAATCATAAAAAAATGACTAGATTGATTATTCAGATTATTGACAATAGTCTAAGTATAATATATATTTTATTTAAGGAATAATTCCTTATTTATTCTCAATATAAACTTTACTAAGTTAATAGTGAAAGTGTTTCATTTTAGGTATTTTAAATAGTTATTACATTAGGAGGTATGGAACATGGTTGTTTCTAAAACCGAGTCGAAAATCGAAAAATTAATTGAATTAGACAAAAAACATTATCTGCATCCAACGACTGTACCTAAATTGTTTATTGAAAATGGCCCAAAAATAATTTTTCATGAAGGAAACGGAATCCGTGTAACAGACATTAAAGGTGATACATATATTGATGGCGCTTCCATGCTTTGGAATGTAAATTTAGGACATGGAAACAAGGAACTTGCGCAAGCTTCATATGACCAGATGTCTACTCTTGCTTACAGTTCTTCATTCTATGGCTACTCAAATGAAAAAGCTGTTCGCTTGGCCGAAAAAGTGGTTTCCGTTGCACCTGGTGATTTAAGTGCTATCTTTTTCACATCCGGTGGATCGGAATCAAACGATACGGCTTTTAAGCTAGCACGTTTTTATTGGAATTTAAAAGGTCGACCAACAAAGAAAAAAATATTATCGATAAGCCGTAGCTACCATGGCGCAACGGTTTCTGCCGGAACAGCAACTGGCATAGATGCTTTCCATAGTTTTGCAGGTTCAAGAGATGCCGATATGGTGAGGGCAAAATCACATTTGACTAATTGTGAGCTTGGCGATAAAAATGATCCGAACTATGAAGGATGCATTCGTGATGTCATCGAAAAAGAAGGAGCAGAAACCATCGCTGCCCTTATCCTTGAACCAATTCAAGGTGCAGGAGGAGTTCACGTTTCACCTGATGGTTATTTAAAAGCAGTTAAAGCCTTATGTGAAGAAAATGATATCCTGATGATTTCTGACGAAGTCATTTGTGGATTTGGACGTACCGGAAAAATGTTCGGTGTCGATAACTGGGACGTCGTACCTGATATCATGAGTGTAGCAAAAGGGATTACGAGCGGTTATGCACAGCTTGGCGGCGTTTTGGTAAATAAAGAAATCAGAGATACTATCGTACAATATGATCAAATATTAGGTCATGGCTTTACGTATAGCGGACATCCAACAGCTTGTGCCGTTGGATTGAAAACGATTGAAATTCTCGAGCGCGATAACATTCTTGATAACGTTAACAACATGGAGAAAGAGCTTAAGAAAGGGTTTGACTACTTAACCGATAAACATCGGTATTTTACAAAATCAAGGGCGGTCGGCTTGCTTGCCGGATTTGAGCTTCAGCAGGATCGTGACTTGGATGTACCATTTGCAGAATCAGTAAAACCAGCATCGTTTGTCGTTGATCAGTGCTTCAAGCGCAAATTGATTTTAAGAGCTGCAGACTTTGAAAAGGGCAAGGATATTGTTGCCATTGCTCCGCCGCTTATCATTAATAAACAAGAAATTTCGGAAATGATCAATATCATCGATACAGCAGTGACTGAATTTAATAAAACCATTAAATAAATGATTGGATCCATACAACATGCTAGAGAGCTTGAAGGCTTAGCGGCTCGATCTCTGGCATGTTTATTTTTAGAATGGAGGAACCAAGAATGGCGAACCAAACACTTGAAATGAGCAATAAGGTGAGGGAGTTTTTAAAAGGTACGAAAAAGTTGTACATCGATGGAAAATTTGTGGAATCTTGTTCTTCAAAAACATTTGAAACAATTAATCCAGTTACTGAAGAAATATTGGCAACGGTCTATGAAGCGGAAGAAAAAGATATAGATTCGGCAGTTAAGGCAGCAAGGAAAGCATTTGATGAGGGACCATGGTCAAAGATGAGTGCCGCTGAAAGAGCAAAACTCATCTTGAAATTAGCTGACCTTATTGAAAAACATCAAGAAGAGCTTGCACAATTAGATACTTTGGATAATGGAAAGCCAATAAATGAAACACGGGCCGTCGATGTACCAGGGACGATTGAAACGTTCCGGTATTTTGCTGGTTGGGCGACAAAGAATATGGGGCAAACAATTCCTGTTTCCGGTCCATTCTTAAACTATACTCGTCATGAGCCAGTCGGAGTAGTTGGACAAATTATCCCTTGGAACTACCCTATTAATATGGTCTCATGGAAAGTAGCTCCGGCCTTAGCGGCAGGCTGTACTGTTGTTTTGAAGCCCGCTGAACAGACTCCGTTATCGGCACTTTATTTTGCTGAGCTTGTTGAAAAAGCAGGATTTCCTGCAGGTGTTGTTAACATTGTTCCCGGATTCGGTGCGAAAGCCGGTCATGCAATAGTGGATCACCCAGATGTAGATAAAGTTTCGTTTACCGGCTCGACGGCTATCGGGAAGCAAATAATGAAACAAGCCGCAGATTCAATGAAACGGCTGACGCTGGAGCTTGGGGGAAAGTCGCCTAATATCATACTCCCGGATGCGGACCTTTCAAAAGCGATTCCTGGAGTATTCAACGGCATTATGTTTAACCAAGGGGAAGTTTGCAGTGCTGGTTCGAGAGTATACGTTCATAAAGATCAATTCGATGAAGTCGTTTCCGGTATGGTTTCCCTAGCTGAAAACGTTAAGCTTGGAAATGGGTTGGATACAGATACAACGATGGGTCCTCTTGTTTCTAAAAAACAGCAAGACCGCGTGTTTGAATTTATTAAAATTGGCAAAGAAGAAGGAGCAAAGGCAGTAACGGGCGGAAGAAAATCGGATAAAGGTTTCTTTGTTGAGCCGACTATTTTTATTGATGTAGAAGAGTATATGACGATTGCAAAAGAGGAAATTTTCGGACCAGTCGTCGTTGTCATGCCTTACAATACGGTGGAAGAAGTAATAGAACGTGCGAATAACTCTCCTTACGGTTTAGGTGCGGGGATTTGGACAGAGAACGTAAAAATGGCACATACAGTTGCTAATCAATTAAAATCAGGAAATATATGGATTAATTGTTATGATGTAATAGACCCAGCCTCCCCTTTTGGGGGATATAAACAGTCTGGATTTGGTAGAGATTTAAGTGCCTATGCTTTAGAAAGTTATACCGAGGTGAAGAGTGTTTGGGTAAATTTGGAGTGAAAATAATAAGTTGTGAAATCAATTGTCCAAGTCGTTGCGATTATTGTAACTGTAGCGGCTGAGATACTATAAGGGACTGAAACGCTCACATTTAAAATGGGGAGCGTTTCACCTTTTGTATTCAGAATATTATAAAAAATTATTGGCATTCTTTTCGGTCGCCTGTGACTTTTTATTAAAGGAATAAATTAGGGAAAATACTTAATGTCCCAAATTATAAAGTAGGGGAACAGCAAATGACTTAAAGAGAGCGTTGAAATGAAGAGAATTTGTAGGTCTGTCACCAAAAACTTTCCGGATGCATTCCCCATTGTATATAGCCCTTGGCGCTCGAAATCGATGATAACCTTTATAAGTCGGAAGAACACACTTACAGAATATAAGGATTTAAGTAGAGTTGACATTGAATAGTACCGTGAAATGAAAAATCGGCTGAATTTAACCGAGAGTAAAAGGAAGGTGAAACTATGGAGCTGAGGTACAGAAGCGGGATGTTTTAATCCCGTCTTTTTGTAATCGGTAAATTAATAGGATGAAACACGCCGTAATTAGCGAAAACGGATGTATATGGGTTAAAAAAGTTTCTTAGCAAAGTAAGTAGGATAGAAATTTTCCCGAATCGGAAAAAATAACTTCATTGTTAAATTATTGTTATTGAATTATAATCTTCTAGAAACATATGAAATGTTATGAATAGGAGAAAAGTATGAAAAAACTGTGGGCCATTTTAGTTTCATTTACTTTGTTAATTAGCTTATTTCCGCAATTAGCATCGGCAGCACCAAGCAAAAATTTTGAGCAAGAACTCACAAAGTATTTAAAAGAGGTAAGCCTTGTTAGGGGTTTTGAAGTGACGAAGGATGATATTGAAACGTCTCTTTCTTTTTACGATGAGAGTATTAAAAACTTTGATTCCATTGAAGATCTTAAAGATGCCTTGGGCGAAGTTATTAAAGCAGATTTAAGTAATTTAGATGCCATTTATGAAGATTATAATCTAACTAATGAGAGCCTTATTAAACTATTGAATGAAAATGGGGAAGAACTAGATGATTATATCTTTATCTGGGACCTCGATGAAGCTGTTTATTTCTATTCAGAAGAAGGCGATTTTGAACGAGATCCAAACTTTGACAAAGAATTTGTCAATTATTTAGCCGAGGTTAGCAAAGTAAGAGGCTTCGAAGTAACAAAAGAAGATATCGAAGCGTCATTGGAAATTTATGATTTTAGCACGGAAGAATTCGAATCTGTTGATGAGCTTAGCGAATTCTTAGGTGACGTCATAAAGGCAGACTTAAGCAACTTAGATTATTTTAATGAGAATTATGGATTGGATAAACAAGCGTTGCTTCAATTGTTGGAAGAAAACGGTGAAGATATTAGCGATTATGTATACATAGATAATCTTGAAGAAACTGTTTGGAACCTTACTGGTGGGGGGATGGATGGTGAAGTTGCTGAAGATCTTCTTCCTATTTTCGAGGAAGACTTCGGTTTAACGGAAGAGGAACTACAGAGGCTTGAAGACCACTTAATGTCTTTGGAAGGGCATCTTTCCAATCCGGAAACAGCTAAGCAACTTGAAGAATTGGGCAACCGCATGATGGCTTTCGAGGAATTTGATGTAGCAACCGAGCTTACAGCTGAACAGATAGCTGAAATGGCATCAATCTATGAAGAATTACTTTCCATCTTTAAGCTTAAGGTATCGTATGCCCTTGTGAAAAGCGGCTCTGAATCACCTGTATCCCTTTTGGATTTAATGAAATTGGAAGAACTGAAAGGCGCTAACCTGAAAATTTCGATATACTCTACTGATGGAAAGTTCTTGGCTGACCTTTTAATAACAGGTGATATGGTGGACTCTGACACTCTTACTAATGCAGGAGGACAAATAAAGGAATCTGCTAAAGAGGTGCAAAAGACCATTGAAAAGGCACCAGTTGCTAAACCAGTAAAACAAAAAATCAGCACTGATACTAAATCGGAACATCAAACTGTAAAAGGGGCTAAACTTCCCAATACCGCTTCCGATTATATCCCTAATGCCCTTTTAGGACTATGCATTATCTTGTTCGGAAGCTTGATGTATCGAAAAATCAGGAAAGCTTAATATGAAACAATTAAAGAAAAGGCGATTGCTTCTGCTTTCTTGTACAATTGCCATCATTTTATTTGGGGTTTGGTTTTCCACATCCAATATGTATAAGTTTGCAAAAGGCTACCTTCTTTACAAGACTCATACTCCAAGTAGCCAAGTGAATGAAACTGAACAGAAACCACCAAGTAGTGAGCCAATAAGTAAAAAAACAACAAAGAAAGAGCTATATCCTGTCCGCCCTGAAACGGGTGAAGAAATCGGGGAACTGTATATACCCAAACTAAAAGCCAAACTCCCTATTTTCCATGGCACAAACGAGGATGAATTGGAAAAAGGCGTTGGTCACTTTGCAGGAAGTGTACTACCAGGTGAAAATGACAATTCCGTTCTTTCCGGCCATAGAGATACGGTATTCCGTAAACTCGGGCAAGTTGGCGAAGGAGATTTGTTGATTGTAAGAACATCGGCAGGCGAGTTCACATACAAAGTCAACAAAGTTCGAATAGTCGATGAGGATGATCGAACCGTAATCGTGCCAAAGCCACGGGCAACGCTAACCGTCAGTACCTGTTATCCCTTTGATTATATCGGGGCGGCACCTGAACGCTATATACTTGTCGCTTATTTGTCTTCAAAAAAAGTAAGTTAATAAGCATCTAAAAAAAGAGTCCCGATAAGGTAAACCTTATCGGGACTCTTTTAATTTCCAATTTATTATATTGTTAAGCTATCCTTATTGCTCAATGTGCTCGATGTAGTGGATTTTAATATTTTATGATAGTAAATATAAGAGCCGGCTATCAATATATATCCGATGATGAAAAGCAGCCATCCACTGGCGGGGTCGCCCACTGATATGCTTGAATACATAGCACCCGTCAAATCAAATACAAAACCGGCATAAGCCCATTCCTTAATTCTCGGAAAACCTGGAATGAGTATTGCCACGACACCTAATAATTTGGCTATTCCAATAAAGGGTAGGAGGTAGGTAGGATAACCTAAATGATTAAATAAAGCGACTGCATCGGGAACAGACATTATATCTGGAATAGAACCCAAAACCATTAGTGCCACCAACAGCCCAGTGAAAATCCAATATATAATTTTCATTTTTTTCATATATTCTCATTCCCTCCCTTAGGTTGACATTTTAATCATATTCCGTTTTCCTTTTTTAATGCATTCAATATTATTGAACTTCAACGTCGCAAATCGATTCTTTAATAAGTATCGCGCCACGTCTGTAGGCAAACTCGAGGAGAAGCGAGTTTGCCTGCGGTTTTTTCTGAAAAAATATTCAGTTGATTTCAGAAATCCGCTCCACGAGTAAACGTGCGAAATCATGGACCCAGTACGAGCAAATATATCGAAAGAGATATGTCTTTATCTTATAAAAATATTTATTGTCTTAAAAGAATTGATAAAAATGACGCATATCCCGACACAGGAAATCGTGAGGAGTGAATACATTAGCTTTAAGTCCTTCAATATAATAATTCCCGCAATTACGATGAGTGAATCAATAATAAAAATAATGATTCCAGGATTAGTTGCTGTGGTTTTAGAGATTAATAGTGCCAGTAAATCCACTCCACCGGGGCTAATATGCTGTCTAAGCATAAAACCAACACCAATCCCAATCGTCATTCCACCGATAATGGCACTCGTTATGATCGGTAGATGAACCAAACCGTTTAGTGGTGTGAGCCAATCAATAATGGTTGAAGTAAAAGCTAACCCAAGGATGGCATTGAAGAAATAAGTCTTATCGTATAGAAGGGATAGAAGGTATATGGGAAGGTTGATCATGATCATGGTATGTCCAACCTGGAGTCCCCAAACATATTTGATCAACAAACTTATTCCAAATATCCCGCCATTTATTAAATGAAGGGGGACAATGAACAGGTTAAGACCTACTCCAATGCAAAAACTTGAAAAAAGCAGAGTAACGAACTTTTTCATAAATACATTCCCCTTGTCCAAATCATTATCTTAAAATATATGAGAGGTATCTAAATATATACTTAGCTGATTGGAAATTACGATTGATATTTGTGTTGTATTTGTTCTTCAAATGATAATCTGAAGTTTTAGATGCATTGGAGTAAGCAGCAGGATCAAGATGATGGCCGTCACATTGGGGCACATGAAGTAATTTGGCCAAAAAAAGAGACACTCATAAATAGTGTCTCTTTTTTGGCGTTAATGGGGCAAGTCAGTTTTATAGAATTTTATACCTTGGAAAATAGGTTGAATTTTGCCTTAATTATTCAAGCTCTTTTTTTTGATAGGCGATTTGTAATGGTATCTTCTTGAGGTGAAGTTTGCCGTATATAAAAGGCCAATATGAATGCAATTATGGTCAAACCTGTTGCAATCATGAATGCATCATCCACTCCCATTACGCTGCCTTGTTTAATGGCCATGGCCATTTGTGATGTATTATCTGGTGATATGTTACTGTGAGATAAGATTTCATGAACATGTTTCGTTCCCTGGTTTGTCATGATGGATACAAAGAATGCCATGCCAACAGCACCTGCTACCATTCTCAATGTATTGACCATTGCTGTTCCATATTTATTTAGGCTAAGTGCCAATTCATTTAATCCAGCTGTGAAGATAGGCATCATCAGGATCGACATACCGAACATTCTAATAGTATATACCCACACCACATATGAATAGGAAGTATCTGTTTCAAGCCGCGTTAAAAGATAGGTTGTAATGATAGTGATGGCAAGTCCGCTCACCGCAAGCCATCTCGCACCAAATCGATCGAACAGTTTACCTGTGATAGGAGACATGATCCCCATTAAAATCCCGCCAGGCAATAGCATGAGACCGGATTCCATTGGAGTAAACCCACGGATATTCTGCATGTAGATTGGCATGATGATCATTCCAGAGAACATACCCATAGTGGCGATGATGTTGATAATTGTCGTTAAAGTGAACATCTTATACCGAAAAATTCTAAATTCCAAAATAGGATGAGATACAGTAAATTGCCTCCAGACAAATAAAACTAAACTGATTCCCCCAACAAGGAACATCGTCATTACTTCGGGACTGTCCCAGCCCTTGGTACCGCCTGTAGCAAATCCATACAGAACTCCGCCGAATCCGATAGTGGATAGAATCACACCCATTTTATCAAGTTTAGGCCTACTCGTTTTCCCTACTTTTTTAATGATGAAAATGGCAAAGATGAAGTCAAGCAGTGCAAATGGGAAAATGACAAAAAATAGAACCCGCCAAGAGTAATTTTGTATAATCCATCCTGATAACGTCGGTCCTACAGCAGGGGCAAAATTCATCGCAATACCAAATATACCCATTGCAAAACCGCGTCTGTTAGGTGGAAATATAGTGAAAATCACATTTGTGATCAAAGGGAATAAAATCCCCGCCCCGGCAGCTTGAACCACACGTCCGATCAATAAGACGGAGAAGCTGGGGGCAATCCCACATAGGAAAGTTCCTAAAGCGAAGAGTCCCATTGAAGCAAGATATAGTTGTCTTGTATTGAAACGTTCCATTAAGAAAGCGGTGATAGGGATGACAATCCCATTGACCAATAGGAAGATTGTAGTAAGCCAGTTAGCTGTTGCAGCTGAGATTTCAAAGTGATTCATTAATTGAGGCAATGCGATATTAATTAAAGTCTGATTTAAGAAAGCGACCAGAGCCCCAGCCAGCATCACTGCAAACATGGGACCCGTGCGAATTTTAGTGGTGGCTGTTTTGTCGTGATTCACTATTATGTCACGTCCTTTCCGCCAGGTTAGTACGTATTGTACAGCCTGCTATTTTTTAAAATTATAGAGATTAAAGCGGCTTCACGAAGTTTCAGGTTATCCAACCTATATTTTCCAATGATATACACCATCTTAAGGAGATTACCTCAATTCATGGATTTTGGAGGCATTTATTCTTTATTAACCACTCACTTGACAATATCCAGGATATATTCTCTTTTTTAGGGAATCCCCCAGTTTAACATCCATCCTACAGGTATATCATACTTCGAACAATAATCACCAGTATAATACTTACTACGTATCAGAAAAATTGTTCCGCTTACGTATAAATACTTTAACATTCTATCATTCGTATTCACTAAAAAATAGTTAATTGATAAAAAGGTGTGTTGAATAATAAAATCACGCCTTTTCCTATGTTGAGAAATTTTAAGGAACACTGACACGGATTCCGCGTCGAGGCACCCTTTTTGCATCTAATAAGTTCCATAATGAATTGTTATCCATAAGTGGATTTTCGGAGTTTAGTCATCAGCTTGGGATGATACCCAATTCCCGGATTTTAAGAAGTGAGGTCATGCCAGCGCCGAAAGACGTTGCAGGTCATCTCCTGATTGAAGAAGGTAGCCCCGTTCTCGAACTTGAGCGACTCATGTATGTAAATGATCGTCCGCTTTTCTACGATACTGCTCATTATTCGTTAATTCGTTTTCCGGATTTAGAAAAGAAGATTGCAAGGGATGAATCAACTTATAAAATCCTTTTGGAAGATTACCATACAGAAATAGTCAGTAACGATAAAATTATAGACGTGATTGGTGCTACAAAAAACTATGCTAAATTTTTAGAATGTGATATTGGCGCCAATTTATTTAGAATATTAAAAATCGCCTTCAATGCAAACGACCGACCCGTGCATCTTTCAACGTTCATGTGCGAAACGAACAAGGTCAATCTGACTGTTCATCGGGCAAAATGGGTCATGCCAAATTATTGGCATGACCCATTTTGAAGTATTGAAAAATGTTTTCACATTTTGATTTGGTGTATTACCCCTTCAACTCTCATCTTCCATTCTTTCTTCTTTGATCATTGCATATAAAATATCCTTACAAGTAAAACATAAGATTTTCTTGTTATCTAACAGAATGCCGTTAAGAAATCCAGCAGTACAATATACATTACGTGCACATCGAACACAAGTGCCAACTAGTTCGTCCATCGATACATCCCCTTATTCTGAAATCGGATATAGTTTGGTTTTCTATTTTGAATAAAGGTAAAGGCCAAAATCTTGCATAACGGAAGTGTGCCCCATTTGACGCAGCATGGTAGCGATATTGCCACGATGATATGATCCGTGTGTAACAACGTGTAATACCGATTCGGAAATGGTAGTTTCAAGCAACCCAGCATATGGATTATCCACGACAATTACCTTTTCCATATCCTCTTTACTTAGAAATGCTGTGTTTCTTTCGTATAAGTCCAGAAATATTTTTTTCATCTCCTCAATATTTTTCTTTTCCACCTCTTCTCTTAATTGATGGGAAGATGCCATTGCTTCATCCATACTTTTACCTGAAATAATGTCAAACCACACATAATCCGTGAGATAAATGTGAGACAACACTTTTGATACCGACGAAAAACCACTCTGAATTTCCTTATGGTATATGTGCTGAGGAAGTTCATTTAACCGATCGATGATGACCCCATTGGCCCACGAGTGATAGGTATACATTTTTAATACTGGTTCGGGATGCTTCATTTAAAAACCCCCATATATACTAGTTTTTTCGTAGTCAACCATTTATGCAGCAAAAACAAATAAATCAGGTGAATTCAATAAAGTATATTTATTAATATGCTATTCTCTTATTTATATAACAATTCCTCCTAGCCGTTCGTGCGCTCGCCGCGGATTTCCAAGGTATAAAAAGGGGGGGTAAGATAATATGGGCTGCGTACCATTCTGGTTACAAAAATGAATAGTAATGAAGGTCATATTAGAGTTTTTTTTGCAGGAAAACAGCTCCTTATATCGAACTGATAGTAAAGGAGATGGTATTTTTATGAATCTGAGGATCAAATATAGGCTTTATATCCATGTAGACGGAAAACTTATTCCAGAACAGTATGACCGATACGAGATACTAAACGTCAGGGAAGGTATAGATCCAAATGATACTAAGGATTACCAAGAGCTTATTAATAAATTGAGTAAGTCGATTAATCGGCCCCAAAGTGAATTTGAAATAAAAAACTATGAAACGATGTAGGTGCAGTTACGTATTCCAAATTTCCGCCTTCATCAGAATGAAATTCAAAATATTAAAGTGGACTTCTGGTTTGAAAAATGGAGCGTGCTAAATAAGCCTCCTCCCCCCCGTGAATTAAGATAAGGGGGGAAGGGGTAATAGTACCGAAAAAGCAATAGAGTTGAGTTCCGTTCCATGCAGGAAACTCCATAGTTTCAATCTCATTTTTCTTCTTTACTCTAGGAATCTGTGCAGGCCTGATGAACCTCTAAAAATATGTAGTGGATATTGCATCCCAAAATAACGACGGTGATATAGAATTGCTCCGGTAGAGGCCAAGTGACACAGACATGATCGAAGTGCATGATAAATAACGTCAAAATTAAGCGCGCCATTTTCTTGGTGCGCTTAATTGGCGTTTACTCATTTAAGGCAGATATCCGTCGAAAATATTGATTGCAGCTTATTTATTGAGAAATTTTTTCTGGTTTTTGAATAGTCGTTAAATCGCTTCATCCGTAGGGCCAGCATTTCTATTTCTGGGATCTTAAAAATCAGCAAAAATCTCCTTATTAATCTTGACTTTGTAATATTTATTTCATATTATATTTTATAATGAAATATATATTTTAATAATAAGAAAATTTACGATGGATTAGAACAAGAAGTGAATGAGAAGCTGAAATGAAGGTTGGTGGAAGCAATTTCAAATTGTATAGCTTATTTTCTTTAATCTTCTTATGGTCAGGCTGGACATGCTTGCTTAATCAATATCTGGGTTTAGTCTGAAAAATATCCACAATAGAAGTTTGATTAAATTTTTTAAAAATCTCTTCAATTATTTATAAATAATTGGCATGAAAAAAAATCTATATAAAGGGGAAATTAATGATGATACTACACGACAAGAATTTATTATCGGAAAAAACAAAAAAATCAGCTGGTTTATTTGAAAAAGCTTGTGATGTTATTCCGGGCGGGGTCACAGCACATATTAAATACTTTCCGCCACATCCATTAATGATGGAAAAAGGAAAAGGCAGTAAGTTATATGATGTAGATGGCAATGAATATATCGATTATTTATTATGTTATGGAGCACTTATATTAGGTCATGGTCATCAACAAGTATTTGATGCTGTGACAAAACAAATGTTAGAGTCTGGAACTACCATATTCGGTACGCCTCACAAGATGGAAACAACAATGGCGGAAAAATTAGTAGAGTTATATCCCGGTATTGAAATGGTTCGTTATACGAATTCGGGTTTAGAAGCTACACTTCTTGCAATTCGTACGGCGGTGGCTTATACCGGAAAACCGAAATTGGCAAAGTTTGAAGGACATTACCATGGAGGATATGATCAAGTTTTAGTGAGTGTTAACCCTGATATGGATCAGGCAGGCAGCGCAACAGCCCCTAAAGCGGTAGGAGAATCAAGAGGAATACCAGATTACTATATTGAAAATACTATCATTCTTCCATTCAATGATTTGGAATCCACCGAGAAGATTTTACGTGCACATGCACATGAATTAGCAGGTGTTATTTTAGAGCCAATTCAAGGAGGGTTCATACCTGCTGAACAAGAATTCATGGAAGGACTTCGTAGAATAACAGAGGAACTTAATATAGTGCTTATTTTCGATGAAGTAAAAACAGGTTTCAGGATATCGATTGGGGGAGCTCAAAAAGTATATGGCATTAAACCGGATATCACTACATTAGGAAAAGTTCTGGGCGGCGGATTCCCAGTGGGGGCCATTGGAGGTAAAAAAGAAATCATGATGATTACCTCTGCTAGAGGCGGACGAGATATTTTAACTGCTGGAGCAGATAATACAGATAAACAAAATCCGTTATATCATAGTGGAACATACAATGGTCATCCAACCATTTTGGCTGCCGGTTTAGCTACTATTGCCTTATTGGAAGAAGAAGGAACAATGGAAGATTTGTTTGTAAAGACGCAATCTTTACGTAAAGAACTTGAGAATGTATATAAAAAACACGGCTTAAACATGCAAACAGTCGGTATGGGCAGTATTTTTAACATAATCTTAGCCGAGGGCCCGATTAAAAATTATCGTGATATGAGCAGGGCAAATACGAAATTAAGAAAAGAGATTGACTACGAATTATTAAAATTAGGTATTTATACAAAGCCGCTTAATCGTTATTCGATGTCTGTTGTACATACGGAGGATGATATTCTTCGTACTGTGGAAGCGCATGATGAAGCAATTGGACGGATCCTGAAATAATACAGCTTAACTGAGTGGTGGATGAAAGGAAAAAGGCCGGATCAAAGCTATTTCAATTGACCTGGCCTTTTTTGATTCCACAATGCCACTTGCAATTAACTTGACAATAAAGGATGAAAAAATCTATTGTTAAATTATAATCACTCACAAAAAGAAAATAGATGTTCCTACAATACATAAATATAAATAAAGGGGCGCTCTTTTTAATGTCAAACGTCTATCAAAACATCGCTGGACAAATAGGGGAAATGAGCAAGTCCCACGTGAAAATAGCTACTTATATATTAGAGAATCAAACGACGGTTCCTTTTTTTACAGTTGGAAAATTAGCGAAAATGGCAGGGGTAAGTGATGCCACTGTCGTGCGGTTTGCAACCTCGCTTGGCTATTCAGGCTATCCAGAGATGCAGCAGTATATGCAGAATTCCGTTAAGCAGCAACTGACAACTACAGAGCGATTAAAGATGTCCCAAAAGGTGTACAATAAAGAGTCTTCAGGGGTATACGAAGTTTTCCAAGATGACATCGCAAACATAAAATCCACGATGGAGAAATTGGATGAAGATGCATTCCATGAAGCAGTGCAATGCTTATTACAAGCGAGAAGAGTATATGTTATCGCAAACCGCAGTGCCACTTCCCTAGGCGTGTTTTTGGAATATTATCTTCAAATTGTTCTCGATAATGTGGAGCTTCTGCAGTCATTGGAGAATTCATCGGAAAAGTTATATAATTTAAGTGAAAAAGATGTAGTGATTGGTGTCAGTTTTGCACGATATACGAAAAGTACAATACAAATGTTTTCTTTTGCAAAGGAAAAAAATGCGAAAACAATTGCCATTACGGATAATTTACTCTCACCGCTTATTCCTCATGCGGACATTCCGTTGACAGCATCCAGTCAGATGCCCAGCTTCATTGACTCTTTCGTTGCACCATTAAGCTTGATTAATGCTTTGATCATGTTTGTCGGAAAAGAGAAGCAGGAAGATATACACGATCGATTAGAAGTTTTGGAAGACATCTGGAGTCATTTTGATGTTTTTCAAAGAAAGAAAATGCAATAGAATGAAGCCTTACTCTCCCAATGTGGAAGAGTAAGGCTTTTTAATTACACATAATGATATTCTGCCATAGCTTATTTCATTGGAGGCAAATTACTGTATAGTTTACTCTTATCCTCTGCACCACTGGTTTTCTTTTTTTCGAAAAAATGCGACAACACAATAATTACCCCAGTTAGTAAAAGTGTTGAATATAGTTGGCTTCTTGTAGAATCGATAAAAGCCATGGAAATTAAAATGATGGAAATCCCCAGGATTGTCGCATATGTCAAATAAGGGAACAACCACATCTTCACTATCAAAGCTTCGGGATTCTCTCTTTCTAATCGATTTCTCATCCTTAACTGAGAAATGGAAATAACCAAATAAACCAGTAATATAATCGCTCCGGATGAATTAACAAGAAACAGAAAAACCAGTTCAGGCGAAACATAACTCATCACTACAGCAATATAAGAAAATATGGTAGCTGCGAAAACAGCTCTGGCAGGTACGCCATTTTTATTCAACTTACTAAAATATTGAGGGGCATCCCCTTTTTTAGCTAAAGAGAAAAGCATTCGGGATGTAGTATATAATCCAGCGTTTAGACAAGATAAAACAGCAGTTAGAACGATGAAATTCATGAGGTGGGCTGCAAAAGGAATGCCTAGGTTTTCTAAAACGGCAACAAATGGACTCTGTAATACATTAGCAGAATTCCAAGGAAGTAATGTCACAACTACGGCTATCGAGCCTACATAAAAAATCAAGACACGCCAAATTGTACTATTGATAGCTTTAGAGACCGACTTAACAGGATCCTTTGATTCAGCTGCTGCAATGGTTGCTACTTCTGTACCGGCAAAAGAGAAAAATACAGTGATGACTCCCACGAAGACGGAACTTACACCATTAGGGAAAAATCCCCCGTTTTGTACAAGGTTAGAAATTCCTACCGTCGATTCCCCTGAAAATCCAAATATATACGATACGCCTAAAATTAAAAAGGCGATGATGCTCGCTACTTTAATCATGGCAAACCAATATTCAAATTCCCCAAAGGATTTCACTGAATAGATATTGGTTAAAGTCAAAGCGATCGTCAAGGCCAAAGCAAGAAACCATAATGGAATGCCTGGGTACCACATATGGATGATGGCTGCACCTGCAATGGCTTCAATGGCAATAACGACAACCCATTGAAACCAATAAAGCCACCCAACTGTTGTACCTGCCCAAGGCCCAATTGCGTCCCGGGCATATTCTGAAAATGAACCACTTGATGGATTGGAAGTGGCCATTTCACCAAGGCTCTTCATAATCAAGAACACTAATACACCGGCAATTACATAAGAGATCAAGATGCCAGGCCCGACCTTATGTATGGCAGCGCCACTACCTACGAAAAGACCTGCACCAATGACGCCTCCGATTGCAATCATTGACATGTGACGAGAACTGAGTGATTGTTCTAAATCATTCTGTTGTTTTTTCATGTAAGACCTCCCTGAAAAATGTTTGTGTAAAACTCTATCATTACCCTAACTGAAACTGGATTGATTATAGTTTACACAATTTTTAGACTTTTTGAAATAAAAAATTCAAAACTAAACGCTAAAAGAAATAATCATTGCTTAATTAAATGAAATAAAATATTATTAAATTAAACACAGGTTTCTAAAAAATCTGATAATTTACATTTGCAGAAAAGGATGTGCTTTTGTTGATTAAGGTTGCTGCAGTTCAATTACAAGCTATCCCTGGAGAAAGGGATAAAAATATTAAAAAATGTATAGAAATGGTTGAAGAGGCGGCTAAACAGGGAGCTGAATTAATCGTATTACCTGAACTTTGGGTGAGTGGATACTATTTATCGAAGGAGCAATTTCAATCGATGCAAGAGGTTCCGACTGGAGAGACAGTTTCATTATTTCAAAGGCTCGCTAAAGAGTTAAAAGTAATACTCATCGTACCTTTTGTTGAGGGGGAAAATGGAAGCCTTTACATATCCTTAGCTGTAATTGAGTCATCAGGGGAAGTCATTGCCACTTATCGAAAATCATTTTTATGGGGAAGAGAGAAGGAAATATTTACTCCTGGTGAGAAAGTCTATAATGCAATAGAAACATCGAAAGGAAAAATAGGGGTCCTTATTTGTGCAGATATTGAATTTCCTGAACCAAGCCGAATTCTAGCACTTCAAGGTGCAGAACTTATTATTGTTCCTTCAGTATGGAGTTACGGGGCTGAAACAAGATGGGATATCCAACTTCCGGCACGTGCACTCGATAATACGGTTTATATTCTTGGTGTAAACACGGTTAACGAGGGAAGTTGCGGAAAGAGTAAACTTGTTGCTCCGAACGGTAAGGTGCTATGTGAAGCTTCAAGAACGGAGCAGAGTATCCTAATTCATGATGTGGATTTTTCAATTATATCCGAGGTGCGAAAAGAAGTTCCTTATCTGGATGATTTGGACAAGGCATTGTGGCCAAATGAAACGTTACTTGTATTGGAAAAATAGTTTTTTTCAAAATTCATTATACGAATCATGTGAGTCTTAACTAGAATTCTATAAAAGTTTATTAAAATCCATTGATCATTCTTAAATGATCAATGGATTTTTTGTTTTATTTGTAAGTAAAAAAATTTTAAAACCATGAATCGGTTTTCCCGAATTAACGTTAAACTACAATATTTCTCGTCTAAAGGTTATCACAATGATAATTAATCATTCAGGGTCATTTTTCAGAAAATTATTGTTTTTCCGAAAAATACACTATATAATTTACCTAACAAACGTTAGGTGGGGATGAATTGAAAAAGCAAGAATTGATAGATGCAGCCCTTTTACATTATTCATTACATGGATATCAGGGAGCTACCATGAAGAAGATTGCGGATGAAGTGGGAATAAAACCAGCATCCATTTATTTTTTTTATAAAAACAAAGAGGAATTATTTATCGCCGCTTTTCAACAATTGCTTGATAACCATTTAGCCGAAATGAAACGGATTTTAGCTAAAACAAGTTCTCGATCAGTTAATCAGATTTTTAGTGAAATGCTTCATGGAATCGTTAAGTATCACAAAGAAGATGAGCGTGGGACTATGGCGTACATATCGTTAGTTACGTCACCCATCCCGGAAATTAAACTATATTTACAAAAGTATTTGTTGCATTTTAATGATTGGATGGCCAGTTCACTTGAGGATCTATTGAGGCAGAGGTATCCGAGCATTTCCGCAGGCGAAGTGGACCAAATCATTAAGCAATTTGTTTTACTCGGGAATGGATTATTCTGGGGAATAAACTTGTATGAGGGACAAGATTTAATGGAACAAGTTCATATTGCAGATCGATTCATCAGTTCCATGTTTAGTGATATAGAAAGGAAATACCCCAAAAGTGAATAATAAAAAGGTGAAGTCATAACGATGGCAGAAATGGATTTGTTGCTAAAAGGGGGTGATATGAATAATAAAATCATGAAATAAAAATGTTTCAGCGAGTCTATAAAAAAACAAAGGAGTGTATTCCAATGAAAATTAAAGTGATCATGCCGGTTATATCGGATATTTTTAATGAAGAAATTAGAAGAGAGATTAAATCTTATGTTTCTGAAAACACTGAAGTTGGAGTTTGCAACCTTGATTACGGACCTGAATCAATTGAGAGTGAATATGATGAAGCACTATGTATACCTAATTTCCTGGAGAAAGCAAAGCTGGCTGAAGAAGAGGGATATGAGGGTGTAATTAGTGATTGTTTTGGAGATCCAGGCGTGAAGCCTGCAAGAGAAATATTGGATATTCCCGTTGTTGGGCCGTGTGAGTCTTCCATGCTTGTTGCGAGCTCATTAGCAAAATCCTTTTCTATTGTAACGGTACTGCCTAATGTTGTGCCCATGATTGAAAACATAAGTAAAACTCTAGGTGTAGATGGGAATGTCGCCTCCATTAGATATGTAAATATTCCTGTTCTGGAAGTACAAGACAAGGAAAAGTTAAAAAGTGCGTTGTTTGAAGAAATGATAAAGGCGATTGAACATGACAATGCCCATGCTTTAGTGTTAGGGTGTACAGGCTTTATGGGTGTTGCAGCGGAGCTTCAGGAACGATTATCGCAAAAAGGTTATGACGTTCCGGTTATTGATCCCGCATTTGCAGCTACAAAGATGCTTGAAATTTTAATTGCTATGGGGGTTAAACAAAGCCGCTTGACCTACATGACTCCACCTTCTAAACAGAGAGTAAAAAGTTCATAAACTTTTTTAAGAAAAAGAAAACACCGAATCTTGTAAAGTTAATTAACGGAATATTCAGGATATTTTAGATTCGAGATAGCTTTAAAAAAGGCAGGGAAATCTCCAAGTTGATCGATAAGGCTGAGAAGTAATTCATAGGGGGTGAAGTTTATGGAAGATAATACTAAGTTGGGAGACGATTACTCTCTATCGAGAGTTCCACAAAATGCGAGATTGCCAATGTGGGATATCATGATTGTCAGAGTCGGTGCCCTGGCTACACTTTCTCAATTTATGTTAGGTGCGGCATTAGGATACGGAATGACTTTTTGGCAGGCGTTTTGGGCCATGATGTTTGGAAGTGTCATTTTACAAGTTATAAGTTTTCTAATCGGCTATGCCGGTGCACGTGAAGGCCTTTCAACCAGTCTATTGTCACGTTGGACAGGATTTGGCAGGTATGGTTCGAGTATCATTGGCGCTGTCATTGCTTTTTGTACAATTGGCTGGTTTGGAGTACAGAACACTGTTTTTGCAAATGGATTGGTTGAAGCCACCGACGGTAAATTGACCCTGCCAATTGCAGCTGCCATTACCGGATTAGGTGTAACTGTACTGGTTATATTTGGCTTTAAGCTATTAAGCATGACTGCCAAAATTACCGTTCCTGCTTTTCTATTGGTGGTAGGGATCGGAATCTATCAAGTTCTCAGTGATCATTCCATTTTCAGTTTAATGGGAACGCCGCCTCCGGGAGAGAGTCTTCCTTTTGGCGTGGGTGCAACGATGGTTGCTGGAGGATTCATTATTGGTGCCGTAATCACACCTGACTTCAGTCGGTTTGCCAGAAACGGTAAGGATGTTTTTTGGATGACTACCATTGGTACACTAGTCGGTGAACTTGGTATAGGAATGATCGCTGTGTTAATGGCCCATGCAGCAAAAACGAGCGATGTTGTCAGCATCATGCTCCAAACGTCTGGCTGGCTTGGCGCTGCCGTTGTCGTTTTTTCCACAGTGAAAATTAATAACGTAAATTTATATTCCTCTTCTCTTGGCTTTACGAATATTTTCGATTCAGTTTTTAAGGTCAAGATGAATCGAGGACTCGTTACACTGGTAATTGGTGCTATCGGCACTTTGCTTTCCATTATGGGCATCCTCGATAGATTTGTAGACTTCCTTGTTTTACTTGGAATCATGATACCTCCAATAGCTGGAATTATGGTGGTTGATTACTTCGTGCTAAAAACGTATCGAAAGGCTCTTGATGAAAGCAGGGAGAAAGGGACATTGCCATCCGAGCCTGAAAAATTGAATCCAGTTACATTAGTTGCCTGGGGAGCAGGATTTGCAAGCGGCTATTTTATTACGGTTGGCATACCATCTATCAATTCCCTTCTAATAAGCGGCATTATCTATTACGCAGGAGTGTTTTTTATAAAATCCATCAAAGGGAAAAAAGTGAATAGGGATCATATCGCATCATAATTTTTGAAAATCGGGGGTTTTGAGAAATGAGGAAATTAGGTAAACAGGAAATTGAGGATATCGCAGTAGGTGCGGCTTTACTCGGAACGGGTGGAGGAGGAGATCCTTACATTGGTAAACTGATGGCTTTACAGGCAATCGAAGAATACGGGGAAATCACATTGTTGGATGTGGATGAAGTTCCTGATGACGCATTAGTAGTTCCTTCCGCAATGATGGGTGCACCGACGGTTATGTTGGAAAAAGCTCCAAGTGGTGAAGAAGCAACGGCTGCTTTCAAAAACCTCGAATCTTATTTAGGGAAAAAGATTTTTGCAACGATGCCGATCGAAGCAGGCGGAGTGAATTCGATGGTGCCCCTAGCACTTGCTGCCAAGCTTGGCTTGCCTGTGGTGGATGTTGATGGGATGGGAAGAGCATTCCCTGAGTTGCAGATGGTCACTTTTTATTTAGATGGAATTGCAGCCACTCCGATGGTTCTTGCGGATGAGAAAGGCAATACGTCACTGCTTTCAACCATAAATAATGTCTGGACAGAAAGGATTGCCCGTGCAGCAACGATTGAAATGGGCGGTTCAACCATGACTGCCATCTATCCAATGACAGGAAAGAATATAAAGGAAAGCGGAATTAGAAATATACTAAGTTTAGAAGAACAAATCGGTAAGACAATAAGGCTTGCAAAGCAAAACAATGTTGATCCAATAAAAGAAGTATTGAATAAGGCGGACGGGTTTGAATTGTTCCGTGGAAAAGTGAGTGATATCAACCGCAAGACAGAGACGGGATTTGCTAGAGGTGTGGCAACATTCGAGGGAATCAATGAGTATAAGGGAGAAAAACTTGAGTTGCGATTCCAAAATGAGCATTTAATTGCACAGACAGAGGAACGATTGCTTTGTGTCACTCCAGATTTGATCGCCGTGCTTGATGCTGAAACCGGATTGCCGATCACTACTGAAGGGATCAGATATGGAGCAAGATGCGTGGTGATCGGAATGCCGTGCAATCCAAAGTGGCGAACGGAAAAAGGAATTGAAGCAGTTGGTCCAAAATACTTTGGCTATGAAGTCGGTTATGTTCCTGTTGAAGAACTAGTGAAAAAAGGAGGATTAGTATAATGGGTGTTTATCGAATAGGAATTGATGTCGGGGGAACCCATACAGATGCAGTGCTTTTAGATCAATATAATCAGGTCATTTCGGAAACGAAATCACCTACAACGGAAGATGTTTCCATAGGCATCTATACAGCAATGAGAAAAATAATCGATGACGCAAAGGTTCCTCGTGAGCAAATTAAATATGCAATGCTGGGTACGACCCATTGTACAAATGCTATCGTTGAACGAAAGAGGTTAAACAATATCGCAGTAATCCGCATTGGTGCTCCGGCTACTTTAGCGGTTAAGCCGCTGATCGGCGTACCTGAAGACCTTCGAGCAGTGCTCGGGAAATACGTATACCTAATCCGAGGCGGACATGAATTTGATGGCCGGGAGATTGTTGAATTAGATGAAGCGCATTTGTATCAAATTGCCGAAGATATCAATGGGAAAGTGGATTCCATCGCGATTACATCTGTCTTCTCACCTGTATCGCAAACACATGAACAAAGAGCAAGTGAAATTTTCAAAGAAGTACTGGGAGAAAAAATCTCAATTTCTTTATCTTCAGAAATTGGTTCTGTCGGTTTATTGGAAAGGGAAAATGCGACGATTCTTAATGCGGCTGTTGTAAACGTCGCTAAGTCCACTGCGGACGGATTCATCAATGCACTGAAAAATGAAGGAATTGAGGCAAAAGTTTTCTTTTGCCAAAATGATGGAACATTGATGTCAATTGAATATGCGGTCAAATACCCTATCTTCACTGTTGCTTGCGGTCCGACTAACTCATTAAGGGGAGCGTCCTATTTGAGTGAATTAACCGATGCAATCGTTTTGGATGTTGGGGGAACAACAACGGACATTGGTGTTCTAGTTCAATCGTTTCCAAGGGAATCATCTCTGGCAGTAGAGATTGGAGGAGCCAGAACAAACTTCCGGATGCCTGATTTAATCTCGATTGGACTTGGCGGAGGGACAATAATCCGCATAGGAGAGAATGGAGAGTTCACGATTGGACCGGACAGTGTCGGTTACCGGCTGCCAGAAAAAGCCTTGATTTTCGGTGGTGATACTTTAACGACAACGGATGTTGCTGTGGCTCTTGGAAAGGTGGAACTTGGGGATGCTTCAAAAGTGGCTCACCTTGATAAGGAATTATTAAATAGAGTCTATTTAAATATGGTCAATCTGGTCGAAGAAGCTATTGATAAGATGAAAACAAGTGCTGCACCAGTCCCAGTCATTCTCGTTGGAGGTGGAAGCATCCTTTTACCTGAGGAATTAAAAGGTGCATCTGAAGTCATACGCCCATTACATTCAGGTGTAGCAAATGCCATTGGGTCGGCTATCTCCCAGGTTAGCGGGCAGATTGAAAAAGTATATGCACTAGCTGAAATAGGAAGGGAAACAGCATTGGAACAGGCAAAGGAAATAGCGATGTCAGAAGCGATCAGCGCCGGTGCCGATCCCGAAACGCTTGTTATTGTCGACATAGAAGATGTACCTTTAGCGTATATGCCTGGGAATGCAACCCGTATTCGTGTGAAAGCAGCTGGTGATTTAGCCCAGTCTGAAATGAATGAATTGGTGTAGCAGGCAGGGGACTGTAATTTAGCTATTTACTGTGAAGAGGAAGCTTTGCTTTTTCTAGTAAGTGGAAGAAGGCTTGAACACTACCTTGTTTGCCTCCTAACAATGAATATAAATGTTTTTGATTGGCGATAATTAGATTATTGTACTACCCCCTAAGTGGTACTCCTCCATTGTTAAAAGCCCTCTCTTAATTGAGAGGTTTTTTTTGTTTTGGGATTTGTTAAATGGTTTTTGTGAATGGAAGTTTGATTGACAGTATTTAGAAGGGTTTGAACTTTTTATACTTCTGTCCAACCAAAAATATAAGCGGTGAACCTATAATGCTAGGAAGAAACCAAAAAATTAAAGGGTTCCATTCATTCAAGATAGTTATATTGGGTATATTCACTACAAGAATTGCAGTACAAATAGCGATATAGGAACCGAGCATCCCGCTAATATGAGAGGCGATCCAATTTTTCCATTTCTTCTTACCAGCAAGATAGCCTATAAATGCGAAAGAATATGAAAATATCCCAATGAAAAATAAATATGCGCTGCTTTCCCAATTCAACAATGCCATTGTCAGGGATGTTATAAAGACTACCACATATGCACTGTGATAAATTTCACCACAAATTGTATGCTTGCCTCTTCTTTTCTTTGAAGACATAGCACGAATTCCACTTATAAGACATATTGATCCAGCGAAAATATGAATGAACAGAATGAACGTAAAGATAAGCAACTTTCCCCTCGTTAAATATTCATTATTTTATATGTATTTTACCACAATTCAAATATTTCCCAACGGTAATTTGGTAATAAACTTGGGCTTCTAAACAGCGCCTGAATCCTTTGCAAAAAGAAGGATTCAGGCGCTGTATTCGTGGCGGTTAGTCTTCAGTCAATCTGTTTTTTATGAGTTGAAAGGTCAGTGCCCACTCCAAAGACAGTGTGCGTCGTCCTTTTTATGAATAAAGGAGGATTTTACGTTTCATATGAAGAATATTTTGACGAATGGGGGTGGAATAATTGCGACAACATATTGAACAGGACTTATCTAAAGATGATATTTTTAGAATGATCGTTAAGCACCTTGATGTATTTCCGTTGACTAGTCTAGGGGCTATTAGGGAAGTGATCAGAAGTTCATTAAAACAAAGAGGCTTGATAGGGGGAATGAATAAACAATCAGAAGCCGCTAATGTAGCATATAACCGGAAAATATCAGACCAGGATATCCAGTTATTAAATGATTGTATTTGGGACCTTTTATATAGCCGCGTTATCCAACCTGGTATTGACGATGAAAAGCTGGATTTACCATGGATTCATGTTTCTGATAAAGAGAAACTTAAAACATTGGTGAACTCACTATCTTAACTTTTTACATATAAAAGCCCTTCTCTTTATCGAGAGGGGCCAATTTTATTTGAATTTATTAATCCATAATAGCAATTTTATCAAAATACTATATTTCTATATCCTGCCTACTCAATCAATTGTATGTTTCACCTGTAAGATGGGATTCAAACATATCGATGATTTCAAGGAAACGTTCAGCTTCACGGAAAACGTGATCTGCCAATAGAGGATGTATAATGCTCTTGATTTTGCATTCTTCGATTAAATCTCTGGCGGTTTTCTTAAAGTCTCGAAGTGAAACGACGGATACTCGGTTCTGATCGAGAAATTGATCCAAAAGAGGAGCGGTTTGAGATTGCGGTTTCATGGACTCTAAGTCCACTGCTTGAAAGACTAATTGATCAAAATCATTGCTGAAATCACGCGCCATATCCACCAGCTTTCTTTCTGAAGGATCAAGGAGATGTCCGATGAATTTTGCATGATCCGCCATGATCCTTAAAAAGAACACATTTTCTTTGATGATGGCATCCGCAAGTGGTTTCAATTTACCCTCATTTAATTCTTTTAATCGTTTTCTGAAATAATTGGCTTCCCTGCTTGTATGGTCGACTAAAAGTGGGAAATTGTTCGCACCAGGCAACTTACAGGTGAGTATCAACCCCAATACCTTCCTTTTGAATAAAAATATTCCTGTAGCAGCTTGTTGCACTTCCGAGTTAAATCTCCTGATTTGTTCTGGATCAGCTTGATTTGTTAATGAATGGGATTGCTGTTCTATCCGTTCAAATAAATGATAAAACTGATTTGCCTCCTCAATTAGCTGTGTATCTTCACATCTAAAGCCTAGTCTTAGAAATAACGAGTGTTCCTTCATTATTCTTGACCAAAAACGAATCTCATCCAAAGAACGTGCAACAAACATTCCTGATTTATTCCTCATAGCTTCCTGTAAGTCCTCATTCATAACTAAAGCCCCCTTTTTAAAACAAAACCATCATTAAATCTTATTAACAAAGGGACATTAGTATTCTGCTCAATTTGAATATAAATAAAAGTAATTACTAATATCCTTTTGCCCCCAAGTGGTACTTGATGGCGTTCTTTATGATGAGTTTTTGAATCTATTGAAGGGGAATGCCATGATTCATCCATGTTCTTGCCGTATATGTGAAGATTTGCATTTTAACGAGAAAGGGAAAGGATTCTGATCATAGGATGGCACCAAAAGCAAGTAACCTTAAAGATTAGGGGGGAATCGAATACCATGTATTTTCTAGAAAAATTTCAGCAGCCACTTTGTATAAAAGAACCCTTAGACATTATTCATTCTAAGGGTTCTCGTATTTTAATCCAGCAATATCAATAGGTTACTATTGATATTCATTTGTCATTAAGTTCATTTATTTTTTTCGTAAGCTCATTAAACTTTTGGTCGAGTTCTGTGTACGCTTTATCGTTTGGAGTCATAAAGCTAAGCTTTCCCAAAACTTCTTGTCTTTCTGTTTCAAGTGTTAATCGTAGTTCTTCTAGATCATCTCTTTTTGAGGATGATTCATACAATTGCTTTTGTATGTGATGGTTTGAAAGGATGAGTTTGCTGCTTGTCGTTTTTTCTAGAAAATATCGATCATGTGAAACCACGATTAGCGTACCAGTATACTGTGCTAATGTATCTTCAAGTTGTTCCCGTGAAGCTAAGTCCAGGTGATTTGTCGGCTCATCCAAAATAAGCACATCTTTTTCTTCCAGGATATATTCCATTAACTTACACTTCACTCGCTCACCCATACTCATGTTCTTAATGGGTTCTGTCCATTGAGATGCCGTGAAGCCTAAGTGTTTCATTAAAGTTTGAACGTTCCCTCTCGACTCGAAAGTTTCTTTATGAAATAGCTGGGAGGGTGTTAGTTCAAGTGGTAAATCAAACACCTCTTGCGTCAAATAGCCAATTTTTGCAGATGGTGAACTCCAAACATTGCCCGCAAAAGTTTCATGACCAAGAATTATTTTTAATAATGTCGTCTTTCCGCTGCCATTGGGACCTATTATGGATACCTTCTCACCATGCTGAATCGTGAAATTGACGTTTTTAAATAGTGAACGATCGTTAAAAGACTTCGTTAAATTCTTAACTTCCAAAAATCGTTTTCCCATCTTATTTTTTGCTTTAATTGAAAAGCGTACAGTATATTCGGATTCAACAGGTTCAGCCTTTACTTTTTCAAGCTCTTTTTCAAGACGCTTTTGTTTAGATTTAACCTGTGCATCCATTCGTTTTGCTTTTACGCGATAGTATTCCTTAACTCCTTCTTTTTTCGTCGATTGGGAATGGGCTTTTTTCGACCAAGAAGTGATCTCATTCATTTGTCCCTCAATCCGATCAACCATTTTTTGCTGTTTTTCATATTCACGTTGTTGTGTGAGTCTTTTCTGTTTGCGAACCTCCATATAACTAGAATAATTCCCTCTGTGTTCAATTAGCTTTTTATCTTCAATCGACCAAATTTTCGTTGCAACAGCATCCAAAAAATAACGATCGTGGGAAACAAAAATGATGGTGCCTCTATAATTTTTTATTTGTCCCTTGAGGAATTCTAGACTGTCCTCATCAAGATGGTTCGTCGGTTCATCTAATAGTAACAGGTCTGCATCCTTAGAAAGTCCTTTTGCAAGTCTGGCTTTCAGTTTTTCTCCCCCGCTTAATTGTTGGAATTCATGGTCTGGTACATGCATTTTATCAAGCAGTTTAACTTCGGAAGGGGTCTTATCTTCTGAAGGATGCGACACGACTTCTTGTTCAACCAAAAAAACCTTCAAGTCTTGCTGCAGCCATTGGATTTGTCCGTGTACTGGCTCTATATCATTGTAAATTAATTGCAACAATGTTGATTTACCGGCACCATTTTTGCCAATGATACCGATGATTTCGCCTTGTTGAACACTGGCATTCACCTTTTCAAAAATGTTTACATCCATTACTTCATAGCTAATATTGGTTAATTTTAATAATTCTTTCATATAATCCATCCCTCTCCTTAATGGGAGAACAAAAAAAATCCTCCCAATTCATATGGAAGGATTAGCCGTACCTGTGCATTATCAAATAAGAGCTATTTTGAGTATAGCTCTGTAATTTATAGAAAATGGGCAGACTAATCCTATTTCGTATGATTTGAAATATGTGATTTCAAATTGTGAAAATAAGATTAGTTAATCATCGGCCACCCATCATCCCTTCTGATAGTAATAAAATCAGTATAGCATAAATTCATCTTTGAAAACAAAAGGAAACAGCATGATGTCAATCCAATTTCAAAGATTTATTATTGGTTTAACTACATTAAATATCTTATGATAAGGTGAGCATTAGGATTGCATTTTTCCTGAATGATGTGTTATAAGGCTGAGATAAATTCATGAAACATTTACTGCCATAGGGTTGTTTCCTTAAGGAGGACAGGATTATGGAATATATAAAGGGAATCGATGTTTCACATTGGCAAGGTGCCATTAATTGGGGGGAAGTTGCAAAGGCAGACGTGAAGTTCGTGTTCATTAAAGCAACAGAGGGAACGAGTTATTCCAAGTTATCCTATTTCAAGGAAAATGCACCACAAGCATTGGCAGCGGGATTGAAAGTCGGGGCTTATCACTATGCAAAGTTTGCAACTGTTGCAGAAGCAAAGACTGAGGCTGCTTATTTTATAGATTCAATCAGATCTTTTGCTTTAAATTACCCTCTAGTTCTTGATCTTGAGGAAAATAAAAAAAGGGCAAAGAAAAAAACGCTGACCGATGCAGCATTAGCTTTTTTAGAAGCTATTGAAGAAGCTGGATACACGGCCATGCTGTATACTGGTAAATACTTTCTCGAAAATACTTTAGATGAATCAAGGTTGACGAATTACGCTTTGTGGATTGCCAGATACAACAGCACGTTGGGACGTAGTGCAGATATTTGGCAGCATTCTGATTCGGGTAAAATAAGGGGCATCGGTACGAAGGTGGATTTGAATATAGCCTATAGGGATTTTACAAATACAATAAAAACTTTTAGGACGCAAAACACCCGTGCATTGAAAACCGGATCAACCACAACTTATACAGTAACAAAAGGCGACACACTTAGCTTCATTGCAAAAAAACATAATACAACGGTAAAATCACTTGTTAGTCTTAACGGAATTAAAGACCCCGACAAAATTTATATCGGTCAAAAAATAAGGTTGAAATAAGCTATTCTCATTACGAGAGGCGCTTAGTTTTCATAATTTAAAACAGAGTAGATTGGAACGGAAGGTGCGGGACTCCTCGGGAAAAGCGCGTCCAGGAGAGACCCTGCAGGCGCAAAGGCGCCGAGGAGGCTCCCGGACCGCGCTCGCGGAAAGCGAGTGCCTGGAGAGTAAATTAACGTTAAAAATGTACAAACCCTTGTAGACAAACCCCACTCATCTCTTTGAAGAGGAGCTTAGTTTTAATGGATATTCCTTATATTTCTTTAAGTTCGTCAATTGCTACTTCTGATCTTTCTTCTAATGGTCCTCTTAAATGTACTGTAGCCGTTCTTCCATCTTCATTTAAATTATCAATCCATACTGAGGTACCATTATATCTCACCTCAATGTCGGATGAAGAAGAAAGTATCTGTTTTACACGTTTAACATCCACCTATATCCCTCCCTGCTGATTAGTCTACCTATTATTTGGGGAAAGGCCTAATTTTATTCGTTTATTCAGGGTTTAATGGTGTAAATAAATCATTTAAGGCACGATGATGTTTAACCTTCCTCATTATCCGTCGTGAATGATATTTGTAATGAAAAGAAATGAATTCTTAATCTTAAAAATATTGTAAAATGAATCTTGAGGTAATGGATTTGAAGAATCGCAGACTGGAACCCCAGTTTTTCTCAATGGGCTAAGTCCAAAGCAAAAAAGAATATGTTATAGAGCTAACGGATGCCTTGCTTTCAATGAGGGAGTCGCTTAGGTACCACTATTCATATGGAGGCAATGGGACGGAAGGGTTGTATAAGGAAGCAGATAAGATGGGACAATATTGAGGAGAAAGTGTTGTTTGGTTTGAAGTCCATACACATTCTTATATTAGGGGGGTATCATGGAAGTATCGTTATTATTGGAATATGGCTGGGTGTTAATTATTCTAATTTTTTTAGAAGGATTATTATCTGCCGATAATGCATTGGTTTTAGCCATTATGTCAAAGCATTTACCAAAAGAACAGCAAAAAAAAGCGATTAATATTGGGTTGCTTTTAGCTTTTATATTTAGGATTGGTGCAATCTTTATTATTTCGTACCTTTTCCATGTCTGGCAAGTTCAAGCAATTGGTGCTGCATATTTGATTTTCATCTCCTTAAAGCATTTACTAAAAAAAGACCATGGGGAGAAAGAGGGAAAAGGGAAGAGCTATCGTATGACCGTTGCGCAAATTGCATTGGCTGATATTGCTTTTGCGATCGATTCCATTTTAGCTGCAGTCGCCCTTGTCATTGCCTTGCCGGATACTCCTATGGGTGATATTGGAGGTATGGATGGGGCAAAATTCATTGTCATTTTATTAGGAGCAATTGCAGGTTTAATTGTTATCCGGTTTGCAGCAGGATACTTTGTTAAGATACTGACGGAGCGACCTAGCCTTGAAACGGCAGCGATGTTAATCGTTGGCTGGGTAGGGGTTAAGTTATTAATGCATACCCTTGCACATCCAGCCGTGCACATTATCCCACATGATTTTGTTGAAGGGCCGGTTTGGAATATTATCTTTTGGACAGTCATGCTTCTTATTGCTATAGGCGGATGGTTTTTATCTGGAAAAACAGTGAAAAATGATAAGCAAAATGACTAATGTTATCAGAATCAAAAAGAGTTGAAATATCTTGGTGTTGATTTTTGTATACCTTATGCTTTCTAAATAGGATTTAAAGACCGAACTCAATTTCGGTCTTTTTTGCCTCCAAGCACTTTCTTTGCGCCAGTTGGTCTACTCCGGACTCGCTTTTTATATCCTACCCGATGACCAGTTCTACATCCGCTAGTACCAACCTTTGTTTTATGGCACCGCCCAAAAATTTTTATCAATAAGCCCACACACTCATATTATGAATCAATCATATAGGTCTAAATCTTTACAGTATTTCCGCACTAACCGTGATGCTTTTGATTGGCTAATGGATAAATGTTGAGCGATCTTCCTTGTATTCCTGAATTTTGTATAGGAGGTAACAATCATGTTTCTTTCAAGTTCTTCTAACGCTTTATCTAATGAATAATCTTGGGGCATTTGACTTGATCTGTTTTGGACGGTGCCGTTTTGACTAAGTGGTGTTTCTTGACTTGGGGTTATTTGAGCATTTTTTTGCTGTAGCATTGTCGGTAAATCAGATACTTGGATGATAGCATCACTCGTTACAACTAAGCTTTCTATTAAATTCTCTAATTGCCTTATATTTCCTGACCAAGGATGGTCATAAAAAATGTCGAGGACTTCCTTCGATATAATCCGATTAACTTGATACTTTTTATTGAATACTGATAGAAAATGGTAAGAAAGCGGAATGATATCTTCTTTTCTTTCCCTTAATGGCGGTATTTGTAAATTAACTACATTAAGTCGATAATATAAATCTTCTCTAAATCTTTTTTTCTGCACCATCTCAAATAAGTCTCGATTGGTAGCGGAAATAATCCGAATGTCCACTTTCTTTAGTTCTCTTCCCCCGACAGGAAGAAATTCAAGGTCTTGAATGACCTGCAAAAGCTTAGCCTGAATATTAATCGGGATTTCCCCAATTTCATCCAAAAATACGGTACCGCCGTTAGCCATTTCAAGTAAACCTTTTTTTCCGCCTTTGTTTGCCCCGGTAAAAGAACCATCGGTGTATCCGAAAAGTTCGGATTCTATTAATTGTTCCGGTATGGTAGCACAGTTAATGGATAAGAAGGGCGAATCCTTTCGAAGTCCTCTATTATGAATGTATTTAGCCAACACTCCTTTCCCTGTACCAGACTCCCCTTGAATCAAAATGGTCGCATCGACCATAGAAATCTTATCGCAGACCTCCATTACATTGTTCATCTTTTCGTTGTTCGTAATTACGCTATCTTTATATAAATTCTTTTCACTTAGATTTTCTGGTTCATGTTCGTCCGGAAGGTATAACCCTTTATAGCTTGGTTCTTGTGCTGTTGTAATAATAAGTTCAATTTCCTGTTCATCGTTGAGTAAAGGAATGGCCGTTGTAATCATTTCCTTTCCAATATATGAAACTTGCTTGATTGTAACCGATTTCTTTTCTTTCAAAACAAAGGGTAAAATACTGGGTTTCCAATATCCTTTGGAGAAAATTTCATTGTTATGTTTTCCGGCTATTTCGCTTAACTGTTTTCCATAATGCCTTTCATACGCTTTATTTGCATAAATAATGCAGGCATCTTTGTTAAGTACATATATCTCATTAGGTGAATGATCTAAAATTTTTTTCAATATCTCTGTACTCATTTCAATTTTTCCTTCATTATTCATAAAGTTTTCCATCAGTTTGCCCCCTTCATCCCCTTTTAATTGTTTAAGTGAGTCTATAATAACTAGAATGAGTCTATTATGGTTAAATTGAGTCAATTATAAATCATATTTATACATTAAAGAAGGGGGAAATAGTAAAATATCGGTAATAATAGGAGCTTTCGAAATGGCATTATCCTTGCATAAGAGTTAAGTAGAGCATGCTGCAGAAATAAGGAAGTATGAAGCCAATCGGCAGAGGAGGTTTAAAAGGAATACCTGTATCCTTATTCAGCGAAGTCTTTATTTTTATGGATAATAAAAGGAGGAACTGCCATTATGTCTACAAAAGAAGAAATGAAAAGGCTGGACTATACACTACCTTATGATAAGTATGTGAATCCTGAAGTCATGAAGGAGGAAAGGGAAAAAATTTTCTATAAAAATTGGATCATGGTTGGTCATACAAGCCAGGTGGAGAAGGTTGGAGACTTCTTTACATTTGATTTGGTCGGGGAGCCGATTATTGTAACACGGGGCAAGGACGGGGAATTGCATGCATTTTATAATATTTGCCCTCACCGTGGTGCGATAGTCGAGCGTACAGAACAGGGAAATAAAAAAATTCTCCAGTGTATCTATCATGGATGGACATTCCATTTAGATGGTAAGGTGAACAGGACTCCAAATTTCAAAACAAATGATATAGAAAAACCTAGCTGCATGACTCCCATTCGTTTAGAAGTACATCAGTCGATGATATTTGTAAATCTAAATCAGGATGCACCTGCTTTCGAAACAGATTATCAATCTTTTTTAAATAACATAAATGAATATACATTTCTTAGTTCCTTAAAAAAGGTCAGGGAAAACCGTCGAATTGTTCAAGCTAACTGGAAATCAATCATTGATAATTATTTGGAATGTGATCATTGTCAAATTGCACATCCTAGCTTCTCGAAGGCCTTCGATTTAACTAAATATAGTATTACTCCCTGTGATAATTTTTCTTATCAATGTACGACAGCTAGTGATGAAGAAGAAGGTCCCGGTGCACGTTTTTACTGGGTTTGGCCGAATACCATGATAAGTATATACCCAGGTACTGGGAATATGACGACGAGCCATATTATCCCGGTTGATGAAAAGAGTTCATTGGCCATTTATCGTTATTATTTTGCTGATGAAAACTTGACTGAAGAAGAGGAAGATTTAATCAAATTTGTAGATCAAGTGCGGGAAGAAGACTTCGAATTGGTTGAGTTACTACAAAGTGGATTACATTCCAGGGCTTGTGGAAGAGGAGTATATTCTCCGACCGAGCACGGTTTGAAACATTTTCATCAATTAGTCACAAGAGCGATGGAAAGCTAGTCTGTAATCCATAACTGACCTATGGTTTAAAAATGAAAGCGTTTATATATGTTGGTAAAAGCTGGAGCTGAAAGTGTAAGTTTTCATCCTATCAAAAAGCAATGAAAGAGGGGTTCTTTTATTATGAAACAATCAAATGTTGATAAAGCAATCTTTTGGCCGGCTCTAGCTATACTTGCTGCTTTATCAATTCCTGTACTATTAAATCCAAAAAGAGGGACTGCAATCCTCGGAGATCTTCATCATTTAATTGCCGAGAGTTTGAGTTCATTATATTTATGGGCTGTGGTGGCGGCTTTAGGTTTCTTGATTTGGCTGGCATTCAGTAAATACGGAAAGATAAAATTTGGTGCGCCTGATACCAAGCCGGAATTTTCGACATTCAGTTGGTTAGCTATGTTATTTACGGCGGGTATCGGTGCAAGCATTACATACTGGAGCGCGATTGAATGGGCGTATTATTACACTGCTCCGCCTTTTGGGGCCGAACCAAAAACTGCGGCGGCGGCGGATTGGGCTTCTACGTATGGATTATTTCATTGGGGCTTTAGCGCCTGGGTACTATACTGTCTGCCTGCTTTGCCGATTGCCTATAACTTATATGTGAGGAAAAACCCGAGTGTTAAATTGAGTTCAGCGTGTGAAGGCGTTCTCAAAAAGGGAGCAAATAGCTGGTTAGGAAAAGCGATTGACGTTTTCTTCATGGTTGGACTGGTTGGTGGAATAGGGGCGGCTTTGGGCTTGGGGCTTCCGATGATTTCTGAAGGTATTTCTGAATTATTTAATATACCACGAGGCTTTATGTTAGATATGGCGCTAATAGTGGCCTTGACATTAATCTTCTGTGTTAGCACGTATTTTGGTCTGAAAAAAGGCCTGAAAAGATTAGCTAATATCAATACGTACCTTTTTTTGGCACTTTCTGCCTTCGTCCTTTTAGCTGGTCCAACTTTGTTTATAATAAACAGGTTTACGGATAGCGTTGGGATTTTGTTGCAGAATTTCTTTCGTATGAGTTTCTACACCGACTCTGTTGCCAATTCTGGCTTTCCGGAAGCTTGGACGATATTTTACTGGGCCTGGTGGTTTGCTTGTGCTCCTTATATGGGCATATTTGTAGCAAAAATCTCGAAAGGAAGAACGATAAGACAAGTCATTTTTGCTGAATGTATTGGAGGAACAGTAGGGTGTTGGGCAGCTTTTTCCATCATGGGTAATACAGGTCTTTACTTTGAACTCAATAAACTTGTTCCTGTCATTGACATCTTAGAGAAAAAAGGTGGGGAAGCAGCCATCGCTGCCATTTACCTGGGGCTTCCCGGCGGCAGTATTGCCTTGTTTGCGATTATGGTTATCACCCTTATTTTTCTTTCAGCTACACTGGACTCTTCATCATTCACATTAGCAAGCGCTGCATCCAAAAAGTTATCATTAGATCAAGAACCAGCTGGATGGCACAAAATATTTTGGGCGTTGGTCATAGAGCTTGTAGCGTTTTCCATGATGTTCGGTGGAGGACTGCATGCTCTTCAATCAGTAGTGGTCATTACTTCCGTTCCACTCATCTTAATAATGGCAATGGCATCGATATCGCTCATTAAATGGATTAAAGAGGATCAGGCAGGAAGCAGCAGTATAGAAAAAACAATCAATGAAGAACCTACAAAACTAACATCTTAAAGCATCATTCAAACTGGGAGGTACAGTATAAGGGAAAAAGCAAACAGGCACCAGCTAAAAATCAGCTGGTGCCTGTTTGGCGTGATTTGTAAACAAAAATGCCATTAAATTATTTATCGCCAAGACGGCAGTTGATTCAGGGAGCTTATTGACGGGAATGGCCGTTGGAATACCTACCTATTCATTAAAGAAACGATGCACCGTATGAATAAAAACAAAAATGCCTCCTCATATTAATAATGAGGGGATGTGTCACATGATAAAAAGTATATCTACTTTTCAAGCGACAATTGTGTTGATTCTATCCATTGGGTTGATGAACCATGTTATCGTTTTGCCTTCACTGCTTGGGGCATCCGGAAGAGATTCATGGATCAGTAATTTAGCCACCGGGATGCTTTTTCTATTTTGGCTTCCCATGGTTTATTGGATCATAAATAAAACAAAGCAACAGCATATCATTGGCTGGCTTCATACTCACAGTCACCCGCTCGCTGCCTGGTCCATAAAGATCCTTCTTTTCTTCTATCTTTTATTGAACTTGTTTGTCACTTTATTTAGCACATTTTCCTGGGTAAACAGTACTTATATGATTCAAACGCCAGAATATATATTGTTTATACCTTTCATCATCCTATGTTTTATTGCTGCCGAGGCTGGAATCAAAACGATAGCCATTGCCGGGGGATTGGTTTTGCCCCTTGTTGTGGCACTTGGATTTATGATAATGACAGCGAATATACAGTTTAAGGATTACTCCTTGCTTTTCCCTATTTTTGAAAATGGGATTACACCTGTTTGGGACGGGGTCGTAATACTAGGTGGAGGTTTTACAGAGATATTTCTACTTGTTTTGATCCAACAGTTTATAAAGACAGAAATAAAGTTCAGGAGTTTACTTTTTTTAAGTTTATTTCTTCTGTTTATCAGCATGGGACCCATAATAGGTTCCATAACGGAGTTTGGTCCGGTACAGGCTGCAAAAATCAGCAATCCTGCATACGCTCAATGGCGGTTACTAACCATGGGTAAGTATTTGAACCGGCTGGATTTCTTATCAATATACCAATGGCTTTCAGGTGCATTTATCCGTGTATCGCTATCGATATTCTTAATGGGGGAACTGTTTCAAATTAAATCAAGGAAAATAAAAAATATTGTTTTGCTTGCTATATCAGTCTCCTTAATCATCGCGCTTTGTATACCAATCGACATTCCAACATACAGGAATTTTACGGAACGATATTATTTTAAATTGAGTGTGATTAGCATTTTGTTTATAACCTTTTTCATTATCTTGGTCATTTTTTTGAAAGAAAGGGTGAAAAAGAATGGAGCCTCTATTGAACAAGGAAAATAAGGGGAGTTCTTCGGAGATCCAACTAAAGACGGAGTATTTCAAAGAAGTATTCGGAATGAGCTCGGATGTAAAATTTAAAAAGCATACCATTACATCTAAAGGGAAAATAGATCCGCCCCTTCTATGCACGTTGATTTATTCAGAGGTGTTGGTGGATGTCAAAAAGTTGTGGGAATCAGTAGCACGGCTTGAAGGTAGTGTATTCATAAATTCTAAACTGAAGGAAGAAGACGTTATAGAGGATCCGCAAGACGAATTTAAAGTCAGTAGGGTTTTCCCTTCCTTCACTTTAAAAGAAGATGTGGAGGAAAACGTATTTTCCGGGATGGTTCTGATGCTTTTTGAAGAATTGGAATTATTATTCATGTTTTCCCTGCCTAGCATCCCGAATCGAAGTCCCGAGGAAACAAGTAGTGAAATTTCTATCCGAGGTCCACGTGATGGATTTATCGAAGATATCTCTGTTAATTTAGGGTTGATCAGAAAAAGATATAAAACTGCATCACTCGAAAATCAAGCATTCACCATTGGGAAAAGGAGCAAGACAAAAATCAATTTATTATATGTGAAAGATGTTGTAAATCCAGAAACCATTGAAAAAGTAAAAAGGCAAATCTCCTCAATAAACACAGATATCTTGTTGGGAACTACTGAACTTGAGGAATTTTTATCAGACAGAAAGTTCAAACTGATCCCGTTTTTTGATTATACAGGGAGGCCGGATTATGCTGTAGCCAGTTTAAATAATGGGCGCTTTGCCATTTTAGTGGATGGGTCACCAACTGCCTTAATTGGGCCAGGTAATATTACACTTTTGTTAAAAGCCGCGGAAGATCGTCATACTCCATCTTACTATACGAATTTCGAATATTTCTTTCGCATTATCGGACTGGTGGTATCCATATTCCTGCCAGGTTTTTATATAGCACTAATATCATTTCAATTAGACCAGCTCCCTTTCTCATTTTTGGCGACGATAACCGTATCAAGATTTGGGTTGCCCATTTCACCTCAACAAGAGGCTTTCTTGATTTTGGGTTTATTTGAGCTGTTTCGGGAGGCAGGGATCACACTCCCAAAAGCAATCGGTCAATCACTGGCTGTTGTTGGTGGATTAATCATTGGTGATGCGGCAATTAGAGGCGGGATTACATCGCCGACGATGTTGGTTGTGGCAGGTACAACTGCGGTAGCCACCTATACATTAATCAATCAATCATTAGGTGGCATTGTAAGCATGGCCAGGTTTTTTGTATTATTTCTCTCTTCTGTTTTAGGTTTATTCGGATTCTTTCTCGGTGTTTTCTCTATTGTTCTTTATTTATCAAGGCTGCAGGTTTATGGTTTACCCTACTTAGCGCCTATTTCACCAATATCCTTGAAAGATCTTCTAGGGGGAGGTGTCTTTGTGAAGCCATATCTCTTTAGAAAGAAACGAGCCGAATCGTTGAAAACCAAGGACAATACAAAAGGAAATCGCTAATGAAAATGATCCTTAGAATTATACTATCTGTATTGAGCCTTGCTCTTTTAAGCGGCTGCTGGGATACCAAGGATATTCAAGATATTCAATATATAAGTGCAATGGGAATAGATTATCAAAATAGTCAGTATGTCATTTATGTGCAGGTGACGTCTTTTGCCGGTGTGGCTAAACAAGAAGGCTTGGAACCAAAACCAACAACAGTTTGGGTCGCGAAAGGGCGGGGGAAAACCATGAACGAGGCCATGAATGACATTTATAAAAGGTCAAACCAGTATATTTATTGGGCCCATGTTAAATTGATCATTTTCTCTGAAAGCTTACTAAAACATGGATTGGTCAACGTAAACGATCCCATTTTAAGATTTCAGCAAATCAGGGAAACAACTTGGTTATATGGTACCGATGATTCCTTGGAAAAGATCCTCTTTGTCAATAGTCTATTCGGCTCATCAGTGCAAACAAGCATTTTCAATCCGGATGATATTTATAAATTAAGATCCTTTGTCGAGCCCATCCGGATCCAAAGATTTTATACGCAAAATTATGAAACAGGAATGACAATAAAACTACCAAAGATTTCGTTGAAAAATGAGGTGTGGAAAGCAAAAGAAAAATCACAGAACACCGTAAAGCTATCAGGGTCCTACCTTATTAAAAATAATCATCTAATGGGGGAGATACCAAATAAACATCTTGGGGGGATGAGATGGTTAACAAAATCAACGGTAAGGTCCCCAATTGGAATAAAAATCAACAAAAACAAAAATGTTCAAATATCTTTAATGAGGCCAAAATTCAATATAAAGCCAATCTATGTAAATGATGAAGTCGAATTCGATATTTCCATTGAAGTAGAAGGTGCCGTAACGGATATGGAAGAAAACATCCCCTTACCACACCTTAAAGAAAAAATACAGAGGGCATTAGAGAAAGAAATTAGGGATACGTACCAATATGCTCTTGAAAAAAATATAGACATCTATAATTTAGAAGGAGTTATCTACAGGAAGGATTTGAAAAAATGGAAAGAAGTTTCTAAAGCGGGTTTTAGCCTTAATGAAGGATCCATCCGTAATATTCAGGTGGATAGTGCTATTAAAATAACAGGCGATTATAAATATGAGTACATGAATTGATCCTTTCAGAAGTGGAACACAGGCTGCCATGACAGAATCTTTCTTCAAAGTCGTTTCCAATGAATATGATATGGCAGCCACTTCAACAACTAACTATGTAAGGATTTATTTTGACTTACATAACGATTAAAGGAAACCGGATTTTACTTTAATAGACCAAAACGAAATCCATAGACTACGACTTGTGTACGGTTCTTGGCTTTAAACTTTGTCATTAAACTGCTTATATAATCCCTTATAGTATGCTCGCTTAATTGCAATAATTCGGCCATCTTTTTATTGTTAAGCCCCTCCGCCAGCAAATTTAAAATCATGGATTCCCGTTCCGTCAATTGTAGATCTGTATCAATGGATACCTCATCATCCTTTCTTGATAAATATAAGCCTAACCGTTTTCCGACCTGTTCAAGTAAAGTTAGTTCATCTTTTGAATAATCAAATTCCTCTCCTAATTGATCAAAGGTCAGCCAGCCGAAAACTTGCTGGTCATGAACGATCGGCACAAATATGACAGATGAAAGATTAAACAACGTTATATGTTCCTTTTTAATATAATGATTGGGATCCTTTAAAAATACAGGCTTTTTTGAATTGAAAACAAAGGATTGCTTTAAGCTGAGTTGTCCTCTCATGCTTTGAACCTTGGAAAGCTCCAATCCAATGGTGCCATAAAATTGATTGGACCAAGGAATATAAGCATAGAAAACACATCTTTTATAGTGAAAGAACTCTTCACATTTTTTTAGGATATGAGCAAAATCCTTAATTCCGGATGAGTTGATTAGAAGCTCATCTAACTGATCTAATAGTTTCAGCCTTTTAAGTTCAGCATTTTCTTCGTGGGTTTTTAAAGGTTGCGTTGGTTCGACATCCTTCCATTTATTATAGCTATGGATGAGATGAGAGAAAATGGATAATAAGAACATTAGGATGGAGAAGGCATGGGCATGTTTTATGTTGGCCATTAAGGTGACGATGGACTTTTCAAAGATTAATCGGAACATGCTGAAATGGTTCACATTTAAAATGGGTAGATGTGATTGGAGCCAAGTTTCCAGATAATTATCGTATGTTTCATTTATTTCTTCCATTTTTGGAGCGGATAAAAATAGTAGAAATGATTCCAGTAATGTTTGTATCACCTTACGTTCATTTTCTAATATTAGCGGCTCAAGATTCAAATAAATATTGATGTTTTCTTCAATTTGTTTGTTATGGCTTTTTATGAATAATATGAATTGCTGAAACGATATTTCTTCATAAGCATGAGAGGGCTGGGTCATACGGGTCTCTTCTCCTTAAACAAAATACCCCTATATAAGGGGGATACTTACACTATTATTATACAGCATATTATAGGATAGTATTTCACATTACGAGGAGTAAAATAAAGGCATAGACAGACAATGAAGCTTTTTTTAGCGGCATACCATTCATAGGGATGGGCAATTGTTAAAGTCAGCTTCATTTACTTGTATAAGAATACTTGTCTAGTGAGAACCTCTAAGGATGAGGATTTCAGTATCAGGAAAATAAGTAAAGGAGATCTGATGAAATCATGAGACTTGAAAACAAAGTGGCAATCATTACTGGCGGGGGTACAGGAATCGGGAAGGAAACAGCTTTGCTATTTGCCAGGGAGGGAGCAAAAGTCGTCATCACTGACATAAACCAGGAATCCGGTGATCAAGCTGTGAAAGCCATTCAGGCAATCGGCGGAGAGGCCCTATTCATTCATCATGATGTCAGTAATGAAGAAGATTGGAAAAAGGTTGCAAAGGAAACGATCGATACTTTTGATAAGGTGGATGTTCTGTTCAACAATGCGGGTATTTATATCATTAAACCGGTTGCGGAGATTGAATTGGAGGAGTGGAATCGTCTCATGTCGATTAACGTGACCGGCGTATTCTTGGGAATGAAGCATATTATGCCACTGATGGCGGAACAAAATAAAGGTTCTGTCATAAACGCTTCTTCCATAGCAGGCTTGATTGGCGCCCCTGGCCATGTTTTATACGGTGCAAGCAAGGGAGCGGTCCGGACAATGACTAAAGATGCTGCTATCGAGTATGCTTCAAAAGGGGTCCGGGTAAACTCGATTCATCCAGGGTATATCGATACCGGGATGGCGGACTATGCATCTGAACAAACGGGCAGTTCAAAAGATGAATTGGGTAAAGAATTCCCGTTGGGACATCTGGGCAGCGTCAATAATGTGGCGAATACAGTGCTTTTCATTGCCTCGGACGAATCTTCCTATACTACGGGTACTGAATTTGTAATAGATGGCGGAGCGACTGCTCGCTAATATCACTTTCTAACGGGTATTAGAAACTAAAAACGAAGGAGTGTTTAATTATGAGATTGGAAAATAAAGTGGCGATCGTAACTGGGGGAGCAAGCGGGATTGGAGCAAGTACGGCTCAATTATTTGCAGAAGAAGGAGCGAAGGTGGTCATTGCCGATTTTGCTGATCATGGACAAGCTGTGTCAGAAGAGTTAAATGGAAAAGGGTATGATACTCTTTTTGTTAAAACCGACGTGACAAATGAAAATGACGTAAAGAGTATGATTGAAGAGACGGTTAATAAATATGGAAAACTGGATATCATGTTCGCAAACGCAGGAATTGCAAGGGACGGAAACATCCATGAGTTAAGCTATGAACAATGGCAAAAAACAATTGATATTAATTTATCCGGTGTCTTCCTATCCGATAAATATGCGATAGAGCAAATGCGAAAACAATCTACAGGCGGCGCCATTGTCAATACAGGCTCCATCCATAGCCATGCAGGGAAACCGGGGGTAACAGCCTATTCCGCTGCGAAAGGCGGGGTCAAACTATTAACACAAACATTAGGTTCGACTTATGCCAAAGATGGCATTCGTGTCAATGCAGTCTGCCCAGGATATATTGATACACCACTTATTGCGGAAGCACAAGGTGAGATCAGACAAGGTTTGATCGATTTACATCCAATCGGCCGTTTAGGCAGGGCGGAAGAAGTGGCGAAAGCCGTTCTCTTCCTTGCAAGTGACGATGCATCATTTGTTACAGGCACAAGCCTTATTGTGGACGGCGGTTATACGGCCGTATAATAAGGGCACGTCTGGTGCTCTCAAACAGTCAAATTCGTTTGATGTGATTTACATGTAAAATAGAGCTTCTTCCGTAAGATGAGTGGTATTAGATTACTCAACTCTACTGGAGGGCTCTTTTTTTTGCATATAATGAAAAAATCCCCGGAATGCTAAAAACATTTCCTTGGAAGATGAAACGATACAAGCAGTTGCAGGGGAGAGGGGATTCAGTAATTTTATGTCTATCGAGGATACTTTTAAACTCTTTTTGAGTGTGCGGCGATAAATAAGGCAAACGGATCATTCGATTACGATCTAGATCGGTTAATAGCTCTCTATAACTTTTATATACGTCCGGGTATCTCCCAGTAGGTATATACACCATTTCCTCCTTTTTATATAAATTATATGTAGTTGAATATTAAAGTGGAAGTAAATCCAATTAATAGTGTTTTTATGATAAAGTTGTAAAGTTGAATTTCATTAGGAAGAAACAAAATCTGTTGAATAAAGGAAGGGTTAAATGGCGAAAAGAATAGTAGGTAGTATGTTGCTTATATTACTAGGCATGGTTAGTTTCTCTTTTTTATCTGGCTTAAAAGTTGAAGCGGCAGATCGAGTGCATACTGTATCCTCTCACGAAACGGTAGAATCGATTGCAGCGATCTATGATATATCGAAAGAGCAATTAATGAATATGAATGGTTTACCGGATGGCAAGTTATATATTGGCCAGAAGTTAACCATTCAGACTGCTTATACTCCTTCGAACTATCAGTGGTCAGAGAGAGGGAAACAAATTGGGAATTATGCGAAATCTTTTATAGGATTTAAAAAAACGACTGGAGAAGAGACACCTATCAAAGGGTTTGATTCTAGCGGATTGATTCATTGGGTACTCTCCCGACAAATGGTGCCTATCGACCGTTTGTCAGTTGAAGGCTATTATAAGCAAGGAATGGATACAAATACGCCTAAGGCTGGAGATATCATATTTTTCCTGGAAAAGGGCAGTTCAAAAGCCGTGACCGCTGGGATCTATCTGGGGGGAAATCAGTTCATTAATTCTGGATACGGAGCAGAGACAGTTCAGGTGAGATCTACCACAGAAAAATATTTTGAACAATACCAAGTCGAGTATAAAACGTATACACCAAAAGGAGAGCATATCGTTCAAAATAATGAAACACTTAAAAGTATCTCGGATAATTACGGTGTATCGGTGGATACAATCAAAAAGCGTAACGCATTACCAACTGATAGCTTGATGCAGGGACAGTATCTTCAAATATACAGCAATCCGTTGTATCCATTTTATACAAATCAAGAGGCTTCCTATGATAAAGCTTATGATGTCATAAAGTATGCCTATACTCTGCGTGGATTTACCTATGTTTTCGGGGAATTTGATCCGATGATCGGAATGGATTGCAGCGGTTTTATCTATTGGGCCATGAAGGAGCAGGGCATTTCCCTTAAACGTGGTTCGGCAGCGGACTACTATTCCTCACTGCCGAAACTCAGCGATCCAAAGGCAGGGGACTTAGTATTTTTCAGCGATACAGACTTAAGTCATGAGATAACCCACGTCGGTATTTATCTAGGGGATGGTCGCTTTATTCATACAACAAGGAATACGGGAGTTCATATATCTGATCTTACTTCAAGTTATTTTACTCAGAAGTTCGAAAGTTTTGGGCAAGTCCAAGTCAATACGGACTAAGATAGCCACGAGAGAGTTAGACTATTTGAATTTTCTAGTCATATTATCACTTAATGTTAACCTTAAACAAAATCCCGTATACTTTATTGAATACGGGATTTGTGTTTGATCTTCCCCTTTAGATGAAGAAGGAGGCACCATTAACGAACGTTTAAGGTGAGAGCGTTTTTAAAAGTTTTCACTTTATGACAGGTTAATTGAAGTAATAAGTATCTAGATGAGTTTTGGTTTATGTGTACTCTCATCATACTGAGGGGCTCTGTTTTTTAAATCCGATAATAATGCTCTACAGGATTGCTAACGGGGCAGAATAGCTCAATAAAAATGGGTATAAGGGTGTTCAATAGTTTATGGAGTAAATGAAAATAGAGAATGTTATGGAGACTAATGATATATAAAATATATCAAAAGAAAAAACCAGCTTTATTAGACTGGTTTTTTCATCTTAATATAACACTTTGTTAAATTAGTTTTTAAGACTTACATGTTCAATCATACGCTTCATTGCCTGAATTTGCCCCATATGAGTCGCTTCATGCATTAATGTTAAACCTGCAAGTTCCATAACAGTCTTACAACCTAGGAATGGTGTATCCAAATCTCGACCTAGCTGTTCAGGAGGAATTTGTTTTAAACGAGTTAATTGATCTTTCAACTGTACAACCAGCTCATCCATAGCAGGTATATTCCCTGTCCAATCAGCTGGTTTTGTGCCATTCCCAAACAATTCTATATAATTCGTGGGAAGATGTGTTGTTACATGCGGGAAACCAAACATCGTTTGTTCTGTAATAGTCAAAACGTGACCAGTATGCCAATGAATTGTGTTATTAAAACCTTCTGGCTGCTTGTCGGTTTGTTCCTTAGGAACGGATTCTACATTCTTGATGAAGTACTCTCTTGTCATCTCAAATTGCTTAAATACAAGTTGATTCATCTTTTTCTCTCCTCTCATCAACAAAATCATCCATATTATACCAGTAAAAAACGAAAAAGAATATGGTTGAAACTTCCTGAAATTAGTTTAATGTCAACCGGTTCTTTTTCCACAATTATTTAAGGCTCAATAAAAATAATAAATCCAATTGCACCCTTCCGTTTTATTAGCATTCTTACAAAAATAAAAAGTCCCATAAGATTTTTTGTAATTGATTGAAAATTCAATGCATTCTCCGTAAATACTAATTTATAATTGTTATACAATTGTAAAGTTATACAGTTCCATTTTCCGGTATAATGGGAATTATTAGAAATGTTTAATGATTCCTGGAATACAAGGGAGCCCCCCTACCCGAATGTATTCTAAATATGATTTGGTGCAGAATAAACGCCAATAGAAAGACGGAAGTTGCAGTGTGTTCCAAACTAAGTAAGCCTGAAGAATATGAATGTGAGGAATTTCCACTTGCCGCTTATGAAGGGGCTGGAACTGGAGATGTAAGATTCTTGGTTCGATACATTCCGAGAGCAGCGAATAATACATATGGACGCTGGCTCGGTGCGTGGTATGCATATGATCGGATTTTGCACAAAGATCAATTTTATATTGGATTTATTGAGAAACTGTCGCTGTGTCGGTTGGATGAGACTTAAGAGTGTACCGAACCACGTATTTCCCTTTTTCTATTGAATCGGCAGTAAGTGAGAGGCTGTTCACGCTCGCTATAGGGTGAAAATCCCGAATGTGGCCGCCATATAGTTTTAGCAAAAATCAATGGTACTTCCTCCTGAATAGAATGCTCGATATAAGTACATCCATTGAAATCCTTCAGACTTATCAAGACTCAGTTAAAGAGTGACAGCTATATAACTTTGGTGAAGAACTCCTGCTTTTTGGCTTAACCGCCATACAAGGCTATTAAATCTTTAGCTTGGAAATTGTTCGTCCTTTGAACAAATCTATTTTTTTGGCTAGTTTTGGAGAGCTTTTAGGAACAAAGAGTGTTATCAATTCCTATGAACTACCCCTTAAATAAATGTCGAATGTAGTTATGATACCCTCAAAAGAATCAACTATTAGAAGTAATGTTTGAGGGTAAAGGTATGAAAAGGGAGGCGAATTGTTTTTGACTATAATAGATATTGACCAATTGCTTTTAGCTACTGAAGAACTTGCTGAAGAGTCAATTCCATTTCATCTCGATGCCTTTGATATTGATCAATTATTAGAAAAAACGGATAACTGGTAAAGAAAAGCATACCCGAATGAAGTGAACCCAAAAAGATGATCCCTTCATTTTAATACTATAGTGGAATAAGTCTTCTTGTAAGCCTGATGTTACTGAATTTCAGTAAACAAGGCTTTTTATTTTTTATATGATATTATCTATAATATCATTGACCTTGGATTTTCCAAATGGTGGACCAGTGAAAAAGAAATGCATGTAGCAGTAAAGTCAGAAGGAAGCACTGAAATCTTGGTTTTTATTATTGTATATCTTTGGTGAAATTAGATTTTAAAACTAACCACTTCTTTTAGGGAGGTAGCAAATGAAGGTAAATAAAATACATCATGTAGCAATAATTTGTTCCGATTATGAAAAATCAAAGAACTTCTATGTCAATATTTTAGGGTGTGATATCGAGAAGGAAACATATCGGTCAGAAAGGAAATCCTATAAATTGGATCTAATCGTCGGGGGGGAATATCAGCTGGAATTATTCTCATTTCCTGATAGCCCCCAGCGACCTAGTTATCCTGAAGCAAGAGGGCTTAGACATCTTGCTTTTGAAGTGGAAGATATTAATCAAGCGATTGAGGATTTAGAAAAAGAAAACATTCCAGTCGAACCAATCCGTGTTGATGAGTTAACAGGAAAAAGGTTTACTTTTTTTTGTGATCCGGATGATTTACCTCTTGAAATATATGAAAAATAGGGATTACAAGCTTAGAGGACTTTAAGGCATGAAGTTTGATTAAAGAGATAAAACTTCAAGAATTGAGGTAAACTCTTTTTTTATTTGATTTCAACAGATGAATATGATGATTCCCATTGATAGGTCGATACTATTGAATTATCTCCACTTGTATTCCATATTTCGATGAGAGCTGAAATAATCAACAGATATAATATCTGTAGATCGGTCATTTAAATATGTCAGGAGATAAAAAAATGAATGTTTACAAATTTACACTGTTGATACTTTTAACGACATTTTTAATGGGTTCTTCTTTTGCAGTGGTTAAAATTGGTCTGCCTTATTCATCCCCATTATTATTAGCAGCATTGCGCTTCACACTTGCCGGATTCATAATGGCGATGATCGTAATCTTTTTAAAAAGACCGCATCCAAACTCTAAAGGGGACTGGATTAAAATGCTTATTATCGGCACTTTTCAAACAGCCGGGGTAATGGGGTGCATTTTCCTGAGTTTACGCACGATTACAGCAAGTGAATCCTCCATACTTACATTCATGAACCCGTTACTTGTTGTTGTATTCGGTACCATCTTTTCACAAACGCGCTATAAACTGTATCAATGGATTGGAGTTTCATTAGGAATAGTTGGAGTAATTATAACGATGGGAGCCCAACTTGAATTTAAGGTTGGTATTCTTTTCGGGATTCTTTCTGCTGTTTTCTGGGCCATTTCCACTTTATTGGCGAAAAAATGGGGAGCGGTTTCCGATACATGGGTATTATCCGCTTATCAAATGCTTTTTGGCGGTTTACTGCTTTTTCTTGGCAGCTTTATTCTTGAAAAACCTTATTTCATAATGAATGGTCATTCGTTGTTCATTTTATTATGGTTAAGTATCATGTCATCGATCGTGCAATTCGCTGTTTGGTATTACCTTTTACAAAAGAGTGATCCAGGAAAAACAAGTGCCTTTTTATTTTTGGCACCTTTCTTCGGAGTATTATCAGGATGGGCACTATTAGGTGAACAGATATACACTTCACTCTTAATTGGCGGACTGTTCATTATCATTGGCATCTATCTTGTAAACAGCAATTTTCAAAAGGAAAATAAATTTGTTAAAAGAGCTTTATAGTAATCGTATGGATCGTCCTAAACTGCAAGGACAGAAAATCCCTCGTGAAAAAGAAAAGGCCTCTTTTCTTTTTCACGAGGGATTATTAAATTATACCTCTAAACAAAAAACTTCCTTAAATCCTTCTTTCCCTTTAGCAGTTACCTTTACTGCGCGAATAGATGGAACTCGGACTATCCAGCCTGAATCAAAAAAATGTGTAAGGAGCCCATTTCCTAAAGCACCTCCAAGATGATGATGACGTTCACTCCAGTCTAAACATGAGTGGGAAAAGGAACGGCGTTTTTTCCTTAAATCAAGTAAATCGATGCCGAATTCAGAAAAAAAACGATCTCCTTTGGGTGTGACTGTAAACTCTCTCTCTTCTTTTTTCAAATATCCAGCTTCCAACATCGATTCAGTTATTTGGACTCCTAGTTTTCCTGCCAAATGATCATAGCAAGTTCTGGCTTCCTTAAGCAGTTTGGCTTGGTGTGATTGTTTTAACGACCGAACTTCAGGAGGCGGGGAAATGGCCAGAAATGATTCTAAAATGCGCGCAATTTCTCCATTTGCTAACTGATAGTAACGATGCCTTCCGTGCTTTTCAACTTTGACAAGGTTACCTTCCACTAATTTAGAAAGGTGAAAGCTGGCAGTTTGAGGTGTTATTACAGCCATCAATGCTAATTCACCTGCCGTATGAAAACGCCCATCCAGTAAACTTGCAAGAATTGTTGCACGTGACTTTTCCCCAAGAAGGGAGGCTATCTCCACCATATTTGGATTTATACTCAAATTAGTTCCCAACCTTTCTACCGATATTTCAGTTGCGTTTTAGTTTGAAAAAGATGAACGCAAAGTAAATTGCATTTTAAAATATGTAAACTTATTTTTCTATTATACAGTACCGCTGCCCTGGTGATATTCGTATATTCACGATTCAAGCTTTAAATATTTGTTAATAAGCCGTTACGGATATTTTCCTGAAAATAATTCCAGTTCGTGGAAGGTAAAAACATACGCAATAGATGCGAACCATTCGTGTGTGCATGGATGAATTCAGCTTTAAGACCTTCGTAATTTGTTAAGACAACAGGAAAGCATAACGGATATGCTTATGGAAACTAAATAGAAGAAAGACTGTCTATCCTTTGGGTATGCGTTGTTATTGAAGTATATTCTTTGTGAACTAGGCATACATATTTACATGTTCACTAACAGTAAATACCGGTGAATAGTCCCTTTTGTCGAAATTAGTAGTCAAAAAGGAGGGAATCAACAGTATGAAAATATCAGACGTTGGATTTAAAAGCCAAGTTCTTGGATTTATAAAGTTCACACCTTTTGTGGAAAGTTTCTTGTCTGGAGATTTATATATGAATAATTTCAAAAAATATATTGATATGGAAAGTGCTTCAGGAGAAAAAGGTGTAGGAGACAAATTTGAAGCAACACATGTTTTTACGGATTTAACAATGAATTTCTTCACTCAAGATACCCATGAATTAATTATGTCGGGGCGAACTAAAAAAATGAATTTCAGAAAAAATATTAATGAAAAAAGACCATTATATTGTATGTTTGCAATTGTCGGAGATATGTTAAAAGTGGTTAAGGAGGATGAAAAGTATTACTATACCAAATTTGATTTACCTAATGAACAAATCGATAAAATGATCAGGGAGTTCGGGGATAGCTTGATTTTTGTCACTCCATCGCAATTTATTGACAGAATTACCAGAACACTCAATGAAAAAGGTTATGCTTACAGAGGAGGGTTGGTAAAATATGATGACTATAACATCAATTCCTCAGCGAGGATGAGTTCTTATAAAAATCAAGGGACTGATATTTATTTTTGGAAAGATAAATATTTTGAAAATCAATATGAATATCGCATAGTTCTAACAGATCAAGAAGTTGATGAAGCTTTAATCGTGAACGTAGGCGATATTTCTGACATTAGTACTATATTTAATGCAAATGAATTTTTCAGTGAAAAATTCGAAATAAGATTACGAAAGAAAGGAAATCTAAGCATCCATTAAATTGGGTGCTTTTTATTTGCAGGAGGGATAAAGATATTGAACTTTTTAAAGAATGAAATAAAAGCGTTAAAATAACCGGGAATTCCAGGATTTTCGGATCCACAAGGAGTTTAATATCCTATTTATATTCACTAGTATTGGTTTTGTCTGATATGATTTTTAATTTTTGATGTTATGTGAGTCTCCTTTAGATAGGTTAAAACACAATGTCTACTAAGACAACAGATAAATATTACGAAAGTAAGTGAATGAGTGAAATATGAAATAAAAATGTAAAATAATTAATCAAATTTTAAAAAAAGTATATTAAATACATCTTTAATGCGTTACTATAGTAATGGCGAAAAATAATTAACATAGTCAATATGGAGGGTAGGGAGAGGAAATATAGAAAAATTTTAGGTAATCCAGCATTAGCCTCGAGGATTATGGCGGGTTGTGATCAAACCGTTGAGAAAGATACAGCTCCACATCGGGGTCTTTAGTTATTGGTAATAAATGATAAAAAATCAATTTTTTCACTAGGGAAGGAAGTTTATTAAGATGTTTGAAAAATTTCTTAGGTTCACCCAAAAAAATTGGAGATACATTCTCCCTGCCATTATCGCTCTGTTTATTGGTTCATTGTTTGGCCCTTCCGGTGAAGAATATGATGCTGCTGTTCGTAAGAATGCAGAACTGGACAATAGGAATGAAGAATTGACATTAGAAAATAGCCAATGGGAAGAAGAAAACAAGCAGCTTGAAGCTAAAGTGAAAGAAGCGGAACCTTTCTTCAAGTTAAAAGATGAAGAACGTAAAGAAAAAGAAGCTGAACTAAAGAAAAAAGAAGAAGCTGCCAAGGCTAAGAAAGAGGCTGAGGAAAAAGCAGCGCGTGAAGCTGAAGAAAAGGCTCAAGAAGAAGCTGACCGATTAGCAGAAGAGGAAGAAAAGAAAGGTTATGACACAGGAATCACCTATGACCAATTAGCTAGAACTCCTGATGACTATTTCGGTGAAAAAGTAAAATTCCATGGGACTGTTGTTCAAGTAATGGAAGGTGACGGTACCACTCAAATAAGATTTGCTGTTGGTGATGATTACGACACTATCCTTTATGCAGAGTTTGACTCTTCTATCGTTGACTCTAGGATTCTAGAAGATGACAAAATCACGATCATGGGATTATCAACCGGTTTGATAACTTATGAATCTACAATGGGTGGAGATATATCCATTCCAGGTATGTCTATTGAAAAAGTAGAACGCTAATTTGCCTATTGATTAATTAAGAACTAACACTTATGATTTTGAATGACTTACAAACTAACAAACAACTTGGAGGAATTATAACAACATTATTAGCTAAATAAGGAATGACTGCAGAACAATTGGCAATGGTACAATCCGAAGTAAGTAAGTCAAAATCAAAAGGAATTGCTTATGTCTTTGGTGGATCACAGGAGTTTGGGGCGGTCATAGATTTTATGCTGGTGATACCGGTATGGGAATTGGAATGTTGCTGACTTTTGATGGTCTTGGAATTTGGTCTCTATTTGCCGGATTTGCTATCGGTAAAGCAATTGACCGTAAAAATGATACGATGGAAATGGAAGTTATGTGCTACAACAAGCAAGAAACAACCGCACAGAAGCAGAATCTGCTATTTAAAAACAGAATATAGTCTATTACATGAGAATGTATGATAATCTATTGAACTCTAGTGGATTACCGTATATTCTCTTTTTTTGCCAGAAACTAGTATTAAACTTTCCTACCAGGGATTATTACATTTAATGATTGGGCGTGTTATTATGACGAAGAATACAACAAATCCAATCCACCACATTGAACTATGACACATAGCAAAGAATACGCTGAAATTGGAGATATTGTAATAATTGATCATGGAATCCTTGGTAAGTAGGGTTATATAGTAACCAATGATTTTCATATATTTTATCTCTATATATATTGAGATGTTTAATGAAGCGAGTAATCTCAATTTGGACCACCCCAAACTTCATCTGTATATAGATCTTCTTGTCCATCTTCTTCCCAGTCACAAAGTTCACATATTTCATAACTCCTGCGCTCGTCTAATGTCGGAAATCCACAGCAAGAGCATTTTACACGTTGCACTAAAATCCCACCCTCATTTTTCTTATAAATTTCATTAATATCAAAATCATTCTTTACGATTTAAACATTCTTTCTAAACTATACTGCCCCGATAATTGGATTAAGAAAAAACTGCCTTGAAGACAGATCCGAACTTAAGCTAATGCACCTGTTAGCATACCTTTAGAATAGAACACTTGGGGCATGTCAGTGTCTCAACTTTGTCTTCCCTCCAATTGTTAGTTGTGTCTAACAATTGGGGTGCAGTTCATTATTTAATGCCGACTTATTTGCTTTTATTTTTAACAGCAAATAACTGGATATCTGATGTGAATTCGTGTAATCTACAAAAGTATGTTTTTTTCTTAATCGTAAAGGGGGATCATAAGTGAGTTCAACAAAAAGTAAACAGACAACGATTGTCGCCCTTTTGCTTGCGGGTACATTTATTGCGATCTTGAATCAAACATTAATGATTACCGCAATTCCTCCTGTAATGGAGGAAATGAATATTACGGCAAATAGTGCACAGTGGCTAACTACCGTTTTTATGCTGGTTAATGGGATCATGATCCCTGTTAGCGCGTTTTTACTGGAGCGCTTTACCACAAGACAGCTTTTCCTTTCAGCCATGGGGATTTTTGCAATTGGTACATTGGTAGCGGGGCTAGCTCCTAATTTTGGAATGCTGCTGCTAGGAAGGATGATTCAGTCGAGCGGAGCCGGAATTATGCTCCCGTTAATGCAAACAGTCTTCCTAATGATTTTCCCTGTTCATAAACGGGGTGCAGCTATGGGATTGGTCGGTCTGGTCATTTCCTTCGCGCCGGCTATTGGGCCCGCTTTGTCGGGCTGGGTTACGGAGACCTACTCATGGAGGGTATTATTCTTTATCATTCTTCCAATTGCTATTATTGATATCATAGTTGCGTTCTTTGCTTTAAAAAATGTAACAGAAGTTACACGGCCAAAAGTGGATGTGCTTTCGATTGTTTTATCTTCCGTAGGTTTCGGTGGATTATTGTATGGTTTTACAGCTGCAGGTAATTATGGCTGGACCGACGAGAGTACCATCGTATCACTGGGCATCGGAACAATTTCACTTGTTTGGTTTATTAAAAGGCAATTGCGATTGAAGCATCCAATGCTGGAGTTCCGTGTGTTCACGTATTCATTATTCCCGATTGCCATTATTATTGGAGCCATTACCTTTATGGGTCTGATAGGTGCCGAAACGCTCATCCCGCTATTTATGCAAAACATGCGTGGATTCACTGCGTTTGAAGCAGGATTAGCGATACTTCCTGGAGCACTTATTACAGGATTAATGTCCCCTTTCATTGGCCGTATTTTTGACCGGATTGGGGCCAGGTGGTTGGTTATTGGCGGATTACTCCTTATAACCGCTTCCTCTTTTTCTTTTATGGATGTTGGTCCTTCGACAAGTTTTACATTCATAATGGTCATGTACAGTGTTCGGATGTTCGGATTAGCCATGGTTATGATGCCTGTTTCAACGGCCGCCTTAAACCAGTTGCCTAAACGATTAATCGCCCATGGTGCTGCAATGGATAATACGATGAAAATGATTGCCGCATCTGTAGGTACAGCAATACTTGTTACTGTAATGACATCAGCTACCGAAAATGCTCAACAGCGTCCCGAGATAGTCCATCCTGATATGTATGGCGCGCAAATCTCATTTATTGTCATCGCTGTACTTTCATTAATTAGCTTTCTCATTTCTTTTAAAATAAAGGATCAAAAATCAGCAGGAAAAGAGTTCGGAAAGAAGAATTAAAGATTTGAATCCGAGTTTTTTAAACTAAAAATCCTTTTTTCGCGCCCGAGTAGAATCGATTGCAAGTGTCTATGGACTTAAGGAAGATATTGTTGTGAACCACAATGATTAGGTTAACTTGAAAGACATTTAAAACAGGTAAAATAAAGTCAGTTTCTTTCGAACAAACAACAAAGCAGTGCATCCCAATTTTCGGGATACACTGCTTTGTTGTTTTCATTTAGGTTTCCAAAAAGAATTAAATCTTGGTTAGACTGCTGAAAGGATGGGTTACCAAAAGTATTTTGACTAATGGAAAGCGCAAGGGATTATTAACTAACAGATTTCTTAATTTGAACAAGAAGTTAAAAGGATCTTCTTAAAATCGAAGATCCTAATTCTATTTGTGGGGAGAGTATGGCTTTATGCTATACTCTCTTTTTTATACCGATAAAAGGGCATTATGTTAACTAGATTTGTATATAGTACTCATTTGATTTCTTTTTTAATTTATTTTCAGAAGATTAATACTTTAGTAGCTTTTTTTGCTTAGTTGCTGTCTAAAAAATGGTCGTTTTTTTAATGTAAAATAGTCCCTTAGTTCATCGCGATGCAAATTTTTACATGGTAAATTTTAGAGGGGGGGTGTTATAATGAAAAAATTATTAAATATTGGGATGATATTTACTTTTGTCTTTGGTCTGATATTTGCGGTTTCACCAGCTGAAAAAGTATTTGCCCTATCTTATGATGGTACAAATCCTATTACAACAGGTTGTTCAAGTGATGGAGTCACCAAAGCTTCAAAACAAATCATTGACTCCAACGGTTATTATCTTGGAACTGTATACCTAAAATGGAGTTATAAGTGTCAAACATCTTGGGCTTATATGAAGCTTACAAATGCTGCTCCGATAGATGCCTTTGGGAATGCAACGGTGTATAGTTATACTAGTAGCGGGACTAAAAGAACATCTTATTCTTGTGCTAGTAGTGGTGGTAACGGGAGGATAAATCGTGGTCAAACCTCCTGTCATAGCGCACAAGTGTATAATGGTGTTGGGTATAAGGCTTACGCCTTTGGAGCTGCTGGAGGTGGCACAGCAAAAACTACTTGGTATTAATCTGCGAAGAAATTTTGCATCCTTCAGCAAAATGAGATATGTTATGAACATTTTCCAACGCCGCCATGGAGGCTTGCCCTCCCATGTCCTATCATTTCTACGTCAAGCCTATCTAAGGGATTCTAAAAAAGAGGGAGAACAAGTCATCCAGATGATTTGTTCTCCCTCTTTTATCATTTTCTTTCTTTATAAAAAAGAAGTAAACATACATGAGATTTAAGTTCTTGACTTTGAACAAGAAAAAATCTTTCGGAATATCTTTTTTCGTTTTGTAATCTTCGATAAGTTTTTCAGCGAGATCATGTAGTTCGGCAACAAGTGGATTTGATTCTGCCCAATTTTCAGGAACTTCCCACCGTTCTACGTCCCTGCCATCGTACTGAACACGTTCCTTGGGATTGTCGATACTATAGATTAGACCGAATTTACGTGGATTAGGAACGTCAGCAAACGTGTTTTTACGTAGGTCTTCAACTGTTTCATTCCAATAGTTGAAGCCATTTTCTATAGGGGAGGACGTAGATATTTTAATGATTAATGGATTCCTAGGTCCAAATTGACCTGTTTCCAATGATGAAACCATCTTGAATATTTCATTGCTAGCCCCTAATTCATCGACACTAGCCACGTAAACCATTGTTCCATCGGCTTTTTGAGCATCACCTGAAAGTGCGACAATCTTACAATTTTTTGGCACGAACTCAACGTAAGTTTTTTTATGTTGAACAATGGCAACATGTTCGGAGAACTCTTGATAATATTGACAAGCTCCTCAAAAATGATATTGGCTTGTTGTTTGGTATTCGAGCCGATGTAATGCGTTTGATTTCCTCGTCAAGGAAAAATGCTATCAATTGAATGATACAAGATAATACAGACTTAGCATTTTTCCGTGCTACAGTGAAGATGACTTCACGAACTTTCCGTTTGGTTGGAAATTCCTTGTAAACCCAGCAAAATGTATTCTGTATCAAGAACCATTGGAACAGCGCTAAGTTTTGGTGCATTGGCTGAGCACTTTTCGCTCCACGAGCGAAGTTCAGTTGTTTTATGATTTCATCTACGATTAATTCAATTTTATCATTCCACTTAAAATCGTAGTCGTCTTGATGTTGTAACACGTTGTATTCATGCAAGAAATTTTCACATGCTTTCTTTACTTGAGAAGGGGCCACAATTTCCCCTGACAACACTTTAGTGGCATATTCAACTGATTTATACATCATTTACTCTCCTTTTGTAATAATGCCATCAATGGATTGACTTCCTGTGGCTTAATTTTGTTCATTTGTTCTAATTTCTTCTGTTCAATTTCCTCCCTGAACGACAACCTCCTGAGATTTTCTTATAGAGAATTTGAAGACTATGTCGTTTGATGCAACCTATAGTTAAATTTTTTTATATTCGTTTTCAAGACACCGCTATTATATTGGAAACTTTTCGAATGTTAGGTAAAAGTGCAAAAAAGTTGAAAGATGAGTCTAAGGGACTAGTCGAATTCAAAGCTGGGAGAAAATTTTAACAACGCTCAGTTTGAAGACTGAGGAATTAATCCTAGGTCTTTTTGGAATTTGTAGTTTACAGCCTAAAAACAGTCCTTCATAATATTGAAGTAATATAAAAAAATAGAAAATTCAGAATAATAAAGAAAGGTGAAACTATGAAAACAGAAATCTTATCAACTGCAATAAAAACGCTAACAGACCTATTTTTCCGTGATAGCAATAACGGAACCGACTTTCTTGCCAAAAGAACTTTAGAGCATTATATCAACGACCTGGATTTACTTGGTGATATCAAATCTGTAGCTGTGGAAATTGATAGACAAAGAGCTTATGCTCTCGTTGCAAAATTTCGATCTTTCGATGCCAGAGCTGCTGATGAAATTGAAGTTGCTTTATGTGGATTGGAATTTACGGATGCTGAAATTATTGCCAGTGACATAATATTTGAAGAATGGAAAAAATCCCAAAAGCACTGCTAATAATTTCAAAAGGAGGAATTGCCGATGTGGGGACGATACCTTTGGAAACTCCGACTGTTATTGACCATTCCAAATTTGCTATTTTTGATACCCATATTTTCGTCCATTGGTAATGATAAGGATTATACAGGTTATTATTGGATGGCATTTGTGGTCTATACGATTATTAGTTCAATCATTCTTCATAAAATGGAAAAGAAAGAAAAAAAGGAAAAGGAATGAATTCAAGGAGGTACTTTACCTCCTTTTCCAATTTCATAAATGGAGGTGAATATCATGGGACTCAAAAACATTTACAAAAAATCTTTAGCCATTGAGCTAATTAAACGTGGACATGACCTTCATCACACAATGCCGAATCGAAACAACAGGAAATACCAGGTGTTTGTCTTTCCTCATACGGATGAATTGATTAAAGATTTGTTGGAACTGACCAAACGGGAGGAGGTATATCGTCATGACGAATGATTTTTATATATTACAACGGTTTGATAAACGGGAGTTCATAAAAAATGATGTTCTTTTAACATCTGAAGCTATCGAACTGCTCGGAATAACGAGAGCTCGTCTCCGTAGCTTAGTGAAGTCGGGGAAAATCACACCTTGCAAGAAATCCGGAGCAACTTCGCTGTTTCTACGTGATGATTTAATTGAAAAAAAGAAGGAATTGGAGTCATTGAGAAAGAAATATAGACCATATGAATATTGACCCATTTGGAAAGTAGGATAAGCCATGGAAAAATCGAATAGTTTACAAGAAATCTATAATGCTAACCGACCAGAGAACAATGAGCTGTTCAGAGCCATTCAAGCTCACCTGCAATTGAAGCATCCAGACAAACGAATGACAGCTACGAGGACCTTGCAATATCTTGTTGCTGATAGCTTTGCTTCTGGAGTGTTGCGTAATGTTGAAAGCAAGCTGTTACACAGTTCTTGAGGTATGTCGTGTTTCACGATGGAGCCGACCAAAAAGGAGGTGAAACAATGACTGAACGTTCCTCTATCGGTATTATAATTTCTTGTGTAGCTGTAGTAATGGGCATACTGATTGATTTGGGAATGCTGTATATTGCATTCATACTTATTGTAATTTGTTTATTGGCTGTTCTTCCCGTCAAGTGGTTTCGTGACTGGCTTTGGAAGGACTAAAATATGCTGGTTGTACATTAATTGAATATAAAGATTCAAAAATTGGGAGGTATGTCACCAATGAAAAAATACATAAATATAGTTGGAGCGTTGGGCTTAATTGCGTTGCTTATGGCAATGCCCCTATTCTACACAGCCATATTTATGGGTAGCTTTATTTTGGATCCAACACCAACTATACATCCTCAACCTGGCCATGAAGACCATAGTCCAAAGATTTGGGAAGGTATGTCAAAAGAGGAATATCAGAAAATTAAATATGTAGAAGAACATAAATATAAATATGAAAATGAAGAACCTGCATTCAACCCAGATGAATCATCAAGTTTCAACCTTTTTGAAGTTGAAACTGAAAATGAAGAATATTGAAGGATTCCGCATAAATGGCGGGGTCCTTTTTGTAGGATAATTCACCTAATTTGTCGAATAAAGTAAATGATTGGAGGTGAAATGATGGCTCAATATACAACAAAATATGTGCCCACCAAAAGTCTGAGTATAGATGCTGGAGAAATTGACGATGTGATTAGAATTTGGTCTGAAGAAGGAGCAATTTTACATTCTGTAATTCCAAAAGTTGATGAAGGCTCTACAGAAGGATATATTATTGTTTTAGAAATAACAGACGTGGAATAAGAAAGGGTGAGAATTGTGGATACTGAATTAAAATTAATATTAGGAAAGCAGGTAGTAGATATAATTCAGTAATCGACAAGCTGGGTAATTATGAACTTCTTAATACTTATTCGAATTTTAAATAATACGTCACTAAACCGCCCTGGTCGATTCATTGGGTGGTTTTTTATATTTATCCGATAAATCCTATGAAGGCGATCATAGAATCGCAATAACGGATCAACTAATAGTTCAATAATGAAAACAAAAAAGACGCCCCCGAAGGGACGCCTGATTCATTCACGTGCAAGTTTGATTGCTTTGTCCAATTGTTCGATATTATCCATACCTTTCGAATACGACTTCCAACATTCTTCAATGTCGTTTGTTTCACTTGCATCATAAAAAAGATTAAGTGTTTCATTCGCCCATTCTTCGAGCGGTTTCAATTCATCTTTTTCAGCGTAATATCTTACATTGTGAATTGCGTCAATTACGTGTGCTTCAATATCGACTTTAATATTTGCCATAAAAGTCAAGTTCGGAATTGTCTTTCCGTTTTTATCTTTGACATACATTGGTTCACCTTCAATAACATAGTCGCCGTCTTGAACAATTTCGTCAATATACCCCATAATCACACCTTCACGTTGGTCGGGCGTTGGGTGGGGCGGTTCTCCTTGACCTTCATCATCCGTCATGTAAGCAACTGTAAACATTGAACCCGTTTCTTTATCGAAGCCATATCCGTTTGTATAATAAACATATGCGTCATATGGGTCTTTTCCGTTTTCGGGAATACTTTCTTTCCATTGTGGGTCGTCTTTCGGAAGGCGTCCTTCTTTCGGAAGTTCCCATTCTGCAAAATGCTTCCCAATTTCATCATAAGGTGAAGGAAGTTCCGCAAGCTTTTCTTCTTTCGTAAGCTCAACTTTTTTTTCTTTTTCAACATTATTCGCTTGAGCTGTCGTTGCTTCCTTTTCCACCTTTGTTTCTGTTGCGTTACACCCCGCCAAAAGTAAAGCAGAAGTTACGGTCAATGTGCCGATTAAATAAGTAAATTTCATGTTGTTTCCCCCTCTGTTACATTCATCCATTTTATCACTAAACGGAATATATCACAGTGAAATTTTCCTATTTTCACGCACAAGTAGTTGCAGGCAAAAAGCCGAAGTTTATGCCGATGATGAAGTCACAAATGTTAATGTTTATTCGTGGCATTTACAAACCTCTACTATTTAAATAATTGATGGAGTACTCACCGAGTGCTCCTCATTTTTTTATATACATAAAACAGATATTTTACCAGATCTTGAGTCTTGATGGTTCTATACAACCATATTTCAAGTGCTTCACATTTCCACTCAGTTTATTGGAGTTTTTTTGATTCAATTCAAAACGCTACATCTTTTAAATCGTTAATATATGAGTATAAGTATTACCGATTTGAATCTTGTAGCGTTTTTATTCTATTCTCAAGGAACGATGTAACTTATACCGTTAGCCAGTACAAGTAAAAATAAAAAACCAGCAGTATCAACACTTGCACAACTTTTTTCAGAAATGGGCTAGGCTGCCAAATTTTTATGATTTACAAGTAACTAAATAAATAGAAAAACAGGGGGCTATATGATGGATAAACAGCAGGTTACGAGTGCTATCGGAGCATTAAAGAATATTCCAAGGTACGAATAGTGATCGTAATCTTTGAAGATGTAAGTACTCTTGCCACCAATATATAGGAGGAATGATGATGGAAGTAAAGCATAAATATGAATTCACTGTAAATGGAATGGAAATTACATTAAAGGATAAATCTCATGCAGGCATCTTCCGTCAGTTCTGGGCATACTTCATGAATCTTGATATGGACAAAACCATTAAAACAATTGAAAGTGTAGGTATCCGAACTTCCGATTCTGAAAGCGAAAAATGGAAGCAAGAAGAAAAATATCCTCGTCAAGGAAGGATATTGGATATACACGCACTTAAATCCCCAAGCAATGCAAAGAACTTATGAGAAATTTATATCAGGATGGGAAGTCGAGACTTTATTGACGGAACCTCCAACAATTAACACAGTGCTAGAAGAAAAACCAAAATTGAAAAATATATACAAAAAGAGTATTGCGATGGCACTTTGCAGGCGAGGTCACGACATCGAACACACTATGCGTAATAGGGAAAACCCCAAGTACCAAGTTTTTGTGTTCAAAGATACTCCCATATTGATTAAAGACCTATTGGAACTTACTAAATGAAGAAAATATGAAAAAGACACCTCGATTATGAAGTGTCTTTTTTTAATATGATAATAGTATTATATTGTAAAAGAGGTATAATAAGGGAATGAAAAGAAAGGGGATAATTATTTTGTGGGTTACGATTAGCGAATTTAAAGAAGATCTTGTAAATAATAGATTTGATGAAAGATCACGCTTTTATAAAAAATTGCTTGATATCATAGAACCTTATATTGAAGGAAGCAAAATAAAGTGTTTTTATCCAAAAAATATATATAATAGCAACGAGGAAAAAGAATTTATTTTCTTTTTGGAAAAGTATATTGTAACCGTAACATTTCAAAAAGACGAAAGATATTTCTTGAAAAGTATCCCTATTCCTAAAGGTGAAATTTCATTAGAAATTCCAGAATACGCTTATCAAGGAGTACAATTAAATTTGGAAAATAAAGGTAAAGAAGTAATTTCCTTAAATAGTTCGGAAGATTCCAATAGTAACTGGAATGATGAATATATTGAAAATATTAAAAAAATATACAAATTTTTGATAGAAAGATAATAAGAGCGCCTTTTCGAGGACGCTTTTTACTTAATATGTAGAAACAAGCCTTTTGAAAGTTTATTTTTCAACCCTTAGAAGGACAGCAATACCCAATAATTTTTCAGTCCCTTGTTTTGCATCTTTTATTAGAGCATCCATTTTAGGGTGATAATCATCCATCCCGTCATATTTAAGATATGTATGAGATTCTTCAATTAACTTGTCCATTAAGTGTAAAAAGTTTTGTAATTCTGCAATGTACTTCATGGAAAAATGATGATAGTCGAGAGAATCAATATTCCCCATAAAGTATTCAACTTTTTCTAATCCATCTTTAAGGTCTTCATTTAACTCAAAATCTTGAAAAGAACCCTGTTGTTCTGCTTCATAAAAAAATTGCAATCTATCTAGTCGATTTTGTATACTGCGGATATTTCGTATTAATATGAAATTAGTTTTCAGTTCATATGTTTTCGTTTGTTGATTTTGTAATTTTTGAGTGCCACGTGTTGCCCACCAACTCCCCAAAAACACACCTACAAGTGTAACTAATGAAGTTATTAAAAGTTCCCATCCATTCCAACTCATATGATTCCTCCTGCAATTTAGTTCATTTACATTTTATCACTGACCCGTATTGTTTTCTAGGTCGCAGGAAAATCGTCCTATTTGTCGAAAATATCTATATGAAGAAAAAGGAGATTATAGTGAAATGAATAATAAACGAATTTTCACAGTTAATGAACATTATTTGATAGAAATTGATAGTCCGTATGGTAATGGAACCATGAGTTACTTGGGAAGTATTTATTGCTGATAAAAAATTTGAATATCGTGGAAAAGCAATTGAAATAGGCGGTCAGGACAGAAGTGTTCCTTGGATGGTAATTAAAGAACCTAAAGATGGTTTAGAAACAATGATAAATGCTATCGAAGTTCACATGAAAAAATAGAAGGGGTGAATTGTGATTATGAGCGAATTAGATACAAAACAAAAAGTGCTTGTTGCTTTCTATACTGAATATCAAAAAGATATACCTAATATGAGGAGAGTGATTGCTTCTGAAATAGGCATTAGTCAAGATCAATTTACAATAGCAATTCAAAAGTTAGAAAATGAAGGTCTTTTAACAGGTGCAAAATACGCTAAAGGTGGTCGTGGAGCAGTTCCTTTAATGGCATTTACGGATTATATAATGGTAACAAATTATGGATTACGTTATGTTGAAGATAAGTTGGGAATACAGCCGACAATGAGTGCTGGTGAAAAAGTTAAAGAAGTATCAAAAAAGTTACAGCATGGGGATACAACGAACTAAAAGATTTTACGGTTAAAATAGCAGCAGAATTAATCAAAAGTACAATTCCACAAGGTCCAACAAAGTAAACACCCTTCAAGGGTGTTTTTCTTATTTAATATGAAGAAACACGACTTTTAAAAATTATTTAAAAGTTTTTTTGTGTTTTACCTAACAAAATGAAATGGATCAATACAATGCAATAGTGAAAGTAAGATAAACTAAAAACATTGGAGGAAACAAATTATGAAAATAAATGCAAAGAAAGTACAAAAACTGATAGACGGGTCTCAAAAACTGATTGGATTATTAATTGAAGAAGGAATCGAATTGCGGGCTAATGAATGGGACGAATTTTTAACGCTAGGTATTAAAAAACGTGAAGGAATTTTAAGTTTAATGCTAGATAAAAATAAAGAGGATCTTTACGAAATGCACGCAGTTTATTTTGAAGATAAAAGTGAAAGATATTTTTTAATTGGTGAAAGCATAAATCAAAATGCTGAAACAACCTTTGCTGAAATTAAAAATATTAGTGAAGGATTAGACCAAGCAAAAAATACAATGGAATATGTAAGGGAACAGGCTGAAAAAACTTGTTCGGTTTATCAATAACATCACGAAAACCACTGGTGCATTCAGCATCGGTGGTTTAAATTTTTATATGGATTGATACAGAAATGATCCGCTCACGTCATGCTGACCGCACTAACAGTCAATGCTGGTTTGAAGGAGGAATAATAATGAACAAAAAACACCATCCACTTTATTACACATGGAATGGCATGATGTATCGGTGTTATAAAGAATATCATTCACATTATAAATATTACGGTGCCAAAGGTGTTACCGTTGATGAACGATGGCATGACTTCTGGAATTTTGTATATGATGTGGACAATCATTTACTCAATGGGAATTTGCTTTATGAAAATGGATACGATTTGGACAAAGACCTTAAAAGTGGCAATACATATTCTTTGGATACTTGTACGGTCATTCGATCTTCGGAAAATCAAAGTATGAGTCGTGAAAAACAAAAGAAATCCATATTGGCATTTAACAAGAATGAGAGTATAAAGTTCGAATCACTTGCCGAAACATGTAAGAAATTGGGCATTAATCGTTCCACTATTATTAGTTGTATTAGAAGGGGAAGTCAGCATAAATCAGGTTACCATTTCACATACATCCCCTAAAAGTTCTTGACTATTTGGAAATAACAAGCGTAAAATAATGGTATTAATGCGTGATGGAAAATAACAATTAGGCGGAATGCCTTGATAATAGTGAGTTATTGGTGATTTAAATTTTTAGCACGACTCAAAATCGTGTTCCTCTGAAGTGCCGGTTCGACCCCGGCCGCTGGTAACATCTAAAGGGCTTAACCCTTATAAGTCAATGCTTTGAGACAATCTCAGCATTGGCTTTTTTGTGTTTAATTGACTAAAGTAGAGTGCTAATCGTGTAGACAACAACTTCGATCTATAATACCATTATCATTACAAATAGCAGTTCGAGTGTGGGGGTGGAAGTGCTACTCATTGAATCTAAAGGCGAAACTATGGTTTTGGTGAAAAGCCCCCCCATAAAGAAACACAACCATTTTTAGGTCAAATTGAATCAGGAAAAGTTGACTAATTGAAAGAGATAAGATAACTCCTTGAGTAAAGAGACTATCCATATGGAGAGTCTCTAAATTTATATAATGGATATTTAAAGCTGAGGAGAATATCACAACTGGTAGTTTTTTGTTCAGGAAACAATCGATTGTCTTTGAATGAATGTTACAAACATAATATCAATATTTGTAAGGCCACTCTGAGAGTGGGATAATAAGTTGTTCTATGAAAGACCATGTTTTATCAATTTATATTTTAGTTACATATAATCATAAACAGAGTCATCAAAATAGAGCCAGTGATAATATTCAATTTGTGAATCTGTCATACTGGAAACTTCTTTCTCATTGAATTTTTGTTGCTCAATTAATTTCTGCAATTTGGAATTTCTTTCTACTTGGCTCATCTTAAATCCTCCTTATAGTATGAGAAGTAACGAAGTATTTAAAAATTGAAAACGCTTTCTTTTTTTCTTGTTTTTATTATATATCTCAATGAGAGATTAATCAAATATCAAATATAGATGATTTTTCAGGAAATAATATAGAAATGTTATTTATCTATTTACTTTAAAACAGTTAAAGAGTCAAGGTCGAATTGCCAAAGCCTGAGTTTTGTTAAGGATTAAGGTGATTCTTTAAATCTATAAGAAGGCTAAATTAACCAAAGAAAATACTAAAAATAGAAAAGACCTAAGTTATTATACCCAAATGCTATTTCAAAAGTGAACAAATCGTAAACGGTTAGTGATAACAAAACGTATAACGTGGTCAGTAACTTAATAAGTGGCGAGTGAACTGAGATGAAGAAGATGGGACTCAGCCTCAACAAACGATCATTTCTTAGTCTAATTGGTACACCTTGGTAATAAGTTTTACAATCATTTGTACAACGGAGGGGCTACTACAACAGGCAACATTGGATGGAAGTCTTTAGAAGAAATATGAGGTAATGTGAAAATATGATAGTGTGCTATGAAACTAACTGGTGCTATAGCTGTAGATTGGAGCTGTCTTTAAGGCAGCTTTTTCTTATCGGGGCAGTTTAGTTGAACAAGAAATCATGGTGAAATTCATTAAAATTGTCGAGGTGATTGTATGAAATAAACTTGTCCTTGTTGTGGATATAAAACTTTAGATGAAGAACCTCAAGGAACGTATGATATTTGTGAAATCTGTTTTTGGGAAGATGATGGTTACCAATATGAACATCCAGATGAGGATGGAGCAAATTATGTTACCTTTAGAGAAGCACAACTTTGGGGCTAAAGGTGAAAGAAGTTTACAATTTGTAAGAAAGCCAAATAAATACGATATAAAGGATCCTAATTGGAAACCGTTATGAGTTTACATAGGGAATTATTAAACTAACAAGTGCGTTAGCTGAAGATCGGAGATGTCTTTAAGTAGCTCTTTTCTTATGGAATTAAAGGGGCAGGATAGTTCAACAACGAATTAAACTTCATCCTATAAAATCGGTACTTTTAATTCTAATTTAGATGAGGAAAAGGGGAACCCAAATTGTTTGAACGTTGTAATTTTGGGCTGGAGCAAGAGACGAAACTAATAAACGGATATCTTTTGGTTATTTTACAGGTATGGGATTAGAACATGGTTATATGAAAGGCATAGTGGCTCATCCTAATTATCAAAAAACAGGGATTGGAATGGAGTTAGTAAGAGAATTTTAAGAGATTCTGAACGGTAAGAATGGCTTTTATACTAGTGTTTCAACTTGTTCAGCTATAACAACTATGTTATTATCACAGTATAATTTATGATCGTGATCATATAAAATAACTTAATAACTAATGATACATGACATGACTCGTGTTATGTTAAATGTGTAAATATAATTTGGAAATATCTTTTAGTATTGGACACTAAGTCCATTAATGAATATTTGATGCGAAAAGGGAGGGGAAAATAATGGCGAGAAGTGATATACAAATTGAGCGAATGTTAAATTATTTTATTGATGCAACAGCCAAACTAATAAAAGAAGAAGGAATCAAAAATATCAGTATAAGAAAAATTGCAAAGGAAGCAGGATACACAAGTTCTACTATCTATAATTATTTTTCGGAGGTTTCTCACCTCATATTTTTTGCTGGAATGCGCTTCCTAGATGACTATAATGAGGATTTACCAAAATATACTGCAAGAGGTAAAGATCCATTAGAAAAATATTTATTAGGATGGGAATGTTTTTGTGACCATTCTTTTAGAGAACCTGAATTATATCATGCAATATTTATTGCCGATCTAGGAGAACATCCGGAGGAACTCTTAAAATATTACTCATCCATATATAAGTCAGATACGATTCAGCTTCCGGAAGAATTAGAGGGAATTCTTACTGAGCAAAATTTAAGTAAAAGAAGTAGATCAGTTTTAGAAAAATATGCAGAAAAAGGGGTATTTAAGAAAGAAGACGTTGAAAAACTTAGTGAAATAACCATCTTGATATGGCAAGGAATGATTACATCTCTCCTTAATAATCGGGTAACTTATACATCTGAAGAAGCTTCAAGAAAGACGATGGAATATATCCGAGATGTAACATTAAATACGGCAAATATGTTAGAAAGTAAGTAAATAGTCTTACTATTTAAGAGGCAGAAAAACAGTTTTGTTTTTCTGCCTCTTTTATGTATCAGATTTGAGAGGAGTTAAAAAATAGAAAATTTTATCTTTTCAGATATTTACAAAAACCGCAAAACGATTTATACTGTGGTTAAGAAATCGCGATCATTAAAATATCAAGATTTATAAAGCGCTTTCAAGCGAGCGTAAGCAGAAGATAATTTAGTGATCATGGAAAGCTAACAAACTTTGATTAAGGGAGGAGTTTTTAAAATGATTAATGCAATTACCGAAAAGAGTGTTACAGGTTCGACAAAAACAAAACAGCTGGTTATTGATTCCGATGTGCATTCGTATTTAAGTTCACTTGATGACCTTGTACCATACTGTAATGAGTCTCTTCAAAAGCGTTTGAATATTGGTAAATTTAAAAAGCAAGCATTTGAGGGGAAGCTAATCTCTGCAGCAGAATTTCGCTTCCCGGAATGCAGGTATATCAACCCCGTTTCGGTTGTACGTGGAGATGCTTTTTCACCAGAAGGGGCCATCCCGGGTTCTGATCCTGAATTTGTAGCTAAAGATTTGTTTGATCGTTCAAACACACAGTATGGAATTTTAAATTCATGTAATGCAACAATGGGTGCTTTTCATAATATAGATGTCGCTAATGGATTTAATGCAGCTTTTAATGATTGGCAATATGAGAATTGGATTGAAAAAGACAGCCGGTATACGATGTCTATGCTTGTCTCACCTCTTGATCCCGTGGCAGCGGTAAAGGAAATTGAGAGAATCGGGAAAAAACCAGGAGTTGTGGCAGTCAATTTACAAACCACTAGTATTCCATTCGGCAATAGACACTTTTATCCTATTTATGAAGCAGCGGAGCACTATGGACTGCAAATGCTGATACACCCAGATTCCGAGGCCTCAGGGGAGAACGGCCCAGCACAAGCAGTAGGACCAGCATCAACTTACATGGAATGGCATACTTGCTTAGGGCTGAATGCGCAAAGAAATATTGTGAGTTTAGTTTGTGAAGGGGTTTTTGAAAAGTTTCCTAAACTAAAATTTGTATTTGTAGAATATGGTGTCGCTGGAATTGTACCGCTTTTGTGGAGAATAGATAAAAATTGGAAGACTCTTCGTGAGGAGGTGCCGTGGTTAAAAGAATTACCTAGCGAATATATTAAACGAAATGTCCGCTTAGGAACACAGCCAATTGAAGAACCATATCGTCCAAAGGATTTATTGGAAATCATCCAAATGGCTGGGATTGAGGATATGCTTCTTTACTGCAGTGATTATCCACACTGGGATGGAGATGAAGCAGAACGAGTATTTAATACTTTTCCAAAGGAATTAAGAAATAAAATCTTTTATGAAAACGCTTTAAATACTTATAATTTCAATCGACAGTAGAAAGGAAAATGAAAAATGGGTGAATTAAAAAGCGTTACAGTTTGTTCATCAGAGGATTTAAAACCTGGCCAACGACAATTAGTAAAAGTTGATGGATCAGAAATTGCCATCTTTAATAATAATGGTCGTTTATATGCTGTTCGAAATAAATGTCCGCATCAAGGAGTATCAATGGTATATGGTTCGATAGATGGCACTATGTTACCAAGTGATCCTCATACGTATCAATATGGAAAACACAATGAGATTTTACGCTGTCCTTTACATGGATGGGGATTTGATATTAAAACGGGGGAATCCTTGTTTGATGCGAAAAATTGTAAATTAAAGACTTATGATGTAGATCAAGAAGGGGATTCTATTGTTTTGTATCTTACTAAAGAGCCGAATACTGTTTCATTAATTGAAACCCACGCTTGCATTGTTTCGTAAAAATTAACATAAAGGTTTTTTATTGCCATAAAAAGATCGTGATCTTTTTATGCATCATGATCTTTTTATGAAAATATTATATTTTTAATGGATCTTTTCAAAAAAAAACTGTCATGTTTCATCGTGTATGAAAATTACCTTTGAGAAATTAATTTTTCAAGGTTAATGGTGCATGAAAGGAGTGGAGAATTTGCTGTGGAGTGAATTGAAAACAAAGATGGAAGAACGGCCAATGTTTGGTTGTTTTGTCACTTTTCCATCTCCTGGTTTAACAGAGTTCATAGCTCAAATGGGTTTTGACTTTACATGTATTGATAATGAACATGGAACAATGGATTACATAGTTCTAGAAAATATGATCCGTGGGTCTCAATGTGCGGGGGTACCTTCAATAATAAGAACGCCTGCTAATCGATCAGAATATATTCAAAAGGCATTGGACAGCGGTGCAAATGGCATTCAAATCCCGATGGTCAACACACTTGATGAAGTAAAAGAAGCGGTAGATGCAGCATACTATCCTCCTTTTGGTAAAAGAGGATTCGATTTTTTACCAAGGGCCTGTGACTACAGTTTATATCCTAATAAAATGGAATATATGCGAAAAGCTAATGAACAATCGTTGGTCATTCTGCAAATTGAAACGGTAGAAGCTACGGAAAACCTTGAACAGCTTTTAACGTTAGAAGGTGTCGATGTCTTTTTTATAGGGCCTTTTGATTTAGCTGTATCAATGGGATATGCACATGACCCAAGGCATCCTAAAGTCATACAAATGATTGAGCGATGTATCACCCTGATTCATAAAAAAGGAAAAATAGCTGGTATGTATGTTAGTGATGCAGAACAAACAAGGCAAGCTGTTCAATGGGGAGCCAGCTACATTTTAACAGACTTAACTCAAGCCATGACACAATGGTCAGAACGGTATTTACAAAGTGTTAAAAAAATTGAGATCACTGAATAGCGATATAGACGACACTTTAATTTATTTGACAATCGAAGGTAAGGGTATGTTCATGGGGTATTTAACTGAACAGATGGCCTTATACTATGAGGAGTGAAATTGGTGAAATATCAACTTTCATGGAAAGTCGGTGGCCAGCAGGGAGAAGGCATTGAGAGTACGGGAGAAATCTTTTCCAAGGCTTTAAATCGATTAGGCTATTTTTTATATGCATACCGCCACTTTTCATCTCGAATTAAAGGCGGTCATACAAACAACAAGGTTCGAGTGAGTACCAGCAGATTTAGTACAATTGCTGATGATCTAGATATATTAGTAGCCTTTGATCAGGAAACAATTGATCTGAATTATTACGAGCTTCATAGTGAGGGCATTATTATTGCTGATTCAAAATTTAAACCGGTCAAACCGGAGGATACGGAAGCAAAATTTTTCGCTGTACCATTCACCGAAATGGCAGCGGAACTCGGTACTCCGCTTATGAAAAATATGGTCGCCATTGGAGCGACTTGTGCCATCATTAATCTCAATCCAGCCGTTTTTGCGGATGTCGTAAAAGAGATCTTCAGTAAAAAAGGCAATAGTGTCGTTCAGAAAAACATGGAAGCAATCTATCAAGGTTATACATCCATGCAGGGAAGTTTAGGGGATGTGCCGCCTCCACTAGCACTAGCTCAGGCAGATGGGCAGCAGCGCCTATTCATGATCGGCAATGACGCAATTGCACTCGGAGCACTCGCGGCAGGAGTCCGTATTATGGCTGCATATCCAATCACGCCTGCTTCTGAGATCATGGAATATCTCATTGATAAGCTGCCTGAAGTGGGTGGGGCAGTCATCCAGACAGAGGATGAAATTGCTGCGGCCACGATGGCAATCGGTTCTAACTACGCCGGTACCCGTTCGTTTACCGCATCCGCTGGTCCGGGGCTTTCTCTGATGATGGAAGCTATCGGATTGTCAGGAATGACTGAAACGCCTCTTGTGGTTGTCGATACACAACGAGGGGGGCCTTCCACTGGCTTGCCTACGAAACAAGAGCAATCAGATTTAATGGCGATGATCTATGGCACACATGGTGAGATTCCGAAAGTAGTGTTAGCACCGAGCACTGTTGAAGAGGCTTTCTACGATGCAATTGAAGCATTTAATATCGCTGAAGTCTATCAATGCCCCGTTATATTACTGACTGATTTGCAGCTTTCATTAGGAAAGCAAACTGTTGAACCATTCGATTTCAATAATATAGAAATTCGCCGTGGAAAACTGAAAACAGACGAAATCGTAGTGGAGGATGAAAAAGCGTATTTTAAACGATATGAATTGACGGAGGATGGTGTGTCTCCACGAGTGATACCAGGGACAAAAAATGGCATCCATCATGTGACAGGTGTAGAGCATGATGAAACAGGAAGGCCTTCTGAAGGGTCAGCTAATCGGAAGCTACAAATGGATAAACGTATGCGCAAGCTAGACCATTTACCAGAACGTTTTCCAAATCCTATAAGGGTGCATGCGCCTCATGAAAAGCCTGAGCTTTTGCTAATTGGGTTCAATTCTACAAGCGGGGCAATCGAAGAAACAATGAGTCGCCTTGAAAAAGAAGGGATAAAAGTCAACCATATGCACATTCGGCTTATCCATCCGTTTCCTACCGCGGCTGTATTGCCATTTATCGAAGCTGCTGAAAATGTGCTTGTTGTTGAGAACAATGCCACCGGTCAGTTAGCGAATTTAATAAAGATGAATGTTGGATATATAGATAAAATGAAGAGTGTATTGAAATATGACGGAAATCCATTTCAGCCAATTCATCTTTACAATGCAAGCAAGGAGCTGTTTGAACATGTCCACAACTACGTTTAAAGATTTTAGAAACGATGTAAAGCCAAATTGGTGTCCTGGCTGTGGTGATTTTTCTGTTCAGGCAGCGATCCAGCGGGCTGCAGCCAGTGCAGGACTCACACCGGAAAATATGGCTGTTATTTCGGGAATTGGCTGCTCAGGTAGGATTTCTGGTTACATTAAATCGTATGGTCTTCATGGCATTCATGGGCGTTCACTGCCAATTGCCCAAGGTGTCAAAATGGCTAATCGAGATTTGACTGTCATTGCTTCTGGCGGCGACGGTGATGGCTACGCAATTGGATTGGGCCACACAATCCATGCTATGCGCCGTAATATCGATCTCACTTATATTGTAATGGATAATCAGATATATGGACTGACAAAAGGGCAGACTTCTCCACGTTCTGCTGCTGGATTTGTAACAAAATCGACACCGCAAGGAGCAATTGAAAAAACACTGTCGCCAATGGAATTGGCTGTTTCAAGCGGAGCAACATTTGTGGCTCAAAGCTTTTCTACCGATTTAAAGGATTTGACTGCCATTATTGAAGCCGGTATTAAGCATAAAGGGTTCTCTATGATAAATGTGTTCAGCCCTTGCGTCACCTATAATAAAGTAAACACATATGACTGGTTTAAAGAACACTTGGTCAACCTGAATGAAGTTGACGGGTACGATCCTACTAGCCGGGAAATGGCCATGGAAACTTTAATCAAATATGAAAGTCTTGTGAAAGGCATTATTTATCAAGACAAAGAACGTCCATCCTATCAAGATCTCGCAAATGGTTATGCAGATCAATCACTGGCTCATTCCAACATTGAACTTGATCCGAAGTATTTTGAGAAACTGATGAGTGAGTTTATTTAAAGAATGGATTGCAGGCGGCGATTTTAGGATACTCACCTTAGCTTTCTAAATCCTTTTTGGAAAGGGCCGAGATAAAACAGAAGTTAGAGAGGGGAAAGACGAGCAAGGATGGCTAACTATACGATTGTAGATAAGGAAACTTGTATTGCCTGTGGAGCTTGTGGTGCTGCAGCTCCTGATATTTATGATTACGATGAAGAAGGTATTGCGTTTGTCATATTAGATAATAATGAGGGAACGGCTATCGTACCTGATGAATTCGAGGAAGATATGATAGATGCTTTTGAAGGATGTCCAACCGACTCTATTAAATTAGCACCTGTGCCTTTTGATGGTAATCCTTACTGTGAAGCGTAACATCCAGAGATACTTTATCAGTAAGGAAAAAGATCTTAATGGAATCACTAGCGATAGGGACAATATAGTAAGTCTTATACAATTAGCAGCAAAAATGATAGGGGAGTGAAAATTGGGGACAAATAGTTTGTTACAATCGATTCCATCCAAAATGAAAGCTGTAGTGGTAACAGAATACGGGGGAGTAGAAAAGCTTGAGGAACGGAAAGTACCTGTACCCATTCCTAAGGAAAATGAGGTACTCGTAAAAATCCATGCTTGTGCTGTAAATAATTCAGATATTTTAATGCGTGAAGGTGGCTACGGCACTGATGCGAAATCCACCGAAAAAGCGGGTTGGAAACGGGAGGCTATTTCTTTTCCGCGTATTCCTGGAACAGATGTTGCGGGGCAAATCGTAGCGGTCGGTGCAAATATCAATCCAGCATGCCTGGGAGAAAAAGTAGTGTTATTTCCATTTTTCTCTTCAGCCCCTGATGGTTTGGAACATATGGCAGATGATATAACGTTAATGAGTTCCGAGTGTGACGGTGGATATGCCGAGTATATTACATGGCCTAAGGAATTGTGCAGACCCATGCCGCTGTCTAGTTATGTTGAAAGTTCTTCTTTTATTGTTAGCTGTTTTACTGCATGGCATATGCTTGAAAAAAGTAAAGTTGTTCCTGGAGAAAAGGTTCTTATTACTGGGGCAACCGGAGGGGTTGGTTCCTATGCAGTTCAAATCGCCTCAAAAGTATTTGGTGCAAATGTCGTTGCACTGGTAAGAGATCTATCTTTAAAAGAAAAAATGATGGAACTGGGTGCAAGTGAAGTTTTATCGTACAAATCAACAACTTTAGCAGATGATGTTATAAAGGCTGCAGGTTGCAAGGTGGATGTTGTACTGGATGTGGTGGGGGATCCTTTATTTTCAATTTGTTTGAAGGTACTAAGAAATGGGGGACGGTTAGCAATATCTGGTGCTGTTAGCGGGGCGATTACACAGCTTGATATCCGTACAGTTTATTTAAACCACCTTTCAATAATAGGGTGCACGTTAGGTACTCGGAAAGAATTCAATCGAATGCTGGATGCAATCCGGGAAGAGAAAATTAAACCTCTTATCGATAAGGTTTTTCCATTAGAAAAAGCGCGAGACGCTCAGGAATACTTTAAAAGGTCAGAAAAATTCGGGAAAGTAATATTGCAAAATAAGCTAGAGAATTAATTCAAATACGAGGAGGGCTCTCTATATGAATAGAGTAGTGTCTAATAAAATTAAAGATCTTGCAAATTATTTAATTGAAGCCGAGAAGAGTCAAAAACCGAATAACCCATTAACTGAAGTGGAGCCAGATTTAACATTAGACGAAGCTTATGAAGTTCAGCTGCAAGTGGTTCAGGAAAAACTATCACAAGGACTAAAAATTGTTGGTAAAAAAATTGGTCTAACTTCTCGTGATATGCAAATCATGTATGGCATTGATACGCCGGATTGCGGTCATTTATTTGAAAATATGATGGTTGAAAATAACCATGAGGTATCCTTTAAAGATGTCATCCAGCCGAAGATCGAATGTGAAATCGCCTTTGTGTTAAAGAAAGATTTAAAGGGTCCGAATGTTACCGTTGAAGATGTTCTTCAAGCAACCGATTATGTTCTCCCTTCTATTGAAATAATCGATAGTAGAATTAAAGATTGGAAGGTGAAATTGCAAGATACGGTAGCGGATAATGCCTCTTCTGGTCTTTATGTCCTTGGGGATAAACCTGTTTCAGTGGATGAAGTTAATCTTCCTGATATCACCATGAAAGTGTATCAAAATGGTCAATTGATGAAAGAAGGCGTAGGAAAAAACGCTATGGAGCACCCTGCAGCTTGTGTTGCATGGCTTGCCAATAAATTGGCAGAGTTCGATGTGGTATTAAAAGCTGGAGAAGTGATTCTTTCTGGTGCCCTTGCTACTACCATTGATGTTGTACCAGGTGATGAATTTACAGCTGTATTTGATCATTTAGGGGAAGTGAAAGTTACATTCACAAGATGATAGGAGCTATCTAATTAAATAGACTCTAAACATTATATTTACTTTTGCTTTTTAAGAGGGGAGCTTTACTTGGTATTTCTATCGATCATAGGTCCAATGTTCATTATGGCGGCTATATCTGTAATTGGATATTTTATTGCAAAAACCAATGAAATTACAGATGAATCAAAGCAGCTGATCATAAGTATTATGATCAATGTAGCCATTCCGTGCATCATTTTGGATGGCGCCTTTAAAACCAAGGTCGGGAAAGAGTTAATGTCCCAGCTGATCATTATTTTTATTCTTTCAATCATCATCACTTTATTATTGTTACTATTAGGATGTGTTTTTGCAAGGATTTTCAACTATTCTCCTAGTAGTGCAAGGAAAATGGCTTTCATTGCTGGATTGGGGAATACGGGTTTTATTGGGATTCCTTTATGTGCAGCGATATTCGGTCCAAAAGGGGCTCTGTTGGCAGCAGCATTTGATACAGGGGTAGGCATTGTTTTATTCACAGTGGCTATTGCGCTATTGCAAGAAAATTATCAGTTTACACTGGCATCTTTAAAACAATTAATGAATCCCCCAATTATTTCAATAATTGTAGCTTTATTTGTTATCATTGCTGAAGTTCAACCGCCAGAAATCATTCAACAATTAAATGGGATGTTAGCGAGTTTAGCAACCCCTCTTGGAATGCTTTATATTGGAATTCTTATAAGGGTGATGCTTAAACAAAAGGGAACCATATCAATCAGTAGATTGACAGTACCTATATTATTGAAGTTAGTCATCTTCCCGATTCTAACAATAGTAGTTGTGGTGTTTACTAACTTTTCCATGTTAATGAAGCAAGTAATTATTATTCAAGTCGCAATGCCTACCATGACAATCGCCCCTGTTTTATTAGCACGTTATACACAAGATGAAGAAATAGGGGTGAAGGCAGCGGTTTATTCAACAATCTGTGCAATCTTGACAGTACCCTTTATGGTTTTCTTAGGAAGTAAAATATTTTGAAAATTGGTATTTATTAAATAAGGCTGGATTACAGAGAGGATGGATTTGATGACCGTGAAAGCGGAAAGTAAAACATATGTAAATTATATAAATGGTGAATGGAAATCTTCATCTACCAATGAAGTTCAGGCCAGCATTAATCCGGCTAATAAAAACGAAATCGTTGGGTATGCTTCGAAATCAACAAAAGAAGATTTGGATCAAGCAGTTGCATCGGCTAAAAAGGCACAAATTGCTTGGAGAAAGTTATCGGCTCCTGCAAGAGGGGAGTATCTTTATAAAGTTGCCAATGTATTAGAGGCACGATTAGAAGAAGTGGCAGAAACGATGACAAGGGAAATGGGAAAAACTTTTCAAGAGGCGAAAGGTGAAACGGCACGTGGTGTAGCCATTCTTCGTTATTATGCCGGAGAGGGAATGCGTAAAGTAGGAGATGTAATCCCTTCTACAGATAGTGAAGCATTCATGTTCACAAGTCGAGTGCCGCTGGGGGTTGTGGGAGTGATTACACCGTGGAATTTTCCAGTCGCGATCCCAATCTGGAAGATGGCACCGGCACTTGTATACGGTAATACAGTTGTATTAAAGCCAGCAACCGAAACAGCCGTAACGGCAGCAAAAGTGATCGAATGTTTCCATGAAGCGGGAATGCCAGCTGGTGTCATTAATATGGTTTCAGGTTCAGGTGCCATTATTGGACAAGGGATTATTGATCATCCTGATATAAATGGGATTACATTTACTGGTTCAGATACTGTAGGAAAACGGGTTGGTCAAGGAGCGCTTGCTCGCGGAGCTAAATACCAGTTGGAAATGGGTGGGAAAAACCCAGTGATTGTCGCTGAGGATGCTGATCTTGATCTTGCTGTTGAAGCAACAATAAATGGCGGCCTTCGCTCAACAGGCCAGAAATGTACGGCTACTAGCCGCGTTATCATTCAAAGCTCTGTTTATGATGTATTTAAAGAAAAGCTGCTAGCTAAAGTAAAAGAAATAAAAGTAGGAGAAGGATTAAATAGTGACACTTGGATGGGGCCATGTTCGAGTGAAAGCCAATTAAATACGGTATTGGATTACATTGAAAAGGGAAAAGAGGAAGGGGCAGTCCTTTTACATGGTGGAAGTAAATGTGAAGCTATTGGCTTGGAGAATGGCTTTTATGTCCAACCGACTGTATTTGAAAACGTAAACTCCAACATGACAATCGCTCAAGAAGAAATTTTTGGACCTGTATTAGCATTGATGGAAGTGGATACGATGGAAGAAGCATTAACAGTGGCAAATGATGTAGAGTTTGGACTTAGTGCGTCCATCTTCACAACAAATATTCAGAAAATGCTTTCGTTCATCAATGAAATGGAAGCGGGCCTTGTACGCATCAATGCTGAGAGTGCCGGAGTTGAACTACAGGCTCCATTTGGCGGGATGAAAAAATCCAGTTCTCTTTCACGTGAACAAGGTCAAGCAGCAATCGAATTTTTCACAAATATTAAAACAGTATTTGTAAAAGGGTAATATCCTTTTTAGTCTGTCATAGTATACCATACCCAAAATGGAGTAGAGAAGGAGTTGCAAGCACACTATGCAGTCCTGGCAACTCCTTCTCCAATCACACGCAAAATAGCAGTAGACATTTTGCGTGTGATTGGAGAAGCTCTTGATACGATTATTGATGTTCCACGTTAAGCTGCTTTTTAAACTAATGAAACGGACCTCAGGTTCGGAAAAATGTAAACGCTTTAGACATGCCTTAGAGATTTTTCGATGTTATCGCCGTAGCTCCAAACTTATCCGTACATAGGATCGGCTTATGTGTTCCCAGTTCGCATAGCACAAAATATTAATAGCTTACTAGGAACCTCGCCCCTTCAATGTCAAAGAAAGAAGTTCACGACTGTATTTTTTCATCAGTCACGATGAATTTGTAGAGCGACTCACTTAAACTCATTTAAAAACTATATCAAGACTTATTAAATTACAGCCATTTTAATAAGTCACAGGAGGGAATTTATGTGTAAGGTCCGCACAATGGAAGAAATGCCTTTAAGTCGATTTCATTATAAAATGTTTGCATATGCCAGTGGGAGTACTTTCCTCGATGGGTATATTATCGGAATTGTAGCGGTAGCACTTTCTGTCATGCAGACTCAACTTGATATGTCTGTAACCATGATAGGTCTGATTGGAGCGGCAACTCTTGCGGGTATGTTATTTGGTGGAATATTAGGAGGCTATCTTACGGACCTTATTGGCCGGAAAAAGATGTTTCTCATCGATATGCTTGTCATGGCCATTGTGTCAATCCTTCAGTTTTATGTCAATGATCCCATGCAGTTGGTCATTTTACGATTTATTTTAGGGGTTGCGGTAGGGGCAGATTATCCCATTGCAGGAGCCTTGATGACGGAATTTTCACCGGCAAAAAATCGTGGTGCCTTACTTGGAGGGCTTAATGGACTCTGGTATGTCGGTTACGCGAGTTCCTTTGTGGTCGGTTATCTTATGTTGTCCATCGGTGATGATGGCTGGAGATGGATGCTTGCAAGCAGTGCGGTCCCAGTAATCATCATGCTAATTTCACGCTTAAATATGCCAGAATCCCCTCGTTGGCTGGCCAGTAAAGGAAGGGAAAAGGAAGCAAACGCCATTGTGCAGAAAATATTCGGGGAACATGTCATCATGTCGGCCGAACCAGAGACTAAGGAGAAAACCACCTATCTCGATATATTTCGAAATGGCTATGGGAAAATGGTCATTTTCGTGACAGCTTTCTATTCGCTTCAAGTCCTCCCCCTCTATGGAATAAATACCTATATTCCTGAGATCCTTGCACAATTTGGTTTTGCTAATGGAACGAGGGAATACCTGGGAGCTGCGGTCATTAATATCATCTATCTTATCGGCTTGCTTCCTGCCCTTTTTCTTGTTGAAAGATATGGAAGAAGACCTACACTCATTTGGGCATTTTTCGTATGTTCCATCTCTTTATTCGTACTGGGAGCAACATCTGGAATGAATATGCCCTTTATTTTCACCCTAGCTCTCTTTGTAATCTATGGAACGTTTAATACCGGGATGGGAGCCCATTGCTGGATCTATCCGAATGAGCTTTTCCCAACCCATATACGGGGAACGGCAGGGGGCTTTACCACAGGAGTGGCCCGGGTTGCCTCTTCCATTGGTACGTTTTTCTCTCCGGCCATTATGGCGAGCTATGGGTTGTCAACTACGTTGTATATTTGTGGGGCGGTACTTTTCATTGGATTTTTAGTCTCTTTATTCATGGCCCCGGAAACAAAGAATATGAGTTTAACGGAAGCCAGTTCCCTCAACAAATCCAAGGAAATAGAACAAGACAGCTTCGCATCGGAAAAAACTGCTAATTAAATGGTCTGCCCAAAAAGATCTAGCTGTGGAAGACCTCAACATGTTATTAGATAAAAACAGTTAGTTTTTTATGAATTTAAGGAGAGATAGCTTTGAAAAAACTTCAATTTCTAAAAGAGGACGAGCTCCGATTAGGTGTAAAAACCTCGCATGGTATTTTAGATGTCAAAGATGCGGCAGATAAGCTAGAAAAATCTACATTCGTATCACTTCAGGAATTGCTTCTCGAGGGTGAAGAGGGACTGGAAAAAATCAACAGCTTAGTTCACCTTGCTCTTGAAGGCAATCGAAACGAATTATTTGTGTCTGAGGGTACACTTACATACGCACCTGCTGTAAGCAATCCCGAAAAGATTATCTGTGTAGGTTTAAACTATATAGACCATGCAAAAGAGTCAAATATGGATACTCCGAAGTCTCCTGTTTTATTTAGTAAATTTAACAATGCCCTATCAGCCCATTTGGAGACTATTTCAATCCCGGAAGAAGCAAAAAATATGGATTATGAAGCAGAACTTGTCGCAATAATGGGGAAAACGGCTAAAAATGTCTCAGAAGAAGATGCTTTATCTTATGTTTTTGGCTACAGTGTTGGAAATGATGTTTCAGCCCGTGATTTGCAATTTAAATCTGGTCAGTGGTTATTGGGAAAAACACCGGATGGTTTTGCACCGGTCGGTCCATATATTGTGACAGCTGAGGAAGTGGATCCGAATAACCTTGCCATTGAATGCCGGGTGAATGGCGGAGTACGTCAAAAGGCTCATACTCGGGACATGATTTTTAGCTGTGCCTTCTTGATTAGTTACATTTCCCAATATATAACACTAAAGCCGGGTGATCTTATTTATACAAGAACTCCCGAGGGTGTAATCTTGGGCTATCCTGAAGGGGAGAGGGATTGGTTAAAATCCGGGGACGAAATGGTCGTTGCAATTGAATCGTTGGGCGAATTAAAAAATGTCTTAAAATAAGAGAGAGAACACGGGATTTGAAAGTCTTCGGCGTTTGCATGTGAAAGCAAAGACCCTCGGGATTAATAATTCTTGAGGGTTTTTGCGTTCATAGTTGAATATATTACACTATTTAAAACTTTTTCTATAAACTAAATGTATATAAATGGGTTTTCAAACTAATCTGCCTGCAGCTTTCTTTTTGGGCGAGAAAATTAATAGTTCATTTAGAATAGACATAGATGAGGAAAAACCAAATAGTACAGATAATATTCAGGAACAAAAGAGAAAGTCCTTATTTGACAAACGGTGGCGGGGCAAGTGTTGAAAAATTCCCTTGTATATTTATGGGGTAAAATATTTTCATAGGAGTGAATAAAATGTTAATTGGTCATATCAAGGAAATTATTCGTCACCCTATAAAATCTTTAGGTGGTGAATTTGTACAGAAATCCAAAATAATGGACTATGGTTTATATGGAGACCGTAGCCATGCTTATACAGATGAAACTAAAAAAGGTGATTTCTTAACTATAACCCAATTCCCTGAAATGGTGCGATATAAAGCAAGATTTGTAGGAGATGAATTGATGGAGGAATATCCTAAAGTCGAAGTGATGACACCTGAAGGTAAGTTCTATGATTGGGAAGATGGGGTATTAATAGAAGAAATGGAAAACAAATCGAAACGAAAAATTTCTACTATTGAATATACTCCTTCACATGTGCCTATTGGACCAATTGCAGTAGAACACATTCTACTTGCAACAGATGCTTCATTAGAAAATTTGAAAGAAATCTGGGGGAATGATGAGGTCGATTTTCGACGTTTTCGCCCTAATTTATTTATTTCATTAAAAGAAAAAATACCATTTATAGAAGAAGAATGGATTGGCAGACGAATAAAAATAGGAAGTAAAGTAGAAATTCAATTAGTAGGACATTGTAAAAGGTGTATGATTATTACTGTTAATCCTGATAATGCAGAACGAGAAGCGAGTTTGCATAAAACTCTTATAAAAGAAAGAAATAATAATTTTGGCGTTTATGCTTCTGTGATAAATACAGGTAACATTCATGTGGATGATGAAGTTCAGCTTCTTGATTGAATTTTGTTAAAAAGAACAATATGAACTAAAAAAACAGGCTAACTCTCTTGTTCAAACGGCTAAAGGCTATCAATATAAATTCCTTTTTTATCCGGTAAAGTAAGGCCTTTTATACGTAAGAAATGCTCCCCTTTAAGTATCCAGATTACCTAAATAGGAGTATTTCTCTTGAATATAGGGTTTAACTGGTTGTAATGAACGAAATTGAGATTTGTGCACAAAAAAGACCTCTTGATATGATGAAAGTGTCCCAAGCAAGCGAAAAGGACACTTTCATCATAAACATGTGGCCAATCATGAATTAAAACCAAATCTGTAAATCGGTCAAGTTTAAAAAAAGGTACAATTAATGGGTCGTCCCGCCGACCGTATGAATATCCGATTCATATTTAGCAGATGTGACAGCAGCTATTTTTATGCCCTTAACAATTGACTCAAGGCTTAAGCTAGGCGCTTCTTTATTGATGGTTTGCTCCGGAATGAAAGGAATATGGATAAATCCACCCCGGATGCATGATGAGTTTCGGGCGATATAGTCCATTAAACCATAGAATATATGGTTGCATACAAATGTTCCTGCGGTATGGGATACCGATGCAGGAATGTTGCTTTCCTTCATGTTTTCGACAATTCTTTTGACGGGGATTGTAGACCAATAGGCTACTGGTCCTTTGTCTGCAATTGGCTCATCAATAGGCTGTTTTCCATGATTGTCTGGGATTCTCGCATCATCCATATTGATTGCCACCCGTTCAGGTGTGATGTGAAGCCGTCCCCCGGCTTGTCCTACACAGATAACGATATCAGGATTATGCTGCTGGATAAGGTGCTCCATTAATGCAATGGATTTCCCGAATACCGTTGGGATTTGTTCAGCAACTAGAGTCACATCATCAATTACTTCTCCGTGTAACTGTTTTACTGCTTCCCAAGAAGGGTTAACTCTTTCTCCGCCAAAGGGCTCAAACCCGGTTAATAACACTTTTTGCTTCATGAAAATCCCTCCTATACTCCTAATGAAACAAGTAAGTACATAAATACGATATTGAAAGCCAATACTGCCAAAGCTGTTGGAACTTGAACTTTTATGACATGGTTTTTATCTTTCAGGTCCAGCAAGGCTGCCGGCACAATATTAAAGTTGGCAGCCTTTGGTGTCATTAAAGTTCCACAATAACCCGCAAACATAGAAATGGCAGCTATATGATTTGGATTAGCGTCAAATTGGTTAATCAGAAAAGGAATGGCGATACATGCAGCCATAACTGGGAAGGCAGCAAAGGCATTTCCCGTGATCATAGTGAATATAGCCATGCCGAGACAGAAAATGACCACAACCCAAAATAACGAACCTTCGGGAATGATTGCTGTCACAGCTTTGGAAACGACTGTACCAACCCCTGAGTTTGTGTAAATGGTTCCCAATGTTGCAAGTAGCTGTGGCAGAAATACTGCCCAACCAATAGATTCTAGCAGACGACGTGATTCTTTCACAGCTCCTGTAGGTGTTCCGCGTTTCATCACCATCGCAAAAATAATGGCAGTCAAACACGCCAGACCTAAAGCAACCATCGTTACATTAGATGGATCCAGCTAAGCCTTTCCCCCAATTTTAACATCGTCTAGCAGCTTAGAACCAGCTAGGGTTAGAATGGGAATCAAGATGGCGGGTAGGAAAAGACGACCGCCAAGCCGCTTCCTTCTATCTTCTTCCCTTACAATAATGCTTTCTTCAACATGCTCACTTTACTTTAACCCGCCGTTTGCAAGTAAAGCGCTGATTTTTGCGCTTTATGGATGGCTAACAGGTGCGAAGATCTAAGCTGACTAAAAGTAGCTTTTTCTTTTTACATCTATCGAGCGCAGTTTAGTTGAAGAAGGATTATTGATTCTATTTGCCGAATTGTTTAAATTAACCGATCAAGCTTTAGATGCGGTGAGAGAGGGAAACTTAGTCACAAAACGACTAACGTAAAAAATAAATTAGTTGAAATGAAAGAAGTGAATGTTTTGATTACATATAAATGTCTCCATCATGTAAGTCTTACCGTGACAGATTTGGAAAGAGCAAAAGAATTTTATGGCAAAAGTTTATGTTTAAAAGAAATACAGCGTCCTAATTTTGATTTTCCAGGTGCCTGGTATGAAATAGAGGGACAACAACTTCACTTGATAGTCGATCCCTCTTCACAGACGATTCGTAAGGATAAAAGATTATCCAGCAGGGAAGGTCACTTTGCCCTTAGAGTCGAGAACTACTATGACACTCTTAAATGGTTGAAACAGAATGCAGTTGAAATCCTTGAAAAACCATACGGAAAAAGCGGATTCGCACAAATTTTCTGTGCCGATCCTGATGGTAATTTGATTGAACTGAATGTTAATCAACAAAATCTATAAGTACGCAACTTTAAGGGCTTCCTTTACTGGCTCTTTTCTAATGAAGGGTCGGGCAGTATAGTTGAAAAAGGAACTTAAATTTAAATCTCGAATATCTAATATAATCGGATAGCTTAAAATTTGATGACAGACAGGAGTTAGGTACGATGATAAAAGGTTTCGGAGGAATATTTTGGAGAACTAAGAATCTTGAAGTTATAAAAAAATGGTACAGTGAAGTGTTGAAGATTGAAATAGAAAATTGGAATGGGACTGTGATAAAACCCCAATTAGGAAATGAGACGATCTTTTCTTTCTTTACCGAGAGTGACCCTTATTTTCCAACAGAACAACAAGTGATGTTAAATTTTCAAGTACATAATCTGAACGAAACTATTCAACATCTTGAAAAGATGGGTGTACCTCTTGCAAAGAAAAAAGAGATTAGTGAATTTGGAAAGTTTATTTGGATTAAAGATCCTGACGGTCGACTGATCGAGCTTTGGGAGAAATAACGAGTTGTCATTCATTTGCCACTGAGCTGGTGGTTTTTTAGCCTTTTATTCATTTTTTACTGTTTCATTCTTGGAATGACCATCATTACCGGATTTATTAATGTCATACATCTTTGGATGTTTAAAGAGGTTCCTTCTTGGGCTTTTTCATTGGTTTCCTGATCCTGATCTATTATGTTTCGAAACCGTTACGGGTATCGCCTTTTGTACAATGGTTGTTTCATACTGGCTATTATTTGTACCGTTTTATGGATTTTCAAATCTCGTTCCGCTTGATTACACTTTATTGGAAATATTGAAAGGAACTAAAAGTACTTCATTATCCATGATTGGTTTTGAAATGCTGCTGATGTATTATCCATTCATCCAAAATGCCGAAACATCTAAAAAGTATGCTCATGGAGGAGCACTTGCCACTACGTTATTGAAGTCATTACTTTATTTAGTTTCGATTGTCTTTTATTTAAAGCATGAGCTGGCAATTACAATTTGGCCAACTCTTACGATGACCAGTATTATTGAATGGCCTTTCATTCAACGTTTTGAATACATAGTCGTTTCTTGGTGGTTCATCATTATCATTGTCAACATGGTTATCCCTTTGTGGGCTGCCAGTGGGGGGGAAACGCTTATTTAATATATCAAGTTCCAGAAAATCCCTATTTATTTTTCATCAGAATTTTGACTAATTTCTAATATCCTTGTTCTCTGGTCTTAAAGAAACTTTCCTTTCCATGTCCGACAAGTCGTTTTAACTATCTCTTTAAACGATACCGAGTGACCCAGATGTACATGTTAGAATGAAAAGTCAGTGGAAAGATCAGAAAAAAGGAAGTATCATCAAAGAAACGTTGAATTTAATCAAGTAAAGAACCTGAGATTTTATAATCCTATAAGGATATTCACCCCAATAAGTAAACAAAACCCGAAAATACAGACGCCATGATTGAGTGTCTGTATTTTGAGTAATCATTTTAGAATAGACCTTTTATGTCAATTAGCGTCCGAAAATTAGTAAATCTGCTCTGAATAAGACGAGTTTATTCTATTATATATACTCCCCAAACACATCGGATTTTCACAAATAAATCGCATGGCGTTCTTTTTCAAAATCCTTTTCCAAATAGATTTCTATCGTGGAGAGCTGCTAAAGAACTGGTAAAGACAAAGATGGCAAGGACATAACTATATTCGTTGAACATGAATCTTATAAAGGTGATTTTAAACCGAAATTTAGTTTTAAGTAAGATTGACTTGTCGTCAAGAAGGGAATGGATTTCTCCATTCCCTTTCTGATTTTCATAAACAAGGAATGAAACAACGAGAACTTCTTTTGCGACATTAAAAGTGAGAAATCTAGTGAAATGATTGGATTAGTTCAGAAGATAGTGAGGGTTTTTACTTAAACTTATTCATTAAAGTGCAAATTAACATGATTTAATGTGAGCTGTTGAAGAGAATGGGTATTCTTAACATAAGAAAGATCCATTCTCTTTATATGTACACGGGATTAATATTTTTTGGTTGGTTTGTCAGACATCCTTCTTTAAGATTCTAAAGATCTTTAAGGCTATTTGAATACGGAGCAGTTCTTCCGAATGTTTCAAGTCAGTGTTTAATATTTCCTTAATTCTCTCAATTCTATAGATAAGAGTGTTTCGATGAATAAACATTGCTTTGGAGGTTTCTGTTAAATTTAGATTATTAATAAAATAATTTTCTAACGTGGTCATATAACCTGTGCCATGTATTTTATCATGATCATAGATATTCCCAAGGCATTTTTCAAAGAAATCTTCCAATGCAGCATCCTTAATATTTGAATTCAAAAGGTGGTAAACAGAATAATCCTCAAAATGAGAGACTTCATTTTTTTCATTAACCTGCTGCATCAATCGAATTACTTCATTAGCCTCTGTAAAACTTTTGTGCAGTGACTTTATTGTTTTGTACTGTTTACCTATACCAATTAAAAAAGATGTTTCTTTAACATTTCTAACAAGTGAATCATGTAATTCGTTTGCAAATAGCTTTGCTTCACCTATAGAAAGCGACGGCCTATCCTCATTTTTTCCAATCAAAATAATAATTCGATTATTTCTATGAAAGCACGTGAATTCTCCATTAGCCTTATACGAAGAGTCATAAATGATATCCTCACATTTTTTTGCTGTGTTGTCCATTCTATATTTCCCAACGATCATGTCTTCATTTTTATTAACTTCTTTTGGTTCGATATGAATGACTATACTGTAATACATATAATTTGGATTTAATCCATGCAAATCACAAAGAGTTTGAAGGGTATCATCTGATGTGATTTTTCCAGAAATCAGATCATCAAAGAAGTCATTTTTGATTCTCAATTTAACTTCTTCAATTTCCTTCGCTTTGATCATTTCCAGTGCCATTATAGTGGAAGCCTGCTCTAAAATAATGTAATCAAATTCATTCAGTTCACGGACAGTTTGCCATACCACTATATAACCATAAATATCTTTAGATACGACAATAGGCAGGATTCTGCTTTTTATTTCTATTCCATCTAAATGATGGATCCTTTTGATTGACCTCTTCATTTCACTTAAAGTTTGAGGAATGGATTCAATGAACTCCCTCTTAAAAACAGTCCTGTTTTTTATTAAATCAAGGCAGTATTCAAGAGGGAACTTGTTTTCCATATGTTCTGTGTAGTGTAATAATTTCCAATCCTTATCAACGATAATGATTGGATTATTAATTGTTCCAGATAACATGGAAGATATTCTTTCAATTCCTCCGCCTTCAAGTGTAATTCTAAAAAATAGATTATGCATGTCTAGGGTTTTTCTATTTAATAAATCGTATCTTCCTGATGCTTTTTCATTAATTATTGATATTACTTTTGATAGTGTGTAACTAAATGGCAGCTCTAACAGTGGCAAACCATATTTGTTTGCTTGATCAATCATATTTTGCGGAAGTTTATCAAAGTATCGTTTCATTTTAATGACAAGCCCAGCACAGTTAATTTCTGAAATCTCCTGGATAATTCTGTTTTGGAGTTCTTCATTATCTTTATATATATAACCTGTTGATAGCAGTAGTTCATTTGGAGAAAGCCAGTCAAAGGCATCAGGATTTTCAATAATATTTACGATGGAAATTTCATTGTTTAGGCCATTTTCTCCAGCTACGATCTTTAGACCATCGATGGCCTTTATCTCCAATAAGTCTTTAACTGTTAGCAATCCTTTCTCACTCCTAGTCATAATTTAAACACAATTATTCGTATAAGATGCACAAATGATATGATAGCTTTTTAGTTTGATTAAACGATGACCCTTTTATGCATTATAACTAAAATGAACATGGAAGGATTGTTATTTCTATAGAAAGTGGAAAATTTTGTTTGTATGAGTAACCATTGGAAGTGTGGTGATAATAAGTTCTTCATAACTTTAAGAAAGAATTAGATTGGTTACAATTTAATTCTTATTATACAAAAAATACTTTCCTATACCCATTATTATTGTGTGAAATTCATGCAATAAATCAATCTAATGAAATATTTTCAGAAAAAGATATTTTGATAGTGGAAATTAGGCGTTGAATTTTTATTATTCACATAAAAAAAGGGGATATTTTATTTCTGTATCCAAATCAAGTCTTGTTCAGATCCTTTTAAGCATTAGGGGTGACTCTTGTGGAATTTGCAATATCCGGCGATTATCATTTCATTCAGCGAATTAAACATTCAAAGCTAAGTGGCTATGTTCATAGTACATTTAAAAGGACATTCAATATTCAATGTTTAGAGAGTGGTGAATTATATACCATTGCATGCAGGGAAATGGATAATGGACCCAATACACTTATTATAGATGTGATTAGTTTTGAAAGAATGGATATAAAAGTAAATGATATCGTGCATGTTGAAAATAGAATTTTATTGGTTAAAGACAAAATAGTTATAACCATTGATAAAGCTGAAATTTGGGATTGTGTATTACCGTTATATCCTAGAGAGACGGACAATTTAAAAATAAATTTAGCGAAAATGAAGCATTACATAGACATATTTGGCAAGGGCGGAGGAATTAAAAGAAATGAAATTTCCAAAGGCCCATATGAAGATGAAATATTTAAAATTCTTACTGAACGAACGAACTTGCTTTTAAATGAGCTGAATAATAAAGAAATGTCCAATCCAATACAACATGCAGTTTCACTAATAGGTCTTGGACCAGGGTTAACTCCATCTGGTGATGATTTTCTTGTTGGATTATTTACTATTTTGAATATCAGAAATAGTCCTTGCTTTTCACATCAATCATTTTGTGAAGACGTGGTAAAAATGGCGAAAACCTTAACGAATGATATAAGCTATATGGCCTTGAAAAAAGCATCCATTGGAAAAGTAAGAGAGTCTATCATTTATTTAGTAGAGTCTTTGTTAAATAGAAAAGAAGAGGATTTACTTTTTTCTCTAAATGAAGTATTAAAAATCGGCTCCTCATCAGGGACAGATTTAGCTCTAGGAATTGTCTCAGGATTGGAAGCCAATTTAAATTGGGAGGTAAATTATGCGAATAAAGACTTTGATTAAGCCAAACACATATTTCGATTCCGTTTCGTTAATGTCTCTATCAACAAAAGCGAATCAAGTTGAAGGTGTAGAGCAGGCCATTATCGCAATGGGGACTGAAATGAATAAAGAAGTAATGAGAAACGTTGGTTTAATGACCTCGGAAGTGGAAGAGGCAAAAACAAGTGATTTGATTATCGTTGTGAAAACGACAACTGATGAAGCGGGTGAAAACGCTTTCGCAAATATTGAAGATTTATTTACGAAAAAGAATTCTTCAAAAGGGAAGGGTGAGGTTATCTATTCAACGATTCCTTCCGCTGCAAAGAATATTCCGGAATCAAATCTAGCGGTCATTGCAGTAAATGGAGCCTATGCACCTAGAGAAGCGAGAAAAGCTCTAGAAAATAATCTCCATGTCATGCTATTTAGCGACAATGTAAGCATTGAAGATGAAATTGAATTAAAGAAATTGGCTCATGAAAAAGGCTTGTTAATGATGGGTCCTGATTGTGGAACAGCCATTATTGGCAATGTTGCGTTATGCTTTGCCAATGCAGTGAGAAAAGGTAACATCGGCATCGTTGGAGCATCAGGAACTGGAAGCCAAGAAGTCAGTGTCCGCATTCATGAATTCGGAGGTGGAATTTCGCAGCTGATCGGAATAGGCGGCAGAGATCTTAGTGAAGAAGTTGGCGGAATCATGATGCAAGATGGCATCATGGCACTCGAGGAAGATGAAGCTACAAAGGTTATCGTGCTAGTTTCCAAACCACCGGCATCGACTGTCGAAGAGAAAGTGCTTGCTCAAATAAAACAATGTAAAAAACTTGTTGTTGTTTGGTTTGTTGGTGGGGATGAAGAAAAAGTATTAGAAGCTGGCGGCCATTTTGCAAAAATGTCAAAAGAGGCGGCTCTAAAAGCAGTGCTATTAGCTGGTGCAGATGAAAGCAAGTTAAATAAACGTGCATTAAACATTCCGTTAATTGAAGAAGTCCGTACAAAATTAAAGCCTGAACAAAAATATATTCGCGGATTATTTAGCGGCGGTACACTTTGTGATGAAGCAATGCATGCAGCATTGGATAAATTCGAAAAAATTTACAGCAATATTCAAAGAGATCCTGAATATCGCTTAAAAGATATAAATGTCAGCCAAGAGCATACATTTATTGATTTCGGTGATGATGAATTTACACAAGGTAAACCACACCCAATGATTGATCCGTCTACCCGGATTGCTAGATTTATAAAAGAGGCAAAGGATCCGTCCGTTGGTGTCATCGTAATGGATTTTGTTTTAGGATATGGAGCTCATGAGGATCCGGTAGGTGCAATGCTTCCTGCCATCATTGAAGCTAAGCAATTGGCTGAAGAAGAAGGAAGGCATTTAGAAATTATCGGATATGTCCTTGGAACAGAATTAGATAGCCAAGATATTGAGGATCAAGTGAATAAATTATTAGCTGCAGGTGTTACACATGCCAGCAGCAGTCAAAATGCTGGTCTTTTGGCTAGAGAGTTTGTAGTGAAAGGGGAATAGTCATGAGTAAAATCAATGAACTTTTTAATAGTAAACTTAATGTCATTAACGTAGGAATTGAGTCTTTTAAAGATGATTTGTTAAAGCAAAATGCAAATGTAACTCATTTAGAGTGGTTTCCTCCTGGCGGGGGAAAATCGGAAATAATTGCTGCGCTAGATAAATTAGAAGATCCTGTAATGGCAGAAAAAATAGAAGTGGCAAACAAGGAAGCGGTAGAAAGAATCATTCAATCACAACCTGTATTAATTGGCTTTGATCAAGCAATTAACGTTGTTCCAGGTATGACAAAAAAAACGATCCTTCACGCGGGACCGCCTATCACTTGGGAAAAAATGAATGGTCCAATGAAGGGAGCGGTTACAGGGGCGCTCGTATTTGAAGGGTTAGCTAAGGACTTGGGGGAAGCAGCCGAACTTGCTGCATCTGGAGAAATTACTTTCGCACCATGTCATGAGCACAACTGTGTAGGTTCAATGGCAGGGGTCACTTCGGCTTCAATGTTCATGCACATTGTAGAGAACAAGACATATGGAAACATTGCATATACAAATTTAAGTGAGCAGCTTTCAAAAATCTTAAGGATGGGTGCAAATGATCAAAGCGTTATTGATCGATTGATTTGGATGCGCGATGTATTAGGTCCTATGTTAAGAGATGCAATGAAGCTTAATCCAAATGGAATTGATTTACGTTTAATGCTCGCACAAGCTCTTCATATGGGAGATGAGTGTCATAATAGGAACGTCGCGGGGACAACTCTTTTAATTCAAGCAATAACTCCGTATATTTTACAAACAGTTTTCACCACAGAGCAGAAGAAAAAGGTATTTGAATTTGTAGCTAGCAGTGACTATTTCTCTGGTCCAACTTGGATGGCTCTTGCAAAATGTGCACTTGATGCTGCACACGGTATTAAAAACAGTACGATTGTGACAACTATGGCCCGTAATGGAGTAGAATTTGGCATCCGTATAAGCGGCATAGGTGGGAACACATGGTTTACTGGGCCAGCACAAAAAGTAGTGGGACCCATGTTTGCAGGTTACAAACCAGAAGATTCTGGACTTGATATTGGAGATAGTGCGATTACTGAGACATATGGGATTGGCGGTTTTGCAATGGCAACAGCTCCGGCAATTATTGCACTTGTAGGAGGAACTATAGACGAAGCAATCAGCTACTCCACTAAAATGAAAGAAATCACAACAGCAGAGAATCCAAATGTAACGATTCCCTTGCTTGATTTCATGGGGATCCCAACAGGAATTGATGTTCGAAAAGTAATTCAAACAGGGACTATGCCAATTATCAATACGGCGATTGCACATAAAGAAGCTGGAATTGGAATGATTGGTGCGGGTATTACTCATCCTCCAGTTGAAGCATTTGAAAAAGCACTTCTTGCGCTTAGCGAAATCATTCAGTAAAGTGATCCAAATGAACCATATAGCTGTTCCTGGTACGGTCAGGACGAGCATAAAAAAATCCCTAATTTACATTATTACTCATTTTTTGGGATTAACCGAAATAAACCAAATGAAGAAAAATCTTCCTAAAATAAAAGAAAAGTAAACCCGAAATTGAAGGGTATATTTCTGTGAAAATTGTTTCTTCGCAGGATAAGTGGGCTAAGAATTTTTTCGGAAAAATGACATCGTGTAAAGGAGAGTACCATTATGGATGATCAATCCTTAAATATGAAACTAATTTATGCGAGTGAAAGAGGAGATATTGAAGAAATTGAACAGCTATTAACTAATGGCGCCAGCGTAGATTATAAAGATAAGGATGGACGTACGGCTTTAATGGCAGCGACACAAAAAAATCAAATTGCAACAGTAAAATTGTTGCTTGAAGCTGGTAGTGACGTAAACACGAGGGATATTACTCAATTAACTCCATTTATTTGCTCTGGAGCAAACGGGTTTTATGAAATAATAAACATGATGCTAAGGTTTGGTGCGGACATAAATATAGTCAATCGATTTGGCGGCACAGTATTATTACCATCTAGCGAAAAAGGATACTTAAAAACTGTCCAAATTTGTTTAAATGCTGGGGTTCCTGTAAATCATGTTAACAATTTAGGGTGGTCAGCCCTTCTCGAGGCAGTTATTTTGGGGAATGGAGGAAGATTATACTCTATCATCACAGAAATACTTGTTGAAGCTGGTGCAGATGTTCATTTGGCTGATCGAGTTGGTAAGTCATCCGTTCAGCATGCTAAAGAATTAAATCAGCAAAAGGTTTTAAAAATCCTAAACAAAGAATATCAAGAGTACAATGAACATACCAAAATAGCAAAAGCACTTTATAAAGGAGATCACTATGAACAGGCAATTACCGTGATCAATCAAGGCCTTGCAATCGATAATAATAATCTTGATTTTTATTTCATTAAAGGATTATGTTTGCAGGAATTAAAAAGGTATGAAGATGCACTTGGAGAATACAAAAAGGCATTGGCACTTAATCCGAATGACCTTGACTTTTATTTCTACACTGCTAATTGCTTAAGGCTGATGAAGAAGCCTGAAGAAGCTCTTGCTGAATATGAAAAGGCTTGTGAGTTGGATCATAGAGAGACGTTCTACCGATACCATAAATCAAATTACCTGAGAGAACTTGGCAGGCATGAAGAAGCTGTTATTGAAATGGATAAGCTTATAAAGCTTCAGCCCCATCGATACGATTTTTCATTTCATAAATCAAACAGCTTAAGGTCACTAGGCAAACATGAGGAAGCGATTAAAGCAATTGAGAATGCAATCGTAAATGACCCGACCAATCCTTTATATCAATTGCATAAAAATCAATCTCTTACATTACTTAAAAAAAACGCAAACAAATATAAGGTGGGGGAATAAGATAGTGGAGAAACTAGTCATAGTTGCTATCGGAGGAAACTCATTGGTAAGAGATAATGGACGTGACACGATTCAGGATCAATATGAATCTGTGTGCGAAACTGCAGTAAATATTGCAGATATGGTTCAAGAGGGCTACAACGTTGCCATTACTCATGGAAACGGACCACAGGTAGGGTTTGAACTTAGAAGATCTGAAATTGCGGATGAAGTAGCGGGAATGGCGCCAGTGCCGCTTGTAAATTGTGTAGCTGATACACAAGGCGGTATTGGATATCAAATCCATCAGGCTTTAATGAATGAATTTGCGAAAAGGGGCATTAACAAAAAAGTGGCTACCTTAATTACACAGGTAGAGGTCAGCATTGATGATCCAAATTTTAAGAATCCGACAAAACCTGTGGGGTCTTTCTTTACAAAAGAGCAAGCTGAAGAAATGAAAAATGAACACCCAGATTGGATTTTCGTTGAAGACTCTCAAAGAGGATATCGAAGAGTTGTTCCTTCACCTAAACCAATTGATATTGTTGAAAAAGAAGCCATTAAATCATTGATTGAAGTTGGCTATGTAGTTATCGCTGTGGGTGGCGGCGGAATACCGGTAATTAAAACTGGAGATAACACATACGCAGGTATAGACGCAGTTATTGATAAGGATTTTGCTACTTGTCTACTAGCTGAACAAATAAATGCAGAGACATTGATCATTACGACTGGTGTTTCAAAAGTTTTCATCAACTTTGGTAAGCCTAATCAGCAGGCACTTGAGAAAATTACCGTTGAGGAAACAAAACAATATGTCCTTGAAAGCCAATTCTCTCCTGGAAGTATGCTGCCAAAAATTGAGGCAAGCCTTAAATTTATAGAAAATAATGGTGCTAGAGTTATTATAACAAACCCAGAAAGCTTGAAGGATGCCATCAAAGAAAAAGCAGGAACCCATATTACTAGGATTGATAGTACCTGCACCACCGTAAACATGTAATATAGAAAATGAAGGCGCGTTTAAAAAATAATCAAGGCTGGGGATTGTGATGAGTGTGACTATTTATGGGAGCGTGTCCATAAGGTAAAAAAATCTTTTGTCATATATATAAAATTATAACCGGTGCTATATTGATAGCATCGGATTTTGACATTTCATAGATAAAGCAATAATGATTTTTAGGAAGTTGAATAAAGGAATTATTGAATAATGAAAAAACAATGTTATATACCATTTCAATGGTTTATCTATTTACTATCTAATCCGTTAGCTCTGCCAATTGATAATGAAATGTATTTTACCTTTCAGAAACTGAAATTACCGGCCTAATGCAAAGAACTTTTTTTATGGTTGGGTTAAGTTCTTTTATCCAAGCAAAATTTGGACACCATACCCAAGTGCAGATGGTCCTGCCGGTTCTTGGGTAATTTAATAGATATTTTATTGATGTCCACTAAACCCTTTATATATTTAGTTTCATTTTAAGAAATTCTATCACCTGATTTAGAGCATCTTGAACGACGGGGTTATGAAAATCCTTGTCAAAAAAATGCTCACCATTCGGAATCGTAATTAACTTCGTTTCTATCCCTTCTTTTATAAGGGCAGCTCGCATAAAAACCGATTGTTCATAGGGAACATCCATATCGTTAGTTCCGTGCAATAACAATGTTGGCGGGTAGTCTATCGTAATATTATAAATGGGGCAAAGCTTAAGAATCCCCTCCCTATTTACTGATGGATCAATCCCTGTTACTGTTTCAATCCATTCACCTGTCTGTCTTGCATATAAATAGAGGAGAAAGCGCTGTTCAACAGTTCCATTTGTAATAATTTGATCAGAAATAAACTTCATGGCAATTCCTTTAGAGATATGGCTTTTCTGGCAATAGTAATTGCTCGGATCTGTTGCCCACTTTGCACTAATATCACCGTATCCATAAAAGGAGACAATTGCACACGGTTTTCGTTTGAATGTTCCTGTACAAAGTGCAAGAAAACCACCTGCAGAACTCCCCACTATCGCTATTCTTTTTGGGTTGATCGAAAAATGTTTAGGTCCTTCATTCTCTAACCAATCAAGTGCATCTTGGATGTCTTCAAGGATATCTGACAGTTTCGATTCAGGAGATAGCCGATAGTCGATAGAAAAAAGTGAAAAACCATTACTTGTATATAGGTTTATCATTTCTTCAGAGAGATCGTCTCTAGATCCCAAGAGCAGGCCGCCGCCATGAATATAGACGATAACCTGAGCATTATCGCAGTTAGAATCATAAAAATTGGCCTTAATTGAAAAGAGGCTATTTTTTTTATATATAACTGAATGTTTCATGATTGTATTACCGCCCGTCAGAGGAATAATTTTTAAGATAATTTTTGTACCCGTAATGATAAACAGTATACCAAAATGAACAGAGCAGATCATTAAATCCCCAGATAGTAACTGTCATTTTTTCGAACCGAAATTATTGTACATCATGCACAATTAAAACCGATTCTTTTTGTGATAGATATACGATGATGATTATTTAGAAATTACTTAATATTAAGATTATAGCTTTGAATATCAAGACAGGAGATACCTGCATGGATAGCAAGAATAGATATCAGATATTGTTTAACAAGATCAATCAATACAATTCGGGTGAAAAGGGCATTACAAGGATCGCCTATACAAATGAAGAGCAGACTTGTACACATGCTTTTATGCGTATGTGCAAAGCGGAAAATTTAGATATTCGAATGGACCAATGCGGGAACGTTATTGCCAGAAGAGAAGGAAGAATGAAAGAGCTACCGCCAGTTGTAATGGGCTCTCATTTGGATACCGTTTATCAGGGTGGAAAGTATGATGGTGTTGTTGGTGTTACAGCTGCACTTGAAGTAATCAAACGTCTAAATGAGAAACGCATTGTGACTGATCATCCTATTGAAATTATTTCATTTGCCTGTGAAGAATCAGCTCGTTTTGGTGTATCCACCGTTGGCAGTAAAGCGATGGCGGGACTAATAGAAAAGGAGAAATACAGACATTTAAAAGATCGTGATGGAATAACAATGGAAAAAGCGTTTTCCCTTTGTGCTTTTGATTTAAATAATATTGATGAAGCAAGTAGAGTAAACGAAAAGTTTAAAGCCTTTTTTGAATTACATGTTGAACAGGGACCGGTATTGAAAAACAATAATAAAAAGATTGGGATTGTCACTGGTATCGCTGCACCCGTAAGATTTCATGTGAAAATTATCGGGAAAGCTTCACATTCTGGAACGACCCCTATGAATATGAGAAAAGACGCTCTTCTTGGTGCTGCTGAGATTATTGTGGAGATTGAGAAGGCGGCAAAATGTGAACTGGAATATGAAACAGTAGCTACTGTCGGTGTTATAGACATTCACTCTGGGGCAATGAACGTAGTACCTGGTGAGGTGGAAATTAAAATCGACATACGGTCTACTTCCATAGAGTCAAGACAGCGGGTGGTAACACATTTATTCGATACAATATTACTCGTAAAAAGGAATCGACAGGTTGAGATTGTTAGTGAAGAAATCAGTTCAGAGAAACCAGTCCTTCTTTCAAAAGAGCTGAGTATTTCTCTTGAAAATATTTGTAAAAAGAAATACCTTTCTTATCAATTTATGCAAAGCGGAGCTGGGCATGATGCTATGAACATGGCAAAACTTTGCCCTGTTGGACTTATTTTTGTCCCTTCAGAAGACGGACTTAGTCACCATCCCAACGAGTTTACTGAACTTGATGATATTTTAAATGGAATTGATGTTTTAGAGGAGGCGGTTCTTCTCTATTCAAAATTAGTATAAACCACTAAAAACACCAACGTTAGCGATGTTGAAAGTAACGACTAACTGTTTTTTTTATCAATTAAAAAGAAGTTGTTAATGCATGATTATAGTTATATGAAGTATAAAATCCTTCATGATAGAAGGATTTTACACTTGATTAAGTAGAAGTTGCCTAAACTTTCCCTTGTCAGAGGAATTACTGGAGGTGTACCCCTTTCTCATTTTCGTTTTTGCAAGGAGAGCAAAAAGAATAGATGTTTTATTGAGAAGAAGGAGAGTAAAAAATGAGCTCAACTTTTTGGCTAACAAACGCTTTATTAGAAAGTGGTTACCAACTTGACAATGGCGTCATAACAGGTACAAAGACAGAGTGTTCCCATTTATTGATTAAGGATGGGAAAATAGCAGAGATTGTATCTTCTATTGAAACCTTTACAGACAATTTACCAAAAAAAGATGCGAAACGGTTGTTGGTTCTTCCTTCTTTTATAGAAAAACATTGTCATCTCGACAAGACCTATCTTGGAGAGCCATGGCGGGCGGTGATTCCGGCCGATACTGTCGTGGATTGTAGCGAAATGGAAAAACGCATCCTGCATTCTCTGCCGACAACCACCAAGGAGCGGGCGGAAACGATGCTGGGAATCTTGGTCGGTAACGGCTCCACTCATGTACGGACGCATGTGGATCTTTATCCGGAGATCGGACTTCGAAATTTGGAAGCAGTAAAGCAAGCGTTAGATCGCTTTTCTGGAAAACTTACTCATGAGATTGTAGCTTTTCCGCAGCACGGACTCTTGCGTTCTCAATCGAAATCTCTTATTCGTGAAGCCCTCCGACAGGGAGCTGATTTGGTAGGAGGAGTTGATCCGGCAACAGTGGATGGCGATATTGAAGCGTCTTTGGTTGAGATGATGGACCTGGCAGTTGAAGCAAACGTAGGGGTCGATTTGCATCTCCATGATGAAGATTATTTAGGCATCTTTACCATGAATCGATTGGCAGCGCTTACAGTCGAAGCAGGCTGGCAGGGACGGGTGGCAATCAGTCATGCATTCGCACTTGGCGAAATTCCTGACGAAGAAGCCAGGGAAGTTGCGTCTATGCTGGCGGAAGCGGGTATTACGATTGTTACCGCTTTGCAGCACAGTGAAACTATGCCACCGATCCAGATTTTGCAGGAAAATGGAGTAACGGTTGCGGTAGGCTGCGATAATATTTTTGATTCCTGGAGACCGTTTGGCAATGGAGATGTATTGGAACGGGCGTGCCGATTAACGGAACGATTCAATCTGAGAAACGAATATTCGTTGAGTCAAGCACTTGGTACGATCACCGGTGGGAAAACTCCGCTAGATAAAGCAGGAAAACGGGTATGGCCCCAACCGGGAGATGAAGCTAACATGATCCTGGTGGATGCTAGTTGCTCAGCGGAAGCCGTGGCTCGTCGTACCAAGAGGAAGGCGGTAATTTTTCGAGGAAATATAGTTGCAGGAGGATTGGAAAATGATTGATTTATTGCTGGTTCATGGTGTTGTGATCACAATGGATGAACAGAGGCGCATCCTAAAGGACGGGGCTGTTGCCATTCACAATGGACGAATTATAGAAGTTCAGGATACTGAGAAACTGTTAGGCAAATATGAAGCAAAAAAAGTCATCGACTGCAAGCATCATTGCGTTTTGCCAGGTTTTATCGACGCACACGGCCATGGAGGACATTCCATGTTCAAAACGGTCGCGATGGAGGATCCTAGCTTATGGATGCAAATTATGACCGAGACCTACAAGCATTATGTAACCGACGACTTCTGGTATTACGAAGGGAAACTGAGCGCGCTCGAACGTCTCCGGGCAGGCGTCACGACCGGCGTTTGTGTTCTGGGTTCCATGCCTCGATCGGATGAACCGATTTTTGCACTTAACCATGCGAAAGCCTATGCAGAAGTGGGTATACGAGAAATCGTCGCTACCGGTCCTTGCAATCCGCCTTGGCCACATCCGTTCAGCCGCTGGATTGACGGAAAGCGTGTGACTTATGAAGTTACCTATGAGGAAGTGCTGCATGGAGCGGAGGCTGTGATTGAAGCATTGAATCACTCCCATGATGATCGCATACGTACCTTTATTACCCCTTTTGTAATCGTTACTTCGGTCGACCCGTCATATCCGACACCTGCTGATATGCTGTACGGACTGACCGATCATGATCGCTATCAGGCTAAACGGATACGTGAGATTGCCCGTAAATATAACGCCCGTATTCATTCCGACGCTTTTGGAGGAATGATTCATCTGGCTTTTCAGGATAAAGAAAATGCACTATTAGGACCAGACGTGCACCTACAGCACTGCCGAGGCATTTCATTTGATGAGGCACGCATTCTTGCTGAAACTGGCACCAATGTTAGTACTTCAGCAAGCTTTGGGCAGGTAAATGCCCGAACACCGGTAACAGAGCTAATCGAGATGGGGGTAACTGTTGCCATTAGCACCGATGGTACCTCGCCGTGTACAAGCTTTGACATGTTCCAGGCCATGCGCAAAACGCAAATGTACCATCAAGCCGCATTAAAAGACGAATCTTATCTCCCTTCAGGCAAATTACTGGAAATGGTTACCATAGATGCAGCTCGGTGCGTGGGGTGGGCTGATGAACTGGGCTCACTCGAACCGGGAAAAAAGGCGGATATCATCACAGTAGACATGAATTCGCCGCATCTCGCTCCAGAGTTAATGTATGTCCATCGCCTTGTGCACCAAGCTGTGGCAAGCGATGTAGACAACGTGATTGTCAATGGCCGACTCGTGCTGGAGAACCGGCAAGTTCTTCATGTCGATGAAAAACAATCACTGGCCGAAGCACTCTCGGAAGCGGAACAAACAATCAAGAGGGCCGGTCTGGAAAAATATACGCAGCCGTCAAAATATTTCTGGGGTCATGCACGTGGATACAGTGAAGGAAAGCGGTATGAAAACTAATATGGACAAAGCATACTGGTTAGTTAATGTCCGTTTAGAAAGCGGCTATCGTTATGAAGAAGATCGGATAACAGGTACGGAGACGAAAATATACCATCTCAAAATCAAGGATGGACAAATTTTCCAGATTGTGTCGGCTGATATTCCTCTAAATGACGGACTGCAGCAGATGAATGCAAAGAGATTGCTGTTTTTACCTGCATTCCGCGATATGCACATTCACATTGATAAAACCTATTATAGCGGCCCCTGGAAAGCATGTTCTCCCTGTGACAGCCTAGCCTCCATTCTTAAAGAGGAAGAGGAGCTTTTGCCTAAACTTTTGCCCACTGCCCAATCGCGTGCAGAGAAACTGTTGGGTCTGCTCCTGTCGAACGGGACAACGAAGGTACGGACGCATTGCAACATCGACCCAATTATCGGGTTAAAAAATCTCGAAGCAACCCTGCAAGCAGTTGAAAACTATGCAGGTAAACAGACCCATGAAATCGTCGCCTTTCCTCAACACGGTATCTTGCGCAGTAACGTTGCAGGCTCCGTTCGTGAAGCGCTTCGCATGGGCGCAACACATATAGGAGGCGTTGATCCGGCTTCTATCGATCTCAACATTGAAAAATCCCTTAGCACTATCATGGAGTTAGCTGTAGAAGCAAACGTTGGTGTGGACATCCATATCCATGATCCAGGACACCTAGGAACCTTCACATTTAAACGGCTGGCAGCGTTGACCGAGGAGGCCAGGTGGCAGGGGCGCGTTACCATCAGTCATTGTTTTGGCCTGGCAGATGTGCCGCCACAGGAGCAAGCTGAATTGGCAGAGCTATTTGCATCCCTTGGCATCTCTATAACGACATATGTGCCGATTCACCGTACAACCATCCCAATTCCGTTGCTAAAAGAAAAAGGTGTGAGGGTATCGCTTGGAGATGACAGCATTACCGACCACTGGTCTGTATTTGGTCAAGGCGACAGCCTAGAACGTGCAGGTCGATTGGCAGAAAGATTTCGTTGGAGCCATGAGCGTGCATTAGCAGAAACACTTGGTTTTATCACAGGCGGAGTAATCCCGCTGAACAAAAAAGGGGAGCGGGTCTGGCCACAAGTGGGCAACGAAGCAAGCGGCGTATTGGTCGCTGCACACTGTTCGGCAGAGGCGGTAGCACGCCGTGCAAAGCGACATGCTGTTCTATTCAAAGGGAACGTGGTTTATGGATTAATTCCCTAAAAGTGTAAAAAATGTTTGCCGCCATCCCTTGAATCCGAAGGGATGGCTGAGGCAGGCAGTGAATTCTATGATAAAAGTTGAATGCAAAAGGAGGAATTATTCGAAATATGGCACATTTAAAGGTAAATCCGCATCCACAGGGAAATCCACAGACAAAAAAGAAAAAGACCAAGGAACTCAACGTATATGTTTTACTGTTAACGATTCTTGTAATCGCGGCATGCGCTACCTATCTCATTCCTGCCGGCGAGTATAACAAGTCGGAAGTAAATGGGCGCAATGTGGTAGTACCCGGTACTTATCATACGATTGAATCAACACCTATCAGTTTGATGGACCTCATCAGTTCGATTCATACAGGTTTGGAAGAAGCATCCCCTATTATATTTTTTGTTCTTATAATAGGCGGAACATTTGGCATTTTAATGTCTACTGGGGCTATTGATGCATTAATTTTTAATCTCTCCCGAAAACTGGCTCGTAAGGAAAAATGGTTGATTCCGGTCATGATGATGTTTTTTGCTTTGTGTGGCGCCATGATAGGCATGGCAGAAGAGACGCTTGCTTATATAGGCATTCTGATTCCGATTGCAATTGCTCTCGGTTTTGACGTCATTACAGGGACGGCTATCGTGTTGGTTGGCGCGTCCGTAGGGTTTACAACAGCTATTTTGAATCCGTTTACAGTAGGTATTGCACAGGGGATTGCCGAATTGCCTCCTTTCTCTGGAATCGCCTATCGAATCATCTTATTTATTGTCATGTACTTGGTATCAGTCTGGTATATTCAACGTTATGCAATGAAAGTAAAACGTGATCCATCATACGGTTTTTATGCAGAAGGAAAATTTGAAAAAACAACGGATGCGTCTAAGCTAAAGCTGGAAACCAGGCACAAGCTTGTTCTGTTTGCTTTTCTCCTTAATTTTGTAGTTCTTGTTTACGGTGTTATCAAGTATGAATGGTACATTACTGAAATTTCCGGTTTGTTTACTCTGCTTGGCATCGTGATTGCTTTTCTTGGAAAGCTCCCTGCCAATCAGACAGTCAGTGCATTCATGAAGGGTGCTGGGGGACTTTTGTCAGGTGCACTGATCATTGGAGTAGCCAGGGCAATTGTCGTCGTATTATCTGAAGGGCATATTATTGATACTTTTCTGTACCACGCTTCATCGTCAATTCAACAATTTCCGCCCATGTTAAGTGCGTTAGGCATGTATGTACTGCAAACCTTCCTTCACTTTATTGTTCCTTCCGGCAGCGGGCAAGCAGCGTTGACGATGCCGATTATGGCACCTCTTGCTGATCTAGTGGGTGTGACCCGGCAAACCGCTGTGCTGAGCTTCTCCATGGGGGATGGCATTGGGAATATCGTCTTTCCTACCAACGGAGTTCTGATGGCTGCGCTTGCAATTGCAGGAATCCCTTGGGTTCGATGGATCAAGTGGATATGGCCGCTAATTTTGATTCAATTCTGTATCGGTGCATTTTCTGTCATTTTGGCTCAAATCTTTAACTATGGTCCATTTTAAAGAGCGGGATACTGGGGTTCCTTCCATGATAGTCAAAATCATTTTCGGAACAATGCAAAGAAATTGATTTAATGCAGGCTTTTGCAAAAGTATTAGGTTTTGATACAAATGGACAAGCCCTTCTTAATGAGAACGGAACTCAGCAGTGTCCTAAAATTGGAGATCCTGCAAACCTTACTTACATTAGTTGAGGCATCCTGGTAAGCGGAAGCGGTTGCCAGAGTATCGAATCGTCATGCTTTTATCTAGAAAGGGAACATTGTAGCAGGTATTTTACCATTAACAGATTTCAACTTATTTTCTTGACAAAGATTTAACTTGATACGCTGGCACGACTAATTGAAAATCTTATGGCGTAACTGTAAACACATAGATAATTATCTAAAGATATAAGAAAGGATGAAGAAACGATGCAAAAGATTTATCTTCTTTTATTAATTCCTATTTTTTGCATATTCGGAACCCCAATATTTGCAAATAAGGTTACACCCTACATTTTAGGCTTACCCTTTTTCATGTTTTTTGCTTGTTTATCTGTATTGGTAACTTCTCTTACTCTACTTATCATCAATAAATTTGATAATGCAGCAAAGGAGGATTTAGAATAGTGATTTCTTTATTTATTATTGGACTATTTCTTTTATTCTCTCTATGGCTAGGCATTAAAGCTAGAAAAGGGAAAGATATGGATTTGGAACAATGGGCTGTCGGAGGACGTGGATTTGGAACTGTTTTTGTATTTTTATTATTGGCTGGAGAGACATATACGACGTTTACATTTTTAGGTGGTAGCGGTATGGCGTACGGTATTGGTGGCCCCGTTATGTTTATTCTTGTATATGGAGCACTGGGAAATATTATCGGTTATTGGGTGTTGCCTAGTATTTGGAAGTATGCAAAAGAAAACCGTTTAGTCTCACAAACAGACTATTTTGTAAGTAAATATAAGAGTAAAGGATTGGGCCTATTGGTAGCGGTTGTTTCGGTTGCTGCCATGATCCCGTATTTGATAATGCAGTTGAAAGGTCTCGGAATTATTGTATCGGAAGCTTCCTACGGCCGTATCTCTCCCAGTATATCCGTTTGGGTATCAATGGCCACTCTTGTTATCTATGTAATGATATCAGGCATTCACGGTTCAGCATGGACTGCCGTTATAAAGGACTTCATGATTTTGGGAGTTGTTGTATTTTTAGGTTTATATTTGCCACTCCATTACTTTGGAGGATTACAAGAAATGTTTCAAACTATTGAAAGCGCTAAACCGGGCTTTCTGGTTTTACCTTCCGAAGGAATGAGCTCCACTTGGTTTATTTCAACCACTGTTCTGCTTTCTTTAGGTTTCTATATGTATCCACACTCGTTTAGTGCTATTTATTCGTCTAAAGATGCGAATGCGGTACGTAAAAATGTCAGTATTCAGCCTTTATACTCATTAGTTTTAGTTTTTGTCTTCTTTGTGGGATTTGCAGCCATATTGAAAGTTCCTGGTTTAAAAGGGGAAAATGTTGATTTAGCATTGTTCCGATTATCTTTACAGACATTTGATCCTTGGGTAGTTGGTTTAATTGGAGCAGCTGGATTGTTAACAGCCCTAGTACCGGGATCAATGATGTTAATGGCCATTTCCACTTTAATTGCCAAGAATATTTATAAAGAGGTAGCCCCTTCTGCAGATAATCGTAAAGTAATGATGGTGGCAAGGTGGATCGTTCCTTTTATAGGGTTAGCTGCCGTATGGTTCACTCTTTACGGGACAAATACGATTGCTTCTCTAATCATCATAGGTTCTAGTTTAATCACTCAATTAATACCCTCTGTATTTTTGAGTTTGCCTAAAAAACCTTTACTTACAACACAAGGTTCATTTGCAGGAATTGTAACTGGCATAACAATCGTTTCCTATCTTACCTTTACAGGGACAACAATCGGATCACTATTTCCTTCTTTCCCTCAAGTATTGAAGGACATTAATATCGGATTAATTGCATTAATGATAAATGTGATTGTTTCACTAGCCGTTAGTCTTATTCAAAATAAAACGATGGACAATGCCAAACCAAGTGAAAAAAATTATCGAGTGTCTTAATGGAGCCATGTCAATTTGTATTAGTCAAGGTGGATTAGGGATACCGCCAGTGGACCAGAGACATTATTTCGAAGAAACGACTAGTCGAAGAATATACATCATATAGGTATCAGAATCCAACTAATAGTCAAATTCTTGTAACAAAAAAGGTTTCTTTCAAAGTGAAAATATCGATGTCCTAACTAAGGTATGCAAAATTAAAAGAGTTAATGAAATTGCATAGAGGGGTGATGGTGAGTGCTGTCTAAAAGATCATTAAATGGCCAATTAATCTTGTCATTTACGGTTGTTTTATCGCTTGCCATCCTTTTGTTTGGGGTAGTGCAGTTTTTGCAGGTTGCCTCATTAATAGATGAAAACAAGAACCAGCAGAAGCAGGCAACACAATATTTAACGGCGAATGTATTTAACTTTGTTGATAAGCATAAGAAGGTTGTTGAAACCATAGCCTTTTATATTACTAAGCAAGGTGAAATTAGTGATGCTGAAACTGAGAAGTTATTATTAGCTGTAAAGTCGCAAAATCCCGGTTTTTTGAACATGTATATTGCCGACTCTGATGGAACTGCCAGAGTGTTTTACCCGCTCTATAATGATAAGGGTGAAGCGAATGTAGGAGTCAATTTCCTTGACCGTGAATACTATAAAGAGCTGATGAAAAAAAAAGAAACCGTTATTTCTCCTGTTTTTAAAGGAAGAGGAGGGACGAAAAATCCTCTGGTTGCGATTGCTTCTCCTATTTTTAACAAAGAGGGCGAGTTTAGTGGGTACGTTCTAGGGGCGATTAATTTAAATGAATTTAGCAATGAGCTGTTAAATAAGAGTTATGGACAGCAAACATCTCCAGTCGTATTAGATCAGAATAATACGATTGTCGTTCATAAAAATGAAAAACTTAGGATAAATATGACCCAACTAACAAATAAGGACATTGGTATTCTAGCTTGTTCAAAAAATGATGGTTACTTTTATTCAAATCTAACAAAAATAAAAGAATATATTACCTATGCACAAATACCGGAGCTCAAATGGAAGGTTTGGATCAGCAGGCCTGCTGAGGAAGTAACGAATGAGTATTTAGCAACCTTGTTTAAAATGGGGACCCTTCTATTTATTGCAATCATTGTCATTGCCATCATCAGTTATTTTTTAGCCAATAATTTTGGAAATCAATTGAAGCAATTGGTTAAATATGTGCAGCAGACCGTTTTAGAGAATCATACAACTGACTCAAAGATGTATGAACAAATCATAAAAGGACCGCATGAGATTGCTGTTGTTGCCGAAAAGTTCCAAATTTTAGCCAATACGGTGCAACAAAAACGGAAACAATTGCTTGATCTAAATGAGGATTTGGAGAAACGGATTATTGAACGAACGAAAAGTCTGCAGAAATCAAACAATGAATTATTAGCCATCAATAAGTTTATCGGTTCCATTACGAAAACTGAAAATATAAGCCGTTTTATCCAAAGCTTTTTAAAGGAAATTGAGCCGATTATTCCATTTCCACTTCATTTTCTTTTTAAAACTCAGTCCGTTTCGGCTGAGAGGATCCTTCATGATATCAATATTAATGAATACTTGGCTACACAAACAAAAGGTGAAACATGGCATATTGAACCTATTTATTTAGATCAGGCTCAAAGTGGATTTTTAATCGTGGATCTAATGGAAAAGGAATCCATTTCAGAGGGAGACCAAAGATTTTTAAAAATGCTGGCGAACTCATTTAGTATTATGATCCATAACAAAGTGTTATTTGACCAGTATCGAATTAAGCATGCGGAATTGAATGCCGTTTTAGAGAGTATGTCAGAAGGAATTGTTCTCGTTAATAATGAGAATAAAGTGATTTATTTTAATAGCTTTATTACAAAATTGTTAGGGAAAGAGACAGCGGGACAGCACCCGTTTGCGGAAGAACATTTGCTAAGACTGATCGAGTCTCTTGGTGATTATAATGAGCAAGAATTTTCCGATTTTCTAGATGAAAGCAGTGACAATATGAAGTTCCGTTTAAGGCTCCCGAATAGAACTGAAAAAACTTACTTCATTTGGAAATTCAATGTTCAGCATGAAAATGAAAGATTTGGAAAGGGTTATGTGATTCGGGACATCACGACAGAGGATGAAATTGATTTTCTAAAAAGCAATCTTATTTCGATTGCTTCGCATGAATTTAAAACACCGATAACAACTATTAAAGGGAGTATTGAAACGCTTTTGCGTGCTGATGCCTCATGGGAGGAAGAGTTTAAAAGGGAATTGCTGGTGGGTGTACATGAGGATATTAATAGAATTCAAGAGTTAGTTAATGATTGGTTGGATATTTCGAAGATTGAATCGGGTTCGATGACATTAGTGAAAGAAAGTGTGTCGCTTCAGAGAATAATTAAGCAGGTGATAAATCAGATTCCGGAAGGCAGTGCTGATATTCAGTTTATAAAACCTGCTGTTGGGAAGGTGCCTATTGTATTTGTTGATAAAAGCAGGATTCGCCAAGTGCTGGTAAACTTGATGACCAATGCGATCCGCTATAATGATCAGGTCCATAAACAGATTGTGATTTCCTATTTTATTGAAAAAAACCAAGTCCATCTTTCTGTTAAAGACAATGGAATAGGAATCCAGGAGAGGTTTTATGAAAAGATATTTGATCGCTTCTACCAGGTGGAAAGTACAGCAACTAGAAGAACAGGTGGAACGGGCCTGGGGCTATCGATCTCGAAAGGAATTATTGAGGCCCATGCTGGTAAAATCTTTGTTGAGAGCGAGTTGGGCAAAGGGAGCACATTTACGATTACACTGCCGATTAAATAGAGTGGGAGGGGAAAGCTTGAAGCATAAAATGGTTATTGTGGATGATGAACCGAAAATTATTAGGTTTATTAAAGCAAATTTACTATCATTAGGCTATGAGGTGGAATCCTTTTTAAGTGGTACACAGTTATTGGAGAATTTTGACTTGCACCAGCCGGACTTAATTTTATTAGATGTGATGATGCCGGAAATTGATGGCTTTGAAGTTCTCGAGCGAATTAGAAAGTTTTCCGATACTCCTGTCATTCTTTTAACAGCCCGCAGTAATGCCCATGATAAAGTTTACGGATTAAACCTCGGAGCAGATGATTATTTAACAAAACCGTTCTCGCTTGAGGAATTATTTGCACGGGTTAATGCCGTTTTAAGAAGGACAAAACCAGGTGTTCAAGAGTTTTGCCTGCTCTCAGAGATTGTTTGTGAATCCTTAAAGATTAATCTTGGACAAAAGCGTGTCTGGATTGGGGACGAAGAATTAAAGGTGACCAATATTGAGTTTGCAATTTTGGAAATGTTAGCGGTTAATGTCGACAAAGTAGTCTCACATGAACAAATCTTGACTTATGTCTGGGGAGCAGAGTATCGGGATGATATTGAATATTTGAGGGTTGCGATTGCCAGAATCAGAAGGAAAATGAAAAATGGCGGGAATTTGGATAAGCTGATTGTGACGTATCCAGGTCTCGGTTATATGTTGAAATCAAAGCTAGAATAAAAGGGAAAGACTGTCTCGAGTGAGGCGGTTTTTTTTTTTTGATGATATTTAATGTTTTTTTAATGTTCTGCCGCTATTTTTAATTCGATTGTTATGCCCGGAATTGTATAGTTTGAGTGTAAATAAAACGCTTACAAAGGGAGGGGGTTATGGAAACGTTCATAAAGGTGACTAATCAGATTACATCCTTTTTTTCGGTTTTCTTACGGGATTGTCTTGGCTAGCAAAACCTCTTGGGCATTTTTGCTGAGTCGAATTTAACAGGCCTATCGTGGGCTAGAGTCCAGCAGCAATCTTTTTTGTATTTAATTCCGATACGTTGGAAAAAGAAAACGCCTGATTTTAACATTAGTCCCCATTGCCGTTTTATCAATTTCCTTTGTCTTTTTTTTGATAACAAAGCCGTATTAATTACTACTCTTATTGTTACGATTTTACGGAAAGCTGGCAAGGGATCCTGTGTTGATTTCACAGTTAGCGAATAACGTTTCCGAAAAATTCCACATGACGATGTTCAATATTAATAAATATTATCGGCATAGCTTTCTCCATCCTTGCATCCCTATATTGGCGGCTATTTGGCAGATCAAACGGGGAGCATGGTATCGGGTTTTATTTTAGCAATTTAATTTACCCTCTTCGTAACAGCGAAGGTGTTTACGATTGACAAGTCATTGGTCAGTAGCACAGCGCTTGTAAACAGATATATCACATGTTAGGAGGTAGTAATATGTCGCAAAGTGCATTAAAAACGAATGGCCAGACGGATACCAAAATAGGCATTCAGTATTGGTGGAAAATAGTTGCCGTTATGTTTTTAGGCTGGGTATTCATTTACGCAACCCGCACAATTTTAAACCCGGTCATGCCGAATATTGCGAACGAGTTTAGTTTAAGCAATGCACAGCTCGGTTTGATCAACAGTGTTTTCTTCCTTACCTATGCTTTTGCCCAGGTTCCATCGGGGTCGCTCGGAGACAAATTTGGCAGAAAGTATATCTTAGTTCCAGGTTTTATTCTATTCGGTCTTTTCACGGGTCTTACCGGGCTGGCAATGAGTTTTGCTTTTTTTATGTTTGCACGTGCGATCGCCGGCCTAGGTCAAGGAACATTCTACGGTCCATGTTACGCGATTGCTGCTGATTCCATTCCCCAGCAAAATCGCACTATGGGAACAGCTATTATTAATAGCGGTATGGCGATTGGAACTTCTTTGGGGTATATAACATCGAGTTACCTAACACTTGAGCGTGGAATAAGCTGGGAGATTCCTTTCTATATCATGACGATCCCAACCGTTCTTGTAGGGGTACTAATTTGGTTCACCGTTAAGGAAAAAAGACGGAAACTTGTTAACGAAACCTCTGTTGCTGCAAGTGTACCAGTAGAAAAGGTGAAAATCAGTGAGATTTTAAGGAATAGAAATATAATTTGCACGTTTATTATGGCGTTCTGTTCCTTATACGGCTTCTTTATGATTTTGACCTGGCTACCTCAATTTTTACAAACGGAACGCGGCTTTGCCGGTAGTGAAGTAGGCTTTATCTCTTCTTTAATTCCATGGGCATCAATTCCAGGTGCTTTGTTATTCGGTTATTTAACAGACAAAATTGGTAGAACAAAGCCGCTAATCTTTTTCTTAGTTCCATTAGCTGCGTTTTCGATCTTTGCCGTTGTTTACATTAAGAGCATTCCATTGATGGTCATTGCGCTTATCGTTTATGGATTGACCGGTAAATTGGCGCTTGATCCAGTGTTGATTTCATTCGTTTCGAAAAACGCTCCTCAGCAAGGGTACAGTACAGTATTCGGTTTGTTTAACTTTGTTGGAATGTCCTCTTCTATTTTAGCGCCATATATTACCGGATATTTAACCGACACAACAGGCAGCATGCAGACTGGATTCTTCTTAGCCATGATTCTATTGATAGTCGGTTTTGTCGCAATGCTGTTTGCGAAAGAAGAGCCCACCAAGAAAACGGCTGCGTAAATTGCTTCATCCATCCGCTTAGCTCCCAGCAAGCTGGGCAGATGAAAAATTATAGATAAAGAGGTGTAACAAAGTATGCTTCATACCATTATCAAGGAAAATTCGTATCAAGACTCTGTTAACTTAATGCTTTTAACCAACAGGCTTTCCGCAATGGAAGGCGTAAATAAAATCTCTGTCATGATGGGTACATCTGCGAACCTCGACATTTTTAAAAATACTGGACTTTATACAATCGATTTGGAAGAGGCAAAGCCAAATGATATGTGTATTGTTGTTGATGCTGATTCTGAAGAAACAGTGGCGAGAGTTCTGGCTGAACTTGATAGTTTCTTGAAAAATCAGGCTGTCAGCAGCAGTGCGAAGGAATTTCAAACGGTCCGCACCTGGGATCGAGCAATGAAAACATTGTCAGGTGCAAATGTGGCAATTATCTCTGTTCCTGGCCAATACGCAGCAGAGGAAGCAGAAAAAGCCCTGAACAACGGACTGCATGCCTTTTTATTTAGCGATAATGTCCCAATAGAGGATGAGCTACGTTTGAAAAAGCTTGCCCATGAAAAAGGTCTATTGGTTATGGGGCCTGACTGCGGTACTGGAATCGCTTCAGGGATTCCGTTAGCGTTTGCCAATGTTGTCACTGAAGGAAATATCGGTATTGTTGGAGCATCCGGTACTGGAATACAGGAGGTAACGACGATTATTGACCGGCTTGGCGGCGGCGTAAGCCATGCGATTGGTACAGGGGGACGTGATTTATCCAATTCGATTGGTGCAATTACAATGATGGATAGCATTAGAGCTTTAGAGAATCATAGCGGCACCAAGGTGATTACAATTATTTCGAAGCAACCAGCAAAAGGGGTTAGAAATCAGGTGGTTGAATTACTGCGCAGTGTCTCGAAACCAGTGGTCGCTCTTTTTATGGAGGAAAAGCCTGCAGAGCAGGAAGGCCATGTCATCTATGCAGGGACTCTTGAAGAAACAGCTGTCTTATCCGTTCAGTTGGCAAATGGAAATGAACTGACAGGCTTAAATTCAGAAAATAGTATTTCGCTTCCAGCTGTTGAACTTAAAGCTAAACAAACAGCGATTAAAGGACTATTTTCCGGAGGAACTCTTGCCGCAGAAGCAGCTATGTTTATTAGCGAGGCATTAGGACTGCGAGGCTTAATCCATGAAGAAGGCTATTTATTGAAGGTGAATGGTCATGAAGTAATTGACCTTGGTGATGACAAATATACACAAGGAAAGCCGCATCCAATGATCGATCCTGATACAAGAATTCAGTTTATTCAAGAGGCAGCGAAGGATGAGTGCACCGCTATTATCCTATTGGATGTGGTTCTTGGGTACGGATCTCATGACGATATGGCGGGTGCTCTTTTACCAGCCATAGTGGCTGCGAAGGACGAAGCCGCTGCAAACGGAAGAAACCTTTATTTTATTGCCACCGTTTGCGGAACTGAGAAAGACCCGCAAGACTATCAGGAGCAAAAGACAAAGCTTGAAAGTGCCGGAGTAATTGTAAGAGAAAGCAATGTTCAAGCCATAAAAACAACTTTAAAACTATTAAATATTGAGGTTCCAGGAACAAAACGAGCATTTCATCCAGTGGGAACACTAGAAAAGAAAGAATCGTTACTTGTTTCAGATCAAATTAGCAAGCTAGTAAATGAAAAGCCTGCAATTGTGAACGTCGGTCTAAAGAAGTTTACCCAGGCAGTTACAAATCATGGCGGCCAAGTGGTGCAATTTGATTGGAGACCTGTTGCCGGCGGTAATGAAAGAATGCGTAAAATTTTAGCATTATTGAAATAAATTTGAGGACAATAGATTCTTATTTAGGAGGAAAAGATATGTTTAAAACAATTGATGAAGCTAATAAAGCAGTGCTAAGCAAAATCATAGGATCATCCCCATTCTTAGTGGATGTTGTTCCAGCTAAAACAGTTATCGATGAATTAAATGAAAAAGTTTTACTTCATGCAGGCCCGCCGATTAAATATGAAGAAATGACCGGCCCGATGCAGGGGTCTTGTGTAGGGGCGATTCTTTTTGAAGGATGGGCGCAAACAGAAGAGGAAGCATTTGTAATGTTAAAAGCAGGCGAAATTCAATTTATTCCATGCCATCATGTGAATGCAGTCGGGCCAATGGGCGGGATAACATCAGCCAACATGCCTGTCCTTGTTGTCGAAAACCGCTCAGAAGGAAACCGCGCGTATTGCACGATGAATGAGGGAATCGGTAAGGTACTTCGCTTTGGTGCTTACTCTGAAGAGGTTGTAACACGCCTTAAATGGATGCGCGATGTGTTAGGACCTGTTCTTTCCAAAGCGTTAAAACTAACGGAAGAGGGTCTCAATCTGAATGTTATGATTGCCAAGGCTGTAACGATGGGAGACGAATTTCATCAACGGAATATTGCAGCATCCCTTATTTTCTTAAAAGAAGTAAGTCCATTTATTTTGCAGGCAGATGTGGACGAAAAAGAGCGTCTAGAGGTTATTCAGTTTTTAGCTAACACCGATCAATTTTTCCTGAATGTTGCAATGGCCATTTGTAAAGCAATTCTTGATGGTGCGAGAACGATCCAAGAGGGTACCGTTGTAACGGCAATGACTAGAAATGGGAAAGAGTTTGGCATTCGCATCAGCGGAATGGGTGACGAATGGTTCACAGCACCGGTTAATACTCCTCAAGGCTTGTTCTTTACAGGCTACAGTCAGGAAGATGCTAACCCAGATATCGGTGACAGCGCGATTACCGAAGCATTTGGTGTCGGAGGCATGGCAATGATTGCAGCACCTGGAGTTACTCGCTTTGTCGGGACAGGCGGATTTGACAGCGCGCTAAATACAAGCAATGAAATGATGGAAATCTGTATTGATCAAAATCCAAACTTCACCGTACCAACGTGGGATTTCCAAGGAATCTGCCTCGGAATTGATGCCCGCAAAGTAGTAGAAACTAGTATTACGCCAGTTATTAACACAGGGATCGCACACAAAAAAGCCGGCGTTGGTCAAGTTGGAGCAGGAACAGTCCGTGCACCCCTAGCCTGCTTCGAAAAAGCAATTGAAGCCTATGCGAAAAAGCATGTTTTGATTTAAGGGGCCTGTCATCAACGTGCTAAAACAAGTTTATTTCGGAGAGGAATACCACCAATGCATTCCTCTCCTTCTAAAAAAGCATGCAAAAGGAGCTGTTCATAGTACTTTCCAGAACGGCTTTAATATCAAAATGGGTGATTCGATTATTTTTATTGGAAATAAAAAAAATGGACAGATCCCTTTTGGTATTCATATTAACGATGAGGATGCTGGTTTTGTTGTAAATCAAATGATGCGCCACGCACCTGTATATTGGGAAGGAGAATCGCAAAGCCTACATTTCCCTTTAAGCAGCATTGAAATATCCTTAGTCGGTGGTTCAGAATATTCCAATCGGCTTGTCTATAAAACGACTAAAAGCAATCATTTAGAGAATAATTTGGTTTGTTTACTGGAAACTTTGCTCAATAACGATAACCAGTGCGGGCTCGACGTAAATATTGAACATTTGATTGAAACTTTCGCTGGAGTTGCACCGGCAGTAAATATCGAAAAACAGTTGCTGCAATTAATGGATGCAGTTTTTAGCAGGGACAGCACGACGATTACATTTAGCCTCGAATTTTTCTTAGGCCGCGGCAAAGGGTTAACTCCTTCAGGGGATGATTTACTGATTGGTTTACTTTCAGTCGACGCTATCGCTGACTTTTTTTCAGCTGATTTTCGGCAGGCACTAAAAAGCATTCTGTTGAACAATATCATCACCACAGATGTAAGCAGAGAATTTTTATTGTATGCCTTGGGGAATGAATACAGTTCGGTCGTGAAGGAAGCGGCTGAAGCTGTCTTTTTTAGCCATAGCATTGAATTTGAAGCAAAGTTATTTAAATTGCTTTCAACCGGGCACAGTTCCGGCTTTGATACTGCATTCGGCATGTTCATTGGACTATTGTCCTTAAGGAGGAAAATTTCTATATGAAAAAAGTTGTCATAGCATTAGGCGGAAATGCGATTTTGCAGCCAAAACAAAAAGCCACTTATGAAAACCAGCTAAATAATATTCGTAAAAGCTGTGAGGTGATTTCGAAAATCATCCAAAATGGCAATCAGGTGATTATTACCCATGGAAATGGCCCTCAGGTAGGAAATATTTTGCGGCAAAATGAGGAAGCGAAGGAGGTCGTTCCGCCATTTCCTTTAGATGTGTGCAGCTCTGAAACTCAGGGCTTCATTGGCTATATGATGGAGATGTCATTAAGAAATGAACTAAAGAAGCTTGGAATAAAGAAATCCGTAGTAACTTTGCTCACGGCTGTGGAGGTATCGCCTGAAGATCCAGCTTTTAAAAATCCAACAAAGCCGATTGGTGTATTTTACAGCCAGAAAGAAGCGGAGAAATTAGCAGCGGAAAAAAATTGGGTCGTTAAGGAAGATGCCGGAAGAGGATGGCGACGGGTCGTTCCATCGCCAATGCCGAAATCAATTATTGGCACTGAAGTGATTAAATCGTTAACAGAGGCAGGAAAAATTGTCATTGCTTCTGGTGGAGGCGGCATTCCGGTGGTGAAACATGATGATGGGCAGACGGTCGGGATTGAAGCCGTAATTGACAAGGATCGAAGCGGATTTAAGCTCGCACAGGAAGTCGAGGCTGATGTATTTATGATCCTTACCGATGTCGATAACGTTTTTGTCAATTATGGAAAGCCAACCCAAAAAGCGATAGAAACCATCTCTTTAGACGAAATGAAGCGTTATGACGCTGAAGGACAATTCAGCGCCGGCAGCATGGGCCCTAAAGTAGAATCCGCCATAGCATTCGCCGAATTCGGAGGCACATCCATCATCTGCTCCCTTGACAAAGCCGACGCGGCTCTAAAAGGAGAACTTGGAACGAGAATTGTAAACAAAGAAATAATGAGAAAATCATCATAAGAACATTCGATGCGAGTCACTGCTCGTGTACACTTGTCGATGCATAGTGGATTGTAGGTTTTCTTAGTTAATCAATTGTTTTACTGAATTGAAAAAACGTGGCTTTTGTTCGCTTGGCGGTGCATCGCCATAAGGATTAAAGTCCCTAACCTAAGTTGAAATGTTTAGCTTGAGTAGTGCAAGTTGGGATAAATTATTGGCCAACTGAGTATATCTAATCTTATTTACAAATGATTTTTGTTCGAAAAATTTCGGGGTTATTTGGGAGTTAATTGAGGGAATTGAAAAAAACTTTGTGAAAAGTATCCAGAATCAGGGGGTTGGCAAGATTGTGGAAGTAGTAAAGGGAGAGATTAGTGCCCCTTCCTAATTTATTTTTTTAAAGGGGGAAGTAGTGGGAAACCATTATTATTTGGAATAAGCCTATTCGAGAACAAATCTCGAATAGGCTTATTTATTTTTACAAAAATGCCTTACCTTATGGTACCAGTAATGCATCTAAATGATTTCGTTATTTTCCCTTTATCAAACTATCAATATAACAATTCTTGTTTGATACCCTCTTGTTTATTTTTCGGAGGGGTAAGCTCTTTGGGAATTAGTGAGGTATACGTTTCCCCGTCGAGTCTTTCCGCTAACTCTTTTTTAGCATGATCAAGTAATTCTGGGTTTTCAAGAGCCGAAATAGCGGTACATGCCATTGCCTTTCCAGCCAATAACATGGCATCATGGGCGTAGCCTTCTTTCCCTTGCGCAACGGCCTGCCAAGTATGAAAGGGTGTTCCAAACGCCCAGGTGGATGTAACACATTGTGCGGTTGGAACATTCCAGCTAACATCGGCAACATCTGTAGAACCTCCCATAAATGTTTCTTTTTCAGAAAAAGGAACGATGAAGTCGGCAATCGGTCGTTCTGCTAATCGAGAAGCTCCTTGTTTCCCCACTTGTAAAGCTGCCGTACGCTTTTCCTCGTCAGTCAACGTTTCATAGATTGTTTTTGCATAGTTTATATCCTGTTCAGAAGCAAGAGAAGCGCCTATTTCCTGCATATATTGGTGCATCACTTTTTCAAGGGTCAGATTAGGAATTAAATTATGGCAGGACCCTTGAATTTCGTAATCAACCTTCGTTTGCGTCATAAGAGCCGCCCCGCGGGAACAGTTAACCACCCTGTCATACAGCTCTTTTACTTGATCTGGCTTCGGTGCACGGATTAAGTAGGTCACTTCTGCCTCAGCCTGAACGACGTTTGGAGCCAATCCTCCTGTATTGGTTACAGCATAATGTATCCGAGCCTCATCAATCATGTGTTCTCTCAAATAATTGACTCCAACGTTCATAAGTTCGACTGCATCTAGGGCACTTCTTCCTAAATGAGGTGATGCAGCGGCATGGGCACTTCTCCCTTTAAATTTAAAGTGTGCATGGATGACCGCATTGGCAGTGGAGTTCATGACAGCGTTCATGGTTGAAGGATGCCAGGAGAAGGCAGCATCAACCTCTTTAAAAAGACCGTCTCTTGCCATAAAGGTTTTCCCGTATCCACTTTCTTCAGCTGGACAGCCAAAGTATTGTACGGTTCCACCAAGCTTATTTTCCATCAAATAATCCTTCACCGCAATGGCTGCAGCCAAGGAACCCACTCCCAGCAAATTATGTCCACAGCCATGGCCATTTCCATTTTTATTAATGGGCTCAGATTTACTGCTGCGCGCTTGTTGGCTTAGCCCTGCCAAGGCATCATATTCCCCGAGAATCGCAATGACCGGATGACCAGATCCATAGGAGGCGATAAAACCTGTTTCAAGACTAGCTATTCCTTTTTTTACGGTAAACCCTTCCTTTTCCATTGCTTCGCTAAGCAAATCAGCTGAACGGAATTCCTCAAATCTGGTTTCTGCAAATTCCCAAATTTGATCACTTAGCTGTGTAAACAAGGTGCGTTTAGTATCTATTAAATTTGTAATTTTTTCTGTTAGAGTAGTCAATTTTCCCATCTCCTACATGGCATTTTTTTTGAAAGAAGGAACCTCTTTCTTAGAGCGAATTAAGAATAAAGATCCCGCACACAATAGAGCAAACATAATCAGCATGATAAAAGCAACTGTATAAGAGCCGTCAAAAGCATCGACTAAAAATCCTATTAACATCGGAGTCAGAACACCAGCGAATTGGGCACCGGTATTAATGAACCCATTTGCCGTACCTACAACTTCTTCTGATAACATTTTTAATGGAGATGAGATGATCAGAATAATATTAAACGACATGAATACCGTAACAACACTTTGATAGACAGTAAACATGGCTATATTGGGCGCATAAGCCATTAAATATAGAAAAACCGCCGTTAATACGGCAAATACCGCCGCAATTACCTTGTCTTTCCCTTCAGGCAATTTATCCAAAACATAGCCGCTTATAATCATGGCAATAATTCCTGCAAATGCTGGAATAGCTGAAATATACCCGACCGATGTTAAGTCGAGATGGCGTTCCGCTACTAAATAAGTTGGCATCCACGCCATTAATCCCCATTGCACGGCATAAATGGCAAAATAGGCAATGAACAGATTCCAGATAATCGGAGTTTTTAACACTTCTCTTAAAGGTGCTTTATTGTTGGAAGGGTTTTCACTTTTTCCTACAGTTGAACCTTTCCGCTCTTTTATGAAAAATACATAGAGGAAGGCAAATATAATACCAATGGCTCCCGCAATATAAAAGATTGCTCTCCAACCGATACTTTGCATGGACTGGGTACCAATGATTGGTGTGATAACCCCCATAATCGTCCCAGAGGTGAGCATGAAGGACATGGCACGGCTCCGTTCATTTTGTGGAAACCAACTCGCAATACCTTTTGACGCAGATGGAAAAAAGCTGCCTTCCCCAAGTCCAAAAAGAAATCGAATGAGGATTAAGGACATGAAGGACCATGCCATTCCTGACAAAATCGTGAAAACGGACCAAGCAAAAACAGCCATGATAATGATCTTTCGGAAACCAAACCGATCTGCGAGCCATCCACCGGGAATTTGCATTAAGGCATAACCTGCAAAAAAGCTGCTTAAAACAATTCCAGTCTGGGAGGCACTTAAATGTAGATCCTCTGAAATACCTAAAATCGCATAATTCATAAAGAATCGATCAAAGTTTCCAATTGACCATCCTAAAAATAGCAAGATGATAATGACATACTTCCAGTTCTGCGACAATTTAGATACCATATAATTCCCCCTAGCAAATTAGTTGAGTTCTGTATTAGTATAGAAAATTCTAACTATTCAAACAATGTTTGAATCTATATAATAATTACATAAACTATGTGTAGGTCTACATATTCCTATGGAGGTTATAAAAAGTGGACACATTGATGCAAATCAAACAATTTTTAGTGGGGGACTGTTGCCTTTCCTATTTTCAGCTGTGGCAAAGCCTAAATGGATTAGATTTTTCACTTGTGTTATCTCATCATGTTGACAAAGAAACACCCGTACCAGAAAGATTTTTCCATGAAACAATACGCACCCATGAAAATTACACCGATATTTACTATCATTACGCCAATCATACAACCATTGTCCTCAGGCTCAGCAAATCATCCGTATTAAAAATCGAAAGCAAGCAAAAACTTCAACCAATCATCGATTTACATTACTTGCAGATAATGCTAGATAGAGAAAAATATATTAGGAACAAAATGATGGAGAGCATCCGTGATATATCCGTACACGAAGATTTAGATGACCTGTTAAAAAAAATATTAGAAAATGCCTTATCTGTCATCCCTGTAGCGAATATGGGAGTTCTATGGATATACGAACCAAGCTTAGACGTGCTTTTTCCAAAAGCATGGACAGGCGGTCCTAATGAAGAAATCGGGAAAATGAGAATGAGGGTGGGGGAGGGAATTATCGGGAAAACATTTAAAGGTAACATATCCTTTATTCTTACAAATAAAGAGGGTATTCTCTCAGAATCCTCTAATATTTCACCAGGTAATCTTTTTCATTTGTATAACTCTGTCCAATTTGACGATTTACAATCCATTATTTCCGTTCCAATAAAGGTTGAGGAGAGTACTTTATGTGTTTTGATCGTCTACCAAAATGGTCTATATCCTCTTTTAACGAAAGATGATCAACAACTGTTAGAAAGTTTTTCCGATCAGGTTTCTATTGTTTTAAGAAATTCGAAGCTATACCAAGATCTAAAAAAACAAAATGATCTTTTAATTCAACGAGATACCATACACAATTCTTTAATAAAACTGTCACTTCAAAGTAAAGGGTTACAAAAAATCGCACATGAAATAAAAAAGATGATAAACCATCCATTACTGATAGTAGATTTAACAGATGATCAATTATATTCAAGTCCAACCCCATGGAAAGTGGAGCTTCCTTCAGAGCTGATAAAAATAAATACAAAATTACCAACTCAATCTTATTTTACTGAGTCCTATAATAGTCAGTCATTGTACATTCACCCTATTATTGCTATTGATGTTCCAATTGGAATAATGGCCGTAGAAATGGAGGAAGATGACCTTTTTCCTTTAAACAAAATGATTATTGAACAGGCAAGCTCAGTAATTGCATTGGAGATTATCAGAAAACAAACATTAGTGGATTCTTTTTATCAAAAAACAAATGATCTATTCAATGATTTTATTCAGAGCCGCGAATATAACCTGATACGAAAGAAGGCCATTGGGCTTAGAATTAATGATCATCCCTATTATATGGCGATCGTCATTCATCTACATCCTCATGCAGATTTCCATTTTGTTCATATGCAAATGCACAAACTAATTGCCCAAATTAAAAGGCATTTAGGAATATTTGTTTCACTCGTTTTTGGTTATGGAAATAAAGTGACGTTGGTATGCCAATTTAATAACTTTGCAGATCAAGGTTATGTAAAAAAGAGAATAGCGCTTATTCATTCCAACTGGCTTAATGTGCATGAAGAATCGCTAAAAATAGGGATGGGTACCTGCTATCCAAGTATGGAGAATATAGCAAAAAGTTACTCCGAAGCGGATAAAGCCCTTTCTTTTCTGATTTCGAGGCAGCTTAAAAGTATCGTGAATTATCAGGATATTGGCATCAATCATCTTTTTGTTAACCAACCCATTGATGACTTGAACTCTTTTGTAAATGAAGTTTTTAATCCCCTCCAATCTGATAAAGACGGTGCTTTGGATTTAGAACAAACCCTGCTTGCCTATATGGAGAACGACCGTCAAGCTACACAAACAGCCAAAATTTTGCATATCCATGTTAATACTTTATATCAAAGGCTAAAAAGAATCGAAGACAAGCTTCAAATTTCCTTTTCGAATCCAGAAGACATTTTAAAAGTTCAACTTGCATGTTATTTAAGAAATTCAATCGTCTCATTAACTTGACTACCGCAATATTGCTATTAACAGTTTGATAAGCATGCAGGTAAGAGAGCTTTTGCTTTTGTAACAAACGAGGGTAAGGGTTCACTTGAATTCTGGCTGGTAACAGCTTGCAGGTCCTGCAAACTTCAATCATTGTAAAAAGATCACCTTTTTCTCTGAGATGAATGTAAAGACGGTAGCCAACAGGACTTTTGAAGAGCAAGAAATACCTAAATAACATAGGAAAAATCACTATTCTATATATCTGTTTAAAAAAATTAAAAAGGTTTCGGTTACTTTCCGAAACCTTTTTGTCTACGAATTGGAGCTCTATAAGATAGGACCTATATTTTAAAATATTAAAATGTAAGTATAATTATATTATTCAGTTAATTTGTTTTTTACACTAACCCTGATTGCTAGGGGACATTGGTTATCGTCTATTAACGTAGCAAAGGACCATGGAAACATTTTAAAAATATTGAACATTGGGGAAAACCGTCTGCAAAAGGCTTTAATACCTTAAGGAGGAGAAAAAGTGAGTCGAACGAAAAGCATCATTTCACTTAAAAACATTATCTGGAAACGAAATGGAAAGCTGTTATTGAATGGGGTTTCATGGGAGGTCCAAAAAGGGGAACATTGGGCTCTTCTAGGACTAAATGGATCTGGGAAAACATCTCTTTTAAAAATGATTACAGGTTATCAATGGCCAAATAGTGGTGAAGTGTCCGTTTTAGGAAATCTTTTTGGAAAAACGAATCTTCCAGAACTTCGGAAATCCATCGGCTGGGTCAGTTCTTCATTAGATCAGGAGTATCAGTCACGCCCAAATGATACAGCACTTGAAGTAGTTTTAAGCGGAAAATTTGCTTCAATTGGATTATATGAGGAAATTACAGAGGATGATGTAAAGAAAGCAAAAGCATTACTTGATCAATTCAGAATCAAATTTTTGTCAGACCAATTTATCCACACACTCTCTCAAGGTGAAAAAAGAAAAGTGATGATTGCAAGGGCCCTCATGTCTTCACCGCAATTATTAATCTTAGATGAGCCTTGCAATGGACTGGATATTTACTCTAAGGAAGAGCTGTTAACATCTATTGAAGATATGACTTCTGCACCGAACGGTCCAACCATTTTATATGTTACACATCATATTGAAGAAATTGTACCATCTATAACCCATGCTATGTTGATCAATGCGGGGAACGTTATGGATAAAGGAGAAAAAAGGGACGTATTAACCGAATCATTATTGGAAAAGACCTTTCGTGTCCCAGTCAAAGTAGAATGGGAGAATGAGCGTCCCTGGATCCGGATTAAATCCCTGTTATTAACTGATAAAAAATAAACCCAGTATCAGAAGATACGGTTGTTGTAACAGAACTAACTCGCCTATCCTGTTCTAGGATCTCAGTGAAATCACGGAACTCATTTCCAAAAAGGGAGCACATCTAAAGAGCTTAAAAGAATCCTGGCTTGATACAACAACAGCACATGGGAAAATGTTATTTACTATTTTTGCTGGAATTGCACAATTTGAGAGGGATCTGACTTCTGAACGGACTAAGGAAGGGATTCTGGCTGCAAAGAAGCGAGGTAAACTTCCTGGAAGACCAAAAGCTGATGAGGAAAAAATTAATTACGCCTTATATCTTATAGAACAGGGAATGAACCGGACGGATGCTGCTGAAAAAGCTGGTATCTCTCGTATGACATTGTATCGTAAGATACAACAGAAAGGTAACTAGTAAGGCACATGAATCGGGGCAGAGTAGAAAAAACGTATGGTTATTGTTATTGGCTACTTTGCCCCTGGTTACAGTAAAGCTGGTTATGGGCCTAGTAGTCAGTTGCTGGGTTTGGGCCTAATATGTGCTTGTCTTCATTTTTTTATAATTTAGGTCTTGATAAAAAGATTGATCAATGGATTCTTTTTTGTTCCGCAGAATATGGGTTTGTTGAAAGTTTTTGATTAACTTTATTTTAAAGCTATAACTGGTCTGATAATGTAATTGATATTCGGGAGCAGTTTCCCATCAATAGAGAAATCACCAATTTTAATGCTAAAATTGGGCTTTTTATTTTGGATTTTCCTTACCTTTGTAAATTCGCATTTTGCGGGGGGACCCCAATTTGATCTGTTGCTCAAATTTTCATTTATATATAATTATGTCGATTTATGATTGGAAAAATGATCATTTCTAAACTGCCTGGGGGTTAAACCTGCATATTTTTTAAAGATTTTTATAAAATAACTTTGGTCGTTGAAATTTAGCCATGTGCTGATGTCTGAAATCGAATAATTTGTTAAAAGTAATAGCTTTTTTGCTTCGTCAACTCGTTGCCGTTGAATGTATTCACTTATTGGTTTACCAACCTCTTTTTTAAAAAGTGATGATAAGTAATTTGGGCTTAAACGACACATTTGTGCAAGGTGATCAAGTGTGATATCGTCATAAAGATGGTCATAAATATAATGTTGACAAGCTGTTATTGTTGCAGAATATTTTTCTTCATTTAATTGGTGCACACGATTGGTAAAATCCATTATAGCTTCTTCCGTTAATTTCAATATTGCTTTTAAGCTTCCTAAATCCTCGAGTTGTTGAATATAGAAATCGCTTAAGGTAAAGGCAGTTTCATCATTTAAACCACCTTCAATAGCTGCTCTGCAAACAAGAGCAATTCCAGTTATCATTAAATTCTTTTCACTTCTTAGGCGATTTCGTTTCGATAATAATCCTAATTCCGCCTCACCGATAATAGAGTAATCGAAGATATCCTTTAATTTATCTATACGTCCGTTTTTTACATAATCAAGCAAAACCCGTTCATATGAAAGATTGGAATGAAAAATGAAATTCCTTCTCCCTTTTGAAAGCTCAAGATCCGGATTCTCTAATTCAATCATATCAAGGGTCAACGCTTCATTGTTTTGGATGACCATCGTTTTATCAAGCTTTTTATGGTACGTCAAATAATAAACTAATAGACTAATCGATAGGAATTGTTGACTATCAATAATGGGGATGGAATGATAGTATTCAATGAGTTTCCTTTTATTAAGATTTCCTTTAAAAGCATCTATGATCTTGCTAATCATTTCATCAGATATTTCTGATTCAAGGGTAGGGCCTAAAATAATGGTACCTAAAAATAGATTCGTTTTTTTTAGATTGACAAAGAAAAATTTCAAATTTGAATTAGAGAAGAATATAGGAAAATCATTTGGATTATCTTCATAAGTATACACACTTATCTGCTCTTTGAACGAGCAGTAATATGGATGATCCCGTAAGTCTCTACTTGAAAATTCGTATTCAATCTTACCAAATTGATTGACATAATAAACAGGTATTTTATGAACTTTATAAATAAGCTCACATATATATTGTAAATCTTGTATGGCTATTTCCATCTATTCTATAAACTCCATTCAAATTTTTTTTTATTCGGTCTATTTTTAAAGTTAATATGTACTATTATTCGTAAGATAATACAATAAATATTTTTAAACAAGCCATAAAATGATTCGTGTAAGAAGAATAAGTAGGGAGGAATTAAACATGGAATTATCAAATAAAATTGCTGTCATAACTGGTGCAGGAAGTGGAATCGGAAGAGCAAGCAGTTTGAAACTTGCTAGTAACGGTGCAACAGTTGTATTAGTCGATTTCAATCAGGAAACAGGGGAAGAAACGTTAAAACTTGTGAAAGAGCAAGGTGGAGAAGGCATCTTCGTCCAGGCCGATGTCTCGAAAACTGAAGATGTGCAAAGTTATGTAAATAAAGCTGTCGAAACATATGGACGTATTGATATATTTTTCAACAATGCAGGTGTTATCCAAAAGTTCGCACCTTTCACTTCAGTAGAAGAATACGAATTTGACCGCATTATGTCTATCAATGTAAAAGGGGTCTTCCTTGGAATGAAATATGTGTTAAAAGTGATGGAGGAGCAAGGAAGTGGCTCTATTATTAATACTGCTTCTACTGCAGGGGTTCGTCCTGAACACAGTGTAGCTGTATATTCTGCAAGCAAACATGCGGTTGTAGGCTTAACCAAGGGTGCTGCATTAGAATATGCGAAAAAAGGAATTCGTATAAATGCACTCTGTCCTGGCGGTGTGAAAACAGCATTAACAACAAGTGTTGAAGCTCAGTTTGCAGAAGGTGGATACGTTCCAGAAGAGGTTTCCAATATGAGAATGGGTCGTTATGCTGATCCGAGAGAACTCGCTGAAATGGTTGCTTACTTAGCATCAGATAAAGCAAGCTATATGACCGGTTCAATTGTTCTTGTAGATGGCGGGCTAACTTTATAGTCAATAAAAACATCGAGTAGGGTTCTTCCCATTTAATAGTAGGGGCAGTCATGACTGTCCCTACTTTATTTTTTAAAACCTGACTCAATCATTCATGTGTGCTGTTAAAAGGTTAACAAAGTTTTGAGCGGTTTTTGATAGATAATGATTCTTCACTAAATTAACCCAGTTGAAGCAGTTAGCTCTGTATCTTTAATTTTGTAAGCTTGGATATTGTAGTTTTTATGTTGTTTAATTACAGTTTTTGGAACAATGGCTGTTCCAAAATCAGATACGACTAAAATTAATAAAAGGGAGATATCAGAGCACTCGGCAATAATGTTCGGATGAAGTTGAGCCTTTGAAAATGCTTCTAAAATCATATAATGAACTCCCAATCATTCTGTACTTGGCAGAGGGTGATTTAGAATGTCAACAAGTGTAAATTCACAATTAAACGATAAACAGTTACTAAACAGCTTACCCAAAGCACATTTATGGAAGAAAGAACCAAAGCTTTCAAGCGGTGGTGATCCAGAGAAAGATTGAAAGTTCACTGGAAGAGGAGGCGAAGCAGGCTTGGACCAACTTGCCTGAGAATCAATGCCTTAAGAGGGTGGTTTTTTTAGAAAAGACAGCGATTTTAAAAAAAAGGATAAGTTTATCCAGGATTACATCAATGATCATTTTGTAGACCGGTTGAAAAAAGAAATGGAAATTGGTAAGTAAGTCATGGAAGGATTAAAAAGGCAAAAACGAACAGAAGTATGTTCGTTTTTGCCTTTTTATTATTCATCTACTGTAATAAGCATGGATGTGTTCCCATTCTTTTCGAGATGACATTCTCCCCAATTACAAAGGGAATCTAGTATGGAATCTAAAGACCAACCGTAATCAGTTAAATAATATTCTACTTTCGGTGGTACCTGGTTATATACTTTTCTATGGATAACACCGTCTTCTTCTAGTTCACGTAATTGTTGTGTTAACATTTTTTGTGTTATACCAGGCATTAAACGTTTTAATTCACATGTTCTCTTTTGGCCTGTCTTTAAATGACAAAGGATAACGACTTTCCATTTACCGCCGATCACCTCTAAAGTTGCTTCCACAGGAATATTGTATTTCTTCATTATAGGAATCTCCTTTGATAATTTTAGATAATTTCAGCTTTGAGCAAAACAAGCTAAAAACCTGAAATGTTACTTTTTAGTGTTTACAGTACTTAAAAGTGCGTACTTTTTAATGCGTTGAATTTGTTTCATACTAACATAAGTAAGAGGCATACGAATAGTACATTACCAAAAAGTATCTATATTACTTATTAGTGCCTATACTACTTAAAAGTTCGTACTTATCTTCATGTTGGATATATATCATAAAAACGTGTGTAAGAAGCAAATGAGTAGAATGTTACCTGAAACTCTATATTACTTTTTTGTACCTATACCACTTTAAAGTGCGTACTTCCCATAGTTTTTGATATACACCATAATAACGTGTGTAAGAGGCAAATGAGTCTATCATACTTTAAAGTGCGTACTTTTTGACTCTTTATGCATTTTGTCAAACGATGAAATGTCATTTATTGAAATGATCAATTCAATCATTTTTTAAATGAATTTTAGGAGGATACCTTAAATGAGAAATATACTGCAAAGAAAACTTGGTTTTGGTACGGCACCACTTGGTAATATGTATCGTAATATCCCAGAAGAAGAAGCAATCGCAACAGTGGATACTGCTTGGGAGAGTGGCGTTCGTTACTTTGATACAGCTCCATTTTATGGAGCGGGCTTAGCGGAGATTCGTCTTGGTGAAGCACTATCGAAAATAAATCGTAATGATTACGTTTTAAGTACAAAAGTAGGTCGAATCATTTCGGATGAACTGGAAGATCCATCTGCACGTGATTTAGGAGAAAAAGGGGGACTTTTCGAATTCGGTCGTAAGAATAAAATCATCGTTGACTATAGCACGGATGCAACCCTTCGCTCTATTGAGGATAGTTTGAAACGTTTACAAACAGATCGTCTGGACTTTGTTTATATTCATGATATCGCGCAAGACTTTTATGGCGATGAGTGGCTTACACAATTTGAAGCTGCCAGAACAGGAGCATTCCGTACGCTTACACGTTTACGTGAAGAAGGCGTAATTAAAGGTTGGGGACTGGGAGTAAACCGGGTAGAACCAATTGAGCTCATGCTGGACTTGGAAGAAGCGAAGCCAGATGTATCCTTGCTAGCTGGTCGTTATTCATTATTAGACCATGAGCGTGCGTTGCAACGAGTCATGCCTTCAGCTGAAAAACACAATATGGATATTGTTGTTGGTGGTCCATATAGCTCAGGTGTTCTAGCTGGAGGTACTCACTTCGAATATCAAAAAGCATCACCAGAAATTATTGAAAAAGTTAATAAAATCAAAAATATTGCAGATCGTCACGGAATCAGCATCAAGGCTGCTGCTTTACAGTTTTCACTGGCTAACCCGGCGGTTGCTGCTGTTATTCCCGGTGCTAGTAAACCTGAGCGAATTGCAGAAGACAAAGCTGCATTGGATACAGTGGTCCCTGCAGCATTCTGGGAAGAAATGCTCGAACAAAGACTGGTATCACCTTATGCACCACTACCAATCAACGTTAAATAAAAGGAGATTAATAAATATGGCAAAGACTACTACATCAATTAAAATTTCTGCTTCGCCTGAACAAGTATGGCAATTAATTGGAGGTTTTGATTCCCTTCCAGATTGGTTACCTTATATCCCTAGCAGTAAAGTAACTGAAGGGGGACGTGTACGTCATTTGGCTAATCCTGATGGCGATACGATTGTAGAACGTTTAGAAGCATTTAACGACAAGGAGCGTTACTACACATATTCAATTATGAAAGCTCCATTTCCGGTTACGGATTATTTATCTACAATCCATGTTAAAGAAGATACGGATGGTAAATCATCGTTGGTAGAGTGGTCTGGCAGTTTCACGCCTGTAGGAGTTAGTGATGAAGAGGCAATTAATCTGTTCCATGGGATCTACAAGGATGGCCTAGAGGCATTGCAAAAAGCATTTCTGGATTGAACATTTGGATGCAAACCGTTTCAAGGTTGAGATGTCCAGACTGGAGGACGGATTGAGATTAATTTTGAATCTATGGATATCTCTAAACTGAAATATTTAACAAGTGACAATGGGGTATTTCAAAGTCGGATTTTCGGCTTTGAAACACCCTTTTTTGTTTCCTGGAGGACACTATATGAACTATTAAATGTGCGTTATATACATATTCATACACCCTTAAAAAACAGGGAGGATAATTGTATAATGAGTGCCCTTAAAAGAGAATGGTACCTAAAAAAATTTTTAAAAACATAGGATAGACTGGAATGGATGAATTTTGTAAAAGAATCGAAGATCATCTTTCCAAAAAGGCTGGTGACATAAGATCCTTTATAAGAAATGGATTTCAAAATTGCAGTGCCAATGAATCGACAAATGTCTGCTTTATGGCTTCTAATCCTTAATGAGCTTTAGGATTAGAGTAATATATGTTATAATTTTTCACATACGTATCTAAGATTTTATATGTAGTCATATAGAGGTCATTCCGGAAAATGTGCAATCTTTTACCTTTTTTTATTAATTGATAGAGTATTATATCGAGGTGAATTATGAGTTTTAATCCTATTAAGAAAGATCGAGCTTCTAAAATTGTTATAGAGCAAATAAAAAGCGCGATACAAAATGGAGATTTTTTACCGGGGGATAAACTCCCGCCCGAGAGAGATTTAGCAAAACAATTTTCTCTATCACGTGGAGTTGTACGTGAGGCCATAAGTGTTTTAGAATCAAAAGGGGTGGTAGAAGTAAAACCTGGAATAGGAGTATTTTTTGCCAAAAACGAGCAAGAAGAATTATTCCGGCTTTTAAACTCGTTACTAGAAAACGAAGATTCATCACTTATTGAATTACTTGAACTCAGACAAAGTATCGAAAGTCAAGCTGCTTATTATGCGGCTGAAAGAAGAAGCAAGAGAGAATTAGAAAAAATAAAATACGCATTGGATAAATTAGAAGATTGCTTTGAGAAAGGGAAAGTTGCAGCTGTTGAGGATTTTGAATTTCATATGGCTGTAGCGGAAGCGAGTCACAATTCCATGATGGTTCATACGTTAAGCCTTATTTCTGATTCCATTATACATGGATTAAATGAGTCTCGTACGGATGCATTAATGATACCAGGTCAAGATAAGCTTGCTATGGATGAACATAAAAAAATATACGAAGCGATTAAAAATATGGATCCGGATCGTGCACGCAAAGCGGTGATTACACACCTAGAGAGTGTGAAGAAATATAAAAATGCTTTAGATCAAGAAAGTTAGGTTGTTTAGTATTAGCGAAAATAAACTATTGAATTGTAAAGGAAATATGATACAATTGCCCTAAGGGTTTTGTGGTAGGACCACCTATCCTCTAACTTTTAGGGTTATTTCTTTTTAACCTTTATTTCCTAGTTAAGGAGGAGATAATTTTCATTATTTAACATTGTAAGCGGTATCACAATGAAGGGGAGAAGGGATGTAGTCTATGTTAGAAAAAAAGAGTAGTTCATTAGAGCCTTTGAAAGTGACTGCAACGGAGTATAGGAAACCAACGAATGTTCGTTGGCATGTGTTCATTATGCTCCTTGTTCTGTGTGCGATTAATTATGTAGATCGCGCTGTTTTATCTATTGCGATGCCTCTTATTCAAAAGGATTTAGAACTCGACCCTGCTATAGTAGGAATTATTTTAAGTTCCTTCTTTTGGGGGTATGCTTTAATGCAAATTCCATCCGGTTGGATTGCAGATCGATACCGACCTGATAAATTACTCATTGGATCCTCTATATTATGGGGAATCGTACAAACTTTGACAGGATTTGTGAACGGGAGTAAGCTATTAATCTTTTTGAGGGTAATACTTGGAATAGCGGAAGCTCCACTTTATCCAAGCGGGGCAAAATTACAGTCTGTTTGGTTAACGTCTAAAGAAAGAGGACGAGGGGCAACTTTGCTTGATAGTGGTTCTTCACTTGGTACTGCAATTGGCGGACCGGTTATTATTGCATTCATCGCATGGTTTGGTGGGTGGAGAGGGGCATTGATCGGTGCGGGGATACTTACAATCATAGTTAGCTGGGTGGTCTGGAAGGTAATTAAAGGAACTCCAGAGACGAATTCACGGATGAATGATGCAGAAAGAGAACATATCAAGAACGCTTTAGAAATAGAATATAATTTGGATATTCAAGATTCAAAATCAGCGATCAAAATATCCGATTATTTTAAAAGTCGGAATTTTTGGGCTATGTGTATTGGATATTATTCCTTAAATACAGTCTTTTATGGGCTAATGACTTGGGGACCCAATTATTTAGAGAAAACTCAAAATTTAGACATTAAAATCATTGGAAGCTCAATTTTAATCATTTTTGGCTTTGGTGTTATTGGTGAATTAATTGGTGGTTGGCTTGCGGATTTTTGGCGTTCTAAAGGCGGAAAAGATAATACGGTAATGCGTTCATTGTTGTTTATCGGAGGTCTTATGACGGCCATATGTATTTTACTATTAGGATTAGGAGTTGCGACCTCATTAATAGGAGTTATCGTTTTACTCTCTACGGCACTCTTTTTCTTACGTTGGGCTGGCCTGTATTGGACAATACCAGCAACTATCTCACAACGTAAACATGTTGGTACAATTGCAGGATTCATGAATACTGCAGGTAATATTGCTGGCATTGTGACACCAATTGTTATTGGGTTTACCATTTCATTAACTGGATCATATTTTATTGCTCTTCTGTTATTTGTTTTTTTTGGATTAACTTTAGCTTTGGCATCTTTATTTATTAATTTCAATAAAAAAATTGGAGCCTAGTTCATATAATATTAATCCAAATAGATTGAATTTAAAGAAAGTTAATGTTACGATAATAACAATTATTGTGGTAGGACCACCTTACCTCACTAATCGATTTTGTGGTAGGACCACCTTACCTTGATGAGTTATCCTGGTAGGACCACCTTACCCAGATAAATAATATTGGTAGGACCACCTTGCCAAACAGCAAGATAGTTTAATATGTATTTTAGAAGGGCGGTTGTGAACAATGGATTTTTCGTTTTCAATTCCAACGAGAGTTGAATTCGGCTCTGGAATATGCTCACGAATAGGAGAGATATTAAAGCCTTATGTGAAACAAAAAGTTCTGGTAGTCAGCGATTATGGAGTAAAGCAGGCAGGGATTTTGAAGAAAGTTGAGGAGTCGCTTAAGCATTACAAAATTAGTTATGAGGTTTTTGATAAAGTAGAAGCAAATCCCAGTACACAAATTTTGGCACAAGGAATTGAATTCTTGGAGATGCATCAATGTGATTCTGTTTTAGGAGTAGGTGGAGGAAGTAGTATTGATACGGCAAAGGGAATTGCAGCAATGGCCACAAATCCGGGAAGTATCCTGGATTATGAAGGAATCGATAAAATCAAAAATCAGCCCCTTCCGATTCTAGCAATACCTACGACATCAGGAACTGGAGCAGAAGTGACGGCATCGACTGTTTTCACTAACAAAGATACATTATTTAAAACGGTGATTATGAGTAAGTATTTATTTCCAAAAGTAGCTATATTAGATCCGTTGCTTACAATAACGCTGCCTTCATCAATTACGGCTGCAACAGGTATGGATGCTCTTACACATGCAATCGAATCGTACACGTCAAAAAATTCGAACTTTGTGAGTAAATCATTGGCGATTGAGGCAATTAAGCTAATTGGAGAAAGTTTATTGAATACTTATTACGTTGGAACCGATGTCAACAGCAGGGGGAAAATGCTTGTGGCATCGATGTTGGCAGGAATGGCCTTCTCTCAATCCCGTTTAGGTAATGTGCATGCCATTTCTCATACCTTTGGGGGGATTTTTAATATCCCACATGGGATTGCAAATGCAACATTACTTCCGTATGTAATGGAATTCAATGTACTTGCTTGTCCTAATGAAATGAAGGACATTGCAATTGCGCTTGGAGCAGATACATCTGAATTAACACTGGAAAAGGCTGCTGAACAGGCTATTACAGAAGTAATTAAGATTAATAAGGCGATTGGGATTCCGAATACAATCAAAGAGCTCGGGGTGGATTTAGAGTTGCTGCAACGAATGGTTGATGATTCGATGAGAAGTCCAAATACTATATCAAATCCACGAATTACAACAGCAGATGATATAAAACAAATTATCGAAAGTGCGTACCACGGTAGCTTTCAAAAGATAAACTTTATAGAAAAAGGGAGAGAATATGATGTTTCACGAAATGAGAACGTACACAATTAAAGTAGGAAAAGTACATGAATACTTAGAGCATTTTGAGAAGGTTGGATTGCCAATTATCTCGAAATATACAACATTAGTTGGTTGGTGGTATACGGATATCGGGGAATTAAATCAAATTATTCATATTTGGAAATATGAAAGCCTTGATCAAAGAGCGGAAAATAGAAAAGCACTTTATCGTGATGCTGATTGGTTAGAAAAATTTGTCCCGATAGCTTTCCCAATGTTAGAAAAACAAGAATCTAAATTAATGTATGCAGCTGATTTTTCTCCAATTAAGTAACTAATAAACTTTCTTGTTAATTCTCCGGATATGCATGTGTAAAGTTGGAGAATTTGATTCCAGCTAGAGATAATGAAGTTATAAAGGTTACTACGCGTGTTTTCTATGGGGAGTTGGGATCATTATACCTAAAAAGGCGGGATGAAATATGACAACAACTGTTGAAATAAAAACATACTATAATTTTATAAATGGCGTATGGGCTCCTTCGGTATCCAACGAAATAAATAAGAGTTTGAATCCTGCAGATAAAAATGATGTTATTGGCTACGTACAAAAATCAAATGAAGAAGATTTAAATGAAGCAGTGCAGGCAGCAAAACAGGCAAAAGAGGCGTGGCGTAAACTTTCTGGTTCGGAGCGTGGCGAATATTTATATAAAGCAGCCCATGTTCTTGAAAAGCGAATCGATGAAATAGCAAAATGTGCCACTCGTGAAATGGGCAAAACACTCGCAGAAACCAAAGGGGAAACAGCGAGAGGTATTGCTATTTTAAAGTATTACGCAGGGGAAGGTATGCGTAAAGTGGGTGACGTCATTCCCTCAACGGATAGTTCAGCCCTTATGTTTACTACGCGTGTACCACTCGGTGTTGTAGGTATTATTTCACCGTGGAATTTCCCGATTGCTATTCCGATCTGGAAGATGGCACCTGCTCTTGTCTACGGAAATACAATTGTTGTAAAACCGGCTAGTGAAACGGCTGTCACCTGTGCAAAAATAATTGAGTGCTTTGAAGAAGCTGGATTCCCGGCGGGGGTCGTTAATATGCTAACGGGACCGGGAAGCATAGTTGGTCAGGGAATTGCAGACCATGAGGATATCAACGGTATTACATTTACAGGATCCAATGGGGTCGGTAAACAAATTGGTCAGGCTGCACTGGCACGCGGTGCGAAATACCAGCTTGAAATGGGTGGTAAAAATCCCGTAATCGTTGCAGCGGATGCGGATTTGGAACTAGCTGTAGATGCGGTTATTGCTGGTGCTTTCCGTTCAACGGGTCAAAAGTGTACTGCGACAAGTCGTGTTATCGTATCTTCTGAAATCTATGAAGAATTCAAGCAGATTCTTGTTAAAAAAACAAAAGAAATCACTATTGGTGATGGTTTGGACAGTGACACATGGATGGGACCTTGCGCGAGTGAAAACCAACTCAATACAGTTCTTTTCTATATTGAAAAAGGTTTGGAAGAAGGAGCCACTCTTCTAACTGGTGGAAAACGCGCGAAAAAAGGTATTCAGGCGAATGGCTATTACGTAGAACCAACTATTTTTGACAACTGCACACCGGATATGGCCATTGTGCAGGAGGAAATTTTCGGTCCCGTGATTGCACTGCTGAAAGCTGAGTCGGTAGAAGAAGCCCTTCAACTGGGGAACAATGTAGAGTATGGCCTCAGTGCTTCCATTTTCACGACGAACATTCAGCACCTGCTGTCATTCATTAATGACATGGAAGCCGGATTGATTCGTATTAATTCAGAAAGTGCAGGTGTTGAACTGCAGGCTCCATTTGGCGGTATGAAAAATTCAAGCTCCCACTCGCGTGAACAGGGCGAAGCGGCGAAAGAATTTTTCACATCCATCAAGACAGTATTCATTAAATAAAACATTTGTAGGGGAAGCTGGAAAAACAGTTTTTATAAAAACAAGTACGCCTCTTTGAATATAGTTGCAAGGAAGCTGCACGGAAAGCAGCGAAGAATATGGAATGTCGGAGATTTTGATAGAAGTAATTATAATAAAAAAATGAACTATTTCTCGCTATTCTAGCCTGTATACTGAATCTCTATTTTTAGAGACAATGTTGCAGGTTTTTTTACCATTAATGGAATTGGGGATTATGTAGGTTAATCGTCTGTGGGAAGAGAAAAAGCCACTTTTTAATTGGAGGTTTGTTTTATGTGGATCATCACGCTCTATTCAGAAGGAAATATTTCGATGTTTGAATTTACCACAGAAGAAAAAGCGAGGGAAGCTTTCAATAGTATCCACGGCTGCAAAATTCTTTCTGAAGTTATTTACTTTAATGATTTTTGTTTTATTAACTGAAAGGAAAACGAGATCATAATCTTATAGACAAGATTACATTTAAGTAAGAGGCAAGAACGGCATCATCAAGTTATAAGTGCAATGACGAAGTTGAATGGTCCTCTCAACCTGTTGATTGAGATTAAAAAGATTATGTTATAGCAAAGCCTTTAATACAAAAAGAAATGCTCTTGTGTAGTTTCTGCCCTAAAACTAAATTAAGAAAAATAGTAAAAGGAGAGTGGAATATGGATTTGAACCTGCAGGGAAAAAACGCGCTTGTTATCGCCTCAAGTCAAGGACTTGGAAAAGCTGTAGCCCAACATTTGGTCCAAGAAGGTGTAAATGTTATGATTTCCGGTCGTGACGAGGAAAAGTTACAAAAGGTACAGAAAGAACTACAGCAATTGGGTAAAGGGCAGGTCGCTTACCATCGTTCCGATATTACGAAGGTGGAAGATATAAGTTCATTAGTACAGAAGACTCGCAAAGAATATGGCCATATTGATATTTTAATTAATAATGCAGGTGGGCCTCCAGGAGGAAATTTTGAACAGATTTCTGATGAAGATTGGCAGAAATCATTCGAATTGAACCTCTTTAGCTATATTCGGATTATTCGTGAAGTGCTCCCAGACATGAAGAAGGGAGGCGGAAGAATTATTAATATTGCATCCACCTCCATTAAGCAGCCGATTCCAGGGCTCATTCTCTCTAACACATTCCGCTTAGGAATCGTTGGTTTGTCTAAAACACTTTCTGTAGAACTGGCACCTTATAATATTTTAATTAATACGGTTGCACCAGGCAGAATTGCAACAGAAAGAACGAACCATATTGATCAGATGAATGCTGATAAACAGGGGATATCCCGAGAAGCAGCAGCAGAACAGTCGAAAAAGACTATTCCTCTGGAACGGTATGGCACACCTGAAGAATTTGCAAAAGTCGTAACTTTTCTTGTATCAGAGGCAAGCACATATATTACGGGTAGCTCTTTACTTGTCGATGGTGGGATGGTTACATCAATATAGATTAACCCATATATGAATGAAGGCCTTAACAATTTTCAGAATAAGAAGAGCAAACAAATGCCATTAGAAATTCGCATTATGAAACTTGGAATTGAAGAAATTGTACCATCTATAACCCATGCTATGTTAATCAATGCGGGGAACGTTATGGATAAAGGAGAAAAAAGGGACGTATTAACCGAATCATTATTGGACGAGACCTTTCGTGTCCCAGTAAAAGTAGAATGGGAGAATGAACGTCCCTGGATCCGGATAAAATCCCCCTCGGCGAATTCATACTTTCAAATACACGAACCTTCAAAAGTTACCAAAAACATTAACGAAAGAGGAAATCCTTAGAGAAGAAATTAAATACAAAGAAAAACTTGTTCCAGAGCCTATAGGTTAAATTTAAATTAAATAAAAAAAGCTGACCGATACAGGTCAGCTTTTTCCTTACTCTAAATTGTTTTTAATTAAAAGATTACAGCTAAAATGAACCAAATCATCATCAACAATTGAATCAATATTTTGGCTAAGCTGCCACCTAAAAAGCCAATAATGGTAGCAAATCCAACTTTAGTAGCCTTCATCATATCTTTATGTATGATTAATTCCGTAACAAGGACCGCTAAAAATGGAACAAGAATAATTCCAAAAGGAGGGAAGAGAAATGAACCAACAATCGTAGCAATAGCTGCTATTGTCTCGGATGTTTTCGAACCTCCATATTTCTTAACAAAGTAACTGTTCGCAATAATATCTGCCGCGATTAATACACCGCTTAACACCACCATACTGAACCAGAACCATAATGATAACGCATCCGAATTAATGAGAAATTGATAGACTGCAAATCCACCCCATATGGCCACAACCGAAGGGATGATAGGATAGACAATTCCTACAAAACTTAAAGCGAACAAGAGAATAGTTAATCCCCACCATAAAATATCCAATAAAACTCCACCTTTTCATACTTACGTATCATTTATCTACTAAATTATATTTCTATTTAGTGACAATAACAAATTTATTCTTTTTTTGTATATAAAAAGAAGCAGACTTAAGACTTCACTTTTTATATACAAAAGCACTGTTATGATAAAAATTATAAATTCATTAAATGCTCAAAACGAATATAAATACTAGCACTAAAGGTAGGGGTGCAAATTTTAACATTTTAAAATAAGAGCATTTCTTTGTAATGAGAAATGCTTTTACTTTTATCAAAATTAAAAGGGTATAACAATAATAATATAATTAAAAACGATATGAATTTATTGTAAAACGATAAAATATGTGTTAAAGTCATTTTATTATTAAATCAGTGAGGTGCTAAATGAATGTTAAACAAGGTTCAACCACTTTCTTAAAGGTAATTATTTTTCTGGCTGGAATTGCAGTGCTTACTTTGTGTATTTATTGGATGCCTGTGTTAACCATTAGAGATGTAAAAGCACATCCAGGCGGGGATTACTCGCTATATCCCCTTTTAGTATGTGCGTATGGAATCTGTATTACATTTTCTTTTACGCTGTATCAAGTATATAAATTATTAACCTATATCGAAAGGAACAACGCTTTCTCCGAGTTATCTCTTAAATCTTTGAAGGTTATAAAAAAATGTGCTTTTACAGCCATTTTCTTCATTGTGTTAATGATATTAAGCTTAAAGGTGATTTCTAAAATCACAGGAGATGACCCAGCAGGTCCTATATCACTAAGTCTAATGGGTATTTTAGCAACAAGTATCATCGCAGCCATTGTGGATGCACTTCAAAAGCCATTAAAAAATGTCCCAGATATTAATTCAAAAAATGAATAACGGTTTGAGAAAATTTAATTAATGAGGTACTTTTTATGAAACAAATTACGACACTCTTTTTAAAGCTAGCTGTTATTTTTAGGAATCCCAGTTCTTGCATTGTGCATATTTTTAGTGCCCCATATGGCGAATTTCGCAGCAAAATTGTATCAAAATATTGTCCCAATGAAATATCTCGTTTTCATCGTGATGTATGGAGCGGCTGTGCCTTTTTACTTTGCTCTCTATCAGGCTTTCAATCTTTTACGGTACATTGACGAGAGCACAACGTTCTCGGAATTATCTGTAAAGGCCTTAAAGAACATAAAGTGCTGCGCGATTACAATCAGTGGTTTGTATGTATTAGGTTTGCCACTCTTTCATTTTATAGCGAAGAAAGTTGACCCTCCTATTGAATTAATGGGACTCATCATCATTTTTGCTTCGTTGGTTATCGCCGTTTTTGCTGCTATACTTCAACGGCTTCTACAAGAAGCGCTTAACATAAAATCAGAAAATGATTTAACGGTCTGAGGTGGAGGATATGGCAATTATTATTAATATTGATGTGATGTTAGCAAAACGAAAAATGAGCGTAACGGAGCTTTCTGGGAGGGTTGGAATTAGTATGGCGAATCTTTCCATTCTGAAAAATGGGAAAGCAAAAGCGGTTCGTTTTTCAACAGTCGATAGAGATTTAAGGGATAGCCATTAAGCCATCCCTACTTTGCGTTTATTGATGTTATTTACTCAGAGAATTCCATTGAGAATTTCATTGATATTAGTGACAAAAAACATGATGTGATTTGCAATGTTTGCACCTCAAAAGGGAACCCGTTAAGAAAATCTTCTCCTTTTTTAATCCTTTTCATGATAATTGGTTCTTCTCTCTCCCGGCAGTTTCGCAGCCTATTTAGCCTTCTCTTGCTCAGGGTTTGTATAGAGGGCAGCCGTTGTGGTCGACGTCTGACCGAGTTGAGTCATCAACATTAAATTCGTCCCATATGTATGCCTCAGTTTGTATGGGGACATGAATTTATTGGAGTTAAAGGCCTTCGTGTATTTCTTTACTAGTGCCTCGATGCGCGGTTGGAATAAGTAGTTTTCTGCATGATTAGTGTATGATCTGATTTACTCAAACTAATATTTTATTTGGTAACTTTACACTATTTTTCAAGACACCAATGTTAGAGACTTCGATTTCAATCTGATCGCCATCTAATAAGGTAAAGTCATTTGGTGGAATAATACATGTACCAGTCAATAATACAGTACCGTCAAAAATTTCATTGTCGCGTATGAGGAAGGATATTAATTCATTAAATTTTCTTTTTAATTGCTTAGTATTCGCTTTTCCCTCTACTTTAAGCTCGTCATTGCGGTAGATTCGGCATGTGATGTCAAAATTGTAGGGATCTTCCACGCACTCTGCAAGTAGAATTGCCGGTCCAATGGAACATGAATTTTTCCACATTTTTGCTTGTGGTAGATATAGAGGGTTCTCTCCTTCAATGTCACGGCAGCTCATATCATTTCCAATCGTATATCCAAGGATTTCACCATCTCGATTAATGATAATGCCCAATTCTGGCTCAGGAATTTGCCAATTAGAATCACTGCGTATATAAACTTCCTGTCCTGGACCAACCGTACGAGCAGCCGTAGACTTAAAGAAAATTTCTGGCCGTTCAGCCTCATATATCTTGTCATAGAAAGTGGTTGCATCAAGCTTTCCGCCTGTTGCCTCATAGTTACGTGCATCGCGGCTGCGTTCATATGTAACACCGGAAGCCCATACTTCTTCAGCTTCGATAGGAACAAGCAACGATAAATCTTCTACAGAGTATGAAATTGGTTTTGACTTGGAGATGGTGAATTTTACAAAAGAGAGTGGGGAAACATTTTGTTCGTTTGCCTGTTGGATTAATTCAATCAATCCTGCTTGAGGGAGAGGGTATACTTTTCCCTCAGTTGTAACAGCTCCTAGAGTTGTTTTTGAATGCTCATTTAAATATCGGATAATACGCATAAAAATCGCCTCCTATTGTTTTGTATTATAAAACTGAGTTTTTGTTTATAGCCAAAAGAGAGGGGAACACCTCTATGAAATTGGTATCCCATTTCCCATTTGTTCTGATAATTGGAAAGCTGCCTGTTTCAGTTGTTCAATAAAAATTTCCAGCTGAGCCTCATCTATATGACCTATAAGTGTAGAAAGGCTAATTGCTGCAATAACTTTATTCTCATGATTTCGAATAGGTGCTGCAATACAGCGAACACCTGGCTCGTTTTCCTGATTATCAACTGCGTAACCTTGAGATTGAACTTGTTGAAGCTCACGCAAAAATTCAGATTCACCTGTAATGGTGAATTCAGTTTGTTTAATATAGTCATATCCATTTAGAATTTGTTTAATTTCATCCTGATCTTTAAAAGCTATTAAAGCTTTACCGACAGCGGAGCAGTGAAGTGGAATTCGTTTCCCTATTTTTGAATAAAGAATAACAGCCATAGGACCTTCAACTTTATCAATATAAACTCCCTCTTTGCCGTCTAGTATAACCAAGTGGGCAGTCTGTCCGGTTTTTACCGATAAGTCCATTAAATATCTTTTTGATAAATCTCTAACGTCTAAAGACTGAATGACATAGTTTCCTCTTTCAAAGAGCTTCATTCCCAATCCATACTTCCCATTTTCAGGATTTTGACGGATATAACCATGAATTAAAAGCGTTTTCAATAAAGAATGAACAGTGCTTTTGTGGAGTCCTAACTGATTACTTATATCTGTTATTTTCAATTCTGCTGTATGTTCGTCAAACAAATCAAGAATACGAAGAGCACGATCTACTGATTGAATAACAGGCATGAATTTCACCTACTTGTTTTAAATTATAAAACCTATTTTTACTATTACAAACATTCTTGCAATTCAAATATAATACTAGTTTTTTTAAAATGTCAAGAAACATAATAAAAGATATGGATATCTTTTATCCAAAGAAAAATTATAAAGAATTCATTTATCATTCTCATTCTATAAAGCGTATTTATTAAGCGATGCACGTATCTACGTAAGATTTATAAGAGTTAATATCTTGTATGGAAATTAGAATTTTTTTAGGATTATACCTTCTGTTATTAAAACAATTAGATTTCTTACGTAAATTTGAGTAAATTGTAGAGGTTTCCTGTAAATAACTGAAATCTTACTCTATAATTGGCTTTGAAAAGTTGATTGACTTTTCAGAAAAAATATGATTATTTTAAATGGCAACCAAAGTTTAACATAGATAAACAAGGTTTTATAATATCAAACTAAGGGGAGGCTTTTATAGAGAATATAAAAAGACAAACAGTCCTAAGAATATTCAATATTTCAGATATAAGATTGAAATAGCAGTAGGCTAGCATGATAGTAATGGCTATAAATTCAGGTTGGAAATTAGCAGATAATTATGTGAGCAACATAAAAATATTTCTTTTTTTGAAATATAAAAACTTATTAACGGAGGACTACATATGTCATTGCAATCGATATTTGGCGAAGAGGATGCATCTTTATACAAAGTTCAAACTCATTCAAAAGGGGCAGATGGTTCACTCCCGCTTACATCAGAAATGTTACTAGATTCACCAAGTGGTGACCTTTTTGGATTATCCCAAAATGTTGGAATGGGATGGGCACCTTCAAACCTCCTTGGAAAACAAGTTCTAATCCTCGGTACTCAAGGTGGAATCAGGAATCATGATGGCACTCCAATTGCATTAGGCTATCATACTGGCCATTGGGAAATAGGTTTATTAATGAAGGCGTCAGCTGAAGAGATTAGTAGACAAGGAGGAGTTCCTTTTGCAGGGTTTGTAAGTGATCCATGTGATGGTCGTTCTCAAGGAACTGCCGGTATGTTTGATTCCCTTCCTTTTCGAAACGATGCAGCCATAGTCTATCGAAGATTAATTCGTTCATTGCCTACGCGTCGTGCAATTATTGGGGTAGCTACATGTGATAAAGGTCTTCCAGCAATGATGGTAGCCCTGGCGTCCATGCACGACTTGCCAACTATCATTGTCCCTGGAGGTGTTACTCTTCCGCCTACAAATGGAGAAGACGCAGGAAAGATTCAAACAATTGGGGCAAGATACGCCAACAACGAAATTACTTTACAAGAAGCAGCCGATCTCGGGTGTCGTGCTTGTGCTACACCGGGTGGAGGCTGTCAATTTCTTGGTACAGCTGGCACCTCACAAGTAGTTGCTGAAGCCATTGGAATGGCTTTACCTCACTCGGCACTAGCACCTTCAGGTCAGCCAATCTGGATGGAGATGGCTAAGCAATCAGCACGTGCAGCTTTAGAATTGGAGAAGAAAAAGTTATATACCAAAGATATTATTACGGATAAAGCGATAGAAAATGCTATGGTGATTCACGCCGCTTTCGGAGGTTCAACAAATTTATTACTTCATATCCCAGCAATTGCTCATGCAGCTAATTGTAAGATCCCGACAGTTGAAGATTGGACTAGAATCAATAAGAGGGTTCCTCGCTTGGTCGATGTACTGCCAAATGGTCCTGTTGGTCACACAACCGTTAAGGTATTCCTGGCTGGGGGGGTTCCAGAGGTTATGCTACATCTAAGAAAATTAGGTGTCTTGCATGAAGATGTACTAACCGTTACCGGAGAAACCCTCGGTGCAAACCTCGATTGGTGGGAAAAATCAGAAAGACGTGCAATGATGAAAAAGCAATTGTTAGAAAATGATGGAATTAATCCTGAAGATATTATCATGGATCCAGTCAAAGCAAAAGAAAAAGGTCTAACTTCTACAGTTACATTCCCAAAAGGAAATATTGCTCCTGAGGGTTCAGTAATTAAATCAACTTCTATTGATCCATCTGTGGTAGGAGAAGACGGAGTGTATCGGCATACAGGAAAAGCAAAAGTCTTTACTTCAGAAAAGACAGCTATAAAAGCTATTAAAACAGGGGGCATTGAAGCAGGAGATATAATGGTAGTCATGGGCGGTGGTCCTTCAGGAACCGGGATGGAGGAAACATATCAACTAACATCGGCATTAAAACATTTGTCTTTTGGCAAACATGTCTCCTTAATTACAGATGCGCGTTTTTCGGGTGTTTCGACAGGCGCATGTATTGGACATATTGGACCTGAGGCATTGGCCGGGGGAGCAATTGGGAAATTGCGTGATGGAGATGTGATTGAAATCATTGTTGACCGCAATCAGTTAGTGGGTTCCGTTAATTTTGTTGGAACTGAGAATGAAAGACTTTCTTTAGAGAAAGCAACGAATGTCTTGAAAGAACGTGACATTCATCCAGACCTCAAACCGGATCCCGGTCTTCCGGATGATACTCGTTTATGGGCTGCGCTTCAATCAGTAAGTGGAGGAACTTGGCGCGGAAACATCTATGATACAGATCGAATTATTGAAGTTCTAAATGCGGGCGTAAAAGCATTAGGTGAAGAAAAAACATTAGTTCAAAAATAACCTATAATGGCATCACTTTAAAGCACATTTAAGACGTTACTTTTTTCATTCATAGTTTATTCTCCCATTTTAATTAAATAGTAGTGTACGATGAAAATTTAGTAATGGCTTCAAATGAAAGCGATTTCTATTTTGCGTTTTTTCAAATAATTGCACTTTATGACTAGTAAACAAAATAGCATAAGCATCCTAGAGTTACTTACTAATTAAAATATAAGGTCAGTATTTTTATAAGTTGAGCAAAAAGAAATATTTTAATTATTTTTTTGGAGGTTTATTATGCCATTACTTATAGTAGCGATTGGGATTATCCTGTTGCTAATTTTGATTACTGGATTCAAATTGAATACATTTGTTTCATTAATTATTGTATCTTTTATAGTCTCTTTAGCACTTGGGATGCCGCTGGAAAATGTTGTTGCATCAATTGAAGGCGGATTAGGGGGTACACTTGGTCATATCGCTTTAATATTTGGACTTGGTGCAATGCTTGGTAGGTTAATTGCTGATGCAGGGGGAGCCCAGCGTATTGCAATGACCTTAATTAACAAGTTTGGAGAAAAAAGAATTCAGTGGGCTGTTGTAGTTGCTTCGTTTATTGTGGGTATAGCACTATTTTTCGAAGTAGGCTTAGTTTTATTAATTCCGATTGTATTTTCAATTGCGAAAGAATTAAGAGTTTCTATTTTGCACCTAGGTATTCCCATGGCTGCAGCCTTATTAGCAACTCATAGTTTCTTACCCCCACATCCAGGGCCAACAGTAATAGCTGGTGAATATGGTGCAGATATTGGCATGGTTTTACTATACGGTATTATTGTCGCAATACCGACTGTCATTATAGCAGGCCCTCTATATACTAAGGCTGCTAAAAAAGTTGTACCTGATGCATTTAACAAAACAGGTAATATAGCTTCTTTAGGCGAACAAAAAACATTCCAGCTTGAAGAAACACCAGCTTTCGGTATAAGTGTACTGACTGCAATGTTCCCCGTTTTATTAATGGCTATATCTACAATTATTGATATAATTCAAAAATCAGCAGGGTTTGAAGGGAATACATTATTAGAAATTGTCCGTCTTATAGGAAACCCTTCGTCTGCAATGTTGATCTCTTTATTTCTTGCATTCTATACAATGGGAATAGCAAGAAATACTCCAATAAAAGAAGTGATGGATTCTTGTACATCAGCAATTGCAGCAATTGGTATGATGCTATTAATTATTGGTGCTGGGGGTGCTTTCAAGCAGGTACTGATTGATGGTGGTGTAGGGGATTATGTAGCGGAATTATTTACAGGAACTTCAATGTCACCTATCATACTTGCTTGGTTGGTTGCTGCGATATTACGAATATCTTTAGGATCAGCCACAGTTGCAGCTATGTCCACTGCAGGATTAGTTATTCCAATGCTGGCTCAATACGATGCTAATTTGGCTTTGGTAACCCTTGCAACTGGAGCAGGCAGCTCAATTTGCTCGCATGTTAATGATGCAGGATTTTGGATGATTAAAGAATATTTTGGGTTAAGCATGAAGGAAACGTTTTCAACATGGACAATACTTTCCACTATTACTTCTATAGCAGGATTAGGGTTTATTTTATTATTAGATGCATCTTTTATTATTTCGGGAGCATTAATAGTTCTCATTAGTATAGTAGCCATATATTTCAGTATGTTTGACCGATTCAAGGATAAAAGAAACGCTTTGGGGAATATAAAGGCATAAAAACCTTTGGAAAACAAGGGGACGGATAGAGACCAGTGATAAAGTCTATTTAAATAGAAATGGAAGTTGAAAACCTACTAATTATGTAAGGCGGGGGGAAGAATTGCTTGTGATGATTGAAGAGCAGCTAAATAAGTTTTTATAAAAAGATTTGCTCGATCAAGCAATTTCCGGAAGATTTACATTATAGTAGGTTTTTTCGAGGTCCTCAGTGAGAGGGCTTTTTTTATTGCAATTATAAGAAATGTTTTTTCCGTTCTTGTCAGGTTAAGAAATTCTTCCCATTGACTAGCTGATCGAATGCCATCTAAGTATAAGCCATCAGGAACATCATCTAGATGGTCATCGATGTGAAGTAAAACAGAATCAGGACCGATGTTACCATCGGGAATAGCGGCATTTGAACAGTGCAGGTACCCAGTGATGAAGCAGGAAATTGTATTTTAAGGGTTAAAAGACACTTAGAGTTTACAAGAGTGTTTTTTTGTGCTGTAATCCGCCGAATTATCTAAATTTTCCAAAATTATAATTGACCATACCGGGAAGGCTGATTTAGAATTGATATGTATATGAAATAATGTTTTATATATAAAACAAAAATAAGGAGGAATAGTAATATCTTTGTATGGACAATTTTCAATTGAACTAAAAATTGATTTAGGAGGGTAAGTAATATGTTTAAGAAAAAATTGGCGTTCGTTCTGCTTTGCTTGGTGTTTATAGTATCCGGATGCAGTTCAAGTGAGGAAACAACTACGGAAAATAAGGGGAATTCAGGAGGGAAAGCGGTTAAGCTTACTTTTACGGAACCTGCACGGTTATTGTCAGTTGCCCCTTTGTATGTAGCGATTGAGCAAGGTTTTTTTGAAAAAGAAGGAATTGAAGCTGAGATTGTATCTGGTGGAGGAGGAGCACAAGTCATCGCTTCTGTATTATCGGGGGAAGCACAGTTTGCGGTCTCAGGTCCTCGAAGCATGTTCACTCCTCTTGACAAAGGTGAAGATTTATTGGCGATTCAATCTTTAAATTCAGCACTAACCTATCAAATTACTCTCTCTAAACAATATCAAAAGAAAAAGAATGTTTCTAAAGACTCATCATTTGAAGATAGAGTTGCTTCATTGAACGGCGCAACTATCGGTACAAATCTTGTTGGCGATTCTGGAGACGTATACACCCGATATTTAATGCAAATGCATGGTGTTGATCCCAATACCCTTAAAGCAGTCAAATTAGCTGGAGATGGACCGAAGATTGGCGGTATGCAGGAGGGGGTTGTTGACGGGGGAATAGCTTCACCTCCAATGGGTTTACAAGCGGAAAGTAAAGATGTTGGTGAAATTGTAATCAATACAAGTGAAGAGCCGATGTATGGGAATATGGTCTGGGAAGCTGTTTTTGCTAAAAAAGAATATTTAGAAGAAAATCGCGAAACATCTTTGAAAGTAGTTCGGGCAATAGGGAAAGGTATGGAATTCACACGTAATAATCCAAGAGAGGCAGCTGAATCAATCGAATCTTATTTTGATGGAATTGATGTTGATATTCTAGAGGAATCAATTATCGGATTGAAAAACACTTTTAAAGGTTATGGAGAAATGAATCAAGAAGCTTGGGATAATGCCCAGGATCCATTAGTTGAGTTTGGCAAGTTGTCAGGCGTTTCTACTAAACAGGATACAACTGAAGATGTTATTTGGACAAATAGTTATATAGAAGAAGCTTTTAAAAAATAATTAGATAGAAGGGAGATGATAGTCAAGATGGAAAATGCACAACTGGAAAAGTTTAAATTGTCCACTCATTTTTTGGATGTTACTTATGTGAACAATAAAACCGGTGCAGAAGTGATTGCCCTGCAGAATATAAACTTAAATATCAAAGATGGTGAATTTATATGTATTGTAGGGCCGAGCGGCTGTGGTAAAACCACTTTTTTAAATACTGTCGTTGGATTACTGAAGCCAAGTAAGGGAGAAATTCTATTAGATCAGAAAAAAATTGATGGTCCCGGCAAGGACAGGGCAATGGTTTTTCAAAACCCTAGTCTATTACCTTGGAGAACAGTTTTGGAAAATGTTATCTATGGAGTTGAACTGCAAAAGCAAGTAACACCAGAGAAAAAGAAAGAGGCCAAAGAATTTATTGAAATGGTCGGTTTAAAAGGTTATGAAAATCATTATCCCCACGAATTGTCAGGAGGAATGCAGCAAAGGGTAAACTTGGCTCGGGCATTAACGGTTAACCCGTCATTAATATTACTGGATGAACCATTTTCCGCATTAGACGCACAAACCAGGGAGTTCATGCAAGGTGAGTTACTTAGAATATGGGATGAGACAAAAAAGACAAGTCTTTTTATTACACACCAAATTGATGAAGCGGTATTTTTAGCTGATCGAGTTTTTGTTTTTGGGGCAAGACCAGGACGTGTCGTGGAGGTTGTGGATGTTGACATCCCTAGACCGAGAAATCTCCATGTGAAGCGTAGCCCGGAATTTTTAGAGTTTGTCGATCATATATGGTCCATCATTGAACAGGAGTCTTCAAAACAAGGTTTCGATAATAAAGAAAAATAATAAAGGGAAAGGAGAATAATATGACGAAGGGGACTATCCAACTAACACAATCAAAGCACAAGATAAAAAAGGCGAAGAAAATAAAAAAAGAAAAGAAGTCATTTTTCATCAGTGTTGCTTCTGTTTTCATATTCCTGTTGCTTTGGGAAGTTGCTTCTCAAAATGAATGGATAAATCCATTGTTCATTAGCTCACCAATTGAAATTGCACAAGCGGCAGTTATAATGATTCAAGAAATTTCTTTTTGGGAAAATATGAAAGTAAGTGGCTACGAATTTATTGCAGGCTTTGTTTTAGCCATACTTATTGGAATTCCAATTGGTGTGTTATCGGGCTGGAATTCAAACTTTAATGCAGTCGTTAACCCCTTCATTTCAGGATTATATGTAACGCCTAAAGTCGCCCTTTTACCAGTGATCATAATTGCATTCGGAATAGGACCAGCATCAAAAATCGTTATAGTATTTTTGATGGCCTTCTTTCCAATAGTGATGAGCGCTCAAAAAGCTATGTTAACATTAGATCAAAACTTAATAAAAGCAGCCAGAACATTTAGTGCAAGTGAATTTCAAATTTTTAAAACGATTGCTTTGCCTTCGACGGTACCATTCCTTTTGAACGGTATTCGCTTAGGAATAGGTCAAGGACTAATTGCTGTAGTTGTAGGTGAATTATTCGCTTCGACAGCTGGTATCGGATATCAATTGACAAGCAATGGCCAAAATCTACAAACAGATCGTATGTTTGTTGGAGTGTTGGTCATTACGATTACGGGAATCATTCTTACTTCATTATTAGGCATTATTGAAAGACGCTTTTCATCTTGGAAACCAGATAATAGTTAATTAAATTTACACTTTAAAGTTTTTATTGCAGTATTGCTGCACAAAACTGTTACAGTTTAAAAACCTCGAGAATATTCCAGGTAAGCTTAAATTTGGAAAAGGTAATTGTAAACGAGTTTGTATACAAAAGGGGTTCCTTCTGAATTTTTAAACAAAGTTGATTGGATCGGAAGGTAAGAGACTCCACGGGAAAAGCGCGTCCAAGGGAGACCCCACAGGCGCCAAGAGCGCCGAGGAGGCTCCCGGACCGCCCGCGGAAAGCGAGTGCCTGGAGTGGAAATCAACGTTCATATTTTACACACCCTCAAAAAAAGTAGGTAATCTTAATATCGAGTTTGTCTATAGTCTGAACAAAAGGTGCTTCTTATACGAAGCACCTTTTGTTCAGCATGATATTCAAACCTAATCCACCTTTAAATGAAGATTTCCAATTCAATCCCATATGGAATAGAATTTCTTCAGCGATATTACATCCCAGAATGTACACATATTCGTTATTTTACTGTTCCACTTCACAGCGAGATAGAAAATTTATTGAAGTTATCCTGTATCCATGATACCTTCAGTTTATAGTGAATGGTTGGGAGGAATAGGTTTTGAACACGAAGGCATTTTTATTGGCATCTATTACAGTTATTATTTGGGGATCTACATTCGCCGCTATTCGTGCAAGCTTACATGGCGGGTATTCAGCCGGCCATTTGGTGCTTGTTCGTTATCTTATAGCATCAGGGATTTTTGTCCTTTATGCTCTATGGCCTGGGGTGAAATTTCGACTCCCGAAAAAAGACGATTTGTTGAGGATATCGATCCTTGCATTTATTGGTATTAGTATTTATCATATCGGGGTGACATTCGGGGAACAAACCGTTTCGGCGGGAACGGCTGGAATGCTGATTGGTTCAGCACCTGTCTTCATCGCGATCATTGCTGCGTTCGTGTTAAAAGAACGCCTCGGCCTATTCGGATGGATTGGTTTGGGCATAGGATTCACAGGGATCACCTTAATAACATTAGGTACTGCAGGACCTTCCCTGAATATTTCTGAAGGGGCCTTTTTAGTGCTAATGTCTGCTATTGCTTCTGCGGTGTTTTTTGTTTTCCAAAAGCCACTTTTTAGCCGCTATAATCCGATTGAATTGACAGCTTATTTCACATGGATCGGTACAATACCCTTTTTCATATTTTTTCCTGGGTTATTTCAAGAAATTCAACACGCTACAATGGAAGGTCATTTATCAGCGATTTTTGTTGGTATTTTCCCTGCGGCCATCGGTTATGTAACTTGGGCAGTCGCACTATCATTAGGAAAAGCCAGTTCCGTGTCCAGTTTGTTATACCTTGAACCTGTGATTGCCATTTTCGTCGCTTGGGTTTGGCTGCGGGAAGTGCCTAGTCCTCTTTCAGTCATGGGCGGAGGAATTGCAATATTAGGGGTTCTTGTCGTTAATGGGTTTGGAAAGTATAAGTCAGTAATGAAAAAGGCAGCATGATCGTTTTTAATCGAACTGGAAAAAATCGAAGCATTTTAAATTCATCATGAAGAATGAACGTTTATCCATCTTGAACGAATCAACATATAGGAGTGCACCCAATAAAGGAATTCACCCAGGTTGCTAAGATCAATCAGTTACACCTGGGATTTTTCCTCCTTTATATAATTACTTAAAATTAAATCTATTTTTAAAGTCCCAATCCAGTTTAAATGAATTATTTTCACCTGTTAAAAATTTAAAATCCATATAGGATTTTTCTTTTTTAGACATTTCGTCGACAAATGGCGAATAGGTACGGAATACCAATACATTTTCCTTTTCATTAAACTCTACAAGTCTTAGCCAGCCATTTCCCCCTCGATAATTCGTTTGGTAATTGACCAGCATTTGAATGACATCATTTCCTGCTGAATTTTGTTTTACCCGATGTGCTAACCCGAAATAATGTCCATTAACCGTCATGAATACTTGATTGTGGTCCTTTACAAGTTCATCCCAAATCAGCCGGCCATTAGACGACTCGACGGCGAGAGTTTTATCATCCTTAAGCCTTGGAAAGATAATATCATGTGAGACGAGGATTGTCGGTTTATCTTTATGCTGCTCTAGAACCTTTTTTGACCATTCCAGGTCTTTATGCAGATTTTTCATATCCACTATTAAGACTATGTATTCATAACTTCCTGCCTTAACGATTGCATATGAGCTATATCCAGAGGGAGACGACCCCTTATAGTATTTTTTATTCAAAAAGCGATCCGGCCCATAATGTGTTAGGAAAGGGTCACCGGCCGCATAGTCATGATTCCCTGCCGCCATCATATATGGAACTTCCTTTTTATCCAAAAGGGAAATGGCCCCGAGGGAATTCTGCCATTGTTTTTCTGAATCATTATCGACAATGTCCCCAACAAATGTATTCATGATAATATTGTTTTTCTTGGCGTTATTGGAAATCCAGTTCATTTGGCTATAGAAAATCTCTGGATTTTGGCTTGAATATTTCTGGGTATCTGGTACAAAAAGAAAATTATAATTCTTTTTATTCGTTAGAAACGGTAAAGCTTTGTTTGATCCTTCAAATGGTTTATCGTCACGGGCATCCTGCACAAGCCATTCTTTTTCGGTTAAAGCCTTTTTAGCAATTCGTATTTCCTGGATATTCCCTTTGAATAGTGCATTAAACTTATTTCCCCACTCAGATGCTCCGATGTTCCAGCCTTTTCCTTTAACTGCAGCAATACCTATTACTTTTTCTGACTTTCCGTAATCACTTATGCCATTCAAAGTTAAAGCCGTCGTGTTACCATCATTAACAACTGCCAAGTGGTACCATTCATCAGCGTTTAAAGATCGAGACCAATTGCTTACATTATAATTTAAATTTGATGGGTGACTTGTCCAGTGGATTTTTTGATCACTGGATACAGTTAAAGCAGAAAGGACTTTCTTCTCGCCTTCCATTTTATTAAGATCGGCAGCCTGTCCTTGTCTAGAAAAAAGTCCCATGACACTCTTGGAATCACTTGGCAGCTTAAAAATCGCTTCAATGGTAAAACCCTTATCGAATTTCTCCGAATTGATGGGTGCATTCTTGTTGGTTTTGAAATACCTGCCTGAAGGGGCGTTTTCGTAATTAGCGAACTCCAGGCTAGCCACTTTTTCTTGATCATGATAATCTTCTTCAGACCATTGAATCATATTTTTTAATTCAGGCGAGGCAGGATCGCCTATCGTCACCAACTCTAAATCATTTCCATGTTTGCTTGTATCTTCTATAATTAAATTACCTTTATCGATTGAACCGCTTTTAACATGTTGTTTTGTGAATTTCCAATTTGCTACGATATTGCTTCGATTATTTTCAGCAACGGAATCAGCCGATTTGGCAATACCAGGAACAACTATACATAAGAGTGAGAGACCTATTAATGCTTTTTTCATTCTCATAAAACATTCACCCCATTAAATTTTGATTAAGACACATTTATCCTTTTTATTACCTGGATTAATTTGTAGCGAAAATAAGCCTAGGTAGATTCCGTATAGCTGCAATATGGTATAGTTTGCTTATCTTCTCGATAACTTATTAAGGATGAGTAAAAAAGACTTATTCTTTTAAAGGAAATCAGGATATAAGTCCTAATGTGTAAAATTTATCTTATTGAAATCTGAGATTGAAACTAATTGTCAATGCAGTAATTTGAACTTAAGATGGGGGAGGAAAACAATTGGAGTTAATGGACAAGACGAAGAAAAAGCAAAAAAAGAGACAGCCATAAGCTGTCTTTTTTTCACCACCTACAAATCCAAGTCCAACCAAATCCGGGAACCCATACTCTCCTGCATCGTGGAACCCAGTGCCCGTGTTCCCAATGACCGCCACCATGTCCGCCACCATGTCCGCCACCATGTCCGCCGCCATGTCCGCCGCCATGTCCGTCCCATTGACCGCCGCCATGACCGCCACCATGTCCGTCCCATTGACCGCCGCCATGACCGCCACCGTGTCCGTCCCATTGACCGCCGCCATGACCGCCACCGTGTCCGTCCCATTGGCCGCCGCCATGACCGCCGCCGTGTCCGTCCCATTGACGGCCGCCCGGGCCCGGTATTCGTTCTCCATCTATATAATAAGGCACATTAGTAGGGTAATAAGGGTAATTATACATTCAAGAAATCCTCCTTTATTGTTTACCCTTTTAGACTATGTACAAAGGGGGGGATGTGTCCTTTATGGACAAAGATGGACGATGAAATAGGGCTGCCTATTTATTGTTGTCAAAATAGTATCATCGTACGATCTCTACATATATAAATGACTTGAGTGGTGCCGGTTTCAGCGAAACTGCCGTAAAGGAACCGATGCCTTCTGATGAATGGTTAAAAAGTGGGCCTGAAATGAACGTTGAAAATCGAATGACCATGTTTTTAATGATTTCAGCAGTAAAGGAAGCGAATTCTTTTAATGAAGAAATCAAGTGAATGGAAAAAGGCGTTTCTACGAATGTAGGGGCGCCTTTTAGTTATGATCATTATTTCTTTATACAATAGCGTTGATTAATGGCTTTAATTAGGTAATGATTAAAACAGTAACGTATTGGAAAAGGGGACTTTGGAGGAGGAAAATTCGATGGGGAAGGCATTTCCGCTTATTGAAACACGACGATTGATTTTAAGGGAAGTAACAATAAAAGATGCGGATGATATGTTTAAATATTTATCTGATATGGATGTAGTGAAGCCAATGGGATTAGATCCGTGCCAAACTGTAAATGACGTATGGGATGAAATTAAGTGGTACGAAACTATACTCCAGGAAGGTACGGGAATCAGATGGGGGATTACATTAAAAGATTCCGGTAAGGTTATAGGAAGTTGCGGTTTTCTGAATATGGTCACCAAACATCATCGAGCGGAAATTGGATATGAATTAAGTAAAGATCATTGGGGGAAAGGCATTGCTAGTGAAGCGTTGGAAGCCGTTGTTATGTATGGTTATCGCCACTTTCACCTGGAACGGATAGAAGCTTTAATTGAACCAGATAATCACCCATCCCAAAAACTCGTGGAAAAACAAGGATTTAGAAGAGAAGGATTGCTAAGGCATTATGAATATACTTGTGGCAAATTCGACGATTTATATATGTACTCACTCATAAAAGAAGATCTAAATGGCATTTCCTTTAATTCTTTATCATGATTTTAAAAGAAAATTTGGTTATGTTTTTACTTTTGATGGTTTATAAAATTTGAACGTAGGGTAATCACTTTCCGCGGTCGGTAGACTTTGCGCCTGGGGGTTTCCCTTAGACACGCTTTCCCCGCAGGGTCTCGAACACCAGATCCAAACAACTTTGTTTTGAAATTTAGAGTGAAACCTTTTTGTTCATAAACTGGTATTGGATTCTGAAATCAACTGAAACGTTTATACTGCAGGCAAACTCTCTTCTATTCGAGTTTGTCTACAGTCTTAGACCGCTAAAAAAGCGGTCTTTTTCTATAGCTGAAAATTTTATGAAAAACCATGTATGTACAAGAAATCTTAGTTTCTTATCTACTTGTATAATCTCTTTCAACTTTGCAAATTCGGGTTGAGTATGACGAGTACCAATCTTTCATCCCTTTTTCTTGTGCCTTTTTGTGAGCGGCATTTTCTTTCCATAGCTTTATGGCATCCAGGGATTTCCAATAGGATACGGTAATTCCTACTCCGTTTTGATCTCTTACACTTTCGACTCCTAAATAGCCATCTTGTTGAGCGGCAAGTTCATCCATGAGTTCTGCGGTTGAATTATAGCTTGCGGTATCCTTATCGCTTCTTTGAGAAGTGAAAATACAAGCGTAATAGGGTGGTTCGGGAGTTTTTTCAAGAAACATGAAATGATGCCTCCTTTTAACTTAATATTCAAAATAATACCACATAGGTGAGGACATGGATAGATGCCAGGCTTGATATACGCCAAGAAGAATAAGGAGTGAGAAGCACTGGCACTGAAATTCTTCGGAAGGGATTATATTCTTGATTCACGAATATATATTACTTTGCTGGTTTTTCAAAAAAAGGGATGGTTGGAGGGATGATTAAGTGGCGGAATTGGTATATCATGTAGCGGTTTCTTTGGACAATTTCATTGCCGATCAAGCAATGTTGGATGGGAATATCAATCAATCTTTTTTCTTATTTGAAGGAGATCATGTCCCGGACTTTTTATCCGATATTCAGCAATATGATGCGGTGTTGATGGGAAGTAAAACATATGAATTTGGATTTCAATTCGGAGCCAAACCTGGTGAACCGGGTTATAAGGGCTTGAAACATTATATATTTTCGAGCTCCCTTAAGTTTGAATCGAATGAGGAGGTAGAACTTATCGAAGGAAACGCCGTTGCGTTCATTGAAAACCTCAAGCAGCAAGGTGACGGAAAGCTATGGCTTTGCGGGGGCGGAGAATTGGCTGGAACGTTATTGAAACATAAACTCATTGATCAATTGGTATTGAAAGTGAATCCAGTCATAATCGGTGAGGGCATCCCTCTTTTCGGAAGCGTTAAGCCTAGTCTAAAATTGGATTTAGTTGAAATGAAGCAATATTCAAACGGAGTGATTAAACCTACATATAATATTATTTATACTTAGGAATACGGTGGAGGGATGTTATTACTTCATTTGGAAAGATGGTTAGGGCTGCTTTGGGGCAGCCTTTTTCTAATGAAATTCACTGGTCATTAAATGTGAAAAGAGAAAAAAATTAAAGAAAATTTATTAGAAATTTATTATTAACATATATCCTTTCAGTATCACTTGAAAGGAGTTTTTTTCTATGAGGAAATTGTTGAAAGTATCAAAGACTATATTTTTTATCTTCATTGCTATTATCATATTTGTATCAATAGCTGTTTTTATTTACGATAATTATCAAAAGGGCAAGGAATCATCATTCATTAGAGACGGAAGATCCGTTGATTTTAATAACAAAGAAATTAATGTATATACGGAAGGCAGCGGTGAGGATACTTACGTTTTTATGTCCGGTTCCGGGATTGCGGCTCCAGTTTATGAATTGAAAGGATTATATAGTAAGTTTGCAAAAGAAAATAAGATTGCAGTCATTGAAAGAGCTGGATATGGATACAGCGATGTTTTTCACGATGATAGGGATATTGATACAATATTGGAGCAAAGCAGGAAATCGTTGATGGAAAGTGGAAATACACCTCCTTATTATTTGGTTCCACACTCAATATCAGGTATCGAAGCTATTTACTGGGCACAAAAATATCCAAGTGAAGTAAAGGGAATCATTGCTTTGGATATTGGTTTACCGCACCAATATGTAACTCATAAAATGGGCATGGTAGATTCACTGACAGTAAGGGGAGTGAATATTTTAACGAAAATGGGTTTGCACCGCCTTGTTCCTTCTGCTGTTTATAATCCCGAAGTGATTCGGCAATCATTCTTAAGTGATCATGAAAAGGAATTGTATAAAGCACTATCATATAAACAGTTTTTTAATGATGATATGGAGCAAGAGCTTTTACAAAGTTACAGTAATGGGGAAAAATCAGTTAAATTACCGCTTCCAAAAGAAACACCCATTTTATTTTTAGATGCGATTGCCGATGAAAATAAGGATTCAAAATATACAAAACAAAAAAATGTAGACTATGAGGAGTTTGCACAGAAACTATTAAAAGCGGATGTAATAAAACTGAAGGGGACGCACAGCATCTATTTATATGCGCCAGATGAGATATATGATCTTGCCATGGAATTTATCAAATGAATAAAGAAAGGATTTGTGATGAAAAGATATAATATTTTACTTGTTGAAGATGATTGGATGATTGGTGATTTATTGAAAAAAATATTACAACGTGAAGATTACAATGTACGTTGGGTGAAAGAAGGAAAAGATATTGTAGATATAATCCATGAGATGGATTTAGTCATTATGGATGTTATGCTGCCAGGAGATGATGGCTATCAAATTACAAAGAAAATAAAAAGCCTAGGATTAAATATTCCAGTTATTTTTCTATCCTCCCGAAATGATATGGAAAGCAAACTCCAAGGTTTGACAATTGGTGAGGATTATATGACCAAGCCTTTTGATCCCAGGGAGCTATTACTAAGAATGCAGAAATTGCTGGATAATCAATATGGTACTTTCACGCAAATTAAGCATATATATATAGATGCCGAACATAAAAGGGTATTCAATAATGACTTGCATAATGAAGTGGTTTTTACTGCGATAGAGCGTAAAATATTTTTCTATTTATATGAAAATAGGGATCGAATTTTAACGAAAGAACATTTCTTTGAATATTTATGGCAGCTCGATGATCGGAATCAAAATATCATTCCTGTACATATAAAAAAAGTCAGAACAAAAATCAATGATAACACCGGTGAGATCATCCAAAATATATATGGGGAAGGGTATAGATTGAATACCTATATAAAGAAATGAAATTAAAGAAAAAATACCAGCTATTATTATTTATCGCCGTTATTAGCGTGCCATTTATATTACTGTTAATCAGTATCCTAATGTCAGTAATTTATGATTTGGGCTTTAAAACCAAAAATGATGACATTCCTTTTCATGAATCTTTTGCATATCCAACAATGCTTGGGGTATTCTTTTTATCATTATTATTGTTAGCCTTCTTATTTTCCAAATCTATTAACTCCCTATTAAATAAAATAAATATATTGAATGAAACTATCGGGAATTTAGCTAGTGATAAGGAGATTCCGAATAAATTAGAGATTAAAAGCAATGATGAAATCGGGAGATTAACTAAATCGGTGAACTTATTAATAGAAAGAACGACCTATCGGGAATTGGAACTCATACAACAGGAGGAAATGAAAAAGGAACTCTTGAATAAATTAAGGCATGACATCAATACACCTTTAACAGCGATGAGATTACAATTGTTTTATTTGGAAGGTCAATATATGGATCATGTTCCACTATTACAATCACTATATCAACAAATTGATTATATTTCCGAATTAACAAATGAATATAATATTCAATCCACAGAGGCATTAGATAATTCTTACATCTTAAGTGATGACGTGAATATGCATGATTTAATAGAAATGATGGTTAAAAAATGGGGTTATTTGTATAACATGCATGGTATTGAATTAATTTATCATCCAATAAATGGAGAGTTGGAATGGATAAGTAATGACTTGTGGCTTCAAAGGTTATTCGATAACGTTTTCCAAAATGTGTTGAATCACTCGAGGGCTGATAAACTTGTGATAACCATTGAACATAATGGAGTCAGTATCAAGGATAATGGTATTGGTTTTGATATCGATAGTAAAAGTAAGGGGCTTGGATTAAAAATTATTGAGGATATAGCTAAGACACTGCAGATAAAATATCATTTGCAATCAGACGAAAGCGGAACTTTATTTTGTTTTACCGTCGAAAAAACGAGATAAATCTCACTTGATTCGTTGTTTTTGAGGCTTTGACATCCGGGGAGTTTATCAAGGGTTCATCAATATTTTTCTTTTCAGATAGTTTACCTTATGCAACATAGTTATCTATCACTTACTTATATAAAGCGATACAAAAAGGTTGCTATAGACCCACCCATTTTTAAGTTGATATGATATTCAGGTACTTAATTGTGGGGGGAAGTTGAATGGAAGAACAAAAATATAAAGACCTCAAATTAGGCGAACGTGGTGCAATCATTAGTATAATTGCTTATATTTGTCTATCAATCATGAAACTGGTTATAGGATACATAAGCGACTCAGCGGCCTTGAAAGCGGATGGTTTGAATAACACGACTGATATTATCGCGTCCATTGCCGTGCTGGTCGGTTTAAGGCTAGCTCAAAGACCCCCCGATAAAGATCATGGTTATGGTCATTGGAAAAGTGAAACGATTGCTTCGATGGTTGCTTCATTCATCATGTTTGCTGTCGGTTTACAAGTATTAATAGATGCCGTTGCTTCCATGCTTAAAGGTGGAAAGGAATCACCTGACATTATTGCAGGGTATGTAGGTGTTTTATCAGCAATTGCCATGTATTTTGTATACCGATATAATAAAAAGCTTGCTATAAAAATTAATAGTAAAGCCGTCATGGCAGCTTCAAAAGATAATATTTCAGATGCTTGGGTAAGTATCGGAACAGCAATTGGGATTTTCGGTTCCCAATTAAATATGCCTTGGCTGGATTCCCTTACTGCCATCATTGTTGGATTATTAATATGCAAAACAGCCTGGGAAATTTTCATTCAAGCCTCGCATGAACTTTCTGACGGATTTGATGAAAATAAAATTCATCTTTATAAGGATGTAATTATAAATGTGGATGGAGTCAAGGGGATAAAAGAAATTAAAGGGAGAAACTATGGGAATAATGAAGTGATTGATGTTGTCATCCTTGTCAATTCTACCTTGGATATAAAAGAAGCACATGATATAGCGACGCATGTAGAGAAAGTGATGATGAAAGATCATGGCGTGTATGATGTTCATGTCCATGTTGAGCCCAATTAGTTCGCTCTTTTTTTATGAGCATTAATAAAAAAGGGAATAAAATGACTTTACAAACATAAGAATAATATGCAATCATTAATTTATTACATTGGAAGGAAAAGGTACCTCATACAATGAAGCAGTAATCTTATCAAATAAACAGTAAATCTAAATCTATATCAAAGGGTGTAATCGGTTAGTTATGTTCAATGAAAGTACGTTGCTTACCAGATTCATTGGAGAGTAAAGTGGATCATTTTTCATTTGAACAAGACTTTTTTTAGATACCCTTGTGAGATTTTTTATGATTATGTTTAGAGATGGGATTCGTCTGTTCGTTTATAGGTACTAATTCATATACGGCTGCTTTATCTGTAATCAAATCAGATGAGGTATATTAGGTTATGTATATTAATTTAGTAACAGGCGATCTCTCTCTAGAAAAATAGAGGGGGATTTTTCATGTTATGTTTAAAAGCGAAGGATATAAAGAAAAGTTACGGGAACCGTGAAGTTCTTTCCGTTGATTCACTTCATCTTTACAGCCATGACCGTGTTGGTTTGGTTGGCAGGAATGGAGAAGGTAAAACGACCTTGCTTTCTATTCTAGCGGGCATGAGGAAACCTGATAGCGGCCATATAGAAAGCTATGGAACAGTCGGCTATATCCCGCAAATTGAAGAAAATGAACAAGAAATAAGCGGGGAGTTAACGAGCATATGGAAACTGCCCAGTGAGAACCAAGAAACCATAAGCGGCGGCGAACGTACCCGAAGAAAAATTGCTGCAGCTCTGTCCTCCAATGCGGAAGTATTGATTGCGGATGAACCTACCAGCCATTTGGATATATCCGGAATTGAACAATTGGAAAAGGATTTAAAGTCTTTTAATGGCGCTATTTTGCTTACTTCACATGATAAGGCTTTCTTAAATCATTTATGTACAACAATATGGGAAGTCGAGCAAGGCAAGGTAACTGTATATGAAGGGAATTACGAAGCGTACATCAAACAAAAGCAAGCAAAAACAGAAAAAGAAAATAAACTCTATGAAGAGTACACCCGTGAAAAGAGTCGCTTGAAACAGGCTGCACAAAACCTCCAAGCCAAATCTGATTCAATTAGGAAAGCCCCTAAACGAATGGGCAATTCAGAAGCAAGGCTCCATAAACGGAGCGCCGGGAAACAGAAGGCGAAATTGAACCGTTCTGCTGAAGCGATTGAAACTAGAATCGAAAAATTAGTAAAAAAAGAAAAACCGAGGGAAGATTCCCCTATAATTTTTGATATTTCAGAATTTCCATCTTTGCATAGCAAAAGGGTGATTCGATTTAATGGTTGTTCCCTTAAAGTCGGGTCAAAGATGCTGAAACAACATATTTTTGGAGATGTCCCGCTAGCTTGCAGACTCGCTATCAATGGTCAAAATGGTTCAGGAAAAACGACATTATTGAAAAAGATAGTGGAGCATCACCCAGATTTATATGTCGCGAAGCCAGCAAAGATTGGTTTTTTTGCGCAACAACAAGAAAATCTGAATGAAAGTAAAACGGTACTGGAAAATATATTGGAGGACAGTCCCTATAATCAAGCCTTTATTCGTACGCTATTATCACGATTAGCTTTTAAAGGAAATGATGTTCACAAACAAATATCACTTTTAAGCGGTGGGGAAAGAGTCAGGGCTTCCCTGGCAAAAGTTTTTTTGGGAAACTATAATGTATTGGTTTTGGATGAACCTACAAATTACCTGGATATTCAAACTAAAGAGGCGTTAACCGAAGTGTTAAAAGCCTATCCAGGAACCATCGTTTTTGTGACACATGATCGTTCATTGATCCAATCGCTTGCAACACATTCACTTTCATTTGAGGATGAACCTCCGAGAGTACGTACTATTAATCAGAATTCAAAAACGGTTACGCTTAAAGATGGTAATCAAGATAAACAGGCTGAACTTCTTATGATTGAAGTGCAAATCATCGAGACACTTGGGAAGCTGTCCAGTGTTATGAAGGAAGAGGAGAAGGAGGAATTGGATAGGGAATACCTCCAACTCTTGAACAAGAAAAAGGAGCTTGAAGATTAAGTGCCATCCATTATTAAAGGCCCTTCTTAATCGAGAGGGGCCTTTAATAATGGATAAAAGCGGTTATGGTAGGTGAGGATAGAATAGCGATAAAATGGATTAGTCCATCTTGATTGGTATAAGAACTATATGGAGTTTTTATCAAATGGCTGTTTTTCCAACGTACAATCTCCATTACAAGATTTCATAGTCCTATACTTTCAATGACGATATATGGGGAAAGGGGTAATCCTTAACCTGCCACGGCGGGACTTGTAATCAAAACAACTGAAGAAAACCAATACATAGAGAATAAAGGTCCTTGCTCAAACTTCAGTGATTTGAGGGAGAACCTTCACTTGTTCCTTTTGAACGGGGATTTTGTACACCAATCAAAAAGGAATGCTAATTATTGTAAGCATTCAGATTTTATTGTTTTTACTCTCATTTTCCGGTTTCTTTATGATTGCGTATGCAAGGTATCCTATTAAGCCCACAAATAATCCGGTGCCGCCTACAATATAAATCATCGTAAACACTTTTTCTAATGTTGTCTCCGGTTCAAAACTGGGATGCCCAACCGTACTAAGAGTAACAACACAGAAGTAAAGGGAGTCCATCACAGTCAGACCTTCCTGCTTACATAGAAAATTGTGCCGGAAAGTAACAAACCAGGACCAATACGAAAAGAACCTGGAAGTTCTTCAAAAGCGGACCACAGAGCTTTTAGGAAACGTTTCAAGGTAGGATAAATGAAATCATCGGTACTTTCTTTTCCTTTCGGTTTCATCACAATTTAAATAAAGTGAATGAGTATACCCTGTAATCGAGCTTGGTCAGTTAATCATTCTACTATACAGGAATCCCATTTAGGTTGACAAAAAAACGTATTAATTTTAATCTGTTATGAACTAAAAGCGTTGGTAACCAATAGAAGGTGAAAGTAAGTAAGAAGGAGGTCAATCATGAAACCACGTATTACTGTCATAACATTAGGTGTGGATGATTTGGAAAAATCGCTGAAATTCTATCGGGATGGCCTGGGGTTTCAAACAGAAGGAATAGTGGGCAAAGAATTTGAGCATGGAGCTGTAGCCTTTTTAGACCTGCAAGAAGGCTTGAAGCTTGCCATATGGAATCGAAGGGATATAGCTCATGAGGCCAAGGTTCCTTTGTCTCCGGCAAGTCCTACTGAATTTACCCTTGGTCACAATGTAGGGAGTAAAGAGGAAGTGAATAGGGTGTTGGAAAAAGCAAAAAAAGCTGGCGCGGTGATAACCGATCCGGCACATGACACTTTCTGGGGAGGATATTCTGCACACTTTCAAGACCCTGATGGACACCTTTGGGAAGTGGTTTGGAATCCCCAGTGGGGCATCATGGAATCATGAATGTGAACCATTTTTAGAAACATCACCTCAAGTTTAATCATTCGTAATAATACAAAAAAAGGCAGTAGGCAATAGGAGTACTATCCGAATGTTAAAACAAAGCCGATTGGAACGGAAGGTTGAGATTCCTGCGGGGAAAGCGGTCTAGGGCGGACTCGCCCGCGGAAAGCGAGGTGCCTACAATATGAAAAAAGCACTTTACCTAGGGGTTAAGTGCTTTTTTTTATTAATGTATTCTCTACTTTTTGCAATCATTTCTTTATTCTTTTCAATCGCTTCGTTATTACTGTATTTCACCTGATCAACGGTCTCATTATCTTCCATGTATTCAAGCAACAAGTCTACAGCTTTATCCATCAGTCTTTCGATGGGGATATTTCTTTCTTCAGCCAGATTAGTAAGTCTATTTATCAAATATGGATTGAGGGTAATGTTTATTGGTTTTCTCGTTTCAGAATTAATAAGTTGTTCCACCTACAATCTTTTTATCTATCATACACCTTTATTTGAAGTTAAACAAATATGTGTAGGGATATGTATGTAGGATTGTACAGAATTGTAGAGGAGGGGATACAGGCGTTTGCCACAATGGAAGTAAGAAACCACATAAATGAGGTGGCGAAATACTTTTAGGACCTCAAGTTCGTTATTTACTTAATGATATAAAGAAAATAGGGAATGAAAAAGGAGTACTGGTAGATACATTATTCCAATGCATTATGGATCATGTAATGGCAAGGAAGTATTGCGTACGGCCCTCCAATTAACTTTAAAATAATATACTATCAAAAGGGGTGTTAATAAGGCGAAAACGAATGAGGATCTATCTGAATTTTCATTACAATTAATTCTTCATAGCGGGAATGCCCGCAGCTTTGCAATGGAAGCCATCTTCTTGTCAAAACAAGGTAAATCAAGTGATACCCAGGAAAAATTAATGGAAGCGGAACATGAGTTTGTTGCTGCACATGAAATCCAAACCGCATTGATTCAACAAGAAGTGAACGGTGAGAAATTCGAAATTCCAATGTTCCTGATTCATGCTCAAGATCACCTGATGACTTCGATGACAACAAAAGATTTAGCGATGGAAATCGTGAAATTGCACGAAAAAGATGGCGATGCATTCATGAACCTAAGCTATGGCATTTAAGGGTCACCCAAGATTAGGATTCTCCGGAATTTTAAATTATACTAATGTTCAGGGCACTGGCCAATGATGCTGACATAAAGTAACGAAGGATAAACATGATGGATAGCAGAACAAACAAATGATTAGCAAGATTAATCAAGGTATAAAAGGGGAGAAAAACATGCAAAGAGTCAATCTAACAGAAGATTTTAGTCTTTCACGCATTGTACACGGTATGTGGAGGCTGGCAGATTGGAGATTTTCTACAGATGAAATCCTATCTCTTATTGAACATGGTACGGATCGGGGCATCACTACATATGATCATGCCGATATATATGGCAGCTATACGTGTGAGGAGATTTTTGGGAAAGCACTTTCATTAAAGCCATCTTTACGCGATAAAATGGAAATCGTTACGAAATGTGGCATAGTTCTTAAATCCGAAAACCGTCCTTCTCATAAAAGTCACCATTATGACACTAGTAAAACCCATATAATAAAGTCTGTTGAACAATCTCTTATGAATCTTAAAACGGATTATATTGATTTATTGCTTATCCATCGCCCGGATCCCCTGATGGACCCGGCGGAAACAGCTGAGGCGTTTAGTCAATTAAAGGAATCAGGAAAGGTCCGTAACTTTGGCGTATCGAACTTCAAAAAACCGCAATGGGATATGCTTCAATCTTACCTTGAATATCCCCTAGTGACGAATCAACTGGAACTTTCCGCATATAATCTTGAAAACTTCGAGGACGGAACCGTTAATCTATGTCAACAAGCGGGCGTGGCTCCCATGGCTTGGTCACCTCTTGCAGGAGGAAGCATCTTTGAGGAATCGAATGAAAAGGCTGCCCGATTAAGAAAAACGTTAGAAATCGTAAAAGAAGAAGTCGGTGCTAATGGAATAGATGAAGTGATGTATGCATGGCTATTGAGACATCCTGCAAAAATCATTCCCATCGTTGGATCCGGTAAGAAAGAACGACTGGACAGCGCCATCGATTCACTAAACCTAAGCATGGAGAAAGAGCAATGGTTCAATATTTTAACCAGCTCGATGGGACATGATATCCCGTAATGAACGGTACCGTTAAACAAGAAACCATGCCTTCATTAATGGGGACCTCCGTGAAGAGGTCCCCATTAATGAATAATAAACAAGGACGAGATGGAATTTCACTTTTTAAACCATGATTTTTATAGTACTAATAAGATTCTGCCGTATAATAAAAATACTATTTCATTTTCGAGGTGAAACAACATGAAAATCGGGGTTATAGGCTCAAAGTATTTTTTGGAATCCATATCAATCCACTTTCCCATGTTTCCTGAGGTACAATTCATTTCCTTTCAATATGATATGCCGGAAGAAAGCAGTCTATTAATAGAAAATGCGGGAAAACAAACCGATCTAGTACTGTTTTCAGGTTCCATACCTTTTTATTATGGATACGAAAAGGTTAAAAGGAATTTAATAGAAGCTATTTTTGTCCCATTTGATGAATTGACAGTTGCGCTTTCGTTGTTATCGATTTCTCATCGGGAACAGGTTACTATAAATGAAATCTCAATAGATTTACCGGACAGAAAAAGGTTAATGAATGTATTGGAGGAATCGGAAATTGCAGAAGAATTTCTTTGTGTGAAAGATTATCCTTGGATATACAAGAGGGAAGAAAGTACCCAGACACTAAATATAGCCGAATTCGTTCAATTCCACAGAAACCTGCATAAAGAAGGAAAAACATATATCGCATTAACGAGCATACACGCTGTATATCAGGAGCTTCAAAGACTGTCCATTCCTTCCAGATTTATGGTCCAGCCCAAACATACCTTAGTAGACAGCATTACAAGAGCTATTTCCATATTAAAATTAAAGAAAACGGAAGAATCCCAGATTGCTGTCATTTCCATTCAAGATTATCAACAAAACGCTAATGAAAGTGAACGATTATTAAATTTTTTACAGAAATTGAGCAAGAGATTACAGGCTCGTGTTTCACTTGAATACTGTAATCCAAATTTGATTTATACTACACGCGGTGCATTGCAGGCGTTTGAATCAGGTATATATGATGAAATTATCGGACAAATGGAACAAGAATTTCAATCCCTCTTCCAAATTGGTATTGGATATGGATATACGATTCAAGAGGCGGAAAAACATTCGGCTCAGGCACTATTTTTCACCAATAAATTTCTTAGGAATAAAACGGTAGTTTGCTTGGTGGATGAAGATCAAAAACTCAAGGGGCCATTATTCGAAGGGAACCACCAAGTGGAATTGAAAAATGAAGATGAAGGCATACAAAAATTAGCCAGTGAACTAAAAATGAGTGCAAAAAATATAAAAATGATTCATCAGTTTATTTCGATAAACCAATTTCGGGCTTTTTCTGCAGCAGAGCTGGAGGAATACATGAGTTGTACCAGACGATCGGCAGAAAGATTCGTTAAAAGACTTACTGAAGGAGACTGTCTAAGCAAAGTTGGAGAGGAACATCCTTATGGGCAAGGAAGACCCCGGAATTTATATGTACCTGAGGAAAAATTCAAGAAACTTACTGAAAATTAAAATTTTCAGACTTTACAGAAAAAGGTGATTAGTATATATTATTTTTATTAACGACATATAGCGACAACGGAAGGGGAGGTAGTATTGTTTATTGAACGAATTGAAATTCATGCTGTTCATTTGCCATTAAAAGAGCCATTTGTCATTTCCTATGAAACATACAAGCATATGCCATCCATTATCGTAAAATTAATAGCGGATAACGGACTGGTGGGGTATGGTGAGGCGGTGCCTGATGAACATGTAACCGGGGAAACGTTTTTTGCGACATTTGAAGTACTAAAGCATGTCCTTTTACCTGCTATAAAGCAGGAAAACCCATTTAATTTAGAAAAGATTCACGATATCATGAATTCCGCCATCATTGGAAACCCCTCAGCAAAAGCGGCCATTGATATAGCTTGCCATGACTTGATGGGGAAAAGCGCGAAATTACCGATTTATGATTTATTGGGCGGAAAATTCCATGAATCCCTTTCTTTCGCTAAGGTATTGAGTATAGACGAACCGGGGATTATGGCTGAAAAAGCACAGGAAGCTCTCAATAAAGGATATAGTTCTTTAAAACTTAAAGTTGGCTGGGATATTGAGTCAGATATAGAACGGATTGCTGCTGTCCGACAAAAGGTCGGGAAGAAGATTCCAATTCGGGTCGATGCAAATCAAGGGTGGGGGACATTTGCCAACGCACTTCCAGCAGTGAAAGCTCTGGAACCATTAAACCTTTCATGGTTGGAACAGCCGATTAGAATGGGGGATATAGACGGTCTTGCTGAACTGAAGGGAAAAACGACCATTCCACTTATGGCAGATGAAAGCATCCATAACGGAACCCATCTACTCGAAATCATCAAAAAGAATGCAGTGGATAAAATCAATATTAAACTAATGAAATGCGGCGGAATCTATCAGGCTATTCAATTGGCAAAGACAGCAGAGGTTGCAGGAATCAGCTGCCAAATCGGTTCGATGGTGGAATCATCCATCGGGTCTGCAGCCGGATACCATACGGCCATTTCACGAAAGAATATTACCAGTACTGAATTGACGGGCCCGCTTCTATTCAGTCTTGATATTGGGAATCTAGATTATGAAATTCCATATGTCCATCTTACAAAAGAACCTGGGCTTGGAATCGTAATTAACGAGGAAGTTCTTGAGCAATTAACGATAAAAAAAGAGCTGGTTTAAACATAAGCCGTAAAGGATGGGGTGAACGGATGGAAACGGAAAAAAATAGTGTGACGGTAAAGAAAAAAGCAAGGTTGAAAGTACCTCATACATACACGCTTATCTTTATCATAATAATCTTGGCAGGACTTGCTTCATATGTTATTCCGGCCGGCGAATTCGACAGGGTTGAAGATGAATCAGGAAGAATGCTTGTAGTTGACGGAAGCTATCATTCTATTGAACAAGACCCTGTGAGCTTCTTTGACCTTTTCACCTCCATTCCATTGGGATTGGAAAAAGGAGCCCAAATCATTTTTTATATCTTTCTAGTAAGTGGTGTATTTGGGATAATACGCACGACCGGGGCCATTGAAGCGGGAGTCTACAAAGGGGTCCGATCACTTGAGGGCCGGGAAAAGCTTTTGATTCCATTGAGTATGCTGATTTTTTCGATAGGCGGTTTTAGCATGGGGATGGCAGAAGAGACCATCATCTTTGTACCGATTGGTATCGCTATAGCCAGGGCCATGGGCTTTGACGCAGTTACTGGAACGGCCATGATTACACTTGGTGCAGCCAGCGGATTTTTTGGGGGCATGCTCAATCCCTTTACGGTAGGGGTGGCGCAATCACTTGCTGAAGTACCTTTATTCTCAGGAATCGGTTTTCGCTTTGTAGTTTATATTTTTGTACTTGCATTTGCCATTTGGTATGTTAGCCGTTATGCGAATAAAGTAAAGAGGAATCCTGAAAATAGTGTAATCTATGATATTGAACAAAAAGAAAAAAGAACGGTTGGTCTAGCCGAATTTCCTGAATTGACGGGGCGTCACAAGCTAGTCTTCATCGCGATGATCTTCGGCCTGGCTTTTAACATTTATGGTGTGTTTAAATGGGGTTGGTTTTTAACCGAGCTTACCGCTTCATTTTTGATTATGGGTATTGTAAGCGGTATTGTAGGCGGATTAAAGCTTGGGAGAATTTTCGATTCATTTATCGATGGGGCCAAAGCAGTAACATTTGGCGCCTTGATCGTCGGCTTTGCAAGAGCAATAACAGTAGTGTTGGAAGAAGGGAAAATCATAGATTCTTTGGTCTTCATGGCGGCGTCCGGGATCGGCCACCTACCGCAGGCATTGAATGTCGTAGGCATGTTCTTCACCCAATCAATCCTGAATTTATTCATCTCTTCGGGTAGCGGGCAGGCTGCGGCAACAATGCCAATCATGGTTCCCATTACGGATATTTTGGGCTTGGAAAGGCAACTTGCCGTTCTTGCCTTCCAATATGGGGATTCGGTTACGAATTCCATCATTCCTACGTCTTCAGCATTAATGGGATATTTGGCCATCGCAGGGATTCCCTATGAGAGATGGGTGAAATTCATTTGGAAATTAATTCTCGGGTGGGCTTTAATTGCTTGCATTGCATTAATGGCTGCAGTGGCCCTCGGGATCTCCTGAGAGAATAAGGAGTGGTTTGATGAAGGAATTATTGAATGAAATTAAACCTCAAATACTAGAAATTTTCAACCATCTTCATGAGAATCCTGAAGTGAGCTGGAAAGAATATCAGACTACGTCTTATATTTCAAAAATCCTCCATCAAAATGATATTGAGGTGACCAGTTTTGTTGATATGCCTGGGGTTGTGGGGAATTGGTATCCAGAAAAAGAGCATAAAAAATTAACGGTCGGATTGCGTGCCGATATGGATGCTCTCTTTCAGGAGGTGGATGGGACAATACGTGCCAACCACTCCTGTGGGCATGATGCTCATATGACGATTGTATTGGGCGTCTTGCTGGTATTAAAAAAAATGAAGATCAATCTGCCAGGTACATTAAAATTTATCTTTCAGCCTGCCGAAGAAGTTGGTGAAGGTGCTTTAAAGATGATTGAAAAACAGGTATTGGAAGATGTTGATTTTCTATATGGTCTTCATTTGCGCCCCATTCAGGAAATGAAACTTGGACAAGCCTCATCAGGCATCATTCACGGGTCAGCCGATACAGTGTATGGTGAAATTCACGGATTTGACGGACATGGTGCCAGACCTCAATTGACTTTAAATGCCATTGAAGTGATCACGTCCATTGTTGACCAGCTTAAAGGAATACGGCTAAACCCGCAAATATCATATTCAGTCAAAATGACACAGGTTTCTGCTGGAGGGGAAAATGCGAATATTATACCTGGGTCCTCCAAGTTCAGTCTTGACTTACGCGCCCAGTCGAATGAAGCGATGGATGAATTGATTGAAAAGGTGGAGGATGTTCTGAAAAAAATGTCCGTCTTCCATCAATGCCAAATTAGCTTTCAGCATAAAGAAAGGGTATATGCCGCATCCATTGATCAAGAAGCAGAACGATTTATGGAGAAGGCGATTGAAAAAACCTTAGGGGCCAAAGGGGTAGTGAGGCCCATCATCACTCCTGGAGGTGAGGATTTTCATTTCTATACAAAAGAAAGGCCGGCAATCAAGGCAACGATGCTGGGGGTGGGCTGCGATTTAGAGCCAGGTTTACACCATCCCAATATGGCGTTCAATCATGATGCCATTTTCACGGGTATTGAAATACTAACAAGGGCAGTCATTGAAACTTTTTCTAGAGATAACAAGTAAAAAAGTCACCAATAAATTTCTAGCCCGCTAAGTTCTCCGAAAATGATTAAAGTGCGAGGAATTAGACTTATTTTTGTTATTAAAGCTTAAGATGATTCAACTTAATATAAGAAGAGCGTGTTTTGATCAAACTATTTTTCAAAACACGCTCTTTCTTTTAGTTCGTTTATCAAGGTTTTTAGTTAATTACAATGGTATTACACTTCCAGTTCGGTCAAATACTAAACGGTAAAATTTGCATCAGAATCCTTATGACAGTCGTTTTTCCATCTCTGTTATTGAACCGCGGGCAGACATTTTTAATGTTGGAACCTCCTGATCATTCAAGCCAGTAGCAATGACAATTACTATAATTTCATCTTTTAAGTTTTCATTAATAACAGAACCGAAAATCATATTTAACTCTGAGTCTGCCGCAGAAGTAACAATATTTGCTGCCTCTTGTACTTCATATAGACTTATATTGGCGCCTGTGAGTTTCATTAGCACACCTTGGGCTCCGTCGATGGAAGTGTTAAGTAACGGACTGGAAATGGCTTTCTTTGCAGCTTCCATAGCGCGATGTTTACCTGTTGCTCTGCCAATGCCTATTAAGGCAGACCCTTTATTGGACATGATTGTTTTCACGTCTGCAAAATCAATGTTGATTAAGCCTGGTACAGCAATTAAATCCGATATACCTTGGATACTTTGGCGAATAACATTATCCGCTTCAAGAAATGCTTCAAGCATGGGTGTATTTTTATGTAAAATCTCCAATAAGCGATCGTTTGGAATAACAATTAATGTGTCCGCTGCTTTCTTCATTAAGGCGATTCCGCCTGCTGCTTGTGTTGCACGCTTATTGCCCTCAAACGCAAACGGAAGTGTTACAACGCCAATGGTTAGTATGTCAAGCTCACGGGCAATTTGAGCAATGGCAGGGGCAGCACCCGTTCCTATACCGCCACCCATTCCGGCTGTAATGAGTACCATGTCTGTACCTTTTAATGCTTCTTGGATCTGCTCTTTGCTTTCTTGAACTGCTTGTTTGCCTACCTCTGGATTTGCCCCTGATCCTAAACCTTTTGTCAATGTTGCACCGATTTGTATCTTGTTCTCTGCTTTTGATAAATTAAGAGCTTGTGCATCTGTATTAACAGCTATAAATTCTACACCTTTAACTCCATGTTCGATCATACGGTTAACGGCGTTATTTCCTCCGCCGCCAATACCCATTACTTTAATGTTGACTGATGAGTTTACACTTGTATCAAACTCCATTTATAGGACCTCCTAGTCTTTGAAATTACCTTGTTTCAAATTATTCAAATAAATAGCGGAAACACTCATTCATTTTATTAGAAATGTTTTGTCTTTCTTATATTTAGATTTAGTTAAAGAAAAAGGCATTGTCGTTAGCAGCCCCGTAAAGGAGACTTCTAACGACAATGCCTTTCATTGAACCCTTCCATTCTTTGCTAAAGGTGGGTGGGTTCGATATCCTAAAAAGGTAATCTTTGTTTTAATTCTAAGGTAATTCCACTTTTAAATCAATATATATACATTATTATAAACAAATACGTATTCATGAAGATGGCTCTTATACAAAAATAATTAAAAGTGTACTTAAATGAGTTTAAAACTGATACTTATTTATCAACATATATTATTGGCAATCGGGCCCGATTGTGAACAATGAGAAGTAGCTTTTATACTAGCCGGATCCAAATAGTTCTATAAATAAGTAGATGTAAATAATTAAGAAACCCAGCTAATCTTCTCATGTGAAGGTAGCTGGGTTTTAAAGTTGTATGTGCAAAAATTGGGAAAATATATAACCAAGAACGAAAAGGAGGGGAAGCATGGAAGTGAATATGAGTGTTGAAGAAGCCGTGAATCAAATTTCTGAATTAGTAGAAAAAGAAGGGAAGCCACCACTGAAGAAAGAGGTAAAGAAGTCAAATCCTGAGTTAATCAAAAACGCATTGTGTTACTTTCCTAGTTGGGATGATGCAGTAGAACATAGCATTTGTCCTTAAACATAAACGATAAAAAAAAGTAAGTACTACTGCCAAAAGGTATCGAATTTTTGCTCTCATTATTCGCCATTTTCCTTATATACTCTTAGTTTTTTCTTGGTATGCATCAACTCCCTACACAATTTTTAGGATATTTCTCTATATAAGATGAATTATCCCAATCGCAAGTTCTGACTCGTTTAAAAAAAATTTCAATATCGAATTTGTCTTCGATGAGCCTTCTGAGTTCATCAATAAAGCTAGATAAGGTAGCTTCTAAACGCAGCGCTGAATCCATTCGTATCCGCCTTATACGCTACGCCAAGAATCGTCTTTTTGAGTGAATTTTCAAAATTTTTAAATATATCATTTCGAAAATAGTCAGAATATGCTAATATTTGTCTTGTTATATAGATATAAGGGGGAGAAAAGATTGAAGAAAAAAGCATTAAAGTACATTCTCACTAGTGGGATTTTGGCTTCCACTCTTGTAGGAACCACAGCTTTTGCTGAGCCTGTCACCACTCCAAATGGTCCTTGGTTACAGGATGGACAGAACCTTTCCTTATCAGGTCTGATGTCAAATGAGCAATTGGAAAGCAAATTAAAGCAGATCGAAAAGGCCGCGAAAGGGAAGATGGTTCTTGAGCAATTTGGAACATCCAACGATGGGTACCCACTATATGTAGCGAAATATGGTGACAATGATCCAAAGAAGAAGAGGGTCCTTGTTTATACTCAAATTCATGGAAATGAGCCACTCGGCACAGAAGCAATCGTTGAGTTAATGCAGCATCTCTCATCGGGCAGTAAAGAAGTAAATGATATTTTGGATGAGGTGAGTGTCTGGTTTGTGCCACGTTTAAATCCTGATGGAACAGCGAACCAATACGAGGGAAAACCATTTCCAACCAGGTATTCCCATCAAACATGGAATCCAAAAGAATTAGGCCTTCCGGCTGATACAAAAGCACCTTGGTATTACAATGCAGAAGGTAGCGAGAGAGCTCAAAACAATGATGGAAGCGTGGTTTACGGAATCCCTGGTTTCGACTTAAATCGTGATTTCCATCCGAATTATGATTTTGACATAAAGGAAGAGATTAAAAAGGATCCACAGAAAGTGGCAGAAGTGTTAAACAATAATGCCACAAATAATGGAGCAAACGCATCACTTGTCTTTTCACCGGAAACACGTGCGCTTACAGAATTGACCCAAGAACTAAGTCCGGATGTTGCCATTGACATTCATCACCGAGGCTTTAACCGCTTGTCAGAAGAGGACAGCCGTTCAGTTTCCATCCAGCTGCTTGCTCAATTTACAACCAAGCCTTATGTGGATCCGTTCAGCGGGAAGAACTATGTGTTAGACGAGAATGTCCTTACCTTGAGCAAAAAAGTCAATGCCGTCGCTTATGAGTCGTTGCAGCTTGGAAACTCTTCTTTCGGCGCGATTCAAAAATATCCGATCGTGAACTACCCAGGCTCTGGGCTTGGGGCCATCCAGTTAAATGGCACAGCCACGATGTTAATTGAAATAAAAGGACAAACACAAACGCTCGGTCAGAAGCAAAACGGAATGCTTAAAGAAACAGCAAAGGTTCCAGTCATAGCGGTTCTTAACGGATTAGCAGACGGTTCCCTTGAAAACGCCGATCCTGCTGTCTATGATGCGATCCCAAACACTGCCCTAGGTGTAAGCCCTGGGAATAAACATTAATTTTATCGGTTGCTGTGAAGCGATTGATTTTTAAAGGATGTAACGTAAAAGGAGAGTTATCCATAGTGATTAACTCTCCTTTTTGATGTTTATATAGATTGTAGGGCTCTAGAGATTTGGGGGATACAGGGCTCATTAAATTTTTGTTACATCTAAAATTCTATTAATTGTGGGTATTTAGCCGGTGCCTGTCACGCCCTGGATATGTATATGACGCAAAAAGTGGAGAAGATTAATGCCGATTCCATGTCCGACGAGATCACCCGCCAAAATAAGGATATTGCTTTCACTTTCATTTTAAAACTTTTCCTGCTTGTTTTTGAGGCGGCATGAAAAATACTACTTATTGGTTTTTGCATGAACCTCTTCTTCTCTAATTCAAGGTCATCTAAATCTATTATTTTCATCATATGGATTAAATGTGTTCCGCACCACTGACATCGTTTGGACCGTCATTAAAAAACATTATTTCTTTTCGTACCAAAGGTGCGTTTCATAATTACGAAAATATTCATTGTAAACCTCCATTAAAAATTATTTAACCTCATTTAGATGCGTTACGCTGAAGCGTACCATAAGTAATATAATGCTGCTTTTACGCATATAAAGAACAAAACACTATCCAGATTCTTTAATTAAAATTCAAAGCATAAACAATCAATTTCCATACAGCAAATCATTATTCCGCTTGTGCTTATATTGTGAGAATTAAGAAAAATGATAGGTAGAAGGTGACAAACATGGAAGCAATCGTCCTAGCTGCTGGATATTCCAGCCGAGCGAATGCATTTAAAATGACTTTGCCGATGGGGCAAACGAGCGTGTTGGAGAAAACGATCTCTAAATTTGATGGATTATGCAGCAGGGTCATCGTCGTAGCTGGGTTTCAAGCGGAAATCATCCAAGAGGAAATTGCCAAAATCATCAGTAAAAATGCCTATTCATTTCAGATCAAGTTTGTTTATAATGAAAACTTTAACAAGGGAATGTTTCATTCCATTCAAAAGGGCTGCAACGAAGTACATGCCCCAACCTTCTTTATAACACCCGGAGATTGTCCGCTTGTTAAAAAAGAGACTGTTCAGCTACTAGCAAAACACAAAGGAAACGTGGTTATACCCAGCTTTGACTATAAAGGCGGCCATCCCATTAAATTATCAAGCGAAGTGAAACAGAAAATTCTCAAAACCAATCCAGAAAGTAATTTGCGTGTGGTCATGGGTGATTACGAAAAGCAATACATGAATGTAGATGATGCGGGAGTATTAATGGATATTGATACACCGGAAGATTACCAAAATGCCATTGATTATAATAAAGCTTTAAATTTATCTAAGTAAAAATATAATTAAAAACTACTAAAAGCTTGAATAGAAATGAATCATAAAAGATCTTTCTCATTGATAAAATCATAGGAAGAGGTTTCTATTCGGAATATGTCCCTTTAAAAAAATGAGACGAAGGGTGTTGTTGCAATGAATCTCAAAGACATAAGCACCTCAGTGCCCAAAAAGGACCATAAAGGTAAAGTATCGGGCCAGTTGCCCTATATAAGTGACGTGAAATTGGAAAATATGGTTTATGGTGTTTTGTATCGATCGCCAATTGCTTATGGGAAAATCATATCCATTCAATTACCTATCCTTCCGCTAGGGTATGAAGCTGTTGGAGCAGAGCATATCCCCGGACCGAATTATGTCAAAATTATCAAAGAAGATCAGCCCATTTTTGCCAATGAGTGGGTCAATTATATTGGTGAGCCGATTCTCATGCTCACGGGCAAAGACCTGGATATCCTGTACAGTTTGTTAAATGAAGTGGAGATTGAATTTGAAGAACATCAGGCTGTCTATACATTGGACGAAGCGATCAAGCAAAAATCAGAATCCTTAGTTTTGGCAAGCTATGAATTTGGGGAAAGCTTACAGAACATTTCAGCTATCGAGCAGGGAGCCCATCAAATCATCGAAGAAGAATATGATACGGGTTATCAGGAGCATGTCTACCTTGAGCCGCAAGGAATGCTCGCCGTATATAAGGATGATGAAATTGTCGTCCAGGGATCGATGCAATGTCTTTATTATATAAAAAATGCATTGCTAAGCGCGTTAGCCTGTGGTGACGATGAAGTTAGAGTTGTTCAAAGTCCTACCGGCGGAGGTTTTGGCGGCAAAGAAGATTATCCTTCGATGATGGCTTGTCACGTAGCCGTTGCTGCAAGAGCAGTCAAGAAATCGGTAATGCTCGTGTTTGACCGTTCTGAGGACATGCTGGTTACGACGAAAAGACACCCGGCCAAACTAAAATATCGAACGGCCCTTGATAAGGAAGGAAATATTATGAGCATGTGTGTTGACATTTTTCTCGATGGAGGGGCAAATGTGGGATTGAGCTCTGTCGTGCTGCAGCGCGCATTACTAAACGGTGCCGGTGTTTATAAAATTCCTCATTTCCATGCAAAAGGCTATGTCTTAAAAACTAATACTGTTCCGAACGGCGCCTTCAGAGGCTTTGGTGCTCCACAAAGCTTTGCCGGAATCGAAAGTCATATTGGACATCTTAGTAAACTGGCAAAAATCGACCCGCTTGAATATAAACGAAAATACCTCGTCAAGCAAGGAGACCCCACCATCACCAAAGGTAAATTCCGCGACCCGATATTAGTGGAAGAAATGATTGAGGACATACTCAACGCGTCAGAATACAAAAAGAAAAAAGAAGACTTTCAGCGCTTAAATCAACAAAATCAGCGCTATAAAAAAGGCTTGGGAACTTCTCTGTTCCTCCACGGGTGTGGATTTACAGGCAGTGGCGAAAGAGATCATATTAAAGCAACGGTGAAACTGGTTAAATCAAAGGACGACAAGGTATCACTAAAAATCTCAAACTCTGATATGGGACAAGGTATTTTGACGACGTTGTGTAAAATTGTCGCCAAAGAACTTAACCTCCCGTTCGAAGATATTTTGTACCCTTATCCCGACACAAAAGAGGTTCCCGACTCGGGTCCGACCGTAGCTTCCAGGACGACGATGATTGTCGGAAAATTACTTGAACGGGCCGCAAAAAAACTGAAGGATCAGTGGCAAACAGGGGTGGAACAGGAAGTGGTTGAGCACTATGTTCACCGTGAAATGATTCCCTGGGACGAGAAAACCTTCACTGGAGATGCCTACCCGGCTTATTCTTGGGGCGTTAATATCGTTGAAGTAGAAGTTGATACGTTAACAGGAAATATAAAGCTAGAAAAAGTATACGGCAATTATGAAGTTGGAAAGGTCATCGATGAACGGATTATGAAAGGTCAAATTGACGGTGGTTTAGCTCAAGGGCTAGCATATGGTTATCTGGAAAAGATGACGTCAAAGCAAGGTAGAATCCAACAAAAAAGCATATCGGATTATGGACCGCCGACTTCAATGGATGTTGTTTCAATTGAAAGCAAGGTCTTTGATAACCCCTATGCTGACGGTCCATACGGGGCGAAGGGCGCAGGTGAATTGACTTTAATCGGAGGCGCTCCAGCAGTCCAAGCTGCGATCGAGGATGCCCTGCAAACTTCTTTTCAGCAAATTCCGATTACACCAGAAGTCATTATTGAAAGTTTTTGGATGAAAGAAGGTGAAGAGGGTTGATTAAATTTACACTAAATGGAAGAACGGTAGAAACTGACGCCCCTGCTACAGCAAGATTACTAGATTTATTAAGAGATGAGTTTGAGTTAATGGGAACAAAGGAAGGCTGTGGTGAAGGGGAGTGCGGGGCCTGCAGTGTTTTTGTGAATAACCTTCTGCAAAACAGCTGCCTTATTCCAATTGGCTCGATTGCTGGTGCCGATATTCAAACGATCGAAGGCATCATTGAAACGGAACAATTTAAAATTTTAGATGAGAGCTATTCCATCGCCGGGGGAGTGCAATGCGGCTATTGCATTCCGGGGATGATTATGGCAAGTGAAGCTTTGTTATCTAAAAATCCCCATCCTTCAGAGGCTGAAATTCGTGAAGGAATCTCCGGAAATCTGTGCCGATGTACGGGCTACAATATGATTGTTGAGGCAATTAACCTAGCGGCTAAAAAAGGTGATGGCTTATGGAAGAGAAAATAACGGCGTATCGCTTCGGGCGTTTAGACGAAACGTTGAGCCAATTGAATAGAGAAGATTGTACAATCATAGCCGGAGGCACCGATGTTATGGTTCTTCACAAAAGTAGAAGGGGTGTACCTCCGAAAATCCCTAAACCGATTGTTTTTATTGATCATCTTTCCGAATTAAAGCAGGTGTATCAACATCATAAGGATCTCCACATCGGGGCTTGCTGTACCTATAGTGAATTACTTGAAAATCCGTTGATTCCTTTTGCTTTAAAGAATGCAATTAAAACAATTGCTGCCCCGGCAATTAGAAACCGGGGAACATTAGGCGGTAATATTTGCAACGCCTCTCCAGCCGGTGACATGCTTCCTTTATTATATGTATACAATGCAAAGCTTCTGCTGCGCTCCGTAAATGGTGATCGCATGGTTCCGATTAGCGATTTTATTCAAGGTCCACGACGGGTTCAACGCTTTCACAATGAAATAGTAACGGAGATTATTCTGCCGTTCGTATTAGAAGATTCACATGTCGTTTTTGAGAAAGTCGGCAACCGCAACGCAGATGCCATTGCCAAAGTTTCGTTTGCAGGTTTCATCCGGATAAGCAAAGATCGAATCGATGACATTCGATTTGCCTTCGGGGCAGTCGGACCTACGATGGTTCGTTCCATTGATATTGAGAAGGAGCTGGTTGGAAAAACGATTCCATTAGCCGATGCAGACATCGCTGCGATTGTGGCAGCCTTCGATAAGATCATTAGACCAATCGACGATCAACGCTCCACTGCGGCTTACAGAAAAACCGTTGCACTACATCTTTTACGTTATTTTCTTAGCATGAAGCAATATCAACCGAATTAATGATTAAAAATAGGGGGGAGCTTTTCATGCTGCTGATGGAAAAAGTGTCCATGCTGACGCGTCAAAACGAAACCTTTGCTTTAGCCATGATTATTGAATCAAAGGGCTCTACTCCCAGGCATGTTGGAAAAATGATTGTCTACCGGGATGGTACCATAGAAGGGACTGTCGGAGGGGGCTTGGCTGAACACTATGTGATCGAAGACAGTGTAAAGGCGATCCAAAATGGCCAATCGAAAATCGTTGAATATAAATTGAATAAACAGGCAAAAGACGGAATTCAGATGAATTGTGGCGGCACGTTACGGGTCTTTATTGAAGTCTATACAAGCAGGCCAGAACTCATTCTGGCTGGGGCCGGTCATTTAGGCTATGCGTTGGCTAAGCTCGCTGATTTCCTCGAATATCCTTATTGCATTGTCGATGATCGCGTTGATTATTGTACGAAGGAACGCTTTCCTAATGCGGCAAACCTATTTGTGAACGAGGATATTGGAAAGGCTTTGCTCGCAGCCAATCTAAATGAAAAGTCATATGTGGTAATTGTAACAAAAGATTGTGATGATATTGTATTAAAAACGGCACTGCAATTTCCGATTGCATATGTTGGGATGGTCGCCAGTAAACGCAAGGTCATAAGCATATTTGAAAAGTTAAAAAGTGAAGGGGTCACGCAAGAACAGTTGGAGCAGGTCCATTCTCCAATCGGATTGGAAATTGGTTCGGAAACATCAGAAGAAATTGCCATCAGTATTATCGGGCAAATCATCAAAGTAAGCAAGGAAAAAAAGCCTGAAAAAGTGAAACAATTAAATAGATAAGTAGAAAGGTAGAACACCTGAGGCAGATTAAACAAAAATTGCATTTGATAGAAGACGGAACAAATAATCCGGGTGGTCACGGAAACCTGCTTCTAATCCAATAAGAGTTACATCTTTATTCTGTTCTTTAACGATTACGGCTTGGCCCTTGGCGGTTATGTTATTTTTCCAGTGACTAGCAACGAAGAAATTATCTGAATCTGCAAGGGTCGCGACGACTTCATCATTATACGTACCCGTGAACCATGTTGGACGATAGACAAAGCCGATATCATCCTCTCCATATCCTGCTGTTAAACCGGTTCCCTCATAATCGACTTTTACGATACCATTACTGTTTGGAACCTCCTACATTAATGATGTCGTCTGTAAGACCAATTGTCTTAGTTGCTCTAGATGCACCAGCACCTACAGCTATATATTTGCCTCCTTCATTTAAGAAGCTTGTCACATTGTCTTTAAACGCATTAAGTTGCCCGTCGTTCTGTAATCCAAATTCTTTATTAGCTTCAGATAGGTTGGTAGAAATGAGACTTTCCGTTCCACTATAGACAAAAATATCAAAACCGTAAAGGGTATTTTTAGCCACTTCGACTGGCGTAACTTCTGTCACATCAAAACCTAGTCTTTTCAAAACGAGCTTTGTTCCTGCGTGTGATTGCTGTTTAGTAGAGGTAGCCAAAGCCGGATTCATTGCTGAATCCGGCTTTGGCTAATTGAAAAATGCTAAACGCTTGCTGCTGAGTTCTTAAACAATTATCTCAGCGATTGCTATAACGGAAAGGATTAGGCTATATTTCTGATGGGGTGGCAGTACTACTGCTTTCCCTTTAACCCACTTCCGCGTACCGGATTTTTTAAATTTGCTACTATATTTGGTATTATCACAACGTGGACTGGTTTGTTTTATACAACTCGTTATCGATTTAATAATAGAAAATTTTTTGAACACATCATCAAGTTTTTAAGTGGCCCAATATAAAAAATTCATTTTTCATATTTACATTTCTATAAAAATAGATACAATAGCAACTATGAACCATTTATTAATTTTTAAAGCCCTATCTAACGAAACTCGTTGTAACATTTTACTTTGGCTAAAACATCCTGAGAAATACTTTGGTCAACAGTATCATGTTGGTAATATGAAACTTGGCGTATGTGTGAAAGATATCCAGGAAAAAGCAGGTCTAGCACAATCCGTTATTTCCAGCTATCTGCATACCTTACAAAAGGCAAAGCTGCTTCAATCAACACGCGTAGAAAAGTGGACGTATTACCGACGTAATGAAGAAACGATTCAGCAATTTGCTGAATACATTCAAAAGGAACTTTAGAGAAAGGGGGGGCTTTTTTATTTTTTGCATCTATATATCTATATTTTTAGATATATAGATCTATGCTATTTATTTCTGGAGTTCCTGATCATGTTTCACTGTGGGATTGGTTGTGAAAATTACGTAAAGGCTTGACAGTATATTAATATTCGGCCTGTGAAACTGTTAAAGGGAGATCACTAACTGAAAATAAAAAGAAAGAGATGATGATATGAAGGATTTTGATGAAAATCTTCCTGCCGAATGGCTGGAATTAGTAACATTGGCAATGAAATCGGATGTTACAAAAGAACAATTCAAAAAGTTTCTGCAAGAAAAGTCGAATAGCGATAAAAGTATCGATTGTGTGGCTAAATAATCTGCTCAGCCAAAGAAAGGTAACTTTTCTATCTGCGAAAAATGGTTGGTGGATGTGAAATGGGAAGACATCGATATGCTATTTATTCACGAGAACACCGAAGGCGAATATTCAGGAGCAGGGACAGCTGTTAAACGTGCAAGAAAACGAATTGTTTTGCAAATTAGTGTGTTTTCTATATGTATAAAATGATTATTTTGTAGAAATTATTTTGTGAGAAAAACTTTCTTCCCTTCATTGGATTAGGTTTCAAATTAACACTTTGCATATCAAAAAATACATCCCAAAGTAATAATGGGTTAACAGCTATTTCAACCTTTCTCACACCATTTAATAATTCTAATTTTAGTTTAATATTATATTCGTTATTTCTTGCTTTTGTCGGTTTTGCTGGTACTGTTTGTTGGAGCGTGTTTGGCTCCTTGTTTCAAATGTTCTTAACAAGATATAGAAGTCAGTTTAATGTGGTAATGGCGTTGTTACTTTTATACCGTGCTGTATCCTGATTATTGGAAAGCTAGGGATAAGGATACTTCATTAACTAGGATTGTGGGTGAGATTTTGATTCGAAATCGTATTCATTATAGTTGGATTATTTTAATTATTACTTTTTTCTCGATTATTGTGGCTGGAATTGTAAGGTCATCTTCAGGGGTCTTCATAGAACCTTTCGAAAATGAATTTGGCTGGGACCGTTCAATTATTTCACTAGCTTTTGCTGTGGGTTTATTCTTATATGGTATATCAGGTCCTTTTATGGCTGCACTGATTGAAGTATTTGGTTTAAAGAAGATGATGCTTTTATCTATGGTAACATTGTTGACAGGAACTTTGCTTACCCTAACTATTCAGCATTCGTGGCAACTCATAATCATCTGGGGCATTATTATAGGGATAGGTTCAGGGTTATTCCTAACCGTGCTAAGTCCCTATGTAGCGAACCGATGGTTTGAAAAAAGAAGGGGGCTTGTGTTAGGCATATTAACAGCAAGCACAGCAACTGGTCAGTTAATACTACTTCCCGTCTTAGCAAATATAATAGAAAGATATTCGTGGCGTTGGGCAATTGCTTTAATTATGATACTTAGTGTGATCATGCTAGTACTCATTTTATTTTTAATGAAAAATTCTCCAAAAGAAATTGGTATTCTTCCTTATGGTCTTGAAAAAGAAATAGAAGATAATATTAAAGAACAGAAGAAAAATCCTATTATTATTGCATTCAATGGTTTATTTGAGGCGGTAAAAGTGAAAGAATTTTGGTTGTTAGCAGGTAGTTTCTTTATCTGCGGTCTTTCAACAAGTGGATTAATTGGTACTCACTTTGTTTCTTATTGTATGAGTTATGGCGTACCTTTGGTTACAGCCGCATCGCTACTATCATTTATGGGAGTTTTTGATTTGGTAGGAACCACTCTTTCAGGTTGGTTATCAGACCGATTTGATAATAGATGGTTATTATTTTGGTATTACGGCTTAAGAGGAGTATCACTGGTTTTACTTCCAATTGCGTTATCTAAAGGCTCCTTCACTTTACTCATTATTTTTTCTGTATTTTACGGATTGGATTGGATTGCAACAGTGCCACCGACTGTTGGCATCTCAAGGCAAGTCTTCGGAATTGAAAAGAGTGGTATAGTATATGGATGGATTTCTGCTTCGCATCAGGCTGGTGCAGCAGTCGCAGCATTCGGTGGTGGATTAATTTACAAAATATTTGGTTCTTACACTTGGGCTTTTTTCTTGGCAGGAGTATTTTGTCTATTTGGAAGTTTATTTGTAATTGTAATCAAAAAGCAAACATCTCAGACAATCATGAAAGATGATTCTTTAACGAATTAACCATGCGAATAATGTTTTGTGCAACGGGTGCTTAAGCTAGGCAATCCAATCTAGAAAATTGGTTCTTTTGCGTTGAACTGCACCCAATTGATGAAGAGGGCCTAGTACAAAAAGAAATAGACAGTATGATCTAAAGGAACTTTAACTCGTTTTATTGAATCTTGTACCGCTTGAAAAAGTCCATTTTTAAAAGCCTGAACTGTATTATAATCAGGCTTTTTTTCTTTCTATAAAATAATTATCCTTGTATCTAAAGCTAAGAAGGAGTAATTTTTTTCTCAGCTGACAAATTTTTTATACAACAGTAATGTAAGTTTATTGCTGTGCTACTGTCAATAAGCCATTTCCGCTAGTTACCATCTGAACACAAACGGGATAGGCTGACAAGTCGTTTTAAACCTTCCCGCAATTGGTGTTCATTCAGATAGGAATAGCTCATTCGTATCCATGATCTTAACTCCCTGAGTGGATCACAGATGGAACCGGGGACAAAAGTAATGGATTGCTCCATGCACTTGCTAAGAAGACTTTCCATTGGGATCGACTCAGGTAGCATAATCCATAAATTAAAGCCTCCTGTCGGGCTGGACCATTTCCAGTCGGTGACAGACAACTCTTCTTCCATTATTTCCTTGCGAATTGCCAAGGCAATCCGCAGCTTTTCCAAATGTTGCTGCATCCGTTCGGAAAAGAAATAATGCAAAAAGATCTTTTGATTCAGCAATGGCGCTCCGCTGTCTGATAATGATTTCGCGCTTAAGAAAAATTTCACCAAGGATGGATGACAAGCCACACAGGCAATACTCAGACCGGGAGCTACGTATTTACTAAAGCTACGAATATAGATGACATATCCTGCCGTGTCATAGGAAAAAAGCGGAAGAGGGGGTTCTTCCCCAAAGTAAATATCACGGCAGGGGTCATCCTCTATCAATAGACACTGGTATTTCTGGGCAATATCTACCAATCTCTTCCGTTGTTCAGCCGGAACGGTGTATCCTGTTGGATTGTGAAAGGTAGGGTTAAGATAAAAAAGGCGCGGTCTATATTTTTGCATGATTATTTCTACCTGATCCAAATCATAGCCGTACTGGTGAATTTCGATTGGGATGATTTTAGCGCCTTGTCTTTTGAAAACATCAATGGCAGGGCTGTAGGTGGGCCTCTCCAGCAATACTACATCTCTCGGCTTTATCAAGACTCTGGCTATCAAATCAATGGCTTCTTGCGAACCGGATGTGATCAACAATTCATCCATAGAAAGGTAGAAATCATACTGATTTGTGAAATATCGGCACAGAGCTTCCCTCAGTTCATGATCCCCCTGAGTGGTAGAATATGTCCCTAGCACTTTTGGATACAGATCAAACACTTTCTTAACGTATTCCGAAAAATAAAGATTTGGCAAAAGATTAGGATCGAGCAGTGCTTTGGAAAATTGATAGGTAGCTTGGACCTGATGAATTTCGGAAAGATGGCTTTCGTGTACGTAGGCTGAAATAATCGGATCATGCTGTGAATCCACTGACAGAATGCTGCTGGGTTGAACATAATATCCGGATTTATCCTTTACATACACTTTTTGGTTCTGTTTCAGCAATTGATACGCTTTAAAGACAGTTAGCCGATGCACATTGAATTCCATAGCGAGCGTGCGAACAGAAGGAAGCTTCTCATGTGCCTTCCACTCTCCGCGACTGATCCTCTCCAGAAGATAGTCATAAATTTGTTCAAACAGCTTATCTGAATGAATGTTTGAGAGAATCTCTCTTTTCATACCGTCCTCACCCCTTTCCCATTATTATATACGACTTATCCTAAATCTGTTCTATTTTATGTGATCTGTTCTATTCCTTCCCACTTATGATGAAGAAAAGGAGGAATTAGAAATGGTATTATTCAATTATATCTTGATGTGCTTGATTTTCGGGACGACTTTTTTAGCTATCAAAGTAGGGATTGATTCGGGGGCATCGCCCTTTTTCTCAGCCGGAATTCGTTTTATGCTTGCAGGTATGATTCTGTTTTTATTGATGGTTTGGAAAAGAAAGGCGAGTTTATCGCTTCTGCTCTGTAAGGAGATGTTTCTTACAGGAATCGCATTAACCTTCGGGGTTTTTGCGCCATTGTATTGGGCAGAACAGTATTTGAGTTCCGGAATTGCAGCGGTCTTATCAGCAACAGCTCCACTCATGATTCTGCTGCTTCAGGCCGGCATTTCTCGCCAAAAGCTCTCTGTTACATCCTGGGCAGGTTGCCTCGTTGGATTTGCCGGTGTGATCTTACTACTTTTACCTAGTTTTACTATCACATTTAATAAGTTTTGGATGATCGGCTGCATTGCTATCTTATTAGGCCAAGTCTTTTATTCTGCCGGTGCTGTCTATTCCCGCCGTGTAATACTACGATTTCAAAATACCTCCCCCATCACTTTGAATGCAGCTCAGATGGTGTATGGTGGAGGGATGCTGCTTGTTTTATCGTTGTTCACGGAGAAAGTGCACATTGAATCGATGTTAAACCCAAAGGCTCTCACTTCGCTTCTATATTTAATTATCGTCGGTTCCATGATGGGACATACTCTATTCTATTGGCTTGTAGCCAAAACGAATCCTGTTTTTCCATCCACTTGGCTCTATATTTCTCCCCTGATTGCCCTTAGTTTGGGAGTTCTTTTATATCATGAGCCTCTTACATTACTGTCGTTGGCAGGGGGAATCACGATTATCATCGGAATCGTTCTGGTCAATGTGGATAACTTGAAACAGTTAGTGGACAAAAAGCCAAACAAACTGGGTAAAGTAAGCAATCAACGATAAGATCTTGATACATGACAATAAAGCAATTTAACTGGTTCTGGTGCAAAGATTACATCCATTGGAAAGAGGTATATAGATTCCTATGGAATCAGCTCTTATGCATCCATTATAAATAGTTGATGAATGAACTTCACTTGATTTTGGATGGACTTGTCCTGCAAAGTAAGTTATCCTTTTTTAATGATATGCATCGCTTCTATTCCCGAAAGAATAGATTTGGCTGTACAAAAAGATTTCAATCCTAACATAGAACGAACTCTCTTTTTAATAAAACGATAATCTTGTTCCACAATGTTATTAAGATATTTTATCTGCCTTATTTGGATGCCTGCGGGCATCTTTTTCTCTTTTTTCAACTCTTCAATCGCTATAGGATAGGCTGGGTTCTTGTCTAGTAATCACACGGGGCTTTGAATCATGAAAAGACCGCAAAGCTTTTTTGAAAAAGTGCTTTGCAGCCTTATGATCTCTTGTTTTAATCAATGGCACGATATAAGTACATCCATTGTCCTTTTACTTTTATATAGGTTTCATCGACTCTCCATGAGTCGTTTGTTTGAGATGACGCCGTACTCTCTACTTTGTTTCTTCATGAATATCTTCTCACCAGCCATATTCTTTAAACTTCTCTTCCTATAGATTTAATGATTGATCAATGGTACTTACACGTCCGTATCCTAATAATAGCCATTATGTATAACCTCTTTTCACTTGTCTAAAAGTTAATTAACTTCTGTAATTTAATTCTATACTAACTTCTAGACATTTCGAATGGTTATTTGGAGGGGGAATTGAAACTTTTCATTTGTTTTGTCGTTTTTTTATCAACGAAAATGACGCATAAAAGGGTATGCCGGGATTTTGTATACAAAGAAGATTTTCAAACAAAAAAATCCGATTCCCTAAATATTTGAGGAATCGGATTTTTTGATTTGTCTTATTACACAATCGTGCCCGATGGTTTTGCGATTATTGCTGGACTATGTTACGTTATGATGGCAAAAAATCAATCTTTTTGTTTAAGATGTTGTCCTCTAAGACAGATGATTTTCTCCCCAAGCACATAAAGAATCCAAAATACTTTTCAAACTCCTGCCATATTCGCTAAGCTCATATTCCACTTTTGGGGGAATTTCATTATAAATAATCCGGTTAATAATTCCATCTTGTTCTAATTCACGGATTTGTTGAGTTAACATTTTCTGTGTGATGGCAGGCATAAGTTTCTTACCATGTGTTAAGTGGCAAAGGATTGCACACTTCCATTTCCTACCTATAACCTCAAGGTGTAGCTTCAACCGAAATATTATACTTTTTAGTGGACATACTTATCATCCTACTCAATATTTATAAGCACTAAAAAGTACCTATATCACTTTTGGGTGCTTATATAACTTTAAAGTGCGTACTTACTTTTATAAAACGCACTCCTTATAATACATCTTGAGGACATTTTCTACCAAATTTTTTGCAGTTGATGCCCTAGAAAAATTTCACCATCACTAGAAAGGAGGAAGGACCATGAAAAATAAAAAAGTACATGGGCACCTGGTCTTCAAGTATATGTCGTAATATTAGCGGAACGCTTTGTTCCAGAAGCAGTTGATGTAGCATCCGCAATCAATATCGCAGTTTTCAACGCCGGAATTACACTAGGTTCATACCTTGGAGGTGTGATCACTGATTCCATTGGACTTATCCATACTGCTTGGATAGGCGCAGTTATGGTTCTTTGAGCTGTAATCCTTACAAGTTGGAGTATGGCTTTAGAGAGAATAGATCAAAAAAGTGAAAAGGTTGCATGAATGTATCCATGGGGGTGAAATATATGAGTAAATCAAATATGGATGATATAAGAAAAAGAATTTTAATTGAGGAGGAAACACTTCAATTTTCCTCTTTTACGAATGAAGATGCCTTTCAATTGGGTTTATTAATCGTTGAAACAGCAAAACAAGAGGGGAAATCGATTGCTGTTGATATAACAAAAAATGGTGTGCAATTATTTCATTTCAAGATGACAGGGACGACCGAGGAAAATGCCAAATGGATTGAGCGGAAAAAACGGGTCGTTTCGTTGCATAATCATAGCTCTTATTATATGCAGATACAAAGTGAGTTAAGTGGAATTCCACATCATGAAGAATACCGTTTAGATGCCTCGGAATACGCTGCATTTGGTGGAGCATTTCCCATCCAAATAAAAAAAGTAGGCGCTATTGGGATGATAACAGTATCAGGATTAACCCCTGAAGAAGATCATGAATTGGTTATTAGAGCAGTTAAAAATTATTTAAATAATCAGTTTTAGAGGAGGATACTATGCCATTAATTGAGCTAAATACTTGGCCAACCATGTCAACAGAAGAAAAAAAGGAATTCATTTATACTATAACCGAACTTACAACAAAATTATTAAAGATTGTCCCTGACAAAATTCAAGTATTGATAAAGGAACTTGAGAAAGAAAACTGGGGTAAAGCTGGGGCAGTAGCAATCGATACTACCTTTGCTGAGAAGAGTAGGATGGTCGATTGGGATACAAAAGAGTCTTATCATTCGCCGGATAGTAACATAGATGGAATGGCTATCATCAAGATTGATATTTGGAATACATTTGATCAAGATATAAAGGATAAGTGGGTAAACCAGCTTACACAAATAACATCTAAATATACTCATGCACCTTTGGATAAAGTACTTATCGTCATTCGTGAAATGATTCCAGGAAACTGGGGCCAAAGTGGTGTAACGGGAGCAGATAAAGACTTTCTTTCTAAGAGTAGAACATTTTAACACTGAATCTTATCAATTCAAATCAAATAATAATGGAGATTCACTGTAAGAATTTTGCATAACGGCGTAAAAATGCCTTGGTGTGGTATCGCGGGGTATTTAAAGTAGAAGAAGGGCCTGTGTTAGTTAACTCTGTAAAAGCAGCTATTAAGTATGGTTATCGTAGTGTTGATACGGCAGCCATCTATGTAAATGAAGAAGGAGTCGGACAAGGTATTCGTGAAGGGATTCAAGAAGCAGGTATTTCAAGAGAAGAGTTGTTTGCGACTTCTAAAGTTTGGAATAACGATTTAGGGTACGAATCTACGATGGCAGCATATACCTCATTCACTGGCCTGTAGAAGGCAAATACAAAGATGCTTGGAGAGCATTAGAGACCCTTTATAAAGATTGGCTCCTCTTATTTTCTTTAAAAATAAGAGGAGAAATCCACACTATTAACAATATAACAGTAATTATTCATTCCTACATAAGTCAATGATTTGAAACACGAATCTGGGAGGGATTTACATGCACCTGCATTTAAAAGGGAAAACGGCACTGGTTACTGGGTCTACGGCAGGAATTGGGAAGGCAATTGCTACGTCGTTAGTGGCGGAAGGTGCCACTGTACTTATAAATGGACGTAATGAAGAAAATGTTAATCAAACTATAAAAGAAATTCGAGCACATTATCCTGATGCCACCCTTCAATCTGTAGTATCTGATCTAGGAACAGAACAAGGGTGTCAAAAGGTTATTGAGAAGTACTCTGAAGTAGACATTCTTATTAACAACCTAGGAATTTTTGAACCTAAAGATTATTTTGATATCCCTGATGAAGATTGGTTTAAGATGTTTGAAGTCAACATTATGAGTGGTGTTCGACTTACTCGCTGGTATCTAAAACAAATGATTCAAAGAAAAGAAGGTAGAGTTATCTTTATTGCTAGCGAAGCAGCCATTATGCCATCTCAAGAAATGGCTCATTATAGTGCCACTAAGACTATGCAGCTCTCACTTTCTCGTAGTTTAGCTGAGTTGACTAAAGGAACAAATGTAACTGTCAATACTATTATGCCTGGTTCCACTCTAACAGAAGGAGTGGAAACTATGTTAAATAGTCTTTATCCTAATGACAGATTGACAATAGAAGAAGCTGAGAAGCAATTTATGAAAGAGAATCGGCCAACCTCGATTATTCAAAGATTTATTCGACCAGAAGAAATTGCGCATCTTGCCACATTCTTAAGTAGTCCTCTTTCCTCAGCCATTAATGGTTCCGCGTTGAGAATAGATGGGGGATTAGTACGTAGTGTATTTTAATAAACAACAAAAGAAACTAACATTGTACTCTGTCAAAGAGAAAGATGATAAGCCGAATGATTTGCATTTTACTCATTATACAAGCCGAGCAATTGGCGGAGCTAACCATCATAGAAATGAATAAACGAACCATAGGATTATGCAAAATTAAAATGCATTTTTGATTTTGATAATCAACTTAAGGGGTTGAAAAAATAAATGCATTAATTGAAAAAAAGCATCGAGTCGATTCAGACCCTGATAAGTTTATTTTTATTGGTTTAGTGCTTTTCGAAATTCATAATAAATAAGGAACGGGGGAGAATTATGAGCGAAATTATAATCAATGCAGTTTTAAAAGCTAAACCGGGAAAAGGAGAACTGTTTCGAACAGAGTTATTAAATATTATTGAAGCATCTCGAGCCGAGGATGGCTGCCTTCAATATACTCTTCATGAATCCGTTGAAAATAATGATACATTTATTTTCTACGAAAGATGGAAAGATGAAAAGGCACTTGCTTCACATATTGAAACGGATCATTATAAGCATTATCGCCAGCAAACAGAACAGCTGCTTGAAAAACGAGATGTTTATCGTTTAAAAATAATAACCCCTTAATGCCCACACCTTTGCACCGTTCATTTTCTGAACGGTGCTTCCTTTATTGTTTGAAGATTCTTTTTCATATTCCTATAACATCGCTTATGGGCTGAATTCTTTGAATGGATGGAATCAGTAAAACATAAACAATACTTGATTACTGAAGATTTAGAGAGAGGGGAATAAAGGCCATTTCCAATTGTTGTGCCTCTTGGTGTTACGGGTCGGTAAAACCTTGAATTAAAATAGATAATAATTAAAACCAGTGATCTTTTGAATATTAATTTTCAATTATTAAAAAGAATTTTAGCTGCTCATACTTTTCTTTGAGTTGTTTTTGTTCCTATGAATTTTTTCAACGATGTTACTCTCTGTTCCCCTGAAGAAACCGGAATTCCCCTAATAAATAACCATCTGGGAGTTTGTATAGACGCCTGGTTAAAATACTTGCAAGATATGAAATCTCCAAAGTCTTAACGATTTATTTAATCTATTTTTAATCTTTGAATCATCTTCGAAAATCGAACTTTTTAAGAGTGAGCCATGCAAGATTCAGCAAAAACTCCTATAACACTGACGAATTCCTCCCATTGTGAATATTCTCCAAACATATCTAGTTGATTCCATAAATGAATAGCATAGACTTTTTTAAAAAAATTTTCTTCAAATACGTTTCTGTAATGGATAGCTGCTCATGACCCAGACTCTTCATAACCTGATAAACATCAACTCCAGGCAAGTGATAAAAAACGTGCCTAAAGGTACGGGGACAAACGAAAGAACTTTGGTAGAACATAAGATGGTGTACTTTATGAAACGAATAAAGTGTAGACAAGAAAAGAAAATTAGTTGAAATAAAAATGAACAGGATCGTTCAAATAAACGATCCGGCAGAAGAAGTTTAATTGTTTCATTAAACTTTTAAAGTGGTAAATATATATTATGAAACTAGCAGGGAGGTATTAAAATGAGGGTACTAGTAATAGGAACAGAGGATATGACCGGAGAGCATGTTGTAAAACTGCTGGCAGACAGGCACCATAATCCGGTGGCACTGGTGGGAACTGAAAATAGAGTAGAGGAAATGGTTAAACTTGGAGCATCAGATGTGGTTTCTTTGGAAGGAGAGGATTTTTCCAGTGCTTTTTCGAACTGTGAAGCAGTAATCTACTTGGGTAGCGCCAGCCCTCGGACTGGGGAGGGCAAACCAATACTGGTTGACCATCAGTCAGTAATTGACTCAGTTGAGGCTGCTAAGAAACATGGAGTGAAGCGATTTGTTCTAATGAGCGCAATGAGAGCTAATGAAATGGGGAGTCGAGATGCTTGTTCATTCCGTGTTAAATCAGAAGAGCTATTAAGACAGGAAAAGTTTACATATACGGTTATACGGACAAGCATGCCTGTGGCTAAGCCGGGAATAGGTAAGGTAGAAGCCGGACTATCAATTGTGCATGACAAAGACGAGATCCCAAAAGAGGATATTGCTTCGGTATTGGTCGAAGCGCTGGATACTAAAGAAGTATTTAATAAAACGTTCAATGTAACTTCTGGAGAAATTCTGATTCAAGAAGCACTCCTGAGATTATAGATAGCACGGGTAACTTGCACACAAAATAAGAATTAAAGGGTGATAAAATGTCCAAGTTTAAAAAATACCTTCCTGCAGTTTTAAAAGGTTCTGCCGTTTTAGGGACAGCTGCCGCCGCAGCGTACTTTTACCGTAAGGATGATACACAAAAACAACACTCAATCCTGAGGAATTTCCCCCTAATCGGTAGAATTAGATACATGACAGAGCAAATAGGACCAGAACTTAGGCAGTATTTATTTGAAAATAATAATGAAGGCACCCCTTTCTCAAGAAAGGAATTCGAGGATGTTGTAAAAGCTGGTAAATATAAGGAGCGTCTAATCGGATTTGGATCGGAACGTGACTTCAATGAAGCTGGATACTATATTCGAAATAGCATGTTCCCAAATCTCCGGGAAGAATTGAGAATAGATAATAGCCAAAAAATCAATACAAAGGTATATGAAGTAGAGGAAGAAGGTCTATTGACCCGAAAGGAGAATCGGGAAGACAGACAAATAGAGCCGTACTTTTTACGAGACGAGGATGCCGTCATAATAGGAGGGGATACATGCCGGAATCCCTTTAAATTAAAGGGGCTCGTAGGACAATCGGCAATGAGCTACGGTGCACTCGGGGAGAATGCCATCACTGCACTGTCGAGAGGATTAGGGATTGCAGGAGGAACCTGGATGAATACTGGTGAAGGCGGTCTTTCCAAATACCATCTCTCCGGAAATCCCGACATCATAATGCAGATAGGTCCAGGACTGTTTGGAGCACGGACACCAGGTGGGGAATTCTCCTGGGAAGCATTCAAGAAGAAAAGTGAAATTGAGCAAGTAAAGGCATTTGAAATTAAGCTGGCACAAGGTGCTAAAATCAGAGGTGGTCATATTGAAGGACAAAAGGTGACAGAAGAAATTGCCCAAATCCGCCTGGTAGAACCTGGCCAAACGATCAACAGTCCGAACCGGTTCTATGAATTCAAGAATTTTAATGAATTGTTCGAATTTGTGGAAAGAATGAGGGATGTAGGCGGAAAGCCTATCGGTATCAAAATAGTTGTTGGGGATCTTGATGCACTTGAGGAAATGACGAAAACCATGAAAGATACAGGTAAAGGGCCGGATTTTATCGCAGTGGATGGCGGAGAAGGCGGAACTGGGGCAACCTATCAGGAGCTTGCAGATGCAGTCGGACTTCCAATTATGTCAGCTTTGCCACTTGTAGATGAGATGTTAAAAAAATATGGTGTACGTAACAGGGTCAAGCTGATTGCATCCGGCAAGCTGACTTCTCCAGATAAAGTGGCGGTCGCTTTAGCGATGGGGGCAGATTTAGTCAATATAGCCCGCGGTTTTATGATTAGCGTTGGCTGCATCATGGCTGAAATCTGCCATACAAACCATTGCCCTGCGGGGGTAGCCACAACTGATTCAAAGTTGCAGGAAGGGCTGGTTATTGAGGAAAAACAATATCGGGTCGCCAATTACGTGATTTCCCTCCGTGAAGGGCTGTTTAATCTTGCAGCTGCCGCAGGTATTGATACTCCGACCAAATTTGAACGAAAACACATCGTTCACAAGGATGAATGGGGAAGAGTTTCCCCTGTCCGGGACATCACTCTCACTCCCGAAAAAGTGGAGAAGTTAAGAGATAAGGAAAAAGTGGAGGAAAGATAGAATGCGGTTTAGAGGCCATTTGTAAGAAACATTGAACATAGCACAAACCCTAACTCAAATGGACATGGGGTTTTGTGCTATATTTTGTTGGATAATTTTTATTTTATATACTTAAACATCTTAAAAGAGGAGGTGCTTGTCAAGATTATGGTCCTGGTGTAACTAAAGATTGGGAGTGAGGGGTTATAATGGAGGAATACCGGGTATTGATGGCTCACACAATGGGTATTCTTCAAGCATCAATATGAACCGGAAATAGATGAAAGGGTATGGATTCAGGACTAAAAGTAACAGTTCTTTCGAAACTTATGGAACCACCTTTAGCGCCCTTCGGATTTAGATTTTGCGAAACCCTTTTATAACTAGACCACTCGGTATATTTCTTATCCTTCTTTTTCACATGAGTAGTTTCAATTACTCGTTGACTATTAGCTGCACTAGTTACACAATAATCATCCTCTATAAAAAAGGTGGAAAATAAATCCTGAATTAATACATAGGCAAGTGTGGGGTAATCCTTTCTCTATCACTTTATTTTTGGCAGCTGGTTTTATAATTACTTTTCCGTTCATATCAAGAAAATACGAGGGAAAATTGAAAGTGGTCCTGCATTTCCGAAATTCTTGGAAACTGTTTGGGGAGCGGTCTATCGATTTAAAGTTTAAATTAAATACTGTGTTTTAGGAACCGTTACAAAAGTAGCGGTTTTCTTTAAAATATTAAGAAATTTTATTAAAAAGTTTATCTTTTTTTAAGAAATTATTTAGATGGAGTTCAAAATTAGGTTTTAACATTATTTAAGTAATAATACAAAAAGGTAGGTGAAATTCTCATGTGGAGGTGGTTTACGATATTCATTGGATGTTTTTTCATTCTTCAGGGATGTGTTTCTGATTACGATGGAGATCCAAATAAACAGGAAAAAGAAATAAAAGGAGAAATAGATGTGAATGAACAACTAATTCAAGCTGCAGAACACAAAGAAACGGATACCATAAGAAGATTGATTAAGGAAGGAGTCGATATTAATTCACGGGACTCCCAAGGGCGAACAGCCACAATGATTGCAACTTATAACAATGATATAGAAACCGCTAAAGTCTTGATTAAAGCGGGAGCGGACGTCAATATTCTGGACGACATGAAAAACAATCCCTTTTTATATGCTGGTGCAGAAGGATATATTGAAATCCTAAAGCTTACGATTGAAGCGGGTACTGACCCAACGATTACAAACCGGTATGGAGGAACTGCTTTAATCCCTGCCTCTGAACATGGATATGTGGATGTAATCAAGGAACTTCTTACCAAAACCGACATAGATGTAAATCATGTAAATAACCTAGGTTGGACTGCATTAATGGAAGCGATCGTGTTGAATGATGGGGGGGGAAAACAACAGCAAGCCATACAATTGCTAATCGAGCATGGTGCAGATGTGAATATTACAGATCATAATAATATCACACCTTTACAGCATGCAAGAGAAAAAGGTTTTAAAGAAATTGAGCAAATATTAGTCAAGGCAGGGGCAGAATAAGGTTCATAAAAAATGAAGTAATAGGAGATGACAACATGAATAAAAAAACAAAAATATTATCATCTTTACTTGGAGTGACAGTAGTATTAGCAGCGTGTAACACAAGTACGCCAGACAACGCAAGTGAACAAACGAAAGAAACAAAAACAGAACAAACGCAAGTGAAATCCCAAGATTCGAATAAAGAAAAACAATCCGAAAATAAACTGACCAAAGGTCAAGAAATGGCTAGCATTCTTAGTAGCACAAATTGGCAAGGCACAAAAGTTTATGACAAAGACAAGAATGACTTAACAAAAGAGAATGCAAACTTCATTGGTCTCGCGAAATATGAAGAAAAAACAGGAAGATATGAATTTTTTGATGCTAAAACGGGTGAAAGTCGTGGCGATAAAGGAACGTTTTTTATCACTAATGATGGGAAGAAGAGGGTATTAATTTCAGAATCGATGAATTACCAAGCCGTTGTTGATATGACAGAGCTAAATGAAGATGTTTTTACTTATAAAAGAATGGGGAAAGATACTAACGGCAACGACGTAGAGGTATTCGTGGAACATGTTCCTTATAAAGAAAAAGAGCTTTCTTTTACTGATCCGGACAAGACTTTGGAAACTGCCACAGGAGATATCGTGAAAGACGTCGATGGGGATAAAATTTTAGGTGGCACCCTTTGGAACGGGACAAAGGTATTAGATGAGGACGGCAATGATGTAACAAAGTATAATTCGATGTTCATTAGTCTGGCAAAATTTGATGACCAGACGAATCAATATGAATTTTTCAATGTTGAAACAGGCAAAAGCCGCGGAGATTATGGCTACTTCGATATTGTACACGAAAATAAAATAAGAGCCCATGTTTCAATTGGAGAGAATAAGTATGGTGCCGCTCTTGAACTTACAGAACTTAATAACAATAAATTTACGTATAAAAGAACTGGTAAGGACAAAGATGGCAAGGACATAACTGTATTCGTTGAACATGAACCTTATAAAGGAGACCTTCATCCAAAATTTACTTATTAAAAAACAACTATAAAGATTGACATGTAATCAAAAGGGAGAGAGAAAAAATGAATTTTAAAAAACGTGTAGTACCAGTTGTATTAGCTGTATCTGTTATATCATCTGGAATTGTGGGAAGTAATGGAATGTTAAACGTACAAGCCGCTAGTAATCATCAAGTTGCTAAATCCCAACATTCACATAAAGAAATGCAGTCCGAAAACAAACTGACTAAAGGTCAGAAAATGGCTAACATTCTTAGTAGCACAAATTGGCAAGGTACAAGAGTTTATGACAAACATCATAATGACTTAACAAAAGAGAATGCAAACTTCATCGGTCTTGCGAAATATGATGTGAAAACGGGAAGATATGAATTTTTTGATGCTAAAACGGGCGGAAGTCGTGGCGATAAAGGAACGTTCTTTATCACTAATGATGGGAAGAAGAGAATATTAATTTCAGAATCGATGAATTACCAAGCCGTTGTTGATATGACAAAGCTAAATGAGGATGTTTTTACTTATAAAAGAATGGGGAAAGATCCTAATGGCAACGATATAGAGGTATTCGTTGAACATGTTCCATATAAAGACAAGGAGCTTTCTTTTACTGATCCGGACAAGCAGTTGGACACTACTACAGGAGATATCGTGAAAGACGTCGATGGAGATAAAATTTTAGGTGGCACCCTTTGGAACGGGACAAAGGTATTAGATGAGGACGGCAATGATGTAACAAAGTATAATTCGATGTTCATTAGTCTGGCAAAATTTGATGACCAGACGAATCAATATGAATTTTTTAATGTTGAAACAGGCAAAAGCCGCGGAGATTATGGCTACTTCGATATTGTACACGAAAATAAAATAAGAGCCCATGTTTCAATTGGAGAGAATAAGTATGGTGCCGCTCTTGAACTTACAGAACTTAATAATAATAAATTTACGTATAAAAGAACTGGTAAGGACAAAGATGGCAAGGACATAACTGTATTCGTTGAACATGAACCTTATAAAGGTGATCTTAAACCAAAATTCACTAAAAAATTTAAATAGGTCATGGCATACATCCGAAAAGTATATGGATTTCTCCGCCCCCTTTTTGTTCATTTGTCTAAATGAAAAAGTGAGAGAATTACGTAAAATGACGGGATTTAAACAAAAGATTGCGCTATTTTCGTAGCAAAGTATCATTACAAAAAACCAGCTAATATTTTGTCTTAGCTGGTTTTATCTCCGAACAAAATGATGGAAAACTATATCACTTTCAACTTAATAGGTATTAGCTGATTCAAAAAATCTTCTGCGTTCATTATCTTCAACCAATATTGATTGTTGTCATAAAGTACTTCTGTTCCAATAGGTATTCATATAGACTAAGCAATTTTGCAGCAATTGAAGCGATAAGGAAGCTACCTCTTGATCTTCTATAGTATTGGAACGCCCTTCACTGTTTTTCCCATGAAAAATAAAGGCATTGACTGAGTTCCATTGTTCTACTGTATTTAATCCTTCATGGATTTCTCTACGAATCTCCTCATAGTGTAAATAATCACAAAAAAAGGTCGTTTTAACCGCTTTCCCTATTCACATAAAGCCAGATAGGTTGAATGTTTATCGTTTTAAATTAACTTCTGCTGATGCAGTTCCTACCGTAAGCACTTTGTCCAGGGGGCAAATAGCATTAACAGCTAGGGTTACTGATCAGTTTGAAAAAGGTTGTTTCGTCCCGGAAGAAATACCGAATTTGCGAATGGGCAGTTATGCTTTATTACTGAAGGATATGTGTAGAAGGCTAACTGGGTTTGTTGTAATGATGCGTGAAATCGATGGTTCCTTCAGTAAAAGTTCTGCTTAAGAAAACAGATGTAAATGTCATTCAAATAATCTAAGTTGGAGCGGTACTGTTTATATTATAACGTAATTATATATATACAGAAAAAACAAAGCAAAGAAAGCTAAAATTAAGCTCTCAAAGCCATTTGGAGATTGAAAGTTATATAATTGATGTAAAAAAACTAAAAACAAAAGGGACGCTGCGCTACATAATCATCTATCTTTTATTCCTCATACTTTGATTTCGATCTTTCACGATTTGTCTTCACTTCATTTTTAACTGCATCTTTATATTTTTTATATTCTTTAGAGCTTACAATTTCACTCTTTTTATTTACATCTATTTCAAGGTTTGAATTAGGTCCATTAATTAATATTGAACCATCTGGTTGGTTGTAGGTATTAAAGATGTAAAATTTCCCTTCTTCAGGCAAAAAATCATCTTCATACAAAATATACATGTCTTTCTCTTCAGTGATACCTCCTGATTTTTGCATTGGAATCGCTGTGTTTTTTTTCAATTTTCCCTTTATATTTTCTATAACAGTAATTAAGTTATTAGTATAGGGATCTGTCACTTCTTTAGTTCCGTTTTCCGTTTCTATCGTTACTGGATATTTATATTCTGTTCCCGCCTTTTTTCCACATATCCTACAAATACGTTATCTGCGTCACCTACGACCTCATGAACATTGTTCACATTAATACTAAAACTTGCATGTAAAGGTGCTACTTCGATTTTTGGATTTTTAATATTTTCACTGCAACCAACAAGTGCAATTATTGATAGAATAGACACGAATATAAAAGAATATCGTCTATTTAATCGTTTCATCATCATCACCTCATTAGCATTTTCTATAAGCAGCGTCGTAAGAAGCTTTATCATTAAAACTTAAAGTAGTCTTTGTAGAAACATATTGATACATCACATCTCCATTTAAATTGTGAACTAAACCATGAGCATGTCCAATTTCATGTTCGCTACATTTTTTCTTTTGGTTGAGTCATATCCTTTCATTTTATAATCATTAAACTTTATAGTTCCTACAGAAGATGTAATGCCAGCTGTTTGACTTACTTGAGAGTAATCAGATATTTTGACATCTTAATTCCATAATAAGCAAAGTGAATGATTCCAAATGTGGAATGTTTTGTATCAAAAATGATTCTCCTTGATTTAAGGGTGGCGAATGGCAAGGAAAGCTAAAGACTTATTTTAGATATGATTATCAAGGATGTTGTGTGTTCAGGTTATTGGATATCTATTTGTAATATAATTGGGGAAAATGATATGGTTGAGTTACATTAGGAAGTCCATTATAAAGAAAAGAAGTGAAATAAATGGCCGAGCCCTTAAAGGATTTATATAATGAAACATTCATACGTGAATTCAGTGAAAAAGTAAGCGGCGTGCATACGTCTTTTTCTAGTGAATCGTTTATTGGGGAAGTTATGGATGAGCATTGGGATGAAAGGAAATTAAAAGAGCGAATTAGACATATTTCGATTATCCTTGGAAAGTATCTTCCAAGTGATTACCAAGAGGCTTTGGGTGTTTTATATCGAATAGATAAGGATTGTGAAGGGTTTAGATATTTATTTTTCCCGGATTTTGTCGAGGTACATGGATTGAATAAGGAGGATTGGCCGTTATCGCTAGATGCGTTGAAGCGTTTTACTGCAAGGTCATCAGCTGAATTTGCCATCCGTGCTTTTATTTTGCTTGATCCCGTTTTAATGATCGAGAAGATGAAGGAATGGACCAATCATGATGATGAGCATGTCCGCAGGCTGGCAAGTGAAGGATGCAGGCCCAGATTACCTTGGGGACAAGCTTTACCGATGTTTAAATCCGATCCGGCACCAGTCTTGGAAGTACTAGAGAAACTGAAAAACGACTCGTCCCTATATGTTCGCAAAAGTGTGGCCAATAACTTGAATGATATTGCCAAAGATCATCCTAAAACCGTAATAGAAACTGCCAAGCGCTGGCATGAAAGCGGAGACCCTAAAACGATTTGGATTGTCCGGCGGGGATGCAGGACCCTAGTTCGTCAAGGAAATCCAGAAGTCCTTTCATTATTTGGATACACGGATGTATTGAATAATCCGAATATCATTACAAATGCTTTTATAAGAAATGTACCTGAATCGATTTATATTGGGGAAACCAGTGAACTTCATTTCGGCTTTCAAGTGCATGCGAAAAATACAGCGAAACTTCGCATTGAGTATGCCATCGATTTCGTAAAAGCCAATCAGAAAACGTCCCGTAAAATTTTCCTTTTGGCAGATAGGGATTTCTCAGTTGGTGAAGGAGTTGAAAGAGTGAGGATTCACAATTGGAAAGACCTGACGACTCGTCGACATTACATGGGAATCCATCGAATCTTCCTACTCATAAACGGCGTGGAATTTGCAGAAACGCATATCAAACTAAACGCTGAAGGATAAACGATCTTAATGAATATGGGAGTTCTTGATTAATTACAGGAGTCCTGCACTTATAACTAACAAAAACGAGGAGCTGAGAGCTCTTCGTTTTTAATTATTTCCTGATAGTGAAACATTGCAAAAAAACTCATTAAAAAACAATCAAATTCAAAAAGTTGGATCATTCCGGTTACTGAGCAAATTATTAATTAACAATGCCACTAAAACGATTAACACAGTCCCGTTTAAAAAAGGTGAAACATCTATATTGTCAATAACAGTTGAGAATCAATCCTTTTAAAGTGAGGAAAAAAGTTCTTGACAGAACCTGTACGTACAGGATAATATGAAAGCGTATACAGAACCTATACGTACAGGTTATAAAACAACTATATTTTGCTTTCTAGGGAAAGGAAGTAGTGAAATGGGTAAATACACAGAACCAGCAACGGACTTGCTTCAACATGTCGGAGGCAAAGAGAATATTGCGACGGTTACGCATTGTGCGACAAGAATGCGCTTCGCTTTGAAAGACCCTTCCAAGGCGGATGTAACGAATATCGAATCGATTAAGCTTGTGAAAGGAACGTTTACACAAGCTGGCCAGTTCCAGGTCATAATCGGTAACGAAGTATCATCGTTTTATAATGAATTCGTTTCCATAGCTGGACTTCAGGAAGCGTCAAAAGAAGATGTGAAAGAAGCAGCTAAACAGAATATGAGCTGGCTTCAGCGTATGATTGCCCATCTTGCGGATATTTTTACGCCGCTGATTCCTGCCATAGTCGTTGGCGGACTCATTCTTGGATTCCGCAATATCATTGGCGATATTAAGATGTTCGATGATAGCACAAAGACCCTTGTGGATATTTCCCAATTTTGGGCAGGAGTACATGCCTTCCTTTGGCTGATAGGTGAAGCTATTTTTCATTTTCTTCCTGTTGGGATCACATGGTCGATTTCGAAGAAAATGGGCACGACTCAAATTCTCGGAATCGTCCTTGGTTTGACATTGGTTTCCCCACAACTGCTTAATGCATATGCAGTGGCAAACACAAAGGCAAGTGACATACCTTTTTGGGATTTCGGTTTTGCCCAGGTCGATATGATCGGCTATCAGGCTCAAGTCATCCCGGCGATACTTGCAGGGTTCGTCTTGGCGTACTTAGAACGGTTCTTGAGAGATAAAGTGCACAATTCAATTTCCATGATCGTCGTTCCATTTTTCGCTTTACTTCCAACTGTTATCATTGCCCATACCGTTTTGGGGCCTTTAGGCTGGAAAATCGGTTCTGTCATTTCTACGGTTGTATATTCCGGTTTGAATTCATCAGTTGGATGGCTATTTGCTGCCGTTTTCGGCTTTGCCTATGCACCGCTTGTCATCACGGGACTGCATCATATGACAAACGCAATCGATCTTCAGCTCATGAGTGAACTTGGCGGTACGAACCTATGGCCGATGATCGCTTTATCCAATATTGCACAAGGAACTGCAGTGCTTGCGATGATTTACATCAACAGGAAGGACCAGGAGGAAAGACAAGTTTCCATACCCGCTACAATTTCATGTTATCTCGGTGTAACCGAGCCCGCCATGTTCGGGATTAACCTGAAATACGGCTTTCCGTTCTTGGCAGGTATGATCGGTTCACTTTTCGCAGGCATCGTTTCCGTCGGATCTGGAGTAATGGCAAATTCCATCGGTGTTGGAGGGATCCCAGGTATCCTATCCATCCAGCCACAGCACATGGGAATGTTTGCACTTGCGATGTTAGTTGCTTTCGTTGTGCCATTCATCTTGACTATAGCATTCTCCAAACGTCCTAAAATGAATTTGAAAACAAGAACGAAAACAACGAAATTAAATGCTTAATAACGCGGAGGGAGAGCATTCTCCCTCTTTTTTACCATACTGGCAAAAGAGACATCAGGGATAGCAGAGGAGGAATCAAAATGAAGGATTTTAAAAAAAGTACCATCTATCAAATTTATCCGAAGTCATTTAAGGATTCGAACGGTGACGGCATCGGTGATATAAATGGTGTTATTGAAAAACTTGATTATCTGAATGAACTGGGAGTGGATTATATTTGGCTGACCCCTTTTTATCGTTCACCTCAAAATGATAATGGATATGATGTAGCGGATTATACATCCATTGATCCTGTTTTCGGGACGATGGATGATTTCGAAAGATTGGTGAAGGAAGCCAATTTGAGGGATATCCAAATCATGCTGGATATGGTTTTCAACCATACATCAACAGAGCATGAGTGGTTCCAAAAAGCATTGGCTGGAGAGAAAGAATATAAGGACTATTATATTTTCAAGAAATCGAAAGATGGAGAGCCCCCTACCAATTGGATTTCGAAATTCGGAGGATCTGCATGGGAATATGTAGCGGAACATGATGAATACTACCTTCACTTGTTCGATCGGACCCAAGCTGATCTTAACTGGGAAAATCCCAGAGTAAGGCAGGAAATCTTCAATGTAGTAAACTTCTGGATGGATAAAGGTGTCAAAGGATTCCGTTTGGATGTGATCAATCTTATTTCGAAACCTGACTTCTATGAAAATGATAATGATGGAGATGGACGATGCTTTTATACAGATGGTCCCAAAATTCATCAATTCCTTAAAGAGATGAATGAAGAAACATTTGGGAAGGATGTAGAGGTGATGACTGTAGGGGAAATGTCATCGACGACCATTGACCATTGCATCAAATATTCATCCCCAGTTGAAAAGGAACTGTCCATGGTATTCAGTTTCCATCATTTAAAGGTGGATTATAAAGATGGGGAAAAGTGGTCACTTGCAGATTTTGACTTCAGGCAGTTAAAGGAGATCCTAAGCAGCTGGCAGAATGGGATGCAAGAGGGAAATGGATGGAATGCCCTGTTCTGGTGCAACCATGACCAGCCGAGGATCGTATCCAGGTTTGGGGATGATCAAGAGTATCATAAGGAATCTGCCAAGATGCTGGCAACAGCCATTCATATGCTTAGGGGCACCCCTTATATTTATCAAGGGGAGGAAATAGGAATGACCAACCCGAAATTCAATGATATTGGACAATATCGGGATGTGGAATCGATTAATTATTATAATATTTTAAAAGAGGCAGGAAAGGATGAAAAGGAAATAATCGAAATTCTTCAAGCTAAATCCCGTGATAATTCTCGAACTCCCATGCAGTGGGAGGATACCGAGCACGCAGGCTTTACAAAAGGTACGCCATGGATTTCAGTGCCTGATAATGCTAAGGTGATCAACACTGAACACGCACTGAAGGATCAGGGTTCCATTTTTCATCATTACCAAAAACTTATATTCTTACGCAAGAAACATGATATCATTGCATATGGGGGCTACCAGGAAATTCTTGGCGACCATGACCAATTGTTCGCTTATGTTCGCGGTTATGAAGACGAGAAACTTTTGGTCATCAATAACTTTTATGCAAAAGAAGCGTCCTTCGAGATTCCAAAAGATATTGACCTATTCGGATACAGCTCAGAGCTCTTGCTCTCAAACTATATCGATTCGAAAGAACTTGCAGGTGATTTTATCCTTCGTCCCTATGAATCGGTTGTCTATTTGTTGAAAAAGGACAAGGAGCAGACTAAGAAAAATATATTGTGGTGATGAAATGAACAGCAAATATCTATCACTATATGGTGATATCGTATCAAAAATTGAAGAAGGAACCTATCCGACAAATTCAAAGCTTCCTTCCGAAAGCAGCTTCATGGAAGAGTATGACTTATCCAGGGATACTGTGAGAAAATCATTGCAGTTGCTTGAACAAAATGGATATATTCATAAAATCAAAGGCAAGGGTTCATTTGTCTTGGACTTCAGCAAATTTAATTTTCCTGTAGCAGGGTTGATTTCCTATAAAGAAATGGTGGAAAAGTTGAATTTGCATTCCAAAACGATCATCCATAAGTTGGAGCTTGTGACCCCCGATTCAAACATGACCAAGCTTCTGGACATAACCGATGGTGGTAAAGTATGGAGAGTGTTTCGGGTACGGCAAATCAATGGCAAGAAAATCATCCTGGACAAAGACTATTTCAAAAGCGAGTTCGTAACTAACCTGACGAAGGAAATTTGTGAGGATTCGATTTATGGATATATCGAAAAGGAACTCGGGCTCCAAATCGGTTTTTCCAATAAGGAAATCACCGTGGAGCCATGCAGTGAAGAAGATAGACAATTATTGGACATTGAGGACTTTGATATGGTGGCAGTTGTGAAAAGTACGGTCCATTTAATCGATGGAAGCTTGTTTCAGTATAGCGAATCCAGGCATAGACCCGATAAATTCAAGTTTACGGACTTTGCAAGAAGGACTTGGTGAAGGCTAAAGTTATTAAAAAAGGTCGCCGTGGCGGCCTTTTTTAATGGTGTTCAATGATCGTGCACTTCTTATAGACATCGAATTGGACTCTTTTTATTTCTAAACGAGGGGGGAGTGGAGGATCGCCAAACCATTAGTTTGACGATCCTTCTGCTTGTTTGGGAGTATGGGAAGCATTTAGTAACACCACTCCACCAATGATTAATACTAAGCCACCTAATGTAGTGATACTAAATGGCTCACTCCATAATAGTACGCCAATTAATGCCGTTAAAGCTGTGCCTATCCCTGACCAAATGGCATAAGCCAGGCTTAACGGAATTGTTTTGAGACATATAGATAAGCTATAAAATGCAATTCCAAATCCTATAATAACCCCAAATGAAGCGAATAAATGCGTGAATCCTTCAGACAGCTTAAGCATGGTCGTACCAAATATTTCGCTTATGATGGATATTCCTAAAGCTATGTAACCTTTCATACTATTACCTCCGATAACTAAATTGTTAATTGCCTCCACTTGAGAGCTTCAAAACCACGACCCCTCCAATGATCAGGACTAAACCTAAAAATTTTTTCACGTTAAAGCTTTCTTTATAAATGATAACTCCGACTAAAGCCGTTAAAGCTGTGCCTATTCCCGACCAAATGGCATAAGCCGTTCCAAGCGGTATGGTTATTAATGATAGCGATAGGCAATAAAAGGCCAAACCCATTCCAATTACCACGCCAATTGAAGGGAATAGCCTTTTGAACCCGTTTGATACTTTTAACATCGAACTGCCAAACACTTCACTTAGGATGGCTATTGCCAAAAATGCATAAGGATTCAAGATGGACTCCTCCTAATTATAGATCTATTTTTCAATCACTTCCCCCAAGAATATTATCATCTAAAGGACTCATATAAAACAAATACTACCTATAGTTAGTTTCATATTTTCTGTCCTTGCAGTTTACGCTCAAATATTAGGCTGAAAGAGATACAATAAGCCGATTCTTCGACCCTTATATCAACAAATATGAAGGGTGAACAGGAATTTTATTTGTTGCAGATGCCAGCCATGCCGTTTATTTATTTTAAGATAAACCTCGGTAGAATATATAATTGAACATGATCCTACAATAGCTGAATGCTCATGATTTTTTTTCAGTAGGATTTATTCTCCTATGTTCGGAAAGGAATGCCCCAAGAAGGGTACCTGAGAAATTACAGAAGGTTCATTTTATAGCAGCGGAAAAATACAAAGCTGAGGATATGCAGTAAATCCATGCCAGGGTTTGGAATGAAATTAAAGGGAAAATAAGTCAAGCATATGACCTGTTCTCCCTTTTGTTCTTAGTATTCCGCCACTTCGATAAGACAGTAAGGTCGAAAGTGGAAGGAAGTTCAATGTTCGCTTCAAGCCTTTCTTATGAACCCAATTTAGATAACAAAAATGCCTTTTTCGGAATGCAAAACGAACCCACTCTGATTGTTCTTTTTCCTACATAGTAATTCAAATATACTGTGTATTCTTCGAAACAAACTATTAACCTATTACACTATTATATATCTTTCATATACTACTATATCTTTTAATAGAAAGGGGGAAGTAAGAGTGCAATCACCTTGTATTTTAGAAGTTAATGGCCAATTCTTTTTAGTCACTGAAATTGATGATATAGCTACACTTAGAATCCGTATTTCATCTGTATTAGCATCCACTTTAATAGGATTAGGAGTCCCAGTCTGCGGCGAATAGGTCAATTTCCCAACACTTTTTAAGTATCCGCTTCAATAATGCTGGTGCATAAACTATACAAAACTAGTTCATACAATCAGATGTTATCGGCATGTAAAAAGGGATCTTCCAAATGAAAATCCCTTTTTACTACTTCTTCAACGAACAGTTCATTGAAAATAAGAACGGCAATATGAAGGTACTTTCCTCAACACTAGGGGAAAAACTAGATTTCATATACCCTCCCATAAAAAGTATTCCTCCATATGTACTGCGCCCAACTTGTTAGACACCCTCTAACAAGTTGAGGTGCTATTTTTTATGGAGTCATTTTAATTGATCAACTTAGTCGTACGTATTTCCCACCGGATAACGAGCCGGAAGAGCTTCAACTTGATACGGAGCGATCAACTTTGCTGCTTTTTTTGAAACAGGAGTTTAATCCTCTAAGTTTCAATATAATAATATTTCTTTATCAACTCTCCATATGATGTGTTGTAAAAAAACACATAAATGGAATGCAGATACACATGTTAACTGTTCCAAAACAATCATCCACCGGAAGAATTGCTGTTTTTGGAACTAACTTCTCAGATAGTGCATTCATATATTCAGTGCAGCCAGTGTCCAATTGCCACGGAGTTCGTTAAGTACGTGCTTTTCCGCTGCAATAAAGATATAGGTAATGAACTGAATTATTGGAGTGAAAACATGGCTGCAAAAGAGTTTTATAAGAAACAAAATTTAAAAACTATAGGGAGTTTGCATTTACGAAGTTGGAAATCCTTTGTAAGTCAATTCAAGAGGTTGAAGGAATTAATAAAAAACCCCGATTCGGGGTTTTTTAAATTAATATCTTAACATTCTCCTCGAATAACTTGGGGGTTGAGGAACACCACAAACAAAGCGTTGGGAATAACACTCTTTCATGATACTTCGGGTATGCGGTATATATGTGTTGAAGTGTTTATTCACGGTAGTTGTATGTGTCGGATGAAAAACTGGAATCACATTGTTAATGACATTAGTTTTAACATATTGCTTAGTCGGGGAGAAGATTTGAGGTGAATCATTCGGAGTGGGCATTCTGTGAGATGGGCAATATTGTGGCGGATATTGACCGCCTTTCGGATGCCCCCAGGGCTTATTATACATGTAAACACCTCCTGGATTTTTTTTGAAAGTCATTGTTAGTTTATGAAAAAAATTGATAAAGGGACTGGTGTAAATGCCTTTATCAAAAGTTCATGGGATATCAGATCTTTCACTTATTTAAAAAAATAAGATAAACATTAATTAAAATGAATTTGGTTAATTGCTTGACGAACAAATGACTTGTGTATTTTCCTCCAGTTATTTTCCTTGCTTTTTTCCAAGCCCCATGCAGGGAATGTAGATAACCTTAACGCGGCAAATAATTGCCAGAAGGGTAAGTTTGTATAGTTCAACTCCTGCATCATGGATTTATATTGATGGGTGAAGTCATTCATTGCCTGCATTCCAAAATGATATGAAATTTCGAGTTGACTATTGGCAAGGTCAGCCAAAGGGTCACCTAAGCCTGAGTCTTCCCAATCAATTATAGAAACTAGTTTACCCTCTTTCCATAATATATTTCCTGGCCAATAATCACCATGAAGGATCACTTCTTTATTCTTGGAGGGTAATGGCAATAAAGATATTAACAATTCTCTAATCATGCTCAGATTTAATGTTTCGTCCAGGATTACCCTTTCTTTATTATTTAACATCTCGACATATGTATTTTCTACTTTAGGCAGGAATGATATAGGTAGATCTGCACAATGAACACGATGGATTTTAGCTAGATTGTTTGCCAATTGTAAGATATGATCATTAAGATTTGAGGGGCTGAATTCTGACTTACCCTCAATAAACTCGATTAGAATGCATGGCTTGGAAAATATCTCGCAGGATTGCTCGACGTAATAGGACATCGGTACAGGTAAACCGGCAGCTTTCAATATCCCTAGGAGCTTGTGCTCGTCTGCTGCAATATTTGGATTGTGTTTCAAGTCATTATCACCATGCTGACGAACGATCATTTTTACGATCCGTCCTGATGATTGCAATATTTCAATTCCTGTCACCTGTGCAGAAATTCCGCCATTTAATTCCCATGCGCGAATTAGCTTGTTTCCTTGATCAAACTTTTGAACCAATCGTTCAAACTTATCATATTCGTTCATCATATGACATCTCCTTAATCCCGTTTAATGTTAAGGTATTAAACTTCACATTTCCTATAATTCATGAAAAATTCAAATGCCCCATATTTGACTGCAATTTCAAAAAATGAAACCAGAAGCTTTTTACACACGTAAAGTAAACTAAACAAGTGAGGTGTGCTGACATTAAAAATTGAAAAATATAAAGTGGATACAACAAATGGGACGTTACAATATAATATTAGCGGAAACGGCAAGCCAAATATAGTTTTGATTATCGGTGGTTCTGGACCGATAGAGGGTTGGATGAAAATCCTACCGGCAATTTCGGAATCTTCATCAGTATTTTCCTATAATCGTTTTGGTGTTGCTGGCAGCGATAAACCGAAGGTAAGACACTTTACGAGAAGCATTAACAATCGTGGGATTTGAACCTCCATTTTTATTGGTGGGACATTCACTAGGCGGCTTATATGCTAATTTATATTCCCGACTTTACCCAAAAGAAGTAGGTGGAATTGTTTTTATAGAATCCAGTACCACTAAAGATATCAACCTTAATGAATTTCAAGGCAAGGCAGTAAAAACCATTAATAAGATGTTCAAGATGGTTGATTCCTTTTCTTCACATAAACAATTCAATGAAGTTAATTTTGTGGGAAAAACTGTGGATCAAATCCAGCAAACTGGTACATTCCCGGAAATACCTGTATTTGTAATCACTGGTGGACAAGAAAATCGAATGATGCCAGAGGAAGTTCGAAAAAAACGACTTGAGAATCAATTGGAATTACTTTCATTGTCAAAAAACAGCAAACACGTTATCGCTGAAAAAAGTGGGCATTTTCCACAATTATCAGAACCCGCCATAGTGATTGACTCCATAGCAGATTGTGCAGAAGCAATAAATAAAAAAACCATCACCTATAAATGCTAAGGTTTTTGATAGGGATTATTGTTATTGTTACTTTTTCTTAAAATCTCTCTATCTTTTACCGACACTATTTTTTATAGTTGGCTTATTCCCAATAATTCCTGTTGAGCCTTTTTTAAAAAATCTCGTCCATTGGGCGAAGGTCATAATATAATATGCGAAAAACACCTTTTGGGGTGTATTTTTTTTGGAACGGCAGGCAAGATGAAGACTTCTATACTATTTTGAAATTTCTTTAATCCGATAGTTATGTGTACAAGCATTTGTTCATGCATGACATAAGATTAATAGAGGTGATAGAAATGGTAAAAGTATTTATTGATCCCGGCCATGGAGGTACAGACCCCGGCTCGGTGGGGAATGGATTAAGAGAAAAGGATTTAACTTTATCCATTGCAACTCGAATCAAAGACATCCTATTAATAGAATATAATAACGTTTATGTAAAAATGAGCAGGACCCAAGATACGTACCCCTCCTTAAACGATCGTACGAATGCAGCGAACATATGGGGAGCTGACTTTTTTCTCTCCATCCACATTAATGCCGGCGGCGGAACTGGGTACGAGGATTACATCTATACGTCCACTAACCAAATCACGAAAACGTATCAAGATCATATTCATTCAGAGGTCATGAAGCTTATCAATATCCAGGACAGAGGACAAAAAACAGGAGATTTACATGTACTCCGTGAAACGGACATGCCTGCGCTCCTGTCTGAAAATGGATTTATCGATAATGTCAATGACGCAGCCAAATTGAAAACGGCTTCCTTTATCGAAGCACTGGCTCGCGGACATGTAAACGGTTTAGTAAAATGCTTTAATCTTACAAAGAAAAGTACAACTGTATACCACACTGTCGTTATTGGGGATACCGTATACTCCTTAAGCATCGCTTATGGCAGTACGGTTCAGCAAATTAAAGATTGGAATGGTCTTGACAGTCAATACACCATTACAGTAAACCAGAAGTTGCGGGTGAAATGAATAATTAATGATTGACTGGTTAAATTATTTATAACTTCCAGAAGCACTCCACGCAGGAAGCCCTTCTCAAAAAGAGAGGGGCTTTTCCAGGTTCAAGAATATGCATGTATGGGAAAATAATAAATTTGCACAGAAGGCAAAAGTGAACTTGTCATCGCATTTATTAGGAAACAAGCCTCTGAGGGAATTCGAACCAATGTAAGGTATGATTTTTCAGATAGGCTGATACAAATTTACCTGGATCCTTTGTAATGGCAGGTATAAAAAGAAAATTACTAAAAAGCACAAACCATAATGGCTTGTACCTAAAATGCATCAAAAAAATACCTGATTTGAATCTATGTATTGCTGCTCATTACTCCTTAATTTTCCTTTATATAAAGAATCCCTCGAGTTGGATATTAATCGTATATCTTAATGGCTTGAACCACTTTGCCTAAAATACGGACTCTATCATTTTTGATGTTATAGGTTTTTTCTTCATAAAAAGGATCCGTGCTGCAGGGAGTGAGTGTGATGTTTCCTTCATTGATATTCACTTTTTTGACTGTAGCATCGTGACCATTTACTAAAACCACACCAATTTTTCCGTTTTCGACGTAGGTTGTTTTTTCAACGAGAATCAATGATCCGTCTCTGAATTCTTTGTTCATGCTATCGCCATTCACCCTAAGGAAAAAATATTCTTTATTCGATTTTAGCATCGAATTTAATGTCGGCATATAGGCTTCAATATATTCATTGGTGAAAATGGGGTCTCCAGCAGGAATATTTCCGTAAACACCAATTAATCTTACATTCTTTTCATTTAGGAATTCCATTCCAGGATTATTTCTAACGACAGGTGCTCCTTCAATGAGGTGGGATAGCGGTATTTCAAAACATGTGGACATCAAGCTCAATTTATCCATTAAAGGTTTATTCCGTCCGGATTCCCAGGCTGATACTGCCGTTGGGGCCACTTTTAATATATTTGCCAAATCTTCTTGTGTCATTTTTCTTTCTTTTCTTAACATTTTAATCCGTTCACCAATGTGCATATTTCTTCACCTCTTACTTGAATATACACTATGAGTGAAAGTGAGTAAACTTAAAGTGCGTGAATTTTGCGAAAAATTGTTGGAAACTATACTTCAAGTGTGATATCATTTTTTTAGACAGGTGGTGACAAGATATGACAAACATTAAGTTCACACTTAAACAAGCGAGGAAGTATAAAGGATTAACTCAAGATGAAATGGCTAAAGTGCTGAAGATGGCCAAGAGGACTTACATTGACTATGAGCAATATAAGATTCCTTTGCGAATCGATAAGGCTTATTTATTTGCTGAATGTGTAGGATTCTCAATCGACGAGATCATTTTTTTTGACCCTCATCTACACTTTAAATGTAGTTGAAGATTAAAGGAATGATGGAAGGAAGGTGAATAATGTGGAAAGGGAAGTTGCAGTAGGGGCTGCTGCCGTTGGCTCATTTAAGATAGGAAGGAATTTGTGAAGAGGTCATTGGGGAAATGATCTTACACGACGCTGTTGTCGAAATGGCTTATCATTATAATTATTGATCTTGTTCTTAGGATGAAATACGCATTTGTAGGAAGAAGAGGAGATAGTTTCAAGAAGTAAAAAACCAAACTTCTTGGGAGTTCCTTAATAAAAGCGCTGTATGCTGATATTTTATATGAAATGGACGTTTAATACTGAGATCCCAATGAATGACAGCCAATTGCTGTGAAACAGTTTTTATTTACCATAGGACGGATTTTCAAAACACCATGAATAGGAGCAATTGGACAATGGCAAATTCGAAGAAAAAGTTAATATGGATGAACAAGCCCTTATCCTTTGCAGGATAAGGGCTTGTATGCATTTTTGTGAACGTGGAGCACTCCGATTTCCTCCGTAAGTACGTCTTCATAATATGAAAATATCTGCACACCTAAATGAATTGATAGCGAATCTTCATACTTTATCTTCATTTTTTATGAACTTTTTCTAGTTTTTTTCTCCCATCTTTATGAAGATGGCAGGTAATGGTATGTAAAAGTACAATTATATATTAATGAAGGCTATGGAAGTACTGGGAAGGGGGCATTGATAATTGGATGAGATTGAAAAAATAACACAGGATATTGGGGGAGGTAACAATTGAGAAGGAATGTATTCAATTATGTCGTTTTTCTTGTCCTCATTCTAACCATACTAATTATGGCTAAGCCAGACATATCCTCAGCAGGGAAATTGAAGCCGCCCTCCGAAACTTTCAGCCCAGGGGATTGGTTTCTTGGAAGCGTTCCTCCCAATCTTGACAAAGAGAAACCACCGATCGTGTTTGTTCAAGGGAGAAACAGCAGTTCAACCAGCTGGTACGGTGAAACGGAATATCATGGGATCAATGATATGTATACCAAGGCATATGAAGCAGGCTACCAAACGGTTTTTGTTCAGCTTCATGATTCAGCTGGAAATGGATCAGTGAGCCAATATGCTAATGGAAGGCTTTTAGCCCAAATGCTTTCTGAAATCAGTAGCCATTTCGGGGGTGAAAAAGTTAATATCATCGCTCACAGCAAAGGGGGGACAGACACCCAAGCGGCTCTAGTACACTATGGAGCACACCAATATGTTGGAAGGGTCATCACCTTAGCTTCCCCTCATCATGGTTCTTACCTTGCTGATTTGGCTTATAGCTGGTATGCGGGCTGGCTTGGTTCCCTATTAGGTCAAAAAGATGATGGAACTTATTCTTTACAAGTTGGTAAAATGGCGGAATTTCGTTCTGTTACGGATAACCATGTTAACTCTCGTAAAAACATGTATTTCACTGTTGCAGGGATGAATAGAGGCCCGGTTCTTTCAGCTTTATCAATGGGTGGACAATATTTATCTTCATATGGGGAAAATGATGGTTTAGTAAATGTATGGAGTACAAAAATACCATACGCAACACATTTATTTACGGATCCCAACTTTGATCACGACAATATCCGAGTAGGTTCAGCTGTATTTTCAAGAATTGAACCCTATTTAAGGAGTACTTCCACCGCTGGGATTCCTGGATTTAATGTCAATTATAAAGAACGAGTTGAAGATGATGTCATTACAACAGCACTCGCTCAAACCGTTCTGGGTGATGCCCTGAAACAAAATGTTTGGATGGAACAAAGTTTTCATGTAAATGAAGCAGCCCCGGGTAATATAACCATATATACAGCCTCAAACGATGTCGAGGTTGTATTGATTTCTCCATCCAATAAAAAATATTCACCTTCCTTAAAGGTAGATTCAGCCAAAAATGAAACATCCTTTTTTAATGGTGCAACCGTTCAAACATTCAATCGAAACAACCTCGAAATCGGTGACTGGAAAGTGCGAATGAAGACTAAAGCGCCAATAGACGCCTATCTGTTCACAGCACAATTTAACGAAAAGAATCCCATTACATTAAGTATGGCCGGGAAAGTTAAGCAAAAAGATGCAAATTTTTTAATAAAGAATCCAATGAATGATAAAAAAACGCCAACAAGCACAACATTTTTGGTTCATTTAGTCGATGAAACCGGTAATGAAATTAGTAGGAAAAGCTCTGTAAAAGAAATGGAGACCGAAAATTTTACTGGTACCCTTCCTGAAGTGCCTAAGTCAGGTGTTTATAATGTAACCATTGACGTCAAGGAAAAAAATGTGGATGGCACTGAAAGAACCCGGACGCTGGTTCGTTCGGTTTATATCGAGAAATAGCAAAATGCCTTCACTTATTGATAGGAATCAAAATCGAAGAAAAGTCAGGTTGAGTACAGTTTTTTTCATAAAAATATTTAGTGTTTTCTTTAAAAAATCATGGTTCGGGATATAAGCATTCCGAACCTTTTTTACCAAATGGATACCTTTTCTTAATTGAAAAGGTATTTTTTGGGTCATGTTTAATGGTCTGGGTAACATGGGAGTTGGTGATTCAGCCAATGTAAACATCCAGGTTGTAATGGCAAATATAGGTGGAGATAGAAGCAAGTCTGGCTCCTTGCAATCCAAGACAACTGGTTTAATCTGTCTTTTGATAAGATCCTCTATAAGACAAAATACCAGTTTTAAGTGCAGCATAATTGCCAATGCTTGCATAGCCATAAAACCAGCCCATGAAAATCCCTGCAACCAAGTGATGACGATGACTGATGAAAATGGAAATGAATAAGCCAAGTCCCAAAGCGATGGTAGGGATGAATTTCGGATGAATAGGAAACATGACCTTAATAAGTTGAGTGAGAATCATGATGATAGGAATGGCAATTACTGCATCCCAAAAGTTTGTATGAATGGTTGGGAAGTCCATAATTTCACCACCTTAAAATGAAGTTATCAAAATTAATTTTCACTTTTTATCAAGGCTTTATACAATAATAAGTAAATTCATATTTAAAACTAATAAATAAAAGGGTATGCACCATTTTTTGAAGATTTTCAGAATTCAATTTTAAAGCCGTCAATCCATATTATTCGCGGATTGGTGGCTTTTTTTTGTGATATCGGTAATTAAAGTAAAAATATATTCAGTACAAAAGAAGGCTTTAAGGGCGAGTCTGTCATTATCCAGGCAAAAATGATTTTAACAGTGAGCGGTATTTCAACGCTCTCCTTCCTTATGAATGAGCTTCTTTCCAAAGTATTTATAACAAGAGGGATAGTGAACTTTACATCCGCTATAAATGATGTAATTTTCACACGTAAATCGATTCTATTAAAAAAATATATCAAAACCTACTCTTCCATATGCATATTGAGAGAATCCGGAACATAAATTAAACAAACAAAAAAAGCGCGGGTAGCGCTTTTAGTGTATTTGCCTATATAAGCCTATTACTTTTCCAAGTATCGAAACATCTCGTAAAATAATGGGTTCCATATTTGAGTTCTCAGGCTGCAGCCTTATGTAATCCGGTTCCTTAAAGAATCGTTTTACAGTGGCTTCATCATCTTCCGTCATGGCCACGACGATATCTCCATTATTGGCATTGCTTTGTTGTTTCACGATGACATAGTCTCCATCATGAATTCCAGCTTCGATCATACTTTCACCCATGATTTCCAGCATGAATACATGGTCATCATGTGGAACCATGCTTTCGGGAAGCGGAAAGTATTCTTCTATGTTCTCGATGGCCGTTATAGGCATGCCCGCTGTTACTTTTCCAAGTAACGGCACGTTCACGACATTGGCTTTGGGAATGTTGTTCGCTTCCTCCGAATTCATTATTTCAATGGCCCTTGGCTTGGTTGGGTCGCGTCTAATCAGGCCTTTACTTTCCAGGCGGGATAAATGTCCGTGAACTGTTGAACTTGATGCAAGTCCCACTGCTTCGCCAATCTCCCGTACGGAAGGTGGATACCCTTTTTGGCGAACCTCTTCTTTGATGAAATCAAGAATATCTTGCTGCCGTTTTGATAGTTTAGTCATTTGTGCACCTCTTCCCCAATGTTCTTTGCTATATTATAGCATGGCCCCAAAGTCTATACAAACATAAGTTCGAATTTAGTTGTTGACTGAAACAAACGTTCGTATTATAATTTGATCATAACATACGAACGAACATTCGCTTTGGAGGGATATTTATGAAAAAATTATACAAAAATTATATTTATACGATTCTATTAGCGGGATCCGTATTCATCTTTTCAATTTTATTCTCTTGTACATTGAACAATGATCAAAAAAATGATTTCCTTTCCATAGAAGTAAGTGAAGGTGACACCCTATGGGGAATTGCCGAAGAATATGAAGAAGCAAATTTGACAAAGAAAGAATTCATTGGTTGGATAGAAGAGCATAATGGAGTACGGGCGGAGTCGATTAAACCTGGTCAAGTCATCGTCATACCGGTTAAGGGGGAAGAACTTGTCCAGAATTTGGCCAGTGAGCAGTGAAGGTAGGGTATTATGAAAGCGGTAATCTATTGTAGGGTCAGCACAGAAAAAGAGTCACAGGAAACATCATTGGCAAGGCAGGAAGATGAATTAGTCAAATTGGCAGAAAAGATGGATGTTGAAGTCATTTCCATAATAAAAGAACAGGCAAGTGGTTATGAGTTGAATCGGGATGGCATTTTTGACATGCTCGAACTATTTAAAACCAAAGAAGCTGAAGTATTATTAATCCAGGACGAAACAAGGCTGGGAAGAGGGAATGCCAAAATAGCGCTTTTCCATGTCATCCTTAAAGAAGATGTGAAAATTTATACGCTCTCACACGATGGGGAACTTGAGCTATCTGATTCGGATGCGATGGTCATCCAGATAGTCGGAATTGTAGAAGAATACCAAAGGAAACTACATAATCTTAAAATAAAGCGCGGGATGATGAGGGCCGTTGAAAAAGGGTATCGTCCTCAAAAAAACCTTCGGAATCAAAGGAATTCCACTGGAAGGGACCGTAAGGATATCCCTATAGAGGAAATTATTAAACTTCGGGCCAATGGTTTGACATTTGCAGAGATCGCAGCAACTTTAAGGGGCTTTGGATACAATGTATCTAAGGCAACTGTAAACAGGCGTTTCCTCGAACATCAACTGAATACACTGGATAGTCAATCATAGAACTTGTAATTTCGTTATTTTTTTAATACCATGACAATATCCGCAGATTATGAAGGAGCGAAATTATGTTATCAAAAGAGAAATTAGCCCGTATTAATGAACTTTCTAAAAAGGCAAAGGCTGAAGGTTTGACGGAAGTTGAGGCGAAAGAGCAAACCCAATTGAGAAGTGAGTATTTGGAAACATTCAGAAAGTCCATGACCAATACGTTAGAGCATGTGAAAGTCGTGGATCCAGAAGGTAATGATGTCACTCCTCAAAAGATTAAAAATATAAAAGAAAAAAGAAACTTACATTAATACTGCTTGGATTCTGCTGATGGAACATGCCATTTGAGGACTCTATTAGCATATAGGAGTAAAAAGAGAGTGCATTCATGTATGTATTCTCCTATTTAGTTTAATCTAAATAGGGGACTTCTCTTATTTCTAGAAAATTGTAATATTGGGGCAGTAAATAGTGATTTTAGTTGTGATATTAAGCTTGTCACTATAATATAAAGAGGTACATTACAGGAAGGGATGTTTTTACGAGATGTTAGATAAATTAGATGCACTATCTATTAATACGATTCGTACATTATCGATTGATGCAATTGAAAAGGCTAATTCTGGCCATCCAGGTATGCCGATGGGTGCAGCGCCGATGGCGTATAAACTATGGACCGAATATATGAACCATAACCCGAAAAATCCAGATTGGTTTAATAGAGACCGCTTTGTTCTTTCAGCTGGTCATGGCTCTATGCTGTTATACAGCCTTCTTCATTTATCTGGCTATGGCTTATCTATCGATGATTTGAAAAGCTTCCGCCAATGGGGTAGTAAAACTCCAGGACATCCTGAATACGGACATACCGCTGGTGTAGATGCAACTACTGGTCCGCTTGGACAAGGAATTGCCATGGCAGTCGGAATGGCAATGGCAGAACGTCACTTGGCAGAAAGCTATAACCGCGATTCTTATAATGTGGTCGATCATTATACATATAGCATTTGTGGAGATGGGGATTTAATGGAAGGCGTCTCTGCAGAAGCGGCTTCATTAGCTGGACATCTGCAACTCGGAAGACTTGTTGTTTTATATGATTCTAATGATATTTCCCTTGACGGAGACTTAAGTCAATCATTTAGTGAAAGCGTAGCGGACCGGTTCAAATCTTATGGGTGGCAATATATCCGCGTTGAGGATGGGAACGATCTTCAGGAAATTGCTAAAGCGATTGAAGAAGCGAAAACCGACGATGCACGCCCGACTTTAATCGAAGTGAAAACGGTAATTGGTTACGGTTCACCAAACCGTTCAGGTAAATCTGCTGTTCACGGCGCTCCGCTTGGTGCTGATGAGCTGAAATTGACAAAAGAAGCATATAAATGGACATTCGAAGAGGACTTCCATGTTCCGGAAGAAGTTTATTCACACTTCAATGAAGCTGTTGTTGATGCAGGCGCTAAAAAAGAAGAAGCTTGGAATGAATTGTTTAAAAATTACAAAGAAGCACATCCTGAGTTAGCAGAGCAATTGGAGCTTGCCATTAAAGGTGAACTGCCTGCAGAATGGGATCAGGAAATTCCAGTCTATGAAGAAGGTAAGACATTAGCTTCCCGTGCTTCAAGTGGGGAAGTACTAAATGCGATTGCCAAAAAGGTCCCTAGTTTCATTGGGGGTTCTGCGGATTTAGCGGGCTCTAATAATACTGCCATCAAAGGTGAGACAGATCTATTACCTGGTAATTACAGTGGCCGTAATATATGGTTCGGTGTACGTGAATTCGCTATGGGTGCTGCTTTAAATGGAATGGCACTTCATGGTGGATTAAAGGTTTACGGAGGAACATTCTTTGTATTCTCAGATTATCTTCGTCCTGCCATAAGAATGGCAGCACTAATGGGACTGCCTGTAAACTATGTGTTCACTCATGACAGCATTGCTGTAGGGGAAGACGGACCGACTCATGAGCCAATCGAACAATTAGCATCATTGCGCGCAATGCCTAACCTAGGGGTCATACGTCCAGCTGATGGCAATGAAACGGCAGCAGCCTGGAAAGTGGCAATGGAGTCTACAAATAAACCAACTGCTCTTGTACTGACTCGTCAAGGATTGCCAACAATAAAAGACACTTTCGAGACTGCATATGAAGGTGTGAAAAAAGGTGCTTACATCATCTCTGCTTCTAAGAAAGAAGTAGCCGATGCATTACTTCTTGCAACTGGTTCGGAAGTGAACTTGGCTGTGGAAGCACAGAATGCTTTAGCGAACGAAGGTATTGATGTTTCGGTAATCAGCATGCCGTCATGGGATCGATTTGAAACTCAATCTAAAGAATATAAACAAAGCGTAATCAATCCGGCAGTGAAAAAACGTCTAGCCATCGAAGTGGCTTCACCATTTGGCTGGGATCGTTATGCAGGTGATGAGGGTGAAATATTGGCCATCAATCATTTTGGAGCTTCTGCACCAGGCGGTAAAATCATGGAGGAATTCGGTTTCACTGTAGAAAATGTAGTTGCTCGTGTTAAGGAAATGCTTAAATAATAGTAATGGGGAACTGACACCAATTGGATTGGTGTCAGTTTTTTTACCAAAAACAGGTCTATTTTATATTGAATGGGTTCCTATTCTTAAGGAAGTCTTCCATTCGACAAAAAAAGAAGAAAATTTCTCCAGCAAACAACATATCTTTTTAGTTTGTCAATATATAATGAGAATAAATAAATTTCGTTTAAATGTGTCAGTTAAAGGGGAAAGTCATCAATAGTGGAAAATAGTGGAGAAAGGGTCCTGGTGGTTAGATGTTTTGTGACCAAAATAGGAGAGCTAGGAGGCATTGGCTGATGAGAACCTATCAAATATATTTAATCGAAGATGAATTTGCCCATCATTATTATGGAAGAGAAAAGCTATTTTTCAATTTGTTTTTGGAATATATTCAAGCAAGGGGCAGACTGAAGAGTATTTTGCAAAAACAAATCGAATATGTCACCAAATCAGTCCCGATTAACCAGTTACAGGTAGCCATTGAACAACGTTTGCAAAAAAAGATGAATTATTGGACTCAAAATGGAAAATACTATTTAGAAAAAACAAATGGAACAAGCAAAGCCGTTTTAATCATTCAGAATGAGTCCATTACTCTTAAAGCTGAAGGAGACTATGAAGCGGAGACCGCTTTCTTTGAAAGTATTCGAAAATATGAAGCGAGTTTTCTGGCCATTGATTTTGAACATGAAAAATACGGTTGGTTAAAACCGATAAAAGAAAGAAAATTTGTCTAAATGGGGGACTTTTCGGTAGCGGGTATTGTATAATAACCTTTGGTCTAGTACACTGATGTTAGACAACATGAAGGAGGAAATAGTATGTGGGTTTACATTCTAGTTGGCGTACTGGCATTGATTGCTGGAGTAGTGCTGGGATTTTTCATCGCTCGTAAATACATGATGGATTACTTAAAGAAAAATCCGCCAATTAACGAACAGATGCTGAAAATGATGATGATGCAAATGGGTATGAAACCATCCCAGAAGAAAATTAATCAAATGATGAGCGCCATGAATAAACAACAAACAAAATAAGATAGCATAAAACCTTGATATATCAATGTTCTTGGAAGATTTGATGCAAAATTTTATATAATATCGAAATGGTTGATCCAATAGACTGAATTCTTCCAGCGATTTTATATAAAATTTTGGTTTATCTTTCATTTTTGTTTCTTAAGCCACTTTTTCTGAATGAATGATTCAGTAAAGGTGGTTTTTGTTTTTGTATTGCAAGGTAAACCCTCATTCTATGTGAGGGCTTTTTTATTTTGAAAATAAAACACTCAAATTAATAACAATACTTGTCCACACCTTCTATCAAAAGGTGCATATACAGTAGTAAGGAGGGTGTTAGAATGATAAATGATTTCGTGAAAAAATGCTTGGAGGATACTTGTAAGGTTTGGTTTCCTATATGTGAACATAAATTTGAACACAAAAGTAAATTTAAAGACAACAAATGGGAATCTAAATTCAAATGGAAATGTAAGTGTAAAAAATAAAGATCTTTTCTATTAATCTTTTTATTTAAGCACTTAACCAATTGAGAGTGAGTTCATATTAAATTGATTAAAGGTAAGCATCTTGTTTTAAAAGAACATTATAAATAGAAAAGGAATAAACCTAAATTGGTCGAGTGCTTATTTTTTATATAGGATTGTATTGACACCATGACTGACTTCCTCGCCGCCCCCATTAGTTTAGTTTGGCAAATCCTAACCGCAAATGGCTGATGTTTTGGTATAAGGGTATTTTTAAATTCTTTTCGGCGTGATTCAATGTTTTCAAAACGTTATTATCATTTTCAGGATAAAAGTGATCAATCTAGGTTATTCTAATATCGGCATATGAGCATTGAACCTTCCTCAACAACGGGATCTCTCTCTAAAAAGCATTCCTATTATCTGTGTAGCGGGATTTCTTTACAATAATATAATCAACACAGTTGAGGAGGATATTGAGTTTTTTGACTTGACTTTATCAACTGTAAATATTATTATTACAGTAATCTTCTTGAGGAGGATACGGAAGTGAATAGTGATTTTACAATAGCTGTGCATAGTTTGGTCTATTTAGCTTATTTACCAGATCATATGGCAAGCAGTGAGTCCATCGCAGAAAACGTTTGTACAAACCCGGCAAGGATTCGAAAGATGATGAGCTGCTTAAGAAAAAAAGGATTTGTTAAAACTAAAGAAGGTGTCGGCGGAGGCTATATTCTAGACTGTAACCCTGAAGAGGTAAGTTTGGCAGATATTTATATAACTGTTTCACATGGGACCTTGAAACCAAAGTGGTGTACAGGTGACCCGGAGAAAAAATGTGTCATATCTTCCAATACCCAGATAGTCATGAATCAAATATTCGATGAAGCAGAATTATATTTTGAAAAATATTTAGAAGATATAACTCTCAGCACTTTTTTGGAAAAAATTAAACAATGTCCGTGATATTGATTTAGTTTTTTCTTTGCTTGAAATGTATATTTTATTATTACAGTTAATAACTATAGTTTAAATATCAAATGGACATAAAAGGGGTGTTAAGGAAATGGTTGAAAACGATCAGTTCAAAAATGGGGATTGGGTACAAGGGAAATCCAGAGATGGGGAGCTTATTCATGGTTTCATTGAAACGGTAAGTGATAATCAAGAAATCGTTAAAGTGAATGTGGTGGAAAGTGACAATGAGAAAGCGGTTGGGAAATCGATTTGGGTTCCGAGTAAATGGACTGAAAAACTGCCGGACCTAGAAATCAGTAACGAAAATCATCTTTTGGCCCTAATTGATTTAGCGTTACTTTCTAAAGATGAAACATGGTTTATGGAGTTATCCGGTAAATTGGAATCCATCAAAATCCATCCGAAAATAAATTCGAGGAAATCAGAGTTTGTTATCCCGGGAAATAGAATCGCTAAACTTGATTTAAATCGATGATGAGTAAAGACCATAAATATTTCGGATAATACAAGGAGGAAATGAACATGACAATAGAACATGTATCAGATGAAAATTTTGCAAGTGAAATCAAGGAAGGTTTAGTATTGGTTGATTTTTGGGCACCGTGGTGCGGTCCTTGTAAAATGATTGCCCCAGTGCTTAATGAAATTGATGTAGAAATGGGTGATCAGGTTAAAATCGTAAAACTTAATGTGGATGAAAATGAAGATACGACAAACGAATATGGAGTGATGGGAATCCCCGCTCTAATTCTATTCAAAGATGGAGAAAAGGTGGATCAAGCTATTGGCTTCCAGCCAAAAGAAGCCATTTCGGCATTAATCACAAAACATGCAGAAGCATTATCATGATAATGCTGATGTGTATTATGAATTAAGGACTTATACCAACCAACATGGCGGGTAACTAAATGGAGGATTACTAAATGAATTCTAAATATGCACCATTATTTGAATCGTTCAATTTAGGAAAGAAATTAGAAGTGAAAAATCGATTGGTGATGGCGCCTATGACTAATTTCTCTTCTAATCCTGACGGGACTGTAACCGACGCCGAAGTTAACTATTATGAACGTAGGTCAAGCGGGGTCGGCATGGTTATAACGGCATGTACTTACGTGACGGCTAATGGCAAAGGTTTTCATGGAGAGTTTGGCGGGGATCAGGATGAATTGATACCTAGTCTAAGGCGTTTAGCATCAGCGATTAAAGCGAAAGGTGCAAAAGCAATTCTACAGATTTTTCATGGCGGACGTGAGGTACCACCGGAATTAGTAAATGGCGATGTTGTCAGTGCAAGCAATATCCCATCGGAAGGCGAAGGGAAAGCAGTTCCGCGCCCACTATCTGAAAAGGAAATAGAATCGATCATTCTCGACTTTGGTGAAACCACCCGACGTGCCATTGAAGCAGGATTTGACGGTGTCGAGATTCACGGTGCAAATGGTTACTTGTTACAGCAATTCTTTTCGCCTCATTCAAACCGGCGTGAAGATAAGTGGGGCGGTTCCCTTGAAAAGCGCCTGACTTTTCCATTAGCGGTTGTGGATGAAGTGAAAAAGGCTGTTGCTGAACATGCCAAGGATCCGTTCATCGTAGGGTATCGTTTTTCACCGGAGGAACCGGAAACGCCAGGAATCACCATGGATGATACACTTGCATTAATGGATGGACTTGTAATGAAAGATCTTGATTATCTACATGTTTCATTAATGGATTTCTGGTCGAAAGCAAGACGGGGAGCCGAGGTTGACAGACCTCGGATAGAAATTATAAAAGAACGTATCGGAGATCAAGTACCGATCATTGGCGTTGGTTCCATCTATACAGCAGATGATGCAATCAAAGCACTGCAATCGGGGGTTCCGTTAATCGCATTAGGCCGTGAAATCATTATCGATCCGGAATGGGTACAAAAAGTGGAACAAGGCAGGGAAGCAGAAATCGTGACAAAAATAAACAAGGATAATCAGGAACAACTTGATATTCCAGATCCATTATGGCAAGCGATCATCCACTCTCCAGGATGGTTTCCAGGGATTGAATAAATAGACATTCAAAAAAATGCATAATGGTGTTCAAAACCATTTTGAAATGATTATACTTGGAAAAACAACTCCTGACCAAGGATACACATATTAAGGTGTTCCTTGGTCAGGGGTTTTTAAGTTTATGGGAGAATCATTTATATGATTGAAGTATTTTCGAATTCAATCCTTTAAAAGAATGAATAACTGAGTATTCTATTTCAAGCTGTTTCGGAATATAACAAAGGGGAATGACCTAAGAATTTTCATCTAAAGAGACGAATATCACTTTTGGAAGTCTGATCCTTATACATTCTTACCAAAGATTAGAGTCAGGAGAGAATATATCCTGGTTTTTTCTTAGGAAAAATAAAAACACGGAGCGGTTTTACCCAACACCGTGTTTTTCATAATATAGAGATTATAAAGCCAAGCTTTCCTTAAAACAGAAAGGAATCAAGTGAGTATGGGCCGGCTCCGGTTAAAGCAACGCCAATCGCCACTGCAAGAACGGCAAGATTATATTCATAACCATTTTGAGTTGCCCAGTAGCCATTTGCTCCATGGACTTTAACGATCGCAACAATCATTGTAAGTGCAATTAATATACCTGCAAAGGGTGTAAGGAGACCTAAAGCAAATAACGCTCCGCCAATAAGTTCCGAAAGTCCTGCAAATAGGGCCATGGTAACTCCTGGCTTCATGCCTATCGAATCGAACCAGCCTCCTGTACCTTTCAAGCCATGACCGCCAAACCATCCAAATAATTTTTGAGCTCCATGTCCAATAAACGATAACCCGATTATTACACGTATAACTAATAAACCTATACCAATCATTTATGATTCCTCCTGGAATTTTATTTTTAATTTAGATATCTTTAATTCGAGATTTATATTAAAAAATAAGGGGTAGTATCTCGAATTAATTTATCTTTAATTAAAGATAATATTTTTTGAGCGATTTGTCAAATGTAATTTTCTCATTTTCATTTAAATGATTGCAGAAAAAAAGGTACGAGGTTCTGTTCTATGGGGAGATGAGCCCGATTGAAAAGAGGAGGGAAGTTTACTTTCAGCTTCTGCAATTACCAGCGTACTGCATGCCAATGCTGCATCTATCTTACTCCAATGAATCTCATCGTGGTTAGTAAATTTGTGATCGCTGTTCCGGCGGTTCTTCCGTTGCATTATTTTAAATGACAAAACAGGAAAACAGGCAGCCCACACAGCGCTTGCCTGTTTTTTATATAGCAAAGGTCATGCCTAAGTATTCAAATTGAGAATGAATGTAAAAATGGGAGAATGACAGCAAAATAATTCATATAATAATATATGTGCTTATCAATGGAGATGGACTGAGTTAAAAATTTGTACCGGTTTTATAAAAAAGTTCATTATATTTATTTAATAATTGATCAAGTTGCTGGCTATATTCAACGGCAACATTCGAGTTTAAACCATCTTTAGCGACAATCTTGATAAGTTCATTTCTCTTTAATTCAATCTGTTCGAGAAATTCATTCTTTTTAGCCATTCTATTTCCTTTCTGGCCCCAACATTTTTTTAAGGTACCCTTAATTTATGTGTTCGTTGTAAAATATGTATGAATATAACAATTATATCGGCTTGGACTAATGAATTCAAATAAGTTAACTTATTCCGTGTCCCATCCAAGTTATAAACAATTGGTTGTCATGAAATATTCACAGTTCCATAAATGTATTTTTTTATCTTATTTGTTACAATGTTTATAGGTTGACATACATAGGAGTGAGCTTATTTGGATGATATTAATATTTTTTTAGCTTTCGGGGCGGGATTTCTGAGTTTTATTTCTCCATGCTGCTTACCGCTTTATCCGGCCTTTTTATCTTATATCACAGGTATGAGTGTTGGTGAAATCAAATCCGAGAACGCCATGCTCCAAAGAAGAAGCATGCTGCATACATTATTCTTCCTTATTGGGTTTTCCCTGGTTTTTATTGCTATTGGTTTCAGCACATCATACTTAGGTTCTTTTTTCTCGAATTATAAAGAATTAATTCGTCAGATTGGAGCCATCCTGATTATCATTTTTGGTTTATTCATTGTAGGGGTCTTTCAGCCGAAATCTTTGATGAAAGACAGTCGTTTTGAATTTAAGAACCGGCCTAGCGGATATATAGGTTCCATTCTTATCGGACTTGCCTTTGCGGCTGGATGGACCCCTTGTGCAGGTCCGCTATTAGGTGCTGTCATTTCACTGGGTGCAACCAATCCTAGTGCGGCCATGAGCTATATGACTGCCTATATTTTAGGATTTGCCATACCATTTTTCATATTATCCTTCTTTGTCGGAAAATTGACATGGATCAAAAAGTATAGCCAATACATCATGAAGATTGGCGGATATTTGATGATTGTCATGGGTGTGATCTTGTTTTTTGATTGGATGACCAAAATAATCGCAGTCCTGTCTAGACTATTCGGTGGCTTTACAGGATTTTAGTCCATAATAAGCTATTTTTTCAATAAAATTCAAAATGGATTGTCTTTAATTAGGTTTTATGCTGTTTTTTTAATTTTTTTATTTAAATGATAGTCTTTCCCATGCTGTTTATGAAGCAGAACTGTTTTGGCGCGAATCAATTATTTTAGATCAGTGAGGACGGGAATGGACGGGAGCCATTGAATGATATTGAAATTCGGTTCTGACCGTGGATATCCCCATGCCAATCTTGATCGGGCTCGATGCCGTTAAACAAATTAATAAGGAAAATGTGCTCTGCCATGGGTCAGCAAAAAATGGTTGTCGAGGATACAGAAGCTGGGGCGCGTTATTTTAACGTCAAGCATTCTGGTGGGGGCATGGGATGACATTAAAACGGTGCTTGATTAATAACACTCTCCTTGTTTATCTTAAATAGGTAATATATACTTTGTTTATAAATTGAAGTCATATATAATTTTTAATGGTACTTACCTATTTTTAGTTTAAAGGGATGGTTAAGAGATGATATATATATCAACAGGTATAGCGATTGTGATGGCTATAGGTGTTTTCATGTTACGGATGAAGGAAACGAAAAAACCAGTGAATGAAAAGAAAATCATTTTACCGCCGCTTTTTATGAGTACGGGTGCTTTGATGTTTATTTTCCCGATGTTCCGGGTGACTCGATACGAATTGTTGGAGGCTCTTGTTGCGGGGATGTTATTTTCCATCTTATTGATTAAAACTTCTAAATTTGAAGTGAGAGATGAAAAAATTTATATTCTGCGCTCTAAAGCGTTCATATTCATATTGATTGGTCTCATGGTGATTCGACTTGTGGCAAAACTGATGCTGGGAAGCACGATTGAAATCGGTGTATTGAGTGGAATGTTTTTCTTACTTGCTTTTGCGATGATCGTTCCGTGGAGAATTGCCATGCTTTACCAATATAAAAAAGTTAAAGCAGCCAGCTTCGGCAGAAGTAGCATGGTGTAATACATGTACTGTAGGATTTAAACAAAGGATCATTCAAAAAACCTGAGTCGATAAATGACTCAGGTTTTTCATTTGCCTGGTTTTCATGAGGGTAAAAAAATTCATCTAAAAACCTAGTAATTTTATCTGGATTATATTATATTAGTATTATAATATTTTACTTAAGGAGGAAACGGTTCATGTTACAAATGGTTCTATTCGGTATTATTTGTGGTTTACTGCTGGGATTTGTGCTTCAAAGAGGCCGTTTCTGTGTTGTTGGTGCATATCGTGATTTGATTTTAGCTAAAGATGGACGGATGTTCTTAGCTACATTTATTGTAATAGCAATACAAAGTATTGGTGTTTATGCATTGAATGATACAGGGGTCATTCAGTTTGGAAAAGATGGTTTTCCATGGTTGGGAACAATCGTGGGCGGCTTTATTTTTGGCATTGGTATGGTTCTGGCAGGAGGTTGCGCCACTGGAACATGGTATCGTGCCGGAGAGGGCATGATCGGAAGTTGGATTGCTCTTTTTGGATATATGCTAGGGGCAGCTATGACGAAGTATGGAGTATGGAAAGTGGCTGGGGATAATCTGTTATCTTATCGTACAAGTGATACGTATATTCATGAAACATTAAATGTCTCGCCATGGGTGCTTGTTATTATTGTGACACTTTTGGTTGGTTTATTGGTGATTCGTGAATTGAGAAAACCGAAACTTCCAATCTTTAAAATGAAACCGAAAAAAACGGGATTGGCCCACATCTTATTCGAGAAACGGTGGCATCCCTTTGTTACAGCATTATTGGTCGGCCTAATTGCAATCATGGCATGGCCGCTAAGTGCAATGACAGGCAGGATGTTCGGACTTGGAATTACAGCGCCTTCCGCGAACATTCTAACTTTCCTTATAACAGGCGATGATGCATTAATCGATTGGGGTACGTTTTTAGTATTGGGCATTTTCCTTGGCGCTTTCATTGCTGCCAAAGGGAGCGGGGAATTCCGTTGGCGTTTGCCTGATATGAAAACGGTACGTAACAATGCAATTGGCGGTGTAATCATGGGATTCGGTGCAAGTGTTGCCGGGGGTTGCACAATCGGAAATGGACTGGTGAACTCGGCGTTATTTGCTTGGCAGGGGTGGATCGCGATTGTCTTCTTCCTGCTGGGAACATGGGTAGCAACTTATTTCACGATTATCCGAAAGCAAAAACAAACAGCTGCTGCACCCAAAGCGGCATAAGATACGAGTCAAAAATATTTAAATCGAGGAGCGGAATATAAATGGCGAAAGTATTGGAAACGACTGGAATGGTATGTCCATTCCCTTTAGTGGAAGCAAAAGAAGCGATTGTGGACATGGCAATAGGAGAGGAATTGATCATCAATTTCGATTGCACACAAGCAACGGAGAGCATTCCGCGTTGGGCTGCTACCGAAGGTCATGAAATCACGGAGTTTGAACAAATCGATGACGCTAAATGGCGTATAATCGTGAAAAAGGCAAAGTAAATGGATTTGAAGAAAACGTGCTCGGGTTTCCTGTGCACGTTTTTTTATTTTTTCGAGGGTGAATATTTGGAAGTTGAAAGTTTCTAGTGATAACATGTCTTTAACCAATTTATTAAGGAGATGTTGATAATGGTAGACAAGGTCATTTTAAACGATGTTCCACTGCAAGTCACTGACTTTCTTTCTGAAACGGTAAAGGATTCTGAAGGCAAGGAAATCAAAAAAGTCAGTTTCAATTTCAGGGTTACACATAGTGAATATCATGATATCACAACACTGCTTTATCAAATGGTATTTGATTTAAAGATTCCACAGTCAAATGAGGAATTTCGAGCGGAGATCTTTAACTACGCTACTTCGGTCACGAATCTATATGAAGAAAATGCGGTCGGGGAATTTTCGCTTGTCTTGCTGGAAGTGAACGGTCAGGAATGATTGGATTGCCAGTCTTGTAAAGATATGGGTTACTGTCTATAATAATAGTGACGATCATTCTATACATATGAGGTGGTACTTTGCTTAGTGGATGGTTTTTGTGGTTTATTCTATTTTGGGTAGCCCTTTTAATTATATTGATGAGCATAGGTGGCTTTTTCATGTTTCGAAAGTTCCTGAAAAGATTTCCGAAAGAAGATGGGAAATCCGATATGGATTGGGAAGAATACTATTTGGAACAAACAAAGCACTTATGGTCAAAGCAGCAAAAAGAATTACTGGAAGATTTAGTGAGCCCTGTGCCAGAACTTTTTCGTGATGTTGCACGTCATAAAATCGCGGGGAAAATCGGAGAGTTGGCGCTAAAGGAAAAAGCGGACGATATTTCGGAAGATTTAGTGATACGCGGCTATATCATTGCCACACCAAAACGTGACCATAAATTTTTACAAAAGAAATTGGCTGAAAGAAAGGTGAATATGGGTCCATATGAACACTTATTCAGCTAATGATGAAAAAAGCAGACTCTTTTCGAGTTTGCTTTTTTATTTTGGATCCTTCAAAAGAATGTGGCAGTGTGGTAAAAATTAGAACGTTTGTACCCAAACCATGCGATTCGTTAAATTTTTGATATAATAATAGTAAGTAAAAATTAGGACGGAGTGAAACTATGAAATTTATCCATACGGCTGATTGGCATTTAGGGAAAATCGTTCACGGTGTACATATGACAGATGACCAAAGGCATGCACTCTTGCAATTCATAGAAATTGTCGAAGAGGAAAAACCGGATGCGGTTGTAATTGCCGGTGATCTATATGATCGTTCCGTTCCGCCGACTGAAGCGGTGGAGCTTCTTGATGAAATCCTTTATACGATTAATGTAAAAATGAATACTCCGATCGTTGCGATATCGGGAAACCATGATTCTGCGGAAAGGCTCTCATTCGGTTCATCTTGGTATCGTCATAGTCAGTTATACATTCATGGGAAATTGACGAAAACATGTGAGCCAGTTCGCATCAATGGCGTGAACTTTTTTTGTGTTCCATATGCAGAACCTGGGACGGTCCGCCATCTTTTTGGAGATGAAAGCATCCATTCCCATCAAGAAGCGATGAAGCGGATAACCGGAACTATTGCCGAGAATTTCAATAAGGATGAACCGAATGTCTTTGTGGGACATGCTTTTGTATTAGGCGGAAAAACGAGCGATTCGGAAAGGGTCTTGTCTGTAGGTGGCTCCGGATGTGTTTCATCCGACTTATTCGATGCGTTCGATTATACGGCACTTGGGCATTTACATAGCCCAGACGCAATACGTCATCCTAAGGTGTTTTACTCTGGATCACTATTAAAATATTCTTTTTCCGAGGCCAAGCAAAATAAGTCGCTTTCCATCGTCGATATGCAAGAAGATGGAAGCTTTGATTTACGCTATCGTTGTTTGGCGCCCAAGTTCGATATGAGGGAAATATCCGGAGTTATGGAAGAGTTACTCGATCCCGCTTTCTATCAATCGCAAAAAAGGGATGACTATTTGAAAATCACACTAAATGATGAGGGGGCACTCATCGATCCTATTAACCGCTTGCGTCAGATTTATCCGAACGTCCTGCATCTAGAACGTAAATGGGATTTGACCGACCTTAGAAGAAAAAAGTCTTTCTCTTCTGTAAAAGATGAACGGAAATCAGAATTGGACTTGTTTGAAACGTTTTATCAAGAAATGACAGATCGGGACTTTGATTCTCAAAAGCAGGATTTAATGGTTTCGGTAATTGAGGCAGTTAAGAAAGAGGAGGCTTTGAAATGAGACCCGATATTTTAACGATGCAGGCATTCGGACCATATGCAGGAAGGGAAACCATTGACTTTAATTCCCTTGGAGAACGGACGATGTTTGTCATTTCTGGAAAGACAGGCGCAGGGAAAACAACGATATTTGATGGCATTAGTTTTGCGATATATGGAAAAGCCAGTGGTGAAGATCGAAGCGGGCAAGATTTACGAAGTCAGTTTGCCGAAGATGATATTTTGACAGAAGTCTCGTTACAATTTACCCTTCGTGGAAAAACGTATTTGGTTACCCGCTCCCCGCAGCAGGAACGCAAGAAAAAATCAGGTGAAGGAACAACAACGGTTGGAGCAAAGGCTGAATTATATGAGATAATGGCCGAAGGAAAAAAATTGCTGGGAGCCAATGTACGGGAAGTTGAAGAAAAAATCAAAGTACTCATTGGACTTGACGCTAATCAATTCCGGCAAATCCTGATGATTCCACAGAATGAATTTCGAAAACTTTTAACTTCCGACAGCAAAGATAAAGAACAGATTCTCCAAAAATTATTTCATACTGAACTTTATAAACGAATAGAAGAAAAATTAAAAGAAGAGGCTTCCATCCTGAAAAAGGAAAATGAAAAAAGTGCACAGCGGCGAATTGAATTGATGAAAGGTATCCAGTCTGGCAATAATGATGAATTACAGGCACAAATACAAGGGGAAGAGCCTAATGAACAACAGGTCTTACCACTGTTACAGGAAGTCATTTTGCAAGCGGCAGAAAAAAGTGAGTATATAAATAAACAAATACAGGAAAAGCAGAAAGCCCGTGATCAATTAAATCAAGAACTTTCAAAAGCTGTCGATTTATTAAGCCGATTTTCGGAAAAAGAAAAACTGCGAAATGAAAAGGAAGCCCTTGAAGCAAAGCTGCCAGAAATGGAATTAGTGAAAGTCCAAATAAAAATGGCACACAAAGCGGCTTCGCTTGAAAAGCAGGAACAATACTATTTGCGAATTGGCAAACAAGTAAAAGATGCGAATGCCGAACTTCAAAAGTTAAGTGAGCATTCCGAGAAGTTACGGATTGAGCTTATTGAGAAGCAGGATTCCTATGATAAGGAAAAGTTGAAGGGTAATCAAAGAGAGCAGGCAGTACGAACTGTTCATCAGCTTGAACAGGTAAAAGAGGCTGTCATGACTTTTGCAAGCTTAAAAGCGCAAGTTATTTTAGATGAAAAAGAGTGGCAAACTAGTAAACGGCTTCGTGAAAAAACTGTTTCCGAACATCTGTCGGTTGAAGCGGAAGCAGAGAAAGTCTCGCAAGAAAAAGCAGAAGCGGAAAAAGCGGCTATTCTTTATCGTGATCAGGAAATTGAAGCAGAAAGAAATAATCAATCGTTATCGAAGATTAAAAAGCTTCAAGAAGTTCTTTATGAAATCCAGAATACGAAACGAGTTTTGGGTGATAAGGATAATCGGTTCCAAGAGTTACAAAGAATACAAATTCAGGAGAAGGAAAAACTGGAAACCCTGAACCGAAACTGGAGATCTAGCCAAGCGGGTATGCTTGCTTCCATGCTGCACTCTGGAGAAAATTGTCCTGTGTGCGGTTCGCAAAGTCATCCAAAACCAGCGCAATTGCATGAACATATGCCGACGGATTTGGAACTGAAAGAGCAAGAAAACAAGCTGAAAACTGCAGAACAACAAAAAAGTCAAGCGGAAAGTGAATATTATCAAGCGAAATCCAAATATGATGCACTTGTAGAGTCTTCACAAGAAAAGCTTAGTGAGTTACAAAATGACATGCCTGAGTTTAGGTGTGAAAATATTGATGGGCATTTGCTACAGTTTGTACAAAAAGGAAAAGTGCTGCAAGAGCAGCTAAAAGAATTGATGCGGAAAAAGTCTGTATTCAATGATCTGGAAAAAAGGTTGCACGATTTAAAAGAGAAAGCATCCCAGCTTAAAGATAATATGATCTCTTTAGAGAGAAAAGAGGACCAAGGGAAAACGAGGTATATTGAAAACTCTACAAAACTAACGGGATTGACTGATTCCCTGCCAGACGGAATACGGAATGAGGAAGAATATAATGAAGCTTATCAAGTGGCTGTAAATACACAGAAACGCTTACAATCGGCCTTTGATGACGCACAAAAAAACCTTCAACTGGTGAAGGAAAGAGAATCGGCCATCCTTGCAAAAAAAGAATCCCTAAGTGGAAATATAGAGGCCTTAAATACAGAATTGAAAGAGGAGCGGGAAAAGTTAATTACGGATATGACCAATCAAGGCTTTTCCAATTATAAAGAATATACGGCAGCAAAAAGATCGGAAGCGGCTCTTGGAAATTTGGAGGACCAAGTACAACAGTATAATCAAAATTGGCAAAGTGTTTTAAGTCTGTTTCATGATTTGGAAATGAAATTAAAAGATGTGGCCAAACCAGATCTTGAAGGATTGAAAAAGACTTTCGATTTTATTGATGGTGAATTGGAGTCGTTACGCCAAAATCAGAATGAATTACAGGCTGAAATTCGGACTAACGAAGAAATCGAAAGGAAATTGGCGCAAATCAGGGAAGATCAGAAAAGTTTAGATGAAAGGTACAGTATCGTCGGTCATCTGTCTGAGATTTCCAAAGGTCAAAACACCTTCAAAATTACGTTTGAACGATATGTACTGGCAGCCTTTTTAGATGATATCTTAAAAGAAGCCAATTCAAGGCTGCTGAAAATGACAAGCGGCAGGTATCAGCTGTTGCGAAAGCTTGATCCTACACGCAGGAATATCCAGAGCGGTCTGGAATTATCTGTGTATGACCAATATACAGGGCATGAGAGGCATGTCAAAACCCTTTCGGGAGGCGAGAGCTTTAAGGCATCCCTTGCACTTGCTTTGGGTCTTGCGGATGTGGTCCAGCAAAATGCAGGCGGTATTTCACTTGAAACGATGTTCATCGATGAAGGTTTCGGTACGCTCGACCCTGAATCTCTTGATCATGCGATTGAAGCATTAATGGATATACAAAGCACCGGCAGATTGGTCGGAATCATTTCCCATGTACCTGAATTGAAAGAAAGAATCGATGCACAGCTGCAAGTCATTTCGACACAAAATGGAAGTCGAACGACCTTTTATTTTGCTGGATAATCAAGAAAAAAGAATGGCTAAGGGAGATGTGGTTCCCTGGGCCATTCTTTTTATTTTTATGAATGAACTACTCAATATTAATATCTTCAGCTGTTTTTCCGGGGGAAAACTTATGGATGCGAATCACCAATATCGGATTCGAGAATTCAGCGGTAATTCTTCGAGAGCAAATCGAAAAGGGGAAAGGGATCTTTCTCTGTGTGGGCAGTGTATCATGTTTTTTTTCAAGAATTGGCTTATCAGTATCGTCAACGATGATCGATAGCTCATTATCACATAGGCAAACTTTTATATCTTTCACATCATGATTTTCCAAAACCGCTTCCACCATATACTCATCGTCACTTTCGTATATATCAATTGAAAAAAGTTGATGATCCAACGCACAAGTTTCCGGATCCAGAAAAAAACTTTTTACCCATTCATCAAACTTTTCAACCTCATTCATTTGCGATCCATGTTGATTGTCTTGCATGTTGATACCCCCGGTTTTCCTTTGAGGTATTATATGTTGGAGCATGAAGAATGGTGACTGAAAAAGTGAAATTGATGGATGATGAAAAGATACCGGAAAAGTGGTTCAAAAAATGTAAAAGCAACCAAGGACTTTAGAAAAGTAATCAAAGCAAAGAAACGTATGCGTGGTGGGTATTGAAGGGACTTGAAAATTAGCAGGAAGGTAATGAAAGTGATGACCAATTCTATATGAGTTGGTCATTTCTTTATAATCAATCATGTTTCTATTAAGCTCGTACACTGCTACCTTCTATATTTTAATATTCGAAACCAGATTTTTTACTGCTGTCAATATGATTACCATATCATTCCAAATACAGTTAAAAATAACGTATTAAATGTAAATTTTAAATAATTTACCAAAAATAATTGCAATTCAGAAAATATCTTCGAACTGTTACCTCATTAGCAAACTTTGTTGCGGAACCGTATCATTTTTGAAATCCCACTGATCACTTTTGGAATTAAACAAGTTGAAACTTAGTTTATTATGGATTCACTAGATATATAGTGGGGGGGAATGATAATGGCAAAAAATCAAGAAAACGAGATTTTTCCTGTAAATGGTAATTTAGTAAACTCCTATAAGGAAGCTTTGATTCCATGTTTATGGGACGAGGAGATAATATAAGGAAAATCCAGCATGTCCATTTTGTGATGGCAAAAATGTTGAATTATATTCATCCTTCGGTACTGCACAGCTCGTTAGGCAATACTATTGCCTAAACTGTACAACGGTTTTTGAAAGTATACGATGGAAAGGTTCCCTCTCTGCTGATTGATCATATGAGCCAACTGATCTGAATGGGTAGTCATTGCTTGTTAAAAGCCTTTCCAGTGCATTTTGCACACGTGAATGAGTAATTATTGGGGTGGATATGAGACTATAAGTTTCATAGCCTGATTGAATTACTAGCAAGGGGATTTGCTCAAATTAGTTCGAATAGCGTTTCCAATGAATGGCCTTTTTCCACAAAGGGGATTTTGAAAATGGAAGGTAGGGAATTTAAAACCGGTTTTATATGGCAGCCCCGTTTTCTTTATGAAATAAAGGAAACGGTGGGATGCCGCTTCTAAAACCAGTAGCTTTTTGAGGAGGTAAATGTGTGATAAAAACCGAGTGTGAAATTAGAGGATTGGGCGCAATGTACAATGCTTCCTATAATTTCTTCCAGAAAAACATAGAGGCAGGCATAGGGGATAAAACCGCTATTTATTATGAAAATCAATCATATACCTATCAAGAAATCGATACCCTTGGTAATCAATTTGGTGCGGCATTAAAAGAACTGGGCATGGAGATGGAACAGCGCGTCCTGCTTTTATTACATGATTCTCCAGAATTCATCATTAGTTTCTTCGGTGCAATAAAGGTCGGGGCAATCCCGATTCCATCCAATACGCTTTTGCCCATAAAGGATTATGAGTATCTTTTGAATAATAGTCGTTCCAAAGTGTTGGTTACTACTTGTGAACAGTGGGAGAATTTAAAGCTTATAAAAAATAGATTACTTTTCTTGAAGCATGTCATCTTGGTTGATGGGGTTGAGTTGAAGGAAGATAACGAACATTCTTTCCGGGATCTTACTCGCAAACAAAATAAAGACCTGCCTCCATGTTTTAGCAACATTAATGATCAAGCGTTCTGGCTCTATACATCGGGAAGTACAGGTGAGCCAAAAGGGGTTATTCACCTTCAGACCGATATGGAAGAAGCCTTTAAAAACTATGCCAGGAACATTTTGCAAATCACCGAAAATGACATTACCTTTTCGGCCTCGAAGCTTTTCTTTGCTTATGGTTTGGGAAACGCGATGTATTTTCCTCTTGGAGCCGGAGCTGCAACGGTTTTGATGCCGGACCGACCGACTGCAGAAAAGGTGTTCGAGACGATAGAAAAGTATCGTCCAACCATTTTTTTTGGTGTCCCGACTCTTTATGGATTGATGCTCAATTACCTTGAGAAGACGAAGGAAACCTATGATCTTTCTTCAGTTAGACTATGCGTATCAGCAGGAGAGGCACTGCCTGCTTCTTATATCGAACGATGGAAGAGGGTTTTCGGATTGGATATTATAGACGGGATTGGTTCGACAGAATCACTTCATATATACCTTTCCAATCAAGTAGATGCTATTCGGCAGGGAAGCACAGGGAAAATCGTTCCCGGTTACGAAGCTAAAATAGTCGATGAACAAGGCCATGAAACTCAGGTGAATGAAGTGGGAGACCTTTTAATTAAGGGAGAAAGCATTGCAGCCTCTTATTGGAATCTAAATGAAGAAAACAAAAAGAAGTTTATTGGTAATTGGCTTGTGACAGGAGATAAATACTTCAAAGATGAAGATGGCTTCTATTGGTACGCGGGCCGCGATGATGACATGATGAAGGTAAATGGAATTTGGGTATCGCCAATAGAAATAGAAAACACTCTCTTATCCCATCCCGATATACTGGAAACCGCTGTGGTTGCTGTAAAGGATGAAAATGGTTTAGTGAAGCCAAAAGCCTTTATTGTATTAAAAGCTAATGTGGAATCAGGTGAAGGAGTTAAAGAGGAATTAAAAGGATTTGTCAAAAAAGTGTTAGCACCGTATAAATATCCTCGCGACATTGAATTCGTGAACGAGTTGCCAAAGACTTCGACAGGAAAGATACAACGATTTAAATTAAGAGAGTCAGAGATTCAAAACACAATCGTAAACAAGAAGGAAGATTCAATTCCTTGAATGTATACTCTAAATGAATTGGGGATTCATCCAGCAAGAAAAAAGGTTAAATTGTCATTTGAATGGTGGGGGCGAGGGAATTGAAGGCAAGAGCATATCGGCATGAATTGGTCGAAATGGCATAAGGAATCCGACCCGCTGATATCTTCATTAAAGGCGGAACGGTTATTAATGTTTATTCTGGTGAATTTCTTCAGCAAAATATTGCGCTGTATAAAGATTGCATTGCATATGTAGGGGAAATGAAGATAAATGGGATGAGATGGCCTCGACCTTTAATACAACGACAGACTTGCTCACGATCGGAAGAAATCCGGAGGCTATGGCAAAAGCTGCTTCCAGAGTTCATGAACTGGGAGGAGGAATTGTAATTGTCGATGGAAATGAAATAATACTTGAGATTCCATTACAGCTTACTGGAATGATGTCTACAGATCCTTCATTTGATAAGGCAGTTGAATTTAATGATAAATTATTAAAGGTGCTCCAAGCGAGAGGCTTTCCTTTTCACGACATTTTGTATACTTTATTATTCTTAACTTGTGATTTTCTTCCTGCGCTGCGTTTAAATCCCTTTGGGCTATATGATGTGAAAACCGATAGATTCCTATCCCCTTCCACATCCATGACGAACTTTTTAAACGAAATGAAAGCGTAGAAAGGAATAAATGGTATTGGTATTTAATAGTTTTGGCTCAAGGGCTGCCGTATCACCATAGCTGGGAAACGGCAGCCTGATTTTTGTTAATGCGGCCCATCAAAAAATCGCTGGGAACTGCAAAACTGCAAATCGGTCCTGAATTTTTTGCGCTTTTTATACTTTATTAACGAGACTAAAAAGTGACTGGTGTATATATGATTTTTACTGGATGGTCCAAACGATTGAATCAGTTAAGGACGATTCTTGGAGACAGCGGTTACCCAAACCAATCCGTGAATCGCATAAGCTGAAAAATGGAACTTGAGCAATTGATTTTTAAATTTCACTAGTAATGCAATAGCCCATCCGTTACTGGATGGGCTATTTAAATTTTAAAACCCATGGATAAAATTAAATTTACGATTTGTGAGTAGGTATAATCTATAATATGGTAAAAAACTAGTTTTATAATCGCTAGAAAACAAATTAGAGTTTGTTTGAAAATTCAAAAATGAATTATTGGCATTTCGATGAATCCTTTATAGAAAGGCATTATAACTGAATAAAATTCATTTATGAATTGATTGGTTTTACTACTTAGCGATTTAACACAAAAATGGGGCTTGGCATGCAAGTTGCATAATCATAATCATAATCATAATAAATCTAACATGCACGATATGAAATTCATTTATGTGCGGAGGGATAACTGGTGCGAAAAACAATAAATAAACCATGGGAGCAATGGTATGTTGAAAGTATGAAATCTATGAAGCTGCCGGAAATATCGGTCTATTCACTGCTTGATATAACAGCAAGGAAGTTTCCACACCATACAGCCATCATTTATGAAGACCATTCAATGGATTATAAGCATCTAAAAATGCAGGTAGACAAACTTGCAGGGAAATGGAGAGAAATGGGTTTTGTCAAAGGGGAACGCATTGGTCTGATGATGGCCAACCACCCTAATTTCATAATCAGTTATTACGCCGCACAGGCACTGGGTCTGATAGTTGTACAGATTAATCCCCTGTATAAACCGCGGGAACTTTTGCAAATTTTAATAGACTCGGATACCAAGAATATTGTATTTGACCAAACGGCCGTAAATACAATCGAAGAAACGAAAACGATATATGAATTTGATGTTTGCATTGATACGGAAAATGATCGAAATGGCTCCTGTTCCCTTCAAACGATGATTCAAACGGGAGATGCCATTAAGAAGCCCGAAATGATAAGCCCGCATGAAGATACTGCAGTCATCCAATATACTGGCGGCACGACTGGGAGGATGAAGGGCGTCATGCTAACTCACCATAATTTAACCTCCAATGTCGTGCAAAGTTTTGAAATGTATGGGGATTCCCTGAAAACTGGTGAAGAAATCGTATTGGCAGCTACGCCGCTTTACCATGTTTATGCCATGACAAGTGCGATGAATCTAGGGATCTATATTGGAGCTACCATCCTCTTATTTCCTAAATTCGAACTTCAAGATGTACTTGCAAAAATAAAAAACTACCGTCCGACTTTTTTTCCAGGAGTTCCAAAGATGTATAATGCTTTCGTCAATCATCCTGGAATTGAAAACTATGGACTGAATTGTTTAAAAAGTTGTTCTTGTGGCTCTGCGCCCCTGCCGGTCGAAGTAATCAAGCGATTTGAGGAGCTGACAGGTGCCAAAATCGGAGAGGGTTTCGGATTGTCGGAAGCTTCTCCTTCCACTCATCGCAATCCGCCATTCGGAAAAAGGAAAATTGGAAGCATCGGCATCCCTTTTCCAGGTACGGACTGTATGATCATTGACGATGAAAACAATGAAGTGCCTAACACATGTGTCGGGGAGTTGATCATAAAAGGCCCGCAAATCATGAAGGGTTATTGGAATAACGAAGCCGAAACAAAAAAGGCCTTACAGAATGACTGGCTATATACTGGCGATCTTGCGGTGATGGATGATGAAGGATATTTCTATATAGTCGGCAGGAAAAAAGAAATGATCATCGTCGGCGGATTCAATATTTATCCGCAGGAGGTGGAAGGTGTTCTATATGAACATCCGGCAATAAAAGAGGCAGCTGTAGTGGGCATCCCCCATAAAGAAAAAGGAGAAATTGTGAAAGCGTTCATCGTACCTAAAGAAAGCGCTTCCGTGGATCTTGAAGAAATAGAAGGATATTGTTATTCCCAATTGACTCCTTATAAAGTACCAAAAGTATTTGAATTGAGAAAAGAACTTCCGCGGAACACAGTGGGTAAACTATTAAAAAGATTGTTAGTTAAAGAAGAATTGGAAAAGGATTGAAAGAGGGGGATGTGGTTTCATTTATGTAACCTATGTTGGATGGTAGATCAATGTGTGAACAAAAATGAAGCAGAGGAGGGAATTATATGCGTTGGGTTGTTCTCATTCTATTATTCTTTGGAGCCGTCATCAATTTTGCAGATAAATCGATCGTGGGTCTCGCAGCTGTTCCCATCATGAAGGAATTCAATCTTACCTATGCAGAGTGGGGCCTTGTTGGAAGCAGCTATTATTGGCTCTACCCAGTTACAGGGATTTTTGGGGCAGCATGGGCTGATCGGCTGGGGGCTAAAAAAGTGCTTGGGTTCATCATGCTGACATGGACTGTATTGCAATTCGGCGTTTTAGCCATCACCGCTCTTCCATTATTGATTCTATACAGGATTTTACTGGGCGCTTTCGAAGGACCTTATAGCCCAATCGCTTACAGTCATGCCGATAAGTGGTTTCCACCGAAACTGAAAGGCTTTGCCAATTCGGTAGTGGTTGGCGGAGGAACCGTTGGTGCGATGATCGTGGCACCGATCCTCGTTTCTTTAATTACGATATTCGGCTGGAAAGCTGCCTTTGCCGTCCTTGGTGGAGCAAGCCTTGTTTGGTTCTTCCTCTTTCAATTTTTAACAAAGGAAAATCCAGTTGAGGTATATGAAAACGTGCAAAAGAAAAAGAAAATGCAAATGGAAAAAATAAAAGTGAAAGACTTTTTGTTGCTACTCGCATCACCTACTGCTTTGTTTACTACGCTTGCATATTTTTCAACATATATTTTAGTTGTTTGGTTTTCTGTTTGGCTCCCGATTTATTTAGTTGAAGCCGTAAAAATGACTCCAGGTCAAATGGGAACAAGCGTTGCAATAATCGGAGTCGTTTCGGTATGTATTTATATGGGTGTTTCGATGATGTCTGATCATTTATTCAAGAAGAATCAGAATTGGCGGTCATCGAGGGTATTTGTCGTCGCGGGTGCCATGATTCTGGGTGCATTGTTCTTTTCCTCGATCATGGTATTTCAAAATCCAATCTGGGTGATAGTCGCCATGTGTTTAGCAAAGGGGCTTACATATGCAATTTTACCGATCGGTCCAACGATCATGATCAATGAAATGCAAGAGCGGGGGGGATTGATGACAAGCATTTTAACATCATCAGGAAATATAGCAGGGATTATTGCACCTCTATTAACCGGCTATATCATAAGTTTAGCAGGAGGAAATGAATTATTGGGATATAACTTATCGATATTGTTCATGGCCATCCTTGTCCTGGCTTTTGGCATTCTGTTTGCGATATTCGTTAAACCAGCCAAATCAAAAGGGAAACATAAAAATAAAAGTTCGGATAACTTTGACCTTAAGTCCTCATAAGCAGGTCGAACCTGGTTACATTCAATGACACTTGTGAAATGAAGGAATGTCTTCAAATGGGTGTGAAAAAAGGAAAAGGAGCGGATGGGAAAATGAATAGAGATGCTGTCATAGTTTCTGCAGTTCGAACAGCCATTGGAAAACAGGGAGGTGCACTTGCATCGGTTACCGCCCACGCATTTGGAGCAGAAGTGATGAAAGAAGCCATAAAACGAGCGAATGTCGAACCCCGAATGATAGATGATGTAATCATGGGGAATGTGTTAAGCGGGGGTGGAAACATTGCCAGGTTAACGGCGCTGAAAACAGGCCTCTCGCTTCATCTTCCGGGACTGACCGTCGACCGTCAATGCGGTTCGGGAATAAATGCTGTCAACTTGGCTGCACTAGCGATTCGTGCAGGCGAAGGCGATGTCTATATCGCCGGTGGGGTCGAGAGCATGAGCAGGGCGCCATACTTGATGGATCGTCCGGAAAAACCATACAGTGCAAAGCCACCGCAGTTTAGAAAATCCCGGTTGTCCCCAAAAGAGATTGGCGATCCCCCGATGGGAATCACGGCTGAAAACTTAGCGGAAAAATATGAGGTCAGCAGGGAAGAACAAGATGAATTCGCTCTTCAAAGCCAAAAAAAGATGGCCAGAGCCGTGGAAGAGGGCCGTTTCAATGAGCAAATTACGTCTATTCACATTCCCGTCAGAAAAGGCGACGATATCGATTTTAAAATGGATGAACATCCACGTCCCCAAATAACGAAAGAAGGACTAGCCAAATTATCACCTGCGTTTTTAGAAGGCGGTTCCGTGACTGCAGGCAATAGTTCGGGATTGAATGATGCCGCATCGGCCCTGGTCATAATGTCGAGGGAAAAAGCGGGGGAATTGGGGATTAAGCCTTTAGCGACGATAAGGGCACATGCCGTTGCAGGGGTAGATCCGAATTATATGGGAATAGGACCTGTTCGCGCTATTAGAAAGGTAATGGAGAAATCAGGTCTTTCCTTAAATGAGATGGACATCATTGAAATTAATGAAGCCTTCGCCGCTCAAGTCATTGCTTGTAATAGGGAGCTTGATATGAATCCCGAAAGAGTGAATGTGAACGGAGGAGCCATTGCGCATGGACATCCACTAGGTGCGACGGGTGCCATTCTCATTACGAAAGCGGTTTATGAATTGAAGCGCTCTGCCGGAAGGTTTGCCCTAATTACAGCTTGTATTGGAGGCGGGCAGGGAATTGCCACGATAATTGAACGTGAAGCCTGATTTTATAAAAATTAGGAATTTAATCTATCGGAATACAATGTCCATTGAATGATTTGATGATAACAACCCTATATGCCCTATGAAGAAAGCTTAAAAACGGCTACTCATGAACAGAACTAAGGAGGAAAAAACTGATGACAATCACGTTAACCAAGGAAATGCAGCAAATGAAGGAAATGATCCGTAATTTTGTTGAAAGGGAAGTCGAGCCCTACGCCATCCAAATTGAAGAAGAGGATGCCATCCCGGAGCATTTGGTGGAAAAAGCAAAAGACCTTGGCTTATTCGGGATAAGCATTCCAGAACAATACGGTGGAATTGGCTTGAATGCTGTTGGAAAGGCCACAGTATTAGAGCAGTTAGGAAGGACCCATAATGGATTCGTTTCATTAATAAGCGCCCACACCGGAATTGGCAGTACAGGTCTGGTTAAGCTTGCATCCGAACATTTGAAAAATAAATACTTGCCTAAAATGGCAGCAGGCACGAAAATTGGCGCCTTTGCCTTATCAGAACCGGGAGCGGGATCTGATGCAACCAATTTGGCAACAACTGCAGAAAAGAAGGGTGATTACTGGGTCATGAATGGGACGAAACATTTCATTACGAATGGGCCGGTAGCTGATGTTTATACCGTATTTGCTTTAACGGATAAAGATAAAGGAGCAAAGGGAGGGATTACAGCGTTTTTAGTAGAAAGAGATTTTCCCGGTTTAATTGTCGGCAAGAAGGACAAAAAAATGGGGTTAAGGGGATCATATACCTCACAGGTCATTTTCGAGGATTGTATCATACCTGAAGAAAATGTTATTGGTGAAGTTGGAATGGGATATATCTCTGCCCTGAAAATTTTAGGTGAAGGGCGTGTAGGTTTGGCTGCAAGATCAGTTGGATCAAGCGGTAAATTGATCGAATTATCAGCCAAGTATGCAAAAGAGCGCATTCAATTCGGCAAACCAATTGCGGACAACCAAGCGATTCAATGGATGCTTGCTGATATGGCAACCGAAACGGAAGCCGCAAGAGCATTGACGATGATGGCGGCACAAAAGATTGATGAAGGAAAAAAAGTGATCAAGGAAGCATCAATGGCAAAGCTGTTCGCTTCAGACGTTTTTAATCGGGTCGCGGATAAGGCGGTTCAAATTCATGGCGGAATGGGATATATGGCTGAATATCCAGTTGAACGTTTTTATCGGGATGCCCGCATAACGAAGATCTATGAGGGAACGAATGAAATCCAACGTTTAATCATAGCAAGGAATGTCTTGGAAGAGTGTTAATCTATTCAGGCAGGCAGCTTTTTGCCTATGAATCTGGAATTTCAAGGGGAGGATCTTAATGGGAGAAGATATCGTAATCGTCAGTGCTGTTCGAACACCGATTGGCAGGTATGGTGGTGCATTTAAAGAGATTAGTTCCGGTCATTTGGCGAGCATAGCCATCAAAGAAGCGATCAAACGAGCGAATATTGTAGCAGAACAAGTGGATGAAGTCATTTTCGGGGAGGTTAGGCAAACGACCGAGTCCTCGAATGTCGCGAGGGTGGCAGCTCTGCGCTCAGGAATTCCAGATTCTGCACCGGCTTTTACGGTAAACCGGTTATGTGCATCTGGAATGCAGGCCATCACCTCGGCAGCACAGGAGATAAGCTCAGGTCAAGCAAATATAGTCGTTGCCGGCGGTACGGAAAGCATGAGCCGCGCACCGCTTTATTTAAGAAGTGCCCGTTTTGGAGGAGACAGGACCAAGCTAGTGGATTCCAATACTGAAGCTGGACAGCAGCCTCAAGAAATTTACGGAAAAAGTTTGGGAATGGGAATCACCGCTGAAAATGTCGCACAACGATACAGCATTTCCAGGGAAGAACAAGATGCCTTTTCAGTGGAAAGTCAACGAAGAGCGGGGCAAGCGATAGAAGAAGGAAAGTTCAAGGATGAGATCGTTCCTGTTCAGGTCTCTGACAGGAAGAGTACGGTTACCATTGAAATGGATGAATATCCACGTCCTGAAACCACAATGGAAAAACTTGCAAGTCTAAAACCGGCATTCAGGGAAAATGGAACCGTCACTGCAGGGAATGCTTGCGGCCGTAATGACGGGGCTGCTGCATTGGTATTAATGAAAGCTAGTGAAGCGAAACGGTTACAAATACGACCACTCGCAAAGATTGTCGATTGGGCGACCGCGGGAGTTTCGCCTGAAGTGATGGGAATTGGCCCAGTACCAGCCGTCGGAAAGCTTATGGAGCGTACCGGGAAAAAAGTAGAGGAAATTGGGCTTTTCGAATTAAATGAAGCGTTCGCTTCACAGTCATTGGCAGTAATCAGGGATTTATCGCTAGATGAAAACAAAGTTAATGTAAATGGGGGAGCGATCGCTCTTGGACACCCAGTCGGATCGACGGGTGCCCGAATCGTAACAACGCTAATATATGAACTGATTCGCAGGAAAGAAAGATATGGTGTTGCTACACTTTGTGTTGGCGGCGGACAGGGAATGGCTATCATGATTGAAGCCGTATCGGCCGACGATTAAGGAGTGGAAACCCCATACGTTTCTGCTCCTTCCATATAAGTTGAATCGCGCCAAAGTGAGGGGGAGGAAGATTGCCTGTTGAAGTGGAAGATATTCGGAATCAATTCGAAAGTAGTGCATTCTTTTCACATATAGGTTTTGAAATCATTCGATTTGAAGAGGGAAATGTTACCATAAAGTTGAACATAGAAGAACATTTGCTTAATGTTAATGGAACATTGCACGGAGGCATTCATGCTACCATGCTGGATACCATTCTAGGAATGGTGACTCGTTCCGTTACGAAATCCAAAGTCGTGACGACAAGCTTAACTGTACATTATTTAGCCAGCATATCGAGCGGGGAACTATTTGCGGAAGCAAAAGTTCTTCAAAAAGGATATAAAATTGCCTTTACTGAAGGAGAAATAAAAGATACTGAAGGCAACACAATTGCAAAGGGCACAGGTATTTTTAAGATCATTCGTGATAAATGAGGGTTGGATGAACAAGTTGGCTGACAAATGACTATGCGTAATAGAAAAGAATGAGGTGTGAAAAAAATTGACGAGAAATTGGCATGGATTTTATCCGAAAGAAACTCCTGCTGAAATTGACATTCCAATATTGTCTTTATATGGACTCCTTGAACGTTCAGCCCGGCTTTACCCAACCTGCAAAGCCGTAATAGATGGGAATCGGGAAATGACATATATGGAATTAAAGGATGCCTCAGATCGTTTTGCTGTGATTTTAGACAACCGTGGATTTCAAAAAGACGACCGTATAGCAATCATGCTGCCGAATTGTCTAGAATATATCATTGCCTATTATGCCATTCATCGTTTGGGAGGTGTGGTCGTTCAAGTGAACCCACTGTATCAGTCGGGTGAATTGGAATATATATTACGGGATTCCGAAGCCAATTTTTTCATTGGGCGTGAGGAACAGCGGGAAAAATTAGTGCTAACAAGTTTTTCTGATAGGTTAACGATCATAACTGCCGAACAATTAATGGAAACTGGAACGGTTTTATCAAGGAAAGATCAGGAACTTCCTGCTCCGGCCATCGATCCTAAGGAAGCTGTGGCTGTACTCCAATATACAGGGGGGACTACAGGAAAATCAAAAGGGGTCATGCTCACGCATTTTAATTTGATTTCAAATGTTTATCAAGATTTTGCCTTTACGGCAAATGCCCTTCAACTCCAAAGGCCTGGGGAACGGATGCTTGGATTGACACCATTATTCCATGTGTTTGGCAATGGACGACTGAATAGTGCCATTTATGCCGGATCGACTTTTATCACATTGGAGAGATTTGAAATAAACAAGGTGGTGGATTTGATCCGGACACATCGGCCAACCATTTTTCCAGGTGTCCCGACCATGTATATTGCTTTACTGAATCACCCGGATTTAACGGCGGACGATTTAAGCTGCTTTAAGTACTGCAGTTGTGGTTCAGCCCCGCTCCCGATAGAAATCATTCATCAATTCGAAAAAAAATTACGGGTTACAATATTGGAAGGGTTTGGGATGTCGGAAACTTCACCCACTACCCATCGCAATCCAGTCATAGGACAGAAAAAACCAGGAAGTATCGGAATCCCATATCCAAATACCGACGCTAAAATCGTCGACCTGAAAACAGGCATTGATGAATTGCCAGCAGGTGAAAGAGGCGAACTGATCATTAAAGGTCCCCAAGTAATGAAGGGCTATTGGAAGAATTCAGAGGAAACGGCAACGGCTTTGCGTGATGGATGGCTTTATACTGGGGATATCGCTACGATGGATGAAGACGGATATTTTTATATCGTAGGCAGGAAGAAAGATATGATCATTGCAAGCGGTTTTAATGTTTATCCAATCGAAGTCGAGGATATTATTTATCAGCACCCAGCCGTAAAAGAGACATGTGTATATGGGGTACCGGATTCATACCGTGGGGAAACGGTAAAAGCGGTCATTGTCTTAAAGAAAGGAAAGTCAGTCCCGGAGCAGGAAATCAGGGAGTTTTGCGTGCAACGATTGGCCAGATACAAAGTGCCGCGAAGTATTGAGTTCAGGGAACAGCTGCCAAAATCAGCTGTTGGGAAAATATTGCGCAGAATATTAATGGAGGAAGTAACACAGAACCCTACTGTCGGGGGGAGATAAGCATTTCATTTATCGTTAGGGAACTGAAATGAAACCCTAAATAAGCGAAACCTTTTTTCGAGGTTCCCCTTATTTAGGGTTTCCATCATATTTTTATAGACTATAAAACTACTTTCCTTTTAGCGGAATTTCAAAAGAAGTCCCCTCCACCAATAAATCATGAGACTCACCATCCGCTATGTCATCAGTAGTGAATGAAAAGGAATCGAGCTTTTTAAAATTTTCCTCGGGATTAACCAAAAGGCCGATTGTGCCTTTTCTTGTTTCCCCTGATTGGTAATCTGATCGGGTTACTTTTTTTGTCCCTATAAAAGTATCTCCGTAATGGATGAAATTTTTAGAAGGTACATCATATGTAAGATCATCATTGAAAGTAACATGTTCCATGCTGAAGAACTGAAGTTCCTTCGAAGCTTTATTTTCCACGGAATAAGTTATCTCTAGATAGGAAACCTCTTCATCAATATCCCTTTTAGACAACGCAGCCCGTTGATCGATTTCCTCCATGGATAAATTTTCTTTATAATATATCGAATAGGCCTCTTCAAAACTCAATCCCGTATAGGATTTGAGCTCCTCCTTTACTTCATCTGTGAGTGAAGACAATTGAATCCAACGGATATCCTTGATTGTGATGACCATGGGTGCCAATTCAAATGACTCATTAATGGACTTCGTTTCTAGCAATGTGAAGGTTCCCCAATTTTTTTGGCGAACCTTATCGCCGGCTTTTTTTAGATGGGTCCCGCCATACTCCTGCACTTCAGGAATTTTGGAATCCTTGGCTTCCGCATTTTTTCCTTTTTCAGTATTATCGCTCCCGAAATAATTGAAGGCAATTACACTTGAACAAATAAGCAATAATCCAACAACTCCTGAAATGATCCACCTTTTACGGATACTTCATCACTCCTTGTTTTAAACCATTGATGACAAAATATAATATACCATTTTTTTCGCAAATGGCGGGATGTAAAAGAAATGCATGAAAATCGAGGCAAGGAAAGTGCCTTTACTATGCAAAATCCAATGAAGGCATTTACGCCTGTTTGTACAATTGGCATCCATTTGTTGAAACGATTAGGCATCATACCTCATTGAATAAAAAACAAGCAAAGGAGCTTGTCTTTGATACGATGCAAAATGTCAACCTATCAAATCCCGCGAATCTATTAAAAAGCCTTCCTTTTCAATTGTATGAACATAATAACTGATGATGATTTGGACAGCTAAAGAACTGATTTACAAAATCTTAACATTGGATTAATGTGGGATTTATATTAAATGATTATGATTAAACCGTAATAAACAGTAATGAACATTAATAATCCCACATTAATTGGAGGCACTTTTTATGAATTACACATTCAAGAAGAAATGTTACAAGTCTATTCAAGCTGTGATGTTAGGAGTGAGTGTACTAGGATTAGCTGCTTGTGGATCTACTAAAGAGGAGGCTGCTCCAGTTGTTAAGGATCCAAGTTCGTTAACCCTGAAAGAAATTGAAACAAAGGCAAAAGAAGAGGGGAAAATTAATAGTGTGGGTATGCCTGATTCATGGGCTAACTGGGGAGAAACGTGGAATGAAGTGATGAAAAAATATACATTGGAACACAATGATACAGATTTATCCAGTGCCGAAGAGATTGCCAAAATGGAATCGGAAGGAGAAAATGCAACAGCTGATATCGGCGATGTAGGGGTTTCCTTTGGGCCCATCGCGGAACAAAAAGAATTAACGATGCCATATAAAACTTCCTATTGGGATGAGGTACCTGACTGGGCAAAAGATGACAATGGAGATTGGGTTGTTGGCTACCAAGGAACGATTGCATTCTTAACTAATAAAGAATTAGTAGATAACCCGCCAAAATCATGGGATGACATATTAAATGGAGATTATAAAGTAACAGTTGGAGATGTTCAGCGTGGTACACAGAACCAAATGGCCGTTCTTGCTGCCGCTAAGGCCTACGGGGGTGATGAAACAAATCTCCAACCAGGAATTGACTATTTTGCTAAGCTTGCCAAGCAAGGCCGCCTTAGCTTAACTGATGCCAAGCCGGCAAACATCGAAAAAGGGGAAGTGGAAGTTGCCCTTGTTTGGGATTTCAATGCTCTTGGTTACGCTGACCAAATTAACCGCGATCAATTTGACGTCACCATTCCAAGTGAAGGTTCAGTCGTAAGCGGCTACGCAACTATTATTAACAAAAATGCAAAGCATCCGCATGCGGCAATGGCAACTAGAGAATATATCTTAAGCGATGAAGGACAAATTAACTTAGCTAAAGGATTTGCCCGTCCAATTCGTGATGTAGAACTACCGAAAGAAGTAGCTGAAAAAATGGTTCCAGAAGAACAGTACAAAAATGCAAAACCAATTGAAGATTACAAAGCTTGGGAAGAAACGGCTAAAAAATTACCGCAGCTTTGGCAAGAAGAGGTGTTAGTCCATGTCAAATAAAGTGATAGCAATTATTGTTGATGGTATGAGATATGATAAAGCATGTGAGGCTCTTGGATTTATTCAACATCTAGTTGAAATAAATCAGGCAGCACTATACAAAGTAAAGTCGGAACTCCCAAGTCTTTCCCGTCCATTATATGAAGTGTTACTAACGGGTACACCGGCATCAGTTAACGGAATTACGTCCAATCAAGCCGTTCGCTTATCTACTGAGAAAAGTCTCTTTCATCTTACGAAAGAAAACGGCTTAAGAAACGGAACGGTATCTTATTACTGGGTAAGCGAACTTTATAATCGCGCGCCATTCCAATTTATTGAAGATCGTGAGCAAGAGGATGAGACTAAGCCAATTCAATATGGAAAGTTTTATTGGGATGATGACTATCCAGACAGCCATGTGTTAATGGATGCAGAAGCTTTGCGCAGAAAGCATGACCCACACTTTTTATATATTCATCCGCTCGGTGTAGATGTAAAAGGAGAAATTTTCGGTTCGGAATCGAAAGAATACCGTGAACAAATCTTAAAAATGGGAAGCTTGTTGGCACAACTTTTGCCAATTTGGATCAAAGAAGGATACCACATTTTAATTACATCTGATCATGGCATGAGTGAATATGGCAACCATGGCGGCATAACTGATGGAGAGCGTGATGTACCGCTCTTTATCATGAGTCCAAAAGTTGAGCCTGGTGTTTACAGTGAAGTGGTTCCGCAATTAGCTTTTGCACCGCTCGTTTGTGAACTTTTAAATATAGAGCCGTCCAATAAAATGATTTCATATCAATTTCCAGGTCTGAAAGTAAAAAATACCCTTTAATAAAGATACACTATTCAACATTAAAATGAAGAATGAAGGTTGACGGGAATTGGTTTAACGAACGTACTGTTGAACCAATTCCCAAATTGTTAGAGAACAAAGAGGAGCGAGAAGTCTTGCGAAAAATAAAAAAACAAAAAATTTACTTATTAGCTCTTTTACTGCCATTTATTTTGTTTGTGATTGGATTTGAATTAGGACCATTAGTAGCAATGATTAAAAATAGTTTTTATGCAGACGATGGAATTCAAGTTACGATCGATCAATATCTCACTATATTTAAAAGTGAATTTTACTTGCAAGCCATTCAAAATAGCCTAATCATTTCTTTATTTTCTGCTGTAACTTCTGTGATTGTAGCGGTCATTGCAGCCTATTCGTTTACAAAGTTCTCACAAAAAATACAAAATCGATTACTGATGATTGCCAATATGACGTCGAACTTTGAGGGGATTCCCCTTTCATTTTCATTTATTATTTTACTTGGAAACAATGGGTTGTTTACGTTGCTTTTTTCTAAGATTGGTGGGGATGTGTTTGCGGATTTTAATTTATATTCATGGACAGGCCTCATTCTTGTTTATATATATTTTCAAATTCCGCTTGCTATTATGCTCATCTACCCGTCTTATCAAGGAATTAAGGAACAATGGAAAGAAGCCTCTTCATTATTAGGAGGATCAACATTATCATTTTGGCTTCACATTGGGATTCCAGTTCTTTTACCTAGTATTGTAGGTACATTCAGTATTTTGTTTGCTAATTCGATGGGAGCTTACGCTACAGCCTATGCATTAGTAGGCAGCAACTATAACTTATTGTCATTGCAAATTGCCTCACTAGTAGCAAGTGACGTTGCATTAAAGCCGCAGCTAGGCAGTGCGATGGGAGTACTTCTAGCAGCGACAATGATAGGAGCGATGTGGTTCAATGAACGAATGATGCGCCGCATTAGGAGGGATTTACGATGAAACCTTCATTGACTTTTCATAAGGTGATTGTTGGGTTACTAGTCATGTATTTATTAATTCCGCTTGTAGGAACATTTTTATTCTCGATTGCCGGAAAATGGGATCATACCATTTTACCTGAGAGTTATACAATGAAATGGTATATTGAGTTATTTCAAGATGAACGGTTTTATGATGCTTTTCGACGAACGCTGTTTTTAATTGTCATGTCTGTAGGTCTTAGTGTCGTTATTATGCTTCCGACCATTTTTATCATCACGGTATATTTCAGTAAATGGGAAGGATTACTTCAAGCAGCAGCCATGCTTCCTTATGGAATTCCTCCCATTGTTGGAGCTGTAGGATTAATCAAGGTATATTCAGATGGACCGATTCAAATTGCCGGAACACCTTGGATTTTAATCGGTGCCTATTTTATAACGATTCTGCCATTTATGTATCAAGGTATTCGTAGCAGTCTTCGTACGATTAATGCTGTGCAGCTTGTTGATGCAGCTGAATTACTCGGTGCCACAAAGTTCCAGGCGTTTCGCACAGTGGTCTTTCCCAATATTATATCCGGTATTTTAGTGTCTACCTTATTATCAGTCGCTCTTTTATTTAGTGAGTTTGCTTTTGCCAATTTGCTTGTTGGGGGCCGATTTGAAACCATTCAAATTTATCTTGCCGACAAACTAAACAGCAGTGGTCACTTAACAAGTGCAATTGTTATTACTTATTATTCACTGATATTACTTTTAACGGGGACTGTATTAAAACTTACGTTTAGAAAAGAAAAAAATCGTGTTGTGTCAAATAAGAAGCGTATTCTTTCATTTTTAAAAAAACAATATAGTAATAAAAATACCGCTATAGAAGGTGAAAAATAATGAGCTATGTAACCATCGATCAAGTGACTAAGGGGTATGAAAATCAAGTCGTTCTAAATGACATTTCGTTAATATTAAAAAAAGGAGAATTTGCTACACTTCTTGGGCAAAGTGGATGCGGAAAAAGTACATTATTACGTTCCATTGCGGGGCTTGACGGTGTTGATATAGGTAGAATCTTAATTGATGGAAAAGATATTACTAATTTATCACCGCGTCAGCGTGAGGTCGGTATGGTATTTCAGTCTTATGCGCTTTTCCCGAATATGACCGTTTTTGACAATATAGCATACGGCCTTAAAATGAATAAGGTGAAAAATGTTAAATCAAGAGTGAAAAAGATGATTGATATGGTTGATTTAATAGGAAAAGAAGATTCATATCCTCATCAGTTATCTGGCGGGCAACAGCAGAGGGTTGCTCTTGCCCGTGCCCTTGTCATGGAGCCAAAAGTACTGCTTTTGGATGAGCCGTTAAGCGCATTGGATGCTAAAATTAGAAAAAGTTTGCAAAAAGAATTAAAGAGAATACAGAAAGAGTTAGATATTACAACTATTTTTGTTACTCATGATCAGGAAGAAGCAATGACGATGTCTGATCGAATTTTTGTCATGAATAAAGGAAAAGTTGTACAATCCGGTTCTCCATCAGAAATTTATACTTCTCCAGTCAATACATTTGTTGCAAAATTTATCGGAAATTATAATGTTTGTAATATGGAAGTGTTCCATAAACTTGTTCGCAGCACAGAATTAAAAGGGAATGAAGTCGCCATTCGTCCTGAAGTTTTACAATTAGTTTCTGCTGGTGAGGATAGCTTGGATTTACAAGAGAACTGGGGAATTAAAGGGTTCATCAAAGATGTTTCTATGACAGGGAATGTTTTAAGATATGAAGTAGAAACAGATGAGTCCGCTTTCTTTGTAGACTATCTTCACCACCGAGGGAAAATGTTTGAGCAAGGAGCACGCGTTCATATTCTTGTACCGAAGGAAGAATGCATTATTTTATAAATTATTAATGATCACGGGGGAAGAAATATGTCTGTTTTGCCAGAAGAAAGAAAGAATGAAATTTTAAAAGAACTTAACAAAATGGGAAAAGTAAAAGTTATGGAATTAGTTGATCAATTTAATGTTTCAGAGGAAACGATTCGACGCGATTTGATGATATTAGAGGAAAAAGGACTTTTAAAGAGGGTTTACGGTGGAGCGATTAAAACAGTCTTTGAATTTGAGGAGCCTCCATTTACACACCGTACAACGGTGAATCAAGAAGCGAAAATCAAGGTTGGGAAAAAAGCAGTAGAACTCGTTTCTAACGGAGATGTGATTGCCATTGATGTAGGGACAACCATGCTTGAATTTGCGCAGTGTATCGAAAATAAAAAAGACATTACGATTTTAACCAATTCTCTTCCTGTGTCGTCCGTGTTAACCGAATTGCTCAATGAAAATAAGTTTACAGGGCAAATTCTATTACTAGGAGGACAAATTGATCCAAAGCATCAATCTATAGGCGGAAGTCTCACTGAACAAATGTTAAATCAATTTAATATTGATAAAGCGTTCATTTCAGCTGGTGGTGTTTCCATTCGAAGTGGGGTTAGTAATTATCATTTACATGAAACATTAGTCTCACGCAAAATGGTCGAGGTATCAAAGCAAGTTATATTGCTAACGGATTACTCCAAAATTGGTGTCGACACATTTAGTAAAGTTTGTCCTCTAGAAAAAGTCGATGTGATTGTTTGCGAACAACCATTTCCAGAGGAATGGAGAAATCATTCAAAGTTAGAGGAAATCAATTGGATTCAAGCATAGCACATAATGGGACATTTCTGGATGGAAGAGGGGGTATTCTCTTTTTTAATTAGATTTTTATTGATAGCAGGTAAAAAAGCTAGAAAGAGAATTTAAAAGATAGAATGAGAAAAGGAGCTATTAGCATGAGTTTCATTGCGATAGATTTAGACGGAACATTATTAAACGACCAGAATGAAATTAGTGAAGAAAATATAAAAGCGATTCAATATGCCCAAGATAGAGGCTTTGAAGTAGTTATTTCAACAGGACGGGCTTATTTTGACGTTCAAACAATTTGTGAAAAAGCCGGGATTTCCGCATTTGTAATTGGAACAAATGGTGCAACCATTCATTCAAAAAGCGGAAAGGGCATTTCTTCTATTACGATAACTAAAGATACTGTCGAATCTATTCTCCAATGGTTAGATGAACGGAATTATTATTACGAAGTGTTTACTGATAAAGCCATTTATACTCTTAAAAAGGGTAGAGAACATTTCCATAATGAGATTAAAAGTTTGAAAAACGCAGATTTGAATGCAGATATGAAAGAATTAGTTGAGGTAGCGGAAAGGCAATTTGACCAGTTTGGATATGTTTTAGTTGAAAACTATCATGATATCTTAAAAAAGGAGGAAGAATTCTATAACATATTGGCATGTTCTTTTGATAAAAAAAAATTAGAGGAAGCATGGAACCAATTCAAACAGTTTGATGAGCTGATGGTTGTTTCATCTGCTGATCACAACGTTGAAATTACTAGTAAGAGAGCTTCAAAAGGAATGGCTCTTGAAAAATTGTCTTTTTTGATGAATGGCTCCTTAGATCAGGCTATGGCAATCGGGGACAGCAACAATGATTTATCCATGTTCGAGAAAGTTGAATACAGCGTAGCGATGGGAAATGCGAAAGATGTCATAAAAGCTGTTTGTACAACGACTACCCTTAAAAATGATGAGGATGGGGTAGCTTATGCGATTTATCGATATATGGAGAACTTCGTGGTTCAAAAATAAGTGCCAATGCCGAAGGAGAGAGCGATAAAATGGCATGGATATATATCATAATGGCAGGACTTTTGGAAATCGTCTGGGTGATCGGTCTTAAATATTCACACGGATTCACCAAAATTATACCTAGTATAGTAACGGTAGTTATTATAATCTTTAGTTTCTTGTTACTTTCAAAAGCTTTACATTCCATTCCCTTAGGAACTGGTTACGCCATTTTTACTGGATTGGGAACGGTGGGAACGGTAGTAATTGGGATGATTTTTTTTGGAGAGCCCATTAATCCACTGAAAGTATTTCTTATGGCTTTAATGATATTAGGGATAATTGGAATAAAAATCAATCCAGCACAACCTAAACATTAAAGGAAGTGAAATGATTTATTCAAGGTTAGGGGACGATTCAATGGCTTGGTTTTTTCTTCTTATTGCCGGATTTGCCGAGATTGGCAGTGTTATAAGCCTGAAAAGTGCAAACGGGTTTAAAAAATTGCTTCCCTCTGTAGCTTGTCTTTTTTTGGGGAGTTTAAGCTTTTATTTTCTTTCTTTGTCATTAACTTCCATTCCGGTGGGGACTGCCTATGCAATATGGACCAGTATCGGCTCTGTTGGAAGTGTTTTAGCAGGAATGATCTTCTTTAATGAACCTAGAAGTTTAAGAGTAACCCTATTTATTATGTGTATTATTGCAGGGGCTGTAGGTATTAAAATGACTTCGGGACATTAAGGTCAAGGTTTTAAATGGGGATAAGTGGATAAAGAGAAAGGTATTACCTATGGATGATAGCGAGATGAAAACTATTCAAGATTTAAGAATGCTGCATTCTGATCTGCCCATTTAAACTGCCATAATCTCGGCTTCAATTTTTGAATTTTTGAATTATTCAACGTAATGGAGCGATACTTCAATAACGAAGTGTCGCTTTTTTTGACCTTCTGCTAAAGTCGTACCCGTCCTAAAAATAGCTATCTCTTTCCTTCGTCGATGAATCGCTTTCATAGCTTTCCTTATGTTGTGCAAATCTGGTCCTCGCGTATGATACGTTCCGGATCCTCGAGACAATCGCTCTTCGAACTTTTTGGCTCTTGTGTTCTCCTTTTTAAACACTCGCTTTAAGAGAATAATAATTTTTTTGCATTTTCAATATTTACAGTCAATATTTGAAATGGTAGTATAACAATATCTGTTAAGAATTATCATATTATTAGGTTTATTCAAAAAAATCATTTTTTTATAATAATAAAAATTTTTTTAACTAAAATATTGATATTATTGCTCCAATATTTTGTATTTATTTTTCGTGAGGGGATGAATGATGATGAGTATCAAAAAAATGTCAAATGCAATAAAGTCAACTGAAATAATAGAACAAACATCTGGAATATATGAAGAAGCTGTGAGATTAAGACGAAAGATACATGAAAATCCTGAGCTTGGATTTGAAGAGCATAAAACGGCTGAAATTATTGCGAATTATTTAAAAGAGCTTGGAATTGAAGTGACTACCGGAGTAGCTAAGACAGGAGTTGTGGGTATACTTCGTGGAGATAAAGAGGGGCCAGTGCTTGCTTTACGAGCTGATATTGATGCTTTACCTATACAGGAGAAAACGGATGTAAGCTACAAATCTAAAAATCCTGGGGTTATGCATGCTTGCGGACATGATATGCATACCGCAATGTTACTATCTGCTGCTAATGTTTTATCTCAAAATAAGCATCATATTGCGGGTACAATAAAATTCATTTTTCAACCTGCTGAAGAGATGAAGGGCGGGGGAATAATGATGGTTGAAGAAGGTGTATTAAGCAACCCTCCCGTTGACCATGCTTTTGCTTTTCATGTTTGGCCTGAATTAGCTACTGGTACATATGGTTTTAGAAATGGTGCGATAATGGCAAGCATGGATTCCTTTGATGTCGTATTAAAAGGTAAACAAGGTCACGGGGCAGCACCGCATCAAGGAGTAGATGCTATTGTGGGGGCTGCTCATGTTGTAACGGCGCTACAAACAATTGTTAGCAGAGAAACAGATCCAGTAGATTCCGTTGTTATTACAATCGGAACAATTGAAGCAGGGGATGGCTATAATATTATTCCTGAAAAAGCTAGTTTTAAAGGAACTGTACGAACACTTAATGCGAACACACGCAAGGAAGTGGCTGCAAGTATTCAACGAATCATCGAAGGCGTGGCTTCTGCACTTAAATTAGAAGTTGAAATAAACTATAACTTTACAGTGGGGTATCCTGTCACAATGAATGATCCAAAATTCAATGAACATGTTGCTGCTATTGCTACTGATTTATTTGGAGAAAATTCAGTGCAGTGGTTGTCTAAACCAAGTATGGCAAGTGAAGATTTTGCTTTCTATTTAGAAAAAGTCCCGGGTACATTTGTCTTCTTGGGAGTAGGAGAAAACCCTGAGGATCCGATGAAGCTGCATAGTGACATATTTTTACCAGATGAAAAAGCTATGATCCAAGGGATTTCCCTTATTGTAGGACTAGCTTTAAATACTACTGAAAAAATCCAATAAGGTAAAAAATGATAAGTTTTCTTTTAGAATCAGCATAATTGGTAGAAAAGGAGTGTAAAAAAGTGCAAGAAAATTCTCTGCGTAATTGGAAAATTCATTTATTTGTTTTGATATTGGTCTGTGTTACAGAATTTATTGGCGTCAAAACGTTTAACATTGGGATTGGGGCCATTGCATTATTTCCAATGCTGTATGCATTAATTATCGGAGCCATTATTAGTTTACCTTCTTTAAAAATTTTAAAAATGAAGGAAATGAATGTAGCGGCCAATATTTTAGGCATTTCATTCATGCTATTTGTAGCCAAATTGGGAATGTTAATGGGGCCTTCATTGCCGAAGATATTTGATGCCGGGATTTCTTTAGGATTACAAGAAGTGGGACATTTCGCAGGGACAATCCTATTAGGGTTACCGATTGCTTTATTACTTGGAATGAAAAGAGAAGCAGTCGGAGCCACTTTTTCAATCGATAGAGAACCTAACTTAGCGATTATTGCTGAAAAATATGGCTCGGATTCACCAGAAGGACGGGGAGCACTGGGCGTTTATGTTTGCGGTACTTTGTTTGGGGCTTTGTATCTGTCTGTGTTAGCAAGTTTTTTGGCTCAAACTGGTTGGTTTCATCCAATTTCACTAGCCATGGGTGCGGGTGTAGGTTCAGGTAGTATGATGGCTGCCATGTCTGGGGCATTAGCTGTTATCTTCCCAGAATCCGCAAAGGATATCGCAGTTTTTGCTGGTGCTGCTAACTTAATCACAACAATTTTAGGAACGTATATATGTGTATTCTTTTCTCTTCCTTTTACAAACTATTTATACAAAAAGTTTGAGCCTATTTTAGGGCGAAAGACAAAAAAAGATCAAATGAAAAATATTGAAGCATAGGACATTAAGGGGAGATTTTATATGAAAGATAAAATATTGACTTTTATAATTATTGGTATAATTGCTATTATGGGAAATTGGATTGGATACAATGTTTCACCAATTGACGCATTACCAGGTATGATGATCATTGTTGCTGTAACGATATTAGGGTTCTTTTTCGCAAAAATCTCCCCTATCAAACTACCAATTGTTGTTTGGGTTTCTATGCTAGCCTTACTGGTTACAACTCCGATTTTTCCAGGAAACGCATCAATCATTAAAGTAACAGAACAAGTTAATTTTATGGCCTTGGCAACACCTATTTTGGCTTATGCTGGCCTTTCCTTCGGGAAAGATTTGAAAGAATTTAAAAAATTAGGATGGCGTATAGTTGTCATATCTCTAGTTGTATATACAGGAACATTTTTACTATCAACTCTAGTTGCAGAAATTGGTTTTAGATTAACTGGTAAATTCCATTAAGTTTTTGTGATCATGCTGCTCGTATGTTACTTAAGGAAACCAAAAATTGAAAAAAATCCTGGCGATTAGTGAACGAATTTTGAGGTGCCTACGCTGCATGGGATGTCAAAAGAGCCGAACAGCTTTATCTTAACTTTACTAGCTTTAAAAACGCCCGATTCCAATAGGAATCGGGCGTTTTTTATGCAAGGGAAAGCATCAATTTCCCCAGTTAAAACTGATATATTAGGTTCCTGGATTGGTATCTAATTTTCAGTGGATATGATTAGTAAAATATAAAACGTAATATATAACCATTTATACTCTTCATGTAAAGGTTCATATGATACACGATCTTGTAGCATACTTAGATTCACATCCCAATAATCTGCTTACTCTCTTTGCGGTGGTAGTTTTGTGCCTGGAATTGAGCGACCCTCTTTAAATGTCACGTTCTAACTGCTTAGCTAATGCCTGATAAATCGGTCACTATAAAATTGTATGCTTTATTTTCATTAAATGCAGGTCTTGATAAATCTTGATATGTGGCAAATAGATATGTTTTCTCCAATATCGCTCAATTTAACATATGATATGGATAATATATGAAAAATGCCAAGGTTGAACCGGATGCACGAAGAAATAGTATTCTCTAGTGGAAAAGGAATGGAGAAAGATCAAATAGATAACATAATGCACAAAAAAACGTATTTCGGTCCATTAACAGACATTTACTTTTATTATTTAGAAAGTTAAAGTTATAAACAATAATAAAAACTAACTATTCAGTATTATTTGAAAAATAAAAGTGGAGGATTGGATGAATACAAAAGTATTAGTAATAGGTCCTATAGATTTAGTAGAACTAGTGTTTACTATCGGCCAATCGTACTCTGACATCACCATGATACCTGCACCTTACAAACATGAACTGGAAACAATAGATTTGATTAAAAGAAAAGTCGACGAGGCGGATGTTTTATTCTTTTTAGGCACGATTCCCTATCAAATGGCAAAGAATCAAAAGATTACAAAACCGATGGTATTTATCCCCTCAACAGGAACATCTTTGTATCGCACTCTTTTTAAGATCATTACAGAAACTTCGTTTAATCCAATCAAGGAACCGTTAAGACTTAGTATAGATACATTGCCAAATAGAGAAGTGAAAGAGTGTTTTGAGGATTTAGAGATATATCCAGAAAAGATGTTTCTTACAGCTGATAACAAAGCGGATGAATTGGTTCATTTTCATTATGAGTTATGGAGAAATAATCAAACTCAGGTGGCCGTTACCTGTGTTAAATCCGTATACGAATCTTTAAAAGGGCTAGGGGTGCTGGTATTCAGGGTTCTCCCTACCATGTCCGCCATTCGAACTAGCCTGAATAATGTTCTCTTGGAGGGGAAGGCCTTGCTTCAAAGCGATACACAAATTGCCATTGGAATCCTGCATTTTAATAACTTGCTTTCTTCTATAAAAAAGCCCATATCAGAATATGGAGAACAGCGAAAAAAGACTGCACTTCAAAATCTTCTAATCGATTTTTGTGAAGAGGCCCAGGCTATCTTTGACTGGTCAGAACGGGATGAAGTCCGATTTATAACCACTCGGGGCGCAATTGAAAGGACTACCCACAAATATAAAAAAGCTCCGCTTTTAGATGAGATAACCATGAAAATTGCTGTAGAGACCACCATTGGAATAGGTTTTGGACATACAGCAAACGAAGCGGAAGTGAGTGCTCGTAAAGCGCTTATGAAAGCGAGGGTTAATAAACCGAGTTGCTTTGTGGTTGACATGGATGGAACTGTTTATGGACCTGTCGGAAAAGATGGGAGATTGAAATATTCCTTGCGGAGTGATGACCCACACCTAATGAATTTAGCAAAAACAGCTGGGCTCAGTATTGCAACCATAAACAAATTACTTTCCTTTTGTGAGTGCTTTGGCAATAGGTGCATCACAGCAAATGATCTTGCTAACGGACTAGGTTTGACCATCAGGAGCGCAAGGAGAATTCTGAATACCCTTGAGAATGCGAATCTTGCTGTCATCGTGGGTGAGGAACAGCCCATAAATCGGGGGAGACCCAGACAGTTATATGAATTTCAATTTTCTAGAGAGTCAGTTTGATGAGGTTATATTCATTTGATAGTAAGAAAGGGGAATTTTTATGAGGATAGCAATCGGTCAGTTGGCACATGAAACGAATACATTTTCCCGGGTAAGAACGACAGTCGACTTATTTAAAGTATGGGAATGGACCCAAGGAGAGGTACTTCTCGATAGGCATACTGGTGTATTGGATTATTTGGGTGGAATGATCGATCGGGGAGAAGAGCTGGGGATTGAAATTGTGCCGACTTTTGCAGCCATGGCCAATCCTTCAGGGACGATAACACAGGAAACGTTTCAAAAAGCAAAGAATCTATTAATATCAAGTATTTTGAATTCTGGAAAATTGGATGGTGTTTGTCTATTTCTTCATGGTGCAGGGGTGGCGGAAGGAGTCGACGATATTGAAGGTGAGATCCTATCGGAATTAAGAAGCATTCTGGGTTCAAAGATTCCAATAGTAGCTGCATTGGACCTACATGGTAATATTACGGAAACCATGGTTGAAAAAGCTGATGTACTGCTCGGGAATATAGATTACCGTCATACGGATTCCTATGAAAGGGGGAGTGAAGCAATTGATATTACTGCTCGCATCATTCAAGGAAAAGTTAACCCGGAAATGGCTCTATCTAAATTACCATTACTCATTCCCACTACAACCTCCTACTTTTCTCCAATTAAAGAAATCAATGAATGGTGCGCGGAATGGGAAAAGCATCCTGAGGTCCTTGATTGTACCTTATTCCACGGTTTTCCATATTCAGATATCCCTCAAGCGGGAGTTTCGGTAATTACCATTACGAATAATGAACCCTCTTTAGCACAAAAAATATCAAATGAAATAGCTTCTAGAATTTTTGAGAAGAAAGATGAATTTTTTCCACTATTGCCGTCACCAAAGAAGGCCATTTCATATGCTCTCTCTCGAAATGAAATGCCCATCATCATTAATGAAGCTTCTGATAACCCTGGTGCTGGTACACCGGGTGATGGCACCTTTTTATTGAAGGAAATGATAGAAGCAAACATTCCAAATAGCTGCTTTGGGTTTATTTTTGATCCAGAAGTAGCGAAAATGGCCCATAAAGAAGGTGTGGGGTCCTTAATTCATGTCGAGTTAGGTGGTAAAACAGATCGTTTCCATGGTAGCCCTTTAAAAATATCAGCTTATGTAAAAAACCTTTCAGATGGCAAGTTTATACAGTCCTCACCAATGTGGAATGGAAGCAAGGTGAACTTGGGGAGAAGTGCAAGATTATTGGTTGGTAACGTGGATATCATTGTATGCTCTGTAAATTCCCAGACTTTTGATGAACAAATTTTCCTCCTTCATGGAATAGATGTCGAAAAATTGAGTATTGTTGGATTGAAATCATCTCATCATTTTCGCGCAGCCTTCATGCCTATAGCTAAGGAAATTATAACGGTTGACTCGCCTGGGTTAAGCAGTGCGAAGTTATCAACCTTTGATTACAAGAATATAAGAAGACCGATTTACCCTTTTGATACTATTTTAAATCATCAATTAGTCTAACTAATATATTGAGGATGTGGTCAAATGCTAGACGTGATAATAAAAAATGGAAGGGTTTATGATGGAACAGGGAACCCTTGGACGAAAACTGACATTGGAATCGAGGATGGAAGAATTACTCTCATGGGGGATTTAAGCAGTGAACAGGCTGGGCAAACTATAGATGCCAATGGGTTGGCAGTTTCACCAGGATTTATTGATCCTCATGTTCATTCCGATTTACTTTGCACTGTTCCTGAAGTTCATAAAATAAAGGCACTTCAGGGGGTGACTACGGAATTATTTGGACAGGATGGTATTTCTGTTGCTCCTGTTTCGGAGAAAACAAAGCCGTTATGGAAAAAACAATTAAGTGGACTAAATGGAGATATTGGGGAGTGGCCATGGAATAGTATTGATGAATACTTTTCATTTCTAGAAAGTTCAAAAATGATAGGAAACGCGGCTTACCTTGTGCCTCACGGCGCGGTTCGGTCCTTGGTCATGGAATTTGAGGATAGAGTGGCTACTAAACAAGAATTGGAAAAAATGCGTTTGCTCGTCGAGGAAGGAATGCGCATGGGAGCGGTAGGCATGTCCTCAGGATTGGTATATCCCCCAAATGTTTTCTCCAATAAGGAAGAATTGATTGAAATATGCAAGGGTACCGCAAAATATGACGGCTGTTTCGTTGTCCATATTCGGAATGAAAGCATTCACTCTTTATCAGCTTTGGATGAAGTCATAGATGTTTCCAGACAATCCGGTGTAAGATTACATATTTCGCATTTTAAGATAATCGGCCAAGGAAATAGGGATAAATTTAGGAAAGCACTGGACAAGATGAATGCCGCTAGACAGGAAGGTATAGAAATTACCTTTGATCAATATCCATATTCAGCCGCTTCAACCGTTTTTCATGCCATACTTCCACCTTGGATGCATGCAGGGGGAACGGAAGAAACGCTGATAAGATTGGGTATTCCGGAAATCAGAAAAAGAATTTCGGATGAATTTAAAACAAACACAGAGTATGAAAATTGGGTTTTGAATTGTGGCTGGAAAAATATCATGATCACCTCCGTTCAAACGGATTCTAATAAATGCTTAGAAGGTAAGGATATGATTGAAATTTCAGAAATCAGGCAGCAATCCCCTGAAGATGCCGCATTTGATATTCTCATTGAGGAAAAAGGGAATGTAGCAATGATCATTCATTGGGGCTTTGAGGAAGATGTTTTGCAGAGTATGTGCCATCCACTGCAAATGGTGGGATCTGATGGGATTTTTGGAGGTAAGCCTCATCCTCGATTATCCGGGACATTTCCGAGAGTATTAGGCAAATATGTCAGGGAAGAAGGAGCTTTGGCACTAGAACAAGCGATTCGTCGAATGACAGGCGCTCCCGCGCAGCTAATGAGATTAAAGGATAGGGGATTATTAAAAGAGGGATATCAGGCAGATATTGTTATATTTGATCCGGGAAAAATTAAAGATCGAGCTACATTTGAAGAGCCGCTATTAGAGCCTGAAGGCATACATGCAGTTTATATTAATGGAAAATTGACCATTTATCATGGGGAATACACAGGAGCACGGGATGGGAAGGTAATTAGAAGGTTCCATACATCAAAAATAAGTGGCAACATTTAGGATCAATAGATAAACCCCATTAATTTGCGTATGAAAAGAAAAAAGAAAGATTAGTAGAAAAAGGGAGGAATAAGATGACACGTTACATTGGAGGGTCCCAAAATAAGCACTTTATATTATTTTTGCTGTTCGTTGGTTATCTGGTTGATTATTTGGATCGGATGGTCATGAGTGTGGCTGTTGTATCTATTAAGGAAGAATTTAATTTGGATGCTGCTGCTGTCGGGGCAATCTTGAGTAGCTTCTTCTTATCCTATGCTATCATGCAAATACCAGGAGGATGGCTAACAGATAAACTTGGTTCGAGAAGAGTCTTGATATGGTCCATCATTGTATGGTCTGTTTTTACCGTATTTACCGGTTTTGCCTGGTCTCTTATTTCGTTACTTGTCATACGTTTTCTTTTCGGGCTTGGTCAAGGTGGATATCCTTCCGCTTCCCAAAAGGGGATAGCGGATTATTTTCCCCGGGATGAAAGGCCTAAGGCTTCTGCTTACTTGATGTCATCAAATTACTTTGGGATGGCACTTGCCCCACTGGTTGCTGCGCCGATGATTTTATTTATGGGCTGGAGAAACATGTTTTATGTAATCGGATTGCTAGGAATATTGTTAACGGTAGCATTCTGGGTATATTTTAAACCCAAAGAAAGCACTGCCCCATCAAGAGACAAGAGCGTTCCAATGAAGGAATTGCTGATGAATTCTGGCTTGTGGAAAATAACGGTCATGTGGTTTGCTGCCGGAATAGTGAATTGGGGACTCTCTTCCTGGATTCCATCCTATTTGATGGAAGCCAGAGGAATGGATTTGTTATCCATGGGTTTTTATGCAGCATTACCGGGTATCTCCACTGGAGTTGCGATGTTGTTCAGCGGATGGCTTCTTGACAGGTATTTCAATAATTTGGAAAAATATTATGCGGCATTTGGCATGCTTATGTCAGGGATATTCTTGTATATGATGTTTACCTCGACCTCCATTGTAGCAGCTATGGTATATTTGAATCTTTGTATGGTCTTTAAAAGCTTTGCCTTTACAGTTGCTTTTGCTTTGCCGCATAAAATCATGTCTAAAAAGGTTATCGGATCCGCAATGGGAGTAATTAATATGGGGGCACAGGCAGCAGGATTCATATCACCTCTTGTCATGGGCTTCATCATCACCTTTACGGGATCCTACAACGGGGCCTTTTGGTTCTTAATCGCTTGTTCCGCCCTTTCAATAATTGCTGCGCTATCCATTAAAAAGAATAATCATATGGAGCAACCAAAAGATGTTGATTTATTAGCATAATAGATGAAAAGGAAAAACCCCGGATTTGGCCTTGAAAACCACCCCCGGGGTTTTTGAATTTATTTAAGAAGACTCAAAAACAAGGCAGGTTTTTCTCTTTCATTCCCTTTATTGAAATAGTTGTAGTTTTTTATAGTTATCCTCAGCTACAGTACAAGCCATTATATTATAAAGACATATCCTATGACGAAGGGGAAATCTTGAAAAACTGAAAACATGATGGGTAATGAATCCATGGATGATGAATATGGCTAATGAACGACAAATAGCATACCCTTTGCTTATAAAAATTCTTGCCGCTCATTGAACTGCTGCAAAAATCTTTTCCTTATTATTCTATGTGCTGTCTTTTCATCCCTGGACCCCACCTCTCTCTATTAACAAATTTTTAAAAAAGGAGACGTTTTGGGAATGTGGCCATTTGACAATGGTGAGGAAAGGAAAAATCAGCCGAATAAAAGTACAATGCTGTCCATGCAAGAGATAAATGCCATAGAGAACTGGATATCTCAAATGGGGAAATTCCAATTTTATAAAACAGCTGGACAAAGAATATCTACTGCAAGAAAGTCGCTAAAGTTAAAGTATACTATCATTGGACATGGTTTTAACCGGGTTGTCTATGATTTAAATAATGGATATATATTAAAAGTTGCATTTTCAGAAGTAGGCTTAATAAGCAATGCAAATGAAGCCTATATATATAATAACTGTAATGTGGAAGTCAAAAAGTATTTATGTCCGGTTAAGGAGCATGGCACGGGGTGGATCATCATGAAGAAGGTGGACACGAGAGTGCCGTTGGCAATCAAGGAATATGCGAAACTCATCAAGTTGGAATTAAAATTCCTGAGGTACGGTATTATACCAATAGATTTGCGTTTAGATAATGTCGGATATAACGAAAATGATGAAATGGTAGTCACTGATTATGGGCTATTCACCCTAGATCTCAACAGCCCTGTACTGCGATGGTTTGTTTGATGAGGGGGCTCTCCAAAGAAAATTCAAAATGGATATTCCAATAAAGTGATTAGGCGAAGCGGTAAATCGTATGGCCGTTCTTGTCTAGATGAAAGAAGCATGTTACGAAGGGCCTTTTGTGCAACATGCTTTTTTATCTGGTTTACAGGATCATAACTGATGACACAACGCTTGCCACTTTTTTATCATTTTGAAATAAGTCTGCGAGTACATAAGCAGTTTTTTTTCCGATTCGGTCTACTTTTGCCTCTACCTGTACGTCTCCTAATCTCACTGGTCGATGAAAGGTAGTATGTAAATCAATGGATGCGAAGGATTGCCCGCTGCTTAATTTAGATGATATCGCATAAGCCATCATTATATCTGCCGCAGAAGTAACAAATCCACCCATTGCTACACCAATTCCGTTAATAAACTTTTCATCTACTCTCCATACACCTCTCGCAATTCCATCCTGGGCATAATTTGCTTCGATCTGTAACGTTACATCACAATTCGGAGGTTGTTTCCCCTCTGTTAAAACCTGTAAAAGTTCGTGTCCTTTAAGTGATTCCCCCATTAAATTGCCTCCCTTGAAATAGTTGAAACTACAGAATATTCTAACATATATCTGGATGTTAAATGTTAATGAAGTTGTTAGGTTTACAAATAAAGTAAACGAAAATGAAGAAGGGAGCGGATTTCTGAAATTAACTGGATGTTTTTTAGGGTTTGTAAAATTTGAACGTTATCTCCACTCCAGGTACTTGCTTTCCGCGGCTTGTGCCTGAGGGGTCTCTCCCTAGATGCGCTATTCTCCGATTTTGTCTACCTTCTTATAGTTTTATCAAAATGGCCTACTATCTGTTTGAAAAGTTATTAATTATCAAAAAAATCAAAAATCTTCTTCTTTTTCTAATTAAATTGTGATAGTGTATATAACAAAGAAGGATTACCTTCATCATTTTAATAAAAAGAAGTATTTGATTCGTCAGAAAGGGGTAATATTTTGGAACAGCTTCCTTTTAAATTATTAGTAAAGGAAAAATTTGACCATTTATCGGCAGGTCAAAAAAAGGTTGCCGCTTACCTGATTGAAAATTTGGATGAAGCCGCCTTTAAAACGGCATTTCAAATTGGTCGGGAAGCGGAGGTTAGTGAAACGACGGTCATTCGGTTTTCCTATTCATTAGGATTTGAAGGGTTTAGTAAAATGCAGGACAGAATTCAAAAACAGCTGATTCACCAAAATCATATGGACTTATCCAATGGTGATTCCCTTCTCCGAATTGATGACAAGCAAGATCCATTTACCAAAGTGATAGAAAACGAAGTTCATATTTTAAGACATCTATTAGATCATACGAACGTTCAGGATATATGGAAAGCAGTCGATGTCTTGATCCAGGCTGATCAAATATTAATTGCAGGGCATCGCATTTCCCATGCCGCCGCCTATTGGTTCTCCTATACGCTAAGTTCATTAAGGGAAAATGTAAGTTTATGTTCACCAACAGGTGACTTCTATGAGAAGTTTTGTAACCTCACTACCAAGTCTGTGATGGTTGTTTTTTCCTTTCCGAGGTATGCGAATGAAACATTAAAAGTTGCTGAGTGTGCCAAAGAACAAGGAGTTTGTTTAATTTCAGTTACAGATCGCCTTCTGTCACCTGTTGGCCGCATCGCTGATATCGCCTTGACAACTGAAGAAAACGCAGAAACCGGAACCAATTCAATAGCTTCTGTCATTAGCTTATTGGACTTGGTTATTGCAGGCATACATCAAAAAGACGAAAAACGGATCCATACCCATCAGCAAAAATTAGAAAGGCTATATTCAAGTTATGAAGTGTTTAATGAATGAGTTTTTAATAAAGGTAAAAATCCATGTAAAGGAGGAGGTGCATCATTATGAACCCGATTCAATATATTGATCAGCAACAAGAATCATTGCTGAAGTCCTACCATGACCTGCATTCATTGGCTGAGCCAAGCTGGCAGGAGGAAAAAACCTCTTGCTATTTATTGAAATGTCTTAGGAGAGCGGGAATACCCACAAAAACATTTCAGAGCCATCATGGAATCATCGCCGAGATTCCAGGCATCTCAAAAAAGGTTGTGGCATTAAGGGCTGATATGGATGCGCTTGTACAGGAAGTAGATGGAATTGTAAAGGCCAATCATTCATGTGGACATGACGCACATAGCACAATGGTTTTATATACAGCATTGGCCATTGCCTCCAGTGGAATCCGGCCTAAACATACTCTCCGATTCATATTCCAACCTGCGGAAGAAAAAGGGGAAGGCGCTCTTCAAATGATCAATGATGGCGCATTGGAGGATGTTACATACTTATTCGGGGTACATGTAAGACCCAGTACGGAGGTTCCTTATATGAAAGCTTCCCCAGTCATTGTCCATGGCTCTGCCGAAACAATAAGGGGAACGATCAAAGGTATTCAGGCCCATGCATCCCGACCGCAAGATGGAATAAATGTCATCGACGCAGCAGCTTTGCTAGTCCAAAAATTGCAGCAGATTAATCTGGAAACCGAAACGCCTTATTCCATCAAAATGACTCAATTTCAAACAAACAACAAAGCATCAAACGTTATCCCGGAAACAGCTGTCTTTGCAATTGATGCCAGAGCACAGTCAAATGATGTAATGAATGAACTAAATCGCTTAACGAAGGAAGCTTTTGACCAGACAATGGAACATTCAGAGACATCGATCTCCTGGTCTGCGGAAGAATTCGTCCCAGCTGCTAGCTTGCATGAAAAAGCGATAAAGCTGGCTGAGGCCGCCATAGGAGATATCCTTGGGATGGAAAATGTCGTTCCAGTCTGTATTTCTCAAGGAGGAGAGGATTTTCATTTTTATACAGCCCAAAAACCTGAAATAGCAGCAACCATGATAGGGTTAGGATGCGATTTAACGCCTGGTCTGCACCATCCGGATATGAAGTTTAATTTACAATCGCTAATTTATGGAACGAAAATTTTAACTAACACAGTAATGTTGGCGGCAGGAGAATAAATTTTCACTCGAAAAATTAATGAAGGGGTGTTTTATGGAAAATACCGCACAAACATCACAAAATGGGGATCAAACAGCTACTGATGAAACACAATTGGAGCGCAAACTCAAACCAAGACATCTTTCCATGATTGCAATCGGCGGAACCATTGGAACGGGGCTATTTTTAGCAAGCGGTTCCATTATACATACTGCGGGTCCCGGAGGAGCTGTAGCTGCCTATATAATTGCAGGAATCATGGTTTACTTCCTGATGACAAGCTTAGCGGAAATGGCTGCCTTCATTCCTATTACAGGCTCTTTTAGTACCTATACATCAAGGTTTGTCGATCCGGCTTTAGGATTTGCGATCGGATGGAACTATTGGTATAACAATGCAATCGTAGTCGCGTTGGAACTGGCAGCTTCCTCCCTGATTATGAAATATTGGCTGCCTTCTGTTCCAGGGATCATTTGGAGCGCATTATTTCTTGCCCTCATATTTGGCCTGAATATTCTATCGGTAAAAGGATATGGAGAATCAGAATTCTGGTTTGCCATTATTAAGGTTTTGACGATTATCATTTTTATAGCCGTGGGGTTATTAATGATTGTAGGAATCATGGGAGGGGATGCCGTAGGTTTTGAAAATATCACCAAAGGGGAGGCACCGTTTAAAGGAGGATTTTTATCCGTCATTAGTGTCTTTATGGTGGTCGGATTTGCCTTTCAAGGCACCGAGTTAGTAGGAATTGCGGCCGGCGAGAGTGAAAATCCGAGAAAGAATATACCCAAGGCCATTAAGCAAATCTTCTGGAGACTTCTCTTGTTTTATGTATTGGCGATAATCGTGATTGGATTTTTGATCAGCTATAATGATCCGCGTTTGTTAAGCTCGGATATAGAAGATATAGCGGTAAGTCCCTTCACTCTAGTTTTTCAAAACGCCGGGCTTGCCATCGCTGCCTCCGTTATGAATGTGGTCATTCTTACTTCTGTTCTTTCTGCAGGCAATTCCGCCATGTACGGAGCTTCTCGCGTCCTTTGGGTACTGGCGAAAGAAGGCAAAGCCCCTTCGTTCCTGAAAAAAGTGAATTCAGGCGGCATTCCGGTTAACGCTGTGTACTTTTCTACCATCGTCGGGATGGCAGCTTTCCTGACCTCTCTTTTTGGAGAAGGCACGATTTATACTTGGTTATTGAATGCCGCAGGATTATCAGGCTTTTTATCCTGGTTAGGAATTTCGATTACACATTATCGATTCCGGAAGGCATATATTGCACAAGGAAGAGATTTGAAAGATTTGCCTTATGTATCAAAATGGTACCCGTTCGGACCGATATTAGCCACATTTTTATGTGTTACGGCGATCCTGGGACAAAATTACTCTGCTTTTTTTGGCCCAGAGATCGACTGGTATGGAATTTTAATTTCTTATATCGGGCTTCCTTTATTTTTCCTGGCTTTTCTAGGTTATAAAATCTTAAAGAGAACAAAAATGATTCCAATGCAAGATGCTGATTTCAGTAAAGTGGAATAATTTCTTTTGTGAAAAAAGTAGAAATATATTTTAAACATAAACGAAAGCTCCAGTGCCTAGTAACGACAAGCCGTCGGCAGTGGAACTAACTTGTCCATCTTATGTTGGGTCGATCAAGGCGCTGGAGATTTTCCTAGGAGGAGGTTGGACATGACGAAAACACAGGAAATTGCAATTCGTTCCATTCATCGAATTGAAGAGCTAGAGGACATAAGAAAGCTAGAATCCGCCATTTGGGGAGAAAACGACTCGATCCCCACACACCAAACCATAACAGCTGTGAAAAACGGTGGTCTGGTTCTAGGAGCGTATTGCGGGGAAAAGCTAATTGGATTTCAATACAGCTTTCCGGGATTCAATGGGCAGTCAACCTATCTTTGTTCACATATACTAGGCATAGATGAGCAATTTCGCAACAAAGGTATAGGGGAGAAGTTAAAGTTGGCCCAACGTGAAGAAGCGTTAAAGCTCGGTTATTCCCTTATTACCTGGACTTACGATCCTTTGGAAAGTATTAATGGGTATTTGAATATTGCCAAGCTTGGTGGTGGATGTTCCACATATATTGCGAACTGCTATGGAGAAATGGAAGATCTTTTAAATAGTGGAGTTCCTTCTGACCGCTTTCTTGTCGAATGGCATATCGGTGAAAAAAAGAAAGCCAATTCTAGTGGACGGGAAATTCCGCTGGATGTTGTGATAGAAAAATCGCTTATTCAGTGGGAGACCATTGAAAAGGGTGTGCCTGTTCCATCATTCTCTCTTTCGCTGCCTGAACAAAAATGTGACACCGCTTTTGTGGCCATCCCAAAGGACTTCCGGACAATAAGGGCCACAAATAGTCAAGCTGCCAATGAATGGCGGATGAAAACGAGGGACATATTTACCGATTTATTTCAGCAAGGGTGGGAGGTAACGGATTTTATAAAGAATTCCATGACAGAAATTCCCGTTCAGTTTTATGTGCTGACAAGGAAATAAGCAGGTAGATTTTAATAAGAACCCGTAATTTCAGGCTGCTGTAAGCCTATTTAATAAAAAATTGGTAAGACTGTATCTTTTAACAGTTTCATCACAAAAGGAGAATGGCCAAGTGAAAATTAAACAAGTTATTCTAAGGCATCTAAAGCTGGACTTGCTTGAACCTTTTACAACTAGCTTTGGAACGGAATACAATAGGGATTTTATCCTTGTAGAAGCAAAAAGCGAGGATGGCATTTCCGGGTGGGCTGAATCGGTTGCGATGCTCGACCCTCTGTATAATGAAGAGACCTTAAAAACAAACTGGCATATACTCGAGGATTATCTAATTCCAATTATTCTTAAAAATGAAATCAAGCATCCGGATGAACTCTCTGAAAAATATTTCTCCCATATTCGCGGTAACTATATGGCAAAAGCAGCTTTAGAGGGTGCTGTATGGGATCTTTATGCGAAAAAGCAAGATGCTTCTCTCTCAAGTGTGTTAGGTGGAACAAAAAAGAAAATAGAAGTGGGGGTAAGCATCGGAATAAAGGATTCGATCGATTCGACCATAGATATGATTGGAGCTCGTCTCGGTGAAGGCTATAAACGGTTTAAACTAAAAATCAAACCAGGCTGGGATGTTGAATTAATAGACAAGGTCCGAAAAGTATATCCTGAAATCCCGCTCATGGCAGATGCAAATTCAGCTTATACCTTACAAGATATAGACAGGTTATCCGCCTTGGATGATTATGACTTAATGATGATTGAACAGCCGCTTGCCTATAACGATATCATTGACCATGCAGATTTACAGTCAAGGTTAAAAACACCCATTTGTCTGGATGAAAGCATTCACTCCTTAGAGGATGCCAGGAAAGCTATTAAATTGGGCAGCTGTAAAATTATTAATATTAAGATTGGCCGGGTCGGAGGTTTGACTGAATCCAAGAAAATCCATGATTTATGTCTTGAACATGAAATTCCGCTATGGTGTGGGGGCATGCTGGAATCAGGCATTGGAAGAGCGCATAATATTGCAATCACTTCACTTCCAAACTTTACTCTTCCGGGAGATACCGCAGCTTCCTCTCTCTACTGGGCAGAAGATATCATTGACCCTGAAGTTACAGTGGAAAACGGAATGATCAAAGTTCCGGAATTGCCTGGAATTGGCTATGAACCAAGCTTGGAAAAAATCAATAAGTATACAATACACAGTCAAACATTTAATGTAAGTTAGAAAAATGTGCTGCCATGCATGAATCTAGCACATGAAGGAAGGGTGATGACCACTCAAATACATGGTGTTCAAGGTTTGTATGTAGGGCGGGTAATAGTATTCTTCCTTCCAGGCAGCAGCTGGCCCGGTTCTTTCTAACGAATCTTTGTCCATAGACAGGCAAATCATATTGTCCGCCAGTCTTGTTGAAGTTTTAAACTAATAAATGGTGACGTATTCATATATATCGTCGCACGAAACTCACTTATAGATAAAGAAAAAGGAAGGGTTTTCACCTTCCTTTTATTCCTTTGGGAAAAACTCATCCGATGGGACCATTGGAATTAGCCGATATATTGGATGGGATAGTCGACGCTTTTAAACAGTTTTCTGAATGAATTTACCTTGAGAAGACCGGAACCAGGAAGTTTAGTTCAATAAAGTAAAAAGGTTATTGACAAAAAAATATATAAGCAGTATTATTATCTCATATTCAAGATAATTTAATTCGAGACTTTTCCGGGGGTGAAGTAAAAGGAGAGGAAATGCAACAATTTGTACTTTCTGATATTAATGCAAACATCTAAAGCAATTCATGATCGAATAAAGAAAGAAATGGAAAAAACAAGCTTGGTATTACGGAATTTTCTGTTTTAGAGGTACTTTATCAAAAGGGAAACAAACAATTCAGCAAATTGGAAATTGCATACTGATTTCAAACGTTGACCTATGTTATAGATAAGCTAGAACAAAAAGGTGTATTAAGCAGAAATGCCTGCCCGGATGACCGCCGTATGCTACATGTAAGATTAACTGACGATGGTCAAATGATGAATGAAATCATGCCGAAATATCATGAATTAGTTGAAGGTATGTTTGATCATTAAATTCTGATGAGGCAGAGACATTTGTGAATCTTTTGAGAAAGTAAGGAATAAAGTTTAAAGTGTTTTTTTGGAATGATATCTCGAATTCGAGATAAAAATATTTAGGGGGAATTTAATATGATAGATATAGGTTTATTAATAATTCGTTTGGTAATTGGTTTATTGTTCATTGGGCACGGTGCTCAAAAGTTGTTCGGGTGGTTCGGTGGCTACGGATTGCAAGGAACAGGTGGATGGTTTGAATCCATTGGCATGAAACCAGGAGTAACCATGGCTCTTTTCGCAGGGGTAGCAGAACTTATTGGTGGACTTTTGTTTGCTTTAGGTCTATTAACGCCACTTGCAGGAATTATGATTGCGGGAACTATGATAATGGCTATCGTAAAAGTGCATGCTCCAAATGGATTATGGGCAACAGCTAACGGATATGAATACAACTTAACTTTGCTTGCAGTTGCTATCGGTATAGCCTTGGTCGGTCCGGGTCAATATGCTTTAGATTCATTTTTATTCTAAAATACCTCAAATTAAATAGTAAAATAAAATTTTTCAACATGTGCCAGCCATTATAAATGGGCAAATTAAGGTAGCTAGGTTTAACGGGAACAAACGATCCATTAATATCAAAATGAAATCAGCTGGGGCGAACTTTGAGATTCATTGGGAAAATAGGGGACATCAATTGATCATTGAAGAAGTTGAAACCGCAGTTGAGTGGTATACAAATAATGTGACAGGAGTGAAATGGGATGGAACTCTTAGGACTACATCATGTATCGATTTTAACAGGAAAAGCGGAAAAAAATTATGAATTTTATACAAAAATTTTAGGAATGAGATTGGTAAAGAAAACGGTTAACCAAGATAATACAGAATCCTATCACCTATTTTATGCTGACGCGGAAGGAACCCCAGGAACTGAAGTTACGTTCTTTGACATTCCTCATCTTGGGCAAACATACAGGGGAACTTCAGATATTTCTACTGTATCACTAAGGGTTAGAAAGTCAGATTCATTGTTATTTTGGAAAGAACGTTTTAAACAATTTGGAGTTGAACATGATGATATTCAAAAAAGAGCAAATCGTGATACATTGGCTTTCAGAGATTTCGAGGGGACTCGCTTAATACTGGTAGCCGATAACGGTGAAAAAGGTGTGAGGGCGGGTATTCCTTGGAAAAAGGATGACATTCCACTGGAAAACGCCATTATTGGTTTAGGACCTGTAACCCTTACAGTCGCAATTGCAGAACCAACAATCGGTGTTTTGACAGAAGTTATGGGTTTTCGATTTACCGGTTCTTATCCATCACTTGAAGGGGATTATCCAGATATATTGATTTATGCAACGGGTGAAGGCGGCAGCAGTACGGAAGTTCATATTGAAACAAGACCAGATTTGCCGAGAGTCCGCTTAGGTCGTGGAGGTGTTCACCATGTTGCCTTCCGTGTGCCGAATGAGGAAGAATATGATCAATGGGCAGATCGTTTGAATGAATACAGGCTATCGAATTCAGGGAAAGTGGAACGGTATTACTTCAAGGCATTATATTTCAGGGAACCCAATGGTATATTATTTGAATTATCTACGGATACACCAGGATTTGCGACAGATGAACCAATGGAAACAATGGGGGAAAAACTATCACTTCCATCATTTTTGGAGCCAAATCGAAAAGAGATCGAAGAAAAATTGCGACCATTATTCTTAAATTAAATCTTGGAGGAAAATATAATGAACGGACTAAAAGGAATACACCATGTAACAGCCATTACAAGTAGTGCAGAAAAGAACTATGAATTCTTCACTTATGTTTTAGGTATGCGTTTAGTTAAAAAAACGGTAAATCAAGATGATATTCAAACCTATCATTTATTCTTTGCAGATGATAAAGGCAGCGCAGGCACAGACATGACTTTCTTTGATTTCCCCGGCATTCCTAAAGGCGTACATGGTACAAACGAGATTTCAAAGACATCTTTCCGTGTACCGAGTGATGAATCATTAAACTATTGGGTGAAACGTTTTGATCGTTTAGAAGTAAAACATACTGGTATCAAAGAGCAATTTGGCAAGAAAACCCTCTCTTTCATTGATTTTGATGATCAGCAATATCAATTGATTTCAGATGAATACAACAAAGGGGTGGAATCTGGAACAGCATGGCAAAAAGGTCCAATTCCACTGGAATATGCAATTACTGGTTTAGGACCGATTTTTGTCCGTATTGCGAACTTTGATTACTTTAAAGAAATGATGGAAAAAGTCCTATTATTTAAAGAGACAGATAAAGAAGGGTCATTTCATTTATTTGAAGTGGGGGAAGGCGGCAATGGTGCCTCGGTCATTGTAGAATATAATGCCATTCTTCCTGAAGCCCGGCAAGGTTTTGGTACGGTTCACCATGCGGCATTACGTGTAGAGGATCGCTCTGTTTTAGAAGAATGGATTGAACGGATGAATAGTTTTGGGTTCCATACATCCGGTTATGTAAACCGTCACTTTTTTGAGTCATTATACGCAAGAATTGCACCGCAAATTTTATTTGAGTTTGCTACGGATGGTCCGGGTTTCATGGGAGATGAACCTTATGAAACCCTTGGGGAAAAATTATCTTTACCTCCATTCTTAGAGCCTAAACGTGCAGAAATAGAAAAATTAGTTCGCCCAATTGAAACAGTGAGAAGTACAAAGGAATTCATTAAAGAATAAAAGGAAAAAAATATTATACAAAACAAATATTTACGAAAAAGTGGAAAACTTTTGCTAAGCAACTTGATTGTGTTGCCATGTACTTAAATAAAAGCAGCTCTTTTTTTAAAAAAATTTTTCCATCCGTGCATGGTCAAGAAGATATCAACAAGGCTATTGAAGAATCAAAATTAAGAATGGCTAAATAACAAACAAAATCAAATATAACTTTGAAATAAAGTGTATTCAAAATTACCAAATAAACTCAGATTTATGGTAAAAATCCATTTTGAATAATAGATTAATCAAAATGGATTTTATCTAACAAATAATATTTATGTCTTTGCTGAGGGATACTATCTGAAAAAAGAAGATATCTGCATTAAAAAAGAAGGTGTAATTCATGGGATTTTTAAACAAATTATTCGATAAATCAAGGGAGATGGAAAATATGTCAAACGTTAAATTAGCAGTGGTATTTTATAGTATGGGTGGAACAAATTATCAATTAGCAAAATGGGCTGAAGAAGGGGCAAAAGAAGCAGGTGCTGAAGTGAAAGTATTAAAAGTACAAGAATTAGCTCCAGAATCTGTTATTGAAGGAAATGAAGGATGGAAAGCAACTGTCGAAGCAACAAAAGACGTTCCAGTCGCAACATCAGCTGACCTAGAATGGGCAGATGCCATTATCTTCAGTGTCCCAACACGTTTTGGGAATATGCCATCACAAATGAAACAGTTCCTCGATATCCAAGGTGGGCTTTGGGCAAGCGGTAAGACAGTGAATAAAGTAGTAAGTGCGATGACTTCTGCACAAAACCCACATGGTGGTCAAGAAGCTACATTGTTATCCCTATACACTTCCATGATGCACTGGGGTGCTATCATTGCTCCTCCTGGTTATACGGATCCGGTACTATTTGGTGCAGGCGGAAATCCATATGGAACAAGTGTAACAGTCGGCCAAGATGGTAAGATGATTGAGGATGTTAAAGATGCTGTAAAACATCAAGCTAAACGTACAGTTACAGTTGCGGGATGGGTTAAAAAAGGTAATCAATAAATATATTCCAAATTCTATATGAAGCCATGTTTGCTAATAAGGGTGATATTACTCGTCCTGGGATAGCTTTAAAAAAGTAAGATTATTCATTGAAGTTTTAAATACCCTTTACAACAAATGGATATTTAGGGATGTCCCTTTAATTCGATTGCCATTGGGGAAATAATCGCACCGTTCGTAAAAGTACGCTTAAACGAACGGTGCGATTTCTTTGCAAAAAAGTCAGTTTCAACGTTTGTTTTAGCGAGAAAACAGTTTGCGAACGGCGAAATCACAATTGCTTTTACGCAAGTTCTGCACAGAATAAAATTCTTGAAATCAAAAAGTTAAGAGGATTCCCTTTATTTCTTGATTAAATGAACATTTTCTACAATCCTTTTTCCATTCACAAAAACATATTGTAATTCAAGCGTTATGAAATGCACATTAGCTTTTCTTATATACTTTAAAAAGTTATCATGATAGAGTCTTTGTACATTGTATATATACACATATATGATACAAAACTGTATGTATGGAAAAAAGGGGTGAGGCGATGCGAAATTTATATACTATCTGTGCCGTTATAACCGTCTACCTTTTCTTTTTTGGCTGCTTCTTTCCTTCAGCAGTGCATTCGGAAGCCGAAAAAGTGATACGGGTTGCAGGGGATAATAACTTTCCGCCTTTCGAATACTTGAGCGATTCGGGAGTTTATACCGGTTTTAATGTAGATATAATGAACGCCATTTCTATCGAGACTGGCATTAGGTTCGAATACTATCCTATGCCTTGGAACGAGGCAGTACAAGCTATGCGCTCTGGTAAAGTGGATGCGATCCAAGGCATGAAATACAATCAGGAACGTGAAGAGATTTATGATTTTTCAGCTCCGTATTTCACAAGTTCACAAGGGATTTTTGTGTTGAAAGATAACATGTATATCCGAAAAATCGAAGATCTCAAAGGCCGGAAAGTAGCCGTACAAAAAGGTGATGTTGCAAGCGGTCTACTAAGTAAAGTAGATCGGTTGCAATTGGTGGAAACTAATAATCAACAAGAAGCCGTTCAGTCGTTAATCGACGGAAAAGTGGATGCTTTCATTGGAAATCGGATTACGGGTCAATATTTTCTACAGAAAAATGAGCAGCAATCACTCATTAAGATTGTCGGTGAGTCACTTGACACCACAAATTATGCGGTAGCTGTGATGCCAAAAAACAAAGAGCTGCTGACACTATTCAATCAGGCAATTTCTCAAATCAAGAAAGATGGGACGTATGAAAAGATAGAGAAAAAATGGTTCGGGGAATACATCCTGCCAAATACTCAACGACTACGCAAAACGCTGTTGTATTTGGAAATTGGTCTTTTTATTACCTTCATTGTAATTTCTCTCATCTTATGGTGGAATCTCAGCCTTAAACGAGAAGTAGCTAAACGAACCGAGCAAATTGGGCACGTGAATAAAGACTTGGAAGAGAAGATGCTGCTGCTTGAGGAAAACATCCATTTTCAGCAGCAAGTATTAAACAGTGCCTACAGTTCGCTTATTACACTGAATCAGCAAGGACTTGTTTCAATGATCAATGTTAGGGCTATGGATTATTTGGAGTTGGACGGTAATGTAGTCAGAAAACCTTTTCAGGATCTGCCCATTACCTGTTTCATCCCGGAAAAGGAAATCAAGGCGGCGTTAGAGAGAAAGAGAGTTTTCTTACAAAAGGAAACGGTGTGGTTTCAGAATGCGAGCAAAAAAAGGTATATTACTTACAGCGTGTACCCAATTCAGACTATTGGGGGAGATAGTGTAGGTGCGGTGTTGAATTTTTTCGATATTACGGAACAAAAACAGCTGGAGAGAAAAGTGGCCCAGGATGACCGCTTACGTTCATTGGGACAACTTGTGGCGGGTATCGCACATGAGATAAGAAACCCATTAACTTCGATCCTTACTTATACCCAATTACTGCCAAAAAAATTTGCGAGCGCAGATTTCCGTACATTCTTTTCCGAACAGGTCACTAGTGAAATTACCCGACTTAATACATTAATTAACGATTTGCTCGATTATTCCCGCCCTAAAAAATCAGAGCCTGTCACGTTTTCGCTGAATGAGACCATTGATGGGATTGAGCTATTGCTTAAACCGAAAATCAAAGAAAAAAATTTGAGCATTGTTCGTGAGTTCACTGGAGACATTCAGGCAACTGCAGATACACAGCAGATCAAACAAGTGCTGGTGAACGTCATTCTCAATGCCATTCAGGCGTCCAATATAGGGGGAACCCTTATTTTCCGGGCATATTATCGGGATATGTTCACAGTTATTGAAATCGAGGATGAAGGCATCGGCATTTCGGAAGAAGACATTGATAAGATCTTTGAACCATTTTACACCAGGAAACGGAACGGTGTCGGGCTTGGGCTTTCTATTTCGTACCAGCTTGTCAAAGAAAACGGTGGTACTATTGAGACAAGAAGTGAAGTAGGAAAGGGTACAGTAGTGACCATTTGTTTACAGCATTAATACAGAAAGGGTGAAAATGATGCACGATATCATAATTATTGATGATGAGCCAACCATTTGTCAGTCACTTACGTTTGCATTGGAAGACCAGTATCACGTTTATTCTTTTACAGACCCACGTGAAGCGCTTCCACTACTCGAAAGAGCGGAAATTGCAATAGTTTTGCTGGATTTGAAAATCGGGGAATACAATGGGATGGAAGTGCTAGAAGAAATCAAGCGCCTCTCCCCCTCTACAGTTGTCATCATGATGACGGCCTATGGAACCATTCCATCTTCAGTGGAAGCAATGCGTAAGGGAGCTTTTTCATATGCAACAAAGCCTCTTCATATTGATGAATTGGAAGTGCTGATGCAAAAAGCGGAAGAAGTGTATACGCTTCAGTCCAAAGTGAAATGGCTGAGTGAAGAATTGGATAAGGTAGCAGGTGTGAACGGCCTTATCGGTGAAAGTTTGTCAATGCGCAAAATATTCTCCCTAATCGAAAAAGTGAAGGATATCGATTCTAACATTCTCATAGAAGGGGAAAGTGGAACCGGCAAAGAAGTCGTCGCCAGGACGATCCATAATCAAAGCAAGCGCAGAAACAAAAAGTTTCAGGCTATTAATTGTGCCGCCATTCCGACTCACCTGTTGGAATCAGAATTATTTGGATACGAAAAGGGCGCATTTACAGGGGCGACCCAGCGGAAGTATGGACTTTTTGTATTGGCGGAAGGGGGGACAATCTTTCTTGACGAAATCGGTGAGATGGATTTGGCGCTGCAAGGGAAAATTTTGCGCGTTCTACAAGAGAGAAAGGTAATGCCCGTTGGAGGGATGGAAGAAGTCAGCATCGATGTCCGTATCATTGCTGCGACAAACAGGGACCTGGTCAAGGAAGTAAAAGAAAATAGATTTCGTGAAGATTTATATTACAGATTGAATGTGATTCCGATTCACCTTCCGGCTTTACGTGAACGAAAAGAAGACATTCCGTTGTTGTTGGAATTTTTCATTGCCAAAATTTGTGATAGAATGGGAAAACCTGTAGAAGGAATTTCCCATGAAGCGCTGCAGCTTTTACAGCAATATGACTTCCCAGGAAATATTCGGGAACTGCAGAATGTGATTGAAAGAGCCATTGCGCTTACGAATGAGTCTTATATACAGAAATCCGATTTACCTTCCGACATCCAAAAAAGTTCGCGCGCATTTTTTGGCAACACTTTAATCCCTGTCTATGTCGGCGAACCGCTTGAAGATATCGAAAAAAAAGTGATTCTTCATAACCTTGCCGCTTTTAACGGCCATCAAAGGAGGACCGCTCAAACAATCGGCATCGGGGAAAGGACATTGAGAGACAAGTTGAAGAAATATCGGGAAGAAAAGTAGGCGGAAATTGCCGAGCGGCAATTTTCGCCTACTTTTTATTTTGTATATATCTTAATTATCCACTGTTTTTAAGGCGATGAACATGGCATGGAACTTGCTTAGTTAATATTGCAGTAAAACCATTAAGCAGAATGGAGGGAATATAGATATTACACCATAATGGTTTACAGTGCTGAACTGGGAATTACAGTGCAGCGGGAGCGGGGATGTGCAAAATGCTTCAGATCTTTTATGATTGTACAACCCGAATGAGTGGCGATTGCAAATATGAAGTATTTTTATCAATGGGGAGGAAAAATAAATGTATGCGTTACCAAATATGGAGTTATGGAAAGGCAGAACAGATAGTCTAGTAGATAAAGATGAATTTAGAATTCATCAAATTGTTAAAGATAATCAATTCACTTCAATAAATCATGCATGTGGAATAATAGGGTTTTCTTGTGATGAGGGCGTACGCAGGAATAAAGGAAGACTTGGAAGCAAAGAAGCTCCCGATGAAATACGTAAATCTCTATCTTCTTTATCTTGGCACGGACAAGGAGCAGATAGTCTAGTTGATTTCGGGAATATCATTTGTGAAGATCAACAGTTAGAAGCAGCACAAGGTGAATTAGGGAGTCACGTAGAGAAAATAGTATCTAAAAATATGTTTCCTGTTATATTGGGGGGCGGACATGAAACCTTTTATGGTCATTATCTAGGGATTAGGTCGAGTGTAGGACCCAAAGCTAAAATAGGCATTCTTAATATTGATGCTCATTTTGACTTACGCTCATATGAAGAAACTACTTCTTCTGGAACGATGTTTAAACAAATATTAGATCATGATCATCAAGCAAGTTATTTGCCTATTGGTATTCAACGTTACGGAAATACAAAAAAATTATTTGACGCTGCAACCTCTCTTGGTTGTTCCTGGATATTGGAAGAAGAATTGGTAGATGGGATTTCTGGGGAAACTGAAAATGAAATTCTGAATTTTATGAATCAACATGATTATATTATTTTAACGCTTTGTATGGATGTTATTAACGCTTCAGAAGCACCAGGTGTTAGTGCGCCTTCTTCATTTGGTCTTTCTGGAAAAACGGTTAGGCAGTTAATTCGTAATATTACTTCACATCCGAAAACTATTTCATTTGATATTTGTGAAGTAAATCCATCATTGGATAACGATAATCGCACTGTAAAACTAGCTGCAAACCTAATAAATGAAGTATTCTTGTGTGTGGAGAGGAGATAGGCAATATGAACATCGAGATTAATCAAACGATCACAATTTTTTTAGCGGTACTGCTTTTAGCACTAGGCGGGATTATCGTTAAGAATGTCAAAATATTTAAACACTTTTGCATCCCTGCACCTGTTGTAGGGGGATTACTGTTTGCGATAGTCGCTACAAGTCTTAAAACCTTTCTAAATGTAACCATTTCATTAGATACGACCCTCCAGGGATTATTTATGTTAACGTTTTTTACGACTGTTGGATTGGGTGCTAGTTTTCAATTAGTGAAAGTCGGCGGTAAATTATTATTAATATATTGGTTGTTATGTGGTTTTCTGGCATTTGCTCAAAATTTAATTGGAATTTCTTTAGCACCCGTTTTTGGGATAGATCCATTGATAGGCATGATGGCAGGAGCAATTTCCATGGAAGGCGGCATAGGTGCAGCTACAGCATTTGGCGGCACCATTGAATCGCTGGGAATTCAATCTGCCCAAGCAATTGGAATAGCAGCAGCTACTTTAGGGTTAGTATTTGGTGGATTGGTTGGAGGTCCAACTGTAAAATATCTAATTAATAAACATAAATTAACACCAAGTAAAAAGGATATTGAAATTCAGGAAAAGAAAGAAATGGAAGACAAAATAGAATTGAATGCAGCTTCATTTATGAAACAAGTATTGATACTGACATTTTGTATGGCTGTAGGTTCATATTTAGGAGAGTTATTTTCGGCGAAGACAGGTTATGTTTTACCGAATTATGTTGGAGCAATGATAGTGGCTGTAATAGTTCGGAATATTTTGGATAAAATAAATGGAAAAATCATCGAAATGCCTAGTATAAACTTTATTGGAGATATTACTTTAGGTATTTTCTTATCAATGGCATTAATGAGTATAAAACTATGGGAAGTTGCTGACCTTGCGTTACCTATTATTTTGATTGTGGTGGTACAAGTAATTTTCATTATACTCTTAAGTATATTCATCATGTTTCGCTTTCTTGGCAAAAACTACGATGCAGCAGTTATGGTTGGAGGGTTCATCGGACATGGTATAGGTGCTACACCAAATGCTATGGCCAATATGTCGACAATCACTGCTAAATATGGACCCTCAAGTAAAGCTTATTTAATCGTACCGATAGTGGGTGCATTTCTTATTGATGTTTTTGCCATGCCAATTATCATTATAAGTATTAATCTATTAAAATGATAATTTGTCCTTAATGATAGAACGAATTTCATGTTTTCCGGGTTATAATTGCATGAAAAAAGTGGTTTCAATGCAAAGTCCGAAATGGTCAAAATAAAGTTTAGAATATAGTGTTGATACCGAATGTTTTTGGTTGTTGTACCAAAACATTCGGTTATTGCCTTTATTCAAAAATTGTCCATGTAGTAGGTAATGCACATTGGTTTTTCTGTTTGTTTATGCAACTGGACAGGAGGTATGAATGACATTGTGTAATCAAGTAAGAATGAAATTGTGCTACGATGATCGGAGGCCAGTACATCTAATCTCAGTTATGCCTCTTTGTTATCCACAATAAACAATTTTTTGATCTGCACTCTGGTCGAATTTGTTTTCAACGAAGGAAACTAATAGTAAAAGGGGAGAAAATAGTTGTCATATTCACTAAAAATAATAAGGAAAAGTGAACAAATAACCAGTCTTTGGTCAGGTGGTAAAACAACACAACTTGCCATTTATCCTGAAGATGGAGATTACTCGAAGCGTGAATTTAATTGGCGGATAAGCACCGCGGATGTCGAGGTGGACGAATCCATATTCACTCACCTTCCAGGCATTCAGAGAATCATCATGATCCTTGATGGTGAAATGTTGCTGGACCATAAAGGAAATCACCGTGTGCAACTACAGCCATTTGAACAGGATCGGTTTGATGGAGGCTGGACAACGCGAAGTATGGGGAGGGTTACGGACTTTAATTTGATGTTAGCAGAAGGATGCGAGGGAGACCTTAGCAAGATTCATTTGAATGATGGAATCCATTCTGAAGTGTTGGGTAATGGGCAATCTATGAAAAGATCAGAAGTCTATTATTGTTTCAAAGGAAAAAGTAGAATGAGTATCGATGAAAAAGAGACGATTGTTTTAGGGCAAGGAGACTTGGTAATCGTGAACATGGATCATTTCTGCGATAATGTAAATTTAAAGTTATCCAATTACGAAGACGGCACAACTGCAACAATTATTAAGGTAAGTATTTTTTATTGATGGAAAATCTGGTTCTAGTGAAAAAAACTTAGTAGTATCGTATTCTGCAAATTGTGCTGGTAAAAGGTAAATCAGAAAAATGGGAGACCCTGCAGATGAAACCCGGATTGTTCTTGAGGGCATTATCATTTCAAAAGCAACTAGCCCGTTTGCCAAAGGCATCCTTCTGCTTTAGTAAATCCGCGCAGTTAGTGCCGGCGCCATGACGTGATTTGACGTCAGCACTTTCACAGCCTAATGGTTGACAATGGGTTCTGCAATAGTGCCAGAAATATATAAGATTATGAAAGCAGAAAGAGTTTACTTTTTTCAGTTTTTTTAAATGAAAAGTAAACAGGATATTAAATAATCATTAATCAGAGCTGTCCTTGGACGGCTTTTTGTTTTTAAAAATAAATCAATATATTCTGTGACTTAAGGAGATGAAAAGTCTATAAAGTTAATTTTATGATTAATATTATTTTGAAATACCCAATTTGGGAATGTTCGGTATGTGAAAGCAGAATTAAAACACTTACATTTCCTATTATCTGTGTACAATTACCTGAAAATATAAAATTGTCTTTAAATTCAAACGATTTAATGATATTATTTTAGAATATTCAAACTATTAAATTGGAAGGTGAGGAACTCATATGTCACAGATGTTGGCTTTAGTAATTGTTATTCTGATTTTATTTGTAGGAGACATTGTGGCGGTCCGAACAAAAGCCTGGGTACCTTCCGTTTTCGTCTCCGCCATCCTATTTCTATGTGGTTATTGGACATTCTTCCCGCAAGATATCGTTTCGATAGCAGGTGTTCCACCGGTAGTGGCAACCATGATGATGTACCTATTGATCACGAACATGGGAACATTGCTTTCAATAAGAGAGTTGGTAAATCAATGGAAAACGATTGTCATCTCCTTATCTGGCATTCTTGGTATTGTTGCACTATTATTCGCAATTGGCACATTTATATTTGATCTGCAAACTGTCCTTGTAGCGATTCCACCTTTAGTGGGCGGAATGGTATCTTCAATAATCATGTCAGAAGGAGCGGCAGACGCAGGACTTACAAGTTTGTCCGTTTTTGCCATTGTGATTTATGTAATGCAAGGCTTTGCTGGATATCCTTTAACTTCAATTGTGTTGAAGAAAGAAGGGAAGAAGCTTTTGGGGCAATATCGCAATGGGCAATTAACGGTAAAAAAGAGTGATACTGCCGCCGCTGCAGAAGGTATGACGGAACTTAAGCTGTTTAAAAAACTTCCTGAAAAATATAATACGGAATATTTTAAGTTTTTCAGACTTGCGATTGTTGCTTTTTTCGCTTACCTTGTATCGACTGGATTAGAGCCGATTATATCAATAAATGCATTTGTTCTTTGCTTACTATTCGGTGTTGTCGGAAAAAGTATAGGTTTCTTGGAAAAGCAGACTCTGCAAAAAGCAAATGGATTTGGATTTGCCATCATGGCCCTTATGCTTTTCGTCTTTGACGGATTGAAAAGTGCAACACCAAGTATGATGATGGAGATCCTTTACCCACTTATTGTTTGCATTTTCCTAGCTGTTATTGGCATGTATATATTCTCATTCATTGCAGGGAAATTGTTAAAAGTCAGCAAAGAAATGGCCTTCGCTGTATCTTTAACAGCATTATACGGGTTTCCTGCCGATTACATTATCACCAATGAAGTCGTCAATTCATTAACAAAAGATGAAAATGAAAAAGAAGCATTGCTAAGCCACATGCTGCCGCCGATGCTTGTTGGTGGATTTATATCAGTTACAATCGTATCGGTAATTTTGGCAGGAATATTTGTACAATTCTTGTAAAATAGGAGGGATTCTAAGTGAGTCTTATCGAACGTATCGAAAAACAAATAAATGATTTGAGCGAATTTACCTCAACACCCGGAAAAGGAACTACCCGGCTTACGTATAGCAAGGAAGACTTACTTACACGAAATTATATTAAAAATAAAATGATGGAAGCCGGTCTAACAGTACAGGAGGATGGACTTGGAAATATTTTTGGAAAGCTTGAAGGTACTTTAAAAGATGCACCAAGCGTTTTGATCGGCTCACATTTTGATTCTGTACCAAATGGTGGTGCGTATGACGGACCAGCCGGTGTAATTGTCGCTCTTGAAGTGGCTGCCCTATTTGCAGAAAATCAACTAACACCTAAATATCCATTGGAAATCGTTGCCCTGATTGAAGAAGAGGGTGCTCGTTTTGGCGGAGGCCTAATGGGTTCGAGAGGAATGGTGGGAACACTTAGTGAGGAAGGTTTTAAAAACTTAAGGGATAAAGAAGGTATCACGACAATTGAAGCGATGTCAAAAATTGGCCTGGATTCATCACTTCCGAAAAGGAGAAATCCTAATAGCATTAAAGCATTTCTCGAATTGCATATAGAACAAGGGCCAATCCTTGAAGAGAAGAATATCCCCATTGGTGTTGTAGAGGCTATTGTTGGTTTAACTCAATTTGAAATAACCATTGAAGGAAAGGCAGGACATGCAGGCACAACCCCGATGGATCGCCGTACGGATGCATTGGTTGCAGCCGCTCAGATTATTTCTCAATTACCGAGCTTTGCAATGGAGGAAGGTGAAGGAACGGTTATCACGACAGGACGACTGCATGTGTTACCAAATGGAGCCAACGTCATTCCAAATAAAGTCGAATTTTCGGTAGATATCCGATCTAGCAAGGAAGAACATATTAACAATGTCATCAAGCGAATGAAAGAATTAATCGAATCCTTTCATGAACAGGGGATCCATACAACTGCGGAACAGGTGTTATATATGCCGCCAAAGGTATTGAGTGATGAAATAAAAGCTTTATTAAAAGATAAAAGTTCTGATTTGGAAATTCCATACTGTTCCATTAATAGTGGAGCAGGTCATGATGCGATGGTTTTTTCCGATGTGACTGATGTTGGCATGCTCTTTGTTCCAAGTAAAGCGGGACTAAGTCATTGTCCAGAAGAATGGTCTGATGCACGTCATTTAGCAAATGGAGTGCAAATATTTTACGAAGTGGCTAAATGTTTAACGGAGGTAGAATGAGAATGATTAATCAAACGATAAAAGAAGCGATTCAAAATTATAGTGATGAGTTAATAGAAATACGCAGAAAACTTCATAGCGAACCTGAGTTGTCATGGGAAGAAGAAAATACAACGGCCTTTATTTGTGAATACCTTGAAAAATTAGGAATACCTTATCGCAAAGCAGAACCAACAGGTGTCATTGCAGAAATTAAAGGCGGTATGGCAGGAAAAACGGTAGCATTAAGAGCGGATATGGACGCCCTTTCTGTTGAAGAATTAAATAAAGACTTGCCGTATGCTTCAAAAGAAGAAGGAAAAATGCATGCATGTGGTCATGACGCACATACATCCATGCTATTGATTGCAGCGAAGGCACTAAACGTAATAAAGGAAGAATTACCTGGGAATGTGAGATTAATCTTTCAACCAGCAGAAGAAGTAGCAACAGGTGCAAGGGAAATGGTTAAACAAGGGGCTGTCAAAGGTGTTGATAATGTTTTTGGCATCCATATTTGGTCGCAAATGCCAACAAACAAGGTTGCTTGTTCTCAAGGGCCTTCATTCGCTTCAGCAGATATCTTTACAGTAACGTTTAAAGGAAGAGGCGGACATGGTGCAATGCCACAGGATTGTATCGATGCAACTATTGTGGCCTCTTCATTCGTCATGAATGTACAATCCGTCGTATCAAGAACGGTCGACCCACAAAATCCCGCAGTTTTGACAGTTGGAAAAATGGTCGTGGGCACACGATTTAATGTCATTGCAGAAAATGCCGTTATTGAAGGGACGGTCCGTTGTTTTGATCCTGAAACACGTGACCATATTGAAAAACAGCTCCAGATATATGCTGAAAATGTTGCTAATATTTACGGTGCGACCGCACAGGTTGAATATTACCGTGGAACGCAAGCTGTCATTAATGATGAATACAGTGCAAAATTAGTGCAAAAAGTTGCTTCAAATGCTTTTGGCGAAGACACAGTATATAATGAAAAGCCAACAATGGGTGGAGAAGATTTTAGTTTCTATTTAGATGAAGTACCTGGAAGCTTCGCTTTGGTAGGATCCGGAAACCCTGAAAAAGATACGGAATGGGCCCATCATCACGGGAAATTCAACATTGACGAAGATGCGCTTACTACCGGTGCAGAACTTTACGCTCAATATGCCTGGGCATATTTGCACGAATAACGGACTGGATAAAAGAGGGTTACGGTAATTGTTAAAAGGTAAAAGGCCGCCGATTGGCGGCCTTTTGGCGTTCAGGGTTAAATTTTCACTAAAAGGGCTTTGCACACAGTCAAAAAGGGGGTGGATTTTACCATTCCCTTTTGTCCATTAGCAAGGAATCCAAAGACAAAAATTCTTTTTTCGAAATCAAAACTGAGAAATCAATTAATTATTAAAAAAACTTAAAATTACTTAAAATAATGCAGATTTCATTGCTATTAAAATTAAATGGACTTATAATTGGACCTATAGGGTGAAATCATGTAAATGGACAAGTGACTATTTCGACAAAAATGAAATGGATGATATCGAAACAATTTGTTAAATAAAATCCAAAAAACCATCACTAGAAGAGATATGAAATTTGGGAGGCAAGGGTAAACTCAATCAAATTCTGGATGGGTGCCTCTTGTTTCCCAATGAAGTCTATTAATCATGATCATCTTAAAATACAAACTTACTTGAGGAGGAATTTACAGGTGAATCAGGAAACGGAAGGTTTGTCACGCAGAAAGTTTATAGGTAACGTCTGTAAAATTGGAAGCGCTTCCGCGGTTCTCGGTGTCACGGACACGATGGGATTATTCATGCCTGAGACGGCAAGTGCGGATGCTGGGAAGAAGGCTGCCCATAACACCAAAAAACCAGGAAAGAACAGTTCCTACATACTGATGAATGTCAGATTGGAAAGTGGTTACAAGTATGAAAATGGCCAGGTCGTCGCAACCGAAACCGTGTTGAGGAACCTCCATATTGTTAAAGGTACCATTACCAGAATACTAGATACTAAGTCCCCTTATGGAAAAGGGATCGATTGCTATGACGCCAAAGGCATGCTGCTACTTCCTTCTTTTAGAGATATGCATATTCATTTGGATAAAACCTTTTATGGGGGTCCTTGGAGAGCGGCTGCGACGAGGAAAAATGGCATTTTTGACATGATAACCTTGGAGCAGACACTGCTACTGGAGCTCCTTCCAACAGCGCAGGAGCGTGCGGAGAAATTAATTGAACTAATTCTTGGCTACGGCTCTACATATGTCAGAAGCCATTGCAACATCGATCCAGTCATTGGTCTAAAAAATCTTGAGAAACTCAATCTGGCCTTGGCAAACTATTCAGATAAAATCTCACATGAAATCGTTGGCTTTCCCCAACATGGCTTGCTCCGTTCAAATGCACAGGGACTGATACGCGAAGCCATGCAGCTCGGAGTTACACATGTTGGCGGACTAGATCCAACCTTAGTTGACGTTGATATGGAAAAATCGTTGCAAACGATGGTACAGATCGCGGTTGATTACAAAGCAGGAATTGATATTCACCTTCATGAAGGTGGCGAAACGGGTTTGAAGGCAATTCGACGATTGGCTGATCTGACTGAGGAAGCCGGTCTGCAGGGGAAAGTGACGATCAGTCATGCATTTTCGCTCGCTTCGTTAGGGGATGGTGCCGACATAGAAATGGCAAAACGCCTTGCATCGCTTGGTATTTCCATTGCCTCAACCGTTCCAATCGGCAAAGACGTAATGCCGATTCCGCTGCTTCAGAAGCATAAGGTGAACGTCATGCTTGGTAATGATAGTATTACTGATCATTGGTCACCATTCGGGATTGGCGATACGTTGCAGAAGGCGCATCTCGCTGCAGATCTGTATGGATGGTCAAACGAATACAACCTGTCTCGCTCACTATCCCTTGCTACCGGCGGCATTACACCGCTAGACGAGTCCGGTAAGCAAATATGGCCAAAGGTAGGCGATGCCGCGACCGCCGTACTCATTCCAGCAAGCTGCTCGGCCGAAGCCGTAGCCCGGCTGCCAAAGCGTGCTGCCGTTTTGCATAAGGGAACTCTTTCTTCAGGTTCTCTGGATAGCGTGAAGCCTAAGCTTCATACCAATTAAAAGGGTATGACATAGTTAAGGAACCTTGGTAAAAAAGAAGGGGGATAGGTTCAATAAGCAACGTTTAACGATTTAAAAGAATGACAAAATATGAATACCAATGGGGGAAGTTATGCTACAAAATATTGGAATACCAGGATTGATGCTAATTTTAGTGATTGCACTCATTATTTTCGGCCCTTCTAAGTTACCGGAAATCGGAAGGGCGTTTGGCTCAACATTAAGGGAATTTAAAAAGTCTACCAGAGACCTTGTAGCAGATGACACTAATGCGGATGTGATCAATAAGAAAGAAAGCTAATCAAATAAATGAAGAGGGGATGTAGGATCTGTCTTACATCTTTTTTTCCTGGAGTGATGATGTTGGAAAATCAAAAAATAACGAGCATGATTCAGCACCTTGAGGAGTTGCGTAAACGTATTATCATCACTTTAGTCGTTTTCACGCTGTTCCTGGTACTGACATTTATATTTGTTCAAGATATATATAATATTATAGTTAAAGATTTGCCGTTTAAGCTAGCTCTGTTAGGACCGAGTGATATCATACTCGTTTATTTAATTATTGCTACCGTCGTTGCCATCACGGCCACTATACCGGTTGCTGCGCACCAAACTTGGCTGTTTGTACGTCCAGCGTTAACACCAAAAGAACGCAAAGTTACTAGCGCTTATATACCAGCACTATTTATTCTATTCACACTAGGAATCAGTTTTGGTTACTTCATTTTATTTCCGCTCGTTCTGAATTTTTTAATGTCTCTATCAAACGACATGTTTACAACTTTCTTTACAACGGAGAAATATTTCCGATTTATGCTTCATATGACACTGCCTTTTGGATTTCTGTTTGAAATGCCGGTTGTCATTATGTTTTTAACAAGTTTAGGAATAATAAATCCATATCGTTTGCAAAAAATCAGGAAATATTCTTACTTTATTTTAATAGTTATTTCCATTTTGATTACTCCACCAGACTTTCTATCAGATATCCTTGTGACGATACCTTTACTACTATTATATGAAAGCAGTGTAAGCCTATCCAAATTCGTATATAAACGACATCAAAGGGAAAAAGAAGGTAAAAAAGAGATGTATGAATCTGTCTAAAAAGGGCCTGGCACCAGAAAGAATATTTCCATGTTAAGGTTATTTTTAGGCATAACCGGCATATACCTCTTCCTATGGTCGGGATATTCAAATCCTGGTGGTTAATATCCTCGATTTGGAATTCTGATAACTAAAAATAGTGTTCAGCATTTACTTATAATCTACCCTCTAAAGCTTAATTATCCTTAATATAATTCAGGTTTCATTGTGAATGAACTTGGATTAACGTATAATTAAATCTACGAGGTGAGATCATGCTACAGGATGAACGATTATACGCCATTATTCAATATTTAAATGAAAATGAACGGATTGATATTGATACAATTTGTAAAATAAATAATGTTTCTAAAGATACGGCCAGAAGAGACTTAATAAATTTAGAAGAGGAGAGGAAGATCATTCGAATACGGGGTGGGGCGAAAAAGGCTCTGCTTTCCAATGAAGTCCATAATTATGGTGAGCGTATGAATATGGCATCTGAAGCTAAAAGTAAGATTGGAAAATTTGCAGCTTCTTTGATAAACGATGGGGATCACCTTATTTTGGATGCCTCCACAACCGTGCAATTTCTAGCTAAATATTTAAAGAGTCGAAACAATACGGTCGTGACTAATTCGATTAACGTTACCAGTGTATTAAGCAGAAGAGAAGATATGAAAATTAATTTATTGGGTGGAACATTAAGCACTAGACACCAAGCTATATATGGTTCAAGAGCCATTAGGGATGTACAAGATTATAAGGTGAATAAATGCATCATTGGTACTTGCGGAATCTCTTCTGAAGGACTGTCCACTTCCATCGAGGAAGAAGGCCTCCTTGTTCACGAAATGATTAAGCGTTCTGACCAGGTCATTGTGATTGCAGATTCAACGAAATTTAATAAAACTTTTTTTCAAAAGGTATGTGACTTAGACTCCGTGGATATAGTGATTACAGACAAAGAAGTACCAAAAAACATGCAGGAAACACTTAAAAAACATGTGGTAGAAGTGATTGTGGTTCCAGGTCAAGATTGAGTATTAGAACTTTGGGTTCGAGTTTTAGAAAAAACCTCAGTACACTTCGAATTTCTTGGTTCCGCCTGAAATAGTGTTGAACATGTAAATCACGTGGAAGTATAAATGATGAAAAAAGAGCGGCCAATAGGTGCTCTTTTTTTGATTGAAGTAGTTCTTATTTTTTGCATTTCAGTTTGCATCAAGTTGAAGTTGCATGAAACATATCGTAATGATAATGAACCGTGGTCATTCATTCTCTAGAACCCTTATGTTCATTCACCATTAATTTAATTAAACATTCTCTTTTTTTAATGAGCAGCAGGAATCCCCATCATGGCAGTCGAACACCAATTAGTATGAAGTGAAGTTGAAGAGGAGGGTGATTATGCAGAATCATGAGCTGGAACTAGTCATAAAAAATGCGGACAGGGCAATAAACAATGAGGATTTTGATCTTTTAATGGAGTTCTATTCAGAGGAAGCGACTTTAGTTGTCAAACCTGGAACATTAGCGAAAGGAAAAGAGGAAATTCGTCGGGCATTCATTGCTATCGCTGAATACTTTAATCACAGCTTAATCGTCAATCAAGAAAAGATGGCGATAATCGAAACGGGTGATACGGCATTGGTTGTGGCAAAAGCCCAGCTTAGTGCCAATCAAAAGGATGATTCCGAATTCTCTATGGAAAGAACTGCGACATATGTATTTAAAAAAAATTCCACTGGTACATGGCGCTGCATAATCGACAACTCTTATGGTGCTGAAATAATAGAAGAATTGAATTAAATAGTGAAAGCTGCCGTATATGGTGGCTTTTTATTTTTTTTAGCAAATAAATACCTTCTAAGACTACAACAAAAAACATTCATTTTACGACAAGAAGAAGGCGAAATCTTTAAGATATCGCCGTCTCTTATACTATAAATAATAATTTTCCCTATGTTCATTCGTCCCTTATTTTAAAGCTGATAAACTTCTGCTCCATCATTTCTTGCATTGCATATTTTATACCTTCCCGGCCAACACCGCTATCCTTCCAGCCGCCATAAGGCATATTATCAATTCGGTAAGTTGGGATATCATTGATTACGACCCCACCCGTTTCCAAGCGTTCCGCCGCATAAAAAGCTCGTTCTATACTCGGTGTCATCACACCTGAGTTCAAACCATAGCGAGAATCATTTGCATCAGTGATGGCATCATCCAGCGTATCGAATGGGAATATGCAGACAATTGGACCAAATACTTCGAAACGAAATACCTTTGAGTCACGATTTACATTGGTTAAGACCGTAGGCAATAGTACATTGCCCTCCACTGTACCACCGCACTCAATTTTTGCTCCTTCCTGTACAGCCTCGTCAATCCAACTTTGTAAACGTTCCAATGATTTTTTTGAAATAACCGCTGTAATATTTGTATTTTCCTCAAGCGGAGGACCGATGACAAGCTGTTTTGTTGCACTGACGAATCGATCTAAAAATTGTTGGTATAGTGATTTGTGGACAAAAATTCGTTGAATCGAGATGCACACCTGCCCATTATTCGTAAATGAACCCATCACACTCCGTTGAATAATTTTATCGATGTCTACACCTTCATCAATGATGAAAGGCGAATTGGATCCGAGTTCTAGTGTAAGCTTACGGAAGCCTGCCTGTTGCTGGATAAGGTGCCCGACCTCTACACTGCCTGTGAAAGTCACTTTTTTTACATGTGGATGGGTCGTCAGCGCTTCACTTAAAACATCCCCTTTGCCTGGTATGATGTTCAATACTCCATCGGGCAACCCTGCTTCTTTAAAAATATCGGCCAGAAACAGTGCACTCAACGGGGTTTGTTCGGCAGGTTTTAACACAATCGAATTTCCAGCCGCAATAGCTGGACCAACTTTATGGGCGACCAGATTAAATGGAAAGTTAAATGGGGTAATCGCGGTAACGACGCCAATCGGGGTGCGAACCGTGAATCCAAAACGGTTTACCCCACCCACTGCCGCATCCATCGGGATTTGTTCTCCATAATTGTTCTTTGACGCTTCTGCAGCAAAACGATAGGTCTGGACCGTACGATTCATTTCTTCACGAGCATTTCGAATCGTTTTCGCCGCCTCTAGAGAAATGATTTTCGCAAGTTCTTCACTGCGTTCTTCCATGATTGCGGCAGCTTTATATAAAATTTCTGCTCGTGCATGTGCCGGGTAGGATCGGTATTTCTGAAAAGCTGCATTTGCCTCGACAATCGCTTCAACGGCATCCGCTGGTTCAGCCTGTCCGATTTGTGCAATTTCTTCGTTTGAATGGGGATTATATAATGGCTCATATGATTTAGCCTCCCGCCATTTACCACCAATCCACAATTGCCACTTTTTCTTCATCTGAAATCCCTCCAATAATATCTGCCTTTATAATTTACAAATATAGTCACCTAGTGTTTTCGAGAGCTTTACATTTTCCGAATAATCGACATCCACATCAATCAAGACAATTTCCTGACTCGAAATCGCTTCTTCCAATGCATGAAGCAATTCATCGGAGTGGGTTACTTTAACTCCTTTAACACCAAAACTACTTGCAAAGCCTAAAAAGTCTGGGTCTGTAAATTCAATCGCATTCGTACGATCAAATTTATTCAATTGCTTCCACTCGATTAGGCCGTATTTTGAATCATGGAAAATGACGATCACGAAGGCAAGACCTAGACGTTTTGCGGTTGCCAATTCAACCCCATTCATCAGAAATCCGCCATCCCCTGTAACCGCAATGACAGGTTTATCAGGTTTTGCCAGTTTGGCTGCAATTGCGCCAGGAATGGCAATTCCCATCGATGCAAATCCATTAGAAATGATAGTGTGATTAGGCATTTCCGGCTGATACATCCGTGCCATCCATAATTTATGGGCTCCCACATCCGAAATGACAATGGCATTGCCCTTTTCCGCCCTTTTCAAATCGGCGATGATTCGCTGAGGGATGATTGGACTTCCTGATACATCATCCGAAGAATGAAATTTTTCTATGATTTGAGACCTTAACTTTTTCACTTCGGGCCATAGTTCTTTTTCCACTACACCAGTGGACAAGGCTTCAAGTCCCTCCGTAACGTTCCCGACCAATTCTGCCTGGACGGGGTAATAAGCATCAATCTCAGCCGGCCGAGCATCAATATGAATAATCGGATTCTTTGCCTCATCGTTCCAATACTTTGGCAAATACTCGACGAAATCATAACCGACGGTGATAATTAGGTCGGCCAAATCAAACCCGCAAAGAACATAATCCCTTGCTTGCATCCCTACTGTAAAAAGGGTCAATGGATGGTTGGAAGGTAAAACTCCTTTGGCCATGAAGGAATTCACAACGGGAATTTGCTTCTCTTCTGCAAATTTCCGTAAGGACTCAGCAGCTCCATCGCGGACCACGCCATTACCAGCTAGAATAATAGGCTTTTTTGCTCGATTTATTAATTCCACGGCTTTTTTGATTTCTTCCTCGGCAGGGCGGGATCTAGGCATTGGTGTAACCGGAAGAGGTTCACCTTCTGTATCCATCATCGCCACATCTTCGGGGAGTTCGATATGAACAGCTCCCGGCTTCTCTATGACTGCAGTTTTAAATGCTTTCCGGATAATTTCGGGAATCGTATGCGGCACCTTAATTTGTTGATTCCATTTCGTTACTTCCTTAAAAACCCCAATGATGTCCACATATTGATGCGACTCCTTATGAATCCTATCAAGGCCCGCTTGACCTGTAATCGCGACAACAGGGGAATAGTCCAGATAAGCACTTCCTATCCCTGTCAATAAATTTGTTGCACCCGGTCCCAATGTACCCAAGCAGACGCCGGGCTTTCCTGTTAGCCGGCCATAGATGTCTGCCATAAAAGCTGCAGCTTGTTCATGATGAACCAAGATAAATTTAATATCAGAGCTAATTAGAGAATCAATAAGATCGGTATTTTCCTCACCAGGTATCCCAAAAATATACTGAACCCCTTCATTCTCCAAACATCTTACAAACAAATCAGATGCCTTCAAATTATTCCCTCCTAGACCATTTCGATTTCTTCATTTCTTTCCCTTTATGTTGGCTTTGTCTACTGGAAATTATGTACTTGAGTAATGTTAAAACCATTTTGAACTATAAAGAAATTCCCGTTTAAGTAAATTAACCTCGATAGTCATAATTTGGAGAAGCAAAATGGAAATCGCAAGTCGTTTAATTATCATTTATTGCTGTTGCACTTGTTGTAATGGCACTTATCTATAATGTTAGACCAAAATCAGAGGCATCAATGCACTAGGCAGGGTGCGCCATTTTTTGGGAAATTCTGACCAGGAATTTCGGCCAGAAATCCTTTATTGTTCGAAGTGCTATGTTCCCAAAATTAGCCGAAGAAGAAGGATTTGATAGTATAGCGAAGGTGATGACCAAAAGTTATATCTTAATGAAAGAACCCCTTCTTTTGCAGCGAAAGGAAAAATGGGAGGATGAGGAATCGTCTGCTTACTTACTGGATGACCATGATGCCGGCCGGAGGTTAGCCATGGTTGATAAGTGTTTGTTTAACAAGCTCAAAACAGGATATTGGTCGGAAGGGAAATATAAAATCTGAGGGGAAATGGTAAGGTAGTTCGGATGTACAAAAAAAAGGGGAGATGGAGCTATGAAGAAATTACTTACTGGTTTGGTAGTATTAGCAATGGCCCTTGGGATATCTTTTTCCACTGCTTCAGCATCAGCTGGAGGGTTTCACCATCCAGAAAACTGGGATAAAAACTCTATTTTGCGGAAGGACTCTCATGGGGTGGAAATCAGGAATATGCAGTATATCCTGAATGTCATGGGTTTTTATACGGATTCAGCAGTGGTTGACGTTGATGGGATTTTTGGACCAAAGACAGAAGCGGGCGTAAAGAAATATCAAAAAGAAAACAACTTGAAAGTGGATGGTGTGGTTGGCCCCCGGACGTGGGATAGCTTCTCGCAATATATAAAAAAGTATGGTAATGAAACATATGGAGCAGGCGGAAACATGGGACTAAGGATTAAATGGAAGTACGACAATTCTTCCTATACATCAGGCTCTAAAGCCTATATTTACGGTAATGGGGATACATTAAGCGACCAATATCGCTTATATGCGAATTAAGGAACAGGAAGGACCAACGAATTTTCCTTTCATATGAAAACGTGCCCATAAATAGGCACGTTTTTATTTTTGGCTTTCACGAGTTTATTTATATATTCTGAGTAACTTTTTTATCATCATGCAATTGGCGTGAAGTTTGATTGAATTCATATCCCCCCACCTCCAATTCTTAGGAGTGAGGGGATATATTAATGTTTATGTAATGCTGCAAAGTGCTATTTGTTGCTGGGGTTTTGGCGCAAGTTTTTTCAATAATAAAGTGGTGAGCCATCCGATACATTTACGATTTTTGCAGCTCGAAATTTTAAAATCCAAATATAAAAATTATGCACTATTGAATTTTTTATTCTGAAACGCATGATGATATTTCCGATTTTACTGATGAACAGCTGTTAAAACGGTATTTTGTTAATTTGGAATAGGATTTGCATATTAAATAGATAGAAAATTCAAACAAATAAGAAAGGGGACGAGGGAAATGTATATTTCCAAATAACGAGGTTATTTTTTGTATAAACTGGTCTGACCGGTCTGATATTTAAAGCTATGGAGTTGAACTTAAAGATGACAATTGTAAGTGAAACTGTTCAAAAATTTTTATGTGATTTTATTCTTAAGAACAATCTTATGAGTGGTGACCAGCTCCCATCTGAAAGAGAATTGGCAAAACTATTAGAAGTAAGCAGGTCTTCTGTAAGAGAGGCATTGCAATCACTTTCTGAAAAAGAAATTATAGAAAAAAAAGTAGGGAAGGGGGTGTATGTAAAGAAAAGTTTACATCTCCATGACAAGGCATTTTCAAGCACGTTCGAAATATCTGTCAATATCGATAATTCTCTAGACTTATTAGAACTTCGCAAAGTAATTGAAGCTGAAATCGCTTATTTGGCTGCAAAAAGGATAAAACCGAGTGAAATCCATATTCTTGAACAATCTCTTGTCGACTTAGAAGTATGTATTAAAATGGGATCCTCTATTATCGTTCCCGACCTTGTATTTCATAGAACGCTTGCACGATCGACTAATAACCAAGTGATTATTGATATGTACAATAATATTTCGGAATTTTTCAAAAAGGTTAGGATTGAAATGGCAACTTATGATGATGCAAAAAATGCACTATATTACCATCAGCAAATCTTGGAGGCGGTGAAAAAAGGGGATTCAGATAGAAGTTCTGAATTGATGAAAGAACATATCGAAGATGTGAAAAGCCATTATATCAAAATGGTAGAGGAGTATAAGAGCGTACAAAACACTCACACCTGATACCAATAATAGGGGGAAATAAATTGAAAGCTAAAACCATCGTTAATTCAGGTTTAATTCAAGAAGAGCCAAATTTTAAGAGAGTTCTAACCCTCCCTTCCCTTGTATTTTACGGCCTTGCTTATTTAATACCTACTACAATATTTGATATGTATGGAATTGTATCGAATATAACTCACGGAATGTTTTCCTTAACTCACGCGTTAACAGCATTAGCCATACTGTTCACAGCATTTAGTTATGGAAGCATGGTTGCCGCTTTCCCGGTTTCAGGTTCTGCATACACGTATGCCCAACAGGCGATAAATCCATATATCGGCTTTTTAACAGGTTGGACTGTTATGATGGATTATCTTCTTGTACCCATGCTGTCTTACGTTATTGCTGCTAATTATATGAATGCGATTTTCCCTGAAATACCTAATTGGATATGGATCCTCGGATTAACTGTCCTTGTGACAACGATTAGTTACGTTGGCATTAACGTTACTGCCAAAGTAAACAATATAATTGTTTTGGTTCAGCTCTCCATTATAGCGATTGTAACGATTTTTTTAATTAAATTTATCGCCCAAGGAGGGGGAATGGGATCCTTTTTCTCGTGGGATGTATTTGTAAACTCTAGTGAGTTTGCTAAACCGGAAGTAGGATGGGGCGTCATTTTTACTGGTGCATCTATACTGGTACTATCATATTTTGGTTTTGATGCTGTAACAATGGTAGCGGAAGAAGCTATCAATCCGAGAGTAAATGTTCCAAGAGCTGTATTGATAATTTGTGCGGGTGCGGGGCTTTTATTTACAACCGTATCTTATTTAATGCTATTAGCCTGGCCTGCAGGCTGGAGTGAATTCACGGATGTAAATACGGGGGCACTTGAATTATTTAAAAAGATTGGAATAGGGATACTCGCTGTTATCTATCCTTTCTTCACCTTGATTGGAGCCATAGCGGGCCCTTTAGCTGCACAAACCTCTTGTTCCCGTATGTTGTGCAAAATGGGTGGCGACAGAATTATACCAAAGTTTTTTGGCTACATTCACCCTAAAAAGGCTACTCCGGCAAATAGTATTTTATTTATCGGATCGCTTAGTTTAACTGCTTTGTTTCTTGATGTAAAAACAGTCATTTCCTTAGTGAACTTCGGCGCACTATTTGGCTGTACCTTCGTAAATATATCCGTTATATTCTATTATTTTATTAAGCAGAAAAAGCGTAAAGGCATAAATATTGTACGCTATTTGTTATTCCCTTCCGTTGGAGCAATGATCACGCTATTCTTTTTATACAAGTTGGATATGTATGCTAAAACTGCAGGTTTGATTTGGTTGACTGTTGGAGTTATTTACTTAGGACTCAATACGAATTTCTTCAAAAAACTACCACCGGAATTAAATATGAATGAAATGAAAGGATGATACTTTAATGACACAATCATATTGGTTAGCAAATGTTTTACTTGAAAGCGGTTTCCTTCGTAAAGGTGGATTGGTTACAAAAACACTAACGGAAAACTGCCATATCCTAGTTGAAGAAGGAAAGTTCACTAAAATAATCCCAGCCCATGAGAAATTACCCGTTGACTTGCCAGTTCAGGATTCGGGCGGACTGCTTATGCTTCCAGGTTTTCAGGATATGCATATTCACTTGGACAAAACATATTATGGAGGTAAATGGAAAGCATGTACCCCATTTGTGGATGTATTTGGCCGAATGAAAGAAGAAGAAGACATGCTTCTTTCTCTTCTTCCTGTTGCGGAAGAAAGGGCGAAGAAGATTTTGGAGCTGCTTTTACACAATGGGGTAACTCACATACGGGCTCAGTGTAATGTGGACCCCATAATTGGGTTGAAAAACATGGAAGCAGTTTTACAGGCATTACAATCATACGATGGACAGATTTCTTACGAGTTAGTTGCTTTTCCTCAGCATGGACTCTTGCGAAGTAATTCCGTTCCACTTGTAAGGGAAGCATTGCGAATGGGAGCTACTGCTGCAGGGGGATTGGATCCGGCCATAGTAGATGAAAATATTGAGGCTTCATTGCATGCACTCATAGAACTTGCAGTTGAAGCGGATGCAGATATAGATTTGCATTTACATGAACCCGGTCATCTGGGAATTTATACGATGAAACGATTGGCTAAACTTACGGAAGAAGCAGGCTGGCAGGGACGAGTAACAATTGGACACGCGTTTGGACTCGGGGAAGTTCCAGTTGAAGCGGCAGCCGATGCGGCGGAAACTTTAGCTCAAGCGGGTATTTCAATTGCTTCTACTGTACCTATCGATATTCCCACAATTCCCATACCGTTGCTTCATGAAAAGGGTATAAATGTCTCGCTTGTGAATGACAGCATAACGGATCATTGGGACCCATTTGGCACAGGGGACGTTCTTTACAAAGCTAGTCTGATGGCTGAACGTTTCGCTTGGATTGATGAGTGGTCTTTAGGACGGGCCCTTGGTTTTATTACAGGCGGGAAAATGCCTCTCAATTCAGAGGGGGAGCGAGTTTGGCCGACCATTGGTGATAAAGCGGATGCTGTTTTTGTGGAAGCTAGCTGTTCAGCGGAAGCAGTCGCAAGACGTGCAAGGCGGCTTGCGGTTATGCACAAAGGGAATTTTGTTTCAGGTTCTTTCAATCAAACCTTGGCAAAAAATTAACATAATATAATAACGAAAAAACGCTATTCTTTTTGTGCTGACATATAATTAGTGAAAGCTGCCGTATATGGCGGCTTTTTATTTTTAAATAAAAGTGGGAATAAACGGCTTGACATTATACCCCCATAGGTATAATATGAACTCACAAGTTAAAAATGCATAATTTCACGAGCAAAGCACTCAAACTCACGAGGAAATCGTGAAGGTCTTGCATATTACTTATGCGAAGGGATGATATTGGAAGTAAACTTAGGGCTTCGCTTCTTAAACGGTTAAGAAATAAGGCAATCAGTTGAGGTTAGTAATTGCATTTGTAAATAGATGGGTGGGCAGAGTATGGAGTATGATAAAAGTGTCATTAATCGCTTGAAGCGGATTGAAGGACAAATCAAGGGTGTACTTGGAATGATGGAGCAGGGAAAAGATTGCAGGGAAATCGTCACTCAATTGTCGGCTGCACGTAATGCCATCGATAGGACCATGGGTGTTATCGTAAGTGCCAATCTTGAGCAATGCGTTCGGGAAAACGTTGAGAAAGGCGAAGGCACTGATCATCTAGTCAAGGAAGCGGTTAATTTACTGATAAAAAGCAGGTAAAAGAATCTGACCTGAACTTTAGAAAAAGGAGTGTTATCCATGGCTTATATTTTACAAGTGGATTTTAAAATGGATGGACCATTTGGCAACGAAATGGTAAAAGAATTTACTGATTTAGCAAAAAGCATTAATGATGAAGAAGGCTTGATCTGGAAAATTTGGACCGAAGACAATGAGGCAAAGGAAGCTGGTGGCATTTATTTGTTTGAAACGAAGGCATTCGCAAGTAAGTACTTGACTATGCACATAGCTCGGTTAAAAGGGTTTGGTATCGAGAAGGTTAATGGAAAAATATTCGAAGTGAATGAAGGTTTGACTTCAATCAATCATGGACCAATTAAATAAAGAAAAACCTATTCCATTCATTTTTCAGTGAAGTAGGTTGACGAACTATATTTTTTAGCATAATATATACCCTGTGGGGTATAAAGGGAAATGAAATATCGATCAGGGGGAAAACATAATGACTGAAAAGAAAAGAACGACAATCATATTATTTAGTGGTGATTATGATAAGGCAATGGCTGCTTATATCATTGCAAATGGGGCGGCGGCTTATGATCATGAAGTGACCATCTTCCATACATTCTGGGGATTGAACGCCTTAAGGAAGGATGAGCCGGTTTTATTAAAAAAAGGATTCCTGGAAAAAATGTTTGCAAAAATGATGCCGCGTGGCTCAGATAAAATGGGTCTTTCCAATATGAATTTTGCTGGGATGGGTCCTAAAATGATCAAACATGTGATGAAAAAGCATAACGCCATGTCACTCCCAAATTTAATTGAGTTGGCCCAAGAACAAGAAATCAAACTAATAGCCTGTACGATGACAATGGATTTATTGGGTTTGCAGCAAGAGGAATTATTGGATGGAATTGAATATGCAGGTGTTGCGGCTTATTTAGCTGAAGCAGAGGATGGAAATGTAAACTTATTTATATAAATTTGGGGTACTGGAGGAATGAGTTCAAATGGGAACTATATTCAATCTCATCATATTAGGTTTCATCGTTTGGTTTTTATATCAGAGATTTGTCCCGGCTAAGGGGATTAAAAATATAAATGCAAAAGAGTTAAAAGCTGAGCTGAGTAACAAAGGAAATAAGCAATTCATTGATGTCCGTACTCCTAATGAATATAGGGGCAATCATATTAAGGACTTTAAAAATATACCCTTAAGCGAACTTGGCAAAAGGGCCCAAGAACTTTCAAAAGATAAAGAAGTGGTTGTGATCTGCCAAAGCGGGATGCGGAGCAGTAATGCATGTAAAGTATTGAAAAAATCAGGGTTTGAAGAAGTAACCAACGTAAAAGGCGGCATGAGTTCTTGGCGCGAATAAAAGGGAGGATCTTAAAAGATGAAAGAAATTTTACCGAATGAAGTAAGTGCATTGTTGAAGGGAAACTCGCCAGTCCACGTTATTGATGTGCGGGAGGTGGAGGAAGTAAAGGCAGGGAAAATACCAAATGCTTTGAATATCCCGCTGGGTCTTGTGGAATTTAGAATGCAGGATCTGGATAAATCAAAAGAGTATATCATGGTCTGCCGGTCAGGAGGCAGAAGTTCAATGGCCGCACAGATACTTGAGGGTCATGGATATAAAGTGTTGAACATGGTGGGTGGTATGAATGAATGGGAAGGTCCCATAGAATAATTTTAAGTTCGTATATACCCCTACCCCTATAGGGAAAACAAGGAGGAAATAAAATGATTAAAACAAATTCCGTTTTGGATGCTAAAGGTTTAGCATGTCCAATGCCAATCGTAAAAACGAAAAAAGCCATGAATGGGTTGGAAGCAGGTGAAGTACTGGAAATTCAAGCGACTGATAAAGGGTCAACTGCCGATATGAAAGCCTGGGCGGAAAGTACAGGTCATCAATATATAGGTACAGTGGAAGAAGGGTCCACACTAAAACATTATCTTCGGAAAGCGAGCGGAGAAGAAACAGAAGTGAAGAAGCATGAAAAAATCATTTCAAATGAAAAATTTCTTCAAGTAATGGAAGAAAATCGAAATATGATCATTCTGGATGTGCGAGAATCCGCAGAGTATGCTTTTCATCATATTCCAGCAGCGAAATCCCTTCCAATGGGTGAATTGGAACAACGTATGGGTGAACTTGATAAAGAGTCAGAGATTTTCGTGATTTGCCGTTCTGGCAGCCGAAGTGATCTTGCTGCACAAAAGCTGACGTCGGCAGGATTTGAACAGGTATTGAATGTTGTACCAGGCATGAGCCAATGGAACGGACCTACGCAAAAATCCGTTAAAGAATAAAGGTGACTCTATAATGGAGGAAAATATCATGACTAACAAAGTAGCGATAATTGCAAGTAATGGTGGTTTATTTGACGCATATAAAGTGTTTAACATCGCAACGGCAGCGGCAGCAACAGATCAAGAAGTGGCCATTTTCTTTACTTTTGAAGGCTTGAATTTAATTCATAAAGAAATGAATGGAAAACTTCCATTGCCTGAAGGTAAGGAGCACTTTGCCGAAGGTCTTAAAAAGACTAATGTTCCTTCAATTCCGGAATTAGTTACTATGGCACAGGAAATGGATGTCAAGTTTATTGGGTGTCAAATGACCATGGACGTTTTAGGCATAGAAAAAGAAGCTTTCGTTGACGGTATCGAAGTAGGTGGGGCAATCACATTTTTAGAGTTCGCTAAAGATGCTGATGTTACATTGACCTTTTAAAAAAATTTAGGATTTTTAATACTATAGGGGGTATATAGAATGGCATTTAAGCAAATGACAGCCGCTGAGGTTTCAAAGAAAGTAATTAATAAAAAAGAATTATTTATTTTGGATGTACGAAATGAAAGTGACTTTCATGATTGGAAAATTGAAGGGCAGAACTTTGAATTCCTTAATATCCCTTACTTTGATTTACTGGATGGCGTGGAAGAAATCCTTGATCAAATCCCGGCCAATAAAGAAATCCTGGTAGTATGTGCAAAGGAAGGCTCATCTGTAATGGTGGCTGAAATGCTATCTGAGGCAGGATTGGATGTTTCATATTTGAAGGGCGGCATGAAAGCATGGAGTGAACACTTGGAACCAGTGAGGGTCGGTGAATTGACCAATGGAGCAGAAATTTATCAATTTGTTCGACTTGGTAAAGGCTGTCTATCTTACATGGTCATCTCCAATGGTGAAGCAGCCGTTATTGATTCTACAAGAATGATAGATGCTTATCTTGATTTCGCCGAAGGTATCGGAGTGAAAATTACGCATGTACTGGATACTCACTTACATGCCGACCATATTTCAGGTGGAAGACGAATAGCGGAAGTAACAAATGCAGCCTATTGGCTGCCGCCAAAAGATGCGGCTGAAGTAGCTTTTGAATATCAGCCATTAGAAAGCGGTAAAGTGATAACGATCGGTCATACGGCGATTGATATCCAAGCATTATACTCCCCGGGCCATACCATTGGATCCACTTCATTTGTGGTCGATCAAAAATACTTGCTCTCCGGGGATATACTATTCATCGATTCCATTGGCAGACCGGACCTAGCTGGCTTGGCTGAGGATTGGGTAGGGGACTTGAGAGAAACACTTTATGCACGTTATAGGGAATTATCAGACGAGTTAATTGTATTGCCATCACATTTCATGATCATCGATGAACTGAATGAAGATGGAAGTGTCGCTAAAAAGCTGGGTTCGCTGTTTGCTGACAATCATGGATTGAACATTGAAGATGAAACGGAATTCAGAGAGCTGGTTACAAGGAATTTACCGCCTCAACCAAACGCTTATCAAGAAATTCGCGAAACCAATATGGGGAAAATCGAGCCTGATGATGAAAAACAGCGCGAAATGGAAATCGGACCAAATCGCTGTGCGGTTCGCTAATACTAGTAAAAATAGAATCCAAGAAAGTGGGAGAGAAGAAATATGAATTCAGATAAAGTGTTAGATGCTAAGGGACTTGCATGTCCAATGCCAATCGTCAAAACGAGAAAAGCGATGAATGAATTGCAAACAGGACAAGTGCTGGAAATACATGTAACAGATAAAGGAGCAAAAGCCGATTTAGCGGCTTGGTCAAGATCTGGTGGCCATGAACTGGTGGAAACCGCAGAAGAAAATGATATACTGAAATTTTGGATCAGAAAAGGCTGATGAAGGGAAGGGAACCATTAGGGTTCCCTTCTTTTAAGGGAGGCACTTACAATGGATATCACCTTTATCATGACCATCTTTTTGATTGGTTTTATAGGTTCATACGTTTCTGGAATGCTCGGCATCGGCGGCTCGATAATAAATTATCCAATGCTGCTGTTCATTCCCCCGATCTTTGGTTTAGCGGCATTTAGTGCCCATGATGTGACAGGAATAAGTGCTGTACAAGTCTTATTCGCTTCCATCGGAGGTATATGGAGCTATCGTAAGAGCGGACATTTAAATAAAACGCTTATTCTCTATATGGGGATCATTGTGTTAATCGGAAGCGTGGTTGGGAGTTTTGGATCACGATCGATGTCGGAAAACGGAGTGAATATCGTCTATGGCGTTTTGGCGTTGATAGCGGCTGTCATGATGTTCATTCCGAAGAAAGGGCTAGATGACATTCCTTTGGATCAAGTTACTTTCAACAAATGGCTTGCTGCCATCCTTGCCTTAATCGTCGGAATAGGCGCTGGTATTGTCGGTGCCGGAGGGGGCTTTCTATTAGTTCCCATCATGCTTATCGTTTTAAGAATTCCAACCAGGGTGACGATCGCATCTTCATTAGCCATCACTTTCATTTCATCCATCGGTGCAACCGTAGGGAAAATCTCGACGGGACAAGTTGATTACTATCCGGCATTAATCATGGTTGTTGCTAGTTTAGTGGCATCTCCGCTCGGGGCGATGGCCGGTAAAAAAATGAATGTAAAAGTCCTGCAAGTCATACTGGCTCTATTGATTTTAGCGACGGCTGTGAAAACATGGGTCGGAATCGTGTCTTGAGGAACGATCTGACTTGACCTTGACAGGGAGGGGGCGTGGTTACGAATTTCTCAAAGATCATCTTGTTATAAAGGCTGGAACTCTAGATATATAAGGGGTTTTAGTCTTTTTATTTTTGCACTCCTTTTTTGTTTTTCAATAGATTTTTGATTTCCTAACAACAAAATAATAGGGTCATTGATTGGAGGAAATATCATGAATGAAATGGGGGGGATTCCATTTTCTGGCTGCTATTCGCTAGCGATGACTGTCGCTATTGTGACTATTCCTGTTACTCAGATGCTGTGGAAAAACTCAAGGAGGGAGAGAAGTTTGAACCCACCATTCTCCAGACTAATGACTTTCATGGCCATTTGGATGACATCGTCACGCTGGATTATGGAACCGCTCATCACAATTTCTAGTGCCAAGTATGTAACAATCATCGAAAATGTGCACTATAAAGAGGAGAATATGCTTCTCGTCGATGGCGGGGATGTCTTCCTGCACGGTTTCAGGCGGATCAAGGAGAGTTGGAGATGTCTCTTTTGAAAGCTTTGAACTATGATGCAATGGCTCTCGGAAATAACGACTTCAGCGTTACCATGCCGGGGAATGCACACCAGTCAGCCGATATGAACCATTTAAAGGATTACCACCTAACGTAAATTTCCGAATCCTTACAGGTAATGTCATTGACAGGGAAACAGGAAAGTACATACACTTCCTGAAGTGAGTGAAAAGTCGGACATTAATATTGTCCTTTCGCATGCCGGAAACACTGAAGACCTCAAGTTGGCAAAGTTTTCAGGAGTTTCAGCGGTAATCGTCGCAGATACACACAAGGCTATCAAAACTCCCGAATACGAATTCAACGGAGAAGTGATGGTGCCAATTACTCAAGCCATCGGAGATGAAGAACATTATTTGGGCCGCCTGGATTTGACTTTTAAAGTCGTTGCCGGCAAATTGACTTTGGACGAATCCGATGGAATCCTCTACGACGTCACAAATGTTCCTGCAGATCCGGAGATAAAAGCGATCATAGACAATTAACGTACAGATTTGAAAGCGCAATAATCCAAATGCTATGAGGTATGGACTAAGAGAGGTTATTCGCTTTTTAGTTTCTTTATCAATGATGAGATAAGATTGCAAAAAAGAGTCTTCCAGAAGTCGGGGAAGACTAACGACTGGCGGGCTTTTTATTTTGCTCATTTATCGGAGAAGACATAAATCAAACAAGAAGGATGGGATCCTGATGGTTGATGAAAATAAACAAAAAAACAAACGGGGACAATGGAAAAAGCAAGTTATGAATAATCTGAAGAGGGAAGCTGTCAAAAATATCATATCAGGAATGGGAGACATAGCAAGATTAGATGCTAAAGTCAATAATACTTACACTATATACATCAAGGATGGAAAGATGATAAAGCAACCTACAAATGGGAAGTGTGTTGTCATAATGGAAAAATCCAAGATTAATTGAGAAGGGTTAGGAAATACATTAAGGAATTTTTGGTAATTTGACTCCAGCTACTCTTCTAAAGAATTTCTACAATCTAATTTTTAATAAAGAAATAATGACATGAAATCACTGCGATTTACTAGGACTGCCACAATTGTTATAGAGCCGATTCCTTCAATTAGCGATCTTTGCTCCAAATATACTAAGTATTATCTTCTTTGCTATGGCATTAAGAAACACTCTAGCCGTTATTGTTGTTTTGATGATTTATTTCCCGCGTTTTAGCAGTGGCATCTTATCGGTAATCCATTAGGAATAGATATTATCTATGTCGCTGCGGTTATAACCTTATTTGTTATGCTAATATAAAAAGAGGGAGGATATTCCCTCTTTTTTTAAATTCATCCAAAATCTGAGATTGAATGCCATTGTGAGGAACTCAGTGTGGAATATGTCTTTATGGAATAAATTCTTTTTTCAACAACTAGTTTGGTCGAATCGAAAATCTTTTCTTACTTTTTATCAAATAATCTTTTAATAACACATTTAATTTCCATGACAAATGATTTTTTAAAGAATATTTAAAGGATAATACATTCAATGATTCTTGTGGTTCCCCCGATTATTCCAACAATTCGGAAATATTCGTATAAACCTAATCAGGGGTATAAACAATTTCATATAAAACAAATCAGTCATTCATTTTTATTATCTTTTAAATGACCGGAACGTACCACTTTAGTTTTTAAATATTTTTCATTAAACCCGGAAATATCTCCCATAACGGAACTCTGCCTACAACATTGGCTCCTGAGTTTTGGTGGGCTTCTAATTTTCTCGGATTGTTTGTGCTGATTTATTAGTAAGGTCCTATAATAAAACTCATCACCTTCAAGTAGCGATAACTCGTAGCAATAACTTTGGTTCGATGCAACATACAGAAAAGTAAGGTTTACCAATGCTTTAAATAATACAGAAATCCCTCTTTATGGTGATGTATTAAACATTCGTAACTGGATTTATGTAGAGGATCATTGCAGTGCCATTCATACTGTACTTGAAAAGGGAGATCGGTGGCTCTAAAGAAAAAACGAATCACGAAATTATAGCCTGTATTTTGAAGGAATTAGGAAAAGGCCAAAGTTTAATCAAACATGTAACAGATCGAAAAGGGCATGATCGTCGATACTCTATGGATTCTTCAAAAATCACAAGAGAATTAGGTTGGATGCCAACTGTCTCTTTTAAAAAGACGATAGAATGGTATCGATAAAAAAACAAGAGCATTATATATACCAATTTGTACGTCATGAGCATTATCGCAAAAATCTCGTAAAGCAACTGCAATCTCTGTAAGGGCCCCAACAACAATGTTTGATGCTATTGCGAAAAATCTAATTTGTGGAGAGGTAGTAAATGAATCCTAAACATAGTTTGGAGCAAAGTAAGACCTGAGTTGTCATTGGTGTACGGCAGCAATTGAGGCCACTGTGGAAATCTTGCTACATTGGTTGCTATCGTTCCTGCTCCAGCTAATGCTTCTGCAATTGCTGTTGGTCTGTCTAATGCTACAAATTTTCTAAAAGTTCCCGCTCCAGAACCACTTATTAATCTAGTAGATGATAAAATAGGAATTTTTTCACACTCCCTTTCTGGTGATACTGTTTTCTATGAATTTATATATGATTGGTACAAGCTTTTTCATTATTTTTTGAAATACATATAAATTTGGTGAAAAAATTTATCTGTTTGTTTCACTGCCATTAGTATGTGTAAACCTTAAATTAAGCATTAGTACAAAAAGGTTATGCCAACTTGAAAAAGAACAAATTCCGTAAATAGAGACATTAATCCAAACGATATTTCGTTGAACACATATAGTATTGTTAATTGGGTTTGTAAATAAGAATATTGAGGTGTTGTACACTGAAAGTTGTAATATTCACTGGAATTACGGGTCATGACGATCCAAATTGTGTGGAACTGTATTAAAATAGTTTATCATGTTTATTTGCTAAAAAAAAACAGTATCGAAACATTGAAAATATTTTATTTACTGAATTAGGTTGGTGAAGTATGTTAACGGACAATGATGTAATAAAAGATTTTTTTGGAAATGATCTATCGGTAAGGTACGGTCCTTTTGCTGGAATGAAATATATAAATAAATCGCTAGGAAGCCAGTTATTACCTAAAATATTAGGTTCCTATGAAGAACCAATTCAGCATTGGATTAGTGAAGCGATCACTAAAAATTATAGTAAATTAATAGATATTGGCTGTGCTGAAGGATTTTATGCAGTTGGAGTAGCGTATAGGATGGCAGATATTGAAATTCATGCATTTGATATTGATGAGATGGCAAGAAATGCATGTTATGAATTAGCAATTAGAAATAAGGTCGTTAACCGAATTAAATTAAAAGGTGAATGTACGCATGAAGAACTAGACAATATTGTAGATAAAAACACATTAATTATTTGTGATGTTGAAGGGGCTGAAAAGAATTTACTCTCACTAAAAAAGAGTGCATCTTTGATAAAATCAGATTTAATTATTGAAACACATGATTTTATTGAAGCTGGTATTACTGACTCTCTTATCAATGAATTTTATAATACACATCGAATCGAAATGATTGTAGATTATCCACGAAGCACAAAAAAATATCCAATATTAAATAATTATCATTATCCACATAAAGTTTTAGATGAACTTCGACCTAGCGGAATGCGCTGGTTACGATTAACTTCATTATCTAATGCAAATCCATTAATATAAAAAATAATGATCAATATGATGATAATAAGGAGGAAAACTTTGAACAATTTAACAATACCTGATTTCAATGATACGATTAGGCCAAGTAATGAAATCGTTTTTTGTAGCTCAGCTGTAGGTCCGTTACAAGAAAAATTATTTGAATTAATGGAACCTACAGTTAAATTATATACAAAGTTGCACAAGATGGATTACTATCTAAAAGTTTTCCCTACTCCTCTTGATTCTACTCGCCCAGCGCCTTGGGGAAAAATCATAATAATTAAAAAATTGTTAAACTTTTATAAAACGGTCATTTGGATAGATTCTGATGCGCTTATTTATAACCCAACTATTGATATAAGGGGTGATATTAATACTAATTATCCTATGCAGTTGGTTACACATAATAATATTAACCCGATATTCCCAAATACTGGTGTTTGGGTAGTGCAAAAAGATTCTCGTTCAAATGACTTATTGGACGCGATTTGGCAACAAACACATACAATTAATTCAGCCTGGTGGGAGCAGCATGCCTTAATAGAGCTAATTGGGTATAGAAATCCATTTTTAGGTGAACCGAAATACGAAGGCACAACGAAATATTCGGATTGGGTGGGAACATTAGATTTAAAGTGGAATAGTAGACATGGTGATTCTTCTGAAAATCCTGTAATTTTTCACTTTCCAGGCTTTCCTTATGAACAAAGATTGGAGTTAATGCAAAAATATTTTGATGAATTTAAACAAAAGTATCTTAATCAAGGATGAACTTTGAGCAAAGAAATCATTTAGGAAAGGAGTATCCCAATTGAAGGTCGTTATCCTAGCAGGTGGCTATGGAACAAGAATCAGTGAAGAAACAGATATAAAACCCAAACCAATGATAGAAATAGGACAGTTCCCTATTATTTGGCACATTATGAAAGTTTATTCTTTTTACGGTTTTAATGAATTTGTACTTTGTTTAGGATATAAAAGTAACTGTATTATCGAGTATTTTTGTAATTATTATTGGAATACTTCAGATATAACCATTGATTTTAATAATAATAATAAAACTATACATTCCAGAAATGCAGAACCTTGGAAAGTAACACTAGTAGATACAGGTATTGAAACAATGACTGGTGGTCGTATTCGTAAAATAAAACCATATGTTGGTAATGAGAGGTTTCTGTTAACCTATGGTGATGGAGTTGCAGATATAAACATTCCTAAATTAGTTGAGTTCCATGAGAAGCATGGAAAAATAGCTACACTAACTTCAGTTGTACCTAATGGAAGATTTGGTAGTTTAACAATATCAGCCGAAAACAAAGTAATAGATTTTAAAGAAAAAAAGGATAATGAAGATAAGAGAATCAATGCAGGTTTTTTTGTATTGGAACCCGAAATATTTGAGTTAATTGAAGGAGATTATACTGTTTTTGAGAATGATCCTTTAGAGTTACTTGCAAAAATGGGGGAGTTATTCACTTTTAAACATGAAGGATTCTGGCATCCTATGGATACTCTAAAAGATAAGAATCATTTAGAAACATTGTGGAAGCAAAAAAATGCTCCTTGGAAAATTTGGGGGTAAACTGAGATTTTATATTACAAAGGTAGATGAATAATTTGGATTGTTCTTTTAAAAATGATGTATATTATTCTGATTTAAACTATATACTTGCAAAATTAAGTGAAGAAGAAAAAAAAAAGTTTGAAAATTCGTCAATATTAATTACTGGTTGTGCTGGGCTACTTGGCTTTTATTTCATGTCTTTTTTTTCAGAATTTTTCAATGAACTTAAATTGAAAAAAGTTATTGGTATAGATAATTTCCAGCTTGGATGTCCTTTATGGGTTCAAAAAATAAATAATAAAAATGTACAAATTTTAAATTTAGATATAGCCAATATTAAAGTAGCTGATGCTAAAAATCTGTATAATTGTAATTACATTATTCATATGGCTTCCATTGCCTCACCACCTTTTTACAGAAAATACCCTTTAAAGACAGTAGAAGCCAATGTTTGGGGTCTTAGAAATCTATTAGATATCTATATAAATAAAGATATTAATGGATTTTTGTATATGTCTACTAGTGAAATATATGGTGAACCTGATCAAACCTTCATTCCCACTCCTGAAACTTATAGAGGTTATGTATCTACAATTGGCCCTCGTGCATCTTATGATGAATCCAAAAGATTTGGAGAAACACTCTGCTATCTTTATTCCAAAGAATATTCTTTACCTATAAAAATTGCCCGTCCATTTAATACTTTTGGCCCAGGAATGAGGCTTAATGATAAAAGAGTAGCTGCAGATTTCGCTCAATCAGTTATTAATAATCAAAATATATTTGTGTATTCCGATGGTTCACCAACTAGAACTTTCTGTTATGTAACTGACGGAATTGTTGGTTATATTAAAGCGATGTTATATCAATCTTTCGATGTTTTTAATATCGGGATAGATAAACCAGAAATCTCTATTAAGAAATTGGCCGAAATATACGAAACGATTGGTAAAAGTCTGTTGAACTTTAATAAAAATATCGTTTATAAAACATCTAATGATCCCAATTACTTATCGGATAATCCTACTCGAAGGTGTCCAGATATATCTAAGGCAAAGTCTTTATTAAATTATAATCCAACAATTGAAGTGGAGGAAGGAGTGTATAAATTTTTAACATTCTTAACAACAGGAGGTGATATCAATTGATAACTGTTTTGGGAATGGGATTTGTTGGTCTAACTACAGCATTGGGATTGTGTGAGAAAAAACAAATTGTTTATGGTTATGATATAAATAAGGAAAAGATAGAAAAGTTAAAAAGAGGTGAGATACCTTTTTATGAACCTCACTTAAAGAACTATTTAGAAAAACATTTAGGCGAAAATTTAAAATTAGTTAACAACTTGGAAAGTGCAATAGAAAACAGTCACATCATATTTTTTTGCATGGGTACACCAAGTAAAGAGAATGGTTCATGTAATTTAGAATATATGTTTAATGGAATTGATGAAACATTGAAATGTATGAAAAATAAACCACACAAGGTTTTCGTGATAAAATCAACGATTCCTCCCTCAACTACAGAACAAGAAATAATACCATATATTAAAAGCTTAGGTTTTAAAGTAGGAGAAGATTTAGGAATCGTAAATAATCCTGAATTTTTACGGGAGGGACACGCTTGGAATGATTTTATGAATCCAGATCGAATTATTATTGGTGAAAGTGACAAGAAAAGTGGGGATTTAATTGAAGAACTATATCAACTATTTCATGCACCCATATTTAGAGTTTCATTAAATACTTCCGAGTTTACTAAATATTTATCTAATAAACTTTTAGCTTCGCTAATTGTTTCTCAAATGAACTTTCCATGATTGCAAAAACAATTGGTGGAATTGATATCAAAGAAGCTTTTAAATTACTTCATCTTGACAAAAGCTGGTCAGGATTACCGGCAGGTATGACTAATTATGTATATCCGGGGTGTGGATTTGGAGGATATTGCTTACCTGATGTAGACTTTGTACAAAACCTGTACCAAGAATTGCTGTTTCGTGAACCTGATGAAGGGGGACTACACGGATTTGTCACCTATCTAAGGCATGGAGGAAGTCGAACTACTGTAATAGAATCTATTTTAACATCTCCAGAATGCACTGAACTTCTTACTCATAAAAATCCTCCATGGATATAAAAAAATTTACCTTTTTATTTCTCTTCATGACATCCAAATGTGATTATTCTATTATCAATAAACTAATATCCTATTTGAGAAATCATTCAAAAGTTTTATGAGATTTATCAAAAGGAATGGAAGAAGTTTGTTGTTTGCTTATTTAAGGAGTTATTATTAAGGGAACCGAAATCAATTGAATTGGATCATTATTTTAACCTAGCTACTTCGAAGCACAGCAAAATATCTATTATCGAGTCAATTCTAAAAATTGAGGAATGTGTGCAACATTACAATCAACCACCTGTAATTCTTAATAGAAATAATATAACGATTGTCGGAATATTGAGAACGTATTCCCAGTCCAAAGAAACATTATTTGTAAAATGTCTATACCGGGAATTCCTATATCGTGAACCTGATCAAGCGGGATTTCAAGGTTTTGTAAATTTTCTTATGGCAGGAGAATCACGCTTTTCTGTTTTGATAGCAATTTTAACTTCAGAAGAAAGCATTTCAATTCTAGGTTCCTCAAGTCCAACTTGGAAAAAACATTTTGAAAATATAGTAAGTTGTATTATCCCATCCTTTAATCAAGTTGCATTAGTAAAGCAATGCTTAAAATCACTCAAAGCTACAACTACTCAAATTTCTTATGAAATTATCGATGTTGATGATGGAAGCAAACCACAAATCCAACGGCAGCTTTTTGACTGGGGGGAGGAGGAAAATGTAGAAATTATTCTAAAAAAATCAAACGAAGGATTTAGTTGTACTGTTAACCAGGGTATAAAACAGGCCAAAGGTAAATATGTATTATTGATAAATAATGATATTATTTTTAGTGAGCCTGAATGGCTTGGGAAAATGATTCATACAATGCAAAGTTCTTCTGAAATTGGTGTTGTAGGAGCAAGATTACTTTATCCCGATCAAACTATTCAACATGGAGGAATGAGCTCAGATTTTTTTCATAGATATGTTGGACTCCCAGCAGAATATTCACCGGCCTTAGTCGTTGAGGAGGTTCAAGCTGTTACAGGTGCCCTATTTTTGATTTATCAAGATGTAATTGCTGATTTAGGACACTTCTCTGAAGATTATTTTACTGCTTATGAAGACGTAGAATTTTGCTTAAGAGCGAGATTGAAAGGGTGGAAAGTGATTTACTGCGGTCAAGCTGCTGCAATCCATTTGGAAGGAAAAACAAGAGGTGGGCATCAAAAAAACCCATTTTACATGCAAAAAAACTTTGAAGCATTTAAAAAATTTGAAATGAAGTGGAGTGGTTATTATAACATCCTTAAATCATAGAGAGAGTGTTTACGTCCTTAAGGCAACTGGTGTATCAGGAGGAGTCAAGAATGTTTTCGAACACGTGATCCTGATGGTGGATTCCTCAAAGTTTTGAAAAAAGGCGTTTTCGTTAATCGTACTAGCTATTGAAGTGGATGAGGTCATTACGGATAGAGAAATAGATGAAGTATCAAGAAAATTGCTTGAAAAAAGAAATGTAAAAGTAACGAGTGTAAAATAAGATAGACTCATTAGCGACAGTTGGGAAATGTGTCCTTTAAAGCGAGCAATCTATAATTTATAGAGGTTAAGGTACCCAATCTATTTTTTGTTACGTTGGAACACTGTATATTTGTTTATTAAGAGTGAATCGAAAGATAAAAAAAATTTGAAGAAACAGGTGACCACCATTTATATTTCATCGACAACATTTTGTCGAAGTGATGAATAGCAAAGCTGACATATACCTTGCTTTGCAATCGTATACTTTGAAAATGAGTAAACCGGAAGCGATAGAGTACATAAGGCTATTCAGATTCATGACTTAATTACTGTTAGGTGTAGGATGGAGACGTTACGGGATGTGAATAGCTCTATGTCACGCAATAAGAAGGGGAAAGGTGGTATTTTCCTAAGATTCTTAGAAAAATCTTATTGCAAACTTTGCATTTCTTTTCAAAGGGTGGATAGTGGAAATTTGTTTCTTGGAAATGTCAATAATGATGGGGGGAAGAGTTCTTAAAGTCTTCTCGACAGTTGAAATTGGAAAACCTTTCCGGTAGCATATATTAAGAATCATAGAATAGGAGGTTGTCCATTGGCTTTACAAATTAAAGAAGTTACGAAAAAATTCGGGGAATTCACAGCTGTCAATCAGCTTGATTTAACTATCCCCGAGAAAGAAATGTTCGGTTTTTTAGGTGGGAACGGAGCGGGGAAAACGACTACGTTCCGAATGATACTCGGCCTGCTTGACCCGACTGAAGGGGAAGTGACATGGAATGGTAACAAAATCGATTATACGACCAGTTCATTGATTGGCTATCTTCCTGAGGAACGCGGACTATATCCAAAACTGAAGGTCCGTGACCAAATTGTGTATTTGGCTAGATTAAGAGGGATGAACAAAAGGGATGCTTTGAAAGAATTAGAGTATTGGCTAGACCGCTTTATGGTTCCCGAGTATATCGATAAGCGAGTTGAAGAGCTTTCAAAGGGAAATCAGCAAAAAATCCAGCTAATCGCGTCCATGATTCATAAACCTGAATTACTTATCCTTGACGAACCCTTCAGCGGACTGGATCCAGTAAATGTGGAAATACTGAAGAAAGCCGTCATCGACTTAAGGGACAGCGGTACGACAATCGTTTTCTCGAGCCATCGCATGGAGCATGTTGAGGAGATGTGTGAGCATCTTTGCATCATGCATAAAGGTTCCCCCGTTGTGGCTGGAAAATTAAAAGAAATCAAGCGTTCTTTTGGTAAAAAGAATGTGTCAATTAAAGCTGATTTTGATTTATCCTTTTTGGATAATTATTCAGGTGTAACAAAAGTAAAGAACACGATGGAAGGAAAAATTCTTCAAGTAACTGGGGAAGATGTGGCTGAGAACATGATTCGTGATCTTGTTCCAAGAGGTTTCGTCCGTAAATTCGAATTGGAAGAACCATCACTAACGGATATTTTCATTGAAAAAGTGGGTGCCGTCTATGAATAACTTTTGGATTGTCCTTTCCCATACATATCTATCAAAATTAAAAACGAAATCCTTTATCATTTCGACAATCATCATGATGGCCCTGATTCTTGTCCTTACGAATATTTCGAATCTCATTGATAAATTCGACAGTGATGAACAGGAAAAGGTTGCCGTCATCGATAAGACTGAAGGTAGCTTATTTGATTCTTACAAAAAAGCGGTAGCAGGTGTGAACGACGACCTATCGATAATTTCCGCCCAGGATGAAAAGAAAGCGGAAGAAATGGTAAGCGCGGAAGATATCGTTGGGTATTTGTTAATAGAAAAGGATGAAACCGTCGGCTTCAAGGGAACGTATAAAGCGAATCAGATTTCGGACTCTGCGGTAAGTAATGACTTGCTTTTAGCGCTTACCCAATTGAAGGGTCAAATAACTGCGAAGGAATTGAATTTGACAGAGCAGCAAATCGCTCAATTGAATGCGCCGCCAGCATTTGATACGATTGCGCTTCAGAAAAATGCAAAAACGGAAGAGGATCTCAACCAAGCACGCGGTCTCGTGTATGTGCTCCTATTCGTCATTTACTTCGGAGTATTGATGTATGCAACGATGATTGCAATGGAAGTGGCTACTGAGAAAACATCACGGGTCATGGAAATCCTGATTTCAAGTGTCCCGCCAGTCACACAGATGTTTGCCAAAATAATGGGTGTTGCTTTGCTTAGTCTTACGCAAATGATTTTATTTTTTGGTGTGGGCTATTTCTCGATTAAACAAAACTTGACTGGTATGGATGAAGGATTCTTTTCATTTTTCGGTTTCGGAAGCATCGATATCTCAACAATCATTTATGCGATCATCTTCGCTTTGCTTGGTTATTTTCTTTACGCGACTCTTGCGGCATGTCTTGGATCCGTTGTCAGCAAAATTGAAGATGTCCAGCAAATGATTTCACCGATGACCATGTTAGTCGTCATTGCCTTCATGATTGCGATGTTTGGACTGGGGAATCCGTCAGCGAGTTATATTACGATTACATCATTCATTCCATTTTTCACGCCAATGATCATGTTCTTACGCGTAGGGATGCTTGAAGTTCCATTCTGGGAAATCGCCATCAGCATTGCTCTGTTGATCTTAACCATTGTTTTACTGGGCATAATCGGGGCAAAAATATATCGTGGCGGAGTCTTGATGTACGGAAGCTCAAAATCACTGAAAAGCATCAAGAATGCCTTGCAATTATCAAAGAAAAATTAACATGAAGGTTTTTTACTAAGATAAAAAAGGAATGAAAAGCAACATAGATATTAGGGAACATAAATATATTCCATTGAGGCAACCACGATTAGGAGTGAATGATTATGAGCAATCTGGTAACGTTGACGATAGCTTCAGAAGCGTTTCTCTTGCTATCCTTCATCATTATTATTTTATCTAGCAGGAATCTGAAAATGAATGTACTCTGGGTCATCCTGCTCATAATTGGAGGGGCACCGCTTCTATATTTAGCTATTGATCATGTGAAAAATGATTATATCGATGCAAATATCGGATTGGGCCTCGCCTTTATGTTTACCTGGATATATAGCGCAGTAGCCTTTATCATTGCCACCATTCTTTTAGTGAAGAAGAATAGGAATAATAATATTTCAAAAGAACAGTAGGCATTGCTTTTTATAAGAAAATAAAAATGCTGAGGATGCACTAGTATCCTCAGTCATTTTTTTGACATAATGAGGTTCGGAATGCTCTCACCCCGAACCGGGAATGGTTTATTTCCTCTCCAGGAACTTGCTTTCCGCGGGCGGTCTGGGAGCCTCCCCGACGATTCGGGATTGAAGGAATTTGCGGCACTCCTGCAGTAAAAGTGGCTGGTCGGGATCCCACAGACGATTGGCAGCCAAATCGGAAAGGGAGGGGATTTCTGAAATCATCTGTATGTTGTTTGTTTGTCCTCAGTGTTTTTATGTTATCTGGTTTAATTAGACATACCACTCCTTTTCTTAGGCAAATAGGTTTTTGGCGTTTTAGGTCCATGAAAGTGCAACATACAAAAAATGTACATTTCTTAGCGTAAGAATAGAAAACATTATTAAACAAATAGTAATAAATAAGGAACATAAATCTTTTCCTTTGCATAGGGTAGTAGGGTATGGTATATTATTTTCGAGGAGGGATGGGAAATGGATGAAATGTTGAATGGTAAAGATTCTGTGAATGAAGAAGAATGCTGTACGACCTCTTCCTACGGCCGAAAAAGTCATCACTCAGAAGCAGTAAAAAAGAATTTAACGACCCGGTTAAATCGAATTGAAGGTCAGATCCGCGGTATAAAGGGTCTTATTGAAAAAGATACGTATTGTGATGATGTGATTACCCAAATAGCAGCTACACAAAGCGCGATGAATAGTGTAGCCAAGATATTATTGGAAGGCCATCTAAGGAATTGTGTGGTCGAACGCCTGAATGAAGGTGACACAGAGGTTATAGATGAAGTGCTTGTAACGATTCAAAAATTAATGAAAAAATAAAGGAGTAGATGTGGAAATGGAAAATGTAACATTGAGTGTAAGTGGAATGTCTTGTGGTCATTGTGTGAATGCAGTTGAAGGGAATGTAGGAAAACTTGCAGGTGTTGAAAGCGTAAAAGTGCATTTGGACGCAGGAAAAGTAGATGTAGCGTTTGATAAGGAAAAAGTAACACTTGAGAAAATAAAAGAAACAATCGATGATCAAGGCTACGATGTCGAATAGGTCATGGGAGTGCTTTTAAGCACTTTTTTTTACAAAAAAATATACCCCATAACGGTATACAAAGGCGGGGATGATGTGAGGGGCCAAATAAAAGAAACAACCATGCAGATTACAGGTATGACTTGCGCTGCCTGTGCTAATCGGATTGAAAAAGGGCTAAACCGGATGGAAGGCGTTGAGGAAGCCACCGTTAATTTGGCTCTTGAGAAATCGGTCATTAAATATGATACGGAAAAATTAAGCAACAAGGACTTTGAAAAGAAAATTCAAGATCTTGGCTATGATGTGGTAAAAGAGACAAAGGAATTTACGATTACGGGCATGACCTGTGCTGCCTGTGCTAACCGGATTGAAAAAGGGTTAAATAAGCTGGATGGAGTAAGCATGGCCAATGTGAACCTTGCGCTCGAAAATGCGACAGTCGAATATGATCCTTCCGAAACCTCCCCGGTTGACATCATTAAACGGGTGGAGAAGTTAGGATACGGGGCAATCATCAAGGAAGATAACCCCGAATCCGAGGATTTCCGTCAAAAAGAAATTCAAAAACAAAAGAATACATTCATTTTTTCGGTCATATTATCATTTCCATTGTTATGGGCGATGGTAAGCCATTTTAGTTTTACTTCGTTTATCTATATGCCTGATTTCCTCATGAATCCTTGGGTGCAAATGGCATTTGCCACCCCTGTGCAATTTCTGATTGGAAAGCAATTTTATGTTGGGGCTTATAAAGCCTTGAAAAATAAAAGTGCCAATATGGATGTATTAGTCGCAATGGGAACATCCGCAGCCTATTTTTACAGTGTTTATCAGGCGCTCATCTCGATGGGATCCCATCACAATACGGCACAACTTTATTTCGAAACTAGTTCGATTCTTATCACCCTCATTCTCTTAGGGAAGCTTTTTGAAGCAAAAGCAAAAGGACGTTCTTCCGAAGCCATCAAAAAATTGATGGGGCTTCAGGCCAAAACGGCACTGGTGTTTAGGAATGGGGAAGAACGTGAAATACCACTTGAGGAAGTAATCGTGGGAGATACGATATTGGTGAAGCCGGGTGAAAAGATCCCTGTCGATGGAGAAGTGGTCGAAGGGAACTCAGCGGTTGATGAATCCATGTTAACGGGTGAGAGCATTCCAGTGGATAAAACAAACGGGGATACTGTGATCGGTTCAACATTGAACAAAAATGGTTTTCTCAAAATGAAAGCGACAAAGATCGGAAGGGATACAGCTCTTTCTCAAATCATAAAAGTGGTCGAAGATGCTCAAGGGTCCAAGGCTCCGATTCAACGTCTGGCTGATCAAATTTCCGGGGTCTTCGTTCCCATTGTTGTCGGAATCGCTCTTTTAACTTTTCTGGTTTGGATGATATGGGTTAACCCTGGAGAATTCACACCAGCTTTTGAAGCGATGATTGCAGTGCTAGTCATAGCCTGTCCATGTGCTTTAGGTCTGGCCACCCCCACATCCATCATGGCGGGATCAGGCCGGGCCGCTGAATTCGGTATTTTATTTAAAGGCGGGGAACACTTGGAAACCACACACCATATAGATACGGTCATTTTGGATAAAACGGGAACAGTGACAAATGGTACCCCTGTGTTGACCGATGTCCTCATCGAGAACGGTATGGAGGAAGAACAGTTTCTATCTCTAATCGGCGCAGCTGAAAAACAATCTGAACACCCTCTTGCGCAATCAATCGTTCAAGGAATTCAAGCAAGACAGATATCACTTGCTGCGATTGAGGAATTCGAAGCGATTCCTGGTCACGGCGTTAGAGCTGTAGTGGATCAAAAAGTTTTGTACGTTGGAACTCGTAAATTGATGAAGCAAAATAACGTGGATATTTCTAAGGCCCTAACAGCGATGGAAGCATTTGAAGAGCAAGGGAAGACAGCAATGCTCGCTAGCATTGAGGGTGAATATGCAGGACTCATTGCCGTTGCCGATACGATAAAAGATACCTCGCTAACGGCAATTAGAAGGTTGAAAGCCATGGATATCCAGGTCATCATGATAACCGGGGATAATCAAAGGACAGCAAATGCCATCGGGCATCAAGTGGGGATTGACCAAGTGATTGCAGAAGTCCTTCCAGAAGGGAAAGCGGAAGAAGTGAAAAAACTTCAGGCCGACGGTAAAAGAGTGGCAATGGTCGGAGATGGGATCAATGATGCTCCCGCGCTGGCACTAGCCGATATAGGAATGGCTATAGGAACCGGGACAGACGTAGCCATGGAAGCTGCCGATATCACTTTGATCCGGGGGGATTTGAACAGTATTGCAGATGCAATCCTCATGAGCAGGAAAACGATGCGGAATATCAAACAAAACCTATTCTGGGCTTTTGCCTATAACGTGATCGGGATACCAATTGCGGCAATCGGACTGCTTGCCCCCTGGTTAGCTGGTGCTGCCATGGCTTTCAGTTCTGTATCAGTCGTATTGAATGCTCTTCGCCTTCAACGGGTAAAGCTCTAAAAATCATGTAACATATAAAAGGCAGTTGTACTGACTGATTATAACCAGGCCACGAGCGTTGGGATTTTCATACCCAACAAATAAAAGCCGATGATTCCATGCAATGAATCATCGGCTTTCATCTGGAGCCGTGCTTTTTTATGTTTATAACGACTCCTAAATGGTGTTCCTTCATCCTTTCGGTTGCCAAATCGTCATTTTAAACAGTAGAATACATAATCGGTTGGTGCGCCTCGCTCGCCTTGTTGATGGAGCATCGCTGATACATTACCGCGATGATAGGTCCCATGATTCACTACATGATGGATGAGGTCGGCAAGTACAAACTCACAAACCCCCATTTTGGGATGTTCGGTTACAATGGTCCGTTCAAGATCAGGCTGTGAAGTGAAAAAATTATCATAATCCTTTGCAAGTTCATCATAGGAGGATTCAAGTTCAAGAAGTGAGAACCCACCCACTTCTTTTCGCCGCTGTTCAACTTTCTTAAAAGTATCTTGAACGGTGCTTCCTTTCATTATCTCCAACCAGGTAAGATCTGTTGAATAAAGGTGAACAAGGACTTCTTTGATGGATGGAAAGACACTTTTTATTGTGTCACCATAGACTCCGTCCGGTAATTGTTTTAGGTTTTGAAACACTTGCCGATTAGCCCACACATGATAATCATACATTTTCCTTACACGGTTCATTTCCATTTTTTCACTCCTTCAATTGTTACATATCCTTTTCGACATATTTAAAAAAATACCTCTAAAAAAATAACGGTCATCCTGTAAAAAAATTACTTTTTTGATAAGTGAATAAACTGCTTTTTCACCAAAAAGTACTGGTTTATCAATAGAAAACGTTTCATATGGGCAGCTGGCTTGCCTCTTTTATGGATTCAGTCTATTAAGTTTAGTAAGACAAGCAATAAAATTAAGTTTAGCAGACCTAAATAAAAGAAGTGATGGAGTAGACACTTTACTATTTTTTTTACCCATTTTGAGGCATGGGTTCGATATTATAATTAATATTTTGATTCGATGAAGTTTTTTAGTAGATATCTGATAATTTGTCCATGCCAATGCCTCGTTTTATACATACCATGATAGAAGATGACATCCTACTACTGTAAATGATTAAGGGTTTCCTCAAGGAGGAAATCCACAGACATGAAGTAATGGTAAAAGGTGATATAAAATAAAAAAAACGGGTGGATATGCAACTAATTGTCATTCAGGGATGGAAAGCATAAACTAGCGAATTAATTTGTTAGAAAATAGAACCGTCATTAATTCCAACCATGGAAAACAAGCTGTTTTATTCTTCAATCAATGGGTTGATTTTTGGAATTCAAGAGTGTGTAAATTCGCTTTATATGAAATTATTGTTAATAATTAGTATAACTCTTATCGAGAGAGGTGGATAAAAATGAAAGCAGATGCCGTTTTTGAAGGTGGGGGGGTCAGGGGAATTGCTTTTATTGGTGCGATACAAGCAATGGAAGAGGAAAAAGTAGAATGGGAGAGACTTGCTGGAACATCAGCAGGAGCTGTAATAGCAGCTCTTTTGGCGAGTGGCTATAAAAGCCATGAAATTAGAGAGAGGTTTAGTGAAATCAACTACTCAAAGATGCGAGGCAGGACAATTCTGAATCGAATTCCCATTTTGGGTTTCTTTTTGGAACTTATGGTTCATCTTGGGATTTTCAAAAACGACTATTTGGAAAAATGGGTGGATTCTCTTCTTTCAGAAAAAGGGATTAAGACATTCGCGGATCTTCCAGATGGAAAGTTGAAGATAATTGCTTCTGATGTTACGAATGGCCAGATGCTTATTTTGCCAGATGATTTGGTACGCTATGGAATGTCCCCTGCTGATTTAAAAGTTTCAACTGCCGTAATGATGAGTGCCTCTCTACCATTTTTCTTCCGTCCGGTTATCTGGAAATCAAAAGACCGGAAAAAATCCTACATTTTAGATGGTGGTTTACTTAGTAACTTCCCAATATGGATTTTCGATACAGATAATCCTCGCTTTCCAACATTTGGATTCCATTTTGTGAAAGATGAAGTTAATATAGATCCGGTCATACCAACGCCAATCCACCTTTTCAAAAATATATTTAAAACGATGCTTCAAGCCCATGATTTACGACATATGAACGAAGAAACGATTGAACGCACGATTCAGATTCCTACTGGCGGCATCAACGCAACGGATTTTGAACTAAGTGAGGATGAAATCGACTTTCTCTATCAATCAGGCTATACTTCTGCAAAAGAATTTTTGTCAGAGTGGGATTTTGAACAATATAAGCTCAAACGGATGCTAAGAGTAAAAAATAAGTAGGAGAAACATTCGCATTCGTTTCAAATAAGTGGCAAGGAGCTGTTACAACGGCTCTTTTTCTTATTGAACGAACGATCAATAGTTTAATATGAGGCATGGAAGTCTTGAGCTTAAAAGCAATAAGTGGATATACGAAATCGTAAAAAATTAACATGATATATTATTTTAGAATTTTTTAAATGAATAAAACGGAAATATAAGAGTAAGAACTTCCTTACCGGATTCAGGAGATGGATCAAACGAATGCATCGTTTCCGCTATAAATTATGAACAGCCTAAAGGGGAAGAGATAGGAGTAACTCAATGTCACTGTGAGGAACGGATGATGAGCCAGCCTTTTCATACCTCTATTAAAAAATATAGTTGCAGTACATATGCAAAGGGATGAATTCAGTATTCCGGTTGCTTATCAGGAAGTTGTGGAAACTCCATTAAGATTTAATAATACCATTGGAAAGATAAATTCAGCAGCGCCAAGCAAACAAGCAGCGTCCCACTTATCTTGTACACATCGTACTGCTTTGTCAGGTACGTCTAGGGACATCCTGCAAGTAACAGGGCATTTTTTTATCTTATAGAAATATAATAAAAACGTCTATGCTTTTCTGGCAGTAAAGGTAGTGATGGAAATGGATCTTGGGCTAACAGTTTGTAATGGTTTTATTCTCAAAAAAACCGATCTACCAATTTCCCCACTTGGCATAAAACCGATCACTAGGAATAAAATCCCGAAAATAAGAATAAAGATTGACAATTACACATCCTCATAATACGATACTTTACAGAATAAAAAGAATTTTCTTTTTATTTTTTTGCCACAAAACAAAAACCTAGTTTTATATTATAAAACAACAACCTCCTTGTTTTTACATATTCTCCAAGCGTGAACTCTGACTTTTTCTTATTTTGGAAGCGCTGCCAATTATGGCGTTTTATATAACAAGGGGGGATAAGGTATGGAAGCAAGAATGGAAACAAAGCAAGAAAAGCCATTAAATTTTGGCCGGAAATTTCGCTGGACCGTCGTCATCTGGTTATTGATTGGGGGGATAATCAACTACCTAGATCGGGCCAACCTTTCCATTGCAGCTCCTGAAATGATGAAGGATCTCGGACTAAGCGTGACCGAAATCGGGTTATTGGGAACCTTTTTTTCTTGGAGTTATGCATTAATGCAGCTTCCTTCCGGCTGGCTGATTGATCGGTTCGGGACCAAAAAGGTGTATACAATTGCGCTTATTTGGTGGAGCGGTGCGACCATTTTAACCGGAGCCGTTCATAAAATGAGTTCATTTATTGCTGCACGGATTTTACTCGGAGTGGGAGAAGCACCGTGTTTTCCGACGATGGCTAAAATCACTTCGTATTGGTTTCCTAAAAAGGAACGAGGCTTGGCAACTGGAATTTGGGATTCTTCGTCCAAATGGGGGCCAGCCATCGCACCGCCTATTCTCGTTTTCATCATGGTGACTTTTGGGTGGAGGGCATTGTTTTATATAACGGGTGTGATCGGCATCATCTTCGCGATCGGTTTTGTTATTTTTTATAAAAATCCTGAAAAAAGCCAAAAGCTTTCCAAGGAGGAATTTGATTACATTAAGTCGGAAGGAGGTGGGGTGGAGCAAGGCATTCAATCATCAAAAATAAAATGGGGTTCATTATTTAAATATCGAAGCGTGTGGGGAATGATTCTGGGCTTCTTCTGTACCATTTGGATTTGGAACATTTTCCTTGTCTTCCTTCCCCTTTATTTGTTTGATGTCCATCATGTTTCACTTAAAGAAATGGGTATATATGCAGGTATTCCTTGGCTTGGCGGAATCTTTGGCAATATTTTCGGAGGATATCTTACTAAAAAATGGGTGGACAAGGGAATTACTACACCTATTAAAGCAAAGCGTGCCTTAATTAGTATATGTGCCATTTCGGCCGCTATCGTTGTTTGTGCAGTTCCACTTGTCAAAGGGCTCGCCATTACCTTAACATTACTGACCCTTGCTCTTTGTTTTATTTCTGCCATTACAGGCAGTGCGTGGGCACTTGCCGGCGACATCGCTCCTCCTTCCATGGTTGCTTCCGTAGGTGCAATTCAGAATTTTGGCGGTTATTTTGGTGGAGCCTTTTCCCCTGTTGTGGCAGGCATGATCGTGGATGCAACTGGTTCTTACTCACTTGCCTTTATATCTGGCGGTTTAATCGCCGGATGCGCTGCAATCTGTTATTGGTTCATTGTAAAACAACCTATTCAAGAATAGAGTAACAGAGGAGGACATAAATTGATGCCAAAAGTGTATATTGCAAGACCAGTACCGCCCGAAGTAGAGGCATTTATTTCGAAGTATTGCCAGTATGAAAAATGGAACGGCCCTGAACCAATCACCAGGAGCCAGCTGTTAAAGGAAATTTCCGATGTGGAGGGACTGCTCATCACCGGAGAAAAAATAGATGATGAATTTCTAGATCAAGCACCGTGTCTAAAGGCTGTCAGCAATATCTCGGTAGGCTACAACAACTTTGATCTAGAGGCAATGAAAAAGAGAAGCATAATCGGTACAAATACACCAGATGTCCTCAATGAAACCGTGGCTGATTTAGCTTTAACCTTAATGCTCTCAGCAGCCCGCCGTATTCCGGAACTGGACAAGCTTGTAAAGGATGGCAAGTGGGGAAATGAAGGTGATGAACCCCTCTTTGGCGTTGATGTTCATAGAAAAACATTGGGCATCATCGGTATGGGGAGAATTGGGGAATCTATTGCAAGACGAGGCAAATTCGGTTTTAACATGGAAGTTTTGTATCATAATCGGCGAAGAAAATCCGAAGTGGAGGAAATGCTAGGTGCAACCTACTCCTCTTTAGAGAGTCTATTACGGGTATCCGATTTCGTCCTTTTAATGGTCCCATATACTCCGGAGACCAGGCATCTTATGGGACGTGAGCAATTCGCAATGATGAAAAAATCCGCGATTTTTATCAATACATCCCGCGGTCAGACGGTGGACGAAATGGCCCTTATTGAAGCACTGCAAAATAAGGAAATCCTTGCAGCCGGTTTGGATGTATTTGAACAGGAACCCGTATCGCCCGACAATCCGCTTTTAGCCATGCCGAATGTGGTTACCCTGCCGCATATAGGCTCAGCTACTTATCAAACACGATTTGATATGGCCATGCTTGCGGCAAAGAACCTCATTGCAGCGGTTACCGGAAGGGAGGTAAGCAATGTTGTCCCTGAATTGAAGGGGCATCAGTCACTAAAATAGTAAAAAATCATTAACACAGCGAAAATATTAGGTTGTCCATGACAATTAAAAACTCATACCATTCAAAAACTTACCTCAGATAGATCGTTTTTTATAAAAGCAGGATATAAAAGAAAATTCGATTAAATTTGGCATCCATTCAATGTGGATGCTTTTTAAATGGGGGAGAAAGAAAGTTCAAAAATGACTCTAAACCATTTGTTCCACGGCACGATTCCAACCAACAAATTAAGACGTTGAAGACTTGTCTAGGTAAGTTTTATGTATGATAAACCGTTCCAAAAGGAGGAGTGATCGGATATTACAGAAAAATTAGTCAGCGGGCACAAGAAAGTTTACGAGGTGATTAAGTGATAGAAATATGCTGCATGAACTACATAGTGACCATTAAAAAATAATTCTAAAATAACTCCAAGTATGCAGTTGTAATGATTCCAAGAATTATTACAGAATTAGGCATTTTTTAATCAATTGATTTTTTTCATTTCTTAAGTAAATTCAATAGTTTATCTAGTTCCTGGCTTTTATATAATGTTGTTGGGGCTGTAAAACCATATAACATTCCCGTAGATATTAATTCTTTCCTCAATATTTCAATTTTTTCATGTAATTCTTCCAAACTCTTCAAAGCAGAATCCCTCAAGTACTTTCATTTTTTATTATGAAACCATTATTACATAAATTAGGATGTTTTTAAATAAAAAGTGAGTAATCACTCATGAAATTCCTGTACATTCGTTAGTCTGATATCGATCGTGCTTTTATTCTACTTATTCACAAACTTTACATAAACAGATTAAATACTATAAGTTTATTGAAGTTTTGTTATTGTTAAAATAACCCATGGCAGTTATTTGTAACGATTAAATAAATGATTCATGAAGAGAAATAGGATGAAAGACTGTCGATATATGTAAAAGTTTGTAGGTGAATGGTATTGTATGGGTGAATCATTTCTCTTGTTGTGTTAGATGCGGACCATTAGTCCTGCTTGAAAATTCCTAAATGGGAACTTATTGATTTACACTTCTTCATACACCTTTAAAAATGCCCTTCTATACTTGAACCAGATTTAAATATTAGGAGGGAAAGATCAATGAATAATGAAAGAGCAATGGATGATTTAATTAAGAATTGGAGCGAATTAGGCAAGAATATGGACCGCCGAAACTTTATCCAGGGAGCAAGTAAGCTTGCCGGACTTTCATTAGGTCTTGCCCTTGCCCAATCAATGGGAGGGATTGAAGTGAATGCTGCCCCGAAATTCAGTGATTATCCATTTACTCTCGGAGTAGCTTCAGGTGATCCGCTTTCGGACAGTGTAGTTTTATGGACAAGGTTGGCACCTGATCCGTTGAATGGCGGAGGAATGCCAAAAGAAGCCATTTCCGTTAAATGGGAAGTGGCGAAGGATGAGAATTTCAGAAAGATTGTCCAGCAAGGCAAGGAAATAGCCAGGCCGGAACTTGGCCACTCCGTTCATGTGGAAGTAAGCGGGTTAAAACCTGATAAGGTCTATTTTTATCGTTTTAAAAGCGGAGGGGAAGTAAGTCAGACTGGGAAAACGAAAACACTTCCGCCAATAGGTTCAAGTGTATCGAGCTTGTCATTCGCGTTTGTTTCATGCCAGCAATTTGAGCATGGTTATTATACGGCCTATAAACATTTGGCAAAAGAAGATCTGGATATTGTCTTTCACCTTGGCGATTATATATATGAATATGGACCAAATGAATATGTTTCATCTACAGGTAATGTCCGTGTACATAGTGGTCCGGAGATCATCACGCTTGAGGATTATCGAAATAGATATGCACAATACCGCTCTGATACCCATCTAAAAGCGGCACACGCAGCTTTCCCATGGGTCGTGACTTGGGATGATCATGAAGTTGAGAACAATTATGCAAATGTCATCCCGGAAAAAGGACAGTCGGTAGAAGCATTCATCAAGAGAAGGGCCGCCGCCTATCAGGCTTACTATGAGCATATGCCCCTGCGTAAATCGTCTTTGCCTAAGGGAGCGGATATGCGGTTATACCGAAATTTCACATATGGAGATCTGGCCTCTTTCTTTGTATTGGATTCCCGTCAATACCGGGATGATCAGGCTAACGGCGATGGAAGTTCCCCGCAAACGGCTGAGTCACTTGATCCGAAACGGACATTGCTAGGTCCAGAGCAGGAACAATGGCTAACTGACAATCTATCAAAATCTAATACGAAGTGGAACGTTCTGCCTCAGCAGATTTTCTTTGCACAAAGGAATTATGGAACGCCAACCGCTCCAAAATTCAGCATGGATTCCTGGGATGGCTACCCGGCTGCACGCGATCGCTTAATTGATGTAATCCAAAGTAACAATCTAGAAAATCTGGTCGTGTTGACCGGTGATGTACATGCTAGCTGGGCAGCCAATTTAAAGGCGGATTTCGGTGATCCAAATTCAAAGATTTTCGGTGTGGAGTTTGTCGGAACTTCCATCACTTCTGGTGGAAATGGAGCGGATAAGCGTGCGGATACTGATAAAATACTAAGTCAGAATCCACATATAAAGTTCTTTAATGATTACCGGGGATATGTCCGCTGTAAAGTAACCCCAGAACAATGGAAGGCTGACTACCGTGTAGTCCCATTCGTGACAGAACCAGGCGCGGACATATCGACAAGAGCATCCTTTGTTTTCGATAAGGATCAAACAGGGCTGCGTAAGGTTGCATCAGCAGCGGTTATGGAAGGGGTACAAAAAACGAACGAGGTCGAGGAAGATCGGACACGTGCCCATAATCGCGCACATGAAAAACAAAGAATGAAAAAGCAGGGGAAAGTGACTAATTGATAGGAAACCATAGTGATGCTTGACAAGAATATAGCAAAGAAAAATGAGAAAATAAGAGGAGTGAATATGAATGCTTTCAAATATAGGAATACCCGGTTTGGTGATTGTACTCGTGATTGCACTGATTATTTTTGGACCGTCCAAGCTGCCGGAAATCGGCCGTGCATTTGGCCGGACATTGTCCGAATTCAAAAGTGCAACAAAGGGATTGGTGAATGATTCAGAAAAAGAGGATGAAAACGAGAATAAAGCTGCGTTAAGAGCTGTTAAAAAAGAGGGATGAATTAAAGGGGGAGAGCGGGCGGAAAGACTCGCCTCCTTCTTTTCATGAAAAGAGTTCGAGGGAGAAGCTATTTGCAATAGTGCAAGTAAAATGTCTAAAAAGGAGGAGTGAAGGTGGAAAGTAAGGATTTACACGTTATTGAGCATATGGAGGAGCTCAGAAGCAGAATCATCAAAACACTGATCGGTTTCCTGGCTTTTTTCATAGTGAGTTTCATATTCGTACAGGATATTTATGAACTGCTCATTAAGGATTTGGACGGAAAGCTTGCCGTGCTCGGACCAAGTGAAATCTTATGGGTATACATGATTATCGCGGCAGTATGTGCAATAGCTGCAACGATTCCGCTAGCAGCCTATCAATTATGGCGCTTTGTGGCTCCAGCGCTGAAACCGGAAGAGAGAAGAGTTACATTTCGGTTCATACCCGGGCTCTTCATTCTATTCATCACTGGTATTTCATTTGGATATTTTGTGTTGTTTCCAATAGTGCTGGGTTTTCTCACTTCCCTATCGGCCGGGCAGTTCGAGATGATGTTCACAGCGGAAAAGTATTTTCGGTTCATGATTAATTTGATTTTACCTTTCGGAATTTTATTCGAGATGCCGCTTGTGGTCATGTTCCTGACCAGATTAGGCATCATCAATCCAACAGTGTTGAAAAAGTCTCGTAAGATTTCTTATTTCGTTCTGGTTGTCATCTCGATCCTGATTACGCCTCCCGATATCATTTCGGACATTTTGGTTATCGTCCCATTGCTTGCACTCTATGAAGTGAGCGTACAGCTGTCCAATATGGTTTACCGAAAAAGGCTAATGAAAGAAGAGACGGCATTACCTGTTACATGAAAAGGATCATCCACAATCTAAGAAACATTTCTTGGGAAATAGTTATTGAACACTATAAAGTTGAGGGGCATACCCCTCAACTTTTTTATTGCGATATAATGCTTGAAGGGAATAATTAGGGGACTTGTGCTTGCGTTTCCTTCTTACATAAATGCTTTTCTTACTTGTTATGTCACATTGTTCAATATTGGACTAAGTCTATTTAAGCGAGTTTATAAATAGACTTCTCCTTGTAAAACCATTTGGGGATTTTTTGGAATGTCTTATTCATTCATGTGAACTTAAAGGCTTCTGAACAGCGTTATGTTGTACAAAAAATAGTAAACATGAGCATCCTCAAGTTTTAAGGGGGATGTTTTATTTTATTTATAAGAAGGAGAGAGGATTCCGGTTAGCGAATTATTGTATTCACTTGAACCATAAAATGCATACTTCGTAAATTCAGGTTCGAATAAATGGTTGTAAGAGGTGAATGTGTATCTTATGGTTCAAGTATTAATATATATTTAGGGGGGGAAAGCATTATCAAAATATCGATCGGGATGGTGAGAAGTTTATGAAGGATTTAGTGAAAATTATTGCAGGAAACATTTCCATGACCTTTGCCTATGCTTATTTAATCGTTCCCAATGAGATTATCAATGGCGGGGTAACTAGCTCGGCATTATTATTGAATGCGTTATCGGGTTATAACATTGCCATGCTAGCCAATATCGTTACAGGTTTACTGTTAATCATTTGTTTAGTCTTTCTAGGGAAAGAGTACTTTTTTAAGTCGATTGTAAGTTCGCTTAGCTATATGGTTTTTTTTAATTTTTTCTATTCATTGAATATTAATTTTGATATAAATATCGCTTTAGTGATTATCATTTCGTCCATTTTGATAGCGATAGGATATTATTTATGTATAACAGCAAATGCCTCCACCGTTGGCTTTGATGTAATTGCCTTAATTTTACATCATAAAAATGAAGAAATAGATATTGCAGCGACAATAAGGATTATTAATATTACCGTACTGATATTGGGCCTTCTTGTTTATGGTTATACATCGATCGTTAAGGGCATTGCATTTACATTGCTTTTTTCATACCTGCTAAAGAAAATGCTGGATAGGAAGCAGAATATCGTAAAATTGGCAACGGAAAGCGTGTTAGACGAATCCTCCAATGTGAAAGAAGTAAAATGAAATATATTTGAGGTTTTGCAGTATTAATGGGCATTTTTTTATTTGAAAATTTTCATTTTGTTATCTAAATATTCTGATTTTTAAATTGACTTTAAAAAAATCAGAGTGTATTATACACATAGAAAGTGGTACTAACATCATGACGTAGTGATGTTATATCCGCTTTGAATTTCAAAATAGCCTTTAGGAAGGGGGAATAATGATATAGAGCCTTAATTTCATAGCTTCATTCCTGTGTCGTTTTAAAATGCCATGTTTCCAAGTTCCCACTATTTTTGTGAAAGTGTAAAGGACAGGCAGTTGAAAAAGCTTTGTTTTTACATGCAAGTAGCGATTATTTTAGTTGATTCCCCAAAATATTGAAAGTTGGTGGAGGGTATGAAACATCAACAGGAAGAACTGAAACCAGGTCTGAAACAAAGACATTTAACGATGATATCCTTAAGTGGTGTCATAGGCGCTGGTTTGTTCGTAGGAAGCGGTATCATTATTGGTCAAACTGGCCCCGGGGCGATATTATCGTATGTTTTGGCAGGTTTGATCGTTGTTCTGGTCATGAGGATGCTTGGGGAAATGGCCACAGTTAATCCCAATACTGGATCTTTTGCCGTTTATGCAAGAGAGGGGATTGGTGAATGGGCCGGTTTTACAACCGGTTGGTTATATTGGTTCTTTTGGGTTATCGTCATTGCTTTGGAAGCAACAGCGGGGGCTGCAATCATACACAGCTGGATTCCTTCCGTTCCCGTCTGGGTCATAAGTCTATCTTTGATTATACTATTGAAACTGACGAATATTTTTTCCGTAAAATCATTTGGTGAGTTCGAATACTGGTTTTCAATCATTAAAATAATCAGTATCATCCTATTTTTGTGCCTGGGTGTGGCAGTGATATTAGGGTTTATCCCGACGATAGAACCACCTGGCGCCTCTAATCTTTTGAATTTTGGCGGTTTTATTCCGAACGGGCTAAGTTCTGTACTTGTTGGCGTCGCAATTGTTTTTCATGCATTTGTTGGAGTGGAGATCCCAGCGATTGCCGCTGGTGAGACGAGTGATCCGGTTAAGTCAGTTAGAAGTGCATTGAATAGTGTCGTATGGCGAATCCTCATTTTCTATATTGGGTCCATCGCTATTCTAGTGACACTATTACCTTGGAACTCGGCTTCTTTGCTGAAAAGTCCATTTGTTGCCGTACTTGAATTGCTGGGAATTCCTTCTGCTGCCTTGATCATGAATATAGTGATTCTCATTGCATTGCTTTCCTGTTTGAATTCGGGGTTATATACGAGTTCACGCATGTTATTTTCACTTGCACAAAAGGGAGATGCTCCAAAGCTATTCTCACAAGTGAGCAAGAACGGTGTTCCTATATTTGCTGTATTCGGCTCCACTTTATTTGCCTTTGTCAGCACCATTTTCAGTTATGTTTCACCCGATAAAATCTTTTTCTTTTTAGTGAATTCCTCGGGTGGAGTGGGAATTCTTGTTTATCTGGCCATTGCGGTTTCCCATCTCCGATTAAGGAAGAGAATGGAGAAAGAGAATCCGGGAATTTTCAAGATCAAAATGTGGTTATTCCCTTATTTGACTTATGCAACCATACTTTCCATGGTTTCCGTTTTAATATTAATGGCATTTATCGATTCGCAGCGTCCACAGTTTATCTTTACCATGCTATTTAGCTTGATCGTTATCTGTTCATTCTTTTTCATACGGCGAAAAAAAGCGAAGTATATGGAGAATGAATTAAATATTGTTTCTAGTTCCCCTAATTCTGAAAAATTATAGCTTGCTCTATACCATTTTAACGAAATGCTTTGTTTGCTTCTATGGAACTCCTCAGACAAAATTCTTCAATCACTAAACAACTAGAATGTGATTCCCATAGAAAAAGAGAGTCGTGCCAACAGGTGCTTGGCGCCATCTGTCTTTTAAATCATGAAGGAGGGATTATGTTGAATGGTTTCCGTGTAATGACTAGTGGGGTTATCCTTGGAACGATATTGCTAACAGGCTGCAACAATTCAAGTGAACCCGACGAGTCTCAACAAGAAAAAAGTCCAGTCATGAATGAAAATTCGGATGCAAATACGGGTGAAACCCAGTATGCAGAGGTTATTAAAAAAGGTGTCGGCGATGTGATTCAATCCATAAAAGGATTGGAATCAGAAATAAGTACGGAAGCGGATTCAGGGGAAATTCAAGAAATGGGAAAAGAAATCAGTTCTAGATGGGATTCGATAGAAAAGCAAGTGGAAGATGAATACCCCGAATGGTATGAGCGGATTGAGAAAAACCTTTACCCATTAATAGGGGAGTCCGGGAATCCGGATAAGGACCTTGAAAAAATGAAACGACTCTCTGAGGCTACTAAAAAAGATTTACAGTTATTTTTGGAAGAAGTGAAATGAATTTAGCAAGTTTAGTGATTTTAAGGGGGTAAGGATGAGGAGGGGAACATAGGTTGGAAAGTGCAAAAGAATGCAAAGAGGTTCAGGCAGTGATCTTTGATTGGGCAGGAACGACGGTGGATTATGGTTGTTTTGCGCCGGTCCAGGCATTTGTTGAGATATTCAGGATAAGGGGAATAGATATTACCGTTAAGGAAGCAAGGGAACCTATGGGTTTATTGAAAATGGATCATATCATGGAACTCCTTAAAATGAAAAGAATCTCCAATTTATGGATGGCTAAATTCGGGAAAGAACCGGACGAAAAAGATCTAAAAACATTATATATGGAATTTGAGGCTTTGCTTTTTAAGGTTCTCAAGGAAAACGCCAAGCCAATACCAGGAGTAATTGAATTAGTCAGCCGTTTAAGGCAGCAAGGAATAAAAATCGGTTCGACGACAGGGTATACTCGTGAAATGATTGATGTTGTTAAACAAGAGGCTGAGAAATGGGGCTATCAACCAGATTCCATCGTTGCGTCCAATGAAGTGCCTGCAGGAAGGCCTGCCCCTTGGATGTGCTTTAAGACGGCGATGAATCTCCAAGTGTATCCACTCAGTAAAATCGTTAAAGTCGGTGATACGATCAGTGACATCAAAGAAGGTATTTCTGCGGGAATGTGGACTGTTGCCGTATTGAAAGGAGGCAGTGAAATCGGCCTTTCAGAAGCGGAAATCAACGAAATGGAGCCATATGAACTACAAAAACGGATGAAACATGCAGAAAATCGATTTTGGAATGCTGGAGCTGATTTCGTAATTGATGAAATAGGTGATTTACTGGAAATCATCGATAGGATTAATTATAGATTGACAGAAAAAAAGGATATATTTATTGGATAAGGAAGAAAGATTCAAATACGTGAGTTAGTGGCGATGATGGTAAGATATTTTAAATAAATTCAAAATATTCAATTTATTCATTGACTGTTTCATCCAATGATAGTATTATACATCTTATAACTGGTACGGACGTCGCAACGTCATTATCAGAAATAATTATAATTAAGGAGAATGTGCTATGGTCGAAACAAAAATGTTAAGAGGAACGAAAGTTAAAATGACACCAAGTGAAGCCATCGTTGAGACATTAGTGGCCGAGGGAGTTAAACATATCTCGGGAATTCTGGGATCTGCATTCATGGATATGCTTGATTTATTGCCAACTGCAGGCATTCGTTTCATCGGTGTCCGCCATGAACAAAGTGCAGCACATATGGAAGATGCCTATTGTCGTGTCTCTGGTGTTGCAGGTGTTGTCATCGGGCAAAATGGACCTGGAATGACGAATATGGTCACCTCTGTTGCAGCGGCCAATCAAGCTCATACTCCAATGGTGGTCATATCACCTTCTGCCGGCACACCAACGGTTGGATGGGATGGATTCCAAGAATGTGATCAGGTTTCCATCTTCAAGGCCATCACTAAGGAAACGGTTAGAGTGACACACCCAGGCCGGGTCGCTGATTGCCTTAGGACAGCATTTCGGATTGCCTATGCCGAGAGGGGACCGGTTTTATTCGATATCCCACGTGATTACTTCTATGGTGAAGTGGAAGATCAAATACTTCAACCACATCAATATCGCGTAGATGAACGTGGCTGCGGATCATCTGCATCCTTGGATAGAGCGGCAGAAATTTTAGCTGAGGCTGAGTATCCTGTCATTATTTCCGGGAGAGGAACGGTTGATTCAGATGGCATCGAGGAAATTAAGAATATTGCAGAATATTTAACAGCTCCGGTAGCTGTCTCCTATATGCATAATGATGCTTTTCCTGCAGATCATCCATTGTCAGTCGGCCCAATCGGGTACATGGGTTCAAAGGCAGCCATGAATACACTAAAGAAAGCGGACGTCATATTGGCGGTCGGTACAAGATTATCGGTTTTTGGAACGTTACCATGCTATGACATTGATTATTTCCCTAAAAATGCACAAATCATCCAAATAGATATTAATCCAAGGCAAATAGCGAGGACACACCCTGTGGAAGTTGGGATCATCGGAGATGCCCGTGAAGCGAGCCATGAAATCTTGAAACGGTTGAAGGCCAGTAAACCTAACCTAAAACAAGAAAAAAAGAGGATGGTCGAAGTAACGAATGAAAAACAAAAATGGGAAGAAGAATTGGTGAAACTTGCGATGATCGATGGAACCCCGATCAATCCGCGTCGAGCCCTTTTGGAATTGACTAAAGTGTTGCCGGAAAATGCCATCGTTACTACAGATATCGGTAATGTATCGTCAACTGCAAACGCTTACTTAAAATTCAATCAGAGCCGCAGGCATATCGCTGCGCTTACATTCGGAAACACGGGATTCGCTTACCCATCCGCACTTGGTGCAAAATTAGCTGAACCGAACACGCCTGTTTTAGCCATTGTTGGAGATGGCGCTTGGGGCATGAGCTTACATGAAGTGAGTACGGCCGTTGAAGAAAACATACCGGTCATAGCATGTGTGTTCAATAATAATGCATGGTGTGCAGAGAAAAAGAATCAGGTTGATTTTTATAATAATCGTTTTGTAGGGGCGGATATCCAAAATCCTGATTTCGCGGAAGTCGCCCGATCCATGGGTGCTGTTGGCATTAGAGTGGAAAAACCTGAGGAGTTAGGTGCTGTCATTGAAGAAGCAATAAAATCAAACAAACCGACTGTCATTGATATACAAGTGGATGGAACACAACTAGCTCCTCCGTTTAGAAAAGATGCATTAAAAATGCCTACTAGATTGTTAGAAAAATATTCTCATTTAGATCATAAAAACTGGGATAAATAATGGTGTGAAAAGGTGATATGACAGGTGCGATGAATGGATGGACTATTTTGGTCATCGCACCATCACCAATTCGCCTCTATAAAGGTCTGTAACAGCATGGGAACTTAACTTAATTGCGTTCAATGAATAATAAGGGGGTTTCAATTGTGAAGATGGAGACTGAAACGAAAGACCTTGTTCAAATGGATAAAGACCATTTATGGCATGCGATGCATCGCTATAATGAGAAGGATGCTCCCATGATGGCTACAGAAGGATCAGGCTCATGGTTTACGGATACAAAAGGTGATAAATATCTAGATGGGGTTTCCGGGTTATGGTGCTTGAACCTGGGGCACGGGAGAAAAGAGATTGCGCAGGCAGCCTATGAACAAATGATTAACCTATCTTATTTCCCTTTAACGTTAAGCCATAAGCCGGCAATCGAATTATCTGCAAAAATAAGTGAACATTTAAAGGGCTCCTATACAACGTTTTTTACGAACAGCGGCTCTGAGGCGAATGAGACAGCTTTTAAAATAGCCAGGCAATATCATTCCCAAAATGGCAATCAGGGTAAATACAAATTCATCTCTAGGTACAGAGCTTATCATGGTAATACTTTTGGCGCGCTAAGCGCAACCGCACAGGCAAATCGGAGAGTGAAATATGATCCTGCCGTTCCAGGCTTCCTGCATGTTCCGCCACCGTACAGTTATCGGAGTCCGTTTGGGGAAAATGTTGAAAACTCCGACTTGCTTGCAGCTGAATATATCGATCAGGTCATTAACTTTGAAGGGGCTGAAACGGTAGCTGGTGTTATTCTTGAACCATTCATCTCTGGTGGCGGGGTCCTTATTCCTTCGAAAGAATACTTAACGAGGGTTTCGGAAATCTGTAAGAAGCATGATGTTCTTTTAATTGTGGATGAGGTGGTTTCAGGTTTTGGGAGAACCGGAAAAATGTTCGGATTCATGCATTCGGATGGGGTTCAGCCTGATATAGTTACAATGGCGAAGGGGTTGACCAGCGGTTATCTTCCGCTTGGAGCAACGGCAGTGAATTCCAGGATTTATGAGAAATTCAAGGAGAGCGGAAATTTAAATCATTTCAGGCATGTGTCAACATATGGAGGCCACCCTGCATCTTGCGCAGTTGCGTTAAAGAACATTGAAATTTTGGAAGATGAAAAAATCGTTCAACGTGTTTCTGAGCTTAGTGAATCGACACTAAGTGAGCTCTTTGAATTGACAGCCCTGGATAAAGTTGGGGAAGTTCGGGGAGTAGGGTTTTTATATGGCATTGAATTAGTGGAAGATAAAAAGACAAAAACGCCAGTTTCCGATGAATTCATGGGTAAAATAATCGGTGCTTGCAAGGAAAAGGGTCTTATCATCGGCCGTAATGGTGATACAGTTCCTGGATATGGAAATGTATTGATCATTGCACCGCCTTTATCTTCGACCGTTGAAGATTTACGCTTTGTCATAGAAACGGTTAAATCCGTTTTATATGAATTATGCTAACCAAAATAGATGATTGAGCTTTCGGGGCTATTTAGAAAAATGAAGATGGGCATGATTTGTCTAACCGTTATGGCATCCATGTCCATTTTTTCATGGAGGGTCTAGCAGTGGGAAAACTGGAGAATCCGAAGTAGGAGGAAATATGCAATCACAACATAGGTTATTGGTAGTTCTTGCACATCCCGATGATGAGTCATTCCTGTGTGGCGGAACCATTGCCAAAATGTCTGAGCGAGGTGTTCATATTACATTACTTTGTGCGACAAAAGGCGAAATGGGCAGGCGCATGGGAAATCCCATTCTTACAACAAGGGAGGCATTGCCTGAACTAAGGGTAGAGGAGTTAAAAAGAGCTTGTGAAGAATTGGGGATAAACGACCTGCGATTTTTAAACGTAAGGGATAAAACGATTGAATTTGAAAGCTTCGATTTATTGGCGGAGAGAATCGTAAAGGTGATTCGTGAAGTACAACCGGATGCACTAGTAACATTCCACGGGAAATATGGGGGGCATCCAGACCATTGTGCGATTGGCCGTGCTGCCGAATTTGCTTTTCTAAAATCCGGTGATCCCGATTTTTATCCAGATCCAGTTTTTCCAGCTTTTAAGGTTCATAGTCTGTACTTTGTTCTTTGGCATGCTTTTTATGATGAATGGATAAAGGAAAACGGGCTGAGCAGTATCACAAGAGTGAATATAGCAGGGACTTTACAGAAAAAGATTCGTGCCTTAAGGTCCCATCGTTCCCAGACCCTGTCCGTTCCTGAATTGTGGGGGAAGCAAAATTCAAGCTTGCCTTTTTTAAAGAAATCCGAGTGTTTTATCAAAGGGAATTCACCTACTAATATAGAAGAAACCGATTTTTTTCAAACGATTGAAAGGATGGGATGATACGTAATTTGGGCTTTAGTTTATCTGGAAAGGGGGAAGGAATATATGGAATTAGAAAAATATGAGCCACTGGAAGAAACACCACAAGAGCAGCAAAAATTGCTTCAAAACAGGGTGGTTTTATGGCTGGGCGGTATCGCTTTCACCTTTTTTATTGCTCTCTTAGGCTTGGGGCTGTCCAAGATTGCAGGATTCAATCGAATCGGTCCACTTGCTTGCTCGATCATCATTGCCGTGATATATCGTCAAATTGCAGGATATCCTGAAAAGTTCCGGACGGGAATAGAATTTTCCGCAAAAAAACTTTTGCGTTTTGCCATTATTTTATACGGGTTGAAATTAAATATCGATGTGATTTTCAATCAGGGTCTGCCATTGCTGGTACGTGACATAGGAACAGTGACTTTTGCTATAGTCGTGATGGTCTTGATTGCAAAGTGGTTTAAAGCAGATGCCTCCATTTCCCTACTTCTTGCTGTAGGAACCGGGATATGCGGTGCAGCAGCCATCGCGGCAATATCTCCAATCGTGAAAGCGAAGGAAGAAGATACAGCCATAGGCGTCGGGATAATCGCGTTAATGGGAACACTTTTCTCCATTGTTTATACACTTTTACGTCCTATCCTTCCGCTATCTGCTTTGGATTATGGAATTTGGTCCGGGATCAGTCTTCATGAAATCGCCCATGTTGCCTTGGCGGGAGCCCCGGCTGGTGAAGATGCGCTAGCGATTGCACTTCTTGCAAAATTGGGCCGTGTCTTTTTACTTATCCCATTATGTTTCATTTTTATGTATTGGATGAAAAAACGCACATCCGGGAAAATGGGCCAAGATGCCAAAATTGATTTTCCATGGTTCCTCGTTGGTTTTATAATCATGAGTTTAATAGGAAGTTATGTGTTTGGAACGTATATCACGGTGTCTCCTCTCGTAATGGATGGTATTTCCAAAACGACTACATTTATTTTGACGATGGCCATGATCGGTCTTGGACTGAATGTTAGCCTGCAGGCACTGCGGACAAAAGCCATGCGTCCTCTTTTAGCCATGACCATTACCTCTTTGCTGCTCTCGATAATCTCATACTTTATCGTTTAATAGATAAGGTCTATTTTTGCCCATTAAATAGGCCTTAAACTTGATGAAGGATGCATATAGGATAAGCCCTGAATACATAGATCTATTCAGGTTTTTTTTCATCTGAAGAAACGTTTTATTGGAAAAGAAGGAGTGGAAATCGCGAAAATCCTAATTTAAGGAAAAATCGACCGCTGGCATGTTTGAATATTATAATTATTTGGTTTACAATATAAGAACTGATACGAACATTACGATGTCTTTTTCTGTTTGGAGGAAATTTTATGGAGTTAGACTTTAAAAATCCAATCCCTTTACATGCTCAATTGAAAACCATATTGGAAAATCAGATTTTGGAAGGTTATTATAAAGATAAAATCCCAAGTGAAAGGGAACTCATGGATATGTATTCTGTCAGCAGGAGCACTGTACGGGAAGCCGTATCCATCCTGGTTCGTGAGGGGATATTGGAAAAAAGGCATGGGAAGGGAACGTTCGTTTCCCTTAAACCTGTACAAGAATGGCTTAAGATGATAAGTTTTACGGAAACCACTAAAAGCATGGGGATTGAACTACTAGATCATGGCCGTGTAATGACACCAGAAAATATAGCTGATGCAAATGGGTTTGATGATGAATCTTACCATATTAAAAGGCTGCGGTTGCAGGGGGATGTCCCAATAGCCATAGAATTGCATTATTATTCTTTGGATCTAGGAAAAAAATTGACGAAATTCGATTTAAGTACAACCGTATTGTATGATGCACTCGAAGGTGATCTGAATATTGACTTTTGTGAAGCGGAACAAATCATAACCTGCGGCTTTCCAACGAAAGAAGACGCAGAACATTTAGGTATAGCCGAAACGATGTGCTTACTGATTACAGAACGGATGATTTTTGATTCTGACGGAAACTTAGTAGAATATTATAAAGGGTTATTCCGATCGGATATGTACTCATTCGCAATGAAAATGTCTCGGAAGAATTGATTTTGCACATAAAATGACCTAAGTCTTTCTAAGAAGCAGAGAGGCTTAGGTCATTTTTGCTATTGAGTTGGTTTGAACCGTTTAAAATTCCCATATCAAAAGGAATTATATTGAAAAAATGATAACATAGGTATGTTTTAATTTAGTCTATGTTTATTCAATATTTATAATATCTAGTCAAGCGTTTGATTATGGAGGGCTTGCGATCCTCCAATTTAGCTGAAATAAGCCCAAGTGCCACTCCTAGCAGCGCACCTGCTCCCACTTCGACAGGCTGATGTCCGAGCAGTTCATTCAGTTCTTTCTCACGCTCCACAAACTCAAAGCTCGGAAACTCTCCCGAAAACTTCGCCATATTATCTTCAAGATCATTCACAAGCTTGGCAATTTCGCCTGTATGGCGTCGAATCCCTTGAGCATCATACATCACAATCACGCCAAACACTGTCGCAAGCGCTGTTTCCGTATGCAGCCAGCCTTTATTCGCTGCGACATAGGATGCCAGTGCGGCCACGCCGGCAGAGTGCGAACTAGGCATGCCGCCTGTTGTGAAAGCCTGCTTCAAGTCCCACTTTCCCGTCAGCTTATAATGCGTTAAAATCTTCAGCCCTTGCGCAATGCCGATTGCTGACAGCGCCGTTAAAATTCCCCGATTCATCTTTTCCATGAGCAATCCCTCCACTCCAGACCAGTCCAACCCAATCCAGGATATTATCTTCCCTCTTTTGATACCCCAATAATAATTTTTATATGCAGTTGTTCCATGATTATCGGCTGTTATTTAAGATCAAGTTTCATGTAAATAATGATCCTTTTTTGAGTGTGCGTGTTCGACTTTTCTAAATATTTATAGGATGGGTCACTTAAGGTAAATATATAATGGAGGATTATTACCATGGTGTTAAGGTGGCAATGGAATGAACAAGATCAAGGATATAAATCCGGAAGAGATCATGATGGTAACCGAGCGAATGTCTTTTACAAAAAAACTTCAGGTCCGCTACTGCTGAAGAATGGTTTGTTTTCATTCCCGGCTTTAATGATCCAGTTACTGGAGGGGCTGCAGGAAAGGCTATAGTTCACTACAATCTATATGGAAACAAAGATATGTTCATTAATACGACAGTAATTCTGGATGACCCTATTCTCTTTGATGAAGAAAATTTTCAGCTGGTTTACTCTATTTGTGATGAACTTATTAATCGTCTAGTAGGATACGCTGATACTTTACTCTCCGTACACGCTGGTTCAAATTCTTATAATGCAGAATACAAACGATAATGTTCGTAAAAGAACAAGGAGGAAAAACAGTGCACCATAATCTGGTTCAATCAATAATCGAACAATCGGTAAAGCTTACAAGTGAAGCGGATTGGGATAAGCTCATTCAACAAGTTAAAAATTCAAAATTTGTTTTGCTGGGAGAGGCATCGCATGGAACATCCGAGTTTTACACGGCCCGAGCCGAAATAACAAAAAAGCTGATTCAAGAAAAAGGGTTCACCTTTGTAGCCGTTGAAGGAGATTGGCCCGCATGCCAGGCAATCAATAGGTATGTTAAAGGCTATGACCAAGTATCTGAATCGGCAAAGGATGTACTTGGAATTTTTGACCGCTGGCCGACCTGGATGTGGGCAAACGAGGAAATGATAGACCTGATTGAATGGATGAAAGAATATAATGAGTCTGGCCAAAGTCAAACAAAAGTTGGATTTTATGGGATAGATATCTATAGTCTTTGGGAATCCATGGATGAAGTTATCCATTACTTAAAACAAATTGATTCGCCTGACCTCGAAGCTGCAAGACAGGCGTTCACATGTTTTGAGCCATTCAATCGCAATAATGAGGAGTACGCAGTTTCCGCAGGCATTTTTTCAGAGGGCTGTATAGAGGAAGTGGCCAAATTACTGACAACCATACAACGGAAAAAAGAAAAATACCCTCATCATGAAGAATTGAATTTGAATCTTCAAGTGAATGCATTAGTAGCGTATAATGCAGAAAATTATTACAGGACAATGGTGGTTCATGATGATAAATCATGGAATATTCGAGATATGCATATGGTTGATGCACTTAATGAAATTATGGATTTTTACGGTTCAAAAGGCAAGGCGATTATATGGGAACATAATACACATGTTGGCGATGCCAGCGCTACTGATATGAGAGATTCCGGGATGATTAATGTAGGTCAGGTCATTCGTGAGCAAAACCCAGCTGGGGATGTATTTATCACAGGATTCGGAACTTACAGAGGAACCGTCATTGCAGCAGATGAGTGGGGCAAGGACCTTGAAATAAAAACAGTACCCCCTGCAATTAATGGAAGTTGGGAGGAGGCTATGCACCTTTCGGGGGCGTATGATAAGCTGCTCATTTTCACTGATGAAAATCGGCATCTATTCCAAGATAGGATCGGACATCGGGCGATTGGGGTTGTATACAGACCGGAATATGAACAATATGGAAACTATGTACCTTCTGTAATATCAGATAGATATGATGCTTTTATTTACATTGATGAAACCCGGGCACTTCACCCGATTGTTCATGAAACAGCACCCGTTGTGTAATAAATGACAAGCCCTTAATAACATTTCATGTTATTAAGGGCTTGTTCGCGCTTATTCCTATTGCCCGTTGTTGGTGTTTAAAATGTTGTCCCCGCCAAAATGAAAAATATCACTGCCTCGAAGACTGGAAAAGCCGCAGAACTGACGATAACACAACTAAACCCTTATTCATTATATAATTCTTTTATCATTAAGAGATGTGGACCGCCATCTTCCATAAAGACATCGGATGAAGTCCGATAGCCGAGTTTTTTATAAAAACCCTCTGCCTGTGTTTGTCCATGTAATTTAACCTTGAATAGTTCCTTTTCCTTTGCAATCTCTTCTAACGTTTTAATTATTATTTTTCCAAGGCCAAATTTACGGTAAGGCTCCAAGATGCAAATTCTCTCCAATTTACCTGCACCATCAACAACTCTTAATCTTCCAGTTCCGACTGGTTTTTCATTATAATAGACTAATATGTGTTCAGAAGAAGCATTAAGTGCGTCAAATTCATCAAATTCAGTTTCTAATTGGAAACCTTGTTCCTCAACAAATACTTCTTTTCTGATATGAAAGGCTATTTTTAAATCAGTTTCTGTAGTAATTTTCTTTGAATCCAATGTTCTTCATCCCTTTTCTAGATTTATGTAATAAGACAAGTCATAATAAATGTATATCCTTTTTTAGTATAAATGAAAATATTATTGTTGTAAATACAACAAAAAAGTTAGGGGCACTTTGAATGAAAGAAATACTCCGTGAAATTGGAATGATAGCAAGGGCATTGGACTCTATAAGTAATATTGAATTTAAAGAATTTGACCTTACAAAAGGGCAGTATTTGTATCTTGTCAGAATCTGTGAAAATCCAGGAATCATTCAGGAAAAGTTAGCAGAAATGATAAAGGTTGACCGAACGACGGCGGCTCGTGCCATTAAAAAACTTGAAATCCAAGGTTTTATTGAAAAGAAAAATGATGAGGACAACAAAAAAATTAAAAAGTTATATGCTACTGATAAAGGTGAAAAGGTCTATCCCTTTTTGAAAAAAGAAGGGGAGTATACCGACAAGGTTGCATTATCGGGATTTTCTATGGAAGAAACGGAAACGATGTTGCATCTTCTTGAAAGGGTCAGAAAAAATATTGAGGTAGATTGGGAATTTGTGAAAAAGGGAAACAAAAGGGGGTATTGATACAGCTTAAAAGCTATCACTGATTCATGGATGCCTAATTGGTGTCAGCATCGAAGGAATGGTTGTGAATGGAGAATTTATAAAGAGAGGCTCGATTCCGAATGGGAATTGAGCCTCTTTCTTAGTATCCAGCTGCCTTTTCAGTAAACTGACTATTATAAAGATCTGCGTAGAAACCATTCACACTTAAAAGGTCGGAATGCGTTCCCTGCTCTATCACTTTTCCTTGATCCATAACAAGAATCAAATCTGCATCCTTAATCGTTGAGAGGCGATGGGCAATGACAAAGCTAGTTCTGCCTTCCATCAGCCGGTTCATGGCTTTTTGGATAAAGACTTCGGTCCGAGTGTCCACACTGGACGTCGCTTCATCCAATATCATGATTGGTGGATCTGCCAGAACTGCTCGGGCGATTGTCAAAAGCTGCTTTTGGCCTTGCGAGATGTTAGAAGCTTCTTCGTTTAATACTGTCTCATAACCATCAGGCAGTGTCCGAATGAAATGGTCGGCATGTGCCGTACGAGCAGCTGCGAAAATTTCTTCATCAGTCGCTCCATTTTTTCCATAAGCGATATTTTCTTTAATCGTGCCATTAAAGAGCCATGTATCTTGAAGCACCATCCCAAAGCTCTTTCGAAGATCACTCCGTGACATATTCCGTGTATCAAGACCATCAATCGTAATCTTTCCGCCATTGAGTTCATAAAATCTCATCAAGAGATTTATCATGGTCGTTTTTCCAGCTCCAGTCGGTCCAACGATAGCGACCGTCTGCCCAGACAAGACATCGATGTTCATATCTTTAATTAACATTTCTTCCCCATATCCAAAGTCCACATGTTCGAAAGAGACAGCACCATTTGCCCTTTTTAAATTAGCTGTGGTTTGTTCTTTCATTTCCTCTTCTTCATCAAGTAGTTCAAATACACGCTCAGCTGCCGCAACCGTCGACTGAATAATGTTTGCGATGTTTGCCGTTTGTGTGATTGGCTGGGTGAACTGCTTTGAATAAGTGATGAATGCTTGAATATCACCAATTGAAATCGAGCGTTGCGTTACCAATATTCCGCCGACAACACTGATGAGGACATAGCTCAAATTTCCGATAAAGAACATCAGGGGCATGATGATACCAGATATGAACTGGGCTCTGCTTGCCGCTTTATACAATTCATCATTAACCGCAGTAAACTGGGCACTCGCCTTTTTTTCATGTCCGAATGCTTTAACGACTTGATGGCCGGTATACATCTCTTCAATGTGTCCATTTAATTGTCCGAGTTTACGTTGCTGATCGGCAAAATACTTTTGGGATTTCTTCAAAATAGGCCGGATTGCAAATATTGATAAAGGCAAGCTGACTATCGAGATTAATGTCAATAACGGGCTAATTGAAAGCATCATGATGATAATCCCCAAAATCGTTACGATTGATGTGATGAACTGAGTTAAGCTTTGCTGAAGGGTGCTCCCAATTGTGTCAATATCATTTGTCATTCGGCTAAGTGTTTCTCCGTTTGGACGTCCTTCAAAATATTTGAGTGGAAGTTTCTTGAGCTTTTCGTTAACATCTTCTCGAAGATCATATACTGTGTCTTGTGCAACACTTGACATAATGTATTGTTGTACATAGTTGAAAAGACTGCTTAAGGCATACAGTCCAGCAAGGAGTAGGAGGATATGGCCAATTTTATCAAAGTTAATGGCTGCCCCTGGTATTCCTTGGAACTTTCCGTATGCCCCTTCGAATAATTCCGTAATTGCCGTACCCATGATTTTTGGTCCGACAATCATAAAAATCGTACTCATGATTGCAGCAAAGAACACGGAAATCAATTTGTTGCGCCGAGGTTTTAAATAAGTTAAGAGACGTCTTAGTGTTCCTTTAAAATCTTTTGCTTTTTGACCCATCATCATCATGTTACCGCCACCAGGACCATGCCCAACATGACCACCGCTTTGAGGTTTTTTTTGATTACTCATGCAATTTCCTCCTCCGTAAGCTGTGATAAGGCGATTTCACGGTATATGTCGTTTGTACTTAGCAACTCTTGGTGTGTGCCCATACCAACAATGTGTCCTTCGTCTAACACAATGATTCGATCAGCATCAACCACCGTACTGACACGCTGGGCAACGAGCAGTACCGTCGATTTTTTCGTTTCATCTTTCAAGGCTGAGCGAAGGTTGGCATCCGTCTTGAAGTCAAGTGCAGAAAAACTATCATCGAATATATAAATATCGGGTTTTCGAATGAGTGCCCTTGCAATCGAAAGCCGTTGCTTTTGCCCGCCTGATAGGTTTGAACCGCCTTGTTCGATTTCTGCCTCATAACCGTCTTTCATGTTTCTGATAAAATCTTCCGCTTGCGCAATCCGAGCCGCATGCTCAACTTCCTCTTGTGTGGCCGTTTGTTTTCCAAAGCGAATATTTTCAGCGATCGTACCTGTAAAGAGGACGGCCTTTTGTGGTACAAAGCCAATTTTTGAACGAACTTCTTCTTGTGATGACTTACGAATATCAACGCCATTTACGCGAATCGTTCCCCTTGAAATATCATAGAAGCGAGGGATCAAATTGACGAGCGTTGTTTTCCCTGATCCTGTTCCACCGATTATTGCGGTGATTTCACCAGGACTTGCAGTAAAATTAATATCCGATAATGCAGGCTCTTCTGCTCCTGGGTAACTGAACGTCACATGTTCAAATTCAATTGTACCGTGTTCATGATCTGCCTTTTCTGTCCCCTCATCCAGGAATGAAGGTTTCATGTCAAGGACTTCGTTTATCCTTGTTGCCGACACGGCCGCCCGTGGAACCATAACGAACATCATGGATGCCATAACGAGAGCGAACATGATTTGCATGACATATTGGATAAATGCCATTAAGTCCCCGATCTGCATCCCGCCGTTATCAATACGTATCCCACCAAACCAAATGATGCCAACAACTGTCAAGTTCATTACAAGCATCATTACAGGCATCATGAATGCCATGATTTTATTGACTTTGATCGAGACATCCGTCAATTCTTTATTCGCTTTCTTTAGACGTTCTTTCTCTTGTGTTTCACGATTGAAGGCTCGAATGACGCGAATACCAGTTAAATTTTCTCGTAATACAAGATTCAACCGGTCTAATCGTTTTTGCACCGTTTGAAAGAGCGGTACACCTTTATATAGAATAAGTAAGATCGACCCAATTAATAAAGGCATTGTGACAACAATGACAAGGGATAATTTAGCATCCATGGATACAGCCATGATCACTCCGCCGATTAACATGATAGGTGCACTGATAACCATACGAAGCATCATGATAACCACTTGCTGGACTTGCGTTATATCATTGGTCGTCCGTGTAATCAATGATGCCGTACCGACTTCATCAAATTCTTGTAACGTAAATTTTTCAACATGATTAAAGACCCTTAGACGGAGATCGCGTCCCATTCCCATTGCCGCTTTGGACGAATAGTAGCTTGCGATTATGGATGCACAGGCACCAAGTGCGGAAACCAACAGCATCAAACCACCAATTTTCCAAATGTATGGAGTATCTCCCCGAACGACGCCTTTGTCAATAATATCAGCCATTAGTGTAGGCAAAAAGAGGTCCGACATGGATTGAATAAAAACCAGACAGATAACTGCTGAAATGATCCACTTATAAACGGATAAATTTTTCAGTATTTTTATCATTTTGAACACTCTCCCTGTTCGGTAGCTTGTGCTTCTAAAAAGTTTGTAATTTGAAGATGCGTTTCTAGCAATTCTTCAAACTGTTCCTCGGAAAGCATTTCAATGGCCGTTTGAAAGACTTGGTGAATGCTTCCTTCGTGAAAATGAATCGTTTTTAATAAATTTTTCCCCTGATCGGTGATTGACAACTGAATCTCACGCCGATTGCCCTCCACATGCTCACGATGGAGCATGCCGGCCCGAACGAGTCCATCGACCGCTTGGCTCAAGGTGCTTTTTGGAAGAAATGTTTTCTCCCCGACATTTTTTTGAGTGGTCTCTTTGTAAAGGGTAATGGTCATCAAAATGGAATATTGAGGAACTGTTAATCCATTTTCTGCGGCTGTCTTTTGAACGAACCGCATTATATTTTTCTGCACGTTCCAAAATGAACGCAATAGTTGTACGGAACGCATCAATTGTTTTTCATTCTCCACTCAACATCACCATTCTTTCTGTTTTGAACTGTTCCATATCGAACATTTAATTTTATGAATCAATTTAATTTACAGCTATTTTTCCGCGTAGTCAATAAAAAACGATCACATAATTTCGGTGTTTATCTAAATCTTGGTCGTACATAAAACTCTAGTAAAATCTGAGTTGTCTAGGCAATTCATCATTGTTTCGTGTGAAAACACCCACTTTTTCATGTACTTGATTCAATAGACATAAAAATGTCCTTTCAATAGAGTGAAATTAGTTGGAAATTTGAGATAAAAAGTGGTAGGATAAGATTGCATTGAGTTAGTACCAGGTAATAATACTAGATGATAACGCATTTGAGGGTGTTAGATGGCAAGCATACATACATAAACGAGATGTTTCTTCCTTAGATAAATAACCGGATTTTAAAGTTTGTTTTAACAGAAAAATGATTTAATACCAGGAGGGATGATGACATATGGTTGAAAACCGTCATCTACAGGCAGGTCTAAGTGATGGGCAGGTGCTTGAGATGTATAGAATAATGTTGTTGGCAAGACGTATAGATGAACGGATGTGGCTGTTGAACAGATCTGGGAAAATTCCTTTTGTCGTTTCCTGTCAAGGGCAGGAAGCAGCTCAAGTGGGAGCTGCATTTGCATTGAACCGTGAAAAGGATTATGTCCTTCCTTATTACCGGGATCTCGGAGTGGTGCTTGCGTTTGGGATGACAGCAAGGGATTTAATGTTATCCAGTTTTGCAAAAGCGGAAGATCCAAATTCGGGCGGGCGTCAAATGCCTGGGCATTTTGGGCAAAAAAAGAATCGCATCGTGACGGGATCTTCGCCAGTTACCACTCAAGTGCCACATGCAGTGGGGATTGCACTCGCTGCAAAGATGGAAGGAAAAGATATTGTTTCATTCGTTACATTCGGAGAGGGTTCATCAAACCAAGGTGATTTCCATGAAGGGGCGAATTTCGCAGGTGTACATAAACTTCCGGTTATCTTGATGTGCGAGAATAATCAGTATGCCATTTCCGTACCGATTGAAAAGCAATTGGCTTGCGGGAAAGTGTCGGACCGGGCCATTGGTTATGGCATGCCAGGGGTGACGGTTGATGGAAATGACCCGATCGAAGTATACCGGGTAGTGAAAGAAGCGGCAGAGAGAGGCAGGCGTGGTGAAGGACCAAGCTTAATCGAAACAGTTTCATATAGGCTTACACCACACTCAAGCGATGATGATGATAGTCAATACAGGTCGCCTGATGAAGTGTCGGAGGCCAAAAAAATAGATTCGATCATCACTTTTGGTGCCTACTTAAAAGAAGTTGGAATCATGGATGATCAAATGGAGAAACAAATGAACGAGGAAATAATGGAAGTTGTGAACGAAGCGACGGATTATGCGGAAAATGCTCCATTTGCAAATGAAGACACGCTCTCTAATTACGTTTACGCAGGTAAGTAAGGAGGAAAGAATATGGCAGTGATATCTTATATAGATGCCGTGATAATGGCGATGCGGGAAGAAATGGAACGTGATCCCCGTGTATTTGTACTAGGTGAGGATGTAGGGGTAAAAGGCGGCGTGTTTAAAGCGACTTCAGGGTTATACGAACAATTCGGGGAACGGCGTGTCATTGATACCCCGCTTGCTGAATCCGCAATCGCAGGAGTTGGCATCGGCGCGGCCATGTATGGAATGAGGCCGATTGCGGAAATGCAATTCGCTGATTTTATCATGCCCGCAATCAACCAAATCATTTCGGAAGCTGCAAAAATCCGTTATCGCTCTAATAATGACTGGCATTGCCCTATCGTCATAAGAGCCCCATACGGCGGGGGTGTACATGGGGCGTTATACCATTCACAATCCGTTGAAGCCATTTTTGCCAATCAACCGGGACTAAAAATTGTCATGCCCTCTACACCCTACGACGTGAAAGGTTTATTGAAAGCGGCCATTCGCGATGAAGATCCGGTCCTTTTCTTTGAACATAAACGTGCCTATCGGCTTATTAAAGAAGAAGTGCCGAATGATGATTATGTTTTACCGATTGGTAAAGCGGATGTAAAACGTGAAGGCGAGGACGTTACAGTGATTACTTACGGCCTTTGTGTTCATTTTGCGCTTCAGGCAGCCGAAAGGCTGGCCAGTGATGGCATATCCGTTCATATTCTTGATTTACGAACCGTTTATCCATTAGATCAAGAAGCCATTATGGAAGCTGCATCTAAAACAGGAAAAGTCCTATTGGTTACTGAAGATAATAAGGAAGGAAGCATCATTAGTGAAGTATCGGCGATCATTGCAGAAAACTGCCTCTTCGATCTCGATGCCCCAATCATGAGACTCGCGGGACCGGATGTCCCAGCTATGCCATATTCACCATCATTGGAGAAATCCTTCATGGTGAATCCTGAAAAAGTGGAAAAGGCACTTAGGGACCTTGTTGCCTATTGAACGAACCTTAATATAGAACAAATGAAGCATCCTGCATCTGTGGGATGCTTTGTTGTTCCCGTGATTGATCATGCCGATGAAAATCAAGGAAACGGCATTTGACTTTTCCCGAATCTTATAGGGTAAAGCAAGTCGGCAAAATAAACTATACCAGTATTTATTGAAGGCGAGACTACAGGCTATAGCGATTCGTATAGACCAAGCACTTGAATGGAATTGTAAGGGGAATGGAAAAGGTGAACATTATATTAGTTCATATGATTAAGAGTGTTTATATTGGGGTTGAATCTTAAAAATGAACTTAAGTCTAACACCTATAAAAAGGTTGTCAGGCTTTTTTTTCGATTATAGAAGCGTAAATAACTAATCCGTACACTAGGGAGGGCACATAATATCCCCACCGATTTCTTTTATTTAGTTGTGTTTTTTAATGAATTTTCACTTCGTAAATATATATTGAACGAAATGCGTGGTATTATATGGTAAACGATTCTAGGCAAAGGAGCTTAAGATGAATACTGGACAATTCTCCAATAATAAACTATTAGATATGGTGTTTGAAAGTACATATTATGGAATTGTAATTGTCGATAGTAATGGGAAAATTCAATATATCAGCAATAAATATTGTGAATTTTTAAATGTTGAACGCGACACAGTGATTGGTGAACATGTGACGAATATAATTGAGAATACTAGACTACATCTGGTAGTGCAAATAGGTAAATCGGAAATCGCTGATATACATTTTCTTCGAGGAGATTTTGTTATCGCTAATCGCATTCCTATCATCGAAAATAATGAAATAATTGGTGCAATAGGGACTATAATGTTTCGGGATCTTGATGACTGGAATAAAATGAATAGTCACATTAAGGAGATACTGACAAAACATAATTTTTACAGAAATGAAATAGATGTTACAAATGGAGTAAAGTATTCATTACACAACATAATTGGAAATGCAGAAGAAATACAACAGTTAAAAGAACGTGTGAAAAGGTTGGCCAGCGGTGATATCTCTGTACTAATTAGAGGAGAAAGCGGTACAGGAAAGGAAATAATAGCACATAGCATTCATCAGTTAAGTGGAAGAAGCGACAAACCGCTTGTGAAAATAAATTGTAGTTCAATTCCGGAACACTTGTTGGAATCTGAACTTTTCGGTTATGAAGAAGGTGCCTTTACAGGGGCAAAAAAGGGAGGTAAAATGGGAAAGTTTCAATTTGCCGAGGGTGGAACGGTTTTCCTTGACGAGATTGGTGATATGCCTCAGCAAATGCAAGTCAAGTTATTAAGGGTCCTTCAGGAGAAAGAGTTTGAGCCTGTAGGTTCGCTTTATCCAAAAAAACTGAATGTTCGAGTGATAGCTGCAACAAATCGACCTTTAGAAAAATTGATTGAAGAAAAGCTATTTCGTGAAGACTTATTTTATAGAATAAATGCTGTCCAATTATTTGTTCCTCCTTTAAGAGATAGAATGGAAGATATCCCTTTACTTATAGATTATTTTTTTAAAAAAATCACATCTCGACTAGGAAAACGAGTAACCTCCATACACCCAGAGGTGATTTCATTAATAAAACAATATAACTGGCCAGGGAACATCAGAGAACTAGAGAATGTGATTGATGCAGGTGTTCACCTATCAAATGAAGAGGTGATGGGAAAGGATGCTTTACCTGATTATCTTAAAGTTCATAATGTGAATATGAAAGAATTAAGTTTAAAGGATTGTGTAGAGGAAGCAGAAAAGAAGGCAATCGAAAAAGCGTTAATGAAGTTTAAGTATGATAAAAAAAGGGTTGCGGAAGCTCTTGGAATAGGGAATTCTACCCTTTACGATAAAATTCGAAAATATAAGATTTCTGATCAATAAAAATAAATCCGGGATTACAGAATTCATTCCTAAATCCCGGATTTATCTTTTTATTTCCGACTTAAAGTTAATATAGTTTTCATTACAGGAGGAACAAGGCAATAAATGATGAAAATCAATGAATGAAAAATCAGCTGACATTACTTCAGTTGATTTTTTTTTGGTTATTTTCCGAAAAAACAGAAATTTTTTTATTGGGTTTTCCTTGATTATTAAGGACAGTAAGTCTGTAAGGGTTATTTCCGTTTTGGAATGAATCTTGCATTCAAAATTAGAAGAAAGGAGGAAAGAAAACGATAAAGACGAGTGGTCAAGTTAATGGCTTGGAAGTATGAGAATTGATTTGAACTGAATTTAGCGGCCTTGCAGCTTGAATTTTTGTCTGTATTTTTTTAATTGAAAAGGAGGAATTTCATTGGATGTCGGTTTTATCACGAGAAAAATGGCGAATGATTTAAATCATATAAATCCTAGAAAAATAGCAATAAAAGAAGAAGCGGGAAATTCGATGACGTACATGGATCTTCACCTTATATCAAATGCGTATGCAAATAAGCTACACGAAATGGGAGTGCGAAAAGGGGATCGTGTCGGTATTTTACTTTACAATTGTCTCGAATATTTTAGTCTATATTTTGCCATTGCGAAAATCGGGGCAATTGCAGTTCGACTTAATTTTAGGCTTTCAAGTGCAGAGCTTGAGTATGCATTAAATGATTCACAGACAAAAATATTGTGCTTCCATTCTAACTTAGCCGATCAGCTGGAATCAGTTTGTAATCATGTTTCCGTTGAGCGTTATTTTTGTCTTCCTCATAGAAATGGATCAACCCCGGGTTGGGCTGAATCATGGAGTGTTTTAGAAAGTGGTTCGGTAGATGAGGTCAAAGTCGATAACATTAAATTAAACGACCCAGTCATGCTTATGTACACATCAGGAACAACGGGAAGACCTAAAGGTGCGATTTGGACACATGATACAACTTTCTGGTTTTCCACAATACAAGCTCTGAAATGGAAATTTACGGGGCGGGAAGTTGCGATGACGACAGGACCACTATACCATGTTGGAGCGATGGAAGATATCGCACTCCCCATTCTCCTGATGGGTGGAAGGGTAATCATTACAAAAAGCCAAGAATTCGAGATTGGAAGAATTCTTTCCGTTATTGAAGAGGAAAATGTGACCGATTCTTTTTTATTTCCTTTCATGATTTATGAAATGCTAAATTTGCCTGAAATTGAAAAGTATAAGCTGAAATCTTTAAAAACTATTTATACTGGTGGTGACCCGCTAATGCCATGGGCACTGGAACAATTAAAAAAGAGGTTTCCTCAAATTGGAGTTGTTCAAGTTTACGGGTTAACTGAAGGACAGCCAATTGCGGCTTCGCTTGAACCAAAGGACGCTTTTACAAAAGGAAATACCGTTGGAAAGCCGATGCCACTTACGGAAATAAATATTATCGATGAGGATGGAAACTCTTTGCCAGTTGGTGAAATTGGTGAAATCGCTATTAAAAGTCCAGCGGTTTCTGAGGGGTATTGGAGGAAACCAGATGCCACAATGGAAACCTTCGTGAATGGATGGTGTAAAACAGGAGACATGGGAAAATTCGATCATGATGGGTATCTATCAATTGCAGGCAGAAAAAAGGATATGATTCGGAGCGGTGGCGAAAACATTTATTCAGCGGAAATTGAAGATGTCTTATATCGCCATGAGGAAGTGAAGGAAGTTTCAATAATTGGTATTCCTGATCCCAAATATATTGAGGCTGTATGTGCTGTTATTGTTAAAAAAGAAGGAGCCAAACTGACGGAGGAAGATGTTGTTAACTACTGTAAGGAACATCTTGCTAGCTACAAAAAGCCTAGAAAGGTCACATTTGTTGATGAAATACCACGTACCCCATCCGGGAAGGTTCAGAAGTTTATTCTTCGTAAACAATTTAGTGGAATGGATAAATAAGGGGTTTATGGAGGGGTGAAAAAGGTTTGTGAATACATTATTTCACTTTGTTTTAATAGTCACATAACCACAAAGGATTCTATCATAGATATCTGGAGCCATCAACTGATTCACGTTTAATAATGCCAGAGTATATGGAACCCGGAAGTGCACTTTAGGTTTAGGAGGAAAGCCGATGAAGAATAAGGATCAAGTTGTTTCATGGTCAAAACAGAGTAATATTGCAACGATTATGATTGATAATCCACCTGTTAATGTATTAAGCGCAGAGGTTATAGAACAGTTGAATCTGGTGGTTGATGAAATTGAAAGCGATTACAATATTAAGGTCATTATACTTACCGGTGAAGGGGAAAGGGCTTTTGTTGCTGGAGGAGATATTAAAGAATTTCCGGCATGGATTGGAAAAGGAGTGGAGGAAGGAAGGGGGAAATCACTTTGGCTTCAGGAACCACTCAATAAAATAGAACGGTTATCTCGACCAACTATTGCTGCAATCAACGGGTTAGCACTAGGTGGAGGGTGTGAACTTGCCTTAAGTTGTGATATTCGAATTGCGGAGGAACATATTAGGATTGGGCTTCCTGAAATTAAATTGGGATTGTTTCCAGGTGCAGGTGGAACTCAAAGACTTCCTAGACTGATAGGTAAAGCCAAAGCAAAAGAAATGATCTTTACAGGAGAGCCACTGAATGCAGAAGAAGCCAAACAAATAGGGCTTGTTAATCATGTTGTGCCAAAGGGTGAATCTTTAGAAAAGGCAAAGGAAATGGCAAAATGTATTTGCAATTATTCTTTACAATCTTTAACTTTTGCAAAGCATTCTATTGATTTTGGTTATGAACGAACACTTGAAGATGGACTCGTGATTGAAGCTGAAAATTTTGGTCATGTTTTTCAGACTAAGGACGTAAAGGAGGGAGTTGAAGCCTTTATCAATAAAAGAGAGCCAAACTTCATTGATCAGTAATCCCTCATGACCAAACAAGACAAGTCCAATTTTAAAAAAGGTCCTGATGCAGGGATTGGAAAAAGGGCAGATTCTAAATTAACTCATCTTTGTTAATAAACAAAATCGTTTAATAGAAACAGTGGATTTACTCTTGAGAGTTTTTTACTAAATGTACACTGGAAAACTATCCTATAATGCCCAATAAGTCTTAGGGCAAAGCATTCAACCCAGCAACAAGTGATAACATATTATATTTTGAGAAAAAGGGGGAAGTCGAATTGGATGTAATGATCATAATTATTTCACTAGGATTACTTATGTTTCTAGCATATCGAGGATTTTCTGTTATACTTTTTGCACCATTGTGCGCTTTGCTTGCTGTATTTTTAACAGATCCTGGTCATGTTTTACCTTTCTTCTCTAATATATTTATGGTTAAGTTGGTTGAATTTGTTAAATTATATTTCCCGGTTTTTCTACTAGGTGCTATCTTTGGGAAACTGGTTGAAATAAGCGGTGTTGCAAAGAGCATAGCAAAAATCATCGTCCGTTTTATCGGTGCTAAACAAGCCATTCTAGCCATTGTGATAATGGGCGCTATCCTGACATATAGCGGAGTTAGTTTATTTGTTGCAGTGTTTGCCATTTATCCATTTGCTGCTCAGCTGTTTCGCGAGGCTAATATTCCAAAGCGATTAATTCCTGCGACAATAGCGGTTAGTGCATTTACCTTTTCCATGGATTCACTTCCAGGGTCTCCGCAAATTCAGAATGTCATTCCAACTGGTTTCTTTAAAACTGACATCTATGCTGCACCGACATTAGGAGTTATTGGGGCAATATTTATCATTTCCTTGAGTCTTTTATACTTAAATCATTGTCGGCATAAGGCAGCTAGAAATGGTGAAGGGTATTTTGGAATTGGTGATAAAGCTATTGATAAGGAAGCTGCTGAAGCAGAAATGGCTGCCAGTTCTGCTATATCAGTGGAAACGGCTAATAAGTTGGGAATGGATTCTGAAAAAGCTATAAGTAGAAAAGACTGGCTTGCTTTTATTCCGTTGGTTTTAGTCGGAGTGATGAATAAGTTTTTTACTGATTCTTTTCCTCTTTGGTATGCCAAAGGATTCGATTTTGCTACGATTGGGTTAAAAGATTACGGTATTGTCGATATGTCTAAAGTCATTGGTGTCTGGTCTGTAGAGATGGCCCTGATTCTCGGGATAATGGCAATCGTCTTATTAAACTTTAAAGCTGTCAAATTAAATTTCAATTCGAGTATTAATATAGGCATAAGTGGAGCATTGCTAGCAACCATGAATACGGCAACCGAATATGGCTTTGGCGGTGTGATTGCAGCTTTACCCGGCTTTACTGTGGTACAAGATTATCTCACTGGAATGTTTTCGAATCCTTTAATTAATGGGGCGATCATGACAAATGTTTTGTGTGGCATCACTGGATCAGGATCTGGTGGGATGAGCATTACGTTGAGCTTAATGGCGGATACGTATATACAAACTGCTGCTCATTTTGACATCCCGTTGGAAGTTTTACATCGTGTCATTTCAATGTCAGCAGGTGGATTTGATACTTTGCCACATAATGGAGCTATAATAACTCTTCTAGCTGTTACGGGACTCACACATCGCCAGGCATATAAAGACATTTTTGTTATTACCATTATAAAGACACTTGCTGTATTCTTTGTAATTGGTATATTCAGCTTGTTTGCTATCGTTTAACCATTGAACATAGGAATATACATTTCTATTTCTAGCTTTAACCGCTATTTATGGAATAATACATCTCCTAAAGGAAAAAAAATTTATACGTGTTGGTTTTTAGAAATATCACTTTTAACATTTAATATCAGAATTTTCCGACAGATGGTTCGATTACAATAAAGGAGGATGAAGTAATGTTTAATAAATATTTTCATCAATATGAAATCGGAGAAACATGGATGTCGAAAGGACGTACTATAACCGAGGCTGATTTAGTCATGTTTTCTTCATTTAGCGGTGACTGGTTTCCTCTCCATACTGATAAAGAGTATGCAGCAAATACACAATTCAAGCAGCGCATAGCCCACGGAATGCTTGTACTTTCGGTTGCAACCGGCTTATTTCATTTTGAACCGGGAATCGTTGTTGCATTGTACGGATTGGAGAAAGTTCGATTTATAAACCCTACCTTTATTGGGGACACGATACATGTTGAATTAAAGGTGATCGACCTTTTAGAAAAGGGAGATCAAGGTGTTGTAACAGTCATCCAAGAAATTAAAAAACAAAACGGAGTAACTGTAGCCATAGCCAACATGAAAATAATGGTCAATTCTGATGCGAATGTGAAAATATAGTAGTCACTTCGTTTATTAGGCGACAAACATAAAAATAATTGAAAAGGTAAAACGAGCTAAGACTACTATCACTATCTTAAGTCTAGTCAATCGAATTACTTTAGCACTGAATATAAACGGACGGTAGAAGGAAATGAAATAACATGCTGCGTTTTTAAGGCAAGCCTATACACTGGCTTGCCTTCTTTAATGATTTCCAGCTTTTTTAGTTTTTAAGACATGAAAAAAAATAAAGGGTAACAGAGCTAAAAAATTATAGGAGAAATCGCACGGACGCGTTTTTTACCCTGCCATTATTACGTTTTGTTTATTCTATACTGAATTTGGCAGAAAATAACTTTCAGGTTAATCTTAAATAGCAAGATTTGATATGAAATCCATAACAATGTTTGTCATAATAAGATTGTAGGAAGGGGGAACATCATGATTCGATTATATGGGGCTTTAATCGGCCTTAGTTTGATATGGGGTTTATCGTTTGTTTTTATGAAGTGGCTGCTCCCGCCCGCGGGTATTTGGGGGATTGTGTTTCTCCGCTGCTTGGCGGGTGCTGTTGTTCTGCTTCCCATTTTATGGTGGAAGCGCAATGAAATCAACTGGAAATTACCATGGAAAGCGCTGGTTGTTGTCGGAATCTTCAATTGCGGATTAGCATGGGGTTTAATAGCTTTAAGTGAAACCGAGATTAACAGCAGCACGGCATCGATTCTTAATGCAACCACTCCGATCTGGACGGGTATCATCGGATTTATCATTTTTTCTTATGTATTAACCGCCCGACAGTGGATGGGTATTCTTATCGGTTTTTTTGGAATTCTAGTATTGATGGATTTTCAAGTCGGTCAGCTTTTCGGCAAGGAATTCATCGGGGTCGGGACAATGCTGCTAGCATCCACCTGTTATGGTTTTGCCGGCCAATATACGAAAAGATTTCTTTCCAGTACAAGCATATTGGTCATTACTACGTTTACGCTGCTCACGGGTGCCATTATCGGTTTGATCGGGATGCTAATAACAGGGCCGATCAAGCCAGTGTTGTTGATGGATCCGCTAACGATTTTCTCCATAGTCGGTCTTGGGTGCTTTGGCTCGGGGCTCGGCCAGCTGATCTATTTCTACATCAATAAAAATGGGAGCCCAGAGTTAGCCGCAACGGTTACATACCTTATTCCAGCAAGCGCTATGGTTTGGGGCTATGTCCTGCTTGGAGAAGCGATTAATCCTCATGTAATTATTGGCCAGTTGATCATTTTCGCAGGGGTTTATCTTTCTTCTAAGAAGTCAAAAGAAAAAGATGGTGCTAACTCTTCATCGGGAAAACAAGGGGATTTGCGTCATGTAAAATAAGAAACCAAAACGAAATGGCCCTCACGTAAAGGTTTTGTTTTTGCCTGGGGGACTTTCGTATTGATTGTCAAGCCGCGAATCATAGCTATAGACAGTAACCCATATTCAGAATGGAATTTGCTTTAGAAAGGATACTCTGTTTCCATAATTCTTTCAAAAGATATTTAGAATGAAAATTGGCAGAGTTTTTTTAGAATTTATTTCATCTCTGAGATATTTTAATTTGAGATAAGTTGTTGACAGTGGATTTTATTCATGGTAAATTATCTTTAAGTAAAGATAATTTAATTCAAGATAATGAAAATCATGAAAAACCATATGCACTACCTTTAATGAATAGCCACTCTTCTTGAAGGGAAAATATAGGGGGTTTATTCAAAAGCTGAACATCCAAAAATGGAATCGTTTTAATGGGAGGAATATTTTATGAATGGACTAAAAGGTATACACCATGTCACGGCCATAACAAGTAGTGCAGAAAAGAACTATGAATTTTTCACAAATATATTAGGCATGCGTTTAGTCAAGAAAACAGTTAACCAAGATGATATCCAAACTTATCACCTGTTTTTTGCAGACGATGTTGGCGGACCAGGTACTGACATGACATTCTTTGATTTTCCTGGTATTCCTAAAGGCGTGCATGGGACTAATGAGATTTCAAAAACATCCTTCCGTGTACCGAATGATGCGGCACTGGAGTATTGGGTTAAGCGGTTCGACCGTTTGGAAGTAAGGAATGAAGGGATCCAGGAGCAATTTGGTAAAAAGGTCATTTCATTTATGGATTTTGATGATCAGCAATATCAATTGATCTCCGATGAAAACAATGAAGGGGTTGCAGCAGGGATTCCTTGGCAAAAAGGACCGATTCCCCTTGAATATGCCATTACAGGATTAGGTCCCATTTTCATTCGGATCGCCAACTTCGATTACTTTAAAGAAATGTTGGAAAAAGTTCTATTATTCAAAGAAATAGACAAGGAAGGATCTTTTCACCTATTTGAAGTAGGGGAAGGCGGGAATGGTGGACAAGTGATTGTCGAGCATAATTCGATCCTTCCTCAGGCACGGCAGGGTTTCGGGACTGTTCACCATACAGCCTTCCGTGTTGAAGACCGTTCCGTTCTGGAGCAATGGATCAAACGAATGGAAAGCTTCCAATTTCATACGTCCGGTTATGTTGATCGCCACTTTTTTGAGTCGCTTTACGTACGAGTGGCGCCGCAAATATTATTCGAGTTTGCCACGGATGGTCCTGGTTTTATGGGGGATGAGCCGTATGAAACGCTTGGGGAAAAGTTATCTTTACCACCGTTCTTGGAACCGAAAAGGGATCAAATCGAAAAGTTGGTCCGTCCCATTGATACAGTAAGAAGCACCAAGGAATTCATTAAGGAATGATTGACATTCTATAGCGAATGATATATGGGTTTATGCCCATACTAAAACAGGTAGAAATAAAAGATGGAATCATTTGAAAAAGAAAAAATTCTCTGGAGGAATGAATCATGACAAAAGACTTTTACACGGCCATTAAAGAGAGACGTTCATTTTATGGAATCAATAAAGAGGTCCAAGTATCGGATGAAAAAATTAAAGAAATTGTTGAGTTTGCGGTAAAACACACGCCATCGGCTTTTAATTCCCAATCTTCCCGCCTTGTTGTTTTGACAGGCTCGGCCCATGATAAATTGTGGGATATTACGACACAGGCTTTAAGGAAAGCGGTTGGTGAGGGAGATTTCTCTGGAACTCAACAAAAAATGGATTCCTTTAAAGCTGGATATGGGTCAATATTATTCTTTGAAGATGAATCCGTTGTGAAATCACTTCAAGAACAATTTGCAACTTATGCCGATAACTTCCCAATCTGGTCACAACAAACATCAGGCATGCACCAATTAGTTGTTTGGACTGCACTTGAAGCAGAAGGGTTGGGGGCAACTTTACAGCATTATAATCCTCTAATTGATGATGAAGTGAAAAAAGAATGGGATGTTCCAAGTAATTGGAAATTGATTGCGCAAATGCCATTTGGAAATCCAACAGCTCAACCGGGTGATAAAGAATTCAAACCACTTGAGGATCGTATAAAATTTTATAAATGAGCGAGATGAAGTCACTTTCCAAGTACTTTCCCACAAAAGCCGGAGCATTCACAAAGGCTGGCCAAACAAAATAAAAAACAAAGCAACAGGCAATTTTATAGTTAAGAAAGTCTGTTGCTTTGCTGTTTCCTGTCTTTGCAAAAGAGGGATGGCGTGTTTTATTTCATTCCTCCAACGGCTGTGGTGTGATTTTTTCCATCTTCATTATCATGAATCCACTCCAGGCAAACATTAAGGAAGCAATGTAAAAGATGCTGCCGATCGTTAAAAAGTCGACTAAATATCCGGTTGCGATAACCGCAGCTGCTGCACCGATGGATGTCCAAACATGGTAGTTTCCAATTTCCTCACCCGCTGTTTTCTTCGTAACATATCTTGCAAGTACCGTTTTTTCTGTGTTTTTTTGTACTGCCCCAAGTATCCCCATAATGATTTGCAGGAGATAAACATGCCAAATTTCATATGCGAGGGGAAAGGCAAGAAGGATAAGTGCCATCCCCCATGAATAGATAAGGAGAAATGCTTTGTCACCGGATTTGTCAGTGAATTTTCCGATTAACGGATAGCTAAGTGCAGCAGTCAGTGAGAATATTCCATATGCCCAACCGAACTGCGAATAACTGGTGCCTACATTTTTGATTAGCAAAATATAAAAAGGGAAAATCATGCTTGCAGCCATGCCAACAGTGCCTTGGTAAAAAACAAAACGTTTATAATTCATGGATGGTACTCCTCATAGAAAAGATTCAAGAAGCGATTATCAGGATCATATTTCTTTTTTAATTGAAAGAATTCCTCAGTGCGCGGATACGCTTCAAATAATTGTGTCTTGGTTGGATAGCCATAATAGGGCAAATAGTAGCTGCCGTTATGGTCTAGCGTCACATCAATCATGTTTCTGATGACCCTTCCCGTATGTGCCTTACTTTCGTTATCTGTCCCTTGATTGATGAGCATTACAAGAGCGAACATATCATCTTTGGCATAGGACATGAGTGATTCATCATTATGCTCCACATAACGAATTGTAATATTTAATAAGTTAAAATCTTTTTCATCAGATAGAGTTTTTCTTATATCATCGATATAATCAGCAAATTGATCAATCGGAACGAAGTATTCTTGCAGCACATCAGTTTTGGTCGGATTACTGTAATCCATAAAGGCTGAGTCCGACCGCATCACATTATTCCTCGAAACCAAGTTACCATCAATATTGGATGTGTAGGTTTTTTGCGTTTCCCAAAACCTTTCTTTACCCCAGTCACTATAACGTGAAAGACCAAGAAAGAATTTAGGCACGGCAATGATCGTTTCCCGTTTGAGAGTATTATAGTTAGATAGCTGTGTTTGGTCATTTTTCCTATAATAATCCGTTATATACATTTCATCCAAATAGGAGCCAGGAGCCACAGATATTCTTGCAAGATGCATTTTAACATCATCGTTTTGAAGAACTTCTCTTTTAAAGTACGAAGTATATTCATCATAATGGAGTGATTTGGTTTTTATTTTATAAAGTTCGTCATCGGTGAGGTGGAGTGTTACATCAAGTATTACTCCAAACAAACCATACCCGCCAATAACCGAATGGAAGAGCTCCGAATTTTCTTTGCGGCTCACTGTTAGGATTTTTCCTTTTGCGTTAAGCAACCTAAAAGATTCCACGGTTTCTATTAAGGCATGATGACGAATATCGCGGCCATGGACATTTACGCTCAAAGAACCGCCAATGGTAAAAATGTTCTGGGATTGACTGACCTTCAGCGCAAGTCCATATGGGTTGATATATTCCTGGAGAGCAGCCCAGGTTGCCCCGCTTTGGACCGTGATGCGTTTTTCTTTTATATCCAAATCTAGTATTTTATCGTAATGTTTCATATCGAGAAGAATACCATTTGGATATAATGTCTGACCACCTTGGCTATGTTGCATTCCGGCGATGGAAATGGGTTCATCGTTTTTTTGGGCATCCAAAACGACCATTTTGATTGCTTCTTCACTATCTTCTGCTTTTATCGCTTTCATTTTAACTGGCATCAGACGGCTTATATCTTCTGCAATAGGGTGGTCAAGCTTGAAATTAAAAGCCTGCAGTGATGAACCGAATAATAGTGCATATAGGACGATAAAGAAAAATTGTTTCATGATAACTGGCTTTCGACTCCTCTTTTAAAATGTCTGACACTCAATTGAAATAATGAAAATGCATGGACTTATAGATTAAGGGAGCTACTTGACCATTCAGTGTGATTGAAAATGAATTTTTTGATTTATGTATTACTTCTTGGTTTTAATCCCATTTATGATTGTTTTGGTTAGCGGTATGGATAGTGATTCCAAGCTTTGTTCTGAGTTGTTTAATCCCCAATGATAGATGATTCCCATCAGGCTTTGAGTGATAAGTTGTGAAATTTCGTTAACTGATTGGTCAGTGCCAATGACGTTTTGTTCTTTCGCCTCTTCAAGTAATGAACGAATAATTTGGAAGAGTGAGCGATTTGAATTTATAAAGTAAGTATGTTCTTTTGAATCTAGGGCGGAACTATAAATTACTTTCATTAAATCCTTGCCCATTTCTTCTTCCAGAAAACGCATCAATTTGCGTATGAAAATAAACAATTTCTCTGTAGCGTCCATATCGACTGGGAACGAACGGAAGACTTCACGATAGTAATCATCGACTTCTATGAATTTCACTAAAAAAATGTCCGATTTCGCTGAAAAGTGTTGGTAAAATGACCCTTTTGATGTGCCGCTTTTTTCCACGATCTCGTCAACGGTAACTTTATCATAACCTTTTTCGCTAAATAGCTTTAAAGATATTTTTAAAATTTTTTCACGAGTTTTTTCTCCCCTAAGCTGTTTCTTTCTAGGTTCCATCATAAAAAACCTCCAAATGATAATTGACAGAATATTCCTGTTTAGTTTAATATCAGACTACAGTCTAGTTAAACGATTGGTGGTCTATTCAATCTAACGTAGATCATCAATAATCACAACGCTTTCTTAATTGTATTTAGTAATTTTGGAAAGCGTTTACAAAATATTGGGGTCAAGTATGGGGGGAGGCTGATTCAGTTTAAATTTGAGGTTTTTAAGTAGGAGAATTAGGTGAAAAGGAAGATTCCTATACAATTAATTACGGTCATCCACTATAGCCATGAGTAAATGGATTGTATGAAATAGAGGGGGACCAGGGTGAATTGAAGGGACTGGGTAGGTACCGGAGTGTCGGGAAGCAGGAAAAGAGATGTGCGGTAAACGGATTATTTTTGGGGAAATAGTAGCATGAAAAGGGAGGAAATAATCATGAATCATTCGAGAGCTGAAGTAGAGAAAAGAACGACCAGTAAAACGATGAAACGCATTCTTCCATTTATCTTGCTCCTTTATATCATCGCATACTTGGACAGGGTCAATTTAGGCTATGCTGCTTTGCAAATGAATGCAGAATTAGCCTTATCCGCTGAAGTTTTTGGATTGCTTTCTGGCATTTTTTTTATAGGTTATTTCTTCTTCGAAGTTCCAAGCAACATGATCATGCATAAAGTGGGAGCTCGGATATGGATTGCCCGTATAATGATTTCGTGGGGACTCGTGGTAATATTAACAGGTTTTGCGCAAACAACGATGCACTTATATATTCTCCGTTTTTTACTAGGTGTCGCCGAAGCGGGGTTTTTTCCTGGAATAATTTTGTATTTAACTTATTGGTTCAGGGCCAGCGAAAGAGGGAGGGCCACAGCGGTTTTGCTTTTAGCGCTGCCGGTTGGCGGATTGATTGGTGCTCCTGCATCGACATGGATTCTTGACAATATTTCCTGGTTGGGTATGGCAGGGTGGAGATGGATGTTCATTCTTGAAGGAATTCCGGCCATTATTATTGGAATTGTTGTTGTTTTCTATTTAACTAATAGACCGGCCAACGCTAAATGGTTATCTAAGGAAGAAAGTGAGTGGCTGGAAGCGGAATTGATTGCGGAAAGAAAAGTTAGCTCGAATATAAATAAAGTTACTAAGCTTGCTATGCTGAAAGATTCGAAAATCTGGAAGTTGGCCCTTTTTTATTTCGCAGGGTACACATCTATCTATGGATTATCATTCTGGATGCCAACCATCATAAAATCTTTATCGGAAAATGCCACAACCAATTTGGAAATTGGCTGGTTAGCGATGATTCCATCGTTAGTCGGTATTCCTGCCATTATGTTTGTAGGCTGGAATTCAGATCGGACCAATGAACATAAATCACACTTGCTCGTTTGCCTCATGATAGCGGTGGTCGGATTTATCGGGTGCGGCTTTTCAGATAGCGTCTTTATGATGGTGCTTATGTTAACGATTACATCTTTCGGGTTATACGGGTTCAGTGGATGTTTCTTTGCCTATATGACATTTTTCTTCACCGAGTCCACTGCGCCAGTTGGAATAGCCATAGTCAATTCTTTTGCGGCTTTAGGCGGTTTTGTAGGACCGATGATTCTCGGAACTGTTGCATTTACTCAAGGGATGTTTATTTTATCCGGGTTACTTATGATAGGGGTCATCACCCTATTATCATTAAAATTGACAAGTGCTTCAGATGAAAATATCGTAAAAGAAGTTGAAGTCAATCTAAAAGAATTATAAAGATTCCAAATGTATGGAAGATAAATATGCCTAAAATAGAAACATCATTGGAAATCATAAGGTTTCCATGATGTTTTTTATATTTTCATATAGGAAGTACAAATATATGTGATGAAAATCCCGGTTGGGCATGTCAAAATTCAAACTAAATCGATGGTTCTGCCCAATAAGTCTTGTTTGTGGTTTTCGGCGGGATTAGAATGGAGATGAGATACAAGTGCTTTCGAAAAGGCAAGGGAGTCCTTTTCTTTTCATGTACTGACTTCAATTCATTCATTACAGGAATAACAGCAGAAATGAGGTGATGATGTGGAAATTCATTTGGTGGCGAAAGATGAAATTGAGGCTCAAGGAATTCGTTGGATAGTGGAGTCCCACCTAACGGGAGTTAGACTGATCTTATGGAAAACGATTGAAGAATTTGAAAAGGGCATCCGCAATCAGCAACCGGAATTCGTTATTTTGGATATGGATATTTGGACGGAAGAAAGTGAGGCGATGGGTGTTTCGTTAAAGCGGAGGGGAATTAGATGGTTAGGCATTTCATCTGAGCGAATCTTTCAAACGGCCTATCGAGCCTTGCGTTTTCGTGCTGAAGATGTTTTATTCCGTCCCTTTTCTTCGGCGGATTTGGTAAAACATATCCAACAATTGCGATTTCAATTGAGAAATGGTCCAGGTCTTCTTTCGGCAAACACGATGGATGATGGGAATGCTCTGGATATTGGATATCCGGATTTCTTCTTGACAGACCGGAGGCATGAAAGTCGAATAACCATGGTCGCTTTTTTGACACCTGATAAGAAGACCCTACCTTTAGTTTATGATGAACTGCAACGATATTCTTTTACTGGGAAGAATCAAATCTTCGCTTTATCGGATTTTATTTTATGTGTCCAGGAAACAAAGGATAATGAAGTATATAAGGAAGAGTACCAAGCGTTCCTTGCTCACTGGAAAGAAAGAATGGATGAGCCCCTTGCCATCATAATAAAAGCGGCAACTTCAGATGAGTCTTTAAAAAGGATGTATCAGCAAACACGTGAATTTACGAGACAAATCTTTTTCGATGGATATGATATCATTTTAGCCGAAAGTCAACAGACTTCGCCTCTAGAGATGGACCCATTCCTCACGCCTCTTGAACAAAGACTTTGGATAGAAATGCTCGAAAGGCGGGATGCGAAAGCCATCAGGAACTGGATTGAACGTGAATTCCTTACTTTTGAACGACCATACCCCGACCCGGAAATCGTTCGTATCCGCCTTACAAGTGTACTCGCACAAATTCGTAGGCATATGAAATCATACAACTTGCAAAATGCTTCTCTAGAAGCAATATACTATGATGTATTTCAGCAAATTGTACATAAACCTGTCATCCATCAAATAGTAAAAGAGCTGCATGCGTTCACCACCCATATGCTTCTGCAGGATCATGGACAATTACAGGAAGGGGCACGCACACTTAGCGAAAAAGCAAGGGAGCTGATCGAGTCAAACTATTGGGATGCCCAGTGGAATCTAGCGAGTTGTGCAGATACGCTGCGTATCAATAAAAGCACACTCAGCCGTCGTTTTGTGGCTGAATCCGGCGAGTCTTTTCGAAATACCCTGCATCAAGTTCGAATTAGGGAAGCTAAACGCCTATTAAAGGAAACGGATTTATCATTGGAGGAAATCTCACAATTAGCTGGCTATTCCCATCAAACTTATTTCAATGCCAAATTCAAACTGCTTGAAGGTTGTACACCGTCAGCATATCGGTCTGGACTATAAAAAAGGACGATTCAATCAATGAATCGTCCTTTTTTATTTATTTCATAAACAATGTAATTATTGCAATTATTCATAAAAAAATAAAGTTAACTACAAAAACTTGATTTAAATTATAAAATAATCATTAAATTATAATTAATTATTCTGAATTTTCCTTATAAAATGAATATATAACAAAAACAAGGGGGAAATGAAAATGAACACGATTACAAACAAGGTTATCCGATATACAGGAACAGAATTGCATACTAAAGGATGGCAACAAGAAGCAGTGCTTAGAATGCTAATGAATAATTTAGATCCTGAAGTTGCTGAACGTCCAGAAGATTTGGTGGTATACGGAGGGATTGGGAAAGCAGCTCGTAACTGGGAATGCTTTGATGCAATCGTCAAATCACTTAAAGAGCTTGAAGAAGATGAAACTTTACTTGTCCAATCAGGGAAACCGGTGGCCATTTTTAAAACGCATTCTGATGCACCACGTGTCCTGCTAGCAAATTCAAATATCGTCCCTGCATACGCGAACTGGGAAACATTCCATGAACTTGATAAAAAGGGATTGATGATGTATGGGCAGATGACAGCAGGCAGCTGGATATATATCGGATCTCAAGGGATCGTACAGGGTACTTACGAGACCTTTGCCGAGCTTGCAAAACAACATTTCAATAACTCGTTAAAAGGCACCATTACTCTAACGGCAGGTTTAGGCGGAATGGGAGGAGCACAGCCGCTGGCAGTTACGATGAACGGTGGTGTTTGTATCGGGATCGATGTAGATGAGACAAGAATTGACAGGAGGATTGAGACTCGTTATACCGATGTGAAAACGGATTCATTGGATGAAGCCATTCGTTTAGCCAATGAAGCTAAACTTGCAGGGAAAGCATTATCGATTGGTTTGATTGGGAATGCTTCAGATATTCTTCCGGAAATGATCGCAAGGAACTTCATTCCTGATGTCTTGACTGATCAAACATCGGCCCATGATCCGCTAAATGGATATACTCCTTCAGGCCTTTCAATGGCGGATGCTGCAGAATTACGGAATGCAAATCCAGAAGAGTACATTAAACTCTCTAAAGCTTCGATGGCCAAACATGTAAGAGCGATGCTTGAAATGATGGAAAAAGGAGCTGTGACGTTTGATTATGGCAACAATATCCGTCAAGTTGCGAAAGATGAAGGGGTAGAGAATGCTTTTGACTTCCCGGGCTTCGTTCCAGCTTATATCCGTCCACAATTCTGTGAAGGTAAAGGTCCATTCCGCTGGGTGGCATTATCTGGTGATCCAGAAGATATTTATAAAACAGACCAAGCCATTTTACGCGAATTCGCTGATAATGAACATTTATGTAACTGGATTAGAATGGCTCAGGAAAAAATTCAGTTCCAAGGTCTGCCTTCCCGCATTTGCTGGCTTGGTTATGGGGAGCGCGCCCGTTTTGGTAAAATCCTCAATGATATGGTTGCAAGCGGTGAATTGAAAGCCCCGATCGTAATTGGGCGTGACCATTTGGATTCTGGCTCTGTCGCTTCGCCGAATCGCGAAACGGAAGCCATGAAGGATGGTTCCGATGTAGTGGCTGACTGGCCGATCCTAAATGCAATGGTGAATGCTGTGGGCGGTGCAACCTGGGTTTCCGTACATCATGGCGGGGGCGTAGGAATGGGTTACTCCATGCATGCAGGCGTTGTAATTGTGGCAGACGGCACAAAAGAAGCAGCAGCAAGGATTGAGCGAGTGTTGACAACGGACCCTGGGATGGGTGTAGTGCGTCATGTTGACGCAGGATATGAACTGGCAGAGGAAACAGCACGTGAAAGAGGTATTAATATCCCGATGCTTGATAAAGGAATTGATAAATAATGACAAAACCAATTTGGATAAAACATGCCGCTCAACTTGCAACCCTTACCTCTGATATGAAAGGTCCTCGTTCCAAAGAGGCAATGTCAGAGCTTGGATTGATTGAAGATGGAAGTATATGGATGGAATCTGGTTTGATCCAAGCGATCGGTACGACCAAAGAATTGGAAGAACTCTATGCAGATAGAATGCATGAAGCTGAAGTCTTTGATGCAACTGGCCATTTGGTGACACCTGGGCTAGTTGACCCACATACTCATGTTGTATATGGCGGGAGTCGGGAACGTGAATTTGAAATGCGTCTTGAAGGCGCAACATATATGGACATTATGAACGCAGGTGGGGGCATTCATGCTACCACCCGCATGACAAGGGAAGCAAGTGAAGAAGAATTGATGGAGCAAACCATGCGCCGACTTGATTCGTTTCTAGCTCATGGCGTGACTACAGTAGAAGGTAAAAGCGGTTATGGAATGAATTTGGAAACCGAATTGAAGCAGTTGCGGGTGATGAAAAAGTTACAGGAAGAGCATCCGATTGATCTAGTTCCTACTTTTATGGGAGCCCATGCGGTTCCAAAGGATTATAAAGGCCGTGAGGATGAATTTGTCGATCATTTGATTAATGATATGCTTCCAATCGTCTCTGAAGAAAAGCTTGCTGAATTCAATGATGTCTTTTGTGAAAAGGGGGTTTTTACCCCTGAACAATCAGAGCGGATTTTAAATGCGGGGAAAAAGTACGGCTTGATCCCTAAAATTCATGCTGATGAAATTGAGCCATACGGTGGAGCTGAATTAGCTGCGAAGATGGGAGCCATTTCAGCTGAGCATTTGTTAAAAGCTTCCGATGAGGGGATTAATGCTATGGCGAAGTCAGGCACCATTGCCTGCTTGCTTCCAGCCACTGCCTTGTATTTACGAGAAGAAGCGGCCCCGGGACGACGAATGGTTGATGAAGGTGTGGCTGTTGCCATTTCGACCGATTGCAATCCTGGATCTTCACCGACAACATCCATGCCTCTTGTCATGAATCTGGCATGCATTTCGATGCGGCTTACCCCTGCAGAAGCTCTGACGGCGGCGACATACAATGCTGCTTGTGCAATCAACAGGCAAGAAAGGGTCGGATCCCTTGAAGTCGGAAAACAAGCGGATGTCGTCTTATGGAATGTTGAAAACTATCAGGAGTTGCAATATTTATTTGGGGTCAATCACGTTAAGTCTGTATGGAAAAATGGTGTTCAGGTTGTGAATGATGAAGTGAATACAGATTCCAAAAGCCTGACTGGTCTATAAAATTCGCTAAAAGAAGAGAGGCTATACCGGTCGACCCATCATTAGGTGACCGGATCTCTCATGAAATGCCCATTTAATGAACTTCAATCAATGTATCAGGAGCCTCTTTACATCCGCTGGAATTTTGGCGGATGTAAAAAGGCTTTGATACGTACAACATGATTTAATGCCAAACTAGAGATGTATCTGATATTTCAGTTGCACTAGTATACGCTTCTACCCTTGGTGGAATGCGTGCTATGGGTTTTTTAATATTTTACTAGAATTTGGCCAGTATAAGATTGTCATGCAAATTGATTTCTTCTGCCTTGATTCGAGCTGATCTATGGGGAGCAAAACCGTCAAGACCAGGGCATTCTTGGCTCAATTAATTACAGGCTGAATAATGCGGGCTAGATTTAGGGTATTAAGATTACTGTTTTTATGATTAAAATCAGTCAGTATTGCTGCTCTCTAACAAACATCAAGGAGTGATTACATGTTGAGAAATAACTATCGTTATTTTATCATTTTTATGATTATTGTTATTACGATCATAAATTATATTGATAGAGGTGCACTTTCATATGCCCAAGCTGAAATAATCAAGGAGTTCAATTTAGATCCAGTAAGTTGGGGCGCGATCCTGGGGTATTTTGGATATGGATATATATTCGGTGCACTATTTGGTGGTGCATTAGCAGATAAGAAAGGTCCTAAATTCATGTGGATCATTGCCGGAACTACATGGTCTTTTTTTGAAATTGGGACAATATTCGCAGGTCACATAGGTGCAGCATTATTCGGAGGATCTGCATTGGCAGGATTTGCGGTGTTTCGTGTTTTATTTGGTTTAGCTGAAGGACCTACTTTATCAACGATGAACCGAACGATGGCAAACTGGGTATCTCCTAAAGAAAAAGGGTTTGCTGTAGCACTTGGATTAGTTGGAACGCCAATTGGAGCATTAATTACTGCACCCATCGTAGTAGGTCTTCTAACATTCACTAACTGGAAAGTAACATTTGTTATTCTCGGTATAGTAGGCTTTATTTGGGTAGCAATTTGGAACAAAGTATTTACAAACTTACCTGAAGATCATCCAAGAGTCTCGAAAACCGAACTAGAAGAAATTCGAAGAGCGGATATTTTAATAAAAGGTGAGACGAAATTAGACGAACAAATTCATGTACCATGGTACCATTTTTTTAAAAACCCTACATTAGTATTTAATGCAATTGGATATTTTGCCTTTTTATATGTAAATATTCTATTACTTACATGGACCCCCAAATATCTGCAAGATGAATTTAATTATTCACTTTCTTCTCTTTCATATATTGGTATGATTCCCTGGGTAGGAGCTATTATCACTGGATTATTAGGTGGTAAAATCTCGGATATATTACGTAGAAAAACAGGGAATTTACGTATTGCCAGATCTTGGTTCACAGTAGTCTCCTTATTTTGTACAGCTGTATGTTTTATGTTGATTCCGACTGTCGAGAGTGCGGCGGCCGTACTTGCTTTAATGTGTATAGGGAATGCCTTTAATTATTTACCTAATTCCATTTATTGGATCGTGGTTCTGGATACAGAGCCGAATAAAGCTGGAACATTTGGCGGGGTCACTCATTTCATTGCCAATCTGGCTACCATTATTGCCCCTACCTTGACAGGTAGTCTTGTCGCCATATATGGATATAATGCCATGTTTACTGCAGCTTCAATAGCTGTCACGATTGGCATGATAGCCATGGTTTTCGTGAAGCCGGGCAAACAAGGTAACTCATCGGAAAATAATGTGGTTAGGCAAGATATGGCATGAATGGATGTCTATTGATTACGGATTATGTATTTCACTTTCAGAAGAAATTTACAAGAGGAACATCCGATTGATCTAGTAATCACTTTCTTTGAGAGCCCATGCAGCTCCAAGGGATAATAAAGGCCGTGCATGAATTTTTCAAGTGAAACATTTTTAACGCCATTTGTTGAGAGTAATTGCTAAAGCATGACTGGTTTTTAAGAATCACTAAAAAAGTTATGGCTAATGAATTGGGCTTTTAGAAGTATGTATCACATGTAATGGTGCTGAATCGTAGGATGGTGGTCATCATCCTACCCATTGGCAGGGGTAAACACTTTACTGCTTTACAGTGAAATTAAATGAAAGTGTTTTAAGGAAATCGTGGAAATGAATCTTCCATGTGGAGGGAATTTTATGTGGGTAATTACCATCCATTCGAAAAATGGCATAAAAATGTTCGAGTTTACCACTGAAAAGGAAGCTAGGGAAAAATTTGAGGTAATAGAAGGCTGTAAAATCCTTAGTGAAGTCATTTATTTCAATGATATACAAATGATCAAATCCTAAAACTATATTTTCATAAGTTAAATCGAAGTGTGAAGGAGGTAGAATATTATGAAATAGATCATAAAAAGATTGCTATTTCATAATATTCTTTGCTTAATTTCATTTTAGTACTAGTCTTAACCATAAAATGAAAACTGCCTGTAAGTGCTAGATTTCTAACATGCATGCAGGAGTAGCTTCCATGTTGGGAAGGTCAGTAAAATACCATTATTTAGTGTGAATGGAAATCTATTCATTAATTTCAAGGTCAATCCCGGAGTATTGCAGTAAAATTTTTTTGATTCATAAATCTGATCAATCAAAAAATGGAGGGAATTCATTGAACGAACAAAAATACACGATAGACGATGCCCCATTTAAAAAGTTTCATTTTCGAATTGCTGGACTTACATTCGGTTCAAGTTTCTGTGATGGCTATTCCCTTGGAATCATCGCGATGGCCTTGACAGTATTCGGACCTCAAATGAATATGAATGCGATGTGGACAGGGCTGATCGGAAGTTCTGCTTTAATCGGCCTGTTTGCGGGATCTTTAATACTTGGAAGACTTTCCGATCGTGTAGGCAGACAGAAAATCTTTCTCGTAAACTTTTTACTTATTACGGTCGCTACTATTTTACAATTTTTTGTCAGCAGTCCAGAAGAGCTGTTTATTTTACGGTTGCTAATTGGTTTTGGACTTGGAGGAGATTATGCTGTCGGTACGACTTTACTCGCCGAGTTTTCACCAAAAAAGTATCGCTCCTCGCTCCTCGCGTCCATAAACGTAGTCTGGACGCTGGGATATGTAGCATCAAACTTCGTTGGTCATTACCTGGGGCAGGGTGGTTCAGACTCATGGCGTTGGATGCTTGTCAGTGCTGCCATTCCAGCTATAGTGGTTTTAATCTTAAGAATCGGAACCCCTGAATCACCAAGATGGCTTGTCAGCATGGGGCGTGTCGAAGAAGCTCGCCAGATAGTAAAAAAACACCTTGGACCGAACGTTGAAATGGGAGAAACGACGACTGGCACTGAAAACCAAAAGACTTTAGGATTTCGTGGACTTTTCAGTAAAAAGCTTCGTAAGCGGATGGCTTTTGGCGGAATATTCAAATTAACTCTTGTTATTCCGTACTTTGCTATTTACACTTTCCTTCCATCCATCCTAAGTACAATGGGTTTTGAACAAAACTTTTTTGCCGATACGATGCTGAATCTATTCTTGCTTGTTGGGGCAATTGTTGGTCTTTGGCTGCTTGCAAAATTCTCTCGTAGAGGATTTACCATTGGGGCATTTACAATCCTTACGGTTTCATTGTTTTCACTCAGCTTCTTACACAATGGTTCTCAAATCTTAATGTTGATAGCCTTTTTGATCTTTACTTTCTTCATGTCAGCAGCATCGAACCTTACATTAGTATACCCAGCAGAGCTTTTTCCAACTGAGATTCGAGGGTCGGGAATAGGCATGGTTACGGCAATTAGTCGAATTGGATCTGCGATTGGAACATTTCTGCTGCCTGTTTCTTTAAGTTCATTTGGATTAAGTGCCTCAATGGCAGGAATGGCTGCCATTCTGCTGGTCGGCTTGATCGTATCGATCGCTTTGGCACCTGAGACAAAATCACTTTCACTTAATGATGCCAGTAATCCTTTACTTGAAGCGGGGAACCCTCCGGTGGAAACCGAAATTCCCTTTACAAAAAATGAAAAAATAACATAAGCTTAATTTTCCAGCAAATAATTGAGAAGGACCAAAACTTTTTTCTCCTTCTTGATGAGTCATTTGAGAGGAGAGGTGTAAGGATGACAACTACCGATTGTTTACATCCTATGGACATTAAGGAGGTGGCACTTGGGGAAGGTGCCATCTCGATCCGAGAGGTAATTGCGGTTGCAAGATATGGTGCAAAAGTTACTTTCACTGAGACATATTGTGAAAGGGTAAATAAATCACGAAGCTTAATAGAAAAGTTTTTAGATGATAATAGATTGATTTACGGAGTAACGACTGGTTTTGGCAGTAATATGACAGAAGTGATTTCTCCACAGGACGCAGAAACCCTTCAACGGAATATTGTTCGTTCACATGCTGTTTCAGTAGGGGAAACTCTTGAAAAAGAAGTTGTAAGGGCCATTCAATTGATGATCCTGGTGAATTTAGGCCAGGGTTATTCAGGAGTCCGTTTACAAGTTTTAAAGCTGATCGCTTCTCTGTTAAATCACGATATACTTCCCTATGTTCCAGGTGAGGGGTCTGTTGGGTACCTGTCTCCTGAAGCACACATGTCCTTATTGGTGATCGGGGAGGGGCGTGCATGGTACAACGGTGAGCTTGTCCCGGGAAAGGATGCGTTAGCGCAATCTGGATTGAAGCCAGTTTCGCTTGGATGTAAAGAAGGACTCGCACTTATAAGCGGAACTTCTTCCGTCACTGCGATGGCCGTTCTGGCTTTATACAATAGCATGCAAGCGGCGAAGACCGCGGACATTACGGGAGCTATGTCCTTAGAAGTGCTAAAAGGTACAATAAAAGCATTTGATCCCCGTCCCCATACATTGAAAAAACATGAGGAACAGGCAAAGACAGCCAGAAATGTAACAAGGATTCTTGATGGAAGCCAAATCATTGAAACATACAAGGATCATAGATTACAAGATGCACTTAGCTTACGATGCATTCCACAAGTCCATGGAGCTATCAAAAGAGTACTGAAAGACGCTGCCGTTTCAATTGAGAATGAAATGAACTCCGTAAGTGACAATCCCCTGATTTTTCCGGAAGAGGAAGATGGGATTGCACTGATGGCTGGAAATTTTGATGGTTCATTTGTGGGGATTTATGCGGATGCAATTTCCATAGCACTAGCAAACTTAGCAAAAATTACAGAACGCAGAATAGATCGGCTTGTAAATCATCATCTTAGTGAATTACCTAATTTCTTAGTGGTTAATCCAGGTTTAAACAGTGGCTACATGATTCCGCAATATACAGCTGCCGGGCTATTAAATGAAATCAGGGTGCTCTCGCATCCAGCCACAATAGATAATACCCCTACATGCGCAAATCAAGAAGACGTGATAAGTTTTGCTTATTTCGCTTCAAAGAAAGCCTATCGGATGTCGAAGAAAGTTGAATATATTTTAGCCATTGAACTGATGACGGCAACGCAAGCAATGGATTTTCATCTGCCATTGAAACCGTCACCGGTCACGGAGGGGGTATATCAATTAGTTCGGAGCGAGGTCCCGATGGTTGACGAAGATCGCTTTTTCCATCCTGACATTGAAGAGGTCTATAGGCAAATCCATGAAGGGGAAATAGTGAAACTCGTTGAAATGAAAATCGGGGAACTAGAGTGCTAAAAGCCATGGGGAAGCTGTTTTACTTTATTTTATAAGGTAAAGCGGCTTCCTTTTTTTTAAATGAAGGTTCATATTTAAAAGGGGAGGGATGTAAGATGCACTATGATGTAATTGTAATTGGAGCTGGTTCTATGGGCATGTCCTCAGGTTATTACCTTTCAAAAAAAGGACAAAAAGTATTATTATTGGATTCCTTTGCTCCACCTCATAATAAGGGCAGCCATCACGGGGAAACAAGAATTATTAGACATGCTTATGGTGAAGGAAGGGAGTATGTTTCGTTGGCACTTAAAGCCCAAAAGCTATGGGGTGAATTGGAAAGAAATTCGGGGGGACAATTATTTCTTCCAACGGGGGTCCTGAATGCCGGAAGCGAAAATTCCACTTTTATTAAACAAGTGAAAGCGGGGTCAAAGGAATATGGTTTACCTATGGAAATCTTGGATTCACAAGAAATTCATGATAGATGGCCTGGTATCACACTGCCAGAAGATTACATTGGGTGCTATGAATCGACTTCGGGCGTGTTGAAAAGTGAAGAGTGCATAAGGGCGTATCAACAACTTGCGAAATCTAATGGTGCCGACATCATTGTAAACAGTGAAGCAAGGGAGATAGTTGTTCATGGAGATGGGGTCACGGTTAAAACGGATGAACGGACATTCCACTCAGAATCTTTAGTGGTTGCAGTTGGGGCATGGGCTCCGAAAATACTGGCGATGTTAGATTTAAATCTGCCGCTAGAACCCCTTAGAAAAACTTTTGCTTGGTTTCATGCAAATGAAAAATTATATAATCATAATGATTTTCCTGCTTTTTCTTTTGATACTTCAGTTGGTACATACTATGGCTTTCCTAGTATAAATGGTTCTGGATTGAAAATAGGGAGACATGATGGAGGGAACCGTATAAATCCTGATGGCTGTATTGAAGGGTTTGGTGAATTGGATGATGATGAGGGTGATTTGGTGAAATTTTTAAGAGAATATATGCCTTCTGATCAAAAATTGAAATATGGGAAAACTTGCATCTACACCATGACCCCTGATGAGCATTTTATAGTGGATAAACATCCTTATTATCCACACATTGCAATAGCGGCAGGTTTTTCTGGACACGGTTTTAAATTCAGCAGTGTCATCGGTGAAATTTTGAGTGACTTGATTATCTCCGGTACTAGCAAGGAAGATATTTCATTATTTTCTATTAATCGATTCAATCATTGAATGTCATAATATTCTTCAAACTTCAATGTTCTAATCAGGCCGTTGCTTCCTTCCAAAGGAAACAACGGCATTTTTTAAGTATTGCTTAATAATTTATTAAGAGCTGATCTTAAACCAACTTTAATGTTAGGTTATCTAACAAAGTATTGTCGAAATAATTAGAATATGATAGAATAAGAATATTCCGAAATACGAAACTACAATTCCGAATTTCGGACCTTATAGTTTTAAATGAATGAAAGAGTACCTACATATTCATATGGATTATTTACTGGAATTTCCGTTAAAAAAGGAGAGGGTCGTATGAACACAGTTGATTTGAATTGTGATTTAGGAGAAAGTTTTGGCGCTTACCGTATTGGCAATGATCAAGAAATTTTGGATTATGTAACATCTGTCAATGTTGCTTGTGGATTCCACGCTGGTGATCCGACAGTCATGAGAAAAACGGTTCAGCTTGCTTTGGGTAAAGATGTCAAAATCGGAGCCCACCCAGGTTTACAGGATTTAATAGGATTTGGCAGACGCAATATGAATATTTCACCACAGGAAGCTTATGATATTGTCGTCTATCAAATTGGTGCATTAAATGGATTTCTGCAATCGGAAGGCGGAACAATGCAGCATGTGAAACCGCATGGGGCTTTATACAATATGGCCGCAAAGAACAAAGAGTTATCCATGGCCATCGCCGAAGCGGTCTATAATGTGAATCCCGAGCTTATCTTATTTGGTTTGTCAGGCAGTGAATTAATACGTGCCGGACAGGCTATCGGATTGCAAACAGGGAGTGAAGTATTTGCCGATCGCACCTACCAAAATGACGGTTCATTGACATCCCGATTGGAAAAGGACGCATTGATCGAAAACGATGATGATGCCGTTGCGCAAGTCATTCGCATGGTGAAGGAAGGAAAGGTTCTGTCTCAACAAGGCTCGGATGTGGATTTAAAAGCAGATACCATTTGCATTCATGGGGACGGGGCGCATGCTTTAACCTTTGCTCGGCATGTTAAAGAATCTTTAAAATTATCTGAAATAACAGTCAAGTCCTTTTCTTGAAAATCAAAACCATCAGGAGGTAGATTCCATTGGAGCCAATCAAAAATACAACAGAACAGAAAAGCAATCCGACAAAGCCAAAAACAAATCGCACTTTATTGTTAGGTGCAGCATTCCTAATGGCAACTTCGGCAATAGGACCCGGTTTTTTAATGCAAACAACCGTTTATACCCAAAGTCTTGCGGCAAGTTTCGGATTCGTTATTCTTATTTCGGTCATTCTTGATATATTTGCCCAAACAAATGTATGGCGCATTATCGCTGTTTCCGAAAAACGGGGACAAGAAATTGCAAACATGGTCCTTCCAGGGCTGGGCTATGTACTGGCAGCACTGATCGTTATGGGCGGGCTGGCATTTAATATTGGTAATATCGCAGGAGCTGGATTAGGTCTAAATGCGATGACTGGAATATCCCCAACAACCGGGGCGGCAATAAGTGCAGTCATTGCCATACTGATTTTTGTAGTAAAAGAAGCAGGAAAAGCGATGGACCGTTTTACGCAAATTGCCGGCTTTTTCATGATTTGTTTGATGATTTACGTTGCTTGGACAACCTCTCCTCCTGTCGGGGAAGCGGTAGTGAGGACTTTTGTGCCTGATCAAATCGATATTATCGCAATCGTTACATTAGTGGGTGGATCTGTAGGCGGCTATATTACATTTGCAGGGGGACACCGTCTCTTGGATGCAGGCGTGAAAGGTGTTGGAGCATTACCTGAGGTCACAAAGAGTTCGATTATGGGGATATTGATCACTACGGTCATGCGTATTGCGTTATTTCTAGCTGTATTGGGTGTTGTATCGAAAGGTTTACAAATCGATTCGGGTAACCCTGCAGCATCCGTTTTTCAACTCGCAGCTGGTAATGTGGGATATAAAATCTTCGGTATCGTCATGTGGGCTGCCGCCATCACATCAGTAGTCGGAGCGGCATATACTTCCGTTTCTTTTATCAGAACATTCAGCGAAAAAATAAATAAGAAGGCGAACTGGATAATCATTGGTTTTATCGTCGTTTCGACCATTTGCTTTCTATTAATTGGTCAACCGGTTAAAGTACTGCTTATAGTCGGGGCCATAAATGGGCTCATTTTACCAATTGCTCTTGGAACTTTGCTAATCGCTGCATATAAGAAAAACATCGTGGGTGATTATAAGCATCCTTTATGGTTAACGATTTCCGGTGTGTTCGTGGTAATCATCATGGCGTTAATGGGCGTATATACAATCATGAAACAACTTCCCGCACTCTTTTCATGATTAATGAACGAAGATCCATAAATACAGGTCGAAGTGGTTTGCCAGTTTGTCACTGACTGCCAGTTCTTAATAGGAGATGAATACTAATGATCGATCTTTCTCAAGCTACCCCGGCTGAGTTGCGTTCAATGATTCGAAACAATGAATTGATAAAACCGACTGCCGGCATGGCCAACGGTTATGCACAAGCGAACTTAGCCATCCTAAAAAAAGAGCATGCTTTTGATTTTTTATTATTCTGTCAGCGCAACCCTAAATCCTGTCCATTGCTGGACGTTACGGAAATTGGTTCACCCATTCCTGCATTTGCAGCAAAGTCTGGGGATATACGTACCGATATACCTAAATATAGGGTATATAAATATGGAGAATTAGTGGAAGAAGTAACGGATATCTCAAACTACTGGGAAGATGATATGGTTGGATTTTTAATCGGGTGCAGCTTTACATTCGAACACGCCCTTTTGAATAATGATATATCGATTCGTCATATTGAAGAGGGTTGCAATGTACCTATGTATAAAACCAATATTCCATGCATTGAAGCAGGTATATTTCATGGGAAAATGGTTGCTAGCATGAGGCCGATTCCGCAAAAGGATGTGGTGAGGGCAACGCAAGTGACATCTCGGTTTCCAGCAGTTCATGGGGCACCAATCCATATTGGTGAGCCTGAGGCGATCGGTGTTTCCAGCATTCAGCATCCTGATTTTGGTGATCCAGTCACGATTCGTGATGGGGAAGTCCCTGTTTTTTGGGCATGTGGTGTAACGCCGCAATCCATTGCTATGGAGACCAAACCGGAGATCATGATCACGCATGCACCTGGACATATGTTCATTACGGACATTCGTGATGAAAAATTAGGAGTTTTATAACTGACAGAAAGAGATGAGTCCCTATGCCAGAAAAGCTATTGAATATAACTGCATGTACACTTTCTCCATTGGGCGATTCCGCAATCGTGATCACATTCGGGAATGGAATGGAATACAGCATACACAAAAAAATAAAATTGTTAATGGATTTACTTGAAGATGAACCTTTTACTGGATTTATAGAATGTGTACCTGCATTTACTAATTTAACGGTTTTTTATGATCCATTTGTTGTTCATAAGGATCAAAAACAAAGAAATGATACGGAAATATCTCCTTATGAAGTGGTCCGTTCCATCCTGGAAATGAAATTACAGGATTTAAAAGAAACTAAGAATCTCTCACATCGAACAGTTTCCATTCCCGTGTGCTATGGGAAGGAATATGGACCGGATTTGGAATATGTTGCCCGTTATAATGATTTGACTACTGATGAAGTCATCCATATTCATTCAACCGGGGAGTATTTGGCCTATATGATCGGGTTCGCACCTGGTTTCCCGTTTCTTGGCGGAATGTCGGAGGAAATCGCTACACCTAGGCGTTCCTCTCCCCGAATGACCATTCCCGCAGGGGCTGTAGGAATCGCAGGTATGCAAACGGGTGTATATCCTATATCAACACCTGGTGGATGGCAATTGATCGGACAGACGCCAACCAAACTATTTTTACCGAATGTAAATCCTCCAAGTCTATTACAAGCAGGGGACATCGTGAAGTTCCAACCGATTTCGGATCAAGAATATAAAGAAATGATCCTTAAGGGGGGATTACAGTGAGCCTGCGAGTTATCAAACCGGGATTATTGACGAGTATACAGGATCTTGGAAGAAAAGGATTTCAGCAACATGGGGTGATTGTCAGCGGGGCAATGGATGGACATTCTTTACGGATTGCCAATATGTTGGTTGGCAATGAAGAAGGGGAAGCGGTCTTGGAAATTACTTTAATGGGTCCGACCATTATGATCGAGAAAAATTGCCTGATTTCGATAACGGGTGGAAATTTATCACCAGCAATTGATAATCGGGCTGTACCGATGTGGAAGCCTATTCTTGTGAAAAAAGGATCGATACTTCGATTTGAAGGTTGTAAATCAGGATGCAGGGCATACTTATCAGTGTCGGGAGGCTTCGCCATTCCTGAAGTTATGGAGAGTAAAAGCACTTATCTAAGGGCTGGGATTGGCGGCTATATGGGGAGGGCATTAAAGGCTGACGATGTCTTGGCGTTTGATGAACCTTTAAAAATTATTGGTGATCGGGCGTTCAAAGGTTCATTTTCCTTCCCAAAATGGTTTGTCAATGAGAAGGAGTTCATGCCAGGAGGAAAACCTCTCATCCGCTTCATCGATGGAAGCCAATATGAACGTTTCACAGATTCAAGTAAAGATAGTTTTGTAGCGGGGACATATAAGGTTTCCAATCAATCCGACCGCATGGGATATAGATTATCAGGATCGACACTGGAATTAAAGGATAATGGGGAGTTATTATCTGAAGCGGTCACAAATGGGTCCGTTCAGGTTCCGCCTGATGGAAACCCGATCATTCTCCTTGCGGATAGCCAAACGACTGGTGGATATCCTAAGATAGCACAGGTGATCACGGCAGATTTACCAATTATCGCGCAGGTTAAACCAGGGGAATCCATTCAGTTCTCACGGGTGAACTTGAAGGAGGCTGAAAAGCTTTTGCTGCAAAAAGAACGACAATTGAAGGAATTACAGGTTTCGATTTCCTTAGCCCTGAACAAATGGCTGGATAGATAATTCCAATCGCAAACGATGAGAAAGTACTCTTTAAGAGGCTTTCTTTTTTGTTTCATTATACAAACTAAATGATAAACGTTTCATTTCTTTCCTCTTTAACCAATACTGGCTTTTTTTCGGAAGAAGGGGAAAGTTGATATGCACTTTACTCCCAATTAAGAGTTTTCTAAAAGGGTAATAATGGGAATTTATGATAACAACCGTTCTAACATCAGAACGGTTTTTTTATTTTCAAAAGTTAAGGGGATTTTTCCAAAAGGATAGGGCAGTTCCCCGATTTAGAACAACCGGGGAAGAGCTTACAATATGGGTATGGTAATTGTTTGTAATAAGGAGGAATCGTCATGCAGGCAAAAGTCGCAGTAAATCAAAAAACAGGAAAATCGATTGATAATGCTTTTGCATCACATTTTGCCAAGTCTATGTTTCTTACAGTTTGCGGACTTGTTATTTTATCGTTTATTGGTACGAGAATGTTTACACATGTAGATTTAAACCTTTATGGATATATGGTGGGGACGTTTATTTTTATTGGGGGTTTCTTTTACAGATTTATCGCTTGGGGAGAAAGGCCGCCAACAAAGGTTTTTATAAAAAAAGGAATCAAGATCCTATTTAGAAAATCAACGCCTAAAACTACAGTTGAACATCTAGCAACATATAACTTCATCTGGAACAGGGGAATTTACCGATGGACTCAGCACGTTCTAATGGGTTGGGGATGCATTCTTTCTTGCTTTGTGACTTTTCCGCTTGTATTTGGATGGATGTACTTCACCATGGACGACAACGGTTACTACAACATCATCGCAATGGGAACGAAAGTAATGACAGTACCAGCTAATGGAATCATTGCGTACTTATCATATAACGCTCTGAACATTACGGCTGTAATGGTAATTGCCGGAGTATGCATGGCTCTTTACCGCCGCTTGAAAAATATGCAGGCAAGGGCAGAACAAAAATTCATGTATGACTTCCTTCCATTATTCATGTTGTTATTGGTCAGCGTTACAGGATTGGCATTAACGTTTATGAACATCTTTATGCACGGTTCAGGACAGCCAGCCATGTCCCTGATTCACCAGTGGTCAGTCATTATTACATTGATTTATCTTCCGTTCGGAAAACTTGCTCACATACCTTTCCGCCCACTGAGTGTATTTGCTAGAAACTACAGAGAGCATTATGCGGAACAATCCATGAAAGAATGCAAAGTTTGTGGTAATGAATTTGTTTCAACAGAACAATCAAAAGATGTCATAGAGGTCCTCGGTAAGAATGATATAAAATTTCAAACGAAAGATGGCCACCATCTCGCCGAAATGTGCCTACCTTGCCGAAGAAAATACCGGATTGCCCAATTTTCCGGTTTTCCTATCCACGAGTTAAAAGTTAAGGAGGCTAACCAGAATGCAAAGGGATAAGTTTTTCAAAGAAGTAGAGAATGTGTTACACCCTAATGAAACATTGGTTAAAACGCATTGTGCATATTGTGGAATGCAGTGCGGGATGAATTTAAGGGTAAACAAAGCGACAAATAAAATCATAGGGGTTGAACCACGTTATGACTGGCCGGTAACTGTTGGGAAAATGTGTCCAAAAGGGGTTACAGCTTACCAGCAGACGAACCATGATGATCGCATTTTAACACCGCTTATTCGTGATGATGCTTCATTAAAGGGAACAAAGGAAGGCTTCCGGGAAGCGAGCTGGGATGAAGCATATGATTTAATCGCGAAAAAATTCAGTGAGCTTCAAAAAAATTATGGAAAAGATTCAATATCCGTTTTCAGCGGCGTATCAATGACGAATGAAAAATGTTATTTAACAGGGAAATTTGCACGTGTGGCTCTTGGCACACGCTACATTGACTATAATGGCCGATTCTGCATGTCCAGTGCGGCCGGGGGATTCCTTCGTTCTTTCGGCGTAGATAGAGGTTCAACATTACCCTGGACGGATATTCATGAAACTGATTGCTTATTTCTTGCAGGAAGCAACACAGCAGAATGCCATCCAACTTCCATGTTCAGAATCTGGAACGTTCAAGAAAGGGGCGGTTACATTATCGTGGCGGATCCCCGCGAAACGCCTGTTGCGAGAAGGGCGGATGTCCACCTTGACTTGAAACCGGGAACGGACCTTGCCCTTGCTAATGGAATCTTAAATGAATTAATTCAAAAGGGTTATGCAGATGAAGAATTTATTAATAATCATACGAATGGATTTGAAGAAACAAAAGAACTTGTAAAAGAATTTACCCCGGAATATACGAGTGAGGTTACAGGTGTTGCACCGGAAAAAATCATTCGCGCAGCAGAGATTTATGGAAAATCACCGAATGCAGTTGTCATGTTTGCCCGTGGAATTGAACAGCAGCATAAGGGCGTTGACAATGTATCTGGATATACAAACATGGCGCTTGTGACAGGTAAGATTGGCCGCCCGAAGTCTGGTGTAGCAACTTTCACTGGTCAAGGAAACGGACAGGGTGGACGCGAGCATGGTCAGAAAGCGGATTTATTGCCAGGTTACCGGAAAATCACGAATCCTGAGCATGTGAAAGAAGTTTGTAACGTATGGAATATCACTCCGGAGGAAATGCCTAAGCCTGGTGTTTCTGCATATGAAATGTTTGAACTGATGGAGCAAAAAACGATTCGCGGATTGTATCTGCTATGTTCCAATCCTGCAGTATCTGCGCCTAACCTGAATTTTGTCAGAAGGGCGATGAAAAACCTGGATTTTATGTTGTGTTCAGATTTCTATCTTTCCGAATCAGCAGAGTTTGCTGATGTGATCCTGCCTTCCGTAACGTGGTCGGAAGATGAAGGTACAGTTACAAACCTTGAAGGGCGAATTATTAAGATAAATAAGGCACAAGAGCCAATCGGAAAATCTAAGCCCGATTGGCAAATACAAGTAGAGCTTGCAGAACGTCTTGGGAGGGGAAGATATTTTTCACATTTGAAAACTGCAAAAGATGTCGCAGAAGAATTCAGACTGGCTAGTAAAGGGGGAAATGCCGATTATTATGGCGCCACATGGGATAAAATTGACAAACAGGACGGGGTATTTTGGCCTTGTAAGGATGAAAATGACAAGGGAACGCCGCATATGTTCCTGGATAAAAAATTCTATCACGCAGACGGTAAAGCGAAAATATGTGCACTTCCTTACCGTCCCCCTGCCGAGGAGCCAGATGAAAAATATCCGCTTCGTTTAACAACTGGACGTGTCGTTTACCACTATCTATCAGGGAACCAGACGAGAAGAATTCAGTTCCTTCGTGATATGTGTCCGGAACCTTACGTGGAAGTACATCCGGATACAGCAAAAAAATACAATATGGACCATGAGGATAAGGTCCGCCTGTATACCCGAAGAGGCGAGGCAATCTATAAAGTGAAGATTACAGAAGCAATTCGTGAAGATACGGTATTTGTTCCATACCACTTTGGGCACGAGCAATCAATCAATCTATTAACCATTGCCGCGCTTGATCCAATGTCCCGTATGCCGGAATTCAAGGTCTGTGCAGCCCAAATGGAAAAAGTCGAAATAAAGAAGGTGCAATAAATGAAAAAGAGGCTCTACTTAGAACTTGAAAACTGCATAGGGTGCAGGTCATGCCTGGCGGCTTGTACACAATGCGGAGGGCATGAAGAGCGGAACAGAAACTATGTATATGATGTAAACCCTCTGGTCAATAGGCAAACGATGCCTCTTATGTGCCTTCATTGCGTAAATCCTGCCTGTGCAAGGAGTTGTCCGGCCCAGGCAATCCAAATCCATGAGACAGGGGCCGTATTATCAGCACTCGTTGAAAAATGTATCGGCTGCCAAAATTGTACGATTGCTTGCCCGTATGGAATACCGAAATTTGACACTGAACAAAACTTAATGTACAAATGCGATTTATGTATCGACCGGACAAAAGACAGTATCCCGCCAATGTGTGCAAGTGTTTGTCCATCCAATACACTTCAATGGTTGACAGATGAAGAAATTGAAAATAAGAGAAAACAATTTAATTTAGATAATGGAAAATGGGTGACCAGCCTTCCTTATCTTGAAAGTGAAACGAACGTCAAGGTAAATCTCTCGGGTATTTTACAGGGGATAACTAAGCTATATTAGGAGGGATTAAGATGCCGTCAGATAAAAATAATAAAATTCCCTTTAATGAAGATAATTACACTCATAATATTGAACGGAATAATGAAAGAAAGCTTGACAGACGTGGGTTCATGAAAACATTGGTGGGTGCTGCTGGCGTATTCGCCATTTCCTCCCTCCCTTGGGGGGCAATAGCGGCTAAAGAATTAATGGGGCTTGGGGAGAAGGAGTACCCTCACAAAAAAATCACAGATGTAAGCAAACTAGCCATTGGTGACGCAATGAATTTTAAATTTCCAGGTGATCATGATGATGCCATTTTAATCAGATTGTCAGAAAAGAAATACGTAGCATACCAAAATGCATGCACACATCTTCGGTGCCCGGTTTTCTGGGTGAAGGAAGAGGGGGAGATGATCTGTCCTTGCCATCATGGGAAATTCGATGTTGAAACAGGTGTTCCGACGGCGGGGCCGCCAAGAAGGCCGCTCCCTGAGATTCAGGTGAAAGTGGAAAATGGGGCGGTATACGCAGTAAGGGTGAAGCGTTATGAAGTTTAAGTTTATCGGTGTCACGTTGCTTTGTGCCTTCTTGATGATGAATATTGTATTCACCCAATTCATGGTTCATCAATATTATTATGAAAATTATATAAATGTCCTGATATTTGGTGGATTAAACATTGTTGTGTTTCCATTAGCGTTATTTACGTATAAAAAAACTAAATACGAAAAGGCGTGAATCAAATGAACAGCGAAACTTACATTGATTTATGTTTTGTAAAAGCAGCATCCGTAAACTTTTCTTCTGAAATCGATAAGCTCCTTTCGGACCTATTTAAAGGCTCCCGCCTTAACTGGTATTTGGATGAAAAGTCAATAGATGGGTTAGATATTGTAGTTGCAGAAGTAAAGGGTATGAGTGGTTGGGAATCTGAAGAGGAAACAATTGAATTTATCGAGAATCATGCAGATGATAGATTATGGAAGTGTTTGCACGGTTATCAAATATATGTATACAGCGCAAAGAGAGGGTGCAATACATGTGGAAAACATTAAATTGGAAAGTTTACAATCATTAGTCTCGGAAAAAGCTAGAGTGGCAATCTTGGATGATGATGGGCAGGATAAAGCGAATTTTGTTTCTAAAACGATTGTTAAGATGGAGATTTGTCCTGACATGACACATCTGCGGATATATTTTGACCACCATAATTTTTTCGCTGTCCCTTTGGCATGCCATATCGCTAAAAACAAAAATGAGTGGTCAGCTTTTGACGAAAGCACAGGATTACAATATGTAATTAGAAGAGAGTGTGATCAGAATGATTAGGAAAATACAGCTTCCATTACAGACTTTAAACTTAGTAGTAGGATTTATGGTTTGGGTATTAATTTCTTCCCTGATGCCTTTTATTAAAGAAGACATTGCTATACCTGAAGGTCAGCTTGCACTGGTGACAGCCGTTCCGGTTATTTTGGGATCAGTACTTCGTATCCCCCTTGGCTTTTACGCCAATCAGTTCGGGGCAAGGAAAATTTTCCTGATTAGCTTTATTTTACTATTGTTCCCTGTTTATTATATCAGTATTGCCGATTCTCTTGCTGATTTGTTGATTGGAGGACTTTTCCTAGGTATTGGCGGAGCCGTATTCTCTGTTGGGGTTACTTCTTTACCTAAGTATTACCCAAAGGAACGTCATGGCTTTGTTAACGGAATTTACGGTGCAGGGAACCTTGGCACGGCCGTATCGGCTTTTGCAGCACCTGTTGTAGCCGAGAATTTTGGGTGGTCAACAACTGTACAGCTTTATCTTGTCATTTTGGCGGTCTTTATCGCAGGTAACTTTCTGTTAGGGGACAAAAAAGAGCTGAAAGTAAAAACACCGCTTTTAGAACAAGTGAAGAGTGTCTACAAAAATGAAAAACTATGGCTGCTAAGTTTATTCTACTTTATAACATTCGGTTCTTTTGTTGCATTTACTATCTATCTGCCAAATTTTCTTGTAGCGAACTTTGGATTGGATAAAGTTGACGCCGGTTTGAGGACAGCAGGCTTTATTGTTCTTGCTACTCTAATGAGACCAATTGGCGGATGGCTTGCAGATCGCTTTCATTCCCTCATTCTTCTCATGTTCGTTTTCGGAGTGTATACGGTTTCAGCGATGATTCTATCCTTTGCTCCATCGATTGGCTGGTACACTTTTGGTTGTCTGAGCATTGCCCTCTGTGCAGGAATGGGAAATGGTGTCATTTTTAAACTGGTGCCCATGTATTTCCAAAAGCAGGCTGGTATTGTGAATGGTATCGTTTCCGCAATGGGCGGTTTGGGAGGTTTTTTTCCGCCATTAATTTTATCTTTGTTATTCAATATCACAGGACATTATGCAATCGGGTTCATGGCATTGTCAGAAGTTGCCCTTGCAAGTTTGATTTTAGTTGTCTGGATGTATTTCCAAGGCAAAATGGGGCTTGCCAAAGAAGTGATTGATCATACAATAGAAGGGATTCTTATTACCGATACCACCGGCAAGATCATTTCAGTAAACCCCTCGTTTTGCAGTATTACGGGTTATCAGGAAAATGAGGTAATAGGAAAGAACCCTAGTATACTTAAGTCAGGTAGACAGCCTCAAACTTTTTATGAGGATTTGTGGAAATCCATTGAGATAAATGGGTCCTGGCAAGGTGAAATCTGGAATAGCCGAAAGGATGGACAGCAATATCTACAATGGCTGACCATTAGTTCGATAAAGAATGATGCGGGGGATGTCGTTCAATATGCAGGGATGTTTAGTGACATTTCAGGTAATAGGGTGAAAAAGGCATAAAATGAACTGCGTACATGAAATCATTGGATTTGAAGGCTGAATGGGAGCTTTCAAGAACAAGAAATTCTAATTGAATGGCCAATAATCAGCGACTATCGAAGAAGGAGGGTGGGAATGAATACTCAGCCACTCAAAAACAACCTCAGTTCTTATATCATACAAACACATGAAGAAGAGATTAAAAGAATTGCCATGGAGCTTCATGAAGGCGTGGGGCAGTCCCTTTCCAGTCTCTTTTCCGGATTGCAGCTCATTGAATCGGCAATCGATCAGCCTGCCATGAAAAGCTATGCAAGTGATATGAATCAGTTATTGGAAAAGGCAATTCAAGAAATCAGGCTTTTGGCTGTAGAATTGCATCCTCCTACCCTTACGACTCTTGGACTTATTTCAGCTATAAAAAGCTACATAAAATTATACACTTCAACCTATGGTCTTGAGGTTGAGCTGGAGAACCATGGGATTGAATCGCAAATCTCTGATAGAGAAAGCATTACTCTATTCAGGGTCTGCCAAGAAGCATTGGTGAATATTGCAAGGTATGCTGACACAACGAAGGCATGTATGATATTTAGATGGGAAAAAAGCAGGTTATTGATTATGATTAAAGATTCAGGGAAAGGGTTTGAGGTTGAAGCCGCTTTGAATAAGTTGAGCGGGCTTGCTGCCATGTGTGAAAGGATGCATTTGATCGGCGGAAATTGTACCATTGTTTCAAAAATAGATGACGGGACTTCTATAGAGATTTCTCTGCCATTATATTAAAATGCTAAACAAGGGGTTTGCGAATTTTGCAATCCCCATTGTTGTTTCATATTCATTAATTACGATAGAATACGAACAAAGCTAAGGGGGAGCTGCTTTGATAAAAATTTTGCTTTGCGATGATCACGCCGTTGTAAGAATGGGCTTAAAGATGCTATTAAACAATCATGCGGATATGGAAGTCATAGGGGAAGCTTCAGACGGGAACGAGGGAATACAACGAGCACTAGAACTTCAGCCTGATGTGGTGGTCATGGATTTAAGCATGCCTCATGGGAAAGATGGCTTATCGGCGACTTCCGAATTGAAAAAACTGATGCCTGAGGTGGCCATATTAATACTTACCATGCATGATGATGATGAATATTTGTTCAGAACTATCCAAGCGGGGGCTTCAGGCTGTATTTTAAAAAGCGCACCACATGAAGAATTATTGGTAGCCATCCGATCTTTGGCGAACGGAAATGCTTACCTTCATCCATCTGCAACAAAAAGAGTAATGGAAGAATACTTAGGCAGTGTTAAGCAGGGGGCCGCGGATTCTTTCAATCTATTGTCTGACCGGGAAAAAGAAGTACTGACGTTGATAGCGAAAGGGTTTTCCAATAAAGAGATTGCCGGACAGCTTGTCATAAGTGTGAAAACGGTTGAAAGCCATAAAGGAAACCTAATGGAAAAGCTCAAGATGAAAACAAGGCATGAACTTGTTGCATTCGCTTTAAAAAAGGGGTTATTAGGGTATGGAATTTAGCGGGGGCAGTAAATCGAAAGGGGATCAACCGTTTAAAGAAGCATGTGAACATGCATTAGAAGAAATGAACTGTGACTTTGTAGGCCTTGCCTTACAAAACAGTAAAGGTCCTGACATAAGCTGGCATCATGCCGCCGGAAACAGAAATGATAAATACAAAAGGATAACTGTTCGATATGGAAAAGGAATAGCGGGTAAGGTCATATCAACGGGGAGGCCAATGAAAATCGAAGGTTTTCCAAATAATATTCACGGCAAAGCCTTAGAGTATCCCATCATGCTTGCGGAAAATCTCAATTGCGCCTTCGCAGTACCCATTCATTTTAAAGGTGTTCCTAAAGGGGTATTATTAGTAGGTAAAAGGACAGATCAGCCTATTTCTGAAAGTGACCAGCATACGATCCTTGATGCAGCGAAAAAATTGGAAAAGGAAATGAACAGCTCGATTTAACATGGCAGCAAGGAGGATTATGTATGGACTTGAATAAACATTTGGAAATGAAAAAAGGGATTTCTCCTGGATCAAGCGATGCGACAATTCTTGTTAATGGATCAGGAGTCATCTCTTTTGCGGATCAACAAGTATATGAAAACTTTGGCTATGAACATCATGAATTGAATGGGGAAAAGATCCTGAATCTTATACCAGGGGTAAACCTTCAGTCAAGTGGGGAAGGGGAAATTATCCACCATTTTGGAATCCACCGGGATGGGCATGCTTTTTCGCTTTTCTTCAGGGTGAACTCCTTTCAGCTTGCAGAAGAGCTCTATTATTTAATCGTGGTCCATAAAGTGAAAGACCAATCCCGGATCAACCAGCAGCAATCCTATCCGATAAATGAGCTGGTTGATTTAATTTACGCACTTGATGAATCAACGATTGTTGCATTTACGGATGAAAAGGGCAAGATAATATACTTGAATAAGAAATTTTGTGAGGTATCCAAATATTCAGCAGCAGAGCTCATCGGGAAGGATCACCGAATGATCAATTCAGGTTTTCATTCAAAGGGATTTATGCAAGATCTTTGGCGAACAATTTCATCAGGAAGTATATGGCGCGGAGAAATTAAGAACAAAGCGAAGGATGGAACCTATTATTGGGTGGATACCACGATTGTCCCTTTCTTAAATGAAGACGGGATCCCTTATAAATACCTGGCTATCCGGAAGGAAATCACAGAATATAAACGAGTTTTGGAGGAATTAGGAAAATCCGTTAATAAAATGGCCGATTTTCAATTTGCTTTGGATTCTTCCTCAATTGTGGCAATAACCGATCAAAGAGGGACGATCAAATATGTCAATGATCAATTTTGCCGTATTTCAAAGTTTTCAAAAGAAGAGCTGATCGGACAAGATCATCGAATTATTAACTCGGGATTTCATTCAAGAGAGTTTTTCAACAATCTATGGAAAACGATATCAGCTGGGGAGGTATGGAAAGGCGAGATTAAAAATAAGACCAAGGATGGTACTTATTATTGGGTGGATACGACAATCGTGCCATTTCTTGATGAGTTCAATAAACCTTACCAATATTTAGCGATTCGTCATGAAGTGACCCAGCGTAAGCTTGCGGAAGAAGAGATTCAGAAAATGACAGGAAAAATCATTGATGTGCAGGAAGATGAAAGAAAACGCATTTCCCGGGAGCTTCATGATGATATCGGACAAAACTTATACAGCCACCTCATAACGATTAACAGGCTGCAGACAGAAATGGATCACCCCCTGTTAGATCAGATGCAGGATGAAACGACCGAAATTATCGAAGCACTCAGGCATCTATCCTGGGAATTAAGGCCATCCGTACTTGACGATCTTGGTTTGTTCCCTGCGATTCGCTCTTTATTGGTGCAATTTTCAGAGCATCATCATATCAAGGTCCATTTTGACTGCTATTTGAATTGCCGTATGAATACAAACAAAGAAATTACCATTTACCGTATTATTCAAGAAGCATTAACAAATATACGGAAATATGCTCAAACCGAAAATGCTACGGTGACGATCCGGGAAATAGACGAAGAAGTTCGTGTGGAAATAGAAGATAAAGGAAAGGGCTTTGATATTGAAAAAGTTAACCGCGGAGTAGGCTTATTCAGTATGGAGGAAAGAGCCAGAGCTTCCGGAGGAAACCTTATCCTTCATTCTGGTGAAGGGAAAGGAACAAAAGTAATATTGAAAATGCCTTTGTAGATGCTCTTATTATGAACTTGCAGGATGTTAAAATGATTCGATCACAATGAAAATAAAGCTTAAAAATCAAACGAGAATACAGTCAGGGCTTTTTTCGAAAAAACAATGAATACGCTTATATTGCATTACATCCTTTCTTCCATGTTTTATAATAGATTGATAGGTAAGGAAAACATGTATCATGAAAGGAGACAACGTATGCAGGCACATAACAAAACCGTCGTGAAATCCATGCAAATCCTAACCCTTTTCATAAATCATCCGAAGTTGACTTTTAATGAAATGATGGAACTTTCCAATTTGCCGAAAACGTCGTTACACCGTATGGTGGGGTCATTGGAGGAAATGGGGTTTTTAACAAAGGACGATGATGGCCATTATTCTCTTGGACTGATATTCCTGCAGTTTGGCCAATTGGTGGGAGAGCGTTTGGATATCAGGTCAATCGCCTATCCCATCATGAAAGACCTTCGGGATGATGTTGAAGAAGCGGTGAATTTAATTGTGAGGGATAAGGATGAAGCGATGTATATTGAAAAGGTGGACACCTTGCATCCTGTTCGACTTTATACGTCCATTGGTAGACGTTCGCCATTGTACGCTGGCGATTCACGAATCATCCTAGCGTATTTGCCGGAAGAAGAGCGGGAAAATTATTTGGGAAGCGTTCAATTAAAACCAATAGCCTTTGGAACGATAACAGATAAAACTAAACTCCGTCATGTCTTGGATGAAGCTAGATTGGATGGTTATACGATAACTTCATCAGAACTTGAGGATTATACAAAATCGGTGAGTGCGCCGATACTCAATGGTAAAGGACAAATAGTAGCTGGTATAAGTGTGGCTGGGATTGAAGCAAGATTTCAGGAAGATCGCTTGCCTGAATTGATTGACAAAGTAACGAAAGCCGCCAAGGCCATTTCCGTTAAACTGGGTTCTCAAACACAATAACGAAAATGGAAAAGTCATGTCATTTTCGGAATATATTTTCCTTAAATAAGATAAGTACATAAGTTAATGATTCTATATGTAAGAAGCAGAGCCACCGCTTATGGTGGTTTTTTGGCATGTTGCTGCAATACTATCTGGCCAGGACGAAAAGGTGAACAATGAGCGGTTCACCTTTTCAAATATAGCAAGACTTATACCCAAGATTGTTGTTTAACCATTAAATATGCACATAGTCAGATTGATTTATATTTCTCGGCACCCCGATGTCGGCCATTGTAAGTAAACCTGGTTTACGGAGGGCATCAATTTGCTTAGCGGTATTGATAATCATCGCAGCGGTTGCGGTATCCCCAAAAATTCCGTTGGGAATAATCAGCCTTTGGGTTTCGTTCCCATCAATAACGATTTCATCTTCTTGTTTAATGCCTGCAGACATCGTTAAATCCAAGGAAATTTCCTTCCCGTTCATGGTCTTGCCCGTGGAGATTTGATGAAGCCCATTAACATCCCCTGGTTTTATAGTGGTAAGCGGAACGGTCATATTTTCACATGCAATCGTTGGTTCAATGGTATTGATAACACTTGAAAGTTCCCAATTCAGTCCATAAGCGATTAACCTAACAGACTCCTCAAGACCTACATGCCCAATTTTATTCTGTTCAGCTAAAAATTCAAACTCTTCTCTGGTCATCCCGATTCCGACCTTTTTTTGTAAGGGGAGGCGCCTTTTCGAAACATCAACTTTACGATTGACTTTGATTTGGTTAACCGTGGTCAATACTGTTGTAAAAGAAATGGCCATAGTATCCATGATGTAACCTGGATTGATTCCGGTCCCAATGACACTAAGCCCTTTTGCTTTGGCATAATCATCTATTTCCTTTGAAAGTAGAGGGTAGCGATGCCAAGGGAAGGAAAGCTGTTCACAGGTGGATACCACTGAAAAGCCGTGATCTAGAAGCTCTTTGATTTGAGGCCATACTTGTTTTGCGTTGGAACCGGTTGCATGTAATGCAATAGGATGGTCAGCTTCGGTATTTACTTCCTGTATATGGGAGACTACATACTTGTTCGTTTCCTTTTCATTGATCAGTAAGCCAATATCCTTTCCTGCCTTTTTGGGATCAATATCGACAACACCGATAATCGATTGAGGATTCGTTTGATAAGCACTGCGCAGGATTTCGATTCCGATGGGACCTAGCCCGAATACTGTGAATTCAGAAAATTGTATTGTCATTCATCTCTCATCCTTTCAAATAACTTATAACAAAATGCTAACATTGAGTGATAAATAATAAAAATAGTTAATTTTTATATATGTATAAAGAATCATTATAAAAGGAAATACGGCAATGAATGAGGCGATATAGTGGAGAATCATACTTCATCATGGGGGTTACCCATCGCGTGTTTGTGTAATTACGGTTTACCTCAAGCGGCAGCATATGCTGTGGTATTGACATGAATCCAAGGTTATTCCTTTGGAGAAACAGCCATACGGTTCCCGGTTAAAACCTTTTGCTTGAAAGGACACTAGGGAGAGCTTCAGTCCGTAGTATCCCAGGATTTTAGGCATGATGGACACTCGCTTCGGTTAGTGAAGTTTCAAATAATTAATGAGCTGCATTACCTTAAGCTTGGTTAAGGTGTTGTTTCGGGTTGTTTTCATCGAAACAACACCCTTATTTAGTTTTGTATATAAAACTACTTTTTGTTGTGAAAATATTAATCTGAATATTATTGACTATTATGAAAATTCAATATAACATTAAATACCGGTAACATTGTTTTTTATATAAAACAATAGTGGCTGATATTTTTAAGGGGGAGTTGGTGAAGTTTGATGGAATGACAGTCATTTTCATTATTGAAAATCATGAAAGCGCATTCAAATGAGCCTATTATAAGGGGGAAATAAAATGTTACAAGGTCAAAAAAGATGGTTGTACATTGCGATTCCTATTTTTTTCTTCTGGTTTTTCGGCCAGATTGATAAAGTAGGCATCTCTGTTATCCAAACCGATCCTGGATTTTTAAGTGATCTTGGTTTAACTGGCCCGGATAAAAATGCAAAAATTGGCTTGATCTCCTTTATATTCATGATTTCATACTCCTGTTCCAACATTTTTTGGGGAGTTATTATCGATAAGTTAGGGGCACGGAAAACGGCAGTTCTAGGTTTACTGGTATGGACAGCGACAATGGTCATGGGAGGTCTGTCCACTTCATACGAAATGTTTTTAATTAGTAGAGTCATCCTCGGAATTGGGGAAGGTATGATGATCCCGATATCGGGTAAATTCATTTCGAATTGGTTTAATAAACGAGAGCTTGGAAGGGCACAGTCATTCTGGATAACTGGAAACTACCTTGGCCCGGCAGTGGGTACCGTTATACTCATTCTAATTATTTCAACGTTTCATTGGCAGGCCGCGTTCTTTGTTCTCGCTGCCTTTAACTTGTTTATAAATATTCCAATGTTCCTGTTTTTGACTCGTAATACGCCAGAAGAACATCCACGCATGAGTAAAGAAGAAGTTTCCTATATTCGCCAAAAAGGCGAAGCGGAAGATATTCAGTCGAAGCAATTCTTCGCTAAGGATTATCGTTATTGGATTGTTTGGTTCGGCAATTTGATGTCGTCCTTTCTTTTCTTTGGAATCAGTATTTGGCTGCCTACATATCTCGTTGAGGCAAAAGGCTTTGAAAGGGAGGCAATGACTGGCATCACTTCATTATCGTGGCTATTCGCGCTTGGATTCGTCCTGGCTGGCGGATTTTTGGCGGACAAAACGAAGCGCCCGAGTTTGCTTGCGACGATTCTGTTCATACTAACCGCTGTATTTTTGACAATCGCTGTCATTGCACCGAATCCTATTTTTGCCGGCGTTTCAATGGGGCTCGCAATGGGAACTCAGGGTGGGATGTTTCATCTAACCAATTTCTTCATCATCAAATTTTCAACACCTGAAACAGCGGGCCGCGCAGCCGGTTTAATGGGATTCACGAATATTATGGGTGGATTTTCAAGCTATATTATGGGGTGGAGCCGCGATTTGTCCGGTGGTGATTTTGGTCCCTCAATTGCCATGCTGATCGTAGCAGCCACTCTTGGGTTTGTGGCGTACTTGTTTATGATTAAACAAGAAGTTGCCGAAAATCACCTAAGCAATACGACAGGAAACAAACTAACTTTATAGAGAGCAAAAAGTTAATATCATACGTTTTTCAGTTGGGTTTCTCAGTAAGAAAGGGCGATGGGTTCTTGCTGAGAAACCACAATAAAATCTTAAATGCTCATTGACGAGTACATAGTAGTAAAGATACCCACAGATTGATAGGGAATAAGTAACGTTTTTCTGTACGATGGCTTTAGTTTTTTTACAGCTTACATTGACAATAAAGCGATTACATTTTAGAATTGTTTATATAGAAAAACATTGTTTTGTATACAAAACAAATGCGATCATTATGAAAAAATGTGCTCGCTTACTAGATCGTATACTTGAATGTATTTGGATAACCGTTCATCACGGTTGAAAGATAAAAGAAGGGGTGGAGACAATGGGCATGGCCTTAAAAGATAAAGTCGTCTTGATTACAGGGGGAGCTTCTGGAATAGGAGAAGCTGTCACACGCCGTTTTATACAAGAAGGAGCAAAAGTGAGCATTATCGGCCGCTCTATAGACACGTTAGCGAAAATGAAAGAAGAATTTGGTGAAAATATCCTTACTTATCAAGGAGATGTAAGCAAATACGAAGACAATGAGCAAGCGGTCCGAGCTACTGTTGAGCAATTCGGAAAGTTGGATGTTTTCGTTGCGAATGCCGGCGTGTTCGATGGATTTGCCAAATTTGCCGATGTGACTCCTGAGGCGCTTTCCGAAGCGTATGATTTCCTTCTCGATATTAACGTAAAAGGCTCTTTTTTCGGAGCGAAAGCCGCTCTTGAAGAACTGAAAAAAACAAATGGCAATATTATTTTTACCGTGTCCGGTGCAAGTTTTTATCCAGATGGCGGCGGTGTTTGGTACACAGCGAGTAAACACGCCCAAATTGGTTTGATGCGCCAGCTTGCGTTCGAACTATCTCCTTCCATCCGGGTAAATGCGGTAGCCCCAGGGGGGACATTGACAGCACTCACGGTGATTCCGCCGCTGCGTCCATTTGTGAAAATCGTGGATAATGATACGAAAGCAAGCAGCATTAAAAAGCGTAACATTCTTCAACTTGCCCAGATGCCGGAAGATCACGTTGCGGCGTATGTACTGTTAGCTTCTGACGAATCACGCGCGATCACAGGTGAAATCATTTCCAGCGACGGCGGATTGTCAGTGCGAGGACTTGGCTAACTGGCAGAGTTTTGAATACTGTATTAGTTAAGTTGTAAAACGGGAATGGAAGGCATTTTTCTGCTTACCCTCAAGAAAAAGGAACCACTTTCTTTATCAAACAAAAAGAAAGCTATTTCCGGGAAAAATGTTAATTTAGTAGATCATTTGCTATTTTAAGAAATATATTTCAAGTTATTTCAGCTATCCTAAACATTGTTAAAGTTTATGCCAAAAACAAATAAGGGGGACTGATAGTATGCCATATGTAAAAGTCGAAGATTTACGTATACATTATGAAATGGAAGGCAAGGGGGAACCGTTAGTATTATTGCATGGTATGAGCAATAATTCACAGTCCTGGAAGGAACAGATCCAGGAATTAAAGGAGCAATATACAGTCATTGCATGGGATGCCCCGGGTTATGGGAAAAGTTCAGATCCAGCAGAAGAATTTAGAAATTTTAAAGAATTTGCGCGTATTCTGAACGGTATGGTGGATCAGCTAAATTTGGAAAAAATCCATCTGCTCGGCCATTCAATGGGAGCGGCAATTGCGATAGAGTATTGTAGTCTGTACCCGGATAAGATTAATAAACTAATATTAGCCGATTCTACAAGAGGGGCTGCTGCTCTAACCCCAGAAGAGAACCAGACGAAATTGAAAAATCGTTTATTTTCAATTGAAAACCTATCTACTGAGGAGATAGCTGAGAAGAGGATACAAGCATTGCTTTCTCCCCATGCTTCAGAAAAAGTCCATGCACGAGTAAAAGAGATTATGACACAGATAAGACCAGCAGGATATCGTTCGGTAGCGTATTCACTTTATCATCTAAATCAAATGAATTCGTTATCCCATATAGTTGTACCTGTTCTCGTGATTTGTGGTGAGTTGGATACTGTAACTCCTATAAAGGAGTCGGAAGCCATTCATGAAAGGTTAATAAACTCCCGGCTAGTGATAATTCCAGAAGGCGGTCACTTGTGTTACCAGGAAAACCCTGAAAAGTTTAATTCAAGCATTTTGGGATTTTTGAACGATATTGAGTAAGCAAAAAACGAATTCGATTGTTTAAGGTTTCTATAAATGCCTTAGTAAAAAAACAGGTTTTAGGTTATAGAGGGGAATGGATAGTAAAAATGGCTAATTATACAATCGTGGATAAAGAAACTTGTATTGCATGCGGAGCCTGTGGTGCTTCGGCTCCGGATATTTATGATTACGATGAAGAAGGAATTGCGTTTGTTATATTGGATAATAATGTCGGGGCAGCGATCATACCTGAAGAACTCGAGGAAGATATGATAGATGCTTCAGAAGGCTGTCCAACCGATTCTATAAAAGTGGCTCAAGTATCCTTTGATGGGAACCCTAATAAATTTGAATGATATTTATATATTCAATGAGGGCGTTTGTTCTGATAATAGATAGAAAGATTTTGAAACTGGGGGAATTGACGTCACTAGTTTGAAAGGGTGGATATTTAACGATCTAATCCATCATTATTAGTAGGGGAAAAGGAAGTACCGCTTGTATAAACATTACAAGTCAATCCCTTACAACCTGTAGATTACGTACATTATGAACAACCAACCTAGAAAAACAAGGAGTGATTACATTGACAGAAGATAAAAAGGTCTATGACATAACAATTATTGGCGGCGGCCCAGTTGGTTTGTTTACTGCGTTCTATGGCGGAATGAGGCAAGCAAAGGTTAAAATTCTTGAAAGTCTTCCTCAATTGGGAGGACAGCTTTCGGCTCTTTATCCCGAAAAATTCATTTATGATATTGCTGGATTTCCAAAAGTAAGGGCACAGGAATTGATAGAGAATTTAAAAGAACAAATGAAAGTATTCGAACCGACAATTTGTCTTGAAGAAGCAGTTGAACAGATGGAAAAGCAAGAAGATGGAACATTTAAGATCACCACAAACCTCGATACTCATTATTCTAAATCAGTGATCATTACTGCTGGAAATGGTGCCTTTCAACCCCGTAAACTTGAATTGGAAGATTCAACACAGTTCGAAAATAAGAATTTGCATTATTTCGTGAATGATATGAACCGATTTAAAGGAAGAAAAGTGGCGATCCTAGGCGGTGGGGATTCTGCTGTTGATTGGGCCCTCATGTTAGAGCCGATTGCAGAAAAGGTAACATTGATACATAGGAGAGATAAATTCCGGGCCCATGAACATAGTGTAGAAAAATTGGTGAATTCCTCTGTTGAGGTCAAAACACCATATATTCCCACCGAACTGGTTGGAGCAGATCAAATTACTCAGATTGTTTTAGAACAGACAAAGACTCAACAAAAAGAAGTGGTTGATGTTGATGATTTAATTATTAATTATGGCTTTGTCTCTTCTCTTGGAGCGATTAAAGAATGGGGTCTGAACATCCATAAAAATGCAATCATCGTTAATTCCAAACAAGAAACAAACATTTCAGGCATTTACGCTGCCGGGGATATTTGTACGTATGATGGAAAGGTTAAATTAATTGCTTCGGGATTTGGTGAAGGTCCTACGGCAGTTAATAATGCCAAAGCTTATATTGATCCCATGGCGAAAGTTCAGCCATTGCATAGCACTTCCTTATTTGGTTGATAGTTCAGCATAAGGGACAGGCTAAGATGACTGAAAAAAAGTCGAATTCCTTCACGGTTAGGAATTCGACTTTTTAGTTTGGTCAAAGTAACGCCCCGTTAAAGGTTCCCAATATTAATAACTCATTCAAATGTTCCTTTTATCAAAGGAATACCTTTTTCTACCATAACTTGTCCTCTTGCCATTACAGTGCTAATTGCCAAAGTTTCCTTTTGTAATAGTACGATATCCGCATCCTTCCCGGTTTGGATACTGCCCTTATTTGATAGTTTCAGCACTTGGGCAGGATTCGTGGTGATGACCTTCAGTGCCGTTTCAAGGGGGATTCCTTCTTCTAAAACAGAATCACGCACTTCTTGAAATAGCGAAGATACTTTTCCCACTTGAAGGCCCGCATACTCCCCGTGGATGTTGAAAAACGGAAGGCTGGCCTGTCCGTCTGAAGAGAAGGTTATGTGTCCGACTGGTATCCCTTCTTCAAGCATCTTCCGTAAGGCAATGCTGCACTTCACTTCGCCATCATCCAGAAACTGAGGTATGGTGCTTGTTGTAAAGTCTACATACCCGCCGCGCTTAGCGTAATCAATTCCCGCCTTGAATAATTCCTCATTTCGGTTGATATGTGTCGGATGGAGCTGCCGAATCGGAATGTTGGTTATATCAGCAATTGAATGTAACAACGAGAGCCCGCCATCTCCGTCTCCTACATGAACTTCTAATATACCTGCTTTTCCTGACAGAATACCGCCGTTGCGTGCCGCTGCGGCGATTTTGGTCAATTCTTCAAAAGTGGGTTCCGATGATCTATGGTCGGAAATGGCAATCTCCCCGACACCGATGATTTTGTCGATGAAAATAAGGTCATCTTCGATTTTACCTGTCAATGTTTTTACTGGCACTTGGTAGGAACCTGTATGAATGAAACAGGAAATACCCTCTTCTTCAAGCGCCCGGGCCTTGGCGAGCAGGCTTTCCATTCTACGCGTAGTTCCGTCCGTACCGAGCAGGCCGACCAGCGTTGTAATGCCGGAAGTCGTAATATCCGTAAGCATCAGTTCAGGGGTGCGGGTTTTGAATCCTCCCTCACCGCCTCCGCCAATAATATGAACATGTGAATCTATGAAACCTGGAACAACTAAAAGATTGGCCGCATCAATGATATGAATAGGAGCAAAGTTGTCAGGAATTTCGATTCTGTCATCGATGTATGCAATTTTATCATTTGTGATCAAAACGTCTTTCCGTCCTAAGTAATTGGGTGAGTATATCTCGCCATTTTTGATTAAAGTAAGCAATGTGTTTCTCCTCCTGTAATTAATTCGTGTTTTTATCAGAATGGGCCATATCCGATGAAGTGAGCCATGATGACGGCTATTAATCCGATGAGATAGTGAATGAGTACCAGGGGCAGAATCCACTTCGCCCATTTTGTCCATGGTATGCCTGCAATTGCCAAGCTCGCCATCAAGGTGGTAGCGGTCGGGAAAATCATATTTCCAATTCCATCCGCAAAAGAGAAAGACAACACTGCAGTTTGGCGTGTAATATCCAATAAGTCTGCGAGCGGAACCATAATTGGCATGGTCAACATCGCATGACCGGTTCCGGAAGCTAGAATAAAATGAATGAGAGTTTGGAAGCTGTACATGCCAGCAACGCTTAAATAGGCCGGAATATGCTGAATGGCTTCAGATATTTGATGGAGCATAGGGTCGACGATATGTCCCTCATTCAATACAACAAGAATGGCTCGGGATACGCCAATGATCAACGCACCGCCCAGCAAGGCTGCAGATCCATTGGTAAAAGAGCTGACGATGTGATCCGCAGACAATTTTCCGATAATTCCAATGACAATTGTCAATATAATGAATAAGGCAGCGATTTCTGTCATGTACCATTGGAACTTAATGACTCCAAACGCCAAGACGATATAGTTAATTAAGAAACTGCCTAAGATGAACTTATGTCTCGCTGTTAACTTCACACTTGATTGCAGCAGTTTTTTCGATTCTTCTTTTGTATATTTTCCATAGATTCCGATGGAAGGATTTTTCTTTACCTTCATTGCGTAACGATGGATATAAAGAACGGAAACGAGGTAGACGATAATGAATAAAATAAGGCGCAATCCTATTCCTGAGAACATCGGCAATTCAGCAATTCCTTGCGCAAGTCCTACTGTGAATGGATTCATGATGGCAGTCGTGAACCCCGACAATGCTCCAACAATGACGATGGCGGTGCCTGTAATTGTATCGAATCCGAGAGCCAACGCCAGTGGAATGATAAGAGGAAGATATGCTAGTGTTTCTTCCGCCATTCCCATTAAGGAACCGCCTGCAGCAAAAAACAGCATCACGACAGGAATTAATAGCTTTTCACGTGTCGCCAACTTCCGAGCCATTGTGGCGATAAGCACATCAACCGTCCCTGTTGCTCTTAAAACACCGAAAAACCCTCCGATAATCAATAAGAAAAAGATGATATTGCCGGCTTCAACCATTCCTGTGTGAATAGCTTTTATCATATCGAAAAATTCCACCGGTGCAGATTCCATCCATTTAAAAGAAGTGGCGTCAACAGTTGTCCGTCCATCCGCTTCGACCCGTGTATATTCCCCGGCCGGCAAAATGTAAGTAAATAGAGTTGATATGGCGAGAATGCAGAGCAGCAATACAAAAACATTGATTTTTATCTCTTTTTTCCCCGATGTTTCAAGCAAAACAGCTTTCTCTTCTATTCGGCTCATAAGTGTCTCTCCTTTGAATTTAAAATAAGTGCACGAAACTAATAGATTTACAAAATATTGCCGGCCTATCACCTTTCATCTGTTTTTCTAGTATTCTGCTGTTTTCCTCCTTTTCAAAACCATTGGCACGTCAATGTCAATTTCAATATATGCAAAATCTGTGCCAATACGGGGTAATTGTTTTTTATGAAAACTTAATGGGTGAATTGAAGTTTTAGGTCTTTATTGGTTCTTTTTGGTGATATAATAGTACCAATTAAAGATAGGTAGGTGTTTTATGTCAAAATCTTCACTTACACTTATAGCGGGAAGCTCAAAAACAAAGGAAGCCTTGCAGGAGCAACTGGAACAACTGCTTGGAGACTACGTGCATATCAAAAGCCATTCAACCGATGAGGGAATACCTCGTTCTCTGGAAGATGGAATTATCTTGTTTTCATCAGATGCCGCCTATGATAAGAAAGAGGGAAAATATAGCATAAATACCGAGAAAATAATCGTGGGAAAGAGAACTGTTAATCATGAATACATTGACAAGCTATTAAGAATACCGGATGGTTCGGCAGTTCTTTTGGTGAATGATGATGACGATGCAACTATGAACCTTATTGAATCCCTATATCAGCTTGGTGTTGATCATGTTCAATTTATCCCATTCAGGAAGGGGATATTATTTTATGAGAATGTCCAAATAGCCGTTTCACCAGGAGAAACTCACCTATGTCCCTCTTACATAAAAGAAGTGATCGATATAGGGGTTCGTCTTTTTGATATAACAACAATTTTGGAAGTTGTAGAATGCTGTGGTTTACATAAGGATATATCCTCGAAGATTTCAGAAAGGTATATTAGCAATATCATTGAATTACAACGTAAGCTGTTATATGCAGAGCGAGATGCCAAGCAAATGAGCGATCATATCCAAAATGTGTTGGGGACTGTCGATGACGGCATATTGGTCGTTAACGAGGAAGGGCTGATAACGGTATTCAATAACCAGCTTGCTGCATTGTTCCATGTTGATGCAAAAGATGTGGTTAATAAGTATCTGAAGCATGTATTGAATCGCCGGGATATTATCGATTTCATCATGGGAAGTATTGATGAAAGCAAGTTCTTCAATATTGACGGAGTGGATGTCGTGATTTTTCGCTTGCAAATGATGAAAGAAAATACAATCGTCGCAACCTTCAAAAGTGTACATCAAGCTTTCGAAATAGAAAAGACTGCACAAAGAGAGATGCGAAATCAAGGCTTTTATTCAAAATACTGCTTTGAAGATATTATTGGCGAGAATGAAGTGATGAAAGAGCGTAAGCAGATTGCCAAGAAGCTTGCCCTGTCTGAGCATCCGATTTTGATTCAGGGAGAGACCGGAACAGGAAAAGAGCTGTTTGCTCATGCGATCCATGAGCATTCATTGCGAAAGAACGGGCCGTTTCTAGCGGTCAACTGCAGTGCTTTAACAGAGACTTTACTTGAAAGTGAATTGTTTGGATACGAAGAAGGGACATTTACAGGAGCACAAAGGGGAGGCAGGAAAGGACTGTTTGAAATGGCGGATAACGGGACGATCTTTTTGGATGAAATTGGTGACATAAGTCTCACAGTTCAATCCCATCTGCTTCGAGTTCTTCAGGAGGGTGAAATCCGCAGAATTGGCGGCAAGAGAATCATTCCCATAAATGTTAGGGTGATCACCGCGACGAATAAAAATCTTCATGAAAAGATGCGGGACGGTACATTCAGAACAGACTTGTTTTACCGACTGAATGTACTTAACCTTTACATACCGTCACTAAAAGAGAGAAGAGCGGACATTCCACTTTTGATAAAGCATCTCATCACAAAAAGCGGGAAGTGGGTAAAAGTAGAGCAAGACGTTCTGGAATATTTCATGCAATATGAATGGCCCGGCAACATAAGGGAACTTAAAAGCACGATTGATTACATGCTGACGATATGTGAGGGGACTGTCGTGACGAAAAGTGATCTTCCGTTCATGCACGGGCATGCGGAAGAAAGTGTTACGGCAGATTATCCCGTCTGTGAAAGTATGCTGGAAATTCAGGAGCGCACTTTCATCCTGGAAGTAATAAAGCAATACAATGATAAAGGAAAAGCGGCAAGCAGAGAACTTATTTCTAGTAAGAGTCAAGAATCGAACTTTGTCTTGTCCCCTCAGCAAATCCGCCGCCGTCTGGATATTTTAGAAATCGAAGGATTTGTCGTCAAAGGCAGGGGAAGGGCCGGCACTAAGATCACCCCAGAGGGTATGGAGTATTTATATTTTCTTAAGTCAAAGCAGGCTATGCATTGATATAATTTGTCACTGCCACTATGGAGAGTTTGCTATTTTAACTTTAATAAGTTAAAGTAGATTCCCGCCACATCTCGAATTAGAAGTTTAAGAGTTGAAATTATCCCATAAAAAAAGCCCCATTTCTCAGTGCCACAAGAGAAATGGGGCTTTTTTTATACCGATTAGTATGGTTCTTATTCTAATTGACCCTTTTTCATCCCGGGTCGCTTCAGGTTTTTTAAACAAGATACTCATATATTGCTAAAAGCATGGTCATTTTTTAACGTATTCAAAATATGCTTAGTCAGATTTGATTCATCCGTGTTTTTCCAAACAGCAGATATGGAACTTGATAATTCCGAGTTATCGATGTTCAAGGCTTTGACTTGGCGTTTTCCCAATAAACTCACCATATCTTCCGGCATAAGGGCTACGCCTAAGTTATTGGATATTAGATTGGCGATCGTCAGTAATTCTGAGCCTTTACATAATTCTTTAGGTGAAAACCCAGCAGTCAGACAAGCCTTTTCCAAAAGGAATTGAAGGGAATGTGCATGAACGGCATCATAATGGATAAAAGGTTCATCTTTTGCTTCGTATAAATGTATAGCATCTTTTTGTGCTAGTGGATGATCAATGGAGACGACTAATTGTAAAGGAAACCTCATGAATTCAATCATACTTAATCCTTCATTGGCAATGATGTTACTGTGAATGGGCGTTCGGATGAAACCGATGTGATAATTTTGATGGTTTAAGAGTTTTACAGCCCTTGAAGATGTTGTTTCATGCACATAAAATTCTGTATCCGGGTATTCCCCCACGATCTTTTTCAACAATTTCGGGATATATATACTAGCTGCAGAAGGGACGGTAGCAATCTTCAGTTTAGGCTTGGGGATGGCTTTATTTTCAACTATGTAATTCACTGTTTTCTCAATATCTTCAAAGGAAGGAGCTAGTTTTTTATAGATGTACTCCCCTTCTTCCGTCAATGTAATTTTTCTTGTCGTTCGATTCAATAGTTTAAAGCCTAATTGTTTTTCAAGGGATAAAATCTGTTGACTAAGTCCGGGCTGGGATATATGCAGAGTTTTTGAAGCCTCACTGAAACTAAGATGGTTAGAAACCTCTATGAAATAGCGGAGGGATAGGAAATTCAAACAATCACCCACTTCAGTTGGATTTGAAAAAACAAGGCTAAAACCGGATGGTAAAAGAAAGGGTGGACTTTTAATTCCCTCTCTAACAAAAGCAGGAAATAAAGATTAAAGGATAGGATTGCTAGGATGTTGATTTTATAACATTGTCTTATAAGTTTATAACAATAATATATTTCTAAATTGGAAGAGTCAATATTATCCTTAAAGAAAGGAAGAAAAGGTAATAAAAGGTAAAAATTCCCTATAAAATCACTGATTTATCTTGTTTTTAATAGGTGTTATTACACATTTATGCTTGTTGTTTTGATTTATATAAGGCTTTTTCATGGATGACTAGTGCTTTCGAAGTGTGCACCTGACTTTGTGAAAAAAAGGAAAATAAGGTGGTTGGTAGAATAATAACATTATAATTTTTTGCAGTTGATGATAACACATGTGATGGAGTTTTATAAAAAAATTCATAAGTGTTTGCTCATGATTTTGATGTTAAGAGGTATTATCGCGGCAATCGGGGGGTGATATTTTGAAGTGAAACACCAAAGAGGGCCGGGAATGTGCAGGCTGCAATTATAGAGGTCGACCAGCATATCCCTATTTGCAGAAGTATAGTCATTTGCTCGTAAATTCAGTTGACTTATGGTAAAACCCAATTTGTTTTATTTTTGAAAGGAGACTAATTCATGAAATTTTTAAAAAGTTTTATTTTAGTTACTTTCAGTTTCTTTTGTATGATCACACCAGCTTTTGCAAGTGTCCCTGGAGTGGATGGGTCAATGGGAAAGGGAGCAACAAAAGGAATCGTATCAGTTTCCCACCCGTTAGCAGCTGAAGCGGGCATAAAGATATTAAAACAAGGTGGAAACGCAGTCGATGCAGCAGCAGCCATTCAATTATCGTTGAATGTAGTTGAACCAATGATGTCTGGTATCGGTGGCGGTGGTTTTATCATGATTTATAATAAAAAGGAAAATAAAATAACGATGATTGAAAATCGCGAAATGGCACCGCAAAATGTTACGCCTGAACTTTTTTTAGATGAAAAGGGAAAACCTATTCCTTTTAGTAAGCGGCACACATCTGGTAAAGCGGTTGCTGTTCCTGGAACTCTGATGGGCGTAGAGACGTCTCTTGAGAAATATGGAACATTGAAATTATCACAGGTCATAGGCCCGGCCATTAAACAAGCTGAACAAGGGGTAAAAGTCAATTGGGCAACAGCACAATATATCGATGAAAATGTTACAAAGCTTAAAAATAACCAAGCGGCAGCAAAAGTTTTTGTTCCAGACGGAAAGCCATTGGAAGAGGGGGACACCCTCGTTCAGCCAGATCTTGCAAAGACTTTTAAGTTAATAAGAAAACAAGGTTCCAAGGCTTTTTATAAAGGTGAAATTGGGAAAGCGCTTACCAAAGAAGTTCAAAAGCGTGAAGGAACGATGACGACTGAGGATTTGCGAAACTATCAGGTGAAAGAAAGAGAGCCGATTAAATCGGAATATAGGGGATTTGAAGTGGTAGGGGCAGCTTCACCAAGCTCAGGCAGTTTGACCGTTCTACAAATCCTGGAGCTTATGGAAGGATTCGATGTACAAAAGATGGGGGCGAACACACCTGAGTACCTTCATTATCTCACGGAAGCCATGCATCTCGCTTTTGCCGATCGGGCTGCCTATATGGCAGATGAAGATTTTTATGATATACCTACAAAAGGACTTTTGGATGAAGACTATATTAAAGAAAGACGAAAACTCATCAATCCAAATAGATCAACAGCTGAAGTCAAAGCAGGCGATCCATGGAAGTATGAGGGTAAAGAACCCGTTTCAATGAAGCAGGTAAAAGAGGAGAAAACACCGATCGGTCAAACAACCCATTTTTCAGTAATGGATAAATGGGGAAATATGGTTGCTTATACGACTACAATCGAGCAAGTATTCGGATCAGGTATCATGGTACCTGATTATGGATTCATGCTAAATAATGAAATGACAGATTTTGATGCAACACCGGGTGGAGTTAACCAGGTGGAACCAGGAAAAAGACCAAGAAGCAGTATGTCCCCGACCTTCGTATTAAAAGATGGCAATCCATTCATGGCCATTGGTTCACCAGGGGGAGCGACGATAATAGCATCTGTATCTGAAACGATTATGAACGTGCTTGATCATAAAATGCTAATTCAAGATGCCATATTAGCGCCACGTATTTATTCTGCTGGATATCCGACAGTTAGATGGGAACCGGGAATTGAACAAAATACAAGGTTGGAGTTAATGGCAAAAGGCCATGTTTATGAAGAAAAACCCCAGCATATCGGAAATGTGCAAGCTGTTATTTATGATTATGAAAAGGGGAAAATGTATGGAGGAGCCGATAATACGAGAGAAGGAACTGTTCAAGGAGTGTATAATGTTTCCTATAAATCGAAAAAGCCAAAAGAAATAAAGGAAGAAAAAAAGGGACCGTTTACCTTAAAAGTGAATGGAGCCGTTTATCCTTATACAGCTGAACAAATGAAACTGATAGATGAAAAACCCTATATCCAATCAGACAAATTGTTACTTGGTTTGGGTGCAATTGGAACAGGGGACTTGGAAACATTTAAACCGGATAAAAAATCGTATCTACCTGTGTTAAGAGTAGCGCAATCATTAGGGTATAAAGCAAAATGGAAGGAAAAAGAAAAAGAGGCACTATTGGAAAAAGATCCGGCGGATATTGAAGATACAGACGATGATGGCAGTGTCACGAATTAATTTTACCATGACGATTTTTTTTGAAATTCCTCTAGCAAGGCGTTATTAAGGAAACCAAGGAAAATGGCTAGAGAAATTAAATCAAACATTCCCCTTGTACGATGTGCATAAAAGGGGGATGTTTTTTTGCATTATCGTATTTTTTTAGTCATCGTTCCTGACATCGCTCTTAAAAAAGCTATGTATGTCCTTGATTAACCTACATACTGCAGGAGACAGATATCGATCTTTCAAATAAGCCAGGTAAACAGTCCTTTCCAAATAATTCGAATCGATCGCGCGGATTGCAGTATTGGGGGGGGCAGCGGATCTTATATAGTTCTCCGGTAAAATTGTAACCCCAAGCCCTGCTTCAACCAAACTGCAAGCCGTTTCTAGCCTTTCTATTTCGTAAAGGATATTGGGAATTGCATTTTCATCCTTAAATGCTCTTAAGATATCGTCACTCGTTTGAAATCCAGTTGTACTGATGATCAATTCTTTCTTTGCTATGTCTTGGAAAGTGACGGACTCTTTTTCGTTTAACTCGTCATCTTTATGGATCAAAAGCATGAATCTTTCATTATAAAGGGGAGTGGACAGAATTTCATCGTTGTTGATGGGCTGGTTCGTGATGGTGAAATGAACATTATACCGATTTAATGAATCGAAAACCTTCTCTTCCCCTAATATTTCCCTGACTTTTAAATGAACATTAGGATAATTGATTTTAAAATTCCTGATTATCTTCGGGAACCAAAATTTGAATGATTCGATGGAACCTATTGATACGGTTCCGCTTCCAACATCCTTCATTTCCATAAGCTCCACTTGCATATTTTCGAATCTTCTTAACAGATCAACAGATCTCGTATAAAAAATCCCCCCTGCTTCCGTAAGCTCAAGCCCCCTTGTATTGCGTTCCAAAAGCTGAAAACCAACTTCATTTTCTAATTTCATTATGGCATTACTTAGGGAAGGTTGTGATAAATGCAGCATTTTTGCCGCTTTTGAGAAATTCTTTTCCCGGACAATGGTAGTGAAGTATCGAAGTTGACGAAGATCCATTTATTCTCCTTTCTATAGCTTTAAACTATAGATATATTGAAATTTTGTATTGGTAATTATATATTATCTCAATTATAATTTTAAAAAAAGATATTTCGGAATTTTTTAAATAAAGGAGAAATTATGTATACTAATCCAACTTTAAAGTATTGGGATGGAAGAATTGATTCCCAATCTGACATGGACAGCTTCAGATACCACCAAAGAGTACGCTTGGCACCGATTTCGGAATTAGCCACCCTTTCCAATGCATCAAGGACCTTTGGATTGATCGGCTTCAAATGCGATGAAGGCGTCAAAAGGAATAAAGGCAGGATTGGTGCTGCAGAGGGTCCTGATCATATTCGACAGTCATTGGCAAAATTACCCTGTCATTTACCTTCCCAAACCGAACTGGTGGATGCTGGTGATGTAATATGTGAAGGTACAGAGATGGAGGCCGCCCAATCCCAACTGGGGTCGGCTGTTACCCGGATATTGGAGAGTAAATCGATTCCTATCATACTTGGGGGAGGGCACGAAACCTTGTATGGCCATTATCTTGGTATTAGGAAATACATTGGACCAAAAGCTAGATTGGGAATCATTAATATTGACGCTCACTTTGATATGAGGCCTTATGAACAAGAAAGTTCATCAGGAACGATGTTTAAGCAGATTTTGGACGAAGATCAAAGCTGTGGCTATTTATGTATCGGAATTCAGAAGCAGGGGAATACGAAGGCACTGTTTGAAACGGCCGAGAGAAGTAAGGTTGACCACATCTTGGAAGAAGATTTATCATTGGAAGAAATGGATGAAACTAAGCGGCGGATAAATGAATTCGCCAAGGAAAATGACTACATTATTCTTACATTATGTACGGACGTTATTGATTCAGCCTATGCACCTGGGGTAAGTGCTCCATCGCCGTTTGGACTGAATCCGAAATTGGTCCGTGCCATTATCAGGCATATCGTATCGAATGAAAAGATCCTCTCCTTTGATATCTCGGAAGTGAATCCTTCGTTGGACGAAAATAATAAAACCGTTACATTGGCAGCACATTTAATAAATGAGGTTTTATTGCATTTTAAATAATTTATGGCTTTTCTCAATGCCATCTCCATAATCAATTATCAGTATTGAAGAGGAAACCCGTTTCCGGCGCCTGACTGTCCATTTCATGGACAGTCTTTTTTACGCTGCCTAGACCAATTAAAGGAGTAGCCATGACTCTGCCAAAGTTCAATACTGATACTTATAAGTTTTTAGTTTATAATAACAACCATCTAGCCTTTAGAGGGGGGATTCCATGAATGAATATAAAGTAACGGTAAGGAATGGCAGTACCTTAATTTTATCGGAAATCATTAAAGCTGAAGATGAAAGAGAAGTCCTAGGCACCCTTTTGATTTCCAGCGAATTATTTAATCAGCCATTTACCGACATCAGGATTTTGGAACGCTGATTTGTGGCTTCCTATTCCATTTGTTACACTGTAATAAATCTTAATACGGTAGGCGATATTATGTGTGGACGTTTCACCCTTTTCACTGGCATTGAGGAAATAAAAGATCGGTTCGATGTACAAGGATCATTTGATGAGGAATACCAATTCAGCTACAATATTGCTCCCTCCCAATCCGTGCTATCGGTCATTAATGACGGGGCAAGGAACCGACTTGGATATCTTCGGTGGGGACTCATTCCTTTCTGGGCAAAAGATGAAAAAGTGGGCTATAAAATGATCAATGCCAGAGCGGAAACCATTGCAGAGAAAGCAAGCTTCAAGAATGCGTATAAGAAGAAGAGATGCTTGATAATCGCTGACTCATTTTATGAATGGAGGAAGACACCAGAAAGAAAAATACCGATGCGGATAAAACTGAAGAATCATGCTCCATTTGGAATGGCCGGGATATGGGAATCCTGGAAATCTCCTGAAGGCCTCAGCATCTACTCGTGCTCCGTCATAACAACCGTTCCTAATGAGCTGATGACCAGCATTCATGATCGTATGCCTGTCATCCTTAAACCAGAAGATGAAAAAGATTGGTTGAATCCATCCATTAATGATCCTGCATATCTGCAACAATATTTAAAGTCATTCGATTCGGAACAAATGGAAGCTTTTGAGGTATCAACTGATGTGAACTCGACTAAAAATAATTCACCTAACTTAATACAACAAATTTGCTGAGAGGTCATTAGACCTCTTTTTATATTAATTCCGTCCCGATAAAAATCACAGAAAACTCATTGTACTGATTAAGTCAAGATCACTTATTAATAGGTAAGAAGTGCATGTGAAAAAGTTTAAAACTAAACCTTGCGAAAATAGGCAAAATGCTGTACTCTTATATTTGCTTTTCAAAACTACTTCGATGTCACTTTCACAAACTCAGTTTGGTTTCGGTAAATTTCCAGCCTGGCACTTTTCTGGCAGGTATCGTATTATTTGATAAATATATAATTTTGATCTTCTTATCAAGAGAGACGGAGGGACTGGCCCGAAGATGTCTCGGCAGCGGACTTAATAGGAGTGCTGTGCCAAATCCAGCAGGCTGATTCTTGCCTGAAAGATAAGGAGGGTGTTTTTTATAAATTAAAAGACCTCTTCTTGTTGTTTAATAGAAGGGGTCTTTTTTATGCTGACAGTTTTGTTAACTATAGCTCCATGACTTGAGAATCAAAATCGAATTGGTGTTATTTGTGATAACTGTTGAAAAATAAAAGCTGTGACACATGTCATGGGAAAAATAAAAAGAGGTGTACATCATGAGTGCAAACAATAAAGGGAATCCATGGGCATTGATCCCATTTGTCGTATTTTTATTTTTATTTATAGGGTCCGGAATCATCACTAAAGATTTTTATTCATTTCCGGTAATTGTAGCGATTTCCATTGCATCAGCAGCTGCATTGGCAATGAATCGGAAAGAGACTTTAAATGAAAAAGTTGATATCTTCTGTAAAGGTGCCGGTGACGCCAATATAATGTTAATGGTTATCATTTTCCTTTTAGCAGGCGCTTTTTCCGAAGTTGCGAATGGCATGGGGGCGGTTGAATCAACGGTGAATCTTGCCTTAGCGGTTTTTCCGCAAAATCTTTTAATGGTAGGGATTTTCATTATCGCTTGTTTTATTTCTCTATCTATGGGGACGAGCATGGGAACGATTGTAGCATTAGCACCTATCGGGGTGGGAATTAGCGAGCAAACCGATATTTCGCTTGCCCTCTCAATGGCTGCCGTTATTGGTGGTGCAATGTTTGGGGATAACCTATCCTTCATTTCGGATACGACAATCGCTGCAGTTCGAACACAGGGAACGAAAATGAAGGATAAGTTCAAAGTGAATTTTTTCATCGTTTTACCTGCGGCCATCATCACATGTGCCATTCTAGGAATATTAACGATGGGTGAACAAGCCGACATCACCCAAAATTCTTATGACTGGGTGAAGATTCTTCCATACCTTTGCGTATTGATCACTGCATTGGCAGGAGTCAATGTGTTCCTGGTCCTTTCCATCGGAATCGTATTTGCCGGAATTATCGGCTTGGCGGATGGAAGTTATCAACTGTTGGGTGTCATTCAAAAAGTTGGTGAAGGAATGGCGGGAATGTATGAAATATCCTTCCTTGCCATTTTAATTGCAGGAATGGTTGCTGTAATCAAACATAATGGTGGCATCGATTATCTGCTCCAACTCGTGACCCGAAATAGCAAATCCAAAAAAGGGGCGGAATTCAGCATTGCTGGGCTTGTTGGTTTGACGAACCTTTCAACGGCAAATAACACGATTTCGATTATTATTGCCGGGCCGCTTGCCAAAAATATCGCTGAAAAGTATGGGATTGATCCGCGTAAATCGGCGAGTTTACTTGACGTTTTTGCCTGTTGTATCCAAGGGTTAATTCCATATGGGGCACAACTGCTTGTTGCAGCAGGGGTAGCTAAGATTTCTCCGATAAGCATCTTGCCGTATTCATATTACCCAATCCTAATTGGACTTTGTGGAGTAGTGGCCATCTTGATTGGTTATCCACGGTTTCAGCCGGGAAATGATGAAACGAAGAAACGGACTTCTTAAAAAGAGGATAATAATGAAAAAACACCCTGAATCATTGGATACAGGGTGTTTTCTGTATGAACGAATACTGAAACATCTAAAAAATATCAGGAAGTCATCCTTGCTTTTTTCAGCATACGTGTTCCTCAGTGTCCAGAAACTAGTCAAGGCCGTCTTCAGCTGAACTGAAAATTCCAATTCATCTGTTTGGTATTTCTTTAATTTATGTTAAACCATTATTTTCATGATCATTCCGGTCCATATTGTTTGTCATGAATAGAGGACGACACCAACTAATCCAGAAAGAATAATTACATAGGCTGGGTGCCAGCGTAATTTCATTAGGGCAAATAACGATAATCCAAAAACAAGTAATAAGCTTATCGTATGCCATGAAAAGCTCCGTGCAATCATATGATTGGAAAGTGCTAAACTTATTGCTGCAAAGAGGATTAAACTAGTGACAATGGGTCTTAATCCATAAAACATGGATTGAATAACTGGATAATGGTTCAATTTGCAGAAGAAGGTGGCAATAACGGTCACGAATATAATAGCAGGTAACAAGATTCCGAGAGCCGATGCTATGGCTCCTGCTAATCCAGCAGTCGAATAGCCAACGAGAATGGCACTATTGGCTGTGACAGGTCCTGGGGACATCCCGGAAATAGCGATTATATCGGTAAATTGTTGCGTCGTCATCCATCCATGCTGTGAGACTTCCGATTCAATTACGGGAATCATGGCGTATCCGCCTCCGAACGATACAAAGCCGATAATGAAGAAGGTGCTAAACAACTCCCACAATTCCATCATTCTATCACACGCTTTCTTGAAAATTAGTTAGATCCCTTTTTTGGATTTGCCTATATGCCAGCACCCATGAAAGGTTCGAAATCATTTTCTTCTTCTCTATCTTTTCTGTCCATCTTGACATCGTAACCTAATTTTCTCTTAATGGAGATTGTCACAATACCGACTACAGCTCCTGCTACAATTACTATCACAGGGTGGAGAAAGAAGAGGACTGGAATTCCTGCTAGTAAAATACATAAAGTTGATTTGTCTACAACAGCCGTTTTTCCTATCTTCATAGCCGCATAGGCGATGATGGCTACTATGGAAGCTCTGATCGATATGAATGCAGATTCTATCTTTGGATTATCCTGAATGAAAAAATACAAAATGCCTAGGGCCAGAACAATGAAAAAGGTAGGTAATGAAACACCGATCATAGCGGCCATTGCCCCCTTCATTCCGGCAATTCGATGTCCGATAAAGGTGGCGGAGTTAATGGCGACAGCTCCCGGTACGGACTGAGATAAAGCAAAAACATCCGTAACTTCTTCGCTTTTCATCCATTTCCTCTTTTCGACCACTTCTTTTTCGATTAATGGGATCATCGCAAACCCGCCTCCGAATGTGACAGGTGCTATTTTAACAAAGGTCCAAAATAAATGGAATAGAGTTTTCCATTGTCCTTTCATTGACATCAGTCACTTCCTTTGCCGCTAAGATTAAATCTTATTACTAACATATCAAAGAAAAAGGAATGGGTAAATTGCAACAAAATCATCGGGTATAACAAAACGTTATACCCAGAAGATTTATCCGTTTTATAAAGAATGTCGCCAATAATTTATCAGCCTTACTTATTCAGGGATGCAGCACTCTTATTTCATTTCACCATTTACCTTTATGATGCTATCATTTTAATAAACTATCTAAAAACATGGAGGTCGTTTTCTTGAAATTGGAAAATCTAAAAATGTTTTGTTTAGTGGTGGATGAAGGAAGCATAAGCCAGGCAGCGAGGTTAAGTTTCCTATCTCAACCCGCTGTAACAAGACAAATCCATCAATTGGAAAATTATTATAACACTTTGTTATTCGACCGTGAGGAAGGAAGGCTGAGAGTTACAGAAGCAGGGAAGTTGTTATACCCTTTTGCAAAAGCTATCGTTAATGACTTCAACCAATCAAAAGAAGTGATTCAGCAATCAACTGGCAAGTACAATGCAAACCTCATTGTAGGGGCGTCCTTGACTATCGGTGAGTATTTGTTGCCGAGCTTGCTTGGGAGATTTAAAAAACAACAGCCTGAAATAAAAGTGACATTAACGATAAAAAATACCCCCCGGGTTCTGGAGGATCTTTCAAATGATGTCATTGATTTGGCCTTGGTGGAAGGACTAGTAGAAAACAGTGATTTTATTGTAGACAAGTTCGCCGAGGACGAATTGATATTGGTATGTCCGTCTGACCACCCATGGAAGGACAGAAAGGAAATTCAGCTTGAGGAATTGGGAAATGAAAGGATGATTTGGCGTGAATCCATTTCAGGAACACGGCTTATAGTAGAAAACATGTTAAGGGAGCATGGGGTTTTAGAAAAAATAGACAGCTACATGGAGATTGGTAGCACACAAGCGATAAAAAGTGCGGTTGAGGCTGGACTTGGAATCAGCATTTTGCCAAGGTTGACAGTGGCCAGGGAATTGCAGCAAGGCTATTTGCGGGAAGTGGGTATTTCCAGAATAGATATAAAAAGAAATTTATGGCTAGTCAGGAAAAACAATCGTTTTAATAAAATAGGGGTTTCTAAATTTGTTCATTTTCTTCAATAAGGAAGGAAAGGCACTTTGGTTCACCATTACAATTTGGCAGCGTTTTCGGTTTCGCGGTTAACGATGTGCCCCCACCTTACCTAGAAAAAGTCATGGAAAATTGAATAACCGCATGAAATATCATAAAAGCTCTTCTCTATCGGGAGGGGCATTTTGTAGTTGGATGTTCAGTTTACGGTTAACCGAAGTATGGAAAGAGCAGTTTATATATAAATAAAATTGAAGTTACTATTAGAAATAGGAAATATACTTAATGGCTAATTAATTATAAAATAAATTCATATTATTCTAAAAATTTCTATAAAAAGAGAAAGTTTACTTTTACAACACACGGAATATAGACATGATATCTGCTATTCAAACGAGAAAGGGGTATGAAATGTCCAAAGTATCTATTATTAAAGGAATTGTTTCCGTTCCCATTATTTTTGCTATACTCTCGGGATCTTGTGTTACAAATGCTGCATCCGTTGAGCCAATGCCGGCAACAAATGCAACTATTTCAGCAAATAAGGCTTTTTATGAACAGTTGAATTTTAAAGACAAGGAAGATTTCAAGAATGCACATAAAGGATTCATTGCACCCTTGAATATGAATCCAATAAAAAACTCAAAAGGTGCCGTAGTATGGGATAGTAATCGATATTCATTCATAAAAGAAGACCAGCCGGCAAGTAATACCGTAAACCCTAGCTTGTGGAGACAAGCACAATTACAGAATATAACGGGCTTATTTAAGGTGGTTGATGGCGTTTATCAAGTTCGGGGCCAGGATTTATCAGTGCTTACCATTGTGGAAGGAAAAACAGGAATAATAGTTTTGGATGCACTTTCTACAATTGAAACGGCCAAAGCTGCGATGGAGCTGTATTTTGAACATCGACCCAAAAAAACGGTAAGTGCCATTGTTATTAGTCATAGCCATGCGGATCACTTTGGTGGAATAAAAGGCATTGCTCAGTACGCTGAAAATCCAGCTAATGTGCCCATTATCGTTCCCGCAGGTTTTAACGATGAAGCGCTAAGTGAAAACATTCTTTTAGGCAATATAATGTCTCGCCGTGCAGGTTATATGTTCGGAAATCTTTTACCCGCAAATGAAAGGGGATTTGTTACTTCTGGTATTGGCCCGGGATTGAGTAACGGAACTTTTAGCTATTTACCTCCAACAATGGAAATAAAGGATAATATTCAAACGGTGGAAGTAGACGGGATAACATTTAAATTTTTATTGACGCCGGATTCAGAAGCTCCATCTGAGATGCATTATTATATCGATGATTACAAAACGTTAGTGGTAGCCGAAAACACCGGACACACGTTACATAACATTTATACATTAAGGGGAGCTAAAACCAGAGATACCTTAAAATGGGTGAAAGCACTTGATGAAACGGTTGATTTGTTTGGAAATGAAGAGATAGATGCTATGGTTACGGCCCATACATGGCCCATATGGGGAAGGGACCATGTACTGGAGCAGTTGGAAAGTCAGCGTGATTTATATAAATATATTCATGACCAAACCATACGATTAGCCAATTTAGGACTAACGCCTGATGAAATTGCTGAAAAGATAAAGCTTCCTGAAAAGTTGGATAAAGTTTGGGCCAATCGGGGGTATTACGGAACATTGAAACACAACGTAAAAGCGGTGTATAACTTTTATTTAGGATATTTCAACGGTAATCCATCCGACTTGGATACTTTACCACAAGAGGAATCGGGCGCTAAATATATAGAATATATGGGTGGGGAAAAGAAGGTTATTAAACAGGCAAAACTTGATTATAAAAAAGGGGAATATCGCTGGGTGGCTCAAGTCTTAAAGCATGTGGTCATGGCTAACCCCGAAAATGAAGAAGCAAAAAATTTACTGGCTAATGCTTATGAACAATTAGGATACACAGCTGAATCTTCTGTGTGGCGTAATTTCTATCTAACAGGCGCAGATGAGTTAAGGAATGGTGTGGCAGACTCCAAGGGAACTGGCGGAATGATGAGTCTTGATACGTTGCTCAATATGCCAATGGATGATTTCATGAAATTCCTGTCCATTAAATTAAACGGAACAAAAGCGGAAAATAAAAATATGACATTCAATTTGACATTTACAGATTCGAAAACCAATTACAGAATGGATCTAAATAATTCTGTATTGAATTTCAAGAAAGGGAAAATGGCGTCCACCGCTGATGCAACATTAACACTGGATAGAATAACCTTCTATCAAATTGCACTAGGACGCGAAGATTTATCCAAAATGGAAGCGGCCGGTAAAGTTTCCATTTCCGGTGATAAAGAACAGTTTGAAGATTTCCTATCTTTGCTGGATCAATTTCAACCAAAGGTTAATATCGTTACTCCGTGATAATCAACTATATTATATTCTGTAAACGGAATGGATCGGTTACCCACGAGTCTAATTATTAGTCTCGTGGGTTTGAATGTATCAAATAATCTTGTAGGCATCCAGTTTCGTTAATTCATTCATTGTTTTTTAATGAAAGAAACGCTCCTGAAAGTCACAGAACAAAAATCAATAAGTGAAAAGTAAATTTTCAGGCTTTGGCATTTTGAAAGGAATTGTAAGCGCTTCACCTATAATTCAAAAGTTTTGTGAAAATATATAAGATGGAGTGATGAGGAATGCAGCTGTATGCAAGTAAGAAGCGAAAATTAATGATCAGCGGCCTTTTATTTGTTGGAATGATTTTAAGCTTTTTTGATCGCGTGGCCATAAATGTCGGAATTATTCCTATTGCAGATGAGTTTCATCTCAATACGTCCCAGACAGGTTTTTTAATTAGTATATTTTTTGTTAGTTACTCACTCATGCAACCGCTTGGCGGATGGATGACCGATAAATATGGAGCAAGGGTAATGGTTACTGTTTCTTTGTTTAGTTGGTCCCTGTTCACTGTTATGTCTGGGTTTGCTTGGTCATTTATGTCTTTATTATTCATTCGTTTTCTGTTCGGGTTAGGGGAAGGGCCTTTCTATCCTGCCAGTATGTCCACTATAAGAAATAACTTCCCGGAAGAAGAGCGGGGCCGGGCGAATTCGTTTTTCCTGTCTGCCCAGAATATTGGCGGGATATTAGGTACTGCACTTGCAGCTTCGATGGTTGTAACTTTCGGTTGGCGGGGCATGTTTACCATTGCTGGGGTTCTAGGGATATTAATTTCTTTCGGTATTTGGTTCATTCTAAAGCCTCAAGGAACTCAAGAGGTTAAAAAAGACAACCCGAAACAAAAAAAAGTAGCTCTGAAACTATTATTTAAGATAGAAAACATTTGGAAACTCATAACTTTCAAGTTTATCTCAAATGTTATCAACTATGGGCTGATCACTTGGATGCCTATATATTTGGTTAAGGAAAAAGGGGTTGATTTAATAGCCGCCGGGGGTTTATTGGCAATCCCTTATGTTTTTGGTTTCTTGATGTTCAATGTAAGCGGTTGGCTTCTGGATAAGCATATGGCTAACCGGGAGAAGTATCTTGCTGCTGCAGGAGCTTTATTATCGGCAATTTTTCTCTTTTTAATGTCTAACGCCACATCCATAGCACTTTTCATCACTTATCTCACTCTCAACTCCATAGCGCTGTCTTTCTTTGGAACCGTTCTATATACGATTATCATAAAATACTCACCAAAGGAACTTACGGGCTCTGCCTCCGGACTTGTAACTTTTGCCGGTCAAATTGCAGGTGCGGTTTCTCCTTTAGCCCTCGGTTTGATTATCAGTTTGTTTAATGATTCCTATAATGCAGCTTTCCTGTTTTTGGTGATAATGGCGTTATTGGGAACTGTTGTTGCCGTTTCTATTAAAAATAATCGGGAACAACCCGTTAAAGAATACGAGAAAACGACTACCATTGTATAAAACCGGCACACTGCTTTCGAGAAGACAGTTCGAGATGTCCTGATTCTTCTTCTCTAAAATTGAAAGGGCTTTCTGTTCGAGGTATGATATTGGTAATAGGCTAGAAGGAGAATGAACCATGAATATTGAACAGTTGGAATATATCATAAAGGTGGCCGAGGTAAATTCGATTTCCACGGCTTCAGAGAGCCTCCATATCTCTCAATCTGGAATCAGCATGGCCATTACCAGTCTGGAGAAGGAATTAGGCATAAAAATCTTCAAGCGGTCACGGTTAGGCACCATACCTACAGAAGACGGAAAGGAAATCATCCAGAAAGCTCTTGAAGTATTAAGTAAATTGGAAGAAATAAGGGACAGTGCGCAAATACATTCAGATACGATGGAAAAAGAGTTACGCCTATCCTCTACACAGGGTTTATTTCTTACGGTTTTACCTAAATCCTTGGCTTTATTTAAGAAGAAGTATCCCGAGGTGAAAATTGTGATTGAAGAAAAAGGGGGACAAGAGATAACCGAAGAAGTACTGAATGATAAGATAGACATAGGGCTCTTGAACATTCCAAAGGTTAAGCCAAAAGAACATGAGTTGGAATTTCAACCTTTAATGGAAGCGAAAGTGATTGTATCGGTCAGTAAGAATTCCCCTATAGCTACCCGTAAAAGCATAACCCCACAAGAGCTGATGGACGAAAATTTGGTCGTATACAACGGACCAAGAATGAAGGCGTTCATCAAAGGTTTTTTTGATCATTACGGTGAGATGAATATTTTGTTTTTTACAAATAATACAGAAATCATTAAAAAAACCGTCGCTGAGGGATTAGCCATTGCCTTTTCCTATGATATTGGTGTTAACAGCGACCCCTATTTCCTAAGCGGGGAACTTGTGGCCATTCCTTTGGTGGAGTTAGAAAATAATACAATGGAATTCGGTTATGTTCGCTCTAAGAAGCAGTATTTTTCAAAAGCTGCAAGGGAGTTTATTAAATGTCTCGAATTCTATACTACTCTTAAGTATTAGTTTCCCATGATCAAGGGGAACTAATATTTTTTTTATTTATATCAATTTTTTTTATGTTTATATCATATATCATTATTTTACTTAAATTTTATTTACATTTAAAATTAATTTTATAACATTTTAAATATTTGAATAGTTAACAAAAATCAAAAAGTGGAAGGGGAAACATATGGTAACAACGCAGGAAGAGAAATTAGAGGTACTTCAAGCAAAGTTGCAGGATTTCATTCAAAATGAATTGCTTCCATATGAACAGGAGCATGGATTGAACGCTGAAGAGGATATCCCGATGGAAGCCATAAGATGGGCAAGAAAACGATCAAGGGAATTGGGTTTTTACGGAATTAACCTCCCTGTAAAGTATGGTGGACAAGATGTTAGCTTAAAAGGATTATGCATGTTCAAGGAGGAATTGGCCCGTTCCGGAGCGGTGTTATGGGGTCAGGTTATCGGCGAGATTGGCGGGCCGCTAAGAATTGGTCAGATGTTGGAAAGCTTTACACCGGAGCAAATAGAAAAATATGTGATGCCCGTCGTGAAGGGGGAAGCGGGCTGCTGCTTTGCCCTTACAGAACCAAATGCCGGATCTGACGCCTTTGCTATCGAAACAACGGCCGTTAAAGACGGAAATGATTATATATTGAATGGAAAAAAGCATTTTATCAGTGCTGCACCCTATGCTGATTTCGCCATTGTCATAGCGAAAGAATATCAGGAAGGAGATAAAGGAAGAATCACTGCTTTCCTAGTAGATAAAAAAACTCCCAACCATTCGGGGTTCGAACTAGGAGAAATTCAAGTTCCCTTATCAGGAGAGCGCATACATGCTGAATTGAATTTCGATCAATGTCGAGTGCCTGCCGCCAATATAATCGGAGAACCAGGAAAAGGGTTGCTGCTCGGATTGAAGAGAATAAACACAAATCGCGCTTCCCATGCGGCCGGCTTTATCGGAATGGCTCAACACCTTCTCACTTTATCCATTGAGCATGCTAAAACGCGAATCCAACACGGCCGGCCCATTGGTGATTTTCAGGCAATTCAGCATATGCTCGCAGAAATGGCGACGGAAATCTATGCAGCAAAGTGCATGGTCTATGATGTGGTTGAAAAAATTGATCAAGGAAAAGAGGATCGGGCCGGTACGTCCATGGCAAAGCTATTTGCTTCAGAAGTAAATAGCCGTGTGGCTGATAAGGCCATCCAAATTTTTGGCTCCAAAGGCTTGGTAAAAGGTCATCCTGTAGAAAAAATGTACAGGAGTGCAAGGATGTATCGGATTCTGAGCGGAACCTCGGAAATTCAAAAAAATACAATTGCCAAAGCATTATTAAAAGGGTAAAACCTTTTTCGGGGGAGGAAAAAATACATGCTTCATAAGTTGACATTTCAGTCACTGTTGAATAAAGGAATGAAACGATTCGGCGAACTGCCTGCCATTACCTTGCTGCCAACCGGGGAAACGGTGACCTACGACGAGTTATGGAAGAAAACAGAACTTATCTCTTCTTATTTACTTCGCATAGGTGCAGGAAGAGGTGTCCGCATAGCGACCATCATTCCAAACAGTTTGGAAAGTGTGATGTTTGGTTTGGCCATCCAGCAATGTGGAGCTACCTTAGTGCCATTAAGTGAAAAATTGGGGAAACGTGAAGTGCAATTCATCCTAAAGGAAGCAAAACCAGAAGTGGTCATAATAGCTACAAAGACACACTTTGACACCTTCTTTGAGTATTTGGAAGAAATGAAGAAGGAAGAGGTCCATGTCATTGGGCTTCCTGGCTTTAATATTAATTATCCAGATGAGTTTGAACGGTTTCAATGGCCCGTTGAAATAAATAATTTAGACTTGCCATTAGCTGAAGCGGAAGACATTGCCCTTCTGTCATATACAGGCGGGACAACGGGTACACCGAAAGGCGTCATGCATTCCCAAAAGGGACTCGGCGCTGCCATACTTTCTGCCGCTATCGAAGACCCACTTGACGACCGAGACCGGGTATTGCTAAGTACGCCTATTGTGCATTCAGCCGGTTCATTACTTTGGAGATCCCTAGTTTCAGGCGTCCATGTCCATGTGATGGGCTCATTTGACGCTGCAGAATTCATACGGGCGATAAAGGAATATGAAATTACGACGACATTCATGGTACCGACCATGTTATATAGACTACTTGATCAGACAAAGAAGATGGAATATGATATGAGCTCCATGCGCAATATTTTTTACGGCGCGTCACCAATTTCACAAAAGCGCCTTAAAGAGGCTTTTGAAGTATTCGGGCCCATCATGCGCCAGCAATATGGCATGACTGAATGTAATATTGTCATTACAAGACTATCGAAAAGCGCTCATGTATGGGCTTATCATAACAATTCGGAAGTTTTGAAAAGTTGTGGAAAACCATGCATTCTTACGGAAATCCGACTAATTGATGATGAAGGAAATGATGTAAAACCTTCCGAGCTTGGCGAAATTATCGTAAAATCGCCAGCGATGATGGCAGGTTATTATCAAAGACCCGATCTTACCGAGGAATACATCCGTGATGGCTGGTTCTACACAGGTGATATTGGTAAATGGGATGAAAGCGGTTACCTTTATATTGTGGATCGAAAGAAAGATATGATCATTTCAGGCGGGATGAACGTATATTCTTCAGAAGTTGAGCGGGTGGTGAACCTGCACCCTTCTGTTGCATTAAGTGCTTGCATAGGTGTTCCCCATCCAGATTGGGGAGAAGTAGTGTGTGTGATTGCAACACTGCAGGAAGGTTTGAACTGTACTAGTGAGGAATTAATTGCTTTCTGCAAACAAAGAACCTCAAAGTATATGGTTCCAAAAGTAATCTATTTTCTAGATAAGTTTCCATTAACGCCAATTGGAAAAATTGATAAGAAAGAATTAAGAAAGATGTTTGCACAAGGTATTCTAACCATATAGGAGTGGCAGACATAAAAGATCTAATTTCAACATTGAGGCCAACAGCTAACCAGAATATAAGAGAGAGGAATGCAAAATAAGCCTCGCACGTTAACCTGGAAACAGGTCGTGTGAGGCTTTTCTATATTTAAGTTGATTTGATTAGGTATTTAATTAACGTTGCAGACAATGTTAAATGAAGTGAAGAAAGATTTTTAATCAAAGGAAATGATATTGAAATAGTATATATTTCGATAGATTCCATCAATTCATGAATGAAAAAAATAGAATGTTAGGATATAATATATTATTGTATTGGAGATTCATTACGGAATTTCCTTTTTTTATGGCTTCATTTGTTTATCTCCCCAATGAATAGGGAAATAAACTATAGCTGTATATGTTTTTATAATAATAATTAGCATGAAGTAGAGGGGTTTGTTTTAATGGAGATCTTAGAAAATTTTATTAGTGGGACAAATGATGTGTTATGGTCTTCCATACTGATCATCATGTTGATTGGATTGGGTCTTTATTTTTCCGTCCGCACGAGGTTTGTTCAATTCAGAATGGTAGGGGAAATGTTCCGGCTATTGGGCGAAGGGGCCACTGCGGAAAAAAAAGGTGTGACATCCTTTCAGGCATTTTGTATTAGTACGGCTTCCCGGGTAGGAACGGGTAACCTTGCAGGTGTTGCCATAGCGATCACGACGGGCGGCCCTGGAGCCGTTTTCTGGATGTGGTTAATAGCACTGATCGGATCTGCTTCGGCTTTCATTGAAAGTACACTTGCTCAAATCTATAAGGTCAGGGATGGGGATGCATTCCGCGGCGGTCCTGCGTATTATATGGAAAAAGCATTGAATGCCCGCTGGATGGGCATCACTTTCGCTGTGTTGATTTCGCTTACATTTGGACTAGCTTTCAATTCGGTGCAAGCCAATACGATTACAAGCGCATTCAACGAATCGTTTGGGATTGAAAAGTGGGTGACGGCTGTCATTCTGGCAATCGTCACGGCTGTCATCATTTTTGGCGGGATCAAAATGGTTGCAAAGGTCTCTGAAGTCATCGTTCCGATCATGGCAGGAGCCTATGTGATAGTGGCGTTGATTATCATCATCATGAATATTACCGAGTTACCGGGTGTTTTTGTTCTGATCTTTGAAAGTGCATTTAATGGAATAAAAGAAGTGGCTGGTGGAGTACTGGGAGCAGCCATGATGCAGGGAATCAAGCGCGGCCTATTTTCAAATGAAGCAGGGATGGGTAGTGCACCTAATGCCGGCGCGACGGCGGATGTCAGTCATCCCGTCAAGCAAGGGCTCATTCAGTCACTAGGTGTTTTTGTCGATACGCTCATCATTTGCAGTTCGACTGCCTTCATCATTTTGTTTTCAGGTCTTTATACATCGAAGGAAACGGATGGAATCGTCCTTACCCAAAATGCCCTTGGAACGGCATTGGGATCTTGGGCGGGTATATTCCTTGCCATCATTGTACTGTTATTCGCCTTTAGCTCCATTGTGGGCAACTATTATTATGGAGAGTCAAACATTGGCTTCATCAATGAAAATAAGGTTTGGTTAAACATCTATCGTATAGCAGTCGTAGGGATGGTGATATTCGGCTCTCTTGCCTCATTGGATTTTGTTTGGGGACTGGCTGACTTGCTGATGGCGCTTATGGCCATTATCAACCTGGTTGCCATAGCATTACTGGGGAAGATTGCATTTGCTGCACTGGCGGATTATCAAAAGCAAAAGAAAAGTGGGAAAAATCCTGTCTTCCATGTGAACAATATTAAAGGTTTGAAGAATGTGGAATGTTGGGGTGACCCTTCCGATAATACGGATGTGAAGAAGTAAGCCTAAACTCTCAATAAGCTTACAAGTAAAGTCCTTGAAAGGGGATTTTACTTGTAAGCTTTTTTTGCCTTTTCCCTCCTTTTTTATCATTATTGAATATTGCTTCAGTTTTTACACAAAATACCTTTGTCTTTAATACTGCTGTCAATTGATGATTGGACAATTTAAAAACTAGGAGTGAAAAAAATGGATAGCAAGCAAACAAAAAATGAATCTTCAGAAATCGCAGGAAGAACATATGAAGTTAATGATTATAAGCGGGAAGATGATTTATCTTCTGGACTGGCTACAACCCACGAACAAGTTTCGGATACTTATGCGGAAGGCGAAATAAAAGCAGTCGTTGATGATGTAAACGGAAGTGATATTGAGCTTGCAAAAGAAAGATCTGAGGAAGATAAGTAATTATAGATTTTCGTTTTTTTGGATCAAGAATTATCGCCTGCTATTTTAAAGATATCCCCTAGCTTTTGGATGAAACAAAAGCTAGGGGATGCTTAATTAATAGATCCTTTCAGTCTCCAACATTAAAAGCAATTCTTCCTTCGTTCTTGGGAAAAGGTGCACTTCTGCAGGTTCCCTTGATTGAAGGAGGGCTTGAAACATTTCAAAAACCCATGGCTTCTCCAGATGTGCCTGCAGCAAAACGTCTTCATCATGGAAAACGGAAACAGGGTCTCCTTGGTATATGACCTTACCATCGTTCATGACAACGACTTCATCAGCCCATTGATAAGCTAAATTAACATCATGAGTTGATAGGATTATCGTTTTGTCAGGGAGGTGGATACTGTCCAGCAGACCCATGATCTGTCTTGAGAAATAAGGATCCAATCCAGCAGTAGGCTCATCCAAGAGCCACACATCGGGTTCCATGGCGAGTACCCCTGCAATGGCGACACGTTTTTTTTGCCCTAGGCTCAAAAAATGTGTGGGTCTGTTTTTCAGTTCGGTTACTTTCGTTTCTGCCATTGCCCAATTTACTTTCTCCTGGACTGCATTTTTATCCCATCCTAAATTCATCGGTCCAAACGATATATCCTGTTGTACATTAGCGGAAAAAAGCTGCGAGTCGGGATCTTGAAAAACGATCCCGACTTGCTTTCGTAATGATAGTAATGATTTACGGTCATATTTCATTTTCTTGCCTTTAAATCTGATCTTACCTGATGTAGGTTGTAAAAGCCCATTTAAATGGAGGAATAAAGTCGATTTGCCGGCACCATTATTGCCTAATAATGCTATCTTTTTACCCTGTTGGATCGTTAGCGAAAGATTGTCTAAAGCGAACGTTCCATCTGCGAATTGATGGGTGAGGCCTTCTATATGAAAAATATGCTCGTCCATTCTTGGTTTGCCTCCAATTTACAAAATTCCATTAATGAATATCAAGCTTCCCAGTATGAAAATCGCGATAAGCCAATTGCGTAAGGAATAGGTGTAAGTATCCTCGATAAAGGAAAGGTTCTCCTGATAGCCTCTTGCGTTCATGGCCATCGTCAAATGTCCAGAGCGCTGCAATACTCCTAAAAATAATGATGAGATCAGTAATCCAAGAGATCGAATGCCTTTCCTTAACGAACCATACCCCAGCCGTGAAGCTTGTGATTGGTGAATGGCCAAAGCTGTTTCTAAAAAGATAAAGATGAAGCGATAGGTCAATTCAATCAATTCGATCAATAAGGAAGGCACTTTAAGTGTTCTCATCACCGATAAGATGACGGTAATGGGTGTAGTTAAGGTAAGGAAATATAAACAGCTGATGCTGCCTAATACGACAGTGATCAAATTGATCACTGTTCCTACGCTGTCATCGCTGATGAATATTTGCCAGTTCCCGACCTTCCAGGACCACCTTATATTCGAAATCGAAGTAAATTTGCTTGTAAAAGAAATAAGGATGGTAATTGTTCCTGATAGTATAAAAAATCCTGGTAATAGAAGTAATTTAAGATAATAAGAAAGCGGGATTTTTGCCGCAAAAATGATTAAAGCGCTCATCACCGTAAAAGTGATGAGCGAAACGATCATATCCCTTACCGTTAACGAAAATAGCAAAAGGGAGAGTGCAAAAACCATCTTTTCCAACGGATGTACATCCTTTAGCCCATTGAAATAGGCATATTTATCAATGAGTAACATGCTTCGATTTTTCAGGAATTTCTTGTTTGGCTTGCTTATTCCTTTGTCTCGTTACACCTATGAAATAACCAATGAAACCAGCTCCGATTGCAGCTTGCAGCGCAAATAATAAGCTTTCGGTTTCTGCACCGGGCGGCTCCCAAATACTGTTGAACCATGGCTTGTATTCCGGCTGGATTTTAGTGATGGCTTCTTCAGCTTCCCCATCGGCACCGCCAAATTCCGTTCCTTGTTGTGTGATTAACGGTATGGTGGCAAGAACGACGACCAGGAAAAGCAGCAATAAACTTTTTTTCATGTTAACGGGCCTCCTTAGATAAAACTCGCAGCAATTTCAATTCGCCCAAATTGTATTTTTTCAAGAAATTCATCACGACGACTGTCAATAACCCCTCACTGATTGCCAAGGGAATTTGGGTCAGGGCAAAAATCCCTGCAAATTTACTGAAAGAGGCCATGAATCCTCCTACCTCGGATGGAAAAGCAAGAGCAAGTTGAACGGAAGTTACCACATAAGTACCCAAATCTCCAAAAGCAGCTGCCAAGAAAACGGCAAGTGAAAATGACCATCCCAATTTAGTTGCGCCCTTGAAGACGAAGTAAGCAATGAGCGGTCCGCAAACAGCCATGGAAAATGCATTGGCCCCTAATGTCGTCAATCCTCCGTGAGCCAGTAAAACAGCTTGAAATAACAGAACGATTGAGCCAACGACACTCATGGCCAATGGTCCGAATAATATGGAACCCAAACCAACTCCGGTAGGGTGTGAAGAACTTCCCGTAACGGAAGGGATCTTTAGGGCCGATAAAATAAATACAAATGCACCCGATAGGCCAAGCATCATTTTTGTTTCTGGATTTTCCCTTACTTTGGTTCTAATGGACCGGTAACCCAAGATTAAAAATGGAAGCGTCACGGCCCACCAGAATATTGCCCATTCAATGGGTAAAAAGCCCTCCATGATATGCATGGCCATGGCCCGTTTTGGAACAAAAAGCAGTAAAATGACAAAATAAATGGTTTTCCAATTGGTTCTTTTCATTCTTTCTCCCTTCAACACTTTTAATTTTTCTGATCAATCTTGAGAAGAAAGGCGCACCCAACATAAAAAGCACTTCTCTCAAAGGAAAGAAGTGCGTAATGAACAGGAATTTTGCAGCATAAACCAACAATGGGCCTTTCTGCCTGATCCGCACACCCATCCTCGTAGGTTGAAACAGTTTCACGCTTCATGGCAGGTCTCCTGGCTTTGGTTCATCATCCCATTACATCCTTCCCATCTCATTTGACAGTGGATTAAAGTTAAAGTAATAGGACTTCCCTTTACAGTGGCGGGACCGCTCCGGATTTTCACCGGCTTCCCTTTTAAGCTGAATTCCGAAAAATTCAACACCATAAAACTTATGTAATTATTTAGAAAATTCTCGTATAGTGTACCATAAAGAAATAATTCCAGCTACACTATCTTTTTTTTTTTTGACTAAGTTTGTTGCAAGGAAAGGCTTGTGGCAGAATATACACTATTAAACTTTTCTAAACAGTCGGAATAAACTATTGAATTTTCATAAAGTTGTTATATGATAGATAAAGTTAGTTATATATGTATATTAAAACCAAATATTTCATTTTAAAAGTGCTCTTGTTTGAATAAGCAAGGGATAATAGGGAAATCGGTGAAAATCCGATGCAGCCCCCGCTACTGTAAACGCTGATGAAATTGTCGATAACCACTGGCATTGTTGCCGGGAAGGGACAAAGTAAAATGAAGCGTTAGCCAGGAAACCTGCTTTTAAAATTGCATGATACTTTTCGGAGGGAAAGGTAGAAGGACTATGACGATTTTGGGAGATTGGGCATTCTTGCCTGGTGCTCCTCATTCATATAGTTTTTTTAAACCTTAACTCTTATTGTTAAGGTTTTTTATTTTGCCTTTTCCCTGAAGCAGGAGGAAGAAGATGACTACTTGGAACTTAATGGGTACAAATACACATTTGTTGATTTGTAATGGGAGTAGCTGCATGAAAAAGGGCGGGGAAGAAGTAACTCAAGCGATTCGCGATGAAATTGCTTCCAAAGGACTGGACTTGAAAATCCATACAACCAGGACACGGTGTAACGGAAGATGTAAGGATGCATGTGTTGTGATTGCCTATCCCCAAGGAAACTGGTATCGAGTGGAAACGCCTGATTTCGGTCGCCAGATTGTCAGCCATATCGATGATGGGGAGTTTGTTCCACAAATGATCTACCAATTCAATGATGGGGAAATGACACCCAATCCAGATTTTCCTGCTCATACGGGTATTTCAAAGAACAAAGCGTAAAAGGAGATGTCTTAATGAGTACAAAAGGTAAATTATTCGTCGTGGGCTTTGGGCCAGGGAATTTTGAACACATTACCAAACGTGCTGTCGAAGCCCTTCAAGAAAGTGACTACATCATTGGTTATAAAACTTATGTTGAACTCATTCAGGGACTGCTTACAGATCAAACGATTATTAGTACGGGGATGACAGAAGAGGTATCACGTGCACAGGAAGCAGTGAAACAAGCGGAGCTGGGTAAGAAAGTTGCGGTAATTTCCAGCGGGGATGCCGGAGTTTACGGGATGGCTGGGTTGGTTTATGAAGTATTGATTGAAAAAGGCTGGAAAGAAGAAACTGGAGTGGGCATTGAAGTCATTCCTGGCATTTCTGCAATCAATTCTTGTGCATCTTTACTTGGGGCACCAGTCATGCACGATTCGTGTACGATCAGTCTCAGTGATCATTTAACACCTTGGGAACTGATCGCTAAAAGGGTTGAAGCAGCTGCAATGGCAGACTTTGTCATTGCCCTGTATAATCCGCGCAGCGGCAGGCGGACCAGGCAAATTGTTGAAACACAGAAAATTCTCCTTCGCTACCGTTCGCCCGATACACCTGTCGGGTTGGTGAAAAGTGCATATCGCGATAGGCAGGATGTTGTCATAACCAATTTGAAAGATATGTTGAATCACGATATTGGGATGCTGACCACCGTCATCATTGGTAATTCATCCACCTTTTTATATGATGACAAAATCATCACACCAAGAGGCTATCAAAGGAAATATACTTTGAATTCGGAAAAGCAACCATTGAAGCCGCATCAGCGTCTGCAAAAGGAAGCGGAACCGTGGGCATTAGATCAAGAAGCCTTTACCGAATCTGCTGGAGGAGTTGGATTACTTACAAAAGCACCTGAAAAGAAGCCAGCTTCCTTTGAAATGGCAATGGAAGCACTGTCAAGAGTCAAGGGTCAAACCGTTTTGCAATCCATTGAGCCAATTGTTCAGCAAAAAATGGAGTCGGTATTCGAACTTGCCGTTAGTCCAGGTGTGGCGAATAAACAATTCACTCCCAAACAAATGATGACACTTGCGGAAGTTGTCGGGGAAAAGGGCACGATGGAATATACGCCAAATCATAAAATCGTATTAAAGATTCCGACAACGGATCCGGAAGTCATTACGGGAAAATTGCAATCTGCAAACTTTTTATTGTCACCGATTGGGGATGTACTGTCATTAAAAGCATGTGATTTCTGTGATGGTGAAAAAACCGAATCCATTCCTTATGCGGATGAAATACATCGGGTGCTTGGCGGAATGAAAATGCCCAAGGAACTTAACATCGGTTTTAATGGGTGTGGGATGGCTTGTTATAGTGCTGTGATGGATGATATCGGGATTGTCTTCCGAAAAGGGAAGTTTGACTTATTTCTTGGGGCTAAACCGGTTGGAAGAACAGCCCATCCAGGTCAGCCTGTTGCAGAAGGCATCGAACCGGAACAGCTGGTTGAACTGATTACGGACATTGTCGCGGAGTATAAGCAAAATGCCCATCCAAATGAGCGGCTTTTTAAATACTTCAAACGTTCGAAAAAGATACAGAATTTTTCTTATCAGGACATCGCTCCCAAAATAAACATAGAGCCTGCGCCTTGTGAAGACTAATCAAGAGGGGGAAAGTAAATGAAAGCAGTTTTGTTCGTAGGACACGGAAGCCGCTTGGCTTCGGGAAACGAAGAAGTCCTTCATTTTATTGAAAATATGATTCCGGCATTGGAAGAGCGCTTCCTTGTAGAAACGTGCTTCTTGGAATTTGCGGCACCGAATATATCCAAAGGCATTGATAATTGTGTAAAACGAGGGGCTTCTGAAGTTATCGTCATACCGATCATTTTGTTGCATGCAGGACATTCGAAATTACATATCCCAGCTGAAATAGAGGATGGGAAAACAAAGTATCCAGAAGTGAAATTCACATATGGCCAAACGATCGGGGTCCACCATGATATATTGACAATCCTGACAGACCGTCTTGAGGAAGCGGGATTCGATACAACCTCTGAACAGGATGGGACAGCAGTATTGCTAATTGGCCGAGGTGGCAGTGATGCTGATGCAAATAGTGATATATATAAAATTTCACGATTATTATGGGAAAAGTTGAACGTAAATTGGGTCGAAGCAGCTTTCATGGGTGTAACGGACCCACACGTTGACGAAGGTATTGAACGATGCATCCGCTTAGGGGCGAAAAAAGTAGTGATGCTGCCATATTTCCTCTTCACAGGGGTGTTGATGGAAAGAATGGAAGATATGCTGAAAGGTTATCAAGAGCAATATCAAGATCAAGAATTCATTTTGGCAAAGTATTTTGGATATCATCCAACGTTACAGAACATTCTGCATGAACGTGTAATTGAAGCTAGTGAAGGCAGATCAAGCGGGGCACGTGATTTGGAAAACTATCGTAAACATGTCGAGGAACATGGACATGCCCACCATCATCACCATCATGATCACGATCACCATCATGATCACGATCACCATCATGATCACGATCATCATCACGATCACGATCATAACCACGATCATGATCATCACCATGATCACGATGGACAAGTGGTGGGGACGTCAAAATGATTTTGTTTTTGGCGGGCACAAGTGATGCAAGGGAATTAGCGATTGAGATGCAGCAGGTGGGATTCAAGGTTTTGGCAACTGTTGTAACCGAATCGGCGGCTAAAAGTTTGCACGATGCAGGCATATCCACCCGGATTGGCCGATTAACTGCAGAGGATATGACATCTTTAATCTTTGAAAAAGGTTTTCAGGCTGTAGTTGATGCAAGTCACCCATTTGCCGAAGAAGCATCCAAAAACGCCCTTAACGGAGCAAAGGCAGCAAATGTCCCTTATATTCGTTATGAGCGTGAAAGTCAACGGTTTCAGAATGATAAATTGATAGTTGTCCGTGATTATGAGGAGGCTGCCAAACTTGCCGCTGAAAAACGGGGAGTCATCATGCTCACGACCGGAAGTAAAACGCTAGCGGTGTTCGCAAAAGTATTGGTAGGGCTAGAGAATACCAGAGTCATAGCGAGAATGCTGCCACGAATGGACAATATGGAAAAATGTGCGCAGCTGGGCATTGAACAAAAAAATATCGTTGCGATTCAGGGTCCATTTTCCAAAGAATTAAATAAAGCTCTATATGAACAGTATGGGGTTACATTGATGATAACGAAAGAAAGTGGCAAGGTCGGTGCGGTTGATGAGAAATTGGAAGCTGCGTTGGAATGTGGAATAGAGACGATTATGATATCTCGACCGGATGTTGACTATCAAAATGTCCATTCCAGTTTTGATCATGTCATCACCGAGTTGAATAAGCAACTAAATGAAAAATAGGAGGAATGCAAGATGGATTTTAAAACGGATTTTAAACCACTAACGGTAGACCCAGACAAAATATATGATTATAGCTTCTCGATCATAGCAGAAGAAATGGGCAATCATGATTTTTCTGAAGATGAATGGAAGATCGTCCGCCGGGTCATTCATGCTTCAGCGGATTTTGAATTGGGAAGAAGTGTCATCATCCATCCAAATGCCATTCAAGCTGGTGTGGAAGCCATTCGCAAAGGTAGACATGTAATTGCGGATGTGCAAATGATCGAGAGCGGTACAGGCAAAAAAAGATTTCAAAAACACGGCGGGGACGTTCATTGCTACATTTCAGATCCGGATGTGATGGTCGAAGCAAAACGTTTGAATACGACAAGGGCGATCATTTCGATGCAAAAAGCCGTAAAGGAAAATGAAGGGGGCATTTATGCCATTGGTAATGCACCTACAGCTTTACTTGAACTCATTCGCCTTATTAAAGAGGGGATAGCTAAACCGGACTTAATCATTGGAATGCCTGTTGGGTTTGTTTCTGCAGCAGAATCGAAAGAGGAACTCGCCAAAATCACGGAAGTCCCATTCATTACGAATATTGGCCGAAAAGGTGGAAGTACTGTCACTGTTGCTGCATTGAACGCGATTTCCCTTTTAGCTGATAGTTAAAAATCATGGAAAAGAAAGTGAAAAAAGACCCCTCGCAAATGCGTCATGGGTATACGACAGGGGCATGTTCGACTGCCGTGACCAAAGCGGCATTGACTGCATTGATCACGGGGGATGCACTTGAGGAAGCCACGATTTCCTTGCCCATAGGGCGAGATGCCACTTTCACTATTGAGAAATATGAAATATCGGAAAATGCGGTTAGTGCTGAAACGATCAAAGATGCCGGAGATGATCCAGATGCCACCCATCTGGCACATATTATCTCTACTGTCAGCTGGTCGGATGCCCCTGGGATTATCCTGGATGGAGGGATAGGTGTGGGGCGTGTGACCAAACCCGGGCTTCCTGTTCCTGTAGGAGAAGCGGCCATCAATCCTGTTCCGCGCAAAATGATTTTAACAACTGTGCAACAAACATTGGAAGAATTTAAGATCGATAGAGGAGTGAAAGTGGTCATCTCCGTGCCTGCAGGTGAAGAAATAGCGAAAAAAACATTAAATGGCCGCTTGGGGATTGTGGGGGGCATTTCCATTCTAGGAACAAGGGGCACTGTCGTCCCTTTTTCCAGTTCAGCCTATATGGCAAGCATCGTCCAGGCTATCAGTGTTGCCAAAGCAAGTGGGTGCGAGCATCTTGTCTTAACTACTGGCGGGCGCAGTGAAAAGTATGCGATGGGCCTTCTCCAGGATTTGCCTGAGGAAGCCTTTATTGAAATGGGTGACTTTGTGGGCTTCTCACTTAAGCAATGTAAGAGGCAGGGAATTAAAAAGGTATCATTGGTCGGCATGATGGGGAAATTCTCCAAAGTGGCCCAAGGTGTGATGATGGTGCATTCAAAAAGTGCCCCGGTCGACTTCGGTTTTCTATCGGAAATAGCTCAAAGCGTGGGAGCTGGAGGCGACCTTGTTCTTGAAATCAAGAATGCAAACACTGCGTCACAAGTCGGGGACATGATGTCAGCGATAAATAATTTTGATTTTTTCAATAAACTATGTGAATCCTGCTGTCACTCTGCCATAAAGCAAGTGAAGGGCGGAATTGAAATGGAAACGGCGATTTATTCGTTGAAAGGACAATTACTGGGAAGGGCTGTTGGAATTGAGTCAATCGATTAAATTGATCGGGATAGGGGATAACGGTCAGGAAAGCTTGCTGCCCCAATATGCCCAATGGATAGAAGAAAGTGAAGTGCTGGTCGGAGGTGAACGGGTCTTATCGTTTTTCCCGAACTATTCTGGCAAGAAGATTGTCATTAAGGGCGGTTTGAAAAATGTGGTGGAACAACTGCAGGATGAAACTCGTCCAACAGTTGTCCTAGCTTCCGGTGACCCAATGTTTTATGGAATTGGAGGTTATCTTTCCAGCAAAATCAACATAGAGGTTTACCCATATTTCAGTTCCATACAGCTTGCTTTTGCAAAAATGGGTGAAAGCTGGCAAGATGCCTTCCTAGTCAGTGTTCATGGCCGGAGTATGAAAGGGCTGGCTCAAAGGATTGATGGGAAAGCGAAAGTAGCTTTGCTTACCGACATCGAAAATAGTCCCAATCAACTTGCTAAATATCTCATTTCATTCGGAATGACTGAATACCGGGCATTTGTGGCTGAAAATCTCCAAGGAGAAACCGAAGATTCTGGCTGGTATGAACTTGAAGAAATGATGGAACGGGAATTCTCCCCGTTGAATGTCGTCATTTTGAAAAGAAAATCAGAAGGTCCAAGCTGGTCCTTGGGGATAGATGATGAAGAATTTTCGCAGCGTAAACCTGACAAAGGTCTCATAACCAAAAAGGAAATTCGGGTACTAAGCCTGCATGCGTTGAAACTCAGGAAAAACAGCATCGTTTGGGATGTTGGGACATGTACAGGCTCGATGGCAATTGAAGCGGCCAAGCTTGCATCCGAAGGCCAAATTTTCGCAATTGAAAAAAATGAGCCCGATTTAGAAAACTGTTATCAAAACCAGCGTAAATTCCGTACTGATATAACTGCCATTCATGGAAAAGCTCCGCAAGGACTGGAAACTTTTCCGGATCCTGATGCAATCTTCATTGGCGGTACTGGCGGCGAAATGGTTGATCTAATCAATACATGCTGCAAACGGCTTAAAGAAGGCGGCAGGATTGTTCTAAATGCTGCGACGATTGAGAATCTTTACCGAGCTATTGAGGCATTTGCTGAAGCTGGTTTTCACACTTCCATCATGCATGCCCAAATCTCCAGAAGTAAGCCAATATTGGGTATGAACAGATTTGTTCCGCTTAATCCGGTATATATCATTACTGCACAACGAAAGGAAGACATGAATGAGTAATCTTGGTACATTATATGGCCTAGGCGTGGGCCCGGGCGATCCAGAGCTAATTACAGTAAAGGCATTTCGCGTGATTCAGGAATCCCCGGTCATTGCGTATCCAAAAAAAAGAAAAGGGAGTAAAAGCTACGCCCACCGCATTGTGGAAGTTTACATTCGTCCTGAAGAGAAGGATATGCTGGGTCTAGTTTTTCCGATGACGAAAGATCAAGCGATTTTGGATCGGGAATGGAACGGAACGGTTGAAAAAGTTTGGCAAAAATTAAATGAAGGTAAAGATGTTGCTTTCGTTACGGAAGGCGATCCGCTTTTATATAGTACGTTCATACATATGATGAAATTGATGCAGGAGTTGCATCCCGAAGTCGAAATCAAGACGGTCCCAGGCATTTCTTCGTTTAATGGATCAGCGTCAAGGCTGGGCATCGCTTTGGCTGATGGTGATGATCATGTTGCGATAGTTCCTGCAAGGGATGACTATGAAGCGATGAAGAAGGCGATTGAAGATCATGATGCCGTAGTGTTCATCAAAGTGGCTAAGGTCATCGATTTAATGATTAATGTTTTAAAAGATTTGGACTTGCTTGAAAAGGCCTCGGTCGTAACCAAAGTCACTTCCGATGAAGAAGTGATTTGGAAAGTGAGTGAATTGGAAGGACTTGAACTAGAATACTTAACATTGATGGTGGTGAGAAAATGAAGATATATATTGTAGGTGCTGGCCCAGGTGACCCGGATTTGATTACTGTAAAAGGATTGAACATACTCCAGACGGCTGATGTGATTTTATATACGGATTCATTAGTGAATGAAGAATTGATCGCTAAGGCAAAACCTGATGCCGAGGTATTAAAAACGGCTGGAATGCATTTGGAGGAAATTGTTGGCATCATGGTTGAGCGTGTTAAAGAAGGAAAGATGGTTGCTAGAATCCATACAGGGGATCCTGCCATGTACGGTGCGATCATGGAACAAATTGTCCTTTTGAAGAAAGAGGGTATTGGTTATGAGGTGATTCCTGGCGTAAGTTCGGTATTCGCCTCGGCAGCGGCAATAGGAGCAGAGCTGACTATCCCTGATTTAACCCAGACACTCATATTGACGAGGGCTGAAGGACGTACGCCTGTTCCGGAATTTGAGAAGTTACGTGATTTGGCAAGTCACCACTGTACGATTGCCCTTTTCTTGAGTGCGACCTTGACCAAAAAAATCGTTAAAGAACTCCAGGAAGCCGGTTGGAAGGATGATACTCCGGTAGCAGTCATTCAACGGGCAACATGGCCGGACCAAAAGATCGTTCGTACCACGTTAGTGAACTTAGATGATGATATGCGTCAAAATGGTATCCGCAAGCATGCGATGATTTTGGCTGGATGGGCTTTGGATCCGAACATTCATGATAAAGATGAATACCGTTCCAAATTATATGACGCAAGTTTTACCCACGGTTTCAGAAAAGGTGTCAAGCCATGATCATTGAACTGAAAGAAGCGGAACTTGCTCCCATTAAACGTTCCCATACTTATGCGATCGTGGCGATTACAAAACATGGTGTCGAGCTGGCACGGAAATTACATACCGTTTTTTCGAATTCGGATCTATATTACATGAGCAAGTTTGAAAAAGGGGACGAAGATCATAAACAGATCCAGCTTTTTTCGGGTAGTGTCCGTATGCTATTACCAGCTTTATTCAAGGAATATAAAGGAATCATATTGATTATTTCACTCGGTGCAGTGGTCAGGATGATTGCCCCAATTTTGAAGGATAAGAAAACGGATCCGGGTGTCGTTGTCATTGATGATAAAGGGGAAAATGTTATCAGTGTACTGTCAGGGCATCTGGGAGGAGCGAACGAACTGACAAAGGAAGTTGCTGCAGCCCTTGATGCAAGAGCTATAATCACCACGGCTTCAGATGTGCAAAAAACGATTTCTGTCGATTTATTCGGCCAGCGCTTCGGCTGGATTTGGGATTCAGCAGAAAAGTTGACACCAGTAAGTGCGTCCGTTGTAAATGAAGAGCATGTTGCCGTTGTACAGGAATCAGGTGAACGGAATTGGTGGACTTATGAAACGGCATTACCTGAACGAATAATCGTATACCCATCCATTGAAGAAGCCCTTCATGCAAAGCCGCAAGCAGCGCTGGTCGTAACTCACCGTATTCTTGGCCAGTCGGAAAAGAGGATCCTTGAAAACGGGATCGTATATCGTCCAAAAGTTATTGCTCTAGGTATCGGGTGCAATAGGGGAACAGCGGCAGCTGAAATTGAGCAGGTGATTGCAGAAACGCTAGCGGAATTATCGTTATCCTTAAAAAGCGTTAAAGCAATCTGTACAATTTCCTTAAAGAAAGACGAAATCGGCTTGATTGAAGTGGTTGAAAAATATGGGTGGGAATTCGTTCATTATGAACCGGAAGAGCTTAATCAAGCCAAAATCGAAGCGCCATCGGAAACGGTATTTAAATACACGGGGGCATATGGTGTGAGTGAACCGGCTGTGAGGATTTATACTAAAGCAGAGAAATTGGAGCTGGTTAAGAAAAAATCGGGGAACGTAACCATTTCAGTTGGGATCATTCCTTTTTGAGGAGGGAGAAGCAAATATGAATAATAGAAGATTGGTAATTGCGGGTACCGGGAGCGGTGTCGGTAAAACGACATTGACGATCGGGATCATGGCAGCCCTCCAGAAGAAAGGCTATACTGTTCAAGGTTTCAAATGTGGTCCTGACTATATTGACCCTACTTATCATACAGCAGTTACAGGACGGATTTCTCGCAATCTTGACAGTTGGATGTTCGAACAGGACACAGTCCGAGAAATCCTTAGCAAAGCAGGGACCGGAGCTGATATATCGATCATCGAAGGAGTCATGGGCTTCTTCGATGGTAAAAGTCCTTTATCCAATACAGGATCGACGGCTGAAATCAGCATCATCACGCAAAGCCCTGTCCTGTTGGTAGTCAACTGTGCCAGCATGGCACGGAGTGCAGCTGCCATCGTAAAAGGATTTCAGGACTTTTCGACCGGTCCGAACATCATTGGTGTCATTGCCAATCAAGTGGGAAGTGCAGGGCATTACAAAATTGTCAAATCAGCCATTGAGCAAGAATGCGATGTACCGGTGCTGGGCTATATGAAGCGGGAAATGGATATTGATATTCCAAGCCGTCATTTGGGTCTAATTCCTGCTATTGAACGCGGGGAACTAAATCCGTTTTTCGATAAGCTTGCACAATTAGTCATGGAAACGATCGATATCGATCAGTTGTACCATTTATCCAAGACAAGCGCCATTTCCAGTGGTAACCTAAATATATTTCAACCGCAAAATGAAAAGGAAGTGTGCATTGCCGTCGCAAAAGATGCAGCCTTCAATTTTTATTATCAGGAAAACCTTGAGTTGCTTGAAGCATTTGGGGCGAACATCAAGTATTTTTCCCCATTAAAAGGGGATGAAGTACCATTGGATGCTGATGGTTTATACCTTGGAGGCGGTTTTCCTGAGGAATTTGCAGCTGAACTTTCCGGTAACGTGGGTGCTATCAATTCCATCAGAAGCTCCATTGAAAAGGGGATGCCGACTCTAGCGGAATGTGGCGGTTTCATGTTTTTGAGCAAATCGATTGAAACAACTTCCAAAGAAACGCATCAGATGGCAGGAATTATACCCGGCAGGGTTAAAATGCAGAAAAAACTTGCAGCACTTGGGTATCGAGAAATTACAGGAACTACAGGCAATTTTTTGATCAATGAAATGGAGCAGGCAAAAGGACATGAATTCCACTACTCGACATTCGAAGCGGATGATGATCTTACACATGCTTATGAAGCCAAAGGCCGATTCGGTTCGAAACAAGAAGGGTGTGTATTGGGTAACCTTGTTGCTGGGTATACTCACTTTCATTTTGCTTCCAATCCAACACTTGCAAAGAACTGGATCGATGCTTGCATAAAACAAAAAAACAGATCTGCCAATGAAACTATCAATAAGTAAAAGATATTTTTTGAAGATTAAGAGGAGGCGCGAGCATGAAACCGGGAAAAGTTCATCTGGTCGGTGCGGGTCCCGGAGATCCGAAACTGATTACGGTATATGGACTGGAATGTATCCAAAAGGCGGATGTCATTGCATATGACAGGCTTGTCAATCCAGAGTTATTAACTTATGCAAAAGAAGGTGCAGAACTGGTGTATTGCGGGAAATCACCAGGAAAGCATCATCTCATTCAAAATGAAATACATGAACTTTTAGTGGAAAAAGCCTTACAGGGGAAAGACGTCACTCGTCTGAAGGGCGGAGATCCATTTGTCTTTGGGCGGGGCGGTGAGGAAGCGGAGATACTGGCTGCTAACGGGATTGAATATGATATCGTCCCAGGAATCACAGCGGGAATCGCAGCACCGGCTTATGCGGGCATCCCGGTTACCCACCGTGATCATGCCTCAAGTTATGCCATTGTGACAGGTCATGGCCGTGATTACAAGGGGCAGGATAACCTGAATTGGCAGGCATTGGCTCAGGGCATCGATACCATCGCCTTTTATATGGGAATAGGTAATATGCCGTTTATCTGTGAAAAATTGATGGAGCATGGCAGGGACGGCAATACGCCAGTGGCTGTCATTGAATGGGGCACGACAAATAAACAAAGGACGATTACCGGTACATTGAATTCGATTTCTTTGAAGGCTATAAAAGAAGAAATTCAAAATCCATCAATCTTTCTAGTAGGGGATGTCGTCCAATTAAGGGAAAAAATCCATTGGTTTGAAAGAGTGATTGAATCAGAGTCCATTATTGAAGGGAATGAGGCGGAATGTCCATCATTCAAGAATTGAAGGAACGCCGGGCAATAAGGAATTACGAAGAAAAAGAAGTGGAAGACCAAAAAATCAGGCAGTTATTGGAGGCGGCTACCTATGCCCCTAACGACCGATTGCGTGAACCTTGGAGTTTTTATGTAATCAAGGGAGAAGCGAAGCACCGTTATGAAAGATTGGCAGAAAGGTATTTACATGAACGCTTCCCGACCAAACCAAAATTGATAGAAAGTTCACTGGAAGTTGTAAAGACGACACCGCTTATGATTGTCGTGACTTCCGATATTTTGCCTGAAGATCCAGATTCATCCGAAGACAATGTATTCGCTTCTTGTTGTGCCGTCCATTCGATGTGGCTTGCCGCAAAAGAACTTGGTCTCGGATTCGTTTGGCGCACTAGAGGAGTGGGTCTAGTCAGGGATGAACGCCTGTACGAATTTATCGGGTCACCGGAAAACAAAAAAGTGATCGGCACCATTTTTGTCGGATACCCTAAAGGCGATCAACCGGTTCCTGCCACTAAAAGGACTTCCTACATAGAAAAAACAGTATGGCTATGAAGGTAGGTGAGTGAGTGGCACGCAGAGGATTGATGCTTATTTATACAGGTAACGGGAAAGGGAAGACGACTGCCTCTTTAGGGGTGACTTTAAGGGCAATCGGCAGAGGAATGAATGTCAAATACCTTCAGTTCATAAAATCTCCAGAGCGTACATATGGGGAAGCATTGGCTTTGAAAAAATTAGGAGTTGAAATGGAACAGCTAGGCATTGGTTTTACATGGACCAAAACTCCAGAAGAACATCGCAACGCATTATCGTTAGCTTGGGAAAAGGCGAGGCTGGCCCTTAGTGATCCCGGCATTGATTTACTTGTTTTGGATGAGTTGAATAATGCATTAGCGATCTCCAAATTCCCGATTGAAGATGTCTTGCCATTGGCTGAAGTCATTGATGCAATTCGAAATCGTCCCGCTCATATGCATATAGTCATTACCGGCAGGGATGCCAGGCCGGAGCTTATGGAAATGGCCGATTTGGTTTCATCGATTGAGGCGGTCAAGCATTATTATGACGAGGGCATCGGCGCTGTCAAAGGATTAGAGTTTTAGGGGGTGAACGTAATGAAGGCACGATCCATCATGATACAAGGGACGTCATCTGATGTAGGGAAAAGTTTGATTTGTACGGCATTTTGCCGGGTATTTTCCAATAAAGGATTACGTGTCGTCCCATTCAAATCACAAAACATGGCTTTGAATTCTTATGTAACCCTGGATGGCGGTGAAATCGGACGGGCTCAGGGAGTACAGGCAGAAGCAGCACGGATCACGGCAACGACCGATATGAATCCGATATTACTTAAACCGAAGCAGGATATGGTTTCGGAAGTCATCGTGCACGGAAAGCATTTTCTTGATATGAATGCAAAAAGCTATCGGTCGCAATTTGTCCAGGAAGCCATGCCCATCATCCGTAAATCGGTCCAAAAACTTCAAGAAGACTATGACATCATTGTACTCGAAGGTGCAGGGAGTCCGGCTGAAATTAACCTTAAGGACCGGGATATCGCGAATATGCGAATGGCTAAACTCACGGATGCGGCTGTCATTTTAGTTGCCGACATTGATCGTGGTGGAGTATTTGCGTCCATCATCGGCACACTTGCTTTATTGGATCAAGAGGAACGAGATAGTGTAAAGGGAATCATCATCAATAAATTTCGGGGCATGCGTGAATTGTTGGACGATGGCATTGAATGGGTGGAAAAGGAAACCGGGATTCCGGTTCTCGGTGTGCTGCCCTATCTAGACGTCAATATTGAAGCGGAAGATTCACTTGCCCTCTCTTCCTTACGTTTTAAAAAACCTAAAAAGGCTGAGTTTCCGATCGATGTAGCCGTCTTGAGATTTCCGCGAATCTCCAATTTTACAGATGTGGATCCTTTTTTTGATGAACCCGGAGTAGGTGTCCGCCTGGTAAGCAGTGTCCGTGAGCTAGGTAATCCCGATTTGGTAATTTTGCCTGGTACAAAAAACACGATTGAAGATTTAAAGTGGTTGAATCGTATGGGGTTAGATCGGGCCATCAATGAACTGCGGAAACAAGGAACGATGATCTTTGGCATATGCGGCGGTTTTCAAATGCTGGGTACTAAACTTTTCGATCCTGATGCGGTCGAAGGTGACGGCGAGAACGCAGAAGGGCTCTCGCTTCTTCCGGTGGAAACCGTTTTTCAAGCAGAAAAGAAAACGGTACAAATGGAAGGGGTCCTTTCTGCCGGGATAATGGATGGTCAAATGAATCTTAACGGTTTCGAAATACATTTAGGCAGAACGACATTGAAGTCGCAAGTAAGGCCCTTCCTTTTATTGAAGGATGGAAGAGAGGATGGAGCCATTTCCAATGACAACAAGGTAATGGGAACATATCTTCATGGGATATTCCATAATCGCCTGTTCACTAGATTGCTAGTTAATCAGATTCGACGGAACAAGGGGTTGGAAGAAGTGAAGGAAAACGTCCAAAGCGACTCGGAGCGCAGGGAGGAAGCGTACAATCTCTTGGCTTCCCACTTGGAGGAAAACATTGATATGGATACCATCTATCAATGGCTGCAGCTGGAAACTGCAGAAAGTTAATCAAAGCTTTTTTTTCCAAAAAAGCTCCAATTAGAGCTGCGATTCCTTTTATTTAGCCATAATAAGTGACAGAGGCATACAAGATATGTTATGTTGTCTACTCTACATACTTTATACAAAATAAAAGGATGAGGTGTTCATATGAATAAAACAGAATTAGTGAGCAGTGTTGCAGCACAAGCTGAACTGACAAAAGACGACGCAAAAAAAGTAGTGGACGCATTGTTTGAAACAATCACGGCTACACTTGCTAAAGAAGAAAAAATCCAATTAGTTGGTTTTGGTACATTTGAAGTGCGTGACCGCGCTGCCCGTACAGGAAGAAACCCGCAAACTGGCGAAGAAATACAAATTGCAGCTAGTAAAGTACCGGCTTTTAAAGCAGGTAAGGAATTAAAAGACGCTGTAAAATAAATGATGAATGAAGAAAAAAACCTGGCGATGCAATGCTCGCCAGGTTTTTTCTGTATACTGTCATTACAATTAACCCGGTTCATTTTTAATGGTAAGATAAAAAAACGTTTTTCCATCTATTGGTGATCAAGATATTTTTTGAAGAGGCCATTATAAGTCTCTTTAATTGATTGTTTTAAATATTCCATTTTCTCGTTTGATCAACAATGAAATATGTCCACTCCATGAACAAAATAGGCAGTGATGGAATGTAACACAAATGAAAAAAATTATAGTACAAATTAATAAGTTTTATACTGTGACTATGTTAGGCTAAATGAATAACAAGCTTTAAAACCATTATAAAAGAGGTGAAAGATATGCTGAAGAAAATAATGAAAAAAATCAAACAACTTTCCCAAGGAAGCAGTGAGCGAAGACATGGTCATTATCGCCGAGGCAGCAGTAGCAGCAGTCGAGGGTATAAAAGGTATCCCATGAGTGGAAGTGACCGCTACAAGAGAAAGGGGCGGGGCAGCAGCAGCTAATTCAATTCCCTTTTCAATGCAGCCTGCAGGTCCATTGAGATTTCTTTAATATTTGAATAAGGTTCTTGGATGCTTAATAACCTTTTCAGTATATGCACGGTTTCTTTTTCTAACGAAAGCTCTTCTGTCCAAGGAAGAGCCTTTTTACTATTGAAAGCGTACGTCGTATAAAGTACATATAGAAGTATTTCCCCCAAATCGTAAAAATCCTGCCTTTTCATCTGCAAAATGGACTCTTTTGCAAGATCGGCCGAATTGATCATTTTAGACAAACCAAAGTCTATCAAAATGGGCTGACGGTTCTTAAGTAAAATATTTGGTATACGTAAATCTTGATGGCAAATGTCATGGTCATGTAGATAAGATACTAAACCGACCAGCTCATCCAGAAAAAATAGAGACTCTTTCTCATTGAACGTTAATTGATTCAAGAAAATATGGTCTTCCAAATTATCCCCATCTATGAAATCCATCACAAAATAAACATTTCCGTCATGTGAAAATTTCTCGTGAAATTTGGGGATGTTTTTGTGGTTTAACATTCGTAATATGATCATTTCATTTTCAAACTGTTTCAACTCTTTTTTGCTGCGGCGCTTACTTTTCCGGAGCTGCTTGATCACTATATTTTCATTCATTTTCAAATCATTGCAAAGATAAACAATACCGTAGCTTCCCGTACCGATTACAGTTTTCACCTCGTAACGGCCATTCAAAACCACGCCTTTTTTTAAAGGAATATCCACAAAAAATTGGTAGATCTTTCTTAAGGAACGCAAAATTGAAACTTCCCTCACCACTTTCATATATTCGAGTCGAAAAAGATCATTATTCATTAAGCTGGAAATATGAATGATCATGGATAGTTTAACACTGATTTTTGGTAATGCGGTAATGAAAGTCTTTTTTACGATGATTCACAAAAAGAGCTATTAAAAAAATTTCCTTAAATTTCATATTATGAAATTATATGATTTTTAAAATTATTAAGTTTACTATAATAAATTCATAATAAAAGAGTAGGAGGTGATAAGGTGGATGGGCGCGAGTTGAGAAATTGCTTTGGTAAATTCCCAACCGGAGTCACGATAGTGAGCTGGTTTGATGGGAAAGTTCAAAAGGGCATTACGGTGAATTCGTTCCCTCGGTTTCCTTGGACCCCCCGCCTGCTTTAGTATCGATTCATAAACAGCAAAAGCCTGCACTAGCGCAGTAAACAGGAAACACTTGAAATTGACTGGGATGACAAGGGGATTTTGCCAAAAATAAATGGATGTGTTGCCTGGATGGAAGCAAACCATGGATAGAGTTTGAGGATGGTAATCATGTATTGTTCGTCGGTGAGATACATTTTGAAAATTTGGAAGCGCTTACTTTTTTATCGAGGGAAAATGGGGTCTGCTAAACAACTTGTAAAATGAGGGGGATTCGGATGGGCATTAAAACTGGTGAAGAATATATTAATAGAATTAAATCCAGAAAGCCAGAAGTCTGGCTTGGTGGAAGAGTGGTTGAGGATATTTATAATGAGCCAATTTTTAAACAGCCGATACAAGAAATCGCGAAGTTGTATGACATTCAACATGACCCGGAATATCAAGATGAAATCACCCACATTTGCAAAGAAACCGGTGAACGTGTCAACAATGCTTTCTTATTCCCGAAGACATCGGAGGATCTGCAAAAAAGAAGTAAATTATTTGAAGTGTATGCAAGGATGACATATGGACTAATGGGGAGAACACCTGACTTTTTAAATGTCGTGGTCACTTCCATGGCACATAATGCCTGGTTTCTTGATAAGTACAACAAAGACTGGTCTAAGAACATCAATGATTATTATGCCTATATTCGTGACAATGATTTATTCTTGACTCATGCAATCATAAATCCTCAAAATGATCGAAGCAAGCAATCTCATGAACAAAAAGAAACATATACACACTTAGGGACTGTTGAGGAAAGAGAAGAAGGCATACTTGTACGCGGTGCAAAGATGTTAGCAACCCTTGCACCGATTACAGATGAGGTAATCATCTATTCTTTCCCGGGATTCACACCAGGGGATGAACGTCATGCGGTAGCATTTGCACTGCCGATCGATACGCCCGGACTGCGCATAATCTGCCGGGAACCAATGCAGGACGGAACACGCTCGATGTTTGACCATCCACTGGCCTCCCGCTATGAGGAAATGGATGCCCTGCTTGTATTTAATGATGTCCTGGTTCCTTGGAATCGTGTCTTCTTATACAACAATGTGGAGGCGGCAAACCGCTTGTATCCAATGACCGGAATCGCTGAACAGCCTGCTCACCAATCAGGCGTGCGTGGATATATTAAACTGGCATTTGCCGTTGAAGTCGCTTGTAAAGTGGCAGACTCTATCGGAGTCGATGGATTCCTGCATGTACAGCGTGATTTGGGTGAACTTGTTCAATCTGTCGAAGTCATCCGTTCACTGCTTCGGGTAGCGGAATATGAGTACACGATTAATGACTACGGTGAGGCCCGGCCAAATCCGGATGCATTGGAAACGATCCGCGGTTTCCTTCCGGAGATGTATCCACGTGCCATAGAGGTTATCCAGACCATTGGAGCTGGTGGGCTGTTGATGTCTCCGACAGGGGCTGACTTTGATAATCCCGAATTGCGCAGTGATATCGATAAATATTATGGAGGACGTAGCGGGGTTTCAGCGGAAGAGCGCGTTCGCGTGTTTAAACTAGCTTGGGATTTATGCGGGGAAGCGTTTGGGCAGCGCCTCCTTCAATACGAACGCTATTACACAGGTGATCCAGTTCGGAAAAGAGCCATTTTTTATAATAAATATAAGAAAAACAAGAACTTTAACATGGTTGATGAAGTGCTTAATAAACCGATGCAAGTAGCCATCGATGCGGTTAACCAGTAATTTTAATAGTTGAATGGGGAGGGGGGGCCGTCATGATTTCGTCCGTTGAGAAGCTTATAAAGATACTGGATTTATTCACTAATGAAGAACCCGCACTTGGAAATAAGGAAATAGCTGAAAAATTGAATATGAGTCCAAGCTCATCTCATCATCTGGTGAAAACCATGTGCAAGGAAGGGATGCTGATCCAAGGCAAAGATCGAAAGTATCGGCTTGGATGGAAGTTACTTGAGTGGAGCAGTAAAGTCATGTATCAGCAGGATATTCATTATGAGGCAGGTCCTATTATCAGTAATCTTGTCCTGCAATTCAAAGGTAATTCTCACATTGGTATGTTTCACGAAGGCGAAGTCAGGTTTGTGATGAAAATGTCGTCCCCTCATGCCGAGCATATGACCACATATATAGGAGCAAGAAAACCTGCTCATTGTACGAGCAGCGGGAAAGTATTACTTGCCTTTAACCCATCCTTTATTCAGCCTACGCTTGCTAAAGGGCTATTGAAGCACTCAACTAACACGATTACTTGCATCAACGAATTGAATGAAGAATTAAAGGACATCCGCAAACAAGGATTTGCGATTAGTGATGATGAAAATGATTATGGTTTATATGGCGTTGCAGCACCCATTAAATCATATAATGGCCAAGTTATTGCAGCACTTAACCTTGTCGGGGATCGAAATTATATGATTGGGAAAGAAAAAACGAGAATTATTCAGTCTGTGATACGATCGGCACAAATGATTTCAAAACAGGTTGGTTATATGTCGTTAACTTGAATTTTCCGACTATTAAGAATATTGGAGGTAGTTTATTCATGAAAGGATATGCTCAATCTTCAAAATTACAGGCTAGATCATTAAATCTACTAAAAGTTATTGAAGACAATAAAAATTTATTGAAACCGCCGGTTAATAACAAAGTGCTATGGGAAGATTCCGAATTCATAGTCATGCTTCTTGGTGGTCCGAATTATCGGCGTGATTTTCATGTAGACCCTTCTGACGAGTTGTTTTATCAGATAAAAGGCTCCTGCTATGTAGAATGCATCAACCAAAGCGGGGAGCGTGAAGTAGTGGAGGTGAAAGAGGGGGAAATGTTTATGCTGCCAGCTGATGTACCTCATTCTCCTCATCGAGTATCTGATACTTACGGCATTGTCATAGAGCGCAAGCGTGCTAAAGATGAACTTGAAGATTTTGTTTGGTTCTGCGGGAATTGTAATCATGAGATGCACAAAGTTACAATCCAATTGACGAATATTGAGGTCCAGGTGAAAGAGGCGATCGAGGCTTTCAACGGAAGTAAGGAACTTCGCACATGTAGTCAATGCGGTCATGTCATGTCAGAAAACGTTGAGGCATGGAAATGCGAATAGATTTTCATACACATATTCTTCCGTTGGACCTGCCTGATTTTACCTGTAAATTTGGTCAGGGACGCTGGCCAGTGCTAGAGCATAAATGTTCTTGCGGGGCGGATATCATGGTGAGCGGAAAGCTGTTCAGGAAAGTGACTGACCAGGTATGGGACCCAGAAAAACGTATTCAGGATATGGATGCGGAAGGAGTCGATATGCAGGTGCTCTCACCGGTGCCAGTGACATTTTCATACTGGGCGCCAATTGACCAGGCGCTTTACATGTCCCGGCTTCAGAATGATTTCATTGCCGAGACAGTGAACAGGCATCCTGACAGGTTCATCGGTCTAGGTACTGTACCGCTTCAGGATTTGAAAGTGGCAATTGGGGAAATGGAGCGCTGTAAATTCGAGCTTGGCCTGGCGGGAATCGAAATCGGTACTAACGTAAATGGAGAAAACCTGGATTCTCCTGTTTTATTGGAATTCTTCCAAATGGCTGAAAAGTGGAATGTCCCACTGTTTATACACCCATGGGAGACAATGGCAAAAGACCGAACGGAACGGCATAACCTCATGTATACAGTGGCGATGCCGAGTGAAACGGCATTGGCGGCAGCAAGCATTTTATGGAGTGGCGTCATGGAAAAGTTCCCGGATCTGAAAATCTGTTTTGCACATGGCGGGGGCTCATTTCCATATATTCTACCCCGGATCGATCAGGGATGGGAAGTATGGCCTGATTTAAGAAAAACATCCATGCCGCCAAGTTACTATGCGCAAAAGTTTTATTTCGATTCCCTGAACTATGATGCCCGGAATATTCAGTATCTGATTGATCGTTTTGGATATAAGAAAGTGCTGATGGGTTCCGACTATCCATTTTTATTGAGAGAGAAGCCCCCAGGTCAAGTAATTGATGACACTCTAAATCTATCAGATGAAGTGAAAGAAAATCTTCTAGGGAGAAATGCATTGAGGTTTTTAAATTTGGAATCACGAGGGGAGAAGCATGGAAAAACAGATAAAAGCACCAGAACAAATCCTTGAAGAACTTGGAATCATGCTTGAGCCGCCAAGGGAAGCGGTCGGCAACTACGTTAGCCGCGTCCGGGTGGGAAATTTGATTTTCACATCCGGACAAGGTGTAGATGAATATCACGGCAAGCTTGGCAAAGAGCTGACGGAAGAGGAAGGTTATCAGGCAGCGAGGCAGTCAATGATTAATCTTCTGAGGGTCCTGAAGGAAGAGCTTGGAGAACTATCCAGAGTAAAGAAGGTAATCAAAATTCTCGGAATGGTTAATTCAGCCGAAAACTTCACAGGACAGCCCAAAGTATTGAATGGCGCATCAGACCTGCTTGTGGCCGTATTTGGAGAGAGGGGCAGACATGCCCGGTCAGCGGTGGGAATGGCACAGCTTCCAAATAACACTGCAATTGAGATTGAAATGATAGTGGAAATACAAGATTGAGGCGCTTGAACCAAGCGGGTGTCTCAATAAAGGAGAGGGATGTTTCATGCAAGCAGCAAAAGATAGTATAAATACAACTAAATCAATAGATTGCCGGCACTTTATTAACGGGGAATTCCTCAATCCAGATCAATCCAGGATTTTTGACAATATCAATCCTGCAACGGAAGAAATACTTGGATGGGTTGCAGAAGGGGGAAAAGAGGAGGTGAATCAGGCTGTTTCTGCAGCAAGACAAGCGCTTAAAGGTCCTTGGAAATCTTTTACCGATAATGAACGCTCTGCGGTTCTAAGGAGAATCGGCGATCTCATTTTGGAAAAGAAAGAAGAACTGACAATGTTGGAAACCCTTGATACTGGGAAACCATATAGCCTTGCACTGGAAATGGACATTAAGCGATCAGCTCACAATTTCCACTTTTTTGCTGACTATATCACTACACTTGGTAATGAATCCTTCAATCAGAATAATATTGCACTTCATTATTCCATTAGGCGGCCTGTAGGGGTGGTAGGGATGATCAATCCTTGGAATTTACCTTTGCTATTGTTGACATGGAAATTGGCTCCATGCCTGGCAGCTGGCAATACAGCCGTTATGAAACCGGCTGAATTGACACCGATGACAGCGACAAAGTTAATGGAAATATGCAAGGAGGCGGGAGTTCCCGATGGAGTTGTCAACCTTGTCCATGGACATGGTGTAAATTCAGCTGGAGCTGCATTAAGTGAGCATCCGGACGTCGATGCGATAACATTCACTGGGGAAACAAAAACGGGAACGGCAATTATGAAAGCTGCCGCGCCCACGCTGAAAAAAATTTCTTTTGAACTGGGTGGGAAAAATCCGAATATTGTGTTTGCAGACTCGAATCTTGATGAAGTAATCGAAACGACAATGAAATCAAGTTTCATGAATCAAGGTGAAGTTTGTTTATGTGGATCACGAATCTATGTTCAGCAAGGATTGTATGACGTATTCCTTGAAAAGATGGTCGAGCGAACGAAAAAATTAAAAGTCGGGAACCCGTTTGATTCCGAAACGGAAGTAGGAGCAGTTATAGGTAAAGAACATTATAAAAAAGTGATGAGTTACATTGACCTGGCGAAAGAAGAAGGAGCGAAAATAGTAACTGGGGGAAGGAGAGCCGAACAGTTTGACAAAGGTTTTTTCATTGAGCCGACAATCATTGCCGGAGTCACGCGTGAATCCCGTTGTGTACGGGAAGAAATTTTTGGTCCTGTTGTAACGGTCATGCCTTTCGAAACGGAAGAAGAAGTACTGGATCACGCTAATGATACTCATTATGGACTGGGGGCAACGATCTGGACCAATGATTTAAGGAGAGCGCATCGTGTTGCTTCTAAAATTGAGGCGGGTATTATCTGGGTGAATACCTGGTACTTGCGTGATTTGCGCACACCTTTTGGTGGTATGAAGCACAGTGGCATCGGCCGTGAAGGCGGGTCTCATAGTTTCGAATTTTACAGTGAACTGTCTAACGTCACGATTAAATTATAAAAAAGGAGGGAAGCAACATGAACGCTAGTTTAACAGAATGGTCTTCCAGGTTTTTGAAAGCGGAAAAAACAGGAATTGGGATTTCGGCCCCCACTAGTGAAATTCCTGATTTGGACGTGGAAGATGCCTACCAAATTCAGCTAGAAACGATTCGAAGGAAAACCCAGTCCGGTCTTGAAATATCAGGTAAGAAAATAGGTTTGACTTCAAAGGCCATGCAGGAGGTTCTGGGAGTGAATGAACCAGATTACGGACATTTACTTGATGGGATGAAGATAGAAAATAATGGCTATATTCCGAGGCTGCGGTTGATCCAACCGAAAGTGGAGGCAGAAGTAGCTTTTATTTTAAAGAAAGATTTACATGGTCCCAATATTACGGTTGATGATGTAATTGAAGCCACTGATTATGTGGTTTCTTCGATCGAAGTGGTCGATAGCCGGGTGATGGACTGGAAGATTAAACTTCCGGACACTGTGGCGGATAATGCATCATCGGGTCTATATATTCTGGGAGATCGCAAAATTCACTTGAGTGAAATCGACCTTCCCTCCATTCGAATGAGCCTATATAAAAATGGGGAATTCATGAACCAAGGAACAGGTGAAGCAGTACTTGGAAATCCAGCAACGTGCGTAGCCTGGCTGGCAAATAAACTGCATCGGTTTAAAGGTTCATTGAATGCGGGAGAAGTAATTTTGTCCGGTGCATTATCCGCAGCAATTGAAGCGAAACCAGGTGACCGTTTTTCTGCTGACTTTGGAGAAAAACTTGGAAAGGTTACGGTTAATTTTGAGTGAAAGGAGCCCAGCGGACTTGAAAAAACTAAAAGTAGGCATTATAGGATCAGGGAATATCGGCACGGACCTAATGATGAAAATTCATCGGTCGGATGTACTCGAAATGTCAGTCATGATTGGTATCGACACGGAATCAGAGGGTTTGAAGAAGGCTAGGATGCACGGACATCATGTCATTGAAAATGGCATGGATGGTTTTTTGGAAAAGCCGGAGCTTGCAGACATTTTATTCGATGCCACATCTGCAAAGGCGCATGTTTTTCACTGCAAAGCGTTGAAAAAGGTGAACAAGAAGCTGATAGACTTGACGCCTGCCGCAATCGGGCCGTTTATCGTTCCTTCCGTGAATTTAAAAGAAAATTTGAATGAGACGGTCGTTAACATGATTACATGCGGAGGCCAGGCGACAATCCCCATCGTTCATGCGATCAGTCGGGTGGCCCAGGTCGAGTATGCCGAGATAATAGCGACAATTTCCAGCAGGAGTGCCGGTCCGGGAACTCGTGCCAATATTGATGAATTCACCCAAACGACGGCTAGGGCCTTGGAGCAGGTGGGTGGAGCGAAAAAAGGAAAAGCCATCATTTTGCTAAATCCGGCCGAACCGCCACTCATCATGAGGGATACCATTCATTGCCTGCTTGAATCGGACTCCTTTGATGTGGAAGAAATAACAACGTCCATAAATAAGATGGCGGAAAAAGTCTCTGAATATGTTCCAGGATATCGCCTGAAGACCGAGCCGATATTTGATGGGAAACAAATAACAGTCCTTCTGGAAGTGAAAGGGTTAGGGGATTTTCTTCCCGTATATGCAGGTAATTTGGATATAATGACGGCTTCAGCTGTAAAAGTAGGGGAAGAAATTGCTAAAAGCCAATTCGAACAATTTGTTTGAAAAAGGTAATCGGAACTGTAAAGGTGGGGTTCATTTGCGTAAAGATGTATTGGTGACTGAAGTTGCATTGCGGGATGGGAGCCATGTAGTGGCACATCAATTCACCATCGATCAAGTAAAGAACATGACCGGGAAACTTAGTGCTGCTGGTATCCCTTATATTGAAGTGTCGCATGGAGATGGTCTGGGCGGATCATCTTTACAATATGGTTTTTCAAAAGTGAATGATATTGAATTGGTGGAAGCCGCTGTTGAAGCTGCAGGGCAATCCGTTATTTCAGTACTTTTAATCCCTGGAATAGGGACAATCGCACATTTAAGGGAAGCTGCTCATGTTGGGGCGAAAATGGCACGTATTGCAACCCACGTAACGGAAGCGGATGTTTCAAAGCAACATCTGGAAGCTGCGAAACATCTCGGTATGAAAGCCATCGGATTTTTAATGATGTCTCACATGGCATCACCGGAAAAACTTCTTGAACAAGCCATGTTAATGGAATCCTATGGAGCGGATGCTGTATATGTTGTTGATTCCGCAGGATCTTTTTTGCCCCAAGATGTGAAGACGAGGATCCGGTTATTAAGATCAAAGCTGAATATCGATATCGGTTTCCATGCCCACAATAACTTATCGCTGGCTGTGGCAAATTCGCTTATGGCTATTGAAGAAGGTGCGAATAGAATCGATGGCAGCATCCGCTGTCTCGGCGCAGGTGCTGGTAATACCCAGACGGAGGTGCTTGTTGCCGTTCTGGATCGGATGGGTATCCGTACCGAAATTGACTTATATAAAATGCTCGATCTATCGGAGGAAGTTGGAAACGCAATCATGTCCAAGCCCCAGGAAATAACGGACTCGAGTTTAATCATGGGTTATAGCGGCGTATACTCCAGCTTTTTATTGCATGCAAATAAAGCCGCGAAAAAGTATGGAGTGGATGCCCGGGATATATTGATGGAGCTTGGTCGACAAAAAGTGGTTGGCGGTCAGGAAGATACCATAATTGAAGTTGCTGAGCAAATGAAGTTTCAGAAAGAAGGGACTTTAAGATGAAACTAGATCAACTAGCAAAACGGGTAGCCGAATCGCAAAAAAGCGGACATGAAATGGATAAGCTGACATTATCCAATCCTGAACTAACAGTAAATCAAGCATATGAAATTCAGAAGTTGAGCATAAATGAGACGATCAATGGTGATAACAGATTCATCGGGTGGAAGATGGGCTTGACGAGTAAAGCCAAACAACAGCAAGTGGGAGTGAAGGAAGCGATCTATGGCAGGTTGACATCTGCCATGGAACTAACTAAACCGGTATTAAAAGTTGGGGAACTCATTCATCCGAGAGTGGAACCTGAATTTGCTTTTTTGTTCAAGGACGAACTGAAAGGTGCAAATATAACGGCGAAAGATGTCTGGCGGGCTGTAGAATGTGTATTTCTTGCGATGGAAGTTATTGACAGTCGTTATAAAAACTTTTCTTTTACACTTACCGATGTAGTGGCGGATAACGCATCCTCAGCCAAAATCCTGCTTAGCAATCAAGCTTATTCTCCGTACCACACGGACTGGGCTCAAGCAGAAGTTACGCTTTATCAAAATGGTGAAATGCAAAAGAGGGGTCTTGGAGAAGCTGTACTCGATCATCCGATTCACTCGATTGTGGAACTTGTAAAAATGATTAGCCGTGAAGGACTTTCCATTAACGCTGGAATGATTGTATTGGTAGGCGGAATTACAGATGCCATTTCCATACAGGCAAACGATGAAATAATAGCGGATTACGGTGAACTAGGGAAACTGACATTACATGTTATATCGTGAAATATGGCAAAGGGGAGGGTATTGATTGCGTGAAGTTAATGCTTCGGAAGTGGTAGGTAATAGTAGATTTGGCCGTTTTCATTTAATGGTCTTTATGTGGTGTTTGTTCGCAATTACCTTCGATGGATTTGATATAGCCATGTATGGAGTAGGTTTACCTTTAATGATGGAGGAATGGGAGTTGACGCCCGTCGAAGCTGGTGGAATAGCAAGTTATTCATTGTTCGGAATGATGGTGGGAGCCCTCATTTTTGCCCCCCTGGCGGATAAACTGGGGAGAAAAAAAGTGCTTGCCATTTGTATATGTTTATTCAGTGTTTTTACATTACTATCAAGTTTTGCGCCGAATCCCGCCTTTTTCTCGTTCATGCGATTTATAGCAGCCTTGGGAATGGGAGGATTGATGCCAAATGTCATATCCTTAATGGCGGAATACTCACCCAAAAAGAACAAGGTGCTCATTGTAACCACTATGTACTGTGGTTATTCCATCGGAAGTATACTTGCTTCTTTAATTGGAATGTATGTAATGGAGCAAATGAGTTGGAGGGTTTTATATTGGATAGGGGCTCTCCCCTTACTGGCACTGCCATTCTTCATGAAGCAATTTCCTGAATCGCTTTCCTATTATGTTATTCGAAAAAAAGGAGCGAAGCTTGCTGGAATTCTGAATCGCATCGACCCTGACGGCGACTATAAAGAGTCGGACGATTATGAGTTTGCCAAAGTCCAAGAAAGGGCAAAAGGCTTTCCAGTCAAGAAACTCTTTGAAAATAAGCGTACTCTCAGCACATTTGCTTTTTGGGTAGCTGCCTTTAATTGTTTACTTATGGTATACGGACTCAATACATGGTTACCCAAAATCATGCAGCAGTCCGGATATGGCCTTTCATCGAGTTTATCTTTCAATCTTATATCGGGAATAGGACAAATTGGCGGTTCGATAATTGGAGGGTACTTAGTTGGGAAAATAGGCCATAGAAGAGTACTTGTTTCCCTCTGTGCAATAGGCACGGTCTGTTTTGTGATATTGGGATTAACCTCAAATGTACTGGCATTATATATTCTGATCGCTTTTGGAGGGGCCTGTACAGTTGGCACGATGAATTTAGCCAATACGTATATATCCGAGTATTATCCGCGGGAAATAAGGACCACCGGGATAGGTTGGGCCTTGGCTTTTGGTAGAATTGGAGCGATAGTGGCCCCTACATTAATAGGATTATTACTGGCTGCAAACTATTCGCCACAAAATGCATTCATGGCCTTCACAATCCCGAGCATAATGGCTGCCCTGGCGTTGCTCGTTGTGAAAGAGAGGTATGGCAGCTATGATATACCGCAGATTGAGGAAAATATAAAACTAAAAGCAACATCGAATGTATAATATTGTTTTTTAGTAGATGACCTAAATGTCAGCGGACAGTCATGCAACTGTTCCCTGACATTTAGGTCATTTTTTAGAAAATATAAGAATTCACAGTAAAACCGCAAACGACCTCCATTGTATAGTATTTGATTGGAAAGTTATGTATAGTTAGAATTATATTGAAATTGAATATTCTGAAAAATGAGGAGTGGTGTTATGAGTTTAACAATCACTGATTTGTTTATCGGCCAGGTTGCTAGAATGCAACGTACATTTAATGAATCTGACGTAAAATTATGTAATGAACTAACAAAAGATTACAGTCCGATTTATCAAGTGAATAAAGAAGCTTGGAAAAGTAATTTCAGTAAGCCGGTTGTACCTGGTTTGTTGACGGAAGGCCTTATCACTCAAGTGATCAGTGAAAAACTCCCTGGTAGTGCATGTATACTTTTACAGAAGGAATTGGTCTTTTATCATCCAGTACATATAGGCGATATGATTTCAGCGGAACTGGAGGTCATTGATATTAATTTGCATAGAGATTGGGTTACGCAAAAGGTGACTTGCTTTAATCAGGCAGGCATTGAAGTCATTAAGGGGCAAGTTGTAATTTTTGTTTTAAGTAATCAAGGTATTAGGTGATGTGAATGGAAAATGTTAAAAACATCATAAGGAATTGGGGATCGATTGAAGTTGATGAAAATGGAAGGATTATAGGCGCAACTGCTGATTTTTATGAATATTTCAAGATTATGCCGACTGATTTAATAGGAAAGTACATTACGAGAGTCATTCACACTTCTTCCACCTTTTCTTTGAAAGGTCTTGCCCACAAACATGTGTTTTCTGGTGTGATCAGCGGACAGTCTTGTTTCATAAGGGTATTTCGACGAGAAGCTGATACCGTTTATACCATAATCATCCGCCAAGACGAACTGGAATACAGTGATTTAGTGTATTTTGCCAACTCATTGGAAAAGAATAAAGCCAAGAAAAATTCCCGGGTTCAAAGTCGATATAGCTTCGAAGAGATTGTTGGAAAGAGTAAGGCGATTGAGAGGGTAAAAGAGCTGGCCGCCAGAATAGCAACTAGCAGTTCAACAGTACTGCTTACAGGGGAAACGGGAACGGGAAAGGAACTTTTTGCCCAAGCGATCCATGGTTTGAGTACAAGAAAAGCACAGCCTTTTGTCCCGGTAAATTGTGCCGCGATACCAGATGAATTATTTGAATCGGAGATATTTGGTTATGAAGCTGGCGCTTTTAGCGGGGCGAAGAAAGAAGGTAAGCCTGGAAAAATAGAATTAGCCCAAAATGGTACGTTGTTTTTAGATGAGATTTCTGAATTGCCTTATCAGGCTCAAGGAAAGCTATTACGAGTTTTACAGGAAAGGGAGGTGGAAAGACTGGGCGGGACAGGGACTAAAAATGTTGATATACGTATAATCGCGGCGACGAACAGAGATTTAAGAACCCTTATTCAAGAAGGGAAATTCCGCCAAGATTTATATTATCGACTTTTTGTTTTTGAATTGAAAATTCCTTCTCTAAGGGAACGGCACGAAGATATTCTTCCTTTGGCATATCATTTCATCGAGTATTTCAATAACAAATTAGGATTCACTGTGAAAGAAATGGATCCTAAACTTCAAGATTGGCTTATCCAATATGAATGGCCTGGTAACATCCGTGAAATCAAAGCGATAATCGAACGCGGAATGAATATCGTGGATGGAGGGACACTAACTCTGGATTCTTTATCTTTTACACCTGATTTCATATCGGGGGTTTCCTCTTCCATGGATAATTCTATATCCGGTACGTTGGATGAAGTTGTAGGGAATGCTGAAAAATCAGCCATTCAGCAAGCATTAAAAGATTCGGAAGGTGATCGTTCTTTAGCAGCTCAAAAGCTGAAAATTCATGTTGCTAGTTTATATAGGAAAATTGCCAAATACAAATTGAAATAGCCGTATCATCCAATGAAATGTAATCAGGGTAACCATTTAGGCACACTTATAAAGTGTGTATTTTTTTGTGAAGTTTCGCAAATTTGATTTGCAGAAATGAGAAAAAATGCAAACTTGCGAATGATTTTGGAAACCATGGCAAAATTTGCAGCGGATTCAATTTGGCACACAACTTGCAATAATAGTTTGTCATGTAAGAGGTTTCATGTTTCATAGAATGTTCAAAATATGGGCGTTAGATAAATTAGTAATTAATCAAGGGGGTAATGATGTGCTGAATTTTTCTTTTACGGAAGAGCAAGATTATTTTCGTAGAATATTGAAAGAATTTGCGAAGGAAGAGTTGCTTCCACATTATACAAAATGGGATCGCGAAGAGATTACTCCAAAACATTTGTGGAAAAAGCTAGGGGAACTTGGCGTGAATGGTCTTCGGATTCCAGTGGAATATGGCGGAAGCGGTGCGGATTGTGTGACAACGGGGATAGCTGCTGAGGAGATAGGTCGTGGAGATTTCAATCTTACTTACGCGGTGATGCTGAATGCATTAATCGGTGAAATTATCAATAATCATGCTAGCGAGGAACTGAAAAAGGAGTGGCTTCCCAAAATTTCAAGTGGTGAAAAAATTGTTGGCATAGCCATTACGGAGCCATCCGCCGGTACGGATGCGGGCGGAATTAAAACAACGGCTGTACATAAAGGGAATAAGTATGTGCTTAATGGAGAAAAGTCTGGAATTAGTGTGGCTACTTGTGGAGATGCCTTTGTTTTATTTGCAAAGACCGAACCTGAATGGGGAAATCGAGGGATAAGCGCTTTCATGGTACCTGCCGATATTCCGGGTGTTGAATGTAGAGGGTACACGGACATGGGGAATATCCCCATTGGAAGAGGTTCGATATATTTAACCGATGTCGAGGTTCCAAAAGAGTATATGATCGGTCTTCAAAACAAAGGGTTTTCCCAAGTGATGAATGGATTCGATTTAAGTCGGCTGTTAATAGGGCTGCAATGTGTGGGCACCGCTTCACAAAGTATCGATGAAACCATCGAATATGTGAAAATCAGGCATTCATTTGGTAAACCGCTGGCGACATATCAAGGGGTCTCCTTCCCCATTGTGACCCACTATACCCAATTAGAATTGGTGAAGTGGCAAGCCTACCGAGGACTTTGGCTGCGTGACCAAGGGCTGAATCATAGTAAAGAATCGGCTTCCGTTAAGTGGCTAGGTCCTAAATATAGTGTAGAAGCTATCCATGAATGTTTACTGTTGAATGGTCATTATGCTTATACGAAGGAAATGCCTCTAGAGCAACGCTTGCGTGATGTGATTGGGTTGGAAATTGGTGATGGCACTGCACAGGCCAATATGATGGTCATTGCAAAGGACATTATAGGAAAGGAGTTCCGTTCTCATTAATCCAATGCATTAGTATTTTTACATTCAGTTGAAACGGAATCTATTACGAAGAAACTGAAATTATTCACAGTCGTATTGGGTACCGATAAACCTAATTAACGGTGAATTGATGTAATACAAGGCAAAACATCCTTAATAGACGAAGATTAATGAAGGGAATGAAAACGATGGAATTAACAGATGTAATCTATGAAAAAAAAGATGGAATTGCAAAGATAACAATGAACAGACCCAAAGTTTATAATGCTTTTCGTGCCAGAACCATTCAGGAATTAATTTGGGCTTTCCGGGACGCCTGGGATGATAATCGTGTCGGTATAGTGATTTTAACAGGAGCAGGTGAGAAGGCATTTTGTGTAGGTGGCGATCAAAAAGAAAAGGGAGAAGAAGGGGGGTATGATCATTCGGGTGGTCTAGGAGGTGGAATGGGACTGGAAATCGAAACGCTGCACCAAACGATCCGGAACATTCCTAAGCCTGTCATTGCAGCGGTTAATGGGTTTGCCATCGGAGGCGGGCATGTCCTTCATGTCATTTGTGACCTAACAATTGCATCTGACACGGCAAAATTTGGCCAGAGCGGGCCAAAGGTCGGTAGTTATGATGCAGGGTTTGGTTCAGCTTATTTAGCACGAATTGTCGGAGAAAAAAAAGCAAGGGAAATCTGGTATTTATGTGAACAATATTCTGCACAAGAAGCAAAGGAAATGGGACTTGTGAACAAAATCGTTGCCTCGGAACAACTGCACGATGCAGCAGAAGAATGGGCAAGAAAGATCCTTGATAAGAGTCCTACGGCGCTAAAAATGCTCAAATATTCCTTTAATGCAGATAGTGCCAACATTCAAGGGATTTCACAACTATCGATGGGCAGTTTAGCGATGTTTTACAATACTAAAGAATCGGAAGAAGGAAAAAACGCCTTCTTAGAAAAGAGGCCTGTAGATTTTAAAAAATTCAGAATATGATGAGGGGGATGAAAACTGGTGAAATTGGAGACGATTTTGACTCAGGAATATGTGGCAGAATTTCAAGGCGTTTGGCCAAACCGAACCATCTTGGATTATTTGAATGATGCTATAGTAAAGCATCCAGATAAGGTGGCGATTATCGATAAAAAAAGTAGTTTTACTTACAAGCAGCTTGGTAAGTTGGTCGATCGAATCGCTTTGGGCCTTTTGCATATAGGATTGGGTAAGGGGGATGTTGTCTCTTTTCAACTGCCTAACTGGAATGAATTTATAATTTTGCACTATGCTGTTACGAGGATCGGTGCCATTAGCAATCCATTGATACCGATTTATCGAGATAGGGAAATTGGCTATATGGTCAGGATGGCAGAATCTAAGATGATTGTTGTACCAGAGTATTTCCGTGGGTTTTATTACCCTGACATGATTGAAAGACTAAGCCAACAATGGCCGTCAATGAAACATATTTATGTGATTGGTGACAGTGCACCTAATGGGATGAAACTGTTCTCCTCCTTATTTGAGGAACCTTGGGAAGAACGGATGGATTCATCCATTTTGGATGAAATCACACATGACCCCAATGATGTGACTGAAATTATCTTTACCTCGGGAACCACAGGGAGTCCAAAAGGAGTTATGCATACACATAATACTCTTTGTATATCAACGAATTATTGGATTGACCGTTTACATTTAACATCCGATGATGTTCTTTTCATGGCGTCTACATTCGCCCATCAAACAGGTTTTGGTTATGGAGTTAGGCTCCCTACTCATATTGGAGGTACGGGAGTCTATCAAGACATTTGGAATCCGAGGGAATTTATTGAATGGGTCGAGAGGGAAAAGATAACGTTTACGGCAGGAGCTACTCCTTTTCTGCAAGATACGGTTCAAATGGAGGGGGTAGAAAGGTTTGACCTTAATTCGCTACGAGTCTTCGTGGCTTTAGGTGCTCCGATTCCCAGGCATTTAGTAAAGGAAGCCATGGAAAAAATACCGTTCAAGATTTTGTCAGGATGGGGGCAAACAGAAGATGGCTTGGTAACCTTGACAAGACTTGAAGATCCAGTAGAAAAACTGACGAATACTGACGGAATTCCGTTTCCGGGAATGGAGCTAAAGGTCGTCGATTTTGAAGGAGAGGTCTGCGCCCCGAATATAGAAGGCTCTTTATTAGTAAGGGGGCCAGCTCTTTTTGTCGGCTATTTTAAACGAATCGATGATACTTTAGCTGAGTATAGGGACGGATGGTTCATTACCGGTGATCGAGCATTCATTGATGAAGACGGGTATATTCGAATATCTGGAAGAAACAAAGACATAATCATACGGGGCGGTGAAAATATTCCAGTCGCTTATGTAGAAAATGTATTGTATGAACACCCGGATATTTCCAGCGCTCAGGTTATTGCAGTTCCAGATTCCCGTCTTCAGGAAAAAGCATGTGCATGTATCAGCATGAAAACGGGGAAGAGTCCGATCACGATGGAGTCCATGCAGGAATTTCTCTCGGAAAAGGGTTTGGCCAAACAATATTGGCCTGAATTTCTAGAAATAATGGATGATTTTCCCCGTACGGCAAGCGGGAAAATTCAGAAATTCCGGCTCCGGGAAATGATAAATGAAAAGATAATCGACAATATATAAGCAGCTTAACTATATCCATATTTACTAAATGTTGTAAGTGGAGGGGGACTAAGATGAATAAAAAAATAGCATTTATTACAGGTGCCGGAAGCGGAATTGGCAGGGAGATTGCAAAAAAATTGGCTTCTCGAAATTTTAACATCATCGTGGCGGATATAAATCATAAAAATGCTGAGGAAACGGTTTCTTTAATCGAAAAGTCGGGCTTTGAAGCAAGAGCGGTCCATTGTGATGTAACGAAATTAGAAAGTGTTAAAAAAGCCGTTGAAGAATCAGTGAACCATTATCGAAGAATAGATATATTGGTTAATAATGCTGGCTGGGATAAGGTGGAACCTTTTTTAAAAAGTGATCCTAGCACTTGGAAAAGGATTATCGATATTAATTTACTTGGGCAGATCCATGCTTGCAAGGAAATTTTACCTCTCATGATTGAAAATGGTTACGGAAAGGTAGTGAATATTGCATCCGATGCAGCTAGAGTAGGATCAAGTGGAGAGGCAGTTTATTCGGCTGCAAAGGGAGGGGTGATTGCCTTCACAAAAACGATAGCAAGAGAAATGGCACGTCACAAACTCAACATAAATTGTATTGCGCCAGGTCCTGCTGATACGCCCCTATTTCAAGAAATAGGCTCTTATAATGAAGGTATAGCAGGTGCCTTGGAAAAAGCGATTCCATTTCGTCGGTTAGCACAACCAGAGGACATTGCCAGTGCTGTTGCCTATTTCGTTTCGGAAGATGCAGGGTATATTACGGGGCAAACTCTTTCCGTAAATGGTGGATTAACAATGGTTTAATCAATCAAGTTAGGTGTTTATGCAAGACTGGATCTAAAAAATTAAGGTGAAAACTTTTTCTAATACGTTTGACAATTGGATTTATCGTGTTAATATAAAGGCAAATGGAAATTAAATATACAATTTGTACCACTAGGGGTGCTTTATTGGTAAAAGTTGATTTTACCGCAGAAGCTGAGATTAAAGATGACTTTAAGACCCTTAGAACCTGATCTGGTTTATACCAGCGTAGGGAAGTGGGGTCTGGAACAATACTTTTCTGTATTTTTTCAAGTACAACCACTTTCTTACGTTAAAGAAAGTGGTTTTTTGTTTGCAAAAAAAGGGGTGATAAAAGTTTTTTTTCTTTAAGATTCATTGAAAAATACAATTTGGAGGTAATGGACATGAAGTTTTCAGAGGAAATCCGTCGTGAAGTTGATCATATTTGGGAAGCTAGTTTTAATCACCCGTTTGTTGCAGGAATAGGAGATGGTACATTGCCATTGGAATGTTTCCGTTTTTATGTCATGCAAGATGCCTATTATTTATCTCATTTTGCTAGAGTTCAAGCTCTAGGGGCAGTCAAAGCTACAGATTTACATACAACAAGCAGGCTTGCCGGCCATGCACAAGGAACATATGAAGCGGAGTTGAAGCTTCATGAGAATTTTTCTGAGAGATTAGGCATCACAAAAGAGGAAAGGGAAAATTTCAAACCCGCCCCGACTGCGTACGCCTATACCTCCCATATGTATCGTGCAGCTTATTCGGGACATTTAGGGGATGTTATTGCAGCTATCTTGCCGTGTTACTGGCTGTATTATGAAATAGGCGAAAGGCTGCAAGGATGCACACCTGAAGAGCCGATTTATCAAGAATGGATAGCGGCGTACGGAGGAGAGTGGTTCCGCACTTTGGTGGAAGAACAAATTACGAGGCTTGATGAGATTGCTGAAAAAGTAACAGAGGAAGATAAGGAAAGGATGAAAGAGCATTTTATCCTAAGCAGCCAATATGAATACTCTTTTTGGGAAATGGCTTATCGTTTAGAGACATGGCCAGTGCATCAAGAAAAACTAGAAGTATAAAGGAGAATGAAATAATGAAAAAAGGATTGAAATTAACGGATATATTAGTCACGATCGTGATTGCGGTAGCATTCGGAATCGTTTACATCCTTTGGGGTTCGATTTATTATTCCGTTAAACCATTAGGATTACATTTGGACCAACTTATTTATGGAATGTGGTTTATAGCTGGCCCCGTCGCCTTTTTAATTTTACGGAAACCGGGTGTGGCACTTTTGGCGGAGATTGCTGCAGCTTCCGGGGAATTCTTTCTAGGTTCTCCTTGGGGGCTGACCGTACTGTTATATGGGGTGGTACAAGGTTTGTTCGCGGAACTGGTGTTCATGGCGTTCAAATATAAAAAATTCAATATGTCGGTGGCTGTTTTAGCTGCGGTAGCTTCCTGCCTTGCATCAGTACTAATGGATTTTGCATACGGGGAAATAGGTGCGCTTTCTACTTGGAATCTTTTGTTGTTCATGATAGCGAGGTTTGTGGGTTCCATATTCTTTGCAGGTGTGATTGCCTATTATCTAGTCAAAGTTCTGGAAGCAACAGGAGTAACCAATCTTGTTCGCCCGGTTACAAGTAAAGATTATGCAGAACTGGATCAAAAGTAGAGGTTGAGGGCCATGGAACCAATCGTTTCAGTTGAGAAGTTAAGAATGAAATTTCCCGGTGACGAATCTTTGTTATTCAAGGATCTATCCTTATCGTTTGATAAAGGGGAGAAAGTGTTATTGTTGGGACCATCTGGATGTGGTAAATCCACACTTTTGCAAGTGTTAAGCGGATTGATTCCGAATTCCATCGAAGTACCGATGAAAGCGGAGAAATTGAAATGCCCTTCTTCATGGGGATATGTTTTTCAAGACCCTGATAGTCAGTTTTGCATGCCATATGCCGATGAGGAAATTGCCTTCGTACTTGAGAATCTTTCCGTCCCTAGGGAAGAAATGAGAGAGAAGATCCAAAATCATATCCGTAATGTAGGATTGAACCTGGGCCATACAAGTATAGAAACATTATCAGGCGGAATGAAACAGCGTCTGGCAATCGCTTCAGTATTGGCCCTTGAACCAGAAGTGATATTTTTAGATGAACCGACCGCCATGCTTGATCCGGAAGGAACAAAAGAAATCTGGGACTTATTGAAGGAAGTCGGACGAGACAAAACGGTTATTATCGTCGAACATAAAATCGACCATGTTTTAGAATTCATCGAACGAATCGTGCTTTTTAATGATGAAGGCCAAATTATGGCTGATGGTCCGAGAGACACCATTCTTTCACGATATAAAAATGAAATGAAAGAACATGGAATTTGGTTCCCTGGTGTTTGGGATGAATATTTACAGAATTATGCACCCATTCGTGAACAATTTACAGATGGTTCACTCCTTATGCATGTGCAAGGATTTAGCGGTTTTCGGAATAAAGAGGAAAAAATCAAGGTTAAAGAGCTGAAGGTTCATTCAGGGGAATGGATTGTTATCAGGGGAGAAAATGGCGCGGGGAAGAGTACTCTTTTGCATGCACTTATGCAGTTCATAAAAACGAATGGTAAGTATGAATTATTGGGGACCCCCATTAATAGGGTGAAAAAACCAACGGATCATATGACGTTTGTGTTTCAAAATCCTGAGTTTCAGTTCGTTGCAAATACTGTATACGAAGAGATTGCCTATTCATTGCGAATGGACAAAAGGCCGCAACAAGAAATAGATGAGAGAGTCCGCTCATTGCTTAAAGTGTTCCGCCTTGAGGCGCATCGGGATAAACATCCGTTTCAATTATCAATGGGTCAAAAGCGTCGCTTAAGCGTAGCCGCCTCAATCGTAATAGACAAAAAAATCATTCTTCTTGATGAGCCAACCTTTGGCCAAGATTCGAAAAATACCTTTGCTTTACTGGAATGGTTTGAGGAATATCGAAGGCGTGGAATAACAGTGATCATGGTAACTCATGATGATCAAATTTCAAAAAACTTTGCAACCAGGGTCTGGACGGTTAAGGACGGAAACGTAATTAGTGATGAAAAGATTGCGCAATCAGGATTATTGGAGACCAAAGTTAAAAGGAGTGTCATGTAGATGAATGTTTCAAATGCAGAAACATGGCTCCATGGAATTAATCCAAGCCTTAAACTTGGTGTACTGATTGTGTTATGCATCGTGGCGTTATTCATACATGACCTGAATTATATGATGAATATCACCATTGGCGTATTACTTTTATTTTTGTTTTTTACCGGGCATTCGATAAAACGAATCTTACTTTTGTCGATTCCCTTTTGTTTCATTTTTATATCCACCTCTTCAGCAATGATATTATTCGGGCAAGGTGAGACGCTCTGGTTTGAGTGGGGCCTCATTTCGATTACGGAGGAAAGCTTCATGAGGGGATTATTGGTGGGCTTTCGAGCGTTGTTCTTTGCGGCCCTTGGTTTAACTTTTTCCTTGACGACGAGGCCGGTGAACTTGTTTTATTCGTTAATGCAGCAAGTTAAGCTTAAACCGAAATATGCCTATAGTTTCATGGCGGCATTAAGGCTGATTCCCATCATGATGGAGGAGTTCCAAACGATACGAAACGCGATGAAGGTACGCGGTTTCGAAAGGGGAAAAGGGATAAGAACGGTATATTTTAAAATGAAAGCCTATTCCATACCGTTGTTATCCGGAAGCATCAGACGTGCTCACCGAATCGCGGTTGCGATGGAGGCAAAGCGATTTACAGACACTCGGGATCGAACATACTATTATGAATTTGGGTTTTCAAAAAAGGACCATGGTTTCATTTTGTATTTTATCATCCTGCTGTTGGCCGGCTTTTATCTATCGATTCAATTCCCGTTAGTATCTATTTGATTTTATGAGATTGTAATTTACTAGTTAGGGGCTCTTAGTATGAATGCTCATGAATTGCATATTATTTCTACTGGGAAACAGCCAATTGAAAAGTTTGTTGAAATCGCTTCAAACATTCAGGGACATGTTGATTTCTTTTATCTAAGGGAAAAGCATCTGAATGCATCGGAACTCTATCGAGCAGTGACCCTATTACATGATAATAAGATTCCGCTTTCAAAGATCATCATTAATGACCGGGTGGATGTAGCTTGGGTACACAAAGTATTTGGTGTGCAATTGGCTTTTCATAGTTTAGATGCGGGAGTCGTAAAAGGAGCATTTCCAGGGATGAATGTTGGCTGTTCGATTCATTCCATGGATGAAGCGAAGGCTGCATTCAGCAAAGGGGCCAATTACGCGATTTATGGACATGTTTTTGAAACAGGTTCAAAAATCGGGCTTCCTCCTAAGGGAGTTGAGGAACTTCATGCAATCACAAGAAATGTCAATCTTCCGATAATTGCGATAGGCGGAATAACACCATTCAATTGCCAAGCCGTGCTGGATGCGGGGGCACGCGGAATTGCCGTCATGTCAGGTGTGCTTGAAGCTGAAAATCCGATTAGAGCCGTTAAAGAATATTCGAAGTCTTTGGGAAAGGAGACATAAGATGAATTCCATATATGATGCAATCATTGTTGGGGGAGGAGTAATTGGCGGATCCATCGCTTTTCAATTAGCCAAACGGGGTAAAAAGGTCCTCTTATTGGAAAAAGATAGACTCGCCAGTAAAGCATCCAGTGCTGCAGCCGGGATGTTAGGGGCACAATCCGAGTTGGATGCCGATAACCCGCTTTTTACATTGGCAAGCCGAAGCAGGGGGTTGTTTCCTGCACTGGCGGAAGAATTAAAAGACATAAGTGGAATAGACATCGAATTAGTGAACAAGGGCATGTTTAAGGTGGCGCTAACGAATGATCAAGTAGCCGAGTTGAAGAACATGATCAAAGTCCAGCAAGAAGCGGGACTTGAGGCTGAATGGCTATCGACTGCCGAAATAAGAAAAACGGAACCGCTTCTATCGGATGAGATTAAGGGGGCCATGTTCATTCCGGAGGATGGACAAGTTTCAGCCACTAGGCTGTCGCTCGCTTTTACTGAATCTGCAGCTACCCTTGGTGTAGATATAAAGGAATTTGTTCATGTCTCCGATTTAGTTACGGAAAACGGATGTGTAACGGGAGTGGTCACGAACATAGGTGGATTTTCAAGTGAAAATGTCATCGTGGCAGGTGGGGCTTGGAGTGCTTTCCTCCTTGAAAAATCAGGGGTGAGACTCGACAGTTATCCAGTAAAGGGTGAGTGCTTTTCCGTCCTGACCGATCGTCCATTGCTTGAAAAGACAATCTTCTCACATGGCTGTTACCTTGTGCCCAAAGTTGGCGGAAGAATCATTGTCGGGGCAACGGTTAAAGCGAATACTTTCGATCAAAGGGTAAGTCTTGACGGAATTTCTACGTTAATAGAAAAGGCAACGCAATTGCTTCCGGCGATTAAAGGAACCGAATTGGAAAAGACATGGGCAGGTATACGCCCCCAAACTGGGGATGGATTGCCGTACTTTGGTGAACATCCAGCATGCAAAGGACTTTTCGTTGCAACGGGGCACTACAGGAATGGCATCCTGCTTTCTCCAATTACAGGTGTACTTATAGCCGATCTTTTAGAGAAAAAGACAAGTGCCGAATGGGCCGCATTTCGATTGGATCGTTCGATACACGCCCTTTTTTCTTAATGGAGGTGGATGAATTGGAATTGATTATTAACGGGGAAAAAATACGTATTCCTGCTGATGAATCAACAGTTACGGGGCTTTTGCAACACTTTGATTTAAATCAAAAAGTGGTGATTGTTGAATTGAATGATGAAATATTAGCAAAAGAAAGACTAAGTGAAACACTTTTGTCAAATGGAGACAAGGTAGAGATTGTACATTTTGTAGGAGGCGGATGATATGTTAAAGATAGGTACTTATGAGTTTTCTTCAAGATTGTTATTAGGTACAGGAAAGTATCCGAACTTCGATGTTCAAAAGCAATCAGTTGAGGTTTCGGAGACGGAAATATTAACGTTTGCGGTCCGGAGAATGAATATTTTTGAAGCCAGTCAGCCCAATTTTTTAGAAAAGCTTGACCTGAAAAAATACACACTCCTTCCCAATACTGCAGGAGCTAAAACAGCAAAAGAAGCAGTGCGAATAGCCCATCTTGCAAAGGCATCTGGCTTATGTGACATGATTAAGGTAGAAGTCATTGGCTGTCAAAAAACATTGCTGCCTGATCCGATTGAAACCTTAAAAGCTGCTGAGGAATTAGTGAAACTGGGATTCACCGTATTACCCTATACTTCGGATGATGTGTTGCTCGCTAAGCGCCTGGAAGAAGTGGGGTGCCATGCAATTATGCCTGGCGCTTCACCAATTGGCTCTGGTCAAGGCATTATAAATCCACTGAACTTACAATTCATCATGGAACAATCTGAGGTTCCCGTAATTGTTGATGCAGGGATTGGAACGCCTTCCGATGCGGCGATCGCCATGGAATTAGGGGCGGATGGCGTATTGCTTAACACTGCTGTTTCCGGTGCAAAAGATCCCGTCAAAATGGCGAAGGCAATGAAACTTGCCATTGAGGCAGGTCGATTAGGCTATGAAGCAGGAAGAATCGCAAAAAATGATTACGCGATAGCAAGCAGCCCAGTTGAAGGATTGAGCATTGGATGAATGAACGTTATTCGCGTCAAGAACTTTTTGGCCCTATAGGGGAAGAAGGGCAATTGAATATTCGCAAAAAACACGTTTTGGTGATTGGTGCGGGTGCTCTCGGTACGGGAAGTGCAGAAGGCCTTGTACGAGCAGGAATTGGGAAACTCACCATTGTGGACAGGGATTATGTAGAGTGGAGCAATCTTCAAAGACAACAGCTGTACTGTGAAGATGATGCACAAAAAAGAATACCGAAAGCAGTGGCAGCGAAGAATCGTTTGAATGCGCTAAATTCTGACGTTATCGTAAAATCGCATGTGGCGGATGTTTCGGTCGATGAACTGGCGAACCTTGTTGAAGGCGTGGATTTAATATTGGATGCCACAGATAATTTCGATACAAGGATGCTTATAAACGATACTGCACAAAAATATAAAATTCCTTGGATTTACGGGGCCTGTGTAGGGAGTTATGGGATAAGTTACACGGTGATCCCCGAGGTGACCCCATGTTTGAATTGTTTGCTGGAAACGGTTCCAATCGGAGGACTGACATGTGATACGGCGGGAATCATCAGCCCCGCTGTTCAAATGGTCGTTGCCCATCAACTGGCGGAAGCATTGAAAATCCTTGTGGGAGATCTTGAATCAATAAGAAACAAAATCATATCATTCGATCTTTGGAAAAATGAACATTCATCCATAAATGTAGCACCATTAAAAAAAGATACTTGTTTGTCATGCGGGCCAAATCGGACGTACCCCCATCTCTCCTATTCAAATCGAACGAAAACAGCCGTTTTATGCGGAAGGGATTCTGTCCAGATTCGGCCTGCGATGATTCTTGAAAGAGACTTGGCGGAAATCGAAAAAAATCTTGTCGCACAAGGTGGTAAGATTGTTAGGAATCCTTATTTACTTTCATTTACGATCGGGACCCATCGGTTGGTCGTTTTTAAAGATGGGCGGGCGTTGATTCATGGAACAAAAGATATTGCAGAAGCAAAAACGTTATATCATCGTTATATTGGCTGAACTGTAATAATGGAATGACAAAGACTTAAAACGTTAAAATCCGTGGCCCTTATAATAGGAAGGTATCGAACATTTTTAATGTTACTCATTTGCTGTGCAAACATAAAACGAAAGCGGTGTCTGCCTTTACTGGGCGGCACCGCTTTATTTTGGAGCGTTTATTTAAGCAGCCTACATATCATGACTGCTATTATGCTTCTGACGGGTGTGCTGCCTGTTTTTCACCTTATGAGAACCGCTTAAAGGTGCAGGTTGACCTGAGTTATTTCCTTTAGGTGCATTTTTTCGAATATCTTTACCATCGTTTTTGTTCATGTGCGATCCCTCCTATCTCTTAAGATAATCAGTCCGTGAAATTTTATTCACATACATATATTTGCAATCCTCGTACATGCTATGGATGGACACTAATTAAGGAGCTGAACCAAATGCAGGATAAACAAGATAAGCGTAGGGCTTTCCAGGAAGCCCAGCAAAGTTATCAACAAGTATTTGATGTATACTCATCCATTGAGAAGAACGCACCGAATTACGGAACGGAATTGAAACATGTGAAGCAGGAAGTGAACGAGGCCTATCAGCAAATACAATCCGCTTTAGTCACCGCTTCCGAACATCAGAAAGAGCAACTGAAAAAATTCGAACAGGATATTCAGGCAATCGTCAATGAGGTCAATTCTGAGGACTATTGAGTGACAGGTTCCTCCATCGTGAGTTCATGCGCTGTACTCATGAATATTTCGCGTTTTACTTATGCGTTTCCTGATTTTAGAATGGAATAGGCTTTTTGAAAAATGCAGTACATCTGCCACTTCAAAAAGCCTATCCTATTTAAAGCCTAGAAATGAGGGAAATCATTGATTTTTCTTTCTTTTTTTATTATTTTGCCTTTGCATTTCCGTTAATGGCGGTTCATTTCCCAGTTCATCATTATATCCTGCTCCATTACCTTGCGCTTTTGCAGCATTCATACCGGGTATAACATGATTTGCCTTTTGTTTTGTCATTTCGACACCTCCACCCATAGAATGTGATAATGTTGAATGATTATGTATGAAGTGCTAATATGTTTTGTTGGAATAATTTATCAGGCTACAAATTGGGGTATTTTCAATAAAATGCAGGACAGCAAGCCTGCCTAAATGCACTTTAATATGTGGGGAAATTTTTTCTATAAGAGAAACTTATAAAAAACAATAACTTTCTTGTTATTTACTTATACTCATTTCTATATTAGTATTAAGTTGAAGGAAGAGTTAGGATGGGAGAAGAGAGAGAAAATTCGACAAACTAACTTTTTTATTTATATTTATAGTAAACATGGTTTCAGTGAACCAGGTTTTACTTTTATGTGCAGAATAAGTTCTGACAGTTTAATAGGGGGTAATATTCATGACGAAAAATGACGTATACCAAGCGCGTAAGTCCTTTGAAATTGATGGGCAACGCTACAACTACTACAGCTTAGACGCTATTGAAAAAGCAGGGGATGGCAAAGTATCACGCCTTCCATATTCCATTAAAGTACTACTTGAAGCGGTACTTCGCCAAGTGGACGGAAGAGTAATCACAAAAGAACACGTTGCGAACCTTGCTAAATGGGGAACAAGCGAGCAACAAGATATAGATGTTCCGTTCAAGCCATCACGTGTAATCCTACAAGATTTCACTGGTGTTCCAGTTGTTGTTGACTTAGCTTCTTTACGTAATGCTTTTGCAGCACTTGGTGGAGATCCTGACAAAATCAACCCTGAAATCCCGGTTGACCTTGTAATTGACCACTCTGTACAAGTTGATAGAGCAGGTACAATGGATTCCCTTGATGCCAATATGGATCTTGAATTCGAACGTAATGCAGAGCGTTACCAGTTCCTAAGCTGGGCTCAAAAATCATTCAACAACTATCGTGCAGTTCCACCGGCAACTGGTATCGTTCACCAAGTTAACCTTGAGTACCTTGCGAACGTGGTTCATGCTGTTGAAACTCCAAACGGCGACTTCGAAGTATTCCCTGATTCTGTTTTCGGTACAGATTCACATACTACAATGATCAACGGTATTGGTGTTCTTGGTTGGGGTGTCGGCGGTATCGAAGCAGAAGCAGGCATGCTTGGACAGCCTTCTTACTTCCCAGTTCCAAAAGTCGTTGGTGTTAAACTGACTGGCGAACTTCCTAAAGGAACAACGGCTACTGACCTTGCATTGAAAGTAACACAAGTTCTTCGTGCTCACGGCGTAGTTGGTAAATTCGTTGAGTTCTACGGCCCAGGAGTAGGATACCTTCCACTTGCTGACCGTGCAACAATCGCTAACATGGCTCCTGAATACGGTGCTACAGTTGGTTTCTTCCCTGTTGATGCAGAAGCGATCGATTACATGCGCTTAACAGGCCGTGATGAAAAACAAATTAAAGTGGTTGAATCATACTGCAAAGAAAATGGATTGTTCTACTCTCCTGAAAACGAAGATCCAGCATACAATGACGTTGTGGAAATCGACCTTTCAGCAATTGAACCAAACCTTTCAGGCCCTAAACGCCCGCAAGATTTGATTCCACTTTCTCAAATGAAAAAATCTTTCCATGACGCTATCAATGCACCAATGGGCAACCAAGGTTTCGGCATGGACAATTCTGAATTGGATAAAGAAGTAACTGTTAAATTTGCCGATGGTAAAGAAACAGTGATGAAAACAGGTGCGATTGCAATTGCTGCTATCACAAGCTGTACGAACACTTCTAACCCATATGTAATGCTTGGAGCGGGTCTTATTGCTAAAAAGGCAGTTGAAAAAGGCTTAACAGTTCCGGATTATGTAAAAACATCATTGGCACCAGGTTCTAAAGTTGTTACTGGTTACCTTCGTGATGCCGGTCTTCAACCATACCTTGATCAATTAGGATTCAACGTAGTTGGATACGGATGTACTACATGTATCGGTAACTCAGGTCCATTGGCTGACGAAATCGAAGCAGCAGTTGCTGAAGCAGATCTTCTGGTAACATCTGTACTTTCAGGTAACCGTAACTTTGAAGGGCGTATTCACCCACTTGTGAAAGCAAACTACCTTGCTTCACCTACTTTGGTTGTAGCTTATGCACTTGCTGGAACAGTGGACTTTGATTTAAACAACGATTCACTTGGTAAAGACAAAGATGGTAACGATGTATATCTTGCTGATATCTGGCCATCACAAGAAGAAGTTAACGCTGCTGTTAAAGCAACTGTAACTCCGGAATTATTCCGTAAAGAATACGAAACGGTATTCAACGATAACAAACGTTGGAACGAAATCCAAACGAGCAACGAAGCAATCTATGCTTTCGATTCTAAATCAACTTACATTCAAAATCCTCCATTCTTTGAAGGATTATCACCAGAACCAGGTTCAGTTAACCCGCTTTCTGGCTTGCGTGTAGTTGGTAAATTCGGTGACTCAGTTACAACTGACCACATTTCTCCTGCAGGTGCAATCGGTAAAGATACACCAGCTGGTATCTACCTTCGTGAAAACGGTGTGAAACCGCGTGACTTTAACTCTTACGGTTCTCGTCGTGGTAACCATGAAGCGATGATGCGCGGAACGTTCGCAAATATCCGTATCCGTAACCAAGTTGCTCCAGGAACAGAAGGTGGTTTCACAACTTACTGGCCAACAGGCGATGTAATGGCTATCTATGATGCTTGTATGAAATACAAAGCTGATGGAACAGGTCTTGCAGTCATCGCTGGTAAAGACTATGGTATGGGAAGCTCTCGTGACTGGGCTGCGAAAGGTACTAACCTTCTTGGCATCAAAACAGTCATCGCTGAAAGCTTTGAACGTATTCACCGTTCTAACCTTGCATTAATGGGTGTTCTTCCTCTTCAATTCAAAGAAGGCGAAAACGCTGAAACGCTTGGATTGACTGGTAAAGAAGCGATCGCAGTTAACATCGACGAAACAGTTAAACCGCGTGATATCGTAAAAGTTACAGCTACTGATGAAGCTGGAAACGTAAAAGAATTTGATGTACTTGTTCGTTTCGATTCCGAAATCGAAATCGACTACTACCGTCACGGTGGTATCCTTCAAATGGTATTACGTAATAAATTAAAAGGCTAATTTAAGCTTTAGAAAGCGGTAAACCTACTTGTCAGGTTTACCGCTTTTTTTTGTGTCAAGATTATGAAACAAAGCGATATCATGATATGATTTGATGGAATTACACTTTTCCGGAAGTCCTTTTATTGTTAAGATAGGGAATAGGGAAGTTGTTCTATTTCTGGAAATGGACTAATATTTTTATTGTAATGGGACTAGGAGGACGAGTATGCTTAAAAAAATTATTGCTTCGGTGGCCTTACTGTCACTTATTACGGTAGCGATCGTGCAGGCGATGGATAATGAACAAAAGGGAAATGACGAAAAAGATGCTTTGGGCGGATTGAAAATTGGCGCTAAAGCACCGGATTTCTCCCTGAAAACTTTGGATGGGAAACAAGTTGAATTATCTGATTATAAGGGTAAAAAGGTAATGCTGAATTTTTGGGCAACATGGTGTCCGCCTTGCAAGAAGGAAATGCCGGATATGGAGAAATATGCACAGCAAGCTGGTGATGATGTCGTCGTTCTAGCCGTCAATATTGACCCTGAAAACGATGTACAAGCATTTGTAGATGATAATGGAATTACTTTTACAATACCGCTGGACAGTCAAAGTGCCAAGAATCCAGTGAATGAGCGTTACAAGATTCTTAGCATACCAACCACTTACTTCATCGACAAAGAAGGCATTATCAGGAATAAGGTGATTTCCGCCATGCAACTTAAAGATATGGAGCGAAATATAAATAGTATGCAGTAGGGGAACCTTTATGAAGTTCTGTCAGTATTGAACAAGCTACCCTCACTTGGCAGACAGTCGGCGGTAGGGGATCAGATAATATCTGAAAAAGAACAGGAACGTTTTTGGACGGAACCTAATTAAGGTTCCGTTTTATTGTATGTTAACAAAGTTGTCAAATTTTAATGAAAAAAATCAAAAAATTTAAAAAATTATGGTTAATGTTATGAAAAAAGGGTTAAAGTATAGAGAGTGGAGAAATGGAATTTTGCCGGGATAAAAATCTGATAATTATGACAATTTTATGGTAAAGCCATATAGTCATAATTTTACGTTAATTTGGCAATGCTGAATAGTATATTAAAATAAGTAGGTGAAAAGCATGAAAAAAAGAAAAAGGACATTTGAAGAATTAATAAAAGAAAATAAAAGGGAATTATTGATGGACGTTAAACAAATGGAAAGACTTGAGGAACGTCTTGAAAAAAAACATATGCAAAAGGCTGAATAGTTTTTGCAAAAGATATATTAAAAAGAGCCAGTACCCCTCAAAGTGCTGGCTCTTTTTTCATGGCTTTTTCAAAAACTGGCATTCATGAATTTCCTCTTTTTAATCCATGATAAGAGAAGGAGGCGATAGAATGGGTAATCCAAAAAAAGATTCCAAACACTTTAGACCAAGCCATCTAGGAACACAACCAATAGCAGCGGGTGGGAATAACGGTAAGAAAATGCAGGACAAATCAGGAAAACATCCTCAGGTCATTCAAACTAAAGGCGAGTAATCCTTAATAAAAATGTCGTAATACAATTATGAAAAAAAACATGAGGTGAAATTAATGGGCTCTTATAAACACAATCAGGATAACCGTTTGGATAATGTTGAAAAAATTCAGGATGCGATTCAAAATACAGAAGAAAACATATCCGCTGCAAATGAAACGTTATCATTCTCTTCAGGTGTGGAGAAACAGGCAATTGAGGCCAAAAATGAGCGAAGAAGAAAGAGCATTGAAGGAATGAAAGAAGAAATGCAAGATGAGCAAGAAGCACGGGAAAGCGGTTATAGAAACGATAATATTTAATCAACTAAGTAAAGGGGAGAAAGAGGAGCACAATCTTTCTCCTCTTTACTTTTAATTTTTCATGGCAGGGAAGATCAATCAAGTCAGCTTAAATGAAATTTGCGCATTTGTTATGGTAGAATGTTTATTGCAATAGAAATGAAAGTGGGGAAACATAATGTTCATAGCTGAAAACGAAATTGAAGTGCGGTATGCAGAGACAGATCAAATGGGTGTTGTTTACCATGCGAATTATTTTATATGGATGGAATTAGGCAGGACAAAATTGATAAATGACTTAGGATTTTATTATGCTGATATGGAAGCGGATGGCATCCTCTCTCCTGTTATGGATATTCAGGCTTCGTATAAAACCCCTGTTAGATATGGTGATAAGGTAAAAGTTAAAACCTGGATCGAAAAGTATGACGGCTTACGGGTCATTTATGGGTATGAAATCGTTAATGGGAAAAATGAAGTGGCGGCTACAGGTCATTCTTCTCACGTTTGCGTTAAAAAGGAGAGCTTCCGCCCGATATCCATTAAACGCATGTATCCTGAATGGCATGAGGCCTATGAGAAAAATAAAAAGCAGGATGAATTGGTTTAATTATATTTATTGAGGTGATCAAGTAATGGCTTTTGGGATTAAACGGGGAGACGTAGTAGCCTGGAAGCAGAAAATCGATCAAGGCCACATAGCTTTTTTAACTCATTATTGGCTAGATGACCGATTTCCTGGTTGCAAGACAGTTACAAAAGTGGGATGCAAGGATTTACTGCGTTTATCGGAGTGGGGTAAGAAATACGGACTTAAAAAAGAGTGGATTCACCACAGGAAAGATGGCTATTCCCATTTCGATCTATTAGGGGACAAGCAAGCGGAAATTTTAAGGGCGGAACATATAAAAGAGCGCCTGCTCGATTGAACAAGAAAAAACAGCAGTTAACACCGCTGCTTTATTGTCAGGCACTTTTTTCATAGTGGAATTCTGGTTCAGTCAGTTTTTCATTAAAAGTAATAAGTAAATCGTGATCATCAAAGTACCATAAATCCTTTTCTTCTACATAAAAATTAATCTCATTCATAGTTGTTACTGCTGCTGCAGTTTCAGGTTCTTCTTGCATGATACCTAATGAAAAGCCGCTTTGGACGGTACTATGCCCGCCATATCTTACATAAAAGCGCAAATGAGAGCCTTCTTGAAGCCCCAGCTCATCAATATACCACTTGGCTGCTTCATCGGAAATGGTCAGTTTCATACTAATTCTCCTTCCTAGAGGTTCGTTATTTAAGTATAAAGTAATTATGAGGTAGATGCGAATAATGTGCGTTTAAGAAAGGAAACAACCATGGATATCATTTATAATATTTGTTTCATAACTCGAAAAAAATCTAACGAAGTTGAAGTGTTGATGCTGTTTCGCCAAAAGAATCCGAATAGGCATAAATGGAATGGTATAGGCGGGAAAATTGAACAAGGTGAAACCATCGATGAATCGATGGAACGCGAAATTCTTGAAGAAACTGGATTGAAGGTAAGGGGGATGGCCTTTCGAGGGATCGTGACATGGAATCAAACGGGCGGAATGTATGTTTACAGGGCTGAAGATGCAGGTGGCGGACTATCTGCCTGTGATGAAGGGGAACTTGCCTGGAAGCCATATAAATGGGTTTTGGAGTCAAATGAAGTTGTATCCAACATAAAGCACTATCTTAAAGATATTTTACAGGATGAACCAACACAAGAGTTTGCCTGTACCTATGAAGATGAACTCTTGATATCAGTCAAAAAGATGCCATTGCCTGATTTGGCAAAAGAATTGATCTTCACCAATTGAAAACCGCAAGTGCGGTTTTTTTGCTTATTTTGATTCCTGGAATATTCGGGGAATTGGTATATTTAGTGGGGTAAGAAAGGTTCTGAAAATTATTAAGCTGCAGGTGAAAAACCATCTAATTAATTTCCATTGGGGATAAAGGACCCGTTAAAAGGGAGTACGAAGATGGTGCCGCTTTCATTTTTGGTTTGAAAAGGATATGTAAGGGTATGGAATGATCGAACAACTCAAACAGTTAAGGATGGTTATTTACTTTTAAAAAAAAGGCATGCTATACCCACCTTTAAGAAGGCTGGAAGGGTATGCTCAGTTTCAAGATCAATGGCAGAATGGAACGTTTTTCAAAATATACTCCGTAAGGTCGATTGCATACATATGAATGCCCACAAAAATAGCTGCAGATTCCTGCAGCTATTTTGTATTTTCTTTTGCTTCTGCCTCGGCAAGCTTTCTTAGCAAGACAGGTGTAGGCATATGCATGATTTGCTCTAAAGGCAAGTTAAGTGATTTGGATAACTTTAATGCGGTTTCAGGTGATATTTGCAATGGCTTCATGGCACTTTCTCCTAACGATATTTAATAACTAGTTACAGTGTAGCCTGTGTTCTACTATTATTCAATCTTTACTTGACCATTTCTCCATTAAATGAAATCGATACTATTCCTTTTCTGGGAAGTGAATGTGGAAATGATCTAGGCCCTTTTACCTTGACGAAGAAATTAAAATGAGGCCAAAATAAATATATTTTAGTCTAAATGAATTATTTATTTTAAAGGCATTTTTTTTGATTAAATGGATAGAAAGAAACCTGTCAAGTAAATGCGATTCTAGCATGCACTTTATGTATGTGAGTTACAAACCCAGAGGGGGCGGGAGATGGCGATTTTCAAGAAAGAGAAGCCGAAAAAGCAATTTGGCTACAAAAAGCAAAAAAAGATGGCTCATCGTAATGGATTCGGCTTTTGGCGAATAAAGTCAGGAATCTTGCTGAACAGATTAAAAAAATCAATAGCTGAGATAGGTGCAAATCGTTCAAACATCAATCAGGGATTTGTGACATTCATCCAGGAAATCGGGAATGCTGCTGAAAAGGTTTCAAGGCTGCCTAAATGATTTGTATAATGGAAAATAGGCCCATGCATACGGGCCTATCTTCACTTGGATATGCGCATGTTCTTACAACCACTTTACCTTCGGTTCCGTTTTATCGATAATCCGCTTGATGTTTGCGCGATGCCGGTAAAAAATGAAGATCGTTATTATACTGATTACAATCATGAGCGCCAAATCATCACTATGAAAAACTAAACTATAGATGAGGGCAAGTAGACAAGCGATCATGGATGAAAGCGAGACATATTTGGAAATGTATAAGGATATAAAGAAAATGATGACGGCAAAGACAAAAAACCATGGTTCATAAGCTAGAATGACACCAGCAGAAGTTGCCACCGCTTTTCCGCCCCGAAAGTTTGCAAAAATTGGAAACATATGACCGATTACCGCAATAACCCCGGCCAGCAATAAATGCATATCCACGCCTAGCATATACGGCAGAAAAGTTGCTAGGGTACCCTTAAGTATATCCATGATGGTAACGGTTAGCCCTGCCTTGACACCAAGTGTCCTGAAGGTATTTGTTCCGCCCAGATTTTTACTGCCATGCTCCCGGATGTCGATTTTGTAAAATGTTTTACCAATTATTAAACCGGAAGGAATCGAGCCGATCAGGTAGGCAGCCAGTATAGTGATAAATGTAAGCATTCTATTACCCTTTCTTTTAAGAAAATCTTCTTTTTTTATCACGTTTAAGGGTCGATTGTCCCCCATATTTAAAAATAAACGTGAAGAAATAGCTAAAAACAGCCTTAAAATACCTGTTAAGCTTCTCTTATTGTAACATTTTCGTGACAAAATGGTACGGCTGTCCAAAAAAAATCCACTAAAAAAATGAATTTTCCTTGATGAACTTACAACATTTGATATACGTTAAGTTCATGAAGGGTGAAAGGTTTAGCCTTCCTAATTTTCGTCAATATAAAATGAAGGATGCCTCCTTGTATAAATTGTTACATTACGTGGCAGTCTGTATGAACATAAGAAAGTTAAGTGGGTCATGCCTTTTCGAAACTTTTTCTTTCTTGTATAATGGTTTTTCTTAATAATGGTAATAAACAGCTTTTGTCTGTAAAATACCTTTGTTAGGAATACTCTATAGTCAACTATTACATTTTATTATAAAGGGGATTGAAAAGAATGATAGAAAATCCAAGCAGAGAAGAAATGGGTAAGATGTTGAAAAAATCAAAGCGCATCGCTGTCGTTGGTTTATCCGATAACCCTGAGCGTACATCTTATATGGTATCGAAGGCCATGCAGGAAAGCGGATATGAAATCATCCCGGTAAACCCTGCTATATCTGAAGTGCTAGGTGTCAAGGCAGTTAAAGCCCTGAAAGATATTGAAGGTCACGTCGATATCGTAAATGTTTTCCGCCGTTCAGAGTTCCTTCCGGAGATAGCCAAGGAATTTGCAGAAATTGATGCAGATATCTTTTGGGCGCAGCTTGGGGTGGAAAATGAAGAAGCCTATAATTTCTTGAAAGAAAAAGGATATACTGTCATCATGAATCGATGCATAAAAGTCGAACACGCCCTTACCAAGTAAAATGAAGAGCGGAACTTCCGTTCTTTTTTTAGGCATCGCTGTATCTCAACCGGAGAAAACCAAAAGGAAGCCATGGCGGGTGTGGAGCAGTCGGGAAAATTTAGGCCATTCATGCTTATTTTGATTAAAAAAATAAAAGTATATTTGCCAAATGAAAATTTACCGCTACAATTAGAATGGTAGCTATGATACGTTTTGTTCCACACAAATGTGCAAATGCTAATAAAAAGGACAGAAAAACAGAACGCTTGTTCTTTTCTCCGGAAAGTATTATACTTTTTATATAATATTAACGTATTAATGGATTTGTTAAGCTAGTGAGTCATTTCATTGCAGTATGATTTGGCCCGGAAATTGTGTTTAGTAAGGAAAGGGGAATTTCTGTGGCAAAGAAAGTAAAGACAATCGAGTACAATGATGATGCAATTCAGGTACTGGAAGGACTCGAAGCGGTCAGAAAACGTCCCGGTATGTATATCGGCAGTACTGATGCACGCGGACTTCATCATTTAGTGTATGAGATTGTAGATAACTCCGTAGATGAGGCTTTAGCTGGATATGGAGACCAAATTAGTGTGAAAATACATAAAGATAACAGTGTAAGTGTGTCTGATAAAGGACGTGGAATGCCTATTGGCATGCATAAATTAGGTAAACCGACGCCTGAAGTCATTTTGACGATTCTTCATGCTGGAGGTAAATTTGGACAAGGCGGATATAAAACGAGTGGAGGCCTTCATGGAGTAGGTGCTTCGGTCGTTAACGCGTTGTCTGAATGGCTTGTCGTGACGATCAAAAGGGACGGGTTCATTTACGAACAACGTTTTTTCAACGGCGGAAAGCCAGAAACCACACTGGAGAAAATCGGTAAAACCAATCAAGCTGGGACCAAAATCCACTTCAAGCCCGATCCAAAAATATTTTCGGTGACGACTTTTAATTATGATATCTTATGTGAGCGTCTTCGCGAATCGGCTTTTCTTTTAAAAGGCATGAAGATAGAATTGACGGATGAGCGTAACGACCATAATGAAATTTTTCATTATGAAAATGGAATAGAAGCATTTGTTGATTATTTAAATGAAGAAAAAGAGACCCTTCATAGTGTAATCAGCTTGGAAGGGGAACAAAATGGGATAGAGGTCGAACTCGCCTTTCAATTCAACGATGGTTATTCAGAAAATATTTTAAGTTTTGTAAATAACGTTCGTACAAAAGACGGAGGCACCCATGAGATTGGGGCAAAAACGGCCATGACAAGGGCATTCAATGATTATGCCAGAAAAATGGGTCTATTAAAGGAAAAAGATAAAAACCTCGAAGGTACCGATATACGTGAAGGCTTGTCTTCAATCATTTCAGTACGTATCCCTGAAGAACTTCTTCAATTCGAAGGACAAACCAAGAGCAAGCTTGGAACAAGTGAAGCCCGTTCTGCAGTCGATTCCATCGTATCAGAGCACTTAGCCTACTTTTTTGAGGAAGATCCGAACACGAGTACCCTATTGGTTAAAAAAGCGATTAAAGCGTTCCAAGCAAGGGAAGCGGCACGAAAAGCTCGTGAGGACGCAAGAAGCGGGAAGAAACGGAAAAAATCCGATGCCATCCTTTCTGGGAAATTAACACCAGCTCAATCGAAAAATCCCGAAAGGAATGAATTGTATCTTGTGGAAGGGGACTCTGCTGGCGGATCCGCTAAACAAGGGAGGGATCGCCGTTTCCAAGCAGTACTGCCATTACGGGGAAAAGTTATCAATACGGAAAAGGCAAAACTAGCGGATATTTTTAAAAACGAGGAAATCAATACGATCATCCATGCCATCGGCGGTGGTGTCGGGGCTGAATTCAACACGCCTGACACTAACTATGATAAAGTGATCATCATGACTGATGCCGATACGGATGGCGCCCATATCCAAGTGCTGCTGCTGACTTTCTTTTATCGCTATATGAAGCCATTAATAGAGTCAGGGAAGGTTTACATTGCCTTGCCCCCTCTATATAAAGTGAGCAAAGGAACCGGGAAGAAAGAAGTCATTGAATATGCTTGGAGTGACGAAGAACTTCAGGGAGCGATAGACAAGGTGGGGAAAGGCTATTTGATTCAGCGCTATAAAGGGCTGGGTGAGATGAATGCCGACCAATTATGGGATACTACCATGAACCCGGAAACAAGGACATTGATACGTGTGAAAATCGATGATGGTGCCCGTGCAGAAAGACGTGTGACAACGTTGATGGGTGATAAGGTTGAACCGCGTCGTAAGTGGATTGAAGCAAATGTCGCTTTTGGTCTCGAAGAAGAATCGAATATTTTAGATAATGAAAATATGTCGATTGAAGAGGAGGTCATTAAAGATGGTATTTGAAGAAACGTTTCGAGATTTGCCGCTTGAAGAGGTAATTGGTGACCGCTTCGGGCGTTATAGTAAATATATTATCCAAGATCGGGCACTTCCGGATGCCAGGGACGGTTTAAAACCGGTGCAGCGCAGGATATTGTATGCGATGCATGTCGAAGGAAATACTCAGGAAAAAGGATTCAGGAAATCCGCAAAAACGGTCGGTAATGTAATTGGTAACTATCACCCTCACGGAGATTCATCCGTTTATGAGGCAATGGTTCGAATGAGCCAAGACTGGAAGCTGCGGAAGGTCATGGTCCAAATGCACGGAAACAATGGAAGTATCGATGGTGATCCTCCTGCTGCGATGCGGTATACGGAAGCAAGGCTTTCATCGATTGCCTCCGAGATGCTGAGGGATATAGAAAAAAGGACGGTCGATTTCGTACCGAACTTTGATGATACTTCAGAAGAGCCCATTGTATTGCCTGCAATGTTCCCTAACCTCCTAGTAAACGGCTCTACAGGAATTTCAGCCGGATATGCCACTGAAATCCCGCCACATCAACTAGGTGAAGTCATTGATGCCGCCATTATGCGGATCGATAAGCCGGGAGCGACAGTCGCTGAACTAATGACGGTCATTAAAGGACCGGATTTTCCTACTGGCGGTATCATTCAAGGAATTGAAGGCATTCGTAAGGCCTATGAAACAGGTAAAGGGAAAATAATCATTCGCGGTTTGGCTGAAGTGGAAACGATTCGGGGCGGCAAGCAGCAAATCGTCATCACTGAAATCCCATATGAAGTCAATAAAGCAAACCTTGTCAAGAAGATGGATGAGTTCCGTCTAGACCGGAAAGTGGAAGGCATCGCCGAAGTAAGGGATGAAACCGACCGTACAGGACTGCGTATTGTCATTGAACTGAAAAAAGAAGCAGATGCCAATGGCGTCCTGCATTATTTATACAAAAATTCCGATCTTCAAATCGCATACAATTTCAATATGGTTGCGATTTATAAAAAACGGCCAACATTGATGAGCCTGCCCAAAATGCTCGATGCATATATCGAACACCGTAAAGAGGTAATCGTGAACCGTTCACGTTATGAGTTGCAAAAGGCACATGACAGGGCACATATCGTCGATGGTTTAGTGAAGGCTTTATCCATATTAGATGAAGTCATCGCCGTCATCCGGGCATCTAAGGACAAACGAAATGCTAAAGATAACCTTATTGCTAAATTCGCTTTTACAGAAGCGCAAGCTGAAGCCATTGTCTCTTTGCAGTTATATAGGCTGACAAATACGGATATTACAGCACTTGAAGCAGAGGCAGCGGAATTGAAGAACAAAATTGAGGAATTGACCAAGATTCTTGGCAGTGAAAAAGTTCTTCTTCAAGTAATTAAAAAAGAACTTAGATTCATTAAAAAGGGCTTTGATGACGGACGGCGTTCCAAAATCGAAAAAGAAATTGAAGAAATCAAAATCAATCTTGAAGTCTTGATTGCGAGTGAAGACGTGATGGTCACCGTGACGAAAGAAGGCTATGTCAAACGGACATCGTTACGATCCTATGCAGCCTCAGGAGGTCTTGATTTTGGCATGAAGGATTCCGATCGCCTGCTCCAGAGGCTGGAGATGAATACAACAGATGTCCTATTGCTGTTCACTTCCAAAGGGAACTACCTCTACTGTCCAGTTCATCAGCTTCCTGATATTCGCTGGAAGGAAACCGGTCAGCATATCGCGAACATCATCCCAATCGATAGGGAAGAGCAAATCATAAAAGCGATTCCTATCAAAGATTTTACCCAGCCGGAATTCTTAGTGTTCATCACGAAAAATGGTATGGTGAAAAAGACAGAATTAGCTTCCTATAAAGCCCAGCGTCATTCAAAACCGCTGGTTGGTGTCAATTTAAAAGGTGACGATGAACTGGTCGATGTCCACCATACAGATGGACAGGCTGACCTTTTCCTCGTCACTCATAACGGATACGGTTTATGGTTTGATGAAGAAGAAGTAAGTGTTGTCGGTGTCCGGGCAGCAGGAGTCAAAGGGATTAATTTGAAAGAAGATGACTATGTCATTGGCGGAAAGGTTTTGGCCAAGGATAGTAAAGAATCGATCTTTATCGTTACACAGCGCGGGGCCATAAAGAAAATGAAATTAACCGAGTTTGAAAAGACGAGCCGGGCAAAACGGGGTGTCGTGGTCTTGAGGGAATTGAAATCGAATCCTCATAGGGTCATTGGTTTCGATATTATTAACAAAACCGACAGCCTATTCATCCTTTCTGAGAAGGGAACCATTGAAACGATTCATGCCGCTTCATTAAAAAATCATGATCGATATACGAATGGATCATTTGTTTTTGATGAAACGGTTAGTGGAAAAGCGAAAGAATTATGGAAAATATCATTGGAAGATGACTCCGCCATAGAGCAGTGAATCATTTTTTTGAACGGGATGCTGATCTTATCAGCATCCCATTTTTTTTCTGTAAATGACAAGTTATATCTTTTCGGAAAATAATCCCCACCTGCCCCGCACTACAAGTTGAGTCCTTTTACGAGAGTAATCACTCAATTCAAAAATGACTTATCGAGTCAAATTTAAATCCTAATATTATGAACCTAATATGATTAAGAGGACTGCAAATAATTCAATTTTGAATTTTCCCATGAAGTAAATCTATGTAACATAAGGATTTATTTTTGGCACACTCCTTGCATATTGTTTAGTATGACTTCTTTATTTTTTTGAATGAAGAAAGGGGAGGACCGATGGATAGACCTTGGAAAAAACATATCCCGCAAGGAAATCCAATTGAGATTGATATTCCTGAAATGTCTTTGACTGAACTATTTTATCAATCAGTCGAACAATATTCGAATAAAACAGCGGTTACGTTCATGGAGCAAAGGTATACATATTCGGAGTTGGGGAGGTTAGTGAAAAGATGTGCACGCGTGCTTGCTGATGAAGGTATTGGAAAGGGAGATCGTATGGCTCTTATGCTTCCCAATTGTCCACAATATCCAATTGGTTTTTTTGGAACCCTTTTGAATGGAGCCATTGTTGTCCAAATCAATCCAATGTATAAGGCGAACGAATTAAAACATGTCCTAAAAGACTCAGGTGCAAGTCACATCATTGTGCTCGACGATTTAATGCCAATAGTCGAAGCCGTTTTAGCTGAAACCGATGTTGAAAAGGTGTTGAGCGTGTCGCTGGAAATCGGCAAATGTGAAATGACAAAAAAGCTACTATCTGTAAATGAGGCGGATTTCACTGTGGAGATTGAACCTGCCGAAGATGTCGCCGTTCTCCAATATACAGGAGGAACGACAGGGCGTTCTAAAGGGGCGATGCTAACCCATCGTAATATTGTTGCCAATACGCTGCAAAGTGCAGCCACTTCAAGAATCAATACTCAAAAGGGGAAGGAAAAGGTACTTGGCGTTTCCCCATTATTTCATGTTTACGGCATGACTTCAGGGATGAACCTGACGTTTTATAATGGCGGGGAATTAATTCTAGTCTCCCGGTTTCAGGTGGCGGAGATCGTCGATATTATCAATAATCTTAAACCGACTATTTTTCCAGGGGTACCCACGATGTATATTGCTTTATTACAATATTACCAGTCCCATCCATTTGATTTGGATACATTGAAGTCTTGCGTTTCGGGTTCGTCACCATTGCCATTGAATGTACTGTCAAGATTCAACGAATTGAGTGGAACAAAGATTGCAGAGGGTTATGGCCTGTCAGAAGCGTCACCAGTCACGCACCGGAATCCAGTTAGTGGCCTGCAAAAACCCGGAAGTATTGGGATTCCTATACAAAATACCGATGCTGCCATCATTGACAGTATTACAGGAGAGCCAGCCCTTTTGGTTGATACACCAGGTGAATTGGTCATAAAGGGTCCACAGGTAATGAAAGGCTATTGGGGCGTGCCTGAAGAGACGCGGCAGACGATTCAAAACGGATGGCTGCATACCGGTGATATGGCCAAGATGGATGAAGATGGCTTCTTTTACATTGTGGGTCGGAAGAAAGAGATGATCATAGCTGGTGGTTTCAATATTTATCCAATTGAAATTGAAGATATACTATACAGCCATCCTAAGGTTCTGGAAGCTGCCGTCTTTGGCGTTCCCGATCAATATCGCGGTGAAACGGTACATGCTGCGGTAGTTCTAAAACCAAATGAAAGAATAACTGAAAATGAATTGCAGGATTATTGCCGAAAGCAGCTCGCTGCCTTTAAAGTCCCAAAAGCAATCACATTTGAAAGTGAACTTCCGAAGACGGCGGTCGGTAAAATCTTAAAACGCAAACTTCAAGAAAAACATATCGCTTATCAGGATAAAATATGAAAGCGTTAACACTAATTTACAGATAAAGGGGAATGTAAATGGACTTTCGCTTAGATGAAGACATCTTGCTATTAAAAGAAAATATACGCCAGTTTATCGAAGAGCAAATCGATCCATTTTCCATGCAGATAGAGGATGAAGATCATATCCCGGAATCCATAATAAATTTATCGAAGGAAATGGGGCTATTCGGACTTAGTATCCCGGAAAGGTATGGCGGACTTGGAATCGGGATGGTGGGAAAATGTGCTTTATATGAGGAAATCGGCAAAACCCATAATGGATATACCACTCTGATAGGGGCCCACACCGGTATAGGGACGGTGGGGATAGTTGAAATGGGCAATGAAAGGCAAAAGGAAAAGTATCTACCAGATATGGCAAGCGGTAATAGAATTGGCGCTTTTGCTTTAACTGAGCCTGCAGCGGGATCCCATGCAACGAATCTCAAAATGACGGCTGTCAAAAATGGCGATAAATATATTCTAAATGGGACCAAGCATTATATAACGAATGCAGATGTAGCGGATATTTTTACAGTCATGGCCGTAACGGAAAAAGATAAAGGGGCGAAAGGAATCACCTCATTCATAGTAGAAAAGGATTTTCCGGGTTTTAGAGTTGGTAGCCTGGAAAGGAAGATGGGTCTTCGAGGTTCACATTCTGCCGAATTGGTTTTTGAAGATTGCGAGGTTCCTGCCGAAAACGTACTGGGGGACGTTGGCCAAGGGTATGTAAATGCATTGAAAATCCTTGCAAATGGCCGTGCAGGCCTTGCTGCCCGTAATTTGGGGTCCTGTCAATACTTGCTCGACCTATCTACCAAATATGCCACAGAACGTGAACAATTCAATGTCCCGATCATTGATCATCAGGCCGTATCCCATATGATTGCCGAGATGGCAATGGAAATAGAAGCACTGCGATCATTCACCTACCGGGTAGCATGGATGGTCGATCAGAAAGAAAAAATCATTAAAGAAGCGGCAATGCTTAAGTTGTATGGTTCGGAAGTATATAATCGTGTCGCTGATAAGGCCGTTCAGATTCATGGCGGGATGGGATACATGAAGGATTATCCGGTTGAACGTTTCTATAGGGATGCCCGAATCACTAGAATATATGAAGGCACGTCCGAAATCCAAAAAAATATCATTACAGGACAATTGAAGAGAAAATATCAAAACTAGTCTTATTGGAAAGAGGAGGGGTAAATATGGATTTACGACTATCGGATGAACAAAAAATGGTACAAAAAACAATACGCAAGTTCGTGGAAAATGAATTGATTCCCTTGGAAAATGAAGTGCTTCGCAATGAAATGGCTGGCAAACCTAGTTTACCAGAGGGGACATTGAAAGAATTACAGGAAAAAGCAAAAAAAGCTGGGTTTTGGGGAATCAATACCCCGGAGGAATATGGCGGGGCAGACCTGGGGCAGCTTATGATGGCAATTGTCTTGATGGAAGTATCAAAAACGTTTGTACCTTTCAGCTTTGGAGGTTCGGCTGATAACATACTTTATTATGCAAATGAAGAACAGAAACAGAAATATCTGATCCCTACGATTAACGGTGAGAAAAAGTCCTGTTTTGCCATGACGGAGCCGGGGGCTGGGTCCGATACGCGAAATATTAAAATGACGGCAGTAAAAGAAGGGAACGAATGGGTGCTTAACGGTGAAAAAACTTTCATTACCGGAGGAAATGATGCCGATTTCGTCATGGTCATTGCTGTAACCGACAAAGAACGTCATCAGGCAACCGGAACGGAAGGGGTAACCTGTTTCATTGTAGACCGTGATATGGGCTGGAGATCAGAGTATATCAATACGATGGGAGAATGGGGGCCGGCCGGTTTAGTTTTTGATAATGTCAGGGTACCCGAAGAAAACATCTTAGGGGAAGTGCATGGCGGTTATCAACTAGGCTTGGAATGGATTGGGTTTGCAAGGTGGATCGTGGGCGCACGCGCTGTCGGTTCTGCAGAAAGATTGCTGCAAATGGCTATAGAATATGCAAAAGAACGAGTCACCTTCGGTAAACCGATCGCAGAGCGCCAGGCCATTCAATGGCAGATAGCTGATTCGGCCGTAGAGATCGAAGCTGCAAGATGGCTTGTATTGAACGCCGCTTTTACACTTGATAATGGGGAAGACAATCGCCATTTAGCTTCAATGGCTAAACTTTATGGAGCCAACATGGGTAATCGGGTCGTTGATCGCGTATTGCAGATACACGGAGGCATGGGCTATACGAAGGAACTTCCCATCGAGCGTTGGTACCGTGAGGCCAGGCTTTGGAGAATTTATGATGGTACGGATGAAATACAGCGTATGATCATTTCCCGCAATTTGATTAAGGGGCATGTTAAATTAGGACAATTCTTATAATAGATTAGGAGGAAACGATCATGACAGGGAGATTTTCAGGGAAAACGGCTTTAGTTACAGGCGGAAGCAGGGGGATTGGCCGGGCGATCGTCGAACTATTTGCCAGTGAAGGCGCAAACGTGGCGATTATCGATATCAATGAAGAGGTTTTGACATCAACAGGAAATGAATTAAGGGATAAGGGTCATACCATTTTTACCAAAGTGGCCAATGTGGTCAATTCCGATGAGGTGGAAGCATCCATAAAAGAAATAGCCGACACATTCGGATCGCTTGATATTCTCGTGAATAATGCCGGGGTCATCCGTGATAATCTACTTTTCAAAATGACCGATTCAGATTGGCAGACGGTAATGGATGTGCATTTAAAAGGTACCTTCAATGCAGTGCGTGCCGCTCAGAAGCATATGGTTGCAAATAAATACGGAAGAATTATCAATATATCATCCACCTCGGCCCTAGGGAACCGCGGTCAGGCTAATTATTCAGCTGCTAAAGCCGGGCTTCAGGGGTTAACGAAAACACTGGCGATTGAACTTGGTAAATACGGGATAACGGCTAATTCGGTCGCACCAGGATTTATCGAAACCGAGATGACGAAAGAAACAGCTAGGCGGGTGGGAGTGAGTTTTGAGCAATTCATCCAGGATAGGGCAAACAGTATTCCGGTTGCAAGAAGCGGTTTGCCAAGTGATATTGCCCATGCTGTTGCATTCTTTGCCGATGAAGCTTCCTCATTCATTAGTGGGCAGGTTTTATATGTTGCAGGCGGTCCGAAAAATTAAGGGAAAAGGCGGGATGTTATGTTCAACGAAAGCATTGGAAAACGATCCACCCCCGTTAAAAATATAGTTGAACGGGGAGCCGTTAAAAAATTCGCATTATCAATTGGTGATCCCCACCCGATTTTCATTGATGAAGAAATAGGCAGGCAATCACGATACGGAACGAATATAGCTCCACCAACTTTCCCAAGGGTCTTTGATTTCGGGACGATTGAAGGTTTAAATCTCCCGAGTAAAGGATTGATACATGGTGAGCAGATATATCGCTATAACAGGCCGCTGAAGGTGGGGGAAGAAATCACCTGTTATACGGAAGTGAAAGACTACTATGAGAAAAAGGGGAAACAAGGGGAAATGGGATTTCTAGCCTTTAAAAATTATGGGGCGGATGCAAATGGGGAAATAGTCTTCATTGCTGAACAGCTTGTCATTTTAAATGAAACAATCAGAAGGATGGTGATGAGTAGGTGACGACATTAACCGAACTTCATATTGGTGACTCGTTACTTTCAATCGAGCTTCCGCCTGTAACGCGATTGGACCTCATTAAATATGCCGGCGCATCAGGTGATTTCAATCCCATTCATACGATTGATGAAGAAGCAAAAAATGCTGGTCTTCCCGGTATCATCGCACATGGAATGTGGACAATGGGAAACCTTGCAAAGCTTTTCAGTAATCTTTATGAAACTGGGTTTATCGAAGAATACAAGATTCGCTTCAAAGGAATGGTATTTTTGAATGATGTCATAACTCTTCATGCGGATTTGAAAGAAAAAAATGGTGATAGATATTTTTTCAATGTGGCGGCCACTAACCAGTCAGGTAAGGAAGCAATCAGTGGAGAGGTTATTTTTAAGATTTACTGAGGGGAAGTAGTGATGAAAATTATTTCATCACTACTTTTTTTAGGAGCGAAATTCGACAATTTTAAAGGAGTTTCGAAATTTATCCAGAATTGTACTTAAAAAGAATTCTTTTTGCGGCGGTGAATAGTAATGAATCAAGTGAAACAGGATTCTCAGATTAATTTGCTCAAAGAGTGGACCTTTCCTGCACTAGTCGTGGATTCTGCAAATCGGATAAAGGATTGCGGCACCTATTTTAATCACTTGTTAAGACATAACGGTAATACTACACTAACCGAACAATTCGATGAGTGGCAATTTCTCGATAATAAAAGGCTTGCAGCTGCAAGGCTGCATGATAAACGGTATTTATTTTTATTAATGAAACAAATGGATACTGATAATATTCTATATATAGGCAGTGAAACAGAATTTTTGGACGATTTATTGATTGATGCTCATAAAACGGATAAATTGAATCGCGCACTGGATGCCATTATCGAAAATTCCTATGATGGGATTTACATCACCGATCAAGATGGAGTCACGCTTTATACCAATTCGGCAATTGAACGGATCACTGGCATACCAAAAGAGTATTATATCGGCAAATCGGTGGACCAATTGATTAAACGCGGCATCTTGAATGCTTCGGTGACGCATAAGGTAGTGAAGCTGAGACGAACGGTATCGGTCGTACAGGATAATTTTGCTGGAAAGGAAACATTGATTACAGGAAGTCCCGTTTTTAATGCCGAAGGGGAAATAGAGCAAGTCGTCACGAATATAAGGGATTTATCTGATTTAAATGAACTGATGCATGAATTGACGAAAGTTAATGAGCTGAATAATCAATATAAGCAGGAAATTGAGAAACTGCGGAAGATAACAAGCAAGGATGGAGTCGTATTTGTCAGTGATAAAATGAAAATGATCTATGAGATTGCTGAAAGAATATCGGATATCGATGCGACCGTACTCATTCTGGGGGAAACGGGTGTTGGAAAAGATGTTCTTGCCCGTAATATTTATAATCGGAGCATCCGATCTAAAAAAGGGGATTTCATTAAAATAAATTGTGGGGCAATTCCCGCTGATTTATTGGAATCCGAGCTCTTTGGGTATGAAGGAGGGGCATTTACCGGAGCCAATCAAAAAGGCAAACCAGGAATGTTTGAACTGGCAGAGAGTGGGATCTTATTCTTGGATGAAGTCGGTGAGCTTCCCTTGCAACTTCAAGTGAAGCTGCTTAGGGCCCTTCAGGAAAGGGAAATTCAAAGAATTGGAGGTACAAAGCCAAAGAAAATCGATGTTCGGATAATAGCGGCCACGAACCGAAATTTATCGGAGATGGTCAAATCGGGTGATTTTCGTGAAGATCTCTTTTACAGGCTGAATGTCATTCCGATTACGATTCCTCCTCTAAGGGAAAGAAGAGAGGATATCTTGGCATTGACTGACTTATTTTTAACAAAGGCAAACGAACAATATAAATTCTCAAAAGAAATAGATTCTCGGTTGAAGGAATATTTTTATCAACATGATTGGCCAGGAAATGTCCGTGAATTGATTAATATAGTGGAAAGGCTCGTCGTGCTGACGGATAATCAAATATTATCGATTAACGACCTTCCGGAAGAATACCAGCCGGAAAATCGGAATCATCCGAACCTCAATGCTACCCTAACTTTAAAAGAAGCGGTGGAAAGGGCCGAAAAGGAAATTTTGACGAAAGCGGCTCAAACCTACCAAACTACATATGAAATCGCGGAAGCCCTAGATTCCAGTCAGGCAACAATTGTGAGAAAACTTAAAAAATATCGATTAAAGGTCAGTGGAAAAGAATAGGTAAGTATAAACAGCACCTGCATTGTTGGACATTATTCGACAATGCAGGTGCTGTTTTTTGGACTGAAACTCCAAACTATATTTACGTTATTTTGGAGGAAACGGTTTTATTGCCTAAGAAATTTATTGGTTTTAAAGTTGTTTTTTTGTGCAATATTACCTGATGGTACATGAAATGATTGTAGTCATAAAGGGGGTTTCTTGAATCCTTTTCATTTGATGTTTTCAATTAATTCTTTTTATTGATTCAGAAATGATTTTTTCAGTCAATAGTGAATGACGGACATCCTATAAGGTATCGATACTTTTGATTTTTTACAATTCAATAATGAATTCACTGACTGGTAAATAGACTTATTGACGTGATTTAATGTTTGGCACGGCACTTGCATTTATTAACAGGAAATTACTCTACGGAATGATCCTCCTATTGAAGGTTCGAGGTGAAAGGGGTGAACGAACCAGGGATTGCGATGGCTAAGCCTTTATTCAAGAAAAGATGGAATCATTGGCTAACCCCAAAACGGCATATGCCTTCAGCATACCACTTAATACTTAAATAGAGTCAATGTTACTGATTTCTGATGTTATCCAATTGAATTAAGTGGTCAAAAGAAATGAAAGCGCTAACAAGCGGTGGAGGGGCTTTTTCCGCTACGACCCAAGCTATATCTGTTGGTGGTGAATATAGGGAAATAAAACCTACTGTTCCTTCGAAGAGGTTGAGCCTGTGGGGAAATAAGTGAAAGTGTTCTTCGTCGCAGATGAGCGCGTACAGGATTGTGGGCAAGGGTATGAACAGCAAAGTGAAATTCAATAATTTTCAAGGAGGAAGTAAATGGAAATTTTGACCCAGCAGCTTTTTAATGGTTTGACGATTGGCAGCGTATATAGTCTTGTTGCCCTGGGATTGACGCTAGTATATGGAATTTTGCATATCCCGAACTTTGCCCACGGTGCCCTATATATGTTGGGTGGATATATCACATTGTCAATGATGACATTATATGGGGTGAATTACTGGATTGCCATGTTCGTATCCATTATCGTTGTTGGTTTGTTGGGAGTCCTTTTGGAACGTTTTGTATTCCGCCTGTTAAGGGAGGCGCCTCCATTGCACGATAAGATTGCAGCAATCGGAATTCTCCTTTTTCTTGAAGCTTTTGCCCAATTTGTCTGGGGTGCCGACTTCCATACAATGACATCCCCATACGGCCAAGTGGTCAATATCATGGGCCTGACATTCACACTTCAGCGATTATTGATCATCGTGTCAGCGATCGCAGTGATGGTTTTACTTTACCTTTTCCTAAAGAAAACTTATGCAGGTTCAACGATAATAGCGATGTCCCAAAGCCGTGAAGGGGCTTCATTAGTGGGAATCAACATTAATAAAGTTGCAATGCTTACCTTCATGATATCGGGTGGATTGGCAGCGATCGCTTCATCCCTTGCATCACCGATTAACCTTGTTTTTCCGGGAATGGGGCATTTAGTCATCCTAAAAGCATTCGTCATTATCATCTTGGGTGGGATGGGGAGCATCCCGGGGGCGATCGTAGGCGGATATATACTAGGGTTCAGTGAGAGCTTGGGCGCAACTTATATCTCAAATGATTATAAAGACATCATTGCCTTCATTCTTTTAGTCGTAATATTAACCGTGAAACCAACAGGACTTTTTGCCAAGGGGGAGAGGTAGCGTGAAGATATTGACGAAAAGAAATGGGATTATCGCACTTATCATCTTTGCTTTTTCATTCCCCTTTATCGCGCAAAACGACTATTATCTCCATATGCTGACACTTTCGTTCATCTGGGCGATAGCTGTTTATGGAATCAATTTATTATCAGGCTATACCGGATATCTCTCGCTTGCACATGCTGGTTTTTTTGCGATTGGAGCATATTCACTTGGCCTTCTTACGGTAAAAGCGGGAATGAATTTTTGGCTGGCACTTCTAGCGGCATGTTTGATCACATGTGCCATTGGTTTTTTGATTGGTTTGATTGCGCTGAGGACAAAGGAACACTTTTTCGCGATTTATACTCTTTGTGTGGGTTACATCATCTATCTGGTCATCGATAAATGGGAGGGACTTACAGAGGGGGTTAGGGGATTGATAGGTATCCCTGCTCCTGGGAACATAGGGCCAATCACATTCGATACTGCAGCATCCCAATATTATCTAGTACTCATTTTCCTGCTTGCAGTGATTTTAATCGTGTATCGAATTATACGCTCGTTGACCGGCAGGACGTATATGGCCATCAGGAACAGCGAGGATCTTGCACAAACGATTGGTATATCCACAATGAAGAATAAGTTAACCGCATTTGTCCTATCCGCATTTTTTGCAGGATTGGCAGGCGCCTTGTATGCTTCATTCATCCGTTTCATTGGACCTGATATCGGGTCAACTGCCATAATGTTCGATCTATTGATGTATTTATTGGTTGGTGGAATCGGGACACTTTCAGGTCCGTTGGTAGGAACATTATTGTTAGTCATCCTTTCGCAGAATTTGCAATTCCTTCAAGAATATCGAATGTTGATATTCGGGCCATTGCTTACAGTGATCATTATCTTTTATCCGCGCGGAATCGCAGGGGCCTTCTTTGATTGGCGAAGAAAGCGAAAAGATAATGAGCTGTCCGGGGTGAGGGGCGAAATGCACATAAAAGCTGAGGAGGGATGAATTTGCTAATCGAAACGAAGAATTTAACAAAGCGGTTTGGAGGATTGGCGGCCGTCAATAATGTTGATTTTACGATTGAAAAAGGTAGAATCAATGCAATAATCGGACCAAATGGTGCAGGGAAATCAACTTTTTTTAACTTGATCAGCGGCTTTCATCGACCAACTTCTGGGACGGTCCTTTTTAAAGGGATTGATATCACCAAACTTCCTGCCAATGAAATAGCGGGACATGGAATTTCAAGAACCTTTCAAACGACAAGCCTTTTTGATCAATCGACCGTATTGGATAATGTCATTGTCGGTCATAGACTGCGAACTAAATCCAATCTGGTGGATGCCATTCTGAGAACAAAACGATTAAAACGGGAGGAAGCGGCATGCAGGGATAAGGCAATGGAGGTACTTGATATTGTTGGATTGACGAAATCGGCTGACAGAATGGTCTCCAGCATCTCGCAGGAGGAAAAGAAACGGACAGCCATTGCCCTTGCCCTTGCAACGGAACCGGAAATTATCTTTCTTGATGAACCTGCTGCAGGAATCAACCCGGATGAAACGGAAGGACTGACAGAACTGATTAAAAAATTGAATCGATCTGGACTTACCGTTTGTTTAATCGAGCACAAAATGCATATGATCATGAACTTGGCAGATCACATCATGGTCCTTAATTACGGAGAAAAAATCGCCGAGGGCACACCCAAGGAAATCCGCGGAAACGAAGCGGTGATTAAAGCCTATTTGGGAGGTAGTGCCAGTGCTTAAGTTAACCGATGTCGCCGTGAATTATGGAAGTTTTACTGCGATAAAACATGTGAATATCGAAGTTGCCAAGGGAGAAATCGTAGTTTTATTAGGAGCGAATGGGGCAGGGAAAAGTACGACTTTTCGTTCCATAAGCGGAATCAGTAAGCTGTCCAAGGGGGAAATTCATTTTCTGGGCATGCCGATAGGGGGCCGTGCCCCGGATAAGAATGTTCGGGAGGGAATCGTCCAGTGTGCCGAAGGACGAAAACTGTTTCCCCAGATGACCGTCCAGGAAAATCTGAGGATGGGTGCTTATGTACATCGAAAGAAGAAATCGGAGATCAAGGATTCCCTAGAATACGTCTATCACTTATTCCCGATTTTAAAAGAAAAACATCATGATGAAGCGGGAAGCTTGAGCGGAGGCCAACAGCAAATGCTCGCAATTGGAAGAGCTTTGATGTCAAAACCGAAATTGTTGATGCTTGATGAACCTTCGGTGGGACTCGCTCCACTTATTGTCGAACAAATGTTTCAAGTCATTGAAGAAATAAACCGCGAGGGAATCACGGTCCTGCTTGCTGAACAAAACGCGAATGCCGCTCTCGGCATTGCAGATAAAGGATATGTTTTCGAAAATGGTGAAATTGTCGTTAAAGGGACAGCAAGTGAGTTATTAGCCAACGATGAAGTAAGGAAAGCGTATATTGGGGCCTGAAAAAATTGAATGGGGGATTTTTATGAAGAAACTGAAAGTATTATTTGTCTTTCTCCTGCTAATCATCACTGTTTTGACCGGCTGCAATAAAGGGGATAGTTCAGTGTCAAGCAGTGGCAGTAAAGGAAAAAGTGGAAATGTCGTTAACATCGGTTTTAGCGGTCCTTTAAGCGGGGCAGCAGCCTTATATGGAAAACGGACATTGAACGGTGTCGAAATGGCCGTCAATGAAATTAACGATGCTGGCGGATTTGAAGTAGATGGTAAGAAATACACGCTGAATTTAGTATCGTTGGATGATAAATACTTACCTAATGAAACAGGCTCGAATGCTAAACGATTAATTCAGGAATATGATACGCCGATTATTTTCACACCTCATAGCGGAGGTGTGCTGGCACTTCAGGTTTTTAATGAACAAGAGGAATTCATCATTGGGGCGTATACGAGTGAGCCGGCAGTGACTGAGAGCGGAAATTCATTAACCGTTCGGATTCCACCGAATTACGAGGGGTATATCGAACCTTTTACAACATATGCAATGGAACATTTCGGCAAGAAAATTGCCGCTTTGCCAACCTCTTCGCAATACGGTAAAGACTGGACGGAAGCCGTGCTTCCACATTGGGAAAAGAAAGGCGGAAAAGTCGTTTATAATTCCTCGATTGATTTCGCCAAAGAAACCGATTTCTTCACGATTGTCACCAATGCCTTGAAAAAAGATCCTGATGTGCTATTTATCGGTGGTGCTTCGGAACCTACGGCAAAAGTGGCGAAGCAAGCTCGGGAGCTAGGATTTAAAGGCGGTTTCATCATCATGGATCAAGCAAAGCTGGATCAAATGAAGCCGATAGCGGGGTCATATGAAACATTGGAAGGCTCGATTGGCGTTCTGCCACTGATGGACTCAGATGAAGAAGCAGTGCCTGCATTCGTCGAGAAATATCAAAAGAAGTATAAGGAAGATCCAAGCTCCGAAGTGGGATTGAACTATATCGCCATGTATGCGTTTGTGGAAGCGATGAAATCCGCAGGCAGCGTTGATGATGCGAAGACCATCCGTAAACATATGCAAGATGGACTTTCAAATATAGGGCCAGATCAAAAAATATACGATATTCCCACAATTGATGAAAATGGAGGTTTTGCATCAACTATTGTCGTAGGTGCAGTAGAAAACGGGAAAGTAGTCCCTGTCCGTTAACTGGGTAATGGATGCAGGTGTTCCGGATCCTGTGTAGTATAATTCGAGATTAGCATTTTATTAAATTACTTGTTCGTGTATCGTTCCTGATTAGAGGGACGGTACACGTTTTTTTATTGTTGAGAAAATCCACACCCAAAAATAGTAGGCTTCTATGGGTAAATTACGGCATTCAGAAAGCGGCCATACATAGATGCATACTTTATTATTAAGGAGTTCGCCGGCAGTGAGGTTTTGAGGAAAGAATATGCTAATTAACAAATTTTACAAAAATGACTTGTATCCGAGTAATGAAAACGCTATCATTGAATATAATATGAAATATAATTTCATTATTTTCTACTAAAAAATGAAATTATATTTAAGTAATTGTTGATAGGGGGATCTAATTGTCTATGGAGGAACATTTGCGTTCATTAACGACTGAATTACGGAATGAAAAGACGATGAATATCGATAGTGTAAATACGATGGAAGTCATTTCTGCAATCAATAAGGAAGATTTTAAAGTGGCAGCATCGGTTAAGGAGGTATTGCCAGAGATTGAAACGGTAGTTGATTGGGCTTGTGAATCATTAAAAAACGGAGGGAGACTCATATACATCGGAGCAGGAACGAGCGGAAGGCTCGGTGTTCTGGATGCCGTGGAATGTCCCCCGACTTTCAGCACACCACCTGACAGGGTGCTGGGAATAATCGCAGGAGGGGAAAAGGCGTTTGTTCGGGCTGTTGAAGGAGCAGAGGATAAAGAAGAGTTCGGGGAATGTGACCTGATTGACGTGGAACTTACAGCAAATGATACGGTTATTGGCATCGCGGCAAGCGGCCGTACCCCATATGTGAGGGGCGCTTTACGTTATGCCAGAAAAGTTGGGGCTAAAGCGGTGGCATTATCATGCAATAAAAACGCGAGCATCACGGAAGCGGCTGATATTGGGATCGAAGTGGTGGTCGGACCGGAAGTGTTAACAGGATCCACGAGAATGAAAGCGGCAACCGCACATAAAATGGTACTCAATATGATCTCAACTGCAACCATGATCCGGTTGGGAAAAGTCTATGAAAATCTGATGATTGATGTTAATGTCAGTAATCAAAAACTGAAGGACCGTGCAATAAGCATCATAGAATCAGTTACGGATGCTGACTATGATCAAGCTTTGAATACGCTTGAAAAGGCAAATAATCAAGTTAAACCAGCGATTGTCATGATAAAAACGGCAACAGATTATGAAAAAGCAATGGAGTTACTGGAGAATGCGGATGGGGATGTCAGAAAAGCCATCTCGATCTATGAAGGGTAAGGAGGGAAGCAATGGCTACGGGAGGATTATCCATCATACAGACGATGTTGAGCAAGCTGCCGCAATCAGAACAAAAACTAGCGGAATATATTCTACAGAATCCTCATGAAGTTGTGAACAGCACTGTACAGGAATTAAGTACGTCTGCCCAAACTAGCGGGGCCGCAGTTATTAGGTTGTGTAAATCGCTTGGAATAAAAGGGTTTCAAGATTTGAAAATAAGGATTGCGGGAGATTTGATGAAGACCGCTGAACAGGGGTATCGGGATATCGAGCCTTCCGAATCACTGTATCGGATCGTGGAGAAAACAACGAGTAATTCGATTCAGACGATTAGGGACACATCTGAAATAATCGATCACGATAATCTCAAACATGCGATAAAGCTGATGCTGAATGCTAAAACCGTCCACTTTTGCGGAGTGGGTGCTTCGAATATAGTTGCAGCTGACGCTCAGCAAAAATTACTTCGCGTCAATAAAGGGGCAACCGCTTTTACAGATATGCATTTAGTTGCAACCTTGATTGCAAATGCTGATGAAAATGACATCGTTTTTGCCATTTCATTCTCAGGGGAAACACCTGAAGTTATCAATATATTGAAGCTGGCAAAAGAACGTGGGGTCAAGACAATCGGGCTGACTCATTATGGCCAAACAACGGTATCTTCTTTGTGCGACGCCACACTGTATACATCCTATTCGAATGAAGCACCATTTCGAAGTGCAGCAACTTCCTCACGATTGGCGCAATTATATATGATTGACATTTTGTTTTTGGGGATGGCTTCAGAACAATATGAAGAGACTGTCAAATATATCGATAATACCAGGTCTGCCATTAAATCGATGACAGATCGATATAAATGATTCATACGAGATTTGACAAAGGGGGCTTTTGAATGGGTAAGGGGGATAAGTACGCCAGTTTAGCAGAAGCGTTATTGGGGAAATTAGGTGGGGCATCTAATGTTGCCGATGTTGCACATTGTATGACCAGACTCAGGGTACTGCCTATCGATCGTTCGAAAGTAAATATGGATGATATAAAAAATATGGAAGGCGTCTTCGGCGTCATTGAAGAGGAAACGATACAAATCGTCCTCGGTCCCGGCGTGGTGAACAAGGTTCATACAGAATTTCAAAAGCTTCTGGAGGAATCTACTGGCGACTTGAACTTAAAAGAAGTAGCATCGAAGAATAAATCAGAGATTGATAGGAAAAACGCAAAACCGTTTAAACTATTTTTACGCAGGATTGCAAGCATTTTCATCCCTTTAATTCCCGCCTTAGTGGCATCAGGTTTGATTACCGGTATTACAAAAGCAATCGTTCAAGCGGGCTGGCTTGCAGCAGAATCGCAATTAGCCATCATATTAACCGTTATCGGATCGGGGCTGTTTGCCTACTTGGGGATTCTGGTCGGGACCAATGCAGCAAAAGAATACGGTGGATCACCTGCACTTGGTGCACTTGCAGGTATCTTGGTCATAAACCCGGCCGTCGGCGACATTTCATTGTTCGGTGAAAATTTGCTCCCTGGCCGCGGTGGGTTGATAGGAGTCCTCTTTGCAGCTATTTTCATAGCCTTGGTGGAAAAACAGGTCAGGAAATTCATTCCACAATCATTGGATATCATTTTGACTCCAACCATCGCTTTACTCCTTACAGGGATTGTCACTTACATTGTATTTATGCCGGTAGGAGGGTTTTTATCGGATGCCATTACAACTGGGTTATTGAATGTTTTGGATTTCGGTGGTGTCGTAGCTGGATTCGTGCTTGGTGCGGCCTTCCTCCCTCTCGTCATTACTGGTTTGCATCAAGGTTTAACGCCCGTCCATCTAGAATTGATCAATTCAATTGGTGATGATCCACTGCTCCCCATTTTGGCGATGGGTGGTGCGGGCCAAGTTGGAGCGGCATTTGCCATCTATATGAAAACGAAGAAAGCAAGTTTGAAGCGAGCTATCGGAGGGGGCCTTCCTTCCGGGATGCTAGGTATCGGTGAACCCCTTATATTTGGAGTGACCCTGCCATTGGGCAGGCCTTTCTTAACTGCATGTTTAGGTGCAGGAGTTGGTGGAGCCTTCCAAGCTCAATTCGGAATCGCAACGTCATCCATCGGTGTGTCCGGACTGCCGCTTACCTTTTTAGTTCATCCAAACCAAATCGGACTGTTCCTCGCTGGGTTGTTCATTTCCTATATAGCAGGATTTATTTTTACGTATTTGTTTGGATTCAAAGATGAAATGGCAGTTGAATTCAAGTGATCGGAATCTCTTTTTATCTCCAAGACCCGCTTGCAGAAACACGAATCATCCATGCTGCTAGCCTGGGAGTGAAAAAAGCATTCACTTCACTTCATATTCCTGAAGAAAAGGGTGATCTCGTGAAAAGGATGATCAAGCTTTTCAAGCTTTCAGATGCCTATGGAATGGAAATCCATGCAGATGTCTCATTAAACACGCTTGATCATTTGGGGATTAGCGAATTTACGGATTTAAGGTCATTAGGCATTAAAGGGATTCGCCTTGATGATGGGTTTGATAAAGAAATGGTCATATCTTTATCTAAGGTGTTTTCGCTCTCACTAAATGCAAGTACATTGAATGAAGAAGACCTTTTATCCGTGCTTCGGGACGGTGTGGGAACGGAAAGTCTGATAGCTTGGCACAACTTTTATCCGAGGCCTGAAACGGGCCTTGAGGAAGAGTTCTTTCATGAACAAAATCGAATGTTCAAGAAATACGGCATACCGATCTTTGCTTTCATCCCGGGTGCAGGAAGTAAACGCGGTCCCCTTCATGAGGGCCTTCCAACACTTGAAAAACACAGGTTGATGAATCCTTACGCTGCCGGTATTGAGATGGTTCAGCATGTGGAAGGAGTTTACGTTGGAGATCAAGGAACGGAGAATAATCTGCTTGAGAATCTAATCGCTTATAAAAATCTAAATATTCTAACTGTTAGAATGGAATCCCGGATCTTACAAAGTGGTCAGTATAAATTGAGGCCAGATGTTTCTCAAGATGTTTTTCGGCTCCAGAATACCCGGGTCACAGCAAATGTTGAGCCGAATAATACAGTTGCTCGCAGCCCTGGGTCCATAACGATGGACAATGATGCATACGGAAGATATCGGGGAGAGGTCCAAATTTGCAAGAGAGAACTAGGGGAAAATCATCGAGTTAATGTGATAGGTCAAGTTATAGAAGAAGATATTCCCTTGCTGTCCCTTCTAAGGCCTGGTCAAACGATAAACCTTATAATTGAGTGACCAATTGAATCAAATTATACAAGGGGTAAATGGGTATATTTCATGAAGGCTTGTAAAATGAGGCGGCTGCTGGGTTTCCAATGCTGCCTTGATTTCTTTATAGGATCTATATCGTTCATTTCCAGTCATTTTACCCCTTCATGAAAGTGGATATGGAGTGGTTTCTAACGGAACTAAAAAGTATACAAAGGAGAGAGCCTAAATGATAAAAAGGTTATGTGCCCCTGCTGGGATCGCATTATTCTTTGTTTTAACCATTCTGGGAGGGAATGCAACAGCAAAGGGATCAGAGGATGGAAAATCTGTATCGAATATTCAGGAAATCGTAGAAAACATGACAATCGATGAAAAAGTCGGTCAAATGCTCATGCCGGATTTTCGAAATTGGCAAAAACAAGGAGAAACGAAGGCGACCGGTTTTATTGAAATGAACTCGGAAGTTGCAAGCATCATCAAAAAATATCATCTGGGAGGTGTGATTCTGTTTGCTGAGAATGTAGTCGATACCGAACAAACGGTTAGGCTAACAGAGGGTTTGCAGATGGCAAGCCCGGATCTGCCGCTATTCATAACGATCGATCAGGAAGGAGGGATCGTAACTCGCCTTCAAACCGGAACGAACCTTCCTGGTAATATGGCACTTGGTGCAGCAAGAAATGAAAGTTACGCTTATCAAACTGGAGTAATCATTGGCAAGGAACTGTCGTCACTTGGCATAAATGTCAATTTCGGACCGTCTGTCGATGTCAATAATAATCCCGGGAATCCTGTTATTGGTGTTCGTTCCTTCAGTTCTGATCCGGAACTTGTATCAAAGCTTGGCATACAAACGATAAAAGGGTTGCAAAATCAGAACATGATAGCGACGACCAAGCATTTCCCCGGACACGGAGATACAGCAGTCGATAGTCATTATGGTCTCCCCCTTGTTTCTCATGATAAAGAACGTTTGCGTTCCATCGAGTTGGTTCCTTTCCAAAGGGCCATCGATGCTGGAGTCGATATGATGATGACTGCACATGTTCAATTTCCAGCATTCGATGACACTAAGTATATCAGTAAAAAAGACGGTCAGGAAATTATGGTTCCTGCAACATTGTCACAAAAGGTCATCACGGGTCTTTTACGTGAAGAAATGGGCTTTGACGGTGTTGTAGTTACAGATGCTTTGAATATGAAAGCCATTGCGGACAACTTCGGACAGGAAGAAGCTGTGGTCCTTGCCCTGAAATCCGGGGTTGATATTGCACTGATGCCTGCACAGGTTAATTCGCTTCAAATGGAAAAGAATATAACATCTGTATTCAATGCAGTGAAGGCAGCAGTGGAAAGCGGGGAAATTCCACTTGGTCAAGTCAATCAATCTGTAACGAGGATACTTGAACTGAAAGGGAAGAGAGGGATATTAAACCCTGATGATACTCCGATCGATAAAAAAATCGAAACCGCGATCAAAGTGGTCGGGAATGAAGATCACTTGGAAAAAGAAAGCAAAATCGCGGAAGATGCCATCACTCTTTTGAAAAATGAAGACAAAACATTGCCTTTCAAACCTAAGAAAAATGATAAAGTTTTAATACTTGCTCCTTTTGATGACCAAGTTGAATCCATGTCCAGGAGCATCAGCGAACTGGCTGATAAAAAGAAAATCAAGAAAGTCCAAATAACGGGCATGAGTTTTTCAGGAAAGTCATTTTCAGATCAAGTGGCCAGGCTCATTGCTGAATCGGACTTTGTCATAACTGGTTCCTATATTGTCAAAAACGATCCGGCTGTCAATGATGGAGTGATAGATGATAGCATTCAAGATTCGTCGGCGTGGGCAACAGCCTTCCCTAGGGCGGTCATGAATCATGCTAAGAAGAAAGATAAAGAATTTGTTTTAATGAGTTTAAGAAACCCTTATGATGTTGCAAATTTTGAGGAAGCGAAAGCGGTTCTTGCTGTTTACGGATTCAAAGGGTATTCGAATGGGCGTTATAGACAGCCGAATATCCCGGCAGGCATCTCGACCATTTTTGGGGAATCAAAACCTAAGGGCACGTTGCCGGTCGATATACCATCAGTAACCAAGCCCAATGAAAGCCTTTATAAATTTGGATATGGATTAGATATTAAATCTGGAAGACCCATAAAAAAATAAGGAGGGATGCAATTTGAAAAGAATGATAATCCTATTTACCATTTGTCTGTTGACTTTCGGCATGGTTTCCTCAAAAAGTGTAACCGCTGTTAAAGAGAAGAAAAAACAAAAGGTCAGTCCCGGTATTGAAGTTCTTTTAAAAGAAGAAAAGAACATGTTAAAAGGAAAGAAAGTCGGCTTGATTACGAATCCAACTGGCATCGATTCTAAATTAACCAGCATCGTCGATCTGCTCAATGATGATCCGGATATTAATTTGACAGCGTTATTTGGTCCTGAACATGGAGTGCGTGGAGATGCGCAAGCTGGTGCAAGCGTTGAATATTATATTGATGAAAAAACAGGGTTGCCCGTTTATAGCTTATATGGCAAAACGAAAAAACCGACGCCTGAAATGTTAAAGGATGTTGAGGTCCTTGTTTTTGATATACAGGATGTCGGAACACGCTATTACACATATATTTACACGATGGCTTATGCAATGGAAGCAGCCAAAGAAAATGATATTCCCTTTATTGTGCTGGACCGGCCCAACCCTCAAGGCGGGGAGTCGGTAGATGGGCCTGTACTTGAACCGGAATTTTCTTCGTTTGTTGGTTTGTACCCAATACCGCTTAAACATGGAATGACTGTTGGGGAACTCGCGACTTTGTTCAATAAGGGATTTAAAATTGGTGCAGATTTAAAGGTCATCAAGATGAAAGGCTGGAAGCGAGATATGGATTATGACGATACTGGTCTTCCTTTTGTCTTGCCGTCACCGAATATGCCAACAGTTTCCACTACGTTCGTATATCCGGCTACAGGCTTGATCGAGGGAACGAATGTCTCTGAAGGCAGAGGAACGACTAAACCATTCGAGTTGATTGGTGCTCCTTATATAAATAGTGATGAGCTTGCTGGGAAATTAAATGCATTAAGGTTACCTGGCGTAAAATTCAGGGCAGCCTCTTTTACACCTACATTTTCAAAACATGCAGGCAAACTCAGCCACGGAGTGGAAATCTATATAACGGATAGAGAGGAATTCAAGGCTGTCCCTACCGGACTTCACATCATCAAGACCATTCAGGATCTATATCCTGGTGACTTCGAATTCCTTGCAGCCAAAAATTTCAATTTATTGATTGGCAATGGCTGGGTAATGTCAAGAATCGAAGAAGGTTCATCAGTAAATGAAATCATGAAAGAATATCAAGAAAAGCAGGATGCTTTTAAAAAGGTGCGTAAAAATTACTTGCTCTATAAATAAGTGAAAAAAGAAAAGTCCGATTGGACTTTTCTTTTTTTATGAACTCCTGAAGGAGGAGAAAATCTCTAAGACTTTATTTCTGGATAAAGCTAAATTTATAAATGAAATGCAGTTCTAAAATGGAAGGAACCGATGTCTAATAGAATATGGGGTTTGCCCTAAATCAGTATGTCAGGAGGAAAGCGGGATGAAAAAATATCTTCAAAAAATTGGACGTTCCTTGATGCTGCCAGTAGCCGTATTGCCGGCAGCCGCCATTTTAATGGGGATCGGTTATTGGATAGATCCAGCGGGATGGGGAGCGGGAAGTCCGTTAGCAGCTTTCTTAATAAAAGCGGGTTCTTCGATCATTGATAATATGGCTATCTTGTTTGCTGTTGGAGTTGCATTGGGGATGTCGAAAGGAAAAGATGGAGCCGCCGCTTTGAGCGGGCTTGTAGCTTATTTAGTCGTAACGACATTGCTTTCCACGGACTCGGTAGCGATGCTGCAAGGAATTGATGCAAAAGATGTAAATCCAGCATTTGTGAAAATAGAAAATGCATTTGTCGGAATCCTCTCGGGCCTTATAGCGGCAGCTATGTATAATCGGTTCAGTAAGGTCGAGCTGCCGGATGCACTCGCTTTCTTTAGCGGTAAACGCCTTGTCCCGATCGTTACTGCGGTGGCCATGTTACTCGTTTCTCTTATATTATTCTTCGTATGGCCACTCATCTACTCCTGGTTAGTTATATTTGGGGAAGGAATAAGTGAATTAGGGGCAGCTGGAGCAGGACTCTATGGATTTTTCAATCGGCTTTTGATACCAACAGGTCTTCATCATGCGTTAAACTCCGTATTCTGGTTCGATGTAATAGGACTAAACGATATCGGTAAATTCTGGGCTGGAACTGGAATAAAAGGGACCACAGGCATGTATCAAGCAGGATTCTTTCCCGTCATGATGTTCGGTTTACCGGCTGCTGCTCTTGCCATGTACCATTCGGCAAAATCACGGAAGAAAAAACAAGTGGCCTCATTAATGCTCGCAGCCGGTTTCGCTTCATTTTTCACAGGCGTTACTGAACCGTTGGAATTTGCTTTCATGTTTGTTGCACCAGCCCTGTTTGTTGTGCATGCTTTATTAACGGGAATATCGTTGGCCATTGCTGCGACTTTCCAATGGACAGCCGGATTCGGTTTTAGTGCAGGATTCATTGACTTTGTTTTAAGTTCAAGATTGCCAATGGCAAATGAACCATATATGCTACTTCTTCAAGGACTGGCTTTTGCTGTCATTTACTATTTCTTATTCCGATTCTTGATAAAAAGGTTCAATTTAATGACTCCCGGCAGAGAAGATGATACAGAAGATGAGCTTGATGACGGAGGAGTGATTGCGGAAGCAGACAGCAGTCATGGCTGGAATGATGAGAGTAAATTCTTTGTAATGGCTTCAGCTATTTATGAGGGTTTAGGCGGAGACGCTAACGTAACATCAGTAGATAACTGCGTTACCCGATTAAGGGTTGAGGTGGAGAATATGGGTGCTGTAGATCAGAATAAAATCAAATCTACTGGGGTTGCCGGAATCCATATCGTGGGTCCCCAAAGCATTCAAGTCATCGTAGGGACACAAGTACAATTCATAGCTGATGAAATTGAAAAGATCCGGCGGCGATAGCTGAAACACTAAAAATCTACGATCAGGATTATATTTTCTGATCGTAGAGATTTTTATGATAAAGTACTTTTATTAACTCTGGCTTAAATTAGAATAAAACGAATCAATGTTCTATAATAGAATGAAGGATTTGCCATGAAGCTTGGAGAATTAGTAATGAAGCTCGTCCGCCAATCATTAAAAATAATTAGGGAATCCTTGGTAATAAAGGCAGTATACATACACGTCAATCTAAAGACACGATCATATAGTGTACGAAGTTTTGAGCAAGGTATATTTTTTTTCGAAACGTTTAGTGTGGGGAGGTTCTGGTCTTGTATAAACAAAAAACCAAAGAAACGGATAGTAGTGTCATTGAGTTCATTGAGAACGTCGATAATCCAAAAAAGCGTGCAGATGCTTATGAATTGTTGGATGTTTTCACCAAAACGACAGGTTATGAGGCAAAGATGTGGGGGCCGAGCATCATTGGGTTCGGTACCTATCATTATAAATATGAATCAGGTCACGAAGGGGATGCACCCTTGGTAGGCTTTTCCCCCCGAAAAGCAAAAATCAGTTTATATTTCTCTCCAGGGGATAAAAAAAGAGAAGAGTTGTTACAGGCTTTTGGAAAACACACTTCCGGAAAAGGGTGTGTGTACATCAATAAAGTGGCAGATATCGATATTAATGTATTGAAAGAATTGATCAATCAATCTGTCAAGTTCTTGAGAGATACATACCCGGATAATGAAATATAATAAAATGTATGTTTAAGAGGAACAAGAAAGCGAGTGGGAACGAAAATGAGAAAAATTAAAGTGGGCATAGTTGGTTATGGATTGTCAGGAGCTACATTTCACGCTCCATTACTAAGTGTTTTAGGGCAGTTTCAAATAACGAAAGTTGTCAGCTCCAAGAAGGAAAAAGTCCAAAAAGATTTGAAAGATGTGGAAGTGGTAAGCAGCTTAGAGGAGATTCTTGAAGACGCGTCCATTGATTTGGCTGTTATTACCACACCGAGTGGTTTGCATTATGAAATGGCCAAACAAAGCTTGTTAGCCGGGAAGCATGTCATCCTCGAGAAGCCGATGGTAGTGGAAGCTTCGGAGGCAGAGGAGCTCATTAAGATTGCCGAGGAAAAGGATCTGCTATTAAGTGTCTATCATAACAGGAGATGGGATAATGACTTTTTGACAGTGAAAAAACTGATGGATGATGGAGTGCTTGGGGAAATCAATACATACCAAGTCCATTATGATCGATACAGGCCTGTGGTCAGGGATAGATGGAGGGAAAAACCAGGCCCGGGATCAGGTATGCTTTTTGATTTAGGATCACACCTCATCGATCAAGCACTGTATTTGTTTGGATTGCCGCAATTCGTTTGGGCAGATGTATTTTCCCAAAAAGAAAATGCCGAAACGGATGATTATTTCCATGTGATATTAGGCTATGAAAAGCTGAGGGTTATCTTGCATTCAGGCTCAATCGTTCCGTATAATGGACCGCGCTATCAGGTGCATGGAAGTAAAGGATCATTTATCAAGTACGGGCTTGATTGCCAAGAGGCCGCCCTAAGTGAGGGGAAAAAACCGATGGATGACACTTGGGGTGCAGATGATCCCGAACACTATGGAAAGCTGGTTACGGTCGAAGGAGAAAATGAGATACATGAAACCATTGAAACACTTCACGGTTCTTATTTAACCTATTACCAGGCAATTGCCGATAGTATATTGAGCGGAAAAAAAGCTCCAGTCACTGCCCACGAGGGGTTATCGGTCATTAAAATCATTGATGCGGCTTTTGAAAGCAGTAAAGGAAAGAAAGCCATTTATATTAAATGAAATTCAATTTTCCCTTATAACAATATGAATTGAGAAAACGGAATGTTAAGCGGCCTTATTTGCAGAAATAAGGTCGCTTTTTATTTTGGTCATATGCATGATTTTCCGAATTATAAGTTAAATCATAACTCGTGAATTCGAATGCTACGTATGAATTGGAGCTGTTTCCTCATAACATTGGAGTGGATATTCGAGAGATTGAGTGTTTACTCGTGAATTCGTGCCATATACTCGTGAAATGGGAGCAAATACTCGTGAGTTTGCCGCATTTACTTGTGAATTCGAATGTTACGTAAGATTTAGTACACTTTCCACATGAAGTCGGAGCGGATATTCAAGGGATAGAAGTATTTAACTGGTGGATATACTTTTTGGAGGATTTAAATTGAAATGAAAATCAAAACAAAAACAAAAACAAAACCCACGAATGGCGGCTGCTACTCGGGGGTTTCGTTTAGGTATAAAACTTGAAATACCTTTTAAGTCCTAGGATAATGCTTTTGCATGAAGAGATCGCTTTTGCCAAGCCATGGTAATCATCAAAGTAATGAATAAGAGGATAAGGCCCAACATGAACGGATAGGTAATGTGGACATCATACATCATTCCGGCAAGTGTAGGTCCGAGTACGTTTCCGATGCTCATATATGCATTATTCATACCCATTGCAAAGCCCTGCTCATTTCCTGCCATCTTGGAAATAAGTGTGTTAAGAACTGGACGTAAGATGGAAGTGGAAAGGAAGATGACCAGTGAAATTAAAAAGAAAATCAGGTAACTTGAAGCAAAAAGTGATAAGAGGAAACCGATGGCTGCAACACTGATAAAGATATTCAGCACATTCACTTCCCCGAAACGGTGTACAATCCGGTCGACGACAAACAATTGTACAATTACACTGACGATACCGGTGGCTGTAACCATGACGGCGATGTCCTTAGGGCTTGAATTGAATTGATTATCAAGATAAAGGCCTATGACAGATTCATATGCCATTAACCCAAAGCTCATTACAAGAGTAATGATGAGTGGGATGAAATAGGGCATTTTCACGGATAAGGCAATCTTCCGAACCATCGATTCGTTTTTTGCATCCATGGCTTGTGTAACCTGTGCCGCTTCGCTTTCTTTTAAAACAAAAATGGAAAATACAACAGCTGATAGGGACACCAGCGCAGAAATCAAAAAGGGAAACTTCAAGCCAAAGTCAGCTAAAAAACCTCCAATTCCTGGACCGACTACAATTCCCAGTGACATGGCGGCAGATACTAAACTATTGCCTTTAGCGCGTTGTTCAAATGTGGTGATATCGGCTACATAAGCAAAAATTGCAGGTATAAGCAATGCTGCCCCGATCCCGCCAATGATGCGTGAAGCATATAATAACCAAATGGAATTGACTGCATAAAAAATAAACATGGATAGTGTCAAACCGACCAACCCATAAATAATCATTTTTCTGCGCCCGAATTGGTCAGTCCATTTTCCGGCAATTGGTGAAAATATAAGTTGTGCACCAGCGAAAATGGCAATCATTAGGCCAGCGGCGGTTCCTCCTTGATTAATAGAGGCCAGATATGCTGGTAAAATGGGAATGATGATACCGAAACTTCCTATTGCTATAAACATATTGATCATGAGGATAATGATCTTTTTGCGTTGTTCTGCTGACATGGACAGCCTCTCTCTCTCTTTAAAAATCAATAACCAATTTAATTCGCATGGTTAATTTTTTGATACGTTAATTATGTTATAGTTTTAGATAGATAGTGTCAATAAGAAAGGATTGTCAAACATGCATTCAAGTGAATTGTATAATTTACATCTAGAAATCAAGGAACTAAGCAGCCTCTCACAGGAATTGGTGGAACCGTTATTGGTTAAATATGATTTAACTTCAGTACAGTATCGCGCATTGCAATTAATTGTCTTGACTGAATCCATAGCAGTTAAAGATGTTTCGAATCATTTGAAAATCAAACCTGCTGCAGGAACTTCACTAATTGACCGGCTTGAACGGAAGAAGTTGATCGAGAGGGTGCACAGTGAGGATGATCGGCGGTTCGTTTTTATCCAATCCACCGAAAGTGGAAGGAAAACCTATCATTCCATAAATAAGTGTTTTGCCAAAATCTTTCGTGACTTTTACAGCGTCCTAAATGAAGAGGAAACGCAACGGCTCAAACAAATCGTTGGGAAACTGACCGAACATGCAGCGTCATGCATAGAGAATGAAATATAGTCTTCCTGACGTGTATAGTTTCCATTATAATAGAAAGAAGAGAGACTATTTACTAAAGCAGTGAATTCCACTGTTTTTAGGAGGTGAATTATCAGAATAGTTAAAAAATAATATCCGGATTGGGCAATCCCCTGAGTATAACGGTTAGTATTCAATGATTCTTTAAAGGATGGAAGAAATCCATTAAAGAAGATATGAATTTTTGAAAATGAATATGTATCAAAAAGGTTAAGAAATTTTTTTCTCAATGACTCATCATGATGAACCAGGCAGAGGAAGTGTGCTGTAAGCAGAGATTCTCAAAAGAAGGAGATGGTAGGTATTATGTTTTCCCCATTAACTCCAATGGATTGGAAACGCAGGGCCATAAAATATTATCCTCATAAAGTGGCAGTCATCGATGAAGAGAAAGAGTTTACATACAAGGAATTCGGGCAGCGGACAGATCAACTTTCCAAAGCGCTGTATTCTTCAGGAATTGAAAAAGGCGACCATATTGCAGTAATGTTGCCAAATACGCATTATATGTTGGAATGTTTTTATGGCATTTGTCAAATGGGAGCGGTAATGGTTCCTTTGAATTATAGACTTGCTGCAGAGGATTTGGAATATATCATCAAGCATAGCGATTCAAAAATGTTAATAGTCGATGAAGAATTCACCGCTCCGATCGAAAAGATCATGACTAGACTTTCATTGGAAAAAATCATTATCGTGCCAGTTGAAGGACATGAAACCACTTTACCTGGAATAGACTATGAAAATTTCATTTTGCATGCAATTGATGAGGCACTGCCAGAGGTTACAATCGATGAAAATCAACTTTTAACCATAAATTATACGAGTGGAACGACGTCAAAACCAAAAGGGGTAATGTTAACCCATCGTGGAAATTACATGAACGCCGCTAATTTCATTTATCATCTTGGAGTGAATCATGATGATGTATACTTGCATACCCTGCCGATGTTTCACGCTAATGGCTGGGGAGGTGTATGGTCGGTAACAGCTACTGGCGGGACTCATGTATGTTTAAGGAAAGTCGATCCCCCACTTATCCTCAAATTATTCGCCCGTCATAATATTACATTATTATGTGGGGCACCCACTGTCGTCAATATGCTAGTGAATGATCCTAAAGCAAAAGAAACAAATATCAAAGTGCGCACAAGGATGGCGACAGCAGGTGCACCTCCAGCAGCAGCGCTTATACAAAAGGCGCAAGAAATCCTTGGTCTGAAAATGATTCACGTATATGGATTAACAGAAACTTCCCCTTTCATCCTATATAACGAGTGGAAGGCTGAGTTTGAAGCTAAATCGGCAGACGAACAAGCAATAATAAAGGCAAGACAAGGGATTGAATTGGTTTTCAATGGGGAAACGATGGTAATCAATCAAGATGGGAAAGAAGTCGCTTGGGATGGAAAGGAACTGGGGGAAATCATTACGCGCGGCAATGTTGTAATGGCAGGATATTATAAGGATCCGGAAAAGACGGCCGAAGCAATTAGGGATGGCTGGTTTCATACAGGAGATCTGGCAGTGACCTATCCTGATGGATACATTGAAATACAGGACAGGGCTAAGGATTTAATCATTTCAGGGGGAGAAAATATATCTTCAACAGAGGTGGAAGGAGTATTGTATAAACATCCAGATGTTTTGGAGGCGGCTGTTATTGCCATCCCAGACGATAAGTGGGGAGAAACGCCTAAGGCAATCATTGTGCTGCACCCCAATGCGGAAGTGACAGAAAATGAGGTCATTACCTTTTGCCGCTCTAAAATGGCTCACTTTAAAGCACCAACAACGGTTGAATTCGTAGAGTCTTTACCGAAAACGGCAACAGGTAAGCTCCAAAAATACCGTTTGAGGGAAATCCATTGGAAAGGAACGAAAAAGGTCAATTAAAGGCTTTCATCATATGAACGGGGTTGTAATAAATTGTTAAAATCAAATAGAGTACGGCAACCAACAAGGCCAAGAATGCATTTAAAAAGCATTCTTGGCCTTTATTATTATGGAAAGCGCCATTTCCTCTGCATTACTGGGAACCATAGAGTAATGAACGAATGCATCCCAATGAAAGGTTTGACTTAGTGCAATATTTATCCGTTATTTTAAATAAACTTGGTTTTTTACCATTAGCATAGAGACAGATGATAAGCGTGTTTTATCGGAAAAAGGAAAAGCATTTTTTCTGGGTAATTAGAGTAGAGACTTACATTAATCATTATTGTGTAAAAATTGGTAAAGAATAGCACGGTAAATTTTAAAAAAACTAAATTAGATCACGATATAAGGAAGAAACTAGAGAGCACAGAGAAAAAATAAGTGAAAATCCATTAAAAATTCTGTAAATTTATTTAAACATTATAACGTTATATTGATTAGTTCAACAAAATATGATAATCTATTTTTGTAAAGAAAAATGAAATGAATTCTCACACAATTCAGTGTAACCGTATACAAAGTATTTGCGATTGATAGGATGTACCGAAAAGGATGAGGGAAATGACAGATACGTTAGTTCTGAAGAATGTAAAGATGTTAGAGGGAAATGCAGCGGATATCATACTGGAAAATGGGATGATTAAAGAAATCGCACTTCCCGGAACTGCAACAGGGGATAAGATAATAGATTATGATCAAAAAGTTTTTATTTCCAGCGGATGGATTGATATGCATGTACATGCTTTCCCGGAATTCGATCCTTATGGTGATAAGGTTGATGAGATTGGATATAAAACTGGTGTAACAACGGTCATTGATGCGGGAAGCACGGGGGCAGATAGGATATCTGATCTCGTTAACAGCTGTGAAAATTCCAAAACGAATGTTTTTGCCTTTCTGAATATTTCGCGGATCGGCTTGAAAAGGATTGATGAGTTATCGGATATTTCATGGCTGGACGAAGGAGAATTAAGGAAGGCAATTTCCAAGTACGGGGATTTTGTAATTGGACTTAAAGCGAGAATAAGTAAAAGCGTGGTTGGTCCAAATGGTGTCGAGCCATTAAAAATCGCTAGGAAGTTCTCGGCTGAAACTGGTTTACCATTAATGGTTCATATCGGTTCAGGGCCGCCCGATATTAAGGAAGTCCTTGAATTACTTGAGGAAAAGGACATTATTACACATTTCCTAAATGGTAAAGCGAATAATTTATTTGATGAAAAAGAAGAACCGCTGCCTGAGCTCAGTAAGGCGATTGAACGTGGTGTCCATTTGGATGTAGGTCATGGAACGGCAAGCTTTTCTTTTAAAACTGCAGAAATGGCGAAAAAGCGGGGAATACGCTTCAATACGATCAGCACCGATATATACCGGAAAAACAGAGAGAATGGACCAGTTTTTAATATGGCTAATGTGCTTACAAAATTTTTGTATCTGGGTTATCCATTAAAGGAAGTAATAGATGCCGTTACGGTCAATGCAGCGGCTTGGTTGCATAAACCCGAGCTTGGCAGGATTGCAACTGGGGATATTGCGAACTTGACCTTATTCTCTATCAAGAATAAGCCGACCCTTTTAATGGATTCCGAAGGAGAAAAAAGGATGGCAGAAAAAAGAGTTGTCGTAAAAGGAGTGGTTATAAATGGAGAATTCATTGAATGCTAAATACGGTTTGAAAAGAGTCATAAATGCCAGCGGAAGAATGAGCATATTGGGTGTCTCTGCCCCAACTGACACAGTGATGGACGCGATGAAAAAAGGTGGGCAAAATTATGTTGAAATTTCTGATTTAGTCGATAAGTCAGGCCAGCATATAGCGAATTTGTTACATTCTGAAGCAGCAGTCGTCGTCAACTCAGCATCAAGTGGAATCGCACTTTCAGTAGCGGCAATCGTTACTGAAGGAAATAGAAGGAAAAGCGAAAGGCTTCATCAAGATCTCATTCAAAAGAATGAAATCATCATGCTGAAAGGCCATAACGTTCAGTATGGTGCACCGGTAGAAACCATGATTTCCCTTGGTGGCGGAAAATTGGTCGAAGTTGGGTATGCAAACGAAGGGAAGGCAGAACATATTGCGGATGCCATAAATGATAATACTTCGGCCATTTTATACGTGAAATCGCATCATGCTGTTCAGAAAAATATGATATCGGTCGAAGAAGCATGGGAAGTGGCCAAAACGAATGACATCCCTCTGATTGTCGATGCAGCAGCGGAAGAGGATTTGGAAAAATATATACAATTCTCCGACTTGGCGATTTATAGTGGATCAAAAGCCATTGAAGGACCTACATCCGGTATCGTTGCTGGCAGAAAAAAATATATCGAATGGGTAAAGGTTCAATTGCACTGTATCGGAAGGAGCATGAAGGTTGGAAAGGAAACTACCTTTGGGCTGCTTCAGGCATTGGATGAATATTTCGTCAAGACGGATAATAGCGAAAAAGAAAAAGCTAGTTTACAAGTTCTCACATCACTTGAATCCATTGAGGGCGTAAAAGTAACGGTAGTTCAGGATGAAGCCGGGCGTGCCATATATAGAGCACGTATTTCCATTGATCCTTTAATAACGGAAACAACGGCGAAGGAAGTGAACGACCGGCTCAGAAATGGGGAAATCGCCATTTACACACGTGATTATGGGATACGCCAAGGCTTTTTCGATATAGATCCGCGTCCATTGCAAGGTGATGATATACATGTCATTGAAGCACAATTAAGAACCATATTAGGAGGAAAACAAGGATGACAAAGATAAATAAACGGTTATTGAATGATCGTGTAGCCTTAAATGTACTTGCAAATAGTGTGGAAAATGCAGTGGAAGTCTTTGAAGCAGCGGAAGGCCATGTATTGGTTGGTGTACTCTCAAAGGATTACCCAACTGTGGAAGCTGGTGTTACAGCAATGAAAGAATACGGGGAAGCCATTGATGAGGCCGTTTCAATAGGTTTGGGTGCGGGCGATAATAGACAGGCAGCGGTTGTCGCAGAAATAGCAAAATACTATCCAGGCAGTCACATTAATCAGGTTTTTCCCGCTGTTGGTGCTACGAGGGCCAATTTAGGTGAGAAGGACAGCTGGATAAATTCACTTGTTTCCCCAACTGGGAAAGTAGGTTTTGTGAACATTTCCACTGGTCCAGTAAGTGCAGGTTCAAGCGAAACTGCCATTGTGCCAATCAAAGCTGCCATCGCGCTGGTTCGCGATATGGGAGGAAATGCATTGAAATACTTCCCGATGAAAGGCCTGAAGCATGAAGATGAATATCGTGCAGTGGCAAAAGCTTGTGGTGAAGAGGGATTTGCTTTGGAACCAACTGGCGGAATCGATTTAAATAATTTCGAGACCATTCTAGAAATCGCATTAGAAGCAAACGTGCCTAAAGTCATTCCCCATGTATATTCTTCCATCATCGATGAAGAGAATGGAAAAACGAATGGGGAGGATGTACGGAAATTATTGGCCATAACGAAAAAATTGGTTGAAAAATATGCCTAAAAGGATTGTGGCATTCGGGGAAGTGATGATGCGTTTGCAGGTACCAGGCCATGAATTGCTATCACAGGCCAACACTCTGCAATACTCCTTTTCAGGCACGGGGGTAAATGTTGCTTCTGCGATGACAAAGCTAGGACATGATGGGTATCTTGTGACAAAGTTACCGGATAACCCCCTTGGCGATTCAGCAATTTCATCTTTGCAGCGCTTAGGAATTGGAAGGAACTTCATCTCTAGAGGTGGCAAATACTTGGGGATGTATTTTTTGGAAAATGGTTTTGGACAGCGGGCGAGCCGTGTCACATATTCCAATCGGCTGGAAAGCAGCTTTAATACAGCCTCCTTATCTGATTATGATATGGATATGGTTTCGGAAAATACCGATATCATCCATTTTTGCGGAATCACGCTTGCAATGTCGGAAAGTGTACGGGAAAGTATGAAGGTCCTGGCCAGAAAAGTCAAAGAAAAAGGCGGTACAGTCTGTTTCGATTGCAATTACCGCCCCTCTTTATGGGAGGGAGGTTATGCTGATGCAAAGCCCCATTATGAAGAGATGCTTTCTTTGGCTGATATCGTCATGATGAATGAGAAAGACGCCCTATATATTTTAGGAATGAAGTCTGAAGGCTCCACAAGGGAAGAACAGCTAATCGAGCTTATCCCTGAGGTGGCAAAGAAATTCAATATTCAGTCGATAGCAGGGACACATCGTTCAATCAACAATGATAATAGCCATACGCTGAGGGGGTATATATACAAGAAAGAAACATTTTACTTTTCCGATATTCTATCATTTTCCGTATATGATAGAATAGGTTCAGGCGATGCATACACCAGTGGAATCTTACATGGTGAATTACGAGGATATTCCCCTGAAAAGACAGTTCGGTTTGCGGCTGTTTCAGGAATGCTGGCATGTACTGTCGTCGGAGATACTCCTTTGGCAACCGAAAAGGAGATACTCTCGGCAATGAAAGGTAAAATGGAAGATATTAAGAGATAAAAGGCAGGAGATTAGGAATGAATGTGAACAGAAAAAATGGACCGATGTATTTACAAATAAAAGAAATATTAAAGGATCGTATTTTACATGGGGTTTATGCCATCGACACAAACATTCCCTCCGAGCCTCTTTTGGAAGAAGAATTTAACGTAAGTAAGGTCACTGTCCGAAATGCCATTAAAGAACTTGTGCAAGAGGGGTATGTTGAAAAGAAAAGCGGTAAAGGCACCCGGGTCATAGCTAATGGTTCCATTGTCAAACTTTCCAAAGGAAAGCGTTTCACAGAGCTGTTGGTGGAGGAAGGGCACACCATTTTAAAAAAGGTGTTAAACATAAGTCATGTTGACCTTTCTTCAGGCTCTAAGCTGCATTCTTTATTTGGTGACCATTGCATAAGTATCGAACGGATATATTTATTGGACAATGAACCTTATATTTACTTTACACATTATGTTTCACTCGATATGAACGAAGAAGATATGAAAGAGGTCCAGATCAATTCTTTGTACCGCTTTTTGGAAGATCAAAACGTCAAACTTGAAACATTCAGAGATGAATTTGCCGTTGATATCGCTCCGGATCACATTTGCGAAACACTAAAAATCGAAAACAATAGTCCTGTACTAAAAAGGATTCGGATTTCAAGTGATGGGGACGGAAATGTTATGGAATACAGTGAAGGGTATTACAATACGGCTAAACAGAACTACATCGTGACATATAATGAGCCGGTACAATAATCCAATTATTGTATCGGAGTGATTGTAAGCGATTTCAATGGGGTGGGGAGAACATATGGATCTATATTTATTAGGAATTACGCTGATAGCGATCGTAATTGTTATTTTGGGGGTATCATGGTGGAAATGGCACGCATTCATTAGTTTGACTGTAGCCAGTTTATTTTTAGCGGTTTTTTCTGGACTGCCGATGGACAAGATTGTAGGAGCATATGAAACGGGTGTAGGAGCAGTCCTTGGTCATCTTATTGGAATATTGGCTTTAGGGACCATCTTAGGAAAGATGATGTCCGATTCTGGAGCCGGTATGCAGGTTGCAGACTTTTTCATTAATAAATTCGGCGTGAAGAACCTGCCATGGGCCATGCTTTTATCTGGTTTCATCATAGGCATTCCGGTGTTTTTCGAGGTTGGTTTAGTAATATTGCTGCCTTTGGTCATTTCCATTCGGAAATCAACCAAGGTGAACATCTTGTTAATCGGTATTCCAGTACTTGCTGGTTTATCGATTGTACATGGGTTGGTACCTCCGCATCCGGGAGCCATGACAGCTATTGGGATCTATAATGCCAACATGGGACACGTACTTCTGTACTCATTGATCATCGCATTCCCGACTGCTGTAATTGCCGGACCTCTATTCGCAAAATGGGTTCAAAAACGGGTTATTCCTGTTGGTGAACCGGAATTGATTCGGGTGGTAACAAAGTCAAGTGGGTTACCAGGGACTGGAGTTTCGTTCTTCATCATCCTTTTGCCTGTATTGTTGATGGTTTTAACTGTCTTGGCACCTTATTTGCAGCTACCAGGCTCCATTGAAAAATTCTTCTTGTTTATCGGAAGTCCGGTGATTGCCCTATTAATCTCCTGTTTTGCAGCTTACTATCTCTTGGGCTACAGACAGGGAATGGACAAATCGCTAATTAAAAAGTTGACGGAAGAATGCTTATTGCCATTAGCCTCCATAATCCTTATTATCGGTGCAGGCGGAGGATTCAAGCAAATTTTGATTGATAGTGGCGTAGGGAATGCAATCGCTTCCATGTCTGAAGAAATTTCTTTATCACCGATCGTTCTTGCATTCCTTGTGGCCGGATTGATTCGGATTGCCACGGGTTCTGCAACCGTCGCTTTGACTACTGCAGCAGGTATCGTTTCACCGGTCGTTGCCAATATGACAGGTGTAAATCTAGAATTACTCGTTATTGCCACGGGCGCAGGCTCATTAATGTTTTCCCATGTTAATGACGCCGGTTTCTGGTTAGTAAAAGAATATATGGGATTGACCGTTAAAGAAACATTCAAAACATGGACAGTCATGGAAACTTTACTTTCCTTCGTGGCATTCGGTTTGGTTTTAATTTTGGATATATTCATTTAGTAAACAAAGTACCTCCTTGATCTGTCTTTGGTGACAGATAAGGAGGCTTTTATTTAGTTATGAACGTACTGGGGAGGGAGTAAATGAATGGCATAGCTCTAAAGGATAGGTCGATTGCGGTAATCAGAAACAAAAGTCAGAATAGGAAATAGAATGACTGTGAAAAGTAATTTCATCCCGAAGACGTTTGTTTTGCCCCTCGAATATATAAGTCTTGACAGAGACTTTTATATTGGAAGATTGACAGCTTCCCGTTTACATATTCATTCTGAATATAATCGAGTAATTCATTGGCATGGTTAGGCTTTTGACGTTTTTCCTGAATATAATGGAGGATTAAAACTTCTATATTCACACACTCACCTTACTTGACAAGTATTTTTTTCCATTAACAATATAACATGGTTATTCAAGAAAATATCATTTTTTGAATATTTTAACTATCGACATATTTATACAAATGATTCGGGCAAGATGGGAAAATGGACAAAATATTATCGGGATATGAAAAAAAGAGCGAAACTTACTGGTATGGACACTTGCTAACTTCTATCCTACCGTCTTTTTTTAAAAACCGGCTCAAGAAAAAACCCTTGAAATTCAAGGGTTGGATAGTTCTCAAAATGATAAAAAATGTTGGCAATGATTTTACTTGGAACTTCAGCTTCATGCTTGTATCTTTTGTAGAGGTATAGGTGATAAGCGCAGCTCTGCAGCTTCTCTCTTAATGGAAAATAAATAAGCTGCCAAACCTAAGATGGCTGTAAAAATCAGCATGGCGATCGATGAACTGAAATCCCCGCCAGACAAGTCACGTAGCCATCCCATGATATAGCTCGAAAAGCCGCCCATGATATTCGTGAATCCAATTAGACCAGCGGCCCGTCCTGCCGTTTCAGGTGTTGAGTATTTTACCATGAGCATATTACTTAAATGGAACACACCGCCTTGACATCCCATTGCCAGTCCCATACATAGTCCGGCCAAAATAGGATTGGGGATGAAAATCGCTACAGATAGAAAGACTGCCGTCAATGAAAAAAGAATCGTGGCCATCAAACTTGGACGTCTGGTTTTGTCAGCCAGAAAACCGCATGCCAAGACAAATCCCAGAGCGAATAGCCAGGAAAGTGAAGTGATGCTCGACATTCCTTCTTTTTCGAATCCTTTTGCTTCAATGAGGTAGGTAGGAAGCCAAATGCTGATTCCGAAAAATAAGAAGGAGCATACAAGCATGCCGAACCAAACAATCCAGAAACGATAATCTTGGGCGAAACTCTTATTCTCGGAGACGGCGGTTTCTTTCACTCCATCATCCGTTTGACGAATGAAAGCCAGTTCCTCCTTACTTATACGGGGGTGCTCTTCTGGTGTATTACGCGTCATAAAGATGAACATCGGGATATTTATCAATAAGTTGAATGCTGCAAGCATAAAGAAAGCTGCTTGCCAGTGGAGTAAAGATATCACGAGCACCAAAACAACGGCTCCCATTGCCGGACCTAAATAGTTGCCGGTCAGCCAAGATGCCTGGGCTCTCCCCAATTCGCGTTTATTAAACCAGTTAGAAATGAATTTCCCTGAAACTGGAATCATCATCCCTTCACCAAAACCAAGAACGATCCTGCTTATTAAAAACATTTCATATGAATTTGCCAGGCCTGACATAATCATCGTGAGTGTCCAAACGAATAAACCGGCAATGGCAGTTTTTCGGGCACCTAATTTATCAATGATGAAGCCCCAAAAAAGATTGGAAACTCCATAAGCAATGGTGAATACAAAAGATAGAAGACCGATCTTTGCATTTTTGTCATCGCCTGTCATACCGAGTGCATGCAAGAATTCAGGATCTGTTTGAATGATGGAAATGCCAACCTTATCAATTTGTCCGAAAAACCAAAAGAAAAAAATTGGAACGGCAATATACAACCATCTTTTTTGCCCTTTTAACATAATACCATCTCCTTGTCGCTTTTTAGCCTTCCTTAAAACACTTACCATTGCGAATAAGTGAATTACGGTTTTCCCTTTAGAAAGGTACTAGTTTTGATTTTTCATTTAAGAGCTTTCCCGCCTTTCTTTATTATTTTGATAGATAATAAGTCACAGAAATGTTTTGTAAGGAAAACAAAGTTTTACTTTCTTAACGATAAATTAAAATATTTTGATTGTCAATTTAATATTTAGACAATTTTCTATCTTTAGAATAAACAAAATTATAAGCGCTTTCACTTGAAAACGAACATCCGTTTCATCCCATTAAGTAAATGGGCCACTATCAAGCAAGGACTTAAAATGAATGAAAATCCATTTCTCTGAGACAAAAAACAAATTATCATTAAAGTATTAAAAATTCTGACTTATTGATATTGAATTTAAAATCAGGAAAATCTATAATTCATTTATATTGTTTTGTATATGAAATACTTAATATGGAAAAAAACATGGTTTGCCAGAAAATATCGGTGTATTAAAATTCTTTATTTGTTTTCATTTGTGAAATTGGTTATATTTGGTTGTATCGAGCTTTTCTATCGATACGACAATTAAGTTAGGCCTTCCAAATAGTTTTATATATGTAAATATGCTTTAATTGACACATATACACTCTATATAAACATGAAGAATAAAGGGTGGAAGGGATGCCAATTAGACAATTAGAATAATGCCCGATTCATTATCTGTAATAGGGATAAGGATAAGCGCTTGTTATCCTGCAGTGTTTGGAAACAAGGAGATACGAGCCTGGTCATTCGATGGGTGGCTATCGCTCTCGATTCAACTAGCCGTTTTCCTTTAGTGGTCAAGGCGTTGATTCTATCTAATGCAACTCTTGGGGCAGCTGTTGTTAGTATGGAGGAAAGTTGAAATGATTACTATCTATCGAAGCGTTAACCAATATGCAAAGCAGAGGCAGTGCACTACTGGCGCCTGTGTTTCTGTCTGGTAATGGAAGCGAAACGCATCTGGCCGCAAGTGCTCCCGCTTAGGATACCGGTCATTTTTCTTTCTCTTTATCAAATTCAAACCAAGTGGACATCCTATCTTCAATATCTGTTCCGCCTTTGGTCTTGTGTTGAGAACTGATAGTGTGTCAAGGATTTTTTGGACATTGATTCCTAATTCCAGTTTTTTCATTGTTCGGGAATTTGGTCTAATTATGTTATCGACAGGATCCAAGTGTGTTAATGATTATGGTACGGGTTTAATAGACAAGCCATTGGAAGTATGCATCCAAAACATTCACCAAATGGACTACCAGAAAAAAAATGTACATATAACGCATTTCTTTTTATGAAGAAAGCCTTTACTGAATGGGTTATATTCAGGAGAAAATGAGATTTATTCACAACGGGGGGAATACTCGAATGGCAAGCGAAGAAAAAGAGAAAGAGAAATATAGTGCTAATTCATTGGTTAGAGGATTGGAAATCATAAAGCTCTTTAATGAAGTACAGCCGAGTTTGTCTCTTTCAGAAATTGCAAAACAACTGGGAGTAAGCAGAACGGTACCTTATCGTTTATTATTCACATTACAAAATATTGGTTATTTGTCTCAGGATGAACATACCAAACGTTATAGTTTAACGCCAAAGGTTCTAGAATTGGGATTCAGCTATTTGAATAGCTTGAAATTCCAGGAAATCGTCCAACCATATATGGAGAACTTGCGTGATGAAATCGGAGCCTCCTGCCATTTATCCATTTTGGATGGACAGGAAGTTGTTTATGTTGGAAGTGCCCCGATCAGAGGTGTATCCGCTGTCAATGTGAACATAGGTTTGCGGCTGCCGGCACATGCTTTGGCCAATGGAAAATTACTTTTGGCATATCAACCGAAAGAAATGCTGATGCAAATGTTCAAAATCTCAAACCTGACTCCTTATACAGACAAAACACTCACCGCGCCGGGTGAATTTCAAAAACAGCTGGATTCAATTCGGCAGAATGGTTATTCGATGACAAGCGGGGAATTCCACCCGGGCATCCGTTCTGTTGCCGCTCCGATTTTTGATAGGACTGGGAAAGTATTGGCTGCCTTAAATGTCGTGGCAACTGAGTCTGCTTATCAGGAGGATTTCATCGATAAAATTGCCTTGCCGAAACTGTTGGAAGTATCTCGTGAATTATCCGCCTATATGGGATATAGCGGGGTTAAGCCATATCAGCACGAAGATGTCTGAACAACTTAAAAGTGACAATCGTCAATAAGTGAATAACCTCTTTCAATAGTGTGGATCTCCCAACAGGGTATCCACACTTTTTTGTGTTGAAGAAAAGCGGATATTAGATTAGAACGTTACAAGTTTATCCCAAAGCACTGAGCGTTCCGATAATAAAAATAGTTTTTAATATTCTAAAAACTCATTGACAATGAAGCGGTTTCATTTTAGACTTAATTCATAGACAAAACAATGTTTTGCTTATGAAACATAATCTAGTTTTGAAACAACCAATAAGGGAGGATTTTTAAAATGACTAAAGAAGCTTTTTCAGTGAAGGATTTTGAAAAAAAATATGTTGCCCGATTGAAAGACCGTTCGCTTGATTGGGATGTCTTGAAGTTCCAAGAAGAAATCGATCCCGCATATAGACGTGCACAGATGAGATATATCGGACGTGGAGCAACTGCCAATAACGATACGAATGTAATTGCAGGTGTACATTTCACTTTAAGTACAATGGTTCTTCCTCCGGGATGCATCGGGCCTTTGCACCTTCACGATGATGTTGAAGAAGTATTTTTCATTCTTGAGGGTGAAGTCACGGCATTAATTCAAGAGGATAGCTACAGCGAGGTGCATGAAATTAAATTAAGTGCCAGAGATTGCATCAGCAGCCCACCAGGGGTTTATCGGGGAATTAGGAATGATGGGGATGTGGAGGCGCGCATGCTCGTGATGCTAGGGGCAGTGAAGCCTAACTTACCGACTTATCCTGAAGGCAGTGACCTGGAAGAACTGCGTAAACAGCGCGCTAAAGAAAGAGAAGCCATTATTAAAGACTGATCATTTAGCTGAAAAGGGCACCTGCATTATGAAAATTAATGAGGCGCCCTTTTCGATTAGATTGTAAAAAATGGCCCATGCAAATAATCAAAAGGCCAATCTAAATTAAGGGAGGTATAAAAAATGCTTGGGATTACTCATTTACGGCATATAAGCATGATAACTCCGAATTTCGATGATCAAGCAGAGTTTTACGAAAAGGTTTGGGGACTTGATAGAGTGGATGTTCCGGAAGAGGAGAATACGGTTTATTTCCGCGGGGCTGGACCGGAACATCATATTTTAAGCCTTCACAAGGGAGAAAAAAGGGGTTTGCATCATATAGCTTTTGGAATGGTCGATAAAAATGCGGTGGATCGTGCAGCAGGGATCTTACAATCGAAGGGCGTTCGAATTATTGAACCGCCTGGATATTTGGATGAAGCAGGTGCCGGTTATGGCCTGCGGTTTATTGATCCGGAAAACCGCGTAATAGAGCTTTCGGCCTGGGTGGAAGTGCAAACGTCTATTTGGAGCAAGAAAAATGTTGACCCAGTGAAATTGAACCATGTTGTAATGAACACGAAGAACTTGGATATGATCGTTGAGTTTTACACGGACGTACTTGGTTTTAAAGTTACTGATTGGAGTGAGCACCAAATGTCATTCCTGCGGTGCAACAGGAAACATCACTCCATTGCCTTCAATCAGGATGAGCATGCGTCAGTCAATCATATCGCATACGAGGTCGATTCCGTGGATGAACTGATGCGTGGAATAAGCAATGTGCGAAAAGCGGGCTTGTCAGAACTTTGGGGACCTGGACGTCATGGGCCTGGAGACAATATTTTCTGTTATTTTCAAGATCCAGGCGGTTTTGTTATGGAGTATACATGTTATCTGGAAACGATTGAAGATGAATCGGAGTGGAGAGCACGTGTATGGAAACGGGTCCCGCATTTAATGGATCAGTGGGGGATTGCAGGTCCGCCGAAACCAGAAGCCCGCAAAGCAATGGGAGGAGATCCCGATCCGGGCTGGGTTGATTCTCATATAGATGATTCAGTCATGGCGGAAAAATGAGTGGATATTGATTTGATTTCCTCCCATTATTCTTGCGCGTAGTTAGGACAGCGTTTAAGGAAAATGGCTATGAAAAGGAGTGGCGAAAGTGGATTTAGGATTGCAAGGAAAAGTGGCTGTCATAATGGGCGGCACGTCGGGCGTGGGATTAAAAACAGCAGAAATGTTTCTGGCTGAAGGTGCTAAAGTGGCTATATGCGGCAGAAGTGCAGAGCGGATGGAAAGTGCACAAACCCAATTGCTCTCATTTGGTGAAAAGGCAGATATATTTGCATCAACATGTGATGTCACCTCAAAATCGGATGTGGATTCTTTCATTAATGGTACCGCTGAGAAGTTTGGCGGAATCGATATATTGGTGAATGCAGCCGGTCAAAGCGTGATGGGTCACTTTTTTGACATAACGGATGAGCAGTGGGATGAACAGATTCAGTTAAAGTTCTTTGCCATCATATATGCTGTTCGTGCTACGCATCCCCATTTAGTGAAAAGGGGAGGTGGGCGGATCATTAATATTAATGCAACGCTTGCTAAAGAACCTGAACGTCATATGGTAGCGACTGCAGCAGCAAGGGCTGGTCTCCTTAATTTAAGTAAAACCTTGTCCCAGGAATTGGCCTTAGACAATATATTGGTAAATTCAGTGAGTCTTGGATTGATCCGGACCGATCAATGGGAGCGAAGAAGATTGAAAAATGCGCCCGATATGGACCCTGAAGAGTATTACGGAAACCTTGCGAAAAAACGGAATATCCCACTCGGCCGGGTTGGTGAAGCGGAAGAAGTGGCCAGTGTCATTGTTTTCCTTGCTTCAGACAAAGCAAGTTATGTAGCGGGTTCGACGATTGAGACGGCAGGAGCGATTGGAAAGGCACTATAATATATTACAAAAAAAGGTAGGATAACGCGATGAAAATACAAGAAGAAATAGAGTTTACGACCGCCGATTCCATCGTAAAGGAGCTGGTTCAAGCAGGAGTGCAAACTGCTTTCGGGATTGTCAGCATTCACAATATGCCCATCTATGATGCAATTCTAAGAGAAGGGAGCATCAAACTCATTTGTTCACGCGGCGAAAGCGGCGCAGTCAACATGGCTGATGGATATGCCCGAGCCACTGGGAAATTGGGTGTAGTGATTACGAGTACCGGAACAGGGGCAGGAAATGCTGCTGGTTCACTGGTTGAAGCATGGGCAGCTGGCGTCCCCCTACTTCATCTTACCGGTGAAGTAGCTTCTTCTTATCTTGGTACGGGCAAAGGATACATACATGAGTGTAAAGACCAGCTCTCAATGATGAGCGGAGCTTGTAAAAGTGCAGTAAGGCTTAGAAACCCTGAGCAATGTGCAGCAGTTGTAAGGAAGGCGATCCAAGAAGCGTTAACCGCACCGACTGGTCCGGTTACATTAGAAATCCCGATAGACTATCAATCGGCGATCATTGAAGATCTTTCACTCGAGGGGCTGCGGGCTTCAACTTCTGATTCAAATCCATTGCCATTTATTCCTGAACAAGCCGTGCAAAAAATAGTAGGTGCACGCCGTCCAGTAATATGGGCTGGTGGTGGAGTCATCAGTGCCAATGCTTCGCAAGAGCTGCAAAAATTAGCGGAACTCCTTGGTGCAGCGGTTATAACAAGTCAGTCTGGAAAAGGGGCGATTCCAGAAAACCATGAACAATGCATAGGACACTTTGCAGCATATGAAACAACAAAAGAGTTTTTAAGAAATGCAGATTTATTGATTAGCGTAGGTGTAAGGTTTAGGGGGAATGAAACATCCAACTGGAAAGTGCCGGTGCCACAAGAACATATAGCAATCGATGCGGATTGGCAGGCCATTAACCGGAATTATAAAGCTTCGTTAGGTTTGGTTGGCGATGCAAAAGATATGCTGGCTGCCATCATTCAAAAGCTTGAAGAACATTCAGTTCATGCGGAACCTTCTTATTTACAAGAAGTTCTTTCACTTAGAAATGAAGTGCGCGCCCAACTCAGGGAAACGCTTGGACCTTATGAGCAATTTGTGGATGGTATGAGGGAGGTATTACCAGACGATACCATTCTGGTTCGTGATGTAACCGTACAGGCAAACGTTTGGGGCAGCCGTTTATTTGAAATCTATGAACCGAGAACATCCATTCATGCATCAGGCGGCGGAATTGGTCAAGGTCTTCCAACAGCAATCGGTGCCCAAATGGGATGTCAGGATAAAACCGTCGTTCTTATGGCTGGAGATGGTGGGTTTATGGTGAATGTTGGGGAAATGGTTACTGCAGCTGAAGAAAACTTACCGATTATCATCGTATTGTTTGATGACTCAGGCTATGGGGTTCTTCGTAATATTCAAACCGCCGCATATGGTCGGCAAGTAGCCGTTGATTTATTGAGTCCTGATTTTGTGAAACTGGCTGAGTCCATGCATTTTGATGCTGTCCGTATTGGTTCTGGAGATGAATTCGTATCCGAACTGAAAAAGGCAAAGGAAAGACGTAAACCTTCAATGATCGTTGTTGATATGGAAGCTGTGGGGCCAATGGCCAAGCCATTTGGCGGACCGCCAGGAGCTGCGGAAGCATTCAAGCCAAAAAAACTATAAGGAGGATTGACAATGATTTCGACATATCCATTTGTTTCAGGAAAATATCTAGTTAATGGAGAATGGAAAACATCGGCGGATAAAGTCGATGTAGTAAATCCGGCATATACATCGGAAGTAGTTGGCCAGGTGGCAAAATGCTCAGAGGAAATCGCGAATGACGCCATTGAAGCGGCAGAAAATGCTTTTGAAACGTGGTCTCGTTCTGATATTGGGGACCGTGCAAACAGGATGAACACAGCTGCAGAAGAACTTACAAAAGTAATCGAGGAAAATGTTACAGTGTTTGTACGTGAAAATGGGAAAACACTTGTTGAAGCTAAAAAGGATTTCCTGCGCTGTGTTGAAGTCATGAGGGGCTGTGCAGCAGAGTTACTACATTGGTGGAAGCCTGAAGTGCTCCATGGAAATCAAAAAGTTCAGGTCCGGAGAAGGGCAAGAGGTGTCACGGCTATAATCACACCGTGGAATTCTCCGATGATATTAACATTTAAACGTGTGATACCTGCTGTTTTGGCAGGCAATTCCGTTGTCGTAAAACCTGCAACGAATTGTCCTTTAACGATAATGACCTGTTTAAAAGTAGTTGCTGAACATTTTCCGCCAGGAGTCATCAATATAGTCTCTGGATCAGGAAAAGCAATAGGCGACAAACTCTGTTCCGATTCACGTGTACGGACATTGGCGTTTGTCGGGAGTACGGAAACCGGAAAAGATATCATGCAGAAATCGGCTGGACATTTGCAAAAAATATATATGGAACTTGGCGGAAATGATCCTGCCATCATTTTGGAAGATGCCAATTTGGATGAAGCGGCCATCAAACGTTTGAGGATGGGGATTTTACGGGCAGCGGGTCAGGTCTGTTCTGCAGTAAAAAGGGTGTACGTCCAAGAATCACGTTATGATGAGGTTGTGGAAAAGCTGACCAAAGAGTTTAGCCGGATGGTAATTGGTGATGGCATTCAGCCTGACGTGACCATGGGTCCATTGAATAATAAAACGCAATATGACTTTGTTAATGGCTTGATCGAACGTACGGCTAAGGCAGGAGGGAATATAATCACAACCGGCATACAGCTGAATCCGGAAACTTGGGATAAAGGTTATTATATGCTTCCTTCCATTATTACTGGCGTCAATCAGCAGAGCGAACTGGTTCGGGTGGAACAATTTGGACCCATCATTCCAATTTTACCTTTCAAAGATATTGATGAAGCTGTAAAATTAGCGAATGATAGTGAGTTTGCGCTGCGTGCATCTGTTTGGACCGAGAATGAAGATATCGCTGTCGAAATGGCAGATCGCCTCGAAGCTGGTGCGGTTTTCCATAATAATCATACCGTTTTCAGCGACTTGGCTCTGGATTTCCCTGGCTTAAAAGAAAGTGGTGTTTCGCGGGAAACAAGACATTGCGGATTGGAATTCTTTGCGGACTCATACGGGTTTGCTGATTGAGGAAGGATGAAATTACATGAAATTAGGTTTAATCGGGTGCGGTAATATCGGAAAATTTCTGCTTCAGGCCATTAATAACGACGGGCTTCTTCCAGGTGGGAAAATCGTTGCGATTTATGCCCGCCGTGAAGAAATCGCGGCACAACTAGCTGAAGAATTCAGGACACAGCCATATAGTGATGTCGATGAACTCCTTAAAACCGATGTAGATTTAGTCATAGAGGCTGCAACGATTGAAGCAGCTGAAGAGTATGCATTGAAAGTGCTTAAAAGCGGGAAGGATCTTTTGCTGAGCAGTATTGGCGTGATGGCGAATCCTGCCTTTGAAGAACAATCAAATTCGATTTGTAAAATGAATGACGTGAATATTCTCCTTCCGTCTGGTGCGATTGGAGGACTCGATGTACTTAAGTCTGCAAAAGCGGTGAATGGCCTTGAATCTGTTTGCATCACCACAAGAAAACCGCCAAACGCATTGCCAGCAGGTTCTACAGTGACTGAAGAAACGGTATTATTTGAAGGATCTGCTGCAGAAGCGATCAAACAGTTTCCGAGAAACATTAATGTTGCGATTGTGCTGTCTATGGCTGGTCTTGGATCTGAAAAGACGAAAGTGAAAATCATTGCCGATCCCAATGTGTTAAAAAACAATCACTTGATAGAAGCGTCAGGTTCGTTCGGGAAACTGAAACTGGAAGTGGAAAATGATCCAATGCCAAATAATCCGAAAACGAGTTATCTAGCGGCATTAAGTGTTTTGGCTACTCTGCAAAATAAGGAAAAGAGCGTTCAAATCGGGTAGACTTATGATTTTAAGCTTGGAAGGGAGAGAAAAAGTATGCTTAAAACTGATAAATCCTTAGAAGAAATGTCGAAACAGCAAGTTATTAACTATCTGAACGAAACGGTTAAACCAGAGGAAGGCGCTATACCTGCATACCTCCTTGGAGACCCAAAGGTTTATGATATAGAACATGAAAAAGTGTTTCTGAAAACATGGGTTTTTATCGGTCATGATTCTGAAGTACCCAACAAAGGAGACTTCATGACCCGTGAACTGGCTGGCTACTCGCTCATCATCACTCGTGATGCCGAAGGGGAAATCAGGGCGTTTTATAATATGTGCACACATCGCGGAATGAAACTATGCCGTGCAGATAAAGGGAACAAGTCATTATTTACGTGTCCCTACCATGGGTTTAATTTTAAAAACACTGGTGAGCTCGTAGGGGTGCCATTACAAAAGGACATATACGGGGGCAACCTTGACCGGTCGGAAATGGGCCTTCATAAAGTGAAGCTTGAATCCTATAAAGGTCTTTTATTTGGAACTTGGAATGAAGATGCAGAGCCGCTTGAAGAATTTCTTGGAGACATTAAATGGTATTTGGATATACTTGTAGGCCGTGCAGAAATGGAAGTAATCGGGGTCCCGCAAAGATTCGTTGTCAATTCCAACTGGAAAGTTGGTTCAGATAACTTTGTTGGTGATTCCTATCACACGATGGTCACACACGGCTCCATTGCAAAACTGGGCATGGTTCCCAATGCTACCTATTCAAAGCGTGGTTTTCAAATCCATACGGATAACGGTCATGGACTGAACTTAGGGACACCTAACCCTGAATTCGCTTTCCCGGAAGAATTGAAAGAGGAATTTAAAACTAATTTGTCTGAAGAACAGTATGGAGTGTTATCAAACTTAAAGAATATGATCGGTAACGTTTTCCCTAACTTATCATTTTTAATATCCCATACAAAAATCAAAGACCAATTCATCTCCAACACTTCAATTAGAATGTGGCGGCCAATCGGTCACAATAAAATGGAAGTGATCGCTTGGATGCTCGTGGAAAAGAACGCCTCCCAAGATTGGAAAGATAGATCAAGGGATTCATTCATATTGACCTTTAGCCCATCCGGTATTTTCGAACAGGATGATACGGAAGTGTTTACGGATATTACTGAAGCAGCTCAAGGCCCAATGCCTTTCCTAAAGAATTTAACCTACAATTATACAATGGGGCTTCATCGTGAACCAGTTGATTTTATAGGACCGGGTGTTGCTTACGATGATAAATTCACTGAAGCGAGTCAAAGGAATTTTTACAAGTACTGGCTTGAATTAATGACGAAATGATAAGCGGGAGGGGGAACGGAAATGAATGTGGAAAAAATGTTGCTCAAATGTGAATTTGAACAGTGGCTGTATGATGAAGCTCAACTGCTGGATGATATTGAATTTGATGATTGGTTCGATTTAATGCACCCGAGCTTGCGTTACCAAATGCCTGTACGTGTTAATAAAGAAGGGGTGGAACGCCCGGATTATTCAACGGAAATGTTTACATTTAATGATGATATTGAGCTTCTTAAATTGCGCGTGGATCGTTTGAAAACGGATTATGCTTGGGCGGAAATACCGCCATCAAGAACACGGCGTTTTGTCTCTAATGTACGTGTTAAAGACTTTGTAGAAGGTGAAAAGGCAGTCGTGAAGAGCTATCTGCTAATCTATCGAAGCCGCAGCACGGATATTCAACATGATTTGATTTCGGGGGAACGAAATGATGAATTCATCTTCGAAGAAGGTAAATGGAAACTTTCCAAACGGATATTCATTGTTGATCAATCAACGATAAATACCAGAAATCTTGCTATCTTCGTATAATTATTGACTTGGATAAAAAGAGATAACAAGGAGGCTGGCTACAATGGCAATGGCGTTAAAGGATAAAGTAGTGTTGATTACCGGGGGCAATTCAGGAATCGGGGAAGCTGTCACGAGACGTTTCATACAAGAAGGGGCAAAAGTCAGCATCATCGGCCGCTCGATGGAAACGCTGAAGAAAATGAAAGAGGAGTTTGGTGATGAGATTCTCATTAACCAAGGCGATGTAAGCAAATATGAAGACAATGAGAGGGCTGTCCAGGCTACAGTCGAGCAATTTGGAAAGCTGGACGTTTTCGTTGCTAATGCAGGTGTTTTTGATGGATTTGCTAAATTTGCCGACGTAACTCCCGATGCACTTTCCGAAGCATATGATTTTCTGATCGATATTAACGTTAAAGGATCTTTCTTCGGTGCTAAAGCCGCTCTTGTAGAATTGCAAAAAACGAATGGCAATATTATTTTCACCGTATCCGGTGCTAGTTTTTATCCGGATGGCGGCGGGGTATGGTACACAGCAAGCAAGCATGCCCAAATAGGGTTGATGCGCCAACTAGCCTTTGAACTTGCTCCTGACATTAGGGTGAATGCTGTAGCGCCTGGTGGCACTCTTACAGCATTATCGGTCATTCCTCCCCTACGTCCATTCGTTAAAATCGTGGATAATGAAACGAAGGCCAATAGCATAAAAAAAAGAAACCCTCTTCAGCTTGCACAGATGCCCGAAGATCATGTAGGAGCATATGTACTGTTAGCATCGGACGCAGCTCGTGCGATTACCGGCGAAGTCATCTCCAGTGATGGAGGATTGTCAGTTCGCGGACTGGGTTGAGTTCATTACAAAATAAACTTTGGAAAGAAGGTTTATAAGTATGGCTGAATCACTATTGGGAAATAGGAATATTAATCAATTAGCATTTGTTGTAAAAGATATTGAAGCTGCTAATCTAGCTTTCACAAAACTGCTGGGCATAAAGAAGGCAGAGCCATTTTTAACTGGTGACAGTTCTGTTTCGAAAGTCACTTTTAGAGGTGTACCAACGGAATCACAATCCAAACTGGCTTTTCTGAATACACCAACGGTCCAATTTGAACTAATAGAGCCCGATAAAAATCCAGGAACGATGCGTGAGTTCCTGGATAAAGTAGGTGAAGGGATCCACCATATAGCTTTTGATGTAGACTCTATTCAAAAGAGGCTGCCAGTCATGGAGAAATGCGGATACCCAGCTTTGCAAACGGGTGAATTCACTTCAAGTGACGGCCGATATGTATATGTGGATACATTAGATGATCATAAAACGTTAGTTGAACTGCTTGAAAGTGCAGAGCCAAGAAAAACGGCATGGGAGAGACCGGAAGATGCAAGCGTTCAGCCGCTATTAGGGACTAACAAAGTGGAACAGATTGCGTTAGTGGTAAAAGACCTGGATGCGGCTGCAGATGCATATTGTAAGTTGTTGGGGATTCAAAAACCTCCGATCATCCATTCTGGTTCAACCGATATTACAAACGTGATATACAAAGGGAAGCCCACTGAAGGAAAATCAAAATATATGTTCATCGATACCCCGTTGATTCAAATTGAATTGATCGAGCCGGGAGAATCACCTAGTACGTGGAAAGATCATCTTGAAGCATTTGGTGAGGGTGTTCACCATATCTCTTTTGTCGTTAAAGACATGGAGGATAAAATGGAGATGTTAGAAGAAATGGGCTATCCGGTCATACAGACAGGTAACTTTTTTAACGGAAAAGGCCGATATGCCTATATGGATACAACATCGACCTTTAAAGTGATTATTGAACTTTTAGAACGATTTGATGAGTAATCATGTACCAATGGAACATCAAAAGGTTTCCGGATACAATTGTTTAGAGGAAAGAACTCCAATTGTCATTAAATCGAAAACCTAGCCATTTCCTTCCTAATCAGCTGATCAACTTACTAGTCAAGTGAAACTGTAAAAAGCAAATACAAGGCAATGGGCAGGAAGGGGACTTCAACCATGGCCTTGTACGGTTGGCATAAAGGTGGAAAAGTTAACAACAAAATAGGAAAAAACCATTGACAAATAATTCTGAATATTAATATTATTAAAAGTAGTTATCGGCTTGGATTTTTTTATACTAAGATGTATACATGTATGCAGGTGAGATATTCTTTTTTCTAAGAAGCAAATGGGTATGAAAAATTTGTACGATCGGGGGCGAAGAGAATTGGAGATATCCGGAAAAATAAACTTTGATTATAGTGCCGAAGTGATTTGGGAAGCCATGCATAATCCGGAATTACTCAAGAATGCCATTCCAGGATGTCAAAACCTTTCATTAGTTGCAGATGGTGAATATGATGTTGAACTTAAGCTTGGTGTTGCAGCTGTAAAAGGTGACTACACGGGAAAGGTGAAATTGAAGGATTTGGAAGTGCCACATCAGTATATTTTAAATGCTGAAGGCAGCGGGAAGCCAGGATTTGTTTCTGCTGAAATGGACTGTAAAATCATCCCTGATGGTGATGGTTGTCAATTAATTTGGGAATGTGAGGCAGATATAGGTGGAATGATCGCTGGTGTGGGAAGCAGGGTCATTGGTGGCATTGCAAAATTCATGGCAGGTAAATTCTTTAAAGATATGGAGAAACAGCTAAAAACGCATCAAAGAATTTGATGCCGGTCATTCAATTACGAATGGAGGGGTTCCTATCAAACCAGCTAAGTTTAATTACCTTCGGCCTTCGAGCTTGGAAGAAGCGGTCCACTATTTATCGGAATATGGCGAAGATGCCAAGGTTTTATCCGGGGGACAAAGTTTGATTCCATTATTGAATATGAGACTTTCAACTCCAAAATACCTTATTGATATAGGCAGGGCAGAAGGGTTGCGTTATATACAAGAAGATGGTGAATCACTGGTCATCGGAGCATTGACGAAACACAGGGAAATAGAAAAATCGGGATTGGTCAAGGATAAGTGTCCATTGCTATCGGAAGCGATCCAGTGGGTAGGCCATGAACAAATACGCAATCGGGGAACTGTTGGCGGCAGCATTGCCCATGGTGATCCATCTGCGGAGCTGCCATGCGTTTTAACCGCTTTGAGAGGAGAAATAGTACTTGCCGATGTGAACGGAGAAGAAATAGTAAGCCCTGAAGAGTTCTTCCTTACCTATATGCTTACATCTTTACAGCCGGATCAATTGGTTAAAGAGATCCGTTTCCCGATATTGAAGCCGACTAGTGGATCTGCATTTGTTGAGGTGGCTAGAAGGCATGGGGATTTTGGTTTGGTTGAGGTGGCAGCAGTAGTGGAGTTGGGTGAAGATGGAAGTTTTTCCGAAGTTAAATTAGCCATTGGCGGCGTTAATTCCATTCCTACAGCTTTAGAGGATGTGGAGAAGCTTTTGGTTGGAAAGGAACCGACTGAAGAAATTCTTAAGGAAGCGAGCTTCTTAACCATGGAGATGATCGAACCTGAATCCGACCTCCATGGTACTGCTGAATATAGAAGGGAACTATCCGGTACGATGGTTATCCGTGCCTTAAAGCAAGCGACCGTTCGTGCAAAAGGGGGCAGGGTGATGTGATGGATGGAGTTAAGATAAATCTAAAAGTAAACGGACAAGATATATCGAGGGTAGTAGACACTAGATTGCTATTATCGGATTTTATCAGGGAAAACCTCTTACTTACTGGAACACATATTGGTTGTGAACATGGAGTTTGCGGTGCTTGTACAATCCATGTTAACGGTGTTCCTGTCCGCTCATGTTTAATGCTTGCAGTCCAAGCGGATGGATGTGAAGTCAAGACTGTGGAGTCCCTTATCAATGAAAATGGGAATCTTAATCACCTACAGCAAGCTTTTTCGGATAATCATGCCCTGCAATGCGGATTTTGTACACCGGGATTTTTGATGACTGTTTCGAGTTTTCTGAAAGAAAATTCAAATCCAGGTGAAGAAGAAATAAGAAAATGCATTTCAGGAAATTTATGTCGATGCACGGGTTACTCCAATATTATTAAAGCTGTGAAGCAGGCTGCCCAAACTGTGTCCAATTAAGGAGGGAACAGCATGACAAAATACGTTGGCCAAAGTGTTAAGCGGAAGGAAGATTATCGTTTGGTTACAGGTACAGGGCAATTCGTGGGAGATATCCGAATGGCAAATATGGTTGAAGCAGTCTTTGTCCGCAGCACACATGCACATGCCACAATCAAAGGGATTGATATTTCTGATGCTCAGGCATTGGAAGGGGTGCATGCCATTCTCACGGGAATGGATATAGATGGTATCATAAAGCCTCTTGTCCAATTTGAATCACACTGTGCATTGCCTCCCAATCTGGAGGAAGCGATCAATCCCACCATCCATTATTGCTATGAAGATGTCCTGGCCAAGAATAAGGTGAAGTATGTAGGGCAGCCCATTGCAGTCGTCGTTGCAGAAAACAGGTATGTGGCCGAAGATGCAGCCGATTTAATAAAAGTGGAATATGAGACGTTACCAGTGGTTGTCGACCCATTCAAGTCAATGGAAAAAGAAGCACCTTTGATTCAAGAACATTTACAGAATAACGTTCAGTCAAATTTCCATGTTGCGACAGGAGATGCTGTACAGTCGCTTAAAGATGCGGATCATATTCTGAAGGCAAGAATTCAAACTCCTAGAGTTTCATCCAACCCGCTTGAAACGAGGGGGGTCGTTTCCACCTATGAAAACCGTACAGATCAATTTCATGTATATTCTTCCACTCAACTTCCTTTTGAAATCAGAACGTATATTGCTAGATCATTGGGTTTGGTTGAACAGCAAATCAGGGTGACAGCACCTGATGTAGGTGGCGGTTTCGGTCCAAAAGGTGGGGTACACCCAGAAGAAATCATGATTCCATATCTATCCAAGTTACTGAGGAGACCTGTCAAGTGGATTGAAGACCGTCTGGAACATTTGACAAGTGCCCGCCATTCACGGGATCAAATCCATGATGTTGAGGTAGCTTATAATCTGGATGGAACCATTTTGGGAATTAAAGATCACTTCATTATTGATAGTGGCGCCGTCAATTATTTCGGATTAACATGTGCCTACAATAGTGCCTACCATCTAAGGGGAGCATATAAGATTCCAAACTATGATGTTACTTGCCAGATTGTCTTGACGAATAAAACACCGAATGTTCCATTCCGGGGAGCAGGGAGACCAGAGGTCGTTTTTGTAATGGATCGAATAATCGATATGGTCGCAAGAAAGTTGAAAAAAGATCCAGTGGAAGTAATGCGAAAGAACATGATTCAAGCAGAGGATATGCCCTATGACCAAGGAATTTTGGTTAAAGATGGAGCAAAACTGATTTATGATAGCGGGGACTATCCCGCTGCACTGGATCAAGGGTTGAAAATGGTCGATTACGAAGGGTTTAGAGAGCAGCAAATAGAGTTGAAAAAGCAAGGAAAGCTATTCGGTGTCGGCATTTCCACTTATGTAGAAGGCACCGGTGCAGGTCCATTCGAAAGTGCCCATGTCACGGTTGATGGTTCCGGTCAGGTTGTGGCATACCTTGGGGCATCCCCGCAGGGGCAGGGTCACGAAACGGTATTCTCCCAAATCTGTGCGGATGAATTAATGCTTAGCCCAAATGAAATTACAATAAGGGTCGGGGATACAGCGAACTTGGACTTTGGTGCCGGAACGTACGCAAGCCGGAGTGCAGTGAATGCCGGATCTGCCATTCAAATTGCTTCAGCGAAATTAAGGGGGAAAGTATTGGCCGTAGCAGCTGCCATGCTTGATGTTGAATCATCTGATTTACAAATGGAAAATGGAAAAGTCTTCGTTAGGGCCGAACCTGAAAAATGTGTGAACTATAAGGAAATTGCGGAAGCGGCGCGTCCAGGAAACAGATGCAAGGTGCCTGTTGGAATGGAACCAGGCCTGCAAGTCACACATTACTTCGTTCCGCCCACCGTTACTTTTTCTTCGTCCGTCCACATTGCCATGGTGGAAGTGGATAAGGAAACGGGTTTTGTCGAGTTGAAGGGTTATAGTGTGGTCCATGACGCTGGTAAGGTCATCAATCCAATGATCGTGGATGGTCAAGTGCAGGGTGGCATAGCACAGGGGATTGGTGCAGCACTATATGAAGAAGTCGTATACGATGAGAAAGGCCAACTTTTGACAGGATCTTATATGGATTATTTATTGCCGACTTCCATGGAGATTCCGACTGTTGAAAAGTCCCATCAAGAATTCCTCTCTACCAGAAATCCACTTGGAATCAAGGGAGTAGGCGAAGGAGGGGCCATTTCCCCGCCTGCAGCCATAGCGAATGCTGTCGTCGATGCGCTCGCACCATTAGAAATCACGATCAATCAATTGCCCATTAGCCCAAGTAAACTCCGTAATTGGATTAAGGATGCGGAATCGAAAAAGTACAAAATCGAAATAGGTTAAAAAATTCATTTGGCGTTTAGAATTCATTGTTGATGGATAATGCCCTATGCCATGACAGAAGAACAGACGAGCATGAAAATGGAAGTGTAAATAGGGGATTACACTAGTTTTTGAACATTTCATGATAATAGGGGCTGATTTTTTGAATAATTTAAATCCACAACTGCATGATGCATCGGGCAAAATGACGAATACCCGTTGGATCTTTACGGCTTTTCCTTTGCTTGTTCTTTTCACTGTTTCCATGATGGATAAGGCAAATATTAATATTTTGCTAGCCAACAAGCCTTTTCTAATGGATTTGGGCATTGATGGTAACTTAGTGAAAGGAACACTTAGCAGCATATTTTTAGTCACTTATGCTTTTGGTCAATTAGCTTGGGGCTTCATCGTTGATAAAATAGGTGCATTGCGCAGCGGTTTCATCGGGATCGCTCTGTGGGCTTTTGCAATGGTTTTAGGTGGAATGGCCGATTCCATCAGTGCGATTTTATGGTCCAGGGCCATATTGGGAATAGGTGAAGGAGTCCTGTATCCAATGGCATTGAAATTGACTTCAAGCTGGTTCCCGCAGAATGAACAAGCAAAGGCACAGACAACTTGGTATAACGGAAATGCGATAGGACCAGTTCTGGGGCTTCCGTTAATAGCGATCATAGCGTCCACATATGGCTGGAGGGAAAGTTACTTTATTCTTGCAGCTTTATCTGTCGTCTGTTTGATATTATTTGTAATCATGACAAGAGATAATCCAGCTAAGCATTATGCGGTTAATTCAATGGAATTAAACTATATTCAAAGTAATCAAAAAACGGGGAAAACTCCAACCGCAAGTAAAGATAATGTTAAAGCGGTTCTTGCTAGTCCGATGTTCTGGATCTTAACGATTGTATATTCTTGCATTTCCATTGCTTATTATGGGATTTCGACCTTTTTACCAAGTTATTTGACAGAAGAAAAAGGGATTGCCTTTGTTAATTCCGCTGTTATAAATGCAGGAGGATTCGCATTAGCCATTGTTGTACAAATGGTGGCGGGTTTTCTTTCCGATCGATTCATGAAGAGGGCTATTTTTGTAGGAGGGGCATGCGGGCTTATCATCGTTTTCATGCTTTTCTCCCTTTTCACTTCTAACAGCACATTTGCGGCCATCTTGAGCATTTTATTGATAGGTCTTCTATTTATGCCAGCTGCCCTGACCATGACCATGCTTCATCGTGTCGCTTCACCCGAGGTGATGGGGAGCATCAGTGGGGTTTTCGGGTGTGTATCGTATTTAATTGCGGCTCTTGGACCCATTGTTGTCGGTTTATTCAGTCAAATGAGCGGTTCATATAATGGCGGGTTCATTGCCCTTTTATGTTTTGTTGCCCTTTCCCTTTTCTTAAGTGTTTTCTTAGTCAGAAAGGGATATTAGTGCTATGAAGAATCATTGAAAATGAATAATGGGGGAGAGGCAAATAGCATATTCTATTTGTCTCCCTTTTTCTGCTTCCAAATATGTAAATACCAGAATTAGAGGAGGGGGTTAATGATGTCAAGGTTACAAGAATTAAAAGACGTGTTGGAAAATATAAGCTCCGCATGGGAGCGGCAGGAAAAAGCAGCCATGGTCATGCAGATAGGTGTAAAGGGTTCAGCATACAGACTTCCAGGTGCAAAGATGATGATGGCATCGGACGGTCGTATGTACGGCACGATAAGCGGAGGATGCTTGGAAAGCGATTTATATGGCTGGGCGGAAAAGGCTATGGAAACTAACGCTTGCGTTACACACCAATATGACTTGAGCGAGAATGAAATTTGGGGGTTGGGAATAGGATGCAAAGGTAAATTGGATATATGTATTCTCCCTATTGAGCCAGATGACGAATTCTGGAGCATGACAAATCAAATTGTCCAGAAAGGACAGAAATTCACGATGATATTGGATGTATCCTCCGGTAATGGTTTAATCGTCGATAAATATGGCAAACTTATTGGGAATTCTGGAAGTTTGCCATATGAAGTCGTTGAGAAAGCAAGGAGGGTAATGGATACACAAACTCGGGCGGAATTGATGAACCTGGAGGGAAAACGATATTTGATTGATGCTATAAACCCCAGTGAGCACTTGATTATTGCCGGTGCTGGCAGGGATGCTGTCCCAGTTGTCGAATTGGCAGCAAAAGCTGGGTTTTCCGTAACGGTATTGGATTCACGCAAGAATTTCAATAATGACCGGTTGTTTCCTTTGGCTTCTAATTTGCAAAAATGCCCAGATGAAATAAACCCATGCGATTACACGGGGGCATGGTGGGTAGTCATGAATCATGTCCAGTCCTTAGATGAGAAGACCTTACAAGTGGCTTTGAAAAGTGACCCACGATATATTGGGGTGCTTGGACCAATCTCCCGTACAACGGAAATGCTCAAAATAATTGGTGAAGACTTCAACAGCGGTCCAATCCACTCGCCAATTGGTCTGGATATCGGTGCCGAAACGATGGAAGAAGTCGCAATAAGTATTGTGTCTGAATTGATGTCGATTAGAAATGGAAGAATACCCGCACCCTTGCATGGAAAAGTGAAGATTCATGCCTAATATAGGCGCGATCATCCTTGCGGCAGGCATGTCGATTCGAATGGGAGAACCTAAGCTGCTACTTCCTTTACGTGGCCAACCTCTATTTCGCCATGTCATTGATTCCATCCTTGGCAGCTCCATGCATCCCATCTATTTGGTTGCCGGAAATTATATAGAAGAAATCCGTCAACATAGTGAAGATTATCCAGAATTGAAGATCATTCATAATCCGAATTTTGCAGATGGAATGTCCACTTCTCTAAAACTTGGAGTTCAGTCCATTAAAGAACATGTGGATGCAGTCATGATCTTCCTTGCGGATCAGCCCCTTATTTCCCTCGACGTCATACAAGCTTTACTAGAAAAATATATAGAGTGTAAAGACGAAGGAGTACGGATCGTCCGGCCGAAATATAAAGGAGAGTTAGGACATCCCATACTAGTGGATTCACTAATACTCAAGGAATTTCATTCAATAGAAGGTGATCAAGGGGGTAAAAGCATCATTAAAAAATATGATGCAGTGACTGAGACCGTTTCTTTTGACAATTCGATGTGGGGATTTGATATTGACACGCCTGAAGACTTCCTTAAAGTGAAACTGCATTTGAAATCAAATCATTGAAATGCTCTGAGTCATTCCTGGTGAAAGATCACGCAGGACGAAAAAAAAGGGAAGGTCGAAATATTCCCCGAAGCTTTCAAAATGCTGAAAAGCTATTTAGTAAAAGGGTTCCTACAATTGCGGACTGAATTCTCGCAAATAGGCACCCTTTAATGTTAATTTTATTCGGAAACACGTTTTATGTAATCAAGGTAATAATCATAGTTTTTTTGGATATGGATCGTATTGACCTTTATTGCTCTTTCTGCATCTTTGTCACGGATGGCATGGATTACCTGCAAGTGCTCGTTGTTTCGTTCCTCATACCAAGATTTATCAACCATTGTAACATCTTCATTACGGGCCGATAAAAAGGAAATTCGAAAAGATAACCATAATGAATCCGTCGTTTTTTGGAGGAAGGTATTTCTCGAGTAGGAATATAATAAGCGGTGAAATTCAATATTTGCACGGCTTGCCGCTATTCGGTCATTACTATTGATTGCCTGTTGCAGTTTATCCGTTGCCCATTCCAGTTTTTTTAATTCCTCTTCCGTAATTCCTTCACAAGCTTTTTGTATCGAATAGTTTTCGAGCATTTTCCTGATTTCCAATTCCTGATGTAAAAGTTCAATATCCACATTGGATATGACCATCCCTATACCAGGTTTCACCTGAAGTAAATTCTCCTGTTCCAATTTCCTCAAAGCTTCACGAACCGGTGTACGGCTACAATTGAATTGTTGGGCGATATCATCTTCCGTTAAACGGTCTCCAGGCAAAAATATCCCTTCAATGATCGCATTTTTTATTACAAAAAATATAGCTTCCCTTAAGGGCTTAGAAGAATAATGTTCTATTTGTTCTGTAATATATTGATAGTGATTGGTTTCCATGGTGCTCCTTTCTAAAATCCAATTATATACAAGTATATTCATTTTATCTTAAAAAACGATTGAAGTCATTGCAATGCTTCAGACTTTTAATTATTTATACAAGGGGTCGTTTCTGTTGCGGCACTAAAGGAAGGGGGAGGAGTTATGAAACTATTATAATTTGTCAGGGAATAAAATCCAGGGAAGCACTCATCCCATGCTGAAACTATGGAACTGCCTGATCCATTTTGGGAAAACAGGGGTGACATGGAGTATTAAGATAAGGTCACAGTAGGTTATATAGTCATCGGTTTTGATATGGGTCACTATACCTCGATGAATGATGTATAAAGGGATTCTTAATGCATATTACCATGCAAGAAGTGAGATTCATGTTGCTCGATTACATAAAGATGCTATGATTGAAATCGAAGCTTATTTTAAAGAAAAGAGAATGTCAGATTGATATTTGCTTTTCTTTAATATACATAGAGGAAACAGGAGGAGTTCAAAATGAATTTAGCACAATTTCCCAGAAAACGATATACACCTACATATACACCAGTTGAGAGATTAGATCATTTCTCTGAAGTTCTTGGGGGCCCATCCATTTATGTGAAACGTGATGATATGCTAGGACTGACTGCCGGGGGAAATAAAACAAGAAAACTGGAATTCCTTGTTGCCGATGCATTGGAAAAAGGCGCGGATACATTGATTACATGTGGAGGCATTCAGTCAAACCATTGCCGTTTGACACTGGCTGCTGCGGTTAAAGAGAAAATGAAATGCATCCTTGTGTTGGAAGAGGGAATTTCAAAAAATTCAGAGCCGGATTTTAACGGTAACTATTTTCTTTATCATTTATTGGGGGCTGACCAAATAATAGTCGTCCCTAATGGAGCAGACTTGATGCAAGAAATGCAGAAAGTGGCTAAAGAGGTAACAGAGAAAGGACATCGACCTTACATCATTCCGGTTGGGGGCTCCAATGTCATTGGGGCAACGGGATATGTTGCATGCGCTCAGGAAATCTTGGCACAGTCCTTTGACCAAGGGATTGATTTGAAAGCAGTGATTTGTGTAAGCGGCAGTGGGGGAATGCATGCTGGTTTGGTGTCGGGATTTCATGGAAGTCAAAGTGGAGTTTCCGTTATTGGAATTAACGTAAGCAGAGGAAAAGCGGAACAAGAAGAGAAGGTTTTTCAGCTTGTTAAAGAAACTTTAACACATATCGGCATTCCAAATTCGATACCTCGTGAGGCTGTTACGTGTTTTGATGAGTATGTCGGACCGGGTTATGCTTTGCCTACACCTGAAATGGTGGAAGCAGTCAAGCTAATGGCAAGAACAGAAGGGATATTGCTGGATCCGGTATATACGGGTAAAGCGGCAGCAGGACTCATTGATTTAATACAAAAAGGCACATTTAAGCCCGAAGATAACATCCTATTTGTTCACTCTGGCGGTGCTTCATCGTTATACGCCAATACTTCCCTATTTAATTGAAATGCTTATCATTTAGTATGCCTTAATCAACATATGTATCGAAATCTTTCATGCTGAATTTTGCTTGGTGTGAAAACGGCTTGATGGAATTTAAGTGTTTTTTAGAGGCCCTGTTATGATCAAGTGGAGAGCGCTTAAAAGAAGAATTTTAAAGAAGAAATAGGAAACGGTTCTCCAATGTGCTAACGAATTGATAGCGGATTAGACTATTGTCCATGTATAAAAGAGGATTCTACATTTGTAGAATCCTCTTTTATGATTTTGTTACTTTTCGATTAAAGACGTCGTATGATCAAAAACGACTTTTCCATCAGCGATCGTTAGCTGTACCTTTATATTGGGGATTTCTTCTATTGGAACTTCAAAGAGATTTCGTTCCAATACTATGATATCTGCAAGTTTCCCCACTTCTAATGTACCAAGTTCCTCATCTCTAAAAGTACCATAAGCGGATCCAGCTGTATAAGCTTTCAATGCTTCGGAAAGTGTGATGCACTCATGTGGATGCCATACCGTTTCTCCGCTGCTGTCAATTCTCGTTACTGCACGATAAATTTGCAGTAGCGGATCAAGGGTATCGATTGGGAAGTCCGTTCCAAATGCCAATTTTGCACCGGCTTCTTGCAATGTTTTAATCGGAAAAACATGCTTTTCTCGTTCTGTACCAATTCGCTCGGTGTAAACTCCTCTTTCGGACATTGCAAAGTGATCCGGCTGCATGGAAGCAGTCACGCCTAGCTGTTTGAAACGATGAACATCATTCGGGTGTATCACTTCAATGTGTTCAACAGAATGACGTGAATCACGTTTACCGTTTGTCTTTTGCGCTACTTCATAGGCATCTAAAGCGAGGCGGATCGCTGCGTCGCCAATGGCATGAAATCGAATGCTGAAGCCTTCTTTATCTGCATCAACGACCCATTTTTTGATCGTTTCAGGAGGGAACGAAGATTCACCGCATGTTTTCGGTTGATCAGCATAAGGCTCAAGTAAATAAGCGGTGCGGGCGGTAATGACGCCATCGATAAATTGCTTCAATCCTGATACACGAAGTTTATCGGATTGATACGTATCTCGTAATCGTTTCACTCGTTCAAGATTGCCATTTAAAGCAGGCCATAAATGAATGCGGGCTGTTAATTCGCCATTGTCTTCGAATTCCTTGAAAACATCATAATCATTAAGCATTTCCAATGCTTCCATAGCAAATAAGTCGTGAACGGATGTTACTCCTAAACTAGCTGCATAAGCGAGGAAACTCGTGAAAAGTTCTCTCTTTTGTTCTTTAGTAAAATCATAGGCATGGAGGATAACTGCGTCCATTGCTTTTTCGTATAAAAGACCATTAGGTTCACCGGTTTCGTCTTTTCCAATAAATCCATACGAAGGGTTTTCCGAATGACGGGTGATATTAGCGATTTCAAGCGCCTTTGAATTTACCCATGCGTAATGTCCTTCGGCGTGAAACATGAGCACCGGACGATCTGGGAGAATACCATCCAATGAATGCCGATTCGGTAATTGCTGCGTATCCCAATATCCTGCATCCCATGAAGTGCCGATTATCCATGGATCTTGCGGACGTGATTCGGCAAATTCAAGAATTGTTTCCAACGCATCTTCTTCTGAACGTGCTGAGAATAAATTGGCACTATTCATCGAAACGGCCCCATCCATCATGTGAAGATGGAAATCATGAAAACCCGGTATAATTAATTGCTCATTAAATTGATAGATTTTCGTATTCTCGCCTGAATAAGATTTAACCTCCTCCTCAGAACCAATCGCAATGATTTTGTTGTCCTTAATCGCAATCGAAGCGGGTTCCGGTTGATCATTAAGACCTGTAAATACAGCATTACTAGAAATAATCACATCAGCAAGTTGTTGATTCATTATCAATCGTTCCTTTCAAATCCATGGAATAGCTTCCATATTATTAAGCTTGTTCAATGGCAAGCTCAGGAGGCGGTTGTTTAAACATTTTCGTAAGATTTAGAAGGTACACAAATCCGATCGCAAACCAAGTTCCTCCTAGCATTAGCGAATAGATGTCTAACTTTATCCAAAAGAAACCTGTCAAAGAAGCACCAATTAACGGAATGATAAGGTACCGGATCGTCCCCGTTAAAGAACGCCGTTTTTTCCGGAAATAATAGTGAGCGATAACCGAGAAGTTAACGAAAGTAAAAGCGAATAATGCACCAAAATTGATCAGAGAAACGGCTGTCGTAAGACTTAAGAACAGAGAGCTTAAAGCTACGCCCCCTATAATCAATATGTTGAAAACAGGTGTACGAAATTTAGGAGAAAGATATCCGAATACTTTGGCAGGAAGTACACGTTCACGTCCCATTGCATATAAAATACGTGAAGCACTTGTTCCCGATGCAATGGCAGATGAAAAGCTTGACATGATTCCTTCAGCAAGAATATAACTTATCAAAAAATTACCCCCGATATACATGGCAATTTCCATATAGGCAGATTCCGGGGCTTTAAATGATTGGTAGTCTGGCCAGACAAGCTGTAAAAAATATGAACCGATAAAATAATATACTCCACCAATGATTGTTACAAGATAGATGGCCCTAGGTATAGATTTTCGGGGGTTTTTCGTTTCTTCAGAAAGAGTCGTCACTGCATCGAATCCTAAAAAGGAAAAGCATAAAATAGGAATTATGGACATGAAGCCCTGCATATTTATATTTGCATCAATAAATGGGAGGATAGAAAAAAGCGTTCCTGCTCCTTGACCATTTAAAAGACCCTTTATTGAAAAAATCGTGAACAACGCAAGTGTTCCGAATTGCAAGAATAGAAGCCCCGTATTAAGCTTGGCTGCTATCTTAATCCCAAGAATATTTATTATCGTAACCGTGACGATGAATAGAATAATCCAAATGTACATAGGAATCAAAGGGAAATAGGCCTTCATTGCAATTCCTAACAATAGAGCACTAATCATTGGGCTGAACATATAATCCAGTATGATGGTCCAACCTACGAGAAAACCAATGTGAGGACTTAGGGATTTTTGCGTAAACGTATAGGCAGCGCCAGCATTTGGAAAGGCTTTAACCATTTGCGCGTAGCTGTATGCTGTAAATAGCATAACGATTAAGGCAACGATATAAGCGGTTGTAATCATCCCGTTCGTGCTTTGAACAGCTATTCCATATGTTGAAAATAAAGTAGTTGGAGCCATAAAGGCCAAACCAAAAAACACGACATTTTTTAATGGTAGTGTACGTTTTAAAGTTGGTGAGTTTGTGTTATTCATATATCAGTCCCCCATATTTAAATGGCTACTTCAATAAAAAGTAAACATTAGGTGATAAAGGCGCTCATTAGTGGAGCATCTAAATTTGAAGCCGTTTATTATTGCCCCAGAATATCATAAACTACTTTTCCATCCACAATCGTTAACTGTACCTTAATATCTGATATTTCTTCCACGGGTACCTCAAAGAGATTTCGTTCTAAAACTACAATATCGGCAAGCTTATCTACTTCCAATGTTCCTAATTCCTGCTCTCTAAATGCACCGTAAGCGGGACCGGCTGTATAAGCTTTCAATGCTTCGGCAAGTGTGATGCGCTCATGTGGATGCCATACCGTTTTTCCGCTGCTATCGATTCTCGTTACTGCACGATAGATTTGTAGAAGCGGATTAAGGATATCAATGGGGAAGTCCGTTCCAAATGCCAAATTCGCTCCGGCTTTTTGCAAGGCATTAATCGAGAAAACATGCTGTTCACGTTCTGTACCAATTCGCTCGATGTAAACTCCTCTTTCTGACATCGCCAAGTGATCTGGCTGCATCGAAGCAGTTATACCAAGCTCTTTGAAACGATGGATATCATCTGGATGAATCACTTCAATATGCTCAATGGAATGACGTGAATCTCGCTTACCGTTCACTCTTTGTGCTTCTTCATAAGAATCTAAAGCTAGACGGATTGCTCCATCTCCAATCGCATGAAAACGAATGCTGAAGCCCTCTTTATCGGCATCAACGACCCATTTATTAATCGTTTCAGGAGGGAAAGACGTTTCACCGCGTGTTTCTGGTTGATCCGCATATGGCTCGAGTAAATAAGCTGTCCGGGCGGTAATGACGCCATCGATAAATTGTTTCAGCCCAGACACACGGAGCTTATCCGATTGATACGTCTCTCGTAAGTGTTTGGAGTGCTCAAGATCGCCATTTAAAGCAGGCCATAAATGAATACGTGTTGTTAATTTATCTTTGTCTTCAAATTCTTTGAAAACATCCAGTGATTCTATTGTTTTTAAACCATGTAAATCATTGACAGCTGTGATCCCTAAACTTGCGGTGTGTGCCAAGAAATTAGAGAAGATTTCATTCTTATATGCATTTGAAAAATTGAATGCGTGACGGATAACTGCATCCATTGCTTTTTCAAATAATATACCATTGGGTTCTCCATTTTCGTCTCTTCCTATAATGCCATAAGAAGGATCTTCCGTATGACGAGTAATATTTGCAATTTCCAATGCTTTCGTATTCACCCATGCATAATGGCCTTCTGCGTGAAACATGAGTGCTGGCCGTTTAGGGAGAATTCGATCCAATGAGTGCCGAGCCGGCAATTGTTGTGTATCCCAATAACCTGCATCCCATGTAAATCCGATTACCCATTGATTTTCCGGTTTTGACTCAGCGAATTCAGAGATCATTTCTAGCGCTTCATCTTCTGAACGAGCTGCAAACAGATTGACACTATTGAGGGCAACGGCACCTTGCATAATATGAAGATGGAAATCATGGAATCCCGGCATTATTAATTGGTCCATAAACTGGTGGATTTTCGTGTGCTCACCCGCGTATTTTTTTATTTCTTCGTCAGAACCAATCGCAATAATTTTGTTGTCCATGATCGCAATGGAAGCGGGTGCAGGTAGGTCGGAAAGACCAGTAAATACAGTATTGCTTGAAATAATTATGTCAGCTAGTCGTTGACTCATCATCAATCAATCCCTTCTTTTATTTAGCTTCATTATTAAGCTTCTTCAAAGGCAAGCTCAGGAGGCGGTTGTCTAAACATTTTTGTTAAGTTTAATAGATAAATAAAACCGATTAGAAGCCAAGTTCCACCTAGCATTAGTGAATGTTTATCTAGTTTTATAAAAAACAATCCAATTAATGCAGCACCAGTAAGCGGGATAATCAAATATTGAACCGTTCCTTTAAAAGACCTCTGCTTCTTTTGAAGAAAATAGTAAGAAACAACCGAAAGATTCACAAAGAAAAAGGCAAAAAACGCTCCAAAGCTAATAAACGATACAGCTGTCGTAAGATTTAAGAAAAGAGCACTTAACGCAACCACACCAATGAGTAAAATATTGAACACAGGTGTCCGGTATTTAGGGGAAAGATAGCCGAAGACTTTTTTCGGCAATACATTTTCCCTTCCCATCGCATACAAAATACGGGAGGCGCTCGTTCCCGATGCAACGGCTGAAGCAGTAGTGGATGTTAGCCCCACGGCAACAAAGAAGCTCACAAAAATGTTTCCGCCAATATACATCGCGATTTCTAAATAGGCGGATTCAGGGTTATTGAAAGAATGAAACTTTGGAAAAATTAGTTGTGCAAAATAAGAACCTGTGATAAATAAAAAACCGCCAATCATTGTTATGAAATAAATCGCTTTTGGCAATGTTCTCTTAGGATCCTTCGTCTCTTCTGACAATGTAGTTACTGCATCAAAGCCTAAAAAGCTAAAACATAGAATAGGGATGACAGAAAGAAGAGCAGGTACGCTAATTTCAGAGTCATAAAAGGGAAGGGTTGAAAATAATGTCCCTGTTCCTTTTCCGGCAAGAAGCCCTTTAATGCACAAAATAAAAAATAGTGCAAACAATGAAAATTGCAAGAAAAGCATATACGTATTAAGTTTCGCTGCTAATTTAATGCCAAGAATGTTGACAGCGGTAATAACCACAATAAATAAAATGATCCAAACAAACATCGGAAGTGATGGAAAATAAGCTTTCAGTGAAATTCCGACGATTAGGGCGCTGATCATCGGGCTAAATATATAATCAATGATGATTGTCCAACCAACGATGAACCCAAGATGCGGGCTTATGGATTTTTGCGTAAACGTATATGCTGCTCCTGCGTTCGGAAACGCTTTCACTAATTGGGCATAGCTATAAGCTGTAAATAACATGACAACTAAAGCAATGGCATAAGCCGTTGGCACCATTCCGTCGGTACTGTGTACAGCGACCCCATAGGTGGAGAAAAACGTTTTTGGAGCCATGAAAGCCAATCCAAAAAAGACGACATACTTCAAAGTGAGAGTACGTTTTAGAGTTGCTGAATTCGTATTTTCCATAAATCAATCCTCCTTTTAAATTAATTGCTAACGGTCACTACGCTAATTGATAGATTATTCCGAATATTAAATTTAGAATTCCGTATATATTCGAAAAGTTTAATTCAACTTGTGAACGGAGACAGCTTCTATGATTGGATGCTGTTTAAGCGTTTTCATAATTCCTCTATTGTGTGTCCTCTAATTAGCCGCATAGGGGAGTTGGTAATGAAGAGTAGGAAAAAGACAGGAACACGATCAAAACGGCATTGTCTTTTTTTGATTTTAAACTTTTTAATGAATGGCATCACTCCTTAAAAACAAAATGATATTTTCAAATAATTCCTTGCTGCTTCATATAGGAAAGCATCACTCCATTCTGTATGTATAAATCCATTATAAAGTCTCGTCTAACACCAGAGTAAACAGTTACAATACAAAAAAACAGCCCTGAAATGATAATACTTTCATTTCGAGGGCTGCTCACTTCTAGTTTACTTTTTCCTGAATCGGAATTTGTATTTCATAATAAGCTTCATCATATTGATCAGTCAGAGAAACGTCAACCTGCATGATTCGAAAGGCATCACCAGTAATAACATAGCCATGAGTATCACAATAATGGAGTAGCTTTTTAAGCTGGGTTAGCATTTTCTCCCTTGTGAGTCCTCCATAATAGGAACATAAAAATAGCCCTTTTTCAATCTTTTGGGTTAGTTGCTCTGACTCTCCATCTTGAACAAGAATGAATAATTGAGATTTATAGTCACTTAGGTTACCGGAAAAGTCAGATGATTGAAGAATAATATCAAAGTACTCTTTCTTGATGAAATCTCCAAATTTATTGCTGGCCAATGCAGGAATGATTCCACCTATCCTGTTTTCGAGCTCCAAGAATCCAAGGTACAGATTTTCTGTATCCCCCCAACTTACCGGCCTGGCTAGCTGGATGTATTCCCGTTCTTCAAATTGTTTTATCACGATATCCGAATTCCTGTAACTGTTGGTGAAATGTTCAATATTGTTTAATCGTGTCATCAATATATTATGGATATCTTGCAATTTCTTAATCTCTTCCTGTATATCGGCCATTGATTTTTGAAGTGATTGAACCGACTTTTTGACATTGCGATTCGTAAGAAATTGCTTGATTTCCCCTAAGGAAAACCCGATTCCCCTTAATTCTTTTATCGTTCCGAGAACTTCATACTGGGAAATGGAGTAATAACGATAGCCAGTTTCAGGATCAATATGATAGGGCTTTAGCAATCCAATTTTATCGTAATGACGCAATGTATCTACCGTTACACTTCGCAACTTCGCCATTTCTCCTATACTCAGCTTATTTTGCATGGCTTTTTCTCCTAACCAACACAGAATTTATCTATATTAATAACATGATTTTCTCTTATTATAAAGTAGTGATTCTTGTTGTGTATAGCCAATAGTAGGATGATTGCATTCCACTTCCAGGTTTAAGTCGAATACAGGACGGAAAGGTTGAGCTGCAATTTTATGGACGTGGGCTTACCATTACAACCCTGAAGGATGGAATAGCAAAAATTGTTTTCTTTTGACGTAGCAAAACCCAGTTCAACATTTTTCCTGGTGACTTGTATAAAGCGTGATAAAGTTGGATGAGGGTAAAGAATAAAAGTTTAGTTTCAAAAGGAACTGGATTGCATCAGGAATTTGTAATGAGGGAACGTATGTTTTATAATGTGCTTTGAGAAAGTATTACCTATCGAAAAAGGGGAGGTATTATATGTATAGTACAATTTCGGATTTTATTAAAGAGTGGAATAAAGAAGCGATACTGACCCAAAATGTTTTGGATAGTTTGACTGATGATTCATTAGCACAACAAGTTTATCCCGAAGGTCGCACTTTAGGAAGAATTGCATGGCATTTCACCACGAATATCCCAGATTATCTAGCTCATTTCGGGTTCAAGATAGACCGGATAGAAAGTTCAGTAAACGTCCCATCTTCAGCCCAGGAAATTGCTATCACTTTTAAAAATGTAAGTTCTCATGCTGCCGCAATTATTGAACAGCAATGGACAGACGAATCCCTTGAACAAACACAAGAAGCGTTTGGAAGACAGGAAACAAATGCTTCCATTCTTATGGGTCTAATCAAGCATATTGTTCATCATCGCGGACAAGTTACGGTTCTGATGCGCCAAGCAGGAATAAAACCTTCTGGGGTTTATGGACCGCCAAAAGAAGATTGGATTCATCTAGGTGTACAACATCCACCACTTTAAAAACAGGTGCTGCCTTATAGAGTTAAAGAAACAGACAGATTCTAATTTTTAAATATCCCAATTTCTCATTTATATCACTGAGAGATTGGGATATTTAATAGTTGCTTTTTTTCCTTATAATTAATTCAGCATAGCTGGACGGCAATTTAAAACCCCACCATCAAGGCATTAAAGAGTCTCAAATACACTTATCAAAATTGTTTCAATGGTATTTACTACCATAATGACCTCTAACTCATCGAATCATTTTCGTACCCTATTGGGGTAGCTTTTCTTCTGTATTCACCTGAAGTTAATTCGCGAATTTTATTGCAACTAACGAAGGTAAAGCCTCTAGAACTTGTAACTTTTAGAAAGGAGAATTGCCTTAAAACGCAAAATAGAGCGTTCTAAGGGGACATGTATTTTCCGATTCTGAAAAGGCTTAGTCCTCTACACTATTTTCCTTTTAAGCACAAACAGATTGTCCATATATTCATAGAATATAGGATTAAAATGCTCTTTACGAGGGACATTTGACAAAGCTCAAATTTCTCATGTTAGACATTTTAGCAGTAAAGAGAAAAGGAGATGACGATAAAATGACTTGTACGATAAAAGGTTTAACTCAACCAATTTGTTTAACTCTTATTTACAATTTAAGTTCTCGCTTACTTGTAGATTCTTTCATTGATTGTGGAAACTGTGAACTAGAAGCTAGTTTAGATCCTAATAATAGAAATCTAACGATTAAAGTACCTCTAACTATTGGAGGTGAAGTTACATTTACTGATAATTTACAATCAGGTTGCGTTACAACACTTGTGGAATTAACTAAACAATCAAAGAAACAGAAAAAATGATTACAATACACTTTATAGCAGGAACTACACGTATCTCGACTGAATCCTAAGTTAACAAAAAGATCCAAGAGCTTTATCTATGTTTACCAAAGGTTTGGCTCTTTTCCTTGTTGCAGGAATGATTTTAAAAATAGAAAAGTAAACAATTTTTTAAAATTGCATTTTTGTTTACTGCTGCTTTCTAAAAGTTATAATATATAGAATTAGCCTGGAGCGAAAACGCTTCAGGCTTTCTTTTTGTTGTTTTTATCGTTTGCGTTCATAAAAGTACAATTTTAAACAAATTTTTTATTTATATACAACTTATTTGGACAAGCATTCACGCAATATTAAAAAGCAAAAATATATTAACTGAAACAAAATATGGATAAAGTTATTTATGATGATTAAAAAGGGCCGATCAATGGATCGTTTAATATGGGTAATTTTGGAAATCTGAAGGCCTTTTAGGAGAGTTGACAATGTTAATGGGTAACTCTCATGGTACAATTTAGTTAATAGCAGTAAAGAATAGATAGAGAGGAGCTTTAATAAGTGCTCAAGAATAGAAAAGTAATCGTAACAGGCGCAGCTTCTGGTATAGGAAAGGAAATAGTGAAACAATGCTTATTTGAGGGGGCTTCAGTACTTGCATGCGATATTAATCAACATTCTTTAAATGATTTAATGCTGTCAATGGACGATCGATATCCCCTGCATACATATCAGTTAGATGTAATTAATCATGAAGAGGTGGTTAAATTTTTTGTATATGTTGAAGCAGAGCATTCTGATGTATATGGTTTAGTGAATAATGCTGGAATTTATTTGGCGAAAAATATACTGGATTATCAAGTAAATGAAATTGATAAAGTCCTGGATATAAACGTTAAAGGGTTTATTTATCTCACACAAATGTTCGGCAAAAGATTGTTCCATGCCCAAAGTGAGGGAGTTATCGTTAATATGTCTTCAGTGTCAGGAATAGAGGGCAGTTCAGATGCAATCTATGGGTTATCAAAAGCTGCCATATTAGGTTTAACGAAAAGCTGTGCCATGAATTTTTCACCATTCATCCGAGTTAATGCTGTTGCTCCAACGATGGTTAATACTCCCATGATGGGTACTATACCTGAATGGAGAAAAGAGGAGTATGTAAGTCACCAACTTATCCATACACCTGTCCTCCCAGAAGATGTGGCTGATACTGTCGTCTTCTTATTATCAGATAAAGCCAAACATTATACAGGCGCAACGTTTGATATTAATAATGGAGGATATCTAAGATAGTTCTGCTTCCTGGAAATAAACAGGTTCTTAAGGTTACAGGTAGAAGAATTACACGTTGCCCTTGTTTATATTAGTTTTTAGATCGATTTTAATTTCTAAACTTAGCTATCACCCTATCAATGGGTTTTCATACAGCATTAATAAGCGAGCATTTTTCTCAATGATCATCCTATGGGCTTTGCTTTCATAGGCCATTTTTTGTTTAATTCAGTTATAAAAGTTTTGACATTCTTTTTATCTTCCATAATTGGGGAATAGACGTACGAAAGTGTTCTGTTAAAGGATTCTTTTTTCACCTGAATAATAGAGAGGATTTGATTTTGTACATCCCTTTCTATCACACTTCGGGAAAGCAGAGCTAGCCCTGCGCCGTTTTTTATAAGTGTTTCTTTAATTCCTTGATTACTGCTTATCGTGAGTATCGATTTAATTTTCAATCCATTTGAACGTATGACGTGGTTAAGGTACTCACGTGTCCCTGATCCAACTTCCCTTGTTACCCATGCCTGGTCATGTAAATCAGTAATCTCGACTTCGTCTTTATTAGCGAGTTCATGGTTGTTAGAAGATACAATGAATAGCTCATCTTGCATGAATGGGTGAACAGAAAGCTCTTTTTCATTAGTTTGCCCCTCGATTAAACCAATATCCACTTCGTATAGCCGAACGGCTTGAACGATTTCTTCCGTGTTTCCGATTACGACTTGAAGTTCAAGCTCAGGATAGTCCTCTTGAAGGTCGATGAGTAAAGAAGGAAGGATATACTCTCCTATTGTAAAACTTGCTCCTATCTTCAATTCGCCCTTGATGGACCTATCGTGTTCCTGAATGTCTTGTCTGGTCTGTTCATAGATTGTGATCATTTGCTTGGCCCGGTCGTAAAGAATTTCTCCCGTTAAGGTGACTTTTAGGAATTTAGGAGAACGGAGAAATAATTTGGTTTGGAACTCTTCTTCTAATTTTTTTATATGCAAACTAACACTTGGTTGCGACATAAGAAGCATTTCTGCTGTTTTTGTAAAATTCTTGACTTCCACAAGGGTCACAAATGTTTTTAGAGCATCATAGTACATAGAAATTTCCCCTTATTATTAATATTCTTAATAGTTACAATAAATTATATATATTTTACTAATGATGTGCCTTCCAGTAAAGTTTTAATGAGAAACTTATTTTAGGAAGAGTATAAGCTGGGGATGGTTAAGGTCCTTTATAACCTTATTTTTTATTTGTAGCGTGCTATGAACCTATAAGACTGTATTTTCAATTTTTTTTGGATTTAAAACCGACTTCGTCTATAGGAGTAAACGAGTTAATTATTTTATGGATGGAAAGAAAAATGTTTAACCCACTCGTTATACCAAAGTGTCAACTAAGATAAGTTAATATCCCTTTGTGAGGTGGAAATCGTGCAACTTCAGGTAAGTAACAGTCCCTTTAATAATGAGCAGGCAGAGCGCCTTAACAGCCTCCTGCCTAGCTTGACAGAAACACAAAAAGTTTGGTTGAGCGGTTATCTGACTGCAACTTTGTCAGTTTCGAATATGAGTTCAGCCGACGCTCCGGTAATGGAAGCTCAAAGCAGCGGAAAGACAGTATCAAAAGAAGTGACCATACTTTATGGTTCACAGTCGGGCAATGCTCAAGGGCTGGCAGAAAATGCGGCGAGTAAGCTTGAGGGTAATGGCTTTCAGGTTACCATTTCATCCATGAGTGACTTTAAATTCAACAATTTGAAAAAAGTCCAAAATCTCCTCATTTCCGTTAGCACGCATGGGGAAGGTGATCCGCCGGATAATACATTATCTTTCCATGAGTACCTTCATGGAAGGAGGTCACCAAGCCTTGAAGGTCTCCGCTTTTCAGTTTTGGCGCTTGGGGACAGCTCATATGAGTTTTTCTGTGAAACGGGAAAACAATTCGATAAACGGTTGGAGGAACTTGGCGGGACACGGTTATTTCCGCGAATGGACTGTGACCTTGATTATGATGAGCCTGCTTCCGAATGGCTGGAAGGAGTCATTTCTAGTTTAAATGAAGGGCAAGGCAGTTCTGTTGCTGCAGTTCCCGCAACGATGGCTCCAGTAGGTGAACAAACGTATTCAAGAACAAATCCGTTTAAAGCGGAAGTGCTTGAAAATATAAACCTGAACGGTCGTGGCTCCAATAAAGAGACACATCATCTCGAGTTATCTCTTGAGGGCTCTGGTCTTACATTCGAACCTGGAGACAGCCTTGGCGTTTATCCGAAAAATGATTCGGATTTGGTGGATATGCTTCTTAAAGAACTCAATTGGGACCCAGAAGAAACCGTGAAGGTCAATAAGCAGGGAGAAGTTCGTCAGCTTAGGGAATCGCTCATCTCCGATTTTGAAATTACGGTTTTGACAAAATCCCTCATTGAACAAGCGGCCCAGCTATCAGATAACGAGGATTTAAAGGAACTTTTAGTGCCGGGTAATGAAGACAGATTAAAGGAATATCGTGAAGGCCGTGATTTGCTTGATTTTATCCGTGATTTTGGCTCATGGGGTGAATCGGCCCAAGAATTCGTATCAATTCTCCGGAAAATTCCAGCACGCCTATATTCAATTGCGAGTAGCTTATCCGCATATCCGGATGAAGTGCATTTGACAATCGGAGCTGTCCGGTATGAAAGTCACGGACGCGATAGAAAAGGTGTCTGCTCCATTTTATGTGCAGACCGATTACAGCCTGGGGACATGCTGCCTGTTTACATTCAGCATAACCAGAATTTCAAGCAGCCAAAGAACCCAGACACTCCAATAATCATGATTGGACCGGGAACGGGCATAGCTCCATTCAGATCCTTTATCCAGGATCGCGAAGAAGCGGAAGCGAAAGGGAAAACGTGGCTCTTTTTCGGCGATCAGCATTTCGTGACGGATTTCCTTTATCAGACTGAATGGCAAAAGTGGTTGGAAACAGGCGTACTTACGAAAATGGATGTTGCCTTTTCACGTGATACTGATGAAAAAGTGTATGTTCAAAACCGGATGCGCGAGCACAGTGGAGAATTATATGAATGGCTTCAAGAAGGGGCGGCAGTATACATTTGCGGTGACGAGAAAAACATGGCACATGACGTCCATAATACGCTTATTGAAATCATTGAAAAAGAAGGCAATATGAGCCATGCTGATGCGCAAGCTTATCTTGAAGAATTGCAACAAAATAAACGCTATCAACGTGATGTGTACTGAAAATTTAGAGGAAAAGGAGATAACAACATGGTGAACCCACTATTGAAAGCACTATTGAAAGCACCAGAAGGCCCGCCTAGTGATGTTGAGCAAATTAAACACAAAAGCGATTATTTGCGAGGGACGCTAGGAAAAGTAATGCAAGATCGGATTAGTGCCGGTATTCCGGATGATGACAATCGACTAATGAAGCATCACGGCAGTTATTTGCAGGATGACCGGGATTTACGCAATGAGCGTCAGAAACAAAAACTGGAGCCTGCCTATCAGTTTATGTTGCGTGTCCGTATGCCCGGCGGGGTGGCACAGCCTTCTCAATGGCTTGTTATGGATGACCTTGCCCAAAAATACGGTAATGGGACCTTGAAATTGACCACAAGACAAACATTTCAAATGCATGGTATTTTAAAATGGAATATGAAAAAGACCATTCAGGAAATCCATGCTTCCATGCTGGATACAATCGCTGCTTGCGGAGATGTAAACCGGAACGTAATGTGCAATTCAATTCCATTTCAATCCGAAATCCATTCCGAAGTATATGAATGGTCGAAAAAGTTGAGTGATTATCTATTGCCACGTACAAGGGCGTACCATGAAATCTGGCTGGATGAAGAAAAAGTGGTCGGTACTCCTGAATTGGAGGAAGTAGAACCAATGTACGGAAAGTTTTATTTGCCAAGGAAGTTTAAAATAGGCATTGCGGTCCCTCCATCCAATGACATTGATGTCTACTCCCAGGATCTTGGCTTCATAGCAATTGTTGAAAATGGAAAACTCATTGGTTTTAATGTGGCGATAGGTGGTGGTATGGGAATGAGCCATGGTGATAAGGCGACATATCCCCAACTAGCCAAAATAATCGGCTTTTGCACCCCTGATCAAATACTGGATGTTGCTGAAAAGGTCATTACGATTCAGCGTGATTACGGAAACCGTTCCGTACGGAAAAATGCACGGTTCAAGTATACGGTCGACAGGCTTGGGCTCGAAACGGTAAAGGCAGAATTGGAAAATCGTCTAGAATGGAAGCTGGATGAAGCGAGAAGCTATCATTTTGATAATAATGGTGACCGCTATGGATGGGTAAAAGGCATGCAAGGAAAATGGCATTTTACATTATTTGTCGAGGGTGGCCGAATTGCCGATTCCAATGATTACAAGCTGATGACCGGATTGCGTGAAATCGCAAAGATCCATACCGGTGATTTCCGTTTGACGGCCAATCAAAACCTGATCATTGCAGATGTGTCAAGTCAGAAGAAGAAAAAAATCATAGAATTGCTTGAAACATACGGTTTGACGGATGGTGCACATCATTCGGCGCTCCGACGCAGTTCGATTGCATGCGTGGCGCTTCCTACATGCGGGTTGGCAATGGCAGAAGCAGAGCGTTATTTGCCGGTTCTGCTTGATAAAGTAGAGGCCATCGTAGATGAAAACGGGCTGAAAAACGAAGAAATCACGATACGCATGACCGGTTGCCCGAATGGCTGTGCCCGGCATGCACTAGGGGAAATAGGTTTTATCGGTAAGGCACCTGGCAAATACAATATGTATCTAGGTGCTGCATTCGACGGAAGCCGATTAAGCAAAATGTATCGTGAAAACATCGGTGAAGATGAGATATTGAAAGAGTTGCGTGTACTTCTTTCCCGGTATGCAAAAGAACGTCAGCAAGGAGAGCATTTCGGAGACTTTGTCATCAATGCGGGCATTGTTAAAGAAGTGACGGATGGAATGAATTTTCATGATTGATTAAATTCAGCAAGAGACAGGTATAAATTCCTGTCTCTTTTTGAATTCAATAGTTTTCCGTAGTACTAATCCTGGAACACCGGTATTTAAATATGACTTTTCGCTCTCATCGTCTATTTTTTTGACTTGCTGTTATTTTTATAGGCTACCTCTGCTTCAATCTCAATAAGATAATCCGGCGAAGCCAGACTTTGCACCCCTACTGTAGAACGAGCTGTTTTTACTGGATTTTCTTTTGTATTAAAGAACAGGGCATAGGCATCAAACCAACCTTGAAAATCTGGCTTTTCTCCTTTGTGTGGATCTGGCGCGACATATACACGAAGATAGGTTACGTCAGCGAGGGAAAGTCCTTTAGCTTTCAAATCTGCTTTTAATTTTTCTAAGATTCCGATAGCCTGTCTTTCTGTATTGCCATATCTCTCATAAGTGGTTTTTCCTTCCTTGTTTAAAAGAGGAGGGACTGTTCCGCTAAACAATAACCGGTTATAACTTTGAGGTATAGCAACCGAACTGGAAATCTCAGAAGTAGGGGAGCCAAAGAAGGTCACTTTATCTGAGTTCAATCCATTTTTATCTTTAGCTGCGGAAGCAAAAGAGATTCCTGTGATTAAACTTAAACCCAATACTGAAGTAGCAATGACTGATTTCATGTTTTTTTTCATAAAGTCAGCTCCTTATCAAGTTTTTCTAATCATTTATTATTCGGAGACCCCGGTTTGGAGGATGTCAACTTTAGTTTCTACTTGAATGTCCATCCCCGGATAAATCTGTTTCCAATGCTCATAGGTCATTTTTTTATTTTTGGCGTGATATTTCTCCTTTAAGCCAATCGGGTCAAGGCTTTTTTTCTGGAAATCTTTAATAAGCCGGTTTGCTTGCTTGGTTAAATCAGCTTCCATTTCCTTTTCAATTTTTTTTATCATCTTTCTATTGGTAAGGTTGTCACTGCGCATGGATTCCTTGATTTGTCCTTTAATTTTGAGCTTAATCGTGATCGAGGGATTTTTATCTGAGCCTGATACCTTATAATTTGAACCGCTTCGGATACTTTCCACTACAATATCGCTTTTTTTCTTGTCTTTTAGTTTGAATTTGTATATCCCTCGCCTATGATGTTGAACTAATGTCTTGAAAATGAACATATCTTCCGTTCGAACTTTACTGACCATCTTATTTTCATGAAATAGGGCCACTCCAGAAACCGCAACTTCATTATTAATTAATTTAAATAAAGGAAGATTAGAATCTCCGCCAGTTTCTAGAGCGTTTCCTAAAAAAAGATGGAGGTTTGTATCCGGCCCGTTCCCTGTTTCAATTTGTTGATTGATCAAATCCGATAAAAAGATTCCAATATTCACATTCGTATTTGGTGGTTTCGTATTTATGACATTTTTGACCTTTCCTTCGACGATGGCCAGTATGACCCTGTTTCCAAGTTGTGGTTCACGGTAGAGATAATCGGTAAGTTCTGTCATTCCGATTTCACGAACCATTTTCTCGCTGAATAAAATGATGCGTGTCTGTCCTAGAAATACCGGCTTATCCGCTTTTTTGGAAACGACAGCCTGGACATCACTCGTTGTCGTCGATGCTCCAGTTAAAATTTGATATTTACCTATCTTGTCCTGTTGGAAGATAGGGATGACGAACATTCCTTCGACATTATCATTCTTGAGTATATCGTAGCCGATGGCCTGGGACATATTGACTTCGTCAACCACCCTTGGTTCGGCGCAGCTCCATAGGAGGGGAAAAGCCAAAATAAAAGGAAATAATTTTCTCATGAGCGTTCCCTCATTTTCTTTATATAGATGATGACCAAAAGAAGAGGCAAGTATAAAACAAGGAAGAGCACGCCATATGGATTGATTATTTTATTCAGTATATATAGGGAATCGACATCAAAAACAAATATATTGATTAGCAGGATAATGATGGACATCCCCCATAATGGATACTTTTGCTGAACATTGAATAAGCGTTTGAAACCTCGGCTTGCTGCCCACAAGGCTATGGTCATGTTAGGTATGATGACGATGGCCCACCAAGATACTTCTATATATTCAAATCGCTGGATAAAGGGCAATTCGACAATGCTGGTCAATGACAGCGTCGGCCATATATTCAGCTGCAACTGTTTTTGTGAATAAAAAACAAGTGAAACCAAATAAACAAATATGGTCATTAAGGTTGTTGTCATGGCCCCCCCATGGGCATATTTTTGTGAAGTTTTGGCATTTTTAATGAACGGATAATACATCATGATCATTTCAAAACCAAGCATCGTTAATGAAGTATTTCTGGTACCATTCCATATATCCGATAGAGTGTGGTGGAATACAGGAAATAAATTGGTTAATTCAGAGTATTTCATGGCATAGAAAAGGACAAATAAAAGCCAATATGTCAAAATGACGCTTAAAAAGGCAATTCCCGTTATTGTACGGAACCCCCCCGTATTTATATAATAAATCAGGATCAGGAATACTAAAGCAAACGCCCAAGATGCTACCTCTTCAAACATCCATACATGTATGACATTAATATAGCTAATCATGACTGTCATCCCAAGGAGCAAAAAGTAAACAATGAATATTAGACTGAAGAAATTCCCGAACCATTTCCCGAATGCGTGATTATTTGCCGAAATGATATCTCCAGGCACGATACTGAAGATTTTATATATGACCCAAATCAATATATGAACGATCAGGCCGGCTAATAGTATCGAAATCCAACCGTCCGTTCCCGTTATCTTCGCTAAAACCCTTTGAAAACTTAAAACGCCTACTCCCGTTTGCATGGAATGCACTAAAAAAAACACATAGAACGGTGACACCTTATATTTTTCATTAACTCCAGCTTGGTTCATATTGGCCCCTCATTTAAATCATTCATTAAAATCATTTTTTTTGATTCTTGCTTTTTTGGGCTGTGGCTGTCTGGATATATCATCAGGACGTAAATTTACAGGTCTAGATTTGAAAATATTAAAGGGAAGCCGAACAAAGCTGTCTTTCCAATCTTGCAAGCGAAATGGGTATATCGGTTCAAGGTACGGGTGTCCCATCGACGTTAATTTGATAAGGTGTGTCATCAAAAACACGGCTGCTATGGTAATTCCGAGAAGTCCCCAAATTTGGGCTCCCACTAAAAAGGGGAACCGCAGCAGTCTTATGGCATTACCCATTTTGTAAATAGGCGTGACAAATGATGCCAATGCCGAGAGAGCAACGATGATCAATAAGATATTACTGGTCAAACCAGCTACAACGGCTGCTTGACCGATTACGATACCCCCGACGATACCTAATGTCTGACCTACCTTCGTTGGCAGCCTGGCAGCCGCTTCCCGTAATAGCTCAATGGAAATCTCCAAGAATAATGCTTCAATCAATGGCTGAAAGGGGATTAAGTTCCTTGAAGTGACAATCGTTTCCAAAAGGTCTTTCGGGATCAGTTCATAGTGATAAGTCAGCACGGCAACATAAATGGGAGTGGCAAATATCGAAAAAGCGACCGCGAATATCCTTAATAAACGGAAAGCAGATGCCGGAATCCAAGGCATATTATAATCTTCCATGGTGATGAAGTATTCCAACAAAATGGTTGGAGTAATGAGTACTGAGGACGACCTATCGATTAACAAGGCTACTTTACCTTCAGCCAGTGCACTTGCGATGCGATCAGGCCTTTCCGTATTTAGAAAAAGGGGAAATAAGGTAGATGAATTATCATAGAGCATTTGCGCGAGATAGGACCCATCCAATATTTCATCAAATTCTACGTCATTGATCCTTTGTATGACATTATCGACATTTTCCTGATCAACGATTCCTTCGATCGATAAAACGGCAACTTTCGTTTTAGACAAGGATCCCACAGTCATTTCACTTACTTGCAATCCAGGGATAGGCAGCCTTTTTCTAACTAGATTCAGATTGATATCAATATCCTCGACAAACGCTTCTTGAGCACTTATGATCCCAAATTCTAGTTCAGGTTTTTCAACTTGTCTTCCTTGTTGGGCCGCAGCATTGATCAATAAACATTCATCAAGATTTCCATCTAAGCGAAGTGCAATTTCGCCTCTCATGATCCTTTCTTCGATTACAATCCTGGTGCTGGTAATCAGTGTATTTTCAATAGGGACGTTTTCCTTAATTTGCTCCAAATTTATCGTTTCCAGTGTCGGTATGACAGAGAGAATACTTTCGTGAAGTTCCTTTGCATCGATTAAAGAGCGATAAAAGGATACCCAATAACCTTTGCCATTATATGTTCCTTGATGGTTTACGAAATCAGTGGATGAAGAAAGGGTATTGAATAAGTCCCTTACTTCCGAAACTTTATTTAATTCATCATTTTTATCGTTTGGTTGATTGGGTTTTTTTTTGAACTTTCCGCGGTTGAACAAAAGTTGTCACCTCTAATCTAAAGCTGGTTATCCTAGCATTTGCAATTTAATTACAAATTAACCATTTACAATGTTAATGTTCCTCGTTAAAGGAAATGGGTATACTTTGAAAAAAATATAGTTATAAAAACTGTCACCATTTCCTTTTAGAATAAAATATTGAAGAAAGTGGAAACTTAAGTAAACCCCAAATAACCAAAGGAGTTCACCATGAAAAGCACACCCTTGCATATTAAATTGGATCAAAAGCAGGAGAAATTGAAATCTGAATTGGATATGCAGGATGATGTAGTTTTTAAACAGATATTCATTCCCGGTTATGATATTTCGGGATTATTCGTATTTGTCAGTGGAACGATGGATTATGCAGCTTTCAATGAGATAGTCCTGGATTTATCGGCTGCCCAAGTCGAATCAAGGCATCCGGTTTCCATCGAACAGCTGGTCATTTCCAAAATCTGTTCTGTCAGGGAACAAGATGTGGAAACGTATGAAACAGCGAAAATGCATATTTTTGATGGGAAAACGCTTTTATTTATAGATGGAATGGCAAATGGTTATGTCTTGAGTCTGGAAAAGGAGAAAAACCGAACGTTTGGTGAACCTTCTACGGAGAGGGTGGTCCGGGGACCGAAAATGGGCTTTATAGAAAGCCTCCAGGAAAATCTCGGCTTGATCAGGCAATATTCAAACCATCCCAACCTAATCGTCAAACAACAGAAGTTAGGGGCGCTGGAAAAGCGGGAAATTGCGTTGATCTATTATGAAGGAAAAGCAAGCGATTCTTTGCTAAAAGAAGTGAATAAACGGATAAATGAAGTGAAAGCTACCGATCTACAAGATTCGGGCATGCTTGAGGAATTAATTGAAGATACAGCGTTTACTCCTTTCCCGCAAATTCAGAATACGGAGCGTCCAGATAAAGTATTGGCTGCACTGCAGGAGGGAAGAGTGGTCATCATGGTTGACGGCTCGCCATTTGCATTAATGGCACCTACGACAATGACGATGCTGCTGCAGTCACCGGATGATTATTATGAAAGATGGGTTGCAGGATCTTTTTTACGTGTGCTTCGCTACTTTTCTTTATTTATTACCGTTTTTCTTTCAGGGATTTATATCTCCTTGGTCTCGTTCAACCCTGGATTGATTCCGACAGAACTGGCCATGTCAATAGCAGGTACAAGGGAGAACGTTCCCTTCCCGCCTTTTGTAGAAGCAATCATCATGGAATTGACGATTGAACTGCTGCGAGAAGCAGGCATCCGGCTACCGGCACCCATTGGGCAAACGGTTGGATTGGTTGGTGGAGTCATTATTGGCCAAGCCGCCGTTCAGGCAAATATTGTGAGTTCCCAGATGGTCATAATCGTTGCGATCACGACAATTACCTCTTTTACGGTACCACAATATAGTTTTGGACTGGCGTTCAGGGCATTAAGGTTCGGCGCGATGATTTTTGCCGCCGTTTTAGGTTTATACGGAACCACATTATTCTTTATCATCATTATTAGCCATTTGTCAAAATTGACAAGCTTTCAAGAACCTTATTTTCAACCAATGGATTTTATCGGTAAAAAAACTTGGCAGGATGCGTTCTTAAGGTTACCTAAGCGGAAAAAAGGGGGGAATTCTCTTGAGCCAATCCGACGGCAAAATTCTTAGTGGGGAATTGGCGGGAATCATTTCATGCGCCATGTTAGGAATTGGGATGCTGACGCTTCCTAGAACGATAACGGAAAAAATCCATTCGTCCGATGGTTGGATCGTCCTGATTTTTAATGGGATCGCTATTGCCCTTTTGATTTGCCTATTGGTTGTACTGTTGAAAAAACATAAGGTCGTTAACTATTACACATACATGGAGGAGGCCTATGGAAAGTGGTTCTCCAAACTTATAGGATTAGTCTTGGTGATGTACTTTATAGGCGTAGCCAGCTTTGAAGTACTTGCGATGAGTGAAATGGTCCGATTTTATTTGTTGGAGGAAACCCCGGTTGAGATCGTGATACTTACCTTGATTTTAGCAAGTGTGCATCTTTTGACAGGTAAAATTAAAGCCATAGCAAAGGCGTGTGTCTTTTTTCTACCTTTGACAATAGTCATCGTCTTGGTCATTTATTTGTTCAGTCTCAGAGTAGTAGAGTTAAAAAACCTCCAGCCTGTTCTTTCAAAAGGATTGCTCCCTGTCATGAAAGGAATGGGCTCCGGAACTTTGTCTTTTTTTGGAGTTGAACTTTTCATCTTTTTGTTTGGCGTCGTTAAAAATCAAAATAAGGTAAAAAGTGGCGTTTTAATCGGTTTTTTCATTCCGCTGATATTATATGTAATTACATATGTTCTGGTAGTCGGTACACTGACTGTGCCAGAAGTCCAATCTGTAACATGGCCAACCATTTCCTTCATTCAATCGTATGAAGTTAAAGGGATATTTATAGAGCGTTTAGAGCTGTTTCTCTTAATCACCTGGATTCTTCAGTTCTTTTGTACACATGCGATCTATTATTACTTCGCGGCAGAAGGCATGACGAAGATATTCAACAATTCATATTCAACGAACCTTATTGTTTTGGTTCCAATTGTTTTTTTTCTGGCCAAAATCCCTAAAAATACAATCGAAATTTTTAAAATGAGCGATATGCTGGGATATGTATTTCCCTTTATATTGATTGGCTTGCCAATTATTACATTCGTAATCGTTCAAGTGAAAAGGAGCAGAAGAAGCGGATGAAAAGATTATGGTTGATCTTGCTTATTCCGTTGCTTGCAGGCTGTTGGGACAGTGAAAATATAGAAGAGTTATCCCTTGTCGTGGGAATGGGGATCGATAAAGGGAAAAAGAAAGACGAAATCATGTTAACCCAGCAAATTCTGGTGCCTCCAAGTAATGGAGTTTCGGAGAATCAGGCTCAATTAAAATTTAAGAATGTTACCGTCAGTTCCAAAACGCTGCATGAAGCAATTAGGGATTCTTTGCTCATAACCAATACGGTTTTAACCAATCATCAGCGTATCATGCTCATTAATGAGGATGTATTAAGGAAAATCCCGATGGAAGCGATCATTAATCAGGCAATTCGCGATAATAATACAAGGAGAAGCTGTCTTGTTTATTTAACAAAAAGACCGACGAAAGAAATCTTGGGACTTTCCAGCGACGGGGAGATCCCTTCAAATGTAATTTATGAATTGAAAGATAATGAGAACAGGACAAATAAGATTCTCCCCCCTTTAACACTGGGCAAAGCTTCCTCAAGTTTGCAATCTGATGGAAGCTTTGCCATTCAAGCCGTTGATATTAGGGGAGGTAAGTTAATATTGGAGGGCGCAGGCGTGATCAACAATTCAAAGTTGGTCGGGGTCATGAATGATGAAGATATAGCTGCATTAAATTGGTTGAACGGAAATTTGAAGGGCGGAATAATCGAAGCGGTACAACACGGTAAGCCTTTAAGTGTTGAAGTGATTAATAGGACAAGGAGGAAAATCACGACGGAATTGAACGGAGATCATCTAACGATCAATGTTAAAGTCGGTTACACAGGAAGACTTTCGGAAGATTGGTATGGCAAGGAAAATTCATTTGAAGCTGCCTATTTAAAAGAGGTTGAGCGGATTGCCGAGGCTGAAGTTGAGAAAGATGTCGGGAAAGTCGTATACAAATTACAGCATGAATATAAAACAGGAGTAGCAGGATTGTTTCGTTATGTGGAAAATCAGCATCCGAAGTTTTGGGAGAAAAATAAAAAGAAATGGGACGAAATTTTCAGTAAAGCTGATATTAATTATGAAGTGGACTTAAGGGTCATAGACTTCGGTTCAAAAGGAGGGATAAAGTGAATGGGCATTTACAGAGAAACCTTCCGAATGGGAAGGTTTCTCTGTAAATGCTCTATAGTTGATCGTTTACTTATTAGCCAAAGAAAAGCTTTATTCATGGCTCTCTGAATGATCTAGGCAGATTCGTCACTTCATGTGCAACCCTGATGCCGGATTGAATGGCTCCTTCAATCCATGCTGGAACTGTTGAGGTATGCTCACCGGCGAAGTGGACCCTGCCTTCAGGTGTCGGGATGTATGGAAACAAGTCCGTTTCCTGACCAGGTTTAAACATGGAGAAAGCACCGTATGAATACTGATTCAGTGTCCAGCTATAAGAAGCCCCTGATAAAAAATGATCGTATACTTGTTTTCCATGGACCTTAGCCAAGTTTTTCAATGCGTGTTGTATACGGTCATTCTCAGGAAGTATATCCCACAGAGTGGCATCATCTTCCCATGTATAACTTGCCAAGATTAGACCGGATTCATTCTGGTTGCCCGTTGGGCTGGGGTAATAAGAAAATCTGATGGGTAAATCAGTGGTCAATTTACCACCGAAGATTCCTTCATCTTCCCAAAACCTATGTGTAAACTGAAGTCCGATTTTCGTGGATGCAGCATAATGAAGTTCCCTTATTGCCTTCCACTTATTATGGGAAAAGGAATTCCGGGGCTCAATATCCATAAATTGCAACAATTGAAGCGGGATAGTCACGATGGCAAGGTCACCGGTAACGGTTAAGGGGTTTTGGCTTTGAGTATGTTTAGAGTGGATGGTGACTTGATTATCATGTTGGATGATCTTTGTCACTTCATATCTGAAGTTGAGATTATCCTTCAATTCCGGTAGAAAAGCATAGGGAAGCCGGTCGTTTCCTCCATCGATTGCGATGAATTTTATGTCTGGATTAAAGAGTGGCATAAGCTCCCGAAGTATGGCAGGAAAAGAAAGTTCCGGAAATCCTTCTAAACCCATTAGGACTTTGATGCTTTCGATCGCCCCTGTTGAAAGACTGATTCCTACCGGATTGTACTGCAAAAAGAAGCTCATGGAGTATTTATCAAACTCTTTGATTACTATTTCCCAATTTCTACGTGGGTTTTGAAGGATGAAGTCAGTCACAGGCTTAATTGCCATGTTGAGTAATTCTTCAGCTGTTTTACCTCTTTCATGCGGAGCTACAGGGTACCTCAGTATATCCGGGTTCCGTTGATATATGGCAGCGGTTGTCTTGATTCCGTTGGCATAAATGGGATCATTAGGAGTCGCATTCACAAAAGTGTTGACTCGTAAACCATACTTCTTGATGTATTCAGCAACTAAGTAATGATAATTCGGAATGCGCATGGCACCGGCTTCAAGGTAGGAACCTTCTGAAAATGGCTCACGTATGGTCAAAACACGCCCTCCGACCCTCCCGGTTGCTTCCAATATCGTAACCTCGTGCCCCGCTTGTTTTAAAAGGGATGCTGCAACCAACCCAGACATGCCGGCACCAATGATAATGATTTTTTTGGGGATCTGGGAAGGCCCCAGGCCATTTCTGATAACAGCAAGCATTTGATCGGGTGATAGCGGATCATTGAAAAAGGACAAAGTGTTTTTCTCCTCTCTTGTAACACTTCCTATATGGGATTAAGCTATCTTATTCCTATTGGGTCACCATTTATGAAGAATCTTCATTAATTTGTCATGATTGTTTACTTCTATCATATTCCTCTAGGTTTATCTTTTATGTGGAATCCTCAATTATTAGATAATTTAAAGATGCAGAGGATGAATATGTTGATTTATTATCGAAATATTCTGGCATTTTTTAGGGCGAACTATTTAAAGGCTACGATTTATGAGGGCGCCGAATTTTATTTGGAATGTTATGGAAGCAGTGTTCCGCTTTTTTGAACATGGGATGAAATAACGAAGCATGCTATTCGCGGCCTTATTTCGGGAAAAACCGCCAATATAAATAGATCAATAAAAGTTGATTAAGCAATAAAGTGGATATTAAATACTGAGCAATTATCGCTCTTTCGAAACCGAACTTTGATTGCGACAATTGTTAGTATAGTTTCATATTTTACCGAGAGTACATAAAAGTAACAAAAAGGTTTTAAACTCCGGACCTCTGAATTATTTTATTTTACTAGGGTGGGGGGATATCACTATAATCATCATTCGTAAAACGGTTAAAACCTGAACATATAGTAAAAACTCTATTCTATGATAGAGTTTTTACTATATAAAGAATAACTTTTTAAAGTATGATTTTGTGAAGAAGGCTTGATTTTTACACTGGATCATTTAGGGGAATTTGTTTCAAGGGATGGGCTTGAGCAGGTGGTGAAAGCAAGCTGCGCATTCCTAGGCAATGTACGACGAGGGTGTTTTTAGGATAAAAAGCTCAAAATTGTATCATAATATAACCATATACTAAAAGATTACATAGGTGATGATTTCAGGTCCCATGTTTTAGGAGGACGGGTTTATAGAAGCAAAATATTGCAGAGAATCAAGGGTCATAAGAACGAGTCGAATATTTCCAAATGATGTGAACAATCATAATACATTATTTGGCGGCAGATTAATGAGTGATGTCGATCAAGTAGCATCCATTTCTGCAGCACGTCATAGTCGAAGTGAATGTGTAACTGCATCAACAGATTCAGTTGACTTTTTACACCCCATTCGTACTACAGATTCAGTTTGTTTTATATCGTATGTGGCATGGACCGGCACTTCTTCAATGGAGGTTTTCGTTAAAATTATTGCTGAAGATTTAAAAAGCAGTGTTCGTAGAATTGCAGCGACTGCTCTATTAACATTTGTTGCACTTGATGAACATAAACGTCCAACACGTGTTCCAAAAGTTATTCCGGAGACAGAAGAAGAAAAAAAATTACATGAAACGGCATTAGATCGAGCAAGTATGCGGCAACAGAGAAAACAAAAAAGTAAAGATGTGGCTATGTTTTTGAACGTAGATTATCCTTAACTTGCATATGATAACACTTATAACCTACTAGGTGCATGGAAGGCAAGTGGAGTTAACCCCATCAATATCGATCAAGTTTGAAAAGCCGGACATTAAGCAAAGTGAAGTATTAGATTTGCCAAGTTCAACCCAGTCTTATCTCCGGCTATCATTCACAACATAATGAATAGTTGGTCCTACAAAGGGACGAGTTCGTTTTCATCCAGAAATAAAGGATGAATCCATATGGATGAATGTAAAATTAAGGATTATTGTTTGTAACGTTCCCCCCGTAACATGTCCACTTTTGAAATAGATCGGTTAAGTCGAGGGAATTTGGCTACAATTAGTCTGGTTGATTGACGGCTGCATACTTGAATGGATGCAAATCAATCAGGCTATTATTGGACAGAAAGAATGGCACAAAAATTACATTTGATTTTTTTGTTACTTAATTAACATAATCACGTACACGAGTCTCCATTTCTACTTTTTTATTGTCCGTTGTATGAACTACCTTTCGTTTTTCCCATTCATAAAAATAAGCCCCTGACTAACAAATATGTTTTCAATTTTTCCACAACAAGGATAATTGACAGGTTCTATAACTCTTTTCACCCTAAAAACCTCTCTTTCTAAAGACATAAATGAGAGATTCCAAATATCATCTTTACACCTGGCCATGTAAGCAGCTTGCCGCATAATGTCTATTTGATAACTTTGTGCTGGAAGAAACCTGTTGAAATGATTGACTAATATTTGATAAAAAGGTGCGTATTTAAGATTAGGAATCTTGAATATGGACTTTTCTAATTTAGCGCCATGTGAATATATAAATTGAAAATTAAGAACATTTCGTGTATTTAGCGAGTGTCTCTATTGTTATCGTTAGTGTTTGTTCGGTGGCCTGTTCGTTGCCCGAAACCATAAATTGACAGATGGTTCTGGCAAGCCAAAAGGTTTGGACGGAGGTTTCTAAGTGAAATCTTTCAACCGATCTTGCTTTTTGACGGTGCCAGCCAGGTACCAGGCGGGGAAATATAGAAGGGAACATGCAGTATATCGTATTAGGGCAACCAGGTGTATTGGTGGAGTGGAAGTGGAGTAATGATCTGATTTGACGGCACCTAAGGAATGTTAAGAAGCCATAAACCAGTGTAAATATACTAATATAAACCTCGATAGAATATTCATGAAATACAAATAACCAAAACCTCCATCAAGTTAAATACTGTCTTTCTGCAAAATCTTGAAAACTTAGTTTGTGGAATATTATTAAATATTTTCCTTTACAGAGGAGATACTACCAAGAGACAAAGATTAGAAAGGAAGACAGTATGGATCATATACAAATGGCCCGTGCGATGTTCGGGACGAATATGGCTGTACATATCATATTTGCAACGATCGGGGTCGGATTGCCGATGATGATGTTGGCAGCGGAATTGATGTATCAAAGGACAAAGGATTTACAGTATGTTGTCATGGCTAAACGCTGGACCAAAACATTAGGGGTTTTGCTTGGGGTCGGGATTCCGACTGGTACGATTGCGGGTGTGCAGCTGTCACTATTATGGCCTGGGTTCATGGAAGTGATTGGACGTGTCATGGCGCTTCCATTCCAGATCGAGATTTATGCATTTATGGTTGAGGCGCTATTCATGTCAATCTACGTGTATGCTGCTGAAAAAATTAAGCCATGGGCCCGTATCGTGAGTTTATTCTTTGTTGCATTCGGTGCAATGGCTTCGGCGGTTTTGATTTCTAATGTCCATGCTTTTGAAGGGACACCTGCTGGGTTTCGGTTTGAAAATGGGGAAATCGTCGATGTCGATCCTTGGGCGGCATTTTTCAACCCAAGTTTCTTGGTGACAGCAGGTCATACAGCCCTGACCGCTTATACGACAGGTGCATTTGTCGTAGCGGCCGTTGCAGCTTATAAGATGCTGAAAAATAAATATGGCACTGCTGAATTTAATTTTCACCAAAAAGCATTGAGGCTCAGTATTGTATTGGGTTTGGTTTTTTCTTTCTTGACGGCACTGAACGGTCATGCGACTACACAGCATTTATATAGGGAACAGCCTGAGAAACTGGCGGCGGCTGAAGGGTTGTTTGAAACAAAGGACCATGCCGGGCTTACCTTGTTCGGTTATACCGATAGGGAAGCCCAGAAAGTGAAGTATGGGATTGAATTCCCATGGTTATTAAGCTTTCTATCCGGTAATAGCTTCGATACGGTCGTGACCGGCTTGAACGATTTTCCAGAAGAATATTGGCCTCCGCTTTATGTCCATATTTTATTCAACGCCATGGTCGTCATCGGTTCCGGCTTAATCGCCTTGGCACTGTTTGCATTGGTATGGAATAAATGGCTGAAAAAGGAGACTTATCCGAAATGGATTCTCTGGCTGTTTGTTGCTGCAGGTCCGCTTTCTGTGATTTCGATTGAATGCGGTTGGATTTTTGCTTGTACAGGCAGACAGCCATGGACGATATACAGGATGCTGACTACGGAGGATTCAGTCACTTCGTACGAAAACCTTGGATTTTTATTTACGATGTTCATTATTGTATATATCATTTTATGCGTTTCTGTTGTATTCACACTTTTGTATTATTTCAAACGTCATTCCGTTATGGATGATATTTATAAGGCAGAACAGAAAGATGTAAGGCATTTCGATTCGAATACATAAAAGGGGGGAAGGCGGTTGAGTGATGCTCTTCTTGCAATAACATTGGTCTGGGGCTTTATATTTCTTTATGCCATCATGGCCTCTATGGATTTTGGCGCTGGCTTCTGGGCAATGACTTACATTAAAAACGAAGAAACAAATGCTACGAAGATCGCAAATAGCTATTTATCACCGACTTGGGAAGTGACTAATACTTTTGTAGTTGGTCTTGTTATTGCGATTTACAGTTTATTTCCTGGTGCGGTGTTCCCGATTGGGGTAGCCTTGATCGTTCCTGCGAGCCTGATATTGGTCCTGCTATGTATTAGGAGCGCTTTCTTGGTTTTCTCGCATAGCGTAGACAAATATGAAAAAGCGTTAACATATATCTCAGGATTGACGGGATTGATCATACCCGGGTTATTAATCAGTGTATTGCCCATCACCCACCTTGGATTTGTCGAAGGCGTAAGAGGAAATGAAGAATTGAATCTATCTAAACTTTTCACGAGTCCGAATGAGTATGCTTTTGTGGGGTTTGGAATCATGAGCACGCTTTTTTTATCATCTTTGCTCCTGTCTGATTACTCAAAACAGGCAGACGAAATGAAAGCATACAAAATATATCGCAGGGATGCGATGATAACGGGACCGCTTATGTTAGTCATGGCTCTGTTGGTTATGCTCACGTTAAAAAACGAAGCGAATTGGATTTATGAAGGAATGATGAAAAACTCGGCATTGTTATTCGTCTCGCTCGTTTTTTTCATCATTAGCGGGATAGCACTGTATTTACCTCATTTTTCCAAGCAGGAGGTTAAAGGGATGCCTCGTGTCGCCGTAATAGCGATTATCATTCAGTATTTAATCGGCAGTTATGTTTATGGTATCGCACATTTACCTTATATCATATATCCAAATGTCACGATTCTTTCAGGATTTACCGATCCAACATCTTTCCGGGCCGTTTTTGCCACCTATATCGTGGGCTTTGCGATATTAGTGCCAGGATTCTATTTTTTCTGGTCCATCTTCATGAAAGATCAGCGTCGAAAGTTCAAACGTCGGCAAATGTCAAATTAGTTCATCTTGGAAAAGAGAGGTTATCACTATGAAAAAGTTAGATCTGCTAAAATATGCGGTTTTAGTCATCTCACTCTTTTTGAGCTATCAAGCGGTTGAAGCGCATGATAAAAATTTTCAGGTCGATGGCACTTATATTTCAACAAAAAGAGATGTAACAGGTGACCAGAAAATAGACATCATCCAGGTTCAGGGTTTGCCATATGAGGAAGGGAGCAAGTTTCTGAAGAAAATTGAGTTAAGTGTGGAAAGCAATCGCCGTACAATCAGCGTCCCGCTTGAAGCTGGATATAATCCAGACCTTAAGGTTGCCGACTTGAATAATGATGGGGTTCAGGATGTATTGGTCACGGTTTTGATGGAAGGGAGAGAGAGGTTGATAACCAGTTACGCCTATACGTTCAAGGATGGAAAAGTAAAGGAACTGGAAATTCCTCCATCCGTTCCTGTAATGGCCCAATTTCTTGACGGATACAAAGCGGAAATCATTATAGAAGGTCAGAAGCCTGTGGTGATAGATGTCAGTTCCAGAAAACAAGCTTATGATGAAATGGGCATTTATCTAAATGGAAAATTAAATGAACCGACAGAGCTTTTGGTTGATCCGTATTCTTCCCTGGACTTAAAGAACGTTTTTGGAAAAGGGAAAGCGCTTGTGGGAGTCCAAAATGTAAAAGGATTCGATGAACGTGATTCGATTCTGGAAATCAAATCAGTATGGAAGTATAACAATGGATGGCAGCTTGTAAAAGCCCAAGTTAAACCGGTCAAGGAAAGAAATAAATAGTGGATTTGTCTGTGAAATAGATGAGGCATTTCTTAGTTGAATAAGGCAGGAAGACAGCTCTTGGCTTTGAGAGCTGTTTTTTTGCTTATATTTAAAAATTGACAATTTTTAAATATTTGGTAAAATCTAAATAAATTAACTACATAACCACACTTTTTATGTTGTTAAATGTAAGCGGATACAAAGGGGGTGCAGTCTTACGGAGTTAAAAGAAAAAATAATTGAAACGTCGCTGACTCTCTTCGATCAGCATGGTTTTCATGGTGTCTCCGTTAACGAAATCGTTAAGGCATGCGGAACTAGCAAGGGGGGGTTTTATCACCATTTCTCTTCCAAAGATGAACTCCTATTTGTCATTCATGATTACTTTATTTCATATGTTTTAATAAAAGCACAGGAAGCCATTTCAGAAAGTACCCATCCAACAGAAAAAATGCAAAAGATCATTCAATCATTCGTTAAAGTTTTTGACCTCTATAAACCACACATCTCAGTTTTCTATCAAGAAAGCATTTACTTAAAACCACCTTATGTTGAAGCAATTAAAAAAAAGCGTCAAATGTATAAAGAAATCATTTTTTCCGTCATTAAAGAAGGCATTGACAAGGGAGTGTTCCGCAGCGAATTGCCAGTGGAAATTACCGGAATGTCAATTCTAGGCATGGTGAACTGGTCCTACAAATGGTACAAAAGGGACGGTGGAAAAACGATTGATGAAATCGGTGATATTTACGTAGATTTAATTCTGAATGCCCTATTGACAAATGAAGAAAAAGATGCAGAAATCACCCAGCCATTTCTACTGAAGAACAATGTTGTTGTCGATTAAACAATTAACTTGATTTGTACAGACCAACTAGTCGGTCTCAATTGAAAGGGGAATGAACATGGATTTTTCACTTACAAAAGAACAGCAGATGATTAAGGAAATGGTTAAGGAATTTGCCGAAAAGGAAATTAAACCCATTGCGATTGAGCTGGATGCAAAGTCCATGTTTGCGGAGGATGTATTCAAAAAAATGGGGAAACTCGGATTGCTTGGAATTCCATTTCCTGAAGAATATGGCGGTTCGGGCGGAGATACGATTTCATATGCCATTGCAGTTGAAGAGGTTGGCAAGGCGTGCGGGGGAACCGGCTTAAGTTATGCTGCAGCAGTTTCGCTCGGAGCAAGTCCAATTTACTATTTTGGAACCGAAGAACAAAAGCAAAAATATCTGGTTCCAATCACGACCGGTGAGACTCTGGCAGCTTTCGGGTTGACAGAGCCCAATGCGGGTTCCGATGCTGGCGGTACGAGAACCACTGCTGTGTTGAAAGGTGATGAATATGTGATCAATGGTGAGAAAACATGGATTACAAATGCCAGCTATTCAAGAACTGTTACCGTCACTGCTGTATCTGGCAAAGATTCCAAGGGCAAGAATATCATCTCTGCATTCATCGTGCCAACGGATACCCAAGGACTTACGATCAATAGCAATTATGAAAAAATGGGAGTTCGGGCTTCCAATACTTGTGAAATCATTCTGGATAACGTCCGGGTACCAAAGGAAAATTTATTGGGAGATCCAGACAAAGGGTTCAAACAATTCTTATTCACTCTGGATGGAGGAAGGATTTCCATTGCAGCTTTGGCCGTCGGTATCGCTCAGGCTGCCTTTGATAAAGCTTTAGCTTTTTCAAAAGAGCGCATACAATTCGGTAAATCGATATCAAATTTCCAGGCCATTCAATTCAAGCTGGCAGACATGGCGATGGAAATTGAACTGGCGAGGAATATGGTATATAAGGCGGCGTGGTTAAAAGACAATAAAAAGCCTTTTGCAAAGGAAGCGGCATACGCCAAGCTTTTTGCAAGTGAAACCGCTTTCCGTGCCAGCAATCAAGCGATCCAAATACATGGCGGTTCTGGATACATGCGTGAATATGAAGTGGAGCGCTATTTAAGAGATGCTAAGTTATTGGAAATTGGTGAAGGAACATCCGAAATTCAAAGAATCGTTATCGCCAGACAATTAGGCTGTTAATCTTTATGGAACGTAAAATGAACGATGATGCTTTGGTTCATTTTAGTGGAAAGCAGATTTTATCTATACAGCAAAACGTGTTCATTCTTACTTTTATTTGATTAGGAGGAGTTTGATGTCTGATTTGCTAGATATTACTATCGGTAAATTGCTTGAGAGGACAGCTGAACAATATGGTGATAATGAAGCGGTGGTGTACCATGAACTGGGACTCCGCCATTCCTACCGCGAATTTGAAAAGATTTGCCGAAAGGCGGCCAGGGGGTTCATGTCACTCGATATAAAAAAAGGGGAACATATCGCCATTTGGGCATCCAATAAACCGGAATGGCTTATATCCCAATTTTCCACCGCGAAAATGGGCGGGGTGCTGGTTACGGTCAACACTAATTACCGTACAAGTGAACTGGAATACTTGCTTAAGCAATCGGATTCGACGACGATCATCCTGATGGAACAATATAAGGATCATTCATATATAGATACGCTGTATGAAATCGTACCTGAATTGAAAAATGCAGAACCAGGAAAATTACAATCTGAGAAACTGCCAAAATTGAAAAATATCATCGTTTTAGGTGAAGCGCGTTATCCCGGAACGTTTTCATGGGATGATGTCATAAGCGGAAGTGAATTCATTTCGGAAGAGTCACTGGACATGAGGATGGAGGAATTGGCTCCCGATGATGTGATTAATATGCAATATACATCAGGGACGACAGGATTTCCAAAAGGAGTAATGCTGACGCATTCAAACTTGGTCAACAACGGATTGAATGTCGCGGAATGCATGAAACTTACCGAAGTTGACCGGCTTTGCATCCCGGTTCCGTTTTTTCATTGTTTCGGCTGTTCACTAGGTACGATGGCCTCGGTTTCTGTTGGGGCAACAATGGTGCCAATCGTGGAATTTAATCCACGAGTAGTCCTTCAGACCGTTGAAGCCGAAAAATGTACGGGACTTCATGGTGTTCCGACGATGTTCATTGCTCAACTTAATCTCGATGACTTTGATAAGTTTGATTTAAGTTCATTGCGGACTGGAATCATGGCAGGCTCCACATGTCCGATTGAAGTCATGAAAAGCGTGTTGAATAAGATGGGAATCTCGGAAATCACGATTACTTATGGTCAAACCGAATCGTCTCCAGGAATTACGATGACAAGAACGGACGATCCGATCGAACTTCGTGTTTCCTCAGTGGGAAGGGCTTTACCGAAAGTGGAAGTGAAAATTGTCGATCCAGTTACCGGGGAAGAAGTCCAACGGGGCAAACAAGGGGAACTCTGTTCGAGGGGATACCATGTAATGAAGGGATATTATAATAACCCAGAGGCCACTGAGCAGGCGATTGACCGGGAAGGCTGGCTTCATACGGGTGATCTGGCGGTGATGGATGAAAGGGGTTATTGCAAGATTACAGGCAGGCTGAAAGACATGATCATTCGCGGAGGGGAAAATATCTATCCCCGGGAGATCGAAGAATTCCTCTATCAACATCCTGCAATTGTCGATGTCCAGGTACTCGGCGTTCCAGATCAGAAGTATGGGGAAGAGGTAGCGGCATGGATCATTTTGAAAGCAGGAGAAATCATGACGGAGAAAGAATTGATAGAGTATTGCAAAGGGAAAATATCTTTTCATAAAATCCCCCGTTACATTCAGTTTACCGATGCGTATCCCATGACTGCATCAGGGAAAATCCAAAAGTATAAGCTTAGGCAACAAACTCTTGATCTATTATCGGAACGCACTAAATAAGGAGGGTATCGAATGATTCGAAAAATTCTTATCGCAAACAGAGGAGAAATAGCATCACGCATTATTCGTACATGCAGGAAGTTGGGAATACTTACTGTCGCCGTCCATTCTGAAGCAGATGCGGAATCGCCATTTGTGGGTTTGGCGGATGAGGCATATTTATTGGGTGGCCCGAGAGTACAGGAAAGCTATCTAAACGTCAATAAGATTTTGGAAATAGCTAAGAAAACGGGAGTGGAAGCTATTCATCCTGGATACGGATTTCTTAGTGAAAACGCAGATTTCGCACGTTCATGCGAAGAAGCAGGCTTGATATTCATTGGTCCAAAACCAGAAATCATCCAACAGATGGGCAATAAAGTCGAGGCACGGAAAAAGATGGAACAAGCGGGACTTCCGTTGGTGCCTGGATTTTCACGTCCGTTAATTGATAGTGCAGAAGCGGCAGCCGTTGCCGAAAAGATTGGCTATCCAGTCATGTTAAAAGCAGCAGCAGGCGGCGGGGGTATCGGCATGCAGGCCGTTGCTAATGAAGATGAATTGACCAAGGCCTTCGAAGGGAATCAAAAACGTGCCCAATTGTTTTTTGGCAATGGAGATATGTTCATAGAAAAACTGATTGAGAAGCCTCGTCATATCGAAATTCAGGTATTGGCGGATTCCTTTGGGAATGCTGTTTACTTATGGGAAAGGGAATGCTCCGTTCAAAGGCGCCACCAGAAGGTCGTGGAAGAGGCCCCTTCTTTTTTCCTAGATGAAGAAACAAGAACCAAGATGGGAATGGCTGCAGTCAAAGCGGTAAAATCCATCGGTTATAGCAATGCGGGCACCCTCGAATTTTTAGTTGATGGTGATAAAAACTTTTATTTCCTGGAAATGAATACGCGTCTTCAGGTTGAGCATCCTGTCACCGAAGAAATTACGGGGCTGGATTTGGTCGAACAGCAAATTAACATTGCATCGGGCAACAAATTGGAATTCACTCAAAGTGAAATTAAACAGGATGGACACTCCATTGAAGTTCGCATATACGCTGAAGACCCGAAAACATTTTATCCAGCACCGGGCAGAATCACCAGCATGGAACTTCCGGAAGGGGAAGGGATCCGTCATGAATTGGCGGTACATGGAACTTCCGTCGTATCCCACTTTTATGATCCGATGATCGCCAAATTGGTAGTGAGCGGCGATTCAAGGGATAAGGCGATCAAGAGATTAAGAGAAGCGCTGGCAAACTATAAAATAGAAGGAATAAAAACAAACCTTCCATTGCTTATGGAGATAATTTCTCATGAAGCTTTTTCCCAAGGAGATACGACTACGGATTTCATTGCGAAATATATTAAAAAATTGACTGTATAACGCATATTATAAAACTTAATGATCAGGAGGAATGTAAAATGGCAGAATTAAAGGCAAGCATGGCAGGAAGCGTTTGGAAAATCGTAGCGAATGAAGGGCAAAGTGTAACAGACGGACAGGACATCATTATCTTGGAATCGATGAAAATGGAAATCCCCATTTCGGCCGAAGAAGCTGGCACCATCAAAGAACTTAAAGTGAATGAAGGGGATTTCGTAAATGAGGGCGACATTTTGGCCGTCATTGAATAAAAGGACGGAGGGGTAAGATGAATTGGCCTGAAAAAGTGACAATTAAGGAAGTGGGTCCACGTGACGGGCTGCAAAATGAAAAGGTCATGATACCTGCACAAAGCAAAATGGATTGGATAGATCAGCTCTCTGATACGGGATTATCTTATATTGAAGTAACTTCTTTTGTACATCCTAAGTGGATTCCCCAATTGAGCGATGCCGTTGAGGTCGCTAAGGGAATAAAGCGCAATCCCGGTATCACTTATGCGGCCCTTGTACCCAATCAAAGGGGACTGGAGTCGGCTCTTGAAGCCAATATCGATGAAATTTCCGTGTTCATGTCATCCAGTGAAACGCATAACCTGAAAAATATTAATAAATCTATTTCCGAGACCTTTCCAATAATGAAGGATGTCATCGGGACAGCAGCAAACAGCGGGAAAACGGTTAGGGGCTATATTTCAACCGTTTTCGGCTGTCCTTATGAAGGGGAGGTTTCGACCGATCAGGTTTTCCGTGTTTGTGATCAACTGTTTGAGCATGGAATCGATGAGGTTTCATTGGGTGATACCATTGGGGTGGCATCTCCAAAACAAGTTGCCTTGTTCCTTGAACAGGCAGTAAAAAGATATGATATAAGCCGAATTGCCCTCCATTTTCATGATACAAGGGGAATGGCACTCGCAAATGTCCTTGAATCACTGAATTATGGTGTTGATACTTTCGACTCTTCGCTCGGAGGTTTAGGAGGATGTCCGTATGCACCAGGTGCGAGCGGAAATGTGGCAACGGACGACCTGATCCATATGCTACATAAAATGGGAATTCAAACGGGAATCAATTCAGAAAAATTAATGAAGGCTGCGGCCATGATGCAAAACTTTTTGAAAAAACCATTGCCTAGCCATCAGATTGCTGTTTATAACGCACAATAAGAGAAATTGAGGTGAATGTATGACTTCATTAGTGGAGATCAGTCATGAAGATAAGGGGATTGCCCTCGTGACTTTGAACCGGCCGGATGCTGCTAATGCCCTTTCCACAGAACTGCTTCATTGTTTAGTCGAGGGGCTGTATGAATTGCAAAGAGATTCCGATTTACGAACGGTCATTTTTACGGGAGCAGGTGAAAAGGCGTTTTGTGCGGGTGCGGACCTTAAGGAACGAGCAGGTATGAATGATGATAAAGTCAGGGAGACAGTCAAGTTGATTGGTGACACGATTACGGCTGTAGAAAACCTTCCAGTTCCAGTCATTGCCGCGATTAACGGTTCGGCTTTTGGCGGAGGTCTGGAGTTGGCACTTGCTTGTGACATACGCATCGCATCGGAAACGGCTAAGGTTGGACTGACAGAAACGTCATTAGGCATCATACCTGGTGCCGGCGGTACTCAGCGCCTGCCTCGGATAGTCGGAATGCCGACAGCGAAAGAACTGATTTACACGGCAAGAAGGTTGGATGCAAAAACCGCACATGCCTTGAAAATCATCAGTCATGTATATTCACCCCAACATTTACTTGAGGAAGCGAAAAAATTGGCTCGGGAAATTGCGGTCAATGCCCCATTGGCACTAAGGGCTGCTAAAGCGGCGATCAATCAAGGGGCTGAGACTGATTTGAAAACCGGATTGCAAATTGAAAAAGACTGCTATCAGACAACTTTAAAAACCCGTGACCGACTGGAGGGTCTGTCAGCATTCAAGGAAAAGCGCAAACCGGTTTTTAAGGGCCAATGATTTCAGTTAAAGGAGGAACAGGGATGGTAACGACGGATAAACTAACCGAAACGGTTGAAACGATTAAAAAAGGCGGTTTAGAAAAATATCATCAAAAAAACGCTGAAAAAGGAAAGCTTTTCGTACGTGAACGGCTAGAGCTGCTTTTGGATGAAGGGGTTGAAATCGAGGACGCTTTCTTTGCTAATTGTGCCAGTGATGGATTGCCTGCTGATGGTGTAGTAACAGGCATCGGCAAAATCAATGGTCAGAGGGTATGTGTCATGGCCAATGATTCGACTGTAAAAGCTGGTTCCTGGGGAGCAAGGACCGTCGAGAAAATCATTCGCATTCAGGAAACAGCTGAAAAGTTGCAGCTGCCCCTTCTTTATTTAGTCGATTCTGCCGGGGCACGAATTACGGATCAAGTAGAAATGTTTCCGGGACGCCGCGGAGCAGGACGCATCTTTTACAACCAAGTGAAGTTATCAGGAAAAGTCCCGCAAATTTGTCTATTGTTCGGTCCGTCTGCCGCAGGCGGGGCATATATCCCAGCTTTTTGTGATATCGTCGTAATGGTTGAGGGCAATGCATCCATGTATTTAGGTTCACCGAGAATGGCAGAAATGGTCATTGGCGAAAAGGTAAGCGAAGAGGAAATGGGCGGGGCGAAAATGCATTGTTCTGTGTCAGGATGCGGGGATGTGCTTGTTAAGTCGGAAGAAGAATCCATCGCGTTTGCGCGCAGATACTTAAGCTATTTTCCAGGAAATTATCAAGAAAAACCTAAAAGCGTAAAACCTGAGCTGCCTGCGGATTTCGAAAAAACATTGGAAGACCTGATTCCCAAAAATCAGAATGCACCATTCAATATGTATGACCTGATCGAAAGGGTTATAGACAGGCAATCGTTTTGTGAAATCAAGAAACTATTTGCACCAGAACTGATTACTGGGCTTGCAAGGCTAAATGGACAAACGATAGGGATCATAGCCAATCAGCCGCGTGTCAAGGGCGGCGTCCTGTTCCATGATTCAGCAGATAAGGCAGCCAAGTTCATCAATTTATGTGATGCTTTCCATATACCGCTGTTGTTCCTTGTTGATATTCCAGGATTCATGATTGGGACGAAGGTCGAACAGGCAGGGATCATTCGCCATGGGGCGAAAATGATTTCGGCGATGAGCGAAGCCACCGTTCCCAAGATTTCTGTCATAGTCCGTAAGGCTTATGGTGCTGGACTATACGCGATGGCCGGTCCCGCTTTTGAACCTGACTGTGTTCTTGCCTTACCGACGGCATTGATTGCAGTCATGGGAGCAGAAGCCGCTGTCAATGCAGTCTATGCCAATAAAATAAATGCGATGGAACCAGAAGAGCGCCCAGCATTCATCGAACAGAAGCGCAATGAGTATAATGAAGATATCGATATCTACCGCCTAGCCTCCGAAATGATTGTTGATGGCATCATCCAACCAAATGACCTGCGTGACGAATTGAGTGCCAGGTTTGAGGCGTATAGCAGTAAGCAATTGACATTTACCGATCGTAAACATGGGGTCTATCCCGTTTAAAGAGTACAATAAACAAGCCTGGTCATTTTGACCGGGCTTTTTATCATGGATGAAAATTAATGGTTTTTTAAATAATTAGAAAATTTTTCTGAAATGAGTTGCTAAATGACACAAGGAAGAGTACTATAATTAGTAATTAATGATTTACTAATTACTTAATCCCATACTTAGTGAAAGAAAGTGAGAGTTGCCATGGGTCAGCAGGAAAAAAAGAAATATATTACTCCAGATGGCTATACAGCAGATATTGCGATCTTTACGATTACTACGAAGAAAACGGCAGAGAAAGCCCCGCCTGAAATGTTTTTGAAGCTATTATTAATCAAACGTGCCACAAAAGATAAGGAAGGAGGACCCAATGTAGAGGGAGATAAATGGGCATTGCCCGGAGGCTTTGTCAATGCACGTGAGACTGCCTATGAAGCTGCTAAGCGAGAATTGAAGGAAGAAACGGGTGTAGCTGGATTCCATCTCAAGCATTTCGGGGTTTATGACCAGCCTGGACGCGATCCCAGAGGATGGATCATATCCAATGCTTTTTATGCAATTGTCCAGGAAGAATTTCTTCATCAAAGAAAAGCGAATGACGATGCAGCCGAGGTTGAATTGTTCACGATCCAGGAAGCCTTACAATTAGATCTTGCATTCGATCATTATACAATTATTAACGATGCGATGAATTTAATGAAAAAAGAAATGGTGCAAACGACGATAGCCCAAAAATTCCTGCCGGATGAATTTACACTTTCTGAATTGCAACGGGTTTTGCTGACAGCCAGAGATGATGCAAAAATCAGCGCGGACTCACTTTTTTATGCAAAAGCCCCGAAACTCCCGTTTTTGGAGAAAGTCTTGGATGAAAAGGGAATGCAGAAGAAAACGAAACGTAATTCGTATCGGCCTTCACAGCTATACCGATTTAATGCAGAGGTTGTCATGGACTCTATTTACTATTGAGGGGGAATTGTGCTATGGGAAAAAAGGCATTGATAAATATAGATTATACGTATGACTTCGTGGCAGACGGGGGTGCATTGACCTGCGGGAAGCCAGGCCAGGATATCGAGAAGGCTCTTGTCAGTATAACCAAGGATTTTATCGAACAAGGTGAATACACGGTATTCGCGATTGATTTACATGAAGAAGGTGACCGCTTACATCCCGAATCGAATTTGTTTCCACCGCATAATATTAACGGTACAATGGGTAGAGACCTATACGGGGCGTTAAAAGAGGAATATGAAACAAATAAAAATCAAAAGAATGTTCATTATATAGATAAAACACGTTATTCAGCCTTTGCAGGAACGGACCTTGATATCCGCCTGCGGGAACGTCACATTACCGATGTATATTTAGTCGGGGTTTGTACAGATATTTGCATTTTACATACGGCAATCGACGCTTATAATTCTGGCTATAAAATCTTTGTATATGAAAATGCAGTGGCCTCGTTCAATGATGCCGGTCACCATTGGGCGCTTGGACATTTTAAAGGATCTCTTGGAGCAACCATTCTATAGTATCCATTAACGAAACAGAATAGAAGGGAAGCGAAGGCTTCTCTTTTTGGGAGGAACTATCCATGGAAAAAAAGTACAACGACGACAGTTACGCATTACACACTGATCTTTACCAAATCAATATGGCCCAAACTTATTGGCAGGACAAAACACATAACCGAAAGGCAGTTTTCGAAGTATTTTTCAGAAAGCTACCGTTTAATAGCGGATATGCGATTTTTGCGGGACTTGAAAAAATCGTCCATTACCTTCAAAACTTTTCCTTCTCGGAAAGTGATATCGACTATTTAAAAAATGATCTGCACTATGATGAAGAATTCTTGAATTATTTGCGGAACATCCGTTTTACGGGAGCTATTCGCTGCATGAAAGAGGGGGAGCTGGTCTTCGGCAATGAACCGATTTTACGGGTGGAGGCACCGCTTGGTGAGGCTCAACTCATAGAAACTGCCCTGCTTAATATTGTGAACTATCACACACTCGTTGCAACAAAAGCGTCGCGCATCAAACAGGTCATCGGTGAAGAATCTGCACTTGAATTCGGTTCAAGGCGGGCGCAAGAAATGGATGCTGCAATTTGGGGAGCGAGAGCGGCCTATATTGCTGGCTTTGATTCCACTAGTAATGTACGTGCTGGAAAGCTGTTCGGCATTCCGGTTTCAGGGACTCATGCACATTCCATGATCCAAGCTTATAAAGATGAATATACCGCTTTTCATAAATACGCTGTTTCCCATAAAGACTGTGTATTCTTGGTTGATACTTATGATACATTGCGTTCTGGCATCCCGAATGCAATCCGTGTTGCCAAGGAACTGGGCGATAAAATCAATTTCATTGGCGTCCGTCTTGACAGCGGTGATTTAGCTTACTTATCAAAAGAAGCACGACGTATGCTTGATGCTGCAGGGTTCCATGATGCGAAGATTGTCGCTTCCAATGACTTGGATGAATATACGATCATCAACCTGAAACAACAAGGGGCAAGAATTGACATTTGGGGCATCGGAACCAAATTGATCACAGCTTATGACCAGCCAGCGCTCGGTGCCGTTTATAAAATGGTTTCAATAGAGGGCGAAGATGGGAATATGAGAGATACCATCAAAATTTCTTCTAACCCTGAAAAGGTTACGACACCTGGCTTAAAACGAGTATATCGCATCATCAATAAAGTGAACCATCATGCTGAAGGTGATTATTTGGCGATGGAATACGAGAAGCCTCAGGAACAGGAAAAATTAAAAATGTTTCATCCTGTCCATACCTTCCTAAGTAAATTCGTCACGGATTTCGATGCGGTCGATCTCCATATGGATATTTTCAAGGATGGAAGTTTGATTTACGAATTGCCAACCATAGATGAAATCAAGGCATTCACGCAAAAAAATCTCCAAGTATTATGGCCGGAGTACCTGCGTGCACTTAATCCTGAGGAATACCCGGTAGATCTAAGCCAGGATTGTTGGGATAATAAAATGAGGAATATAGATGAAGTTAAAGCCAATGTAGAAAGAATGCTAACGAAATGACAATCCTATTTTATTAGAAAGCGGGGCTTTGCCAATGCGTCCATTACAAAAAGAAATCGTGAAAAAATTACTTGTCCAACCAACGATAGATCCTGAAGCAGAATTCAGGAAAAGTGTTGATCTATTAAAAGGGTATATGAAGAAAAATACGTTTCTGAAAAGCTTTGTACTTGGAATATCTGGAGGGCAAGATTCAACACTGGCGGGGTATATTGCCCAAACCGCTGTCAACGAATTGAATGAAGAAACGAATGGCAGCGACTATAAGTTTGTTGCTGTAAGCTTGCCATATGGAGTACAGGCTGATGAAGAAGACAGGCAGCTTGCATTAAAATTCATCAAGCCAAGCCAAACGGTTACAGTCAACATCAAGGCGGCGGTTGATGCCTCAGTAAAAGCTGTGGAAGAAGCAGTTTCTGAAAAGCTATCGAATTTCTTAAGGGGAAATGTTAAAGCGCGTGAGCGAATGAAGGTACAATATGATTTGGCCGGACTTTATAAAGGCGTCGTGCTTGGTACGGACCATGCAGCAGAAGCGATCACAGGTTTCTTTACGAAACATGGTGACGGCGCAGCGGATATCATTCCATTATACCGTTTAAATAAAAGGCAAGGAAAAGAAATCCTGAAATTCGTCGGTGCACCTGAGCGTCTTTATACGAAAATACCAACGGCCGATTTGGAAGATGACAAACCGTTACTTCCTGATGAAGTGGCATTAGGCGTTAGCTACGATGAAATCGATGATTACCTTGAAGGCAAGGAAATCAGAACGGAAGCTGCTGAAATCATCGAAGGTTGGTATACTAAAACCGAACATAAACGCAATGAAGCCATTAACGTTTATGATACTTGGTGGAAATAAAAGAAGCTGAAAAGTTTTCCCGCATCAAATAAGATGCGGGTTTTTTTGCAAGAACATAACGAGCACCTTGGCCAACGCATCAGTATTCAAATTTTACCGGCAAAGGGGAAAACAAAATGCCGACTCTACATATGGATATATCCAGGAATAGAAACCAGCAAGGGAATTGTATTCTCTGGTGTAATCGGTGTGAAAGCGGGAGATGACCTGATCCATAGCTGCGCATATGGCTATTCCAATCGAGCGGATGAAATCATGAATACGACCGAAACAAGGTTCGGAAATGCTTCTGCTTGTAAACTGTATACGGCGGTAGCCATTTGCGACTTATGTTCAGTTCTAAGCTTAAAGACTGTCTTCCAACCGGGTTTCCTAATTTCAACCAAAATGTAAGCATACATCACCTCTTCACATACTTCAGGCATTCCTGATTACTTTGATGAAGAAGTGATGGCTGATTTTGAAGAGCTTTGGCAGAAAAATCCGATGTACCATATAAAAAGAGTAAAAGATTTCCTGCCAATGTTTCAAGATGAGGAGATGATGTTCGAACCCGGGGAAAGATTTCATTACAATAATGCAGGCTATATTTTATTAGGATTGATTGCAAGGAACTTACCGGACTTGAATTTTCCGAATATATAGACAACAACATCTTTCTGCCTTGTGAAACGAAAAATTCCGGTTGTTTTTCCATGGACCAGCTCCCAAAAAATACTGCATTAAGATACATAGACGAAGAAAATGGAGCCTGGAGAACAAATGTTTATTCCCTTCCGAACAAAGGCGGTGCAGATGGAGGGGCGTATAGTACAACATCGGATATGTTCAGGTTTTGGGAGGGCTTATTTTCGAATCAGTTAGTGAATCAAGAATATACCAATCTTTTATTGGAACCCCATATTGCTGCGGAAGATGAAGGAGAATACTATGGATATGGCATATGGATCAGTAAAAAAAATGAAGCGATTTTCAAATATCATCTTATGGGGTATGACCCTGGTGTAAGTTTCAATTCAGCTGTATAAACTGCAAGTCAATTGAAAACCGTCATTACTTCTAATGAAAGCTTGGGTCCATACCATAATGCTTGCGCGATTGAGAAAGAACTATAAACAAAGGGAACCTTTCTGCTTGTGAAGGGTTCCCTTTGTTTATAGTCAATGTGAATTCATTCATCGAGAACCTGTTTTAGATTTAAGGTAAGGGATGAATTCGTTTTCAGTCGCCCGATTGTTTCCAGAACTCCTGGTTCTTCAAGTGGATACTTCACCTGTACCTTTTTTCAATAAGGAGGCAGTTTTCTTTGTGTTTCAAGGCTTTTCCAAACAAAGAATTTGTATATTTAGATATCTTGAAGTAAAGTATATTTAATATTACATTATTTTAACCGGTATTTTCCGATGGAGGTTCTTTTTACTTTATGAAGGCAAGATATGAACTCGCGAACATGAACTTAACAGTAAGCAATGTGACTTTACGTAATGCGGCGGATAGTTATGTCCTCTTGAAAGCTGCAGATGATCAAAATAATGAAATCACGATCAAGCTTTCCCACGAACAAGCTGAATTTCTTGAAGCGGAATTAAAGGAAGTAAATCGCCGCCGCAGGGAAAATAGTCCTGATCTATCCGGAAATGACCGGGAACGTATTAATGACGACGATTCTTTCAATCTGTTTAGCATTGATTTATTCAATGAAAGTGATCCGAAGTAATTGATAGTATATGCTTATTTACCCCGAATCAAATTTTATTCTCTGTAACCTTCTTTCCGGTTTAAGATGATGCTACAGAGAGTTTATCATTCCCGCCAATACAAAATCCGAATTTAAAGTTATTGAAAGGCCATTTGGAATGTTTTAAGCAAGGTGACATCGTTACCTTTATTTTGATCGCTTGAAAAAGTTTTTCACCAAAAGGAAAATGGATGATAGTACAGCAAAAACCATGAAAAATACGATGAACCCCCAAAGTCCTACCGCCGCATCCTGAAACTCCATATTTCCCCTGCTGGTAAGGGCTTGCTGTATTTCAATGGCAAATACTAAAACAACCATGACCGTAAAGGTATAAAGGAAAGAAAGTATCGTTATCCCAAAACGCATCCGGGAAATTAAATTAGATAGAAATAACACGAACAAAAATATGATGATACCGATGATTCCCATTATCCAAAAATGCAAATCTTTGTCCGTTGCATTTGAATTTAATGTGTCACTCACAAAGAATAAAATGAAATCGTGAAGATTATTGACGATTTCAGCTAATATCTGGATGATTTCTTTCATTTTTCACACCTCCAATCCTTAGATTATAGCAGGTTATAAATCTATATAGAAGAGTGGGTTGCCAGCCTGTCCTTCGATGGAAGTAATATGAAATCATATACAAGCTAGTATATTCAGGGTAACGTAAAAAAAGCATAAGTGAATGAATTGGGAAGACAGGAAATGCAACGTCAGTTTTAATAAGGTTATAGTTAATAGAATAACCAATATACATAATATAAATAAAATATAGCGAATCATGGAAAATAGGAGTGCCTATTTTACTTAATACTTTCATGGTCGGAGGAAAAAAGAATGAATGATGTACATAATCATGTGTTAACGGTAATTGATTTTATGAAAACCGGACACAAAACTTGTTTTGTGAAAGTCATCGGTTTCGATGGTGAATCCGGACTGGATTTTGAAGGTGAAGTTAAATTTGTCGGCGATTTGCCTTTTGGGGATTTGATACATCCTGAGCGGTCACATCTATCTTCGACTTGCAGGGAATTTGTTCGGGATGATTTGTTGCACAGATACAATTTAGGGCAGTTTGAATGAAGTAGGGCAATTCTTGTAGAGAATTCAATGAGATGATATTCTGTTCACTTGTTTAAAATTGGTAAAATGCAGGGTATAAAGAATATGGTATGCAGGAACTTTTTTATGCCAATCTTCTCTTTTAACTGACAAAATAGCATATTTCTCCCTATTTAACTTACGGACTTTTATCCTTATAATATTAAATAGGAAAATATGACATTTAGTGTAGGATTATACTGTTTCTGAGGTGAGTTTCATGGTTTATGCAGATATTTTGAGTAATATACACTCTGCTATCTCCAGTAAGAAAGCTGATTTAAATGTGAAAATAGAACGTTTAGAAAATGCGAAAAACGATATTATAAAAGAGCAAAGTATGTGTCTGAACGAGATTAGGAAAATAAAAGCACCTGAGCTGGGCGGCAGCTGGACAGGGAATCGCTCGGATCAATTTCAGGAAGCCCGTCATGATGCCTATAATGTGATGTTCAGTATTATTCATGACGATTATGACGATTACCAATGGAAAATCGAGGCAATGATTACAAAGTTGAATGCCGAAAATACTCTTCTGAGCATAGCGGGGAATATAGCCCAAGAAGCCGACTCCCTTTTGAGCAAAGGCGAAGAGGCATTTGAGCAGCTGGAGAGTAAAATATCAGATTTAAAAAGGCGGTTGTTTTAATGACGACAATCAAACTGAATCATCCTGCCGTAATGAAGCAAGTCGATCAGGTGAAGACGGCACTTGGTACAGTCACGCTTGGAAATTTGCCGGCAGGCGAACTTGGCAGCAATAAATTGGAATTCACCTCGAAATGGATCGACCGGGAAACGAACCTGGAGAAGGTCTTCGAGCAATATATTAAAATCGTCCAGAAAAATGTGGAAGATACCCGTGCCAACATTGACTTATTAAAAGAACAGGATGAAGCCATCGCCCATACGTCTTCACATGGGTACCCTACGCGATGAAAATATATGAAGCCGAGACATTGACGGCCGCAACCAAGTCGCGCGCCAAGCAATATGAAGAACTAAAGAAGGAAGTCACAGCCCTGAAAAAGGAATTTCAGGGCATCGTCGGCCTGGATAACGAGTTTCAAGGGGCCGGTGCCGCCGCCATCAAAAGCTTCTATGAAGCGCAAATCGAGGTGGCGGACGCCTGGATGGAACTATTCACGGCCCAGATCAGTTTTTTGGAAGGCATTCCGGCCAGTCTGGAAGAGGCGGACCTCTCCGGAAATACGGTGGTCGAGGTTCCCTTTTTAGATGGGGAAGTCTCGAATGGCATCAACCAAGCGAAGTCACTTGTCGATGAACAAGCGAACGATCTCCAAAGGATCCTGAACAGCATTGACGATATCCTGCCTCTTGATATGTTCGACCAAAAAGACTTTAATGAAAAAATCACGCTGGCCGGACAAAGGCTGGATGACACCGTGACAAAGGTCGGGAATGTCGACCGGCAATTGGTCGAGGAATATGATGTGTCCGTCGGGCAGGAAAACGTGGCCGTTGGCCTCTTCCGCGCCTTGCTCGATGCCACCAAACAGGACGGCAACGTTTCGCCGATGACCTTCAATCAATCGGCCTTCAAGAAAAGTGATGTCTATCAAGTGAAGGATGAAGTCGCCGGTCAGATGAAAGACTATCAGACCTTCAAAAAGCAGCAAGCCGAAGCCCGGAAAATCGAACAAGAAATGGAAGAACTCGAAAACCGCCCATGGTACGAAAAAGCCTGGGATACGACAAAAACCTTTACAGGCGAATTCACGGGATATTATGATTCAATCAGGGCCTCAACCGGGGTCGATCCAGTAACCGGCCGCAAGCTGTCCGATGCTGAAAGAATCGCCGCCGGCGCCATGGCCGCCGCTGGATTCATCCCCGTCGTCGGCTGGGCCGGCCGTGCCATCAAAGGCGGCAGCGCCATCTACAAAACGGCCAAAGGACTCAACGCAGCGAACCACGCGCTCGATGCCTATAAAACGACAAAAGGCTTTAGCCTCCTCCAGAAAACCGAATACGGCATATACGGCCTCCTCGCAGCCAACGGCCTCGGCGAAGCCGTAACCGGCAAAGACATGTTCGGCAACCAGCTAACCGAGGAACAGCGCCAGAACGGCCTGTTGATGGCACTTGGTATCGGCGGTGTGGCTGGTGCGGCGAAGGTCGCAGATAAAGTAGCGAGTGGTACAAAGTTCGTCCCTTACAGCAAGGAATTTGCGCAAAAGCAGGTTCAGTACGCTAAAGCATTCGGCCGGCAAATCGGCAATGTAGAAGTACCTCTTCGTATCAGGGTCGAAGAGTTAGCCACGGCGTATGGAAACAACTACAAGCATGTCACTTTTGATAAAACGACTATTAAGGATATAGTACAGAAGTTTGCGGTGAAGGGTGATGGTGGTAAGGGTACAGGCAAAGTAGTGCTAGCAAAAGGATCGAATGAAATTACAAAAGTGGCGTATGGAAAGCACTATACAAGAGAACGAATGAAGAAAGTTTTAAAACCGAATATTGAATATACATCCCCTGGTGGTCATGTATATAAAACGGACGAAAAGGGTCGGATAACAAGTGTAGAAGGTTCTCTCGACTTAGGCAGTGGCAAACGAAACAATTATGCACAGCGGATTGCCGGAAGAGAAGATCGCTTGCCAGATGATCAAGGGGGTCATTTAATTGCAAGCATTTTTAAAGGATCTGGTCACCTAGACAACCTTGTTCCTATGAATGCAAACCTGAATATGGGGGAATGGAAAAAACTCGAAATATCTTGGGCTAAAGCTTTAGACAGTAATCCTCCTAAAACAGTTGAAGTGAAAATATATCCTGTGTATGAGGGAAATTCAACTCGACCTGAAAGTTTCGACATAGAGTATAAAATTGACCATGGTCGTTGGGAGTTAAGAACATTTGAAAATATAGCAGGGGGATAAAAAATTGAATGAATCAAAACTAAATGATTATTATCAAAAAATAGCTCAAACTGTAAACGAGATGATTCCTGAAGAATGGAGTAAAGTAGTTTTGTATGGAGAAATTACGGAGGGGACAGGAACTGCGTTCTTTTTCTATCAGTCTAATATTAATGATACACTCATATATAGCCATGATATCCCTGAAATACATAGTATTAGTAGAAGGGAGTATAGAGATACATGGCGGAGGTTAATAAAGGTCTTAAAAGAATTATCAGATGAATTTAAAAATAATAATCAAGAACAATGGACCAATTTAACTTTTACTTTAGAAAGTACCGGTAAATTTAAGGTTGACTATAATTATGAGGATTTATCCAATGCAGATGATCACGAAAGACGGGTTATCTGGGAATATACTCGTTTAGATCTTTTACCTGAATCTGAATATGATAAGAGGATTTTAGAAGAATACCTCAAGAAAGAATAATGGAGGATAAGTAAAGCTTGTTCTTTTTATGACCTTAACGCAAAAGTTAAGGTCTTTTCATTGTTGAAATAGAATATGTAGCATCTATCGGTTCCTCAGATAATAGGCCGTGAGGACTTAAAATCATATAGAATTACTTCAGGCAAGGTGGCTAAGGAAAAATATTAGCAAGTGGTACAAAGTTCGTCCTTTACAGTAGGGAATTTGCACAAAAGCAGGTTCGGAAGGCTCAAGCTATAATAACAGACATAGCGAGATCAGGAAAAACCTCGTTAAAAAATATAGGTGAAACAATCGGTAAAAAAGAATCCCAAAATGGATAAGTATGGAACAAGTATCCCTCGCAGGAGGACCAAACCTTCCCCAAGTAGTGATGGAAAAGCAGACAATTAAAGAAGCCTATCAGAAATTTACGGTGAAGGATTGTAAAGTAGAGGGTGTTTCAAGGGAGAATATTCCTAAGGGTACGGGTGAAGTTAGAGCTAGTGGAACTAAAAAACTAAACCTAGAAAATATAGAAGAATTCGTCAAAGGTAAAAAAAACTTTGAAGATGTACTTGAAGTTTATGCTAAACTATATGCTGAAAAAATAAAATCTAATGAACCTTGGTCTTGGGGAGAGGATATATTAGGTGGAGAGAATCTAACGTTAAAACAAAAACGACTTATCAAAGAACAAGCTATTTCTGATGTGCATATTCCACAAATTACAGTAAATAAAGCTGCTGGAATGCGATATGGATTTGCTGATTTTTTTGGGGCTGGTTTAGTTGAAGAAACTGTTTATTTACCAAAAGATTTTTGGAAGCTATCTGATAGAAAACAATTTACATGGCTTGATGAACAAATTGGAGGTCACCGTGAAGGAATGACTTGGCACCATACTGAAATACCCGGGAAAATGGAATTGGTTCCTTATGGAATTCACAATATTACGCCGCATAATGGTGGAAGGACAACTGGTATGTGGGCAGATGCCCCTAGATGATTTATTAAGGAGGAATTTATGTGAAAATAGATAAGTCGACTATAACACTTCCGTTGCCGACAGATGAATTGTTTGAGAGAAAAGAGAAATTTTGGCGAGTGAAGCTTCCAAAAGATTTTATTGATTTTATGAAAGAAAATAATGGAGGAAGAACAATAGACGGAGGTTTTAAATGTAATAACCACGAATACGCAATAGATCGCTTTTTATGTTTATTAAAAACACCTAGGGAACATAGGTTAGGCATGTATGATATTGATGTTACATTAACACAGCTTGAAGATAGATTGACTGATAATGAAGATTTGATAGGTGCAGATATTTTACCAATTGCTGTGTTGTTTGCAGGTGATTTTGTATGTTTGGATTTTCGGAAAGATAGAGAAAATCCAATGGTTGTTGTTTGGAATCATGAAGAATCAGCTGAATTAGAGCCCAAAACATATTTTATAGCTAATACATTTAGTGAATTTATTTCTAAGGTGGAGTAATATAACAAGAAGTACCAGATGTTTTAGCTCATTTTTATTTATAGAAAATGAAGGTTTTGAGAATTAAGTTAAGTTTTTGTTCTACTTCCTTGACGTGAAGGTGGCCCAAAGAAAAAGGTAAAACAATAATTAGGCAAGAAAGTTAATAAATTTTTATTTATATCAAAAGTTCATAGTGTGATGAATAAAAGCGAGATTGGTATGATTTTATAAGGATTTAACCACTACTTATCACTTAATCTTTGATGGTACCACCCTAGTTTTAGATAACACAGGAAAAATGAAAAATATTTATGGATATGAGGATATTGCAGAACTTTAAATAGGAAGCTGAATACCTAAAATAAAACATTGAAATAATTTTTTAAACCCTTGATTGGCTAATTACCTTTCAAGGTTTCTTTTTTTGGGGAGCTACCTAGTGCCGAATAAATAGTTTGGTACTAAGAGAGCAGAGATTACACTTATTAGTTATAAATAATGTAATTTATCGTACATAAAAATAACTTTAAAAACAGGTACCCTATTAAGCCATATGTACCTCAGATAAAAGGCCGTCAGGTCTAAAAAAGTGGTACAAAGTTCGTCCCTTACAGTAGGGAATTTGCGCAAAAGCAGGTTCAGTACGCTAAAGCATTCGGCCGGCAAATCGGCAATGTAGAAGTACCTCTTCGTATCAGGGTCGAAGAGTTAGCCACGGCGTATGGAAACAACGTCACTTTTGATAAAACGACTATTAAGGATATAGTACAGAAGTTTGCAGTGAAGAGACTGTCTACCGTAAATCAGGCAAAGGCTGACGATGCGATGGTTGAAGCAGCTCGAAAACTCCCAGCATATACAAGAAGACCTAACCAACCAAGAAATTATAAGTATAAAGAACGTAATGAAGACGGAACTACACTGTACACTTTTATTTCAACCAAAAATGGAAAAGAATATCAAGTAATTTATGATAAAGATGGATTCCCAATTTTTCATTCAAAATTTGAAATTTACTTACCAGAAAAGTATTTTTTAGAAACAGATGCTGCACAATTTGTATATTTATCTAAAACCTTATCTGAAGTAGTTATAAGGAATCCAGAATTAGCTGAAAAGTTCATAGCGAAGGAATATGAGGTGTTAAAAGAAGGTAGAGTTCCAAAAACACTTACTTGGCATCATCATCAGGAAACAGGTAAAATGCAAATTGTGGATTATTTTGAACACCAAGCAGCCGGACATACTGGTGGGAGAGCTATATGGGGCGGTGGTGAATCGGGCAGAAAAGGTATTATAAAAAAAGAAATTCTGGAGATGGTAACATGGGATTAAAAAAGTGGCTATTTGTAGAGGAAGAAAAACCCGATGAGGGTGTAATTGCTTCGATTGAAAGATTGTTTGAGATTGAATATCCTGATGATTACAAAATGTGTGTTATGAAATATAACGGAGGTTTTCCTGAGCCTAATATCTTTAATTTTGGTGAAGGGCAACAGGGAGTATTTAATGATTTAATTAGCTTTACTGATAATGATATAAATATAGGGATGTTTTATGAGCAATTTTCTAGTCCAGCGTTAAAAGGAATTGTGCCTTTTGCCAGAGATCCATTTGGAAACTACTTATGTTTTGATTATAGAAATAATTATTCTTCTCCAAAAATAATTTTCTTCAATCATGAAGAAGAAGCGTTATCACAAGTGTGTGATACATTTAGTGATTTGCTGGAGCAAATGTATTCTTTAGAAGATACAAAGTAGAAGGGGGAGCAATTGTAAAATGGAATATAAGTTTGAATATACATATAAAAAAATATCAGTAAATGAACTTGAAAATTTCGAGAAAAAATTTAATTTAGTACTACCGGAAGATTTTAGTAGATTTTTATTATCTAATAATGGTGGAAAAGCTGTAAATAGAAGATTTCAAACAGAAGATCGAACAATAACTTCCTCGATTATACTATTTTTTCCTTTATCTAATGAAATAGAAGAAAATTTAGAAAGTACTTTCATTAAGTATAATGAAAGTAGGATTGTACCGAAAGATTTTCTCCCTATAGGATTAGATCCGGCTAATAGTTTAATCTGTTTATCTTTAGATAGAGAACAAAAAGGTAAAGTTTATTTTTGTGACATGGACTACTTTGAGGAGGATAACGAATTAAGGAAAGAATTTATTAAACCGATATCTGGAAATTTTAAAGAGTTCATGGACAATTTATTTGTCGCCAAGTAAATAAAGCCTGAATATTGTGTGTGAGAATACAACAATTAATATGTAGATAAATAAGACGCTACCTGATAAAAGTTAAGATTTGGTTTATTTTTGTATAAAAGGTCAAAAGAATTATAAACATTGGTTAATGGCTATTAATATCATTCAGAAAAACGAACAAATTGAAGAATAGCATCAGAAAGCGTTGATGATAGTGCATGGAATCGGCCGGGTCGAGGAAATATACAACAAGAGAAGAGAGTGGAACTAATAGAGCATGGGAGTAAAAGAATTGTATGAATCAAAACTACCAACAAATAGCTCAAATTATTAATGAAACTATACCAGAAGAGTGGTCAAAGGTATTAATGTACGGTGAAATTGCTGACGGTACCGGTACTGCATTCTTTTTTTATTATACTCCTAAAAGTGAAGTGCCTATTTATAGTCATGATATACCTGAAATATATAGTTTAAATGAAGAAGAATACGATAAATTATGGTATCAATTATTAGATGAATTAAAAATATTGTCAGATGAATTTAAAAATAATAATCAAGAACAATGGACCAATTTAACTTTCACTTTAGAAAGTACAGGAAAATTTAAAGTTGACTATGATTATGAAAATCTATCAGATGCAGATGATCATGAAAGAAGAGTTATTTGGGAATATACTCGTTTGGACCTTTTACCTGAATCTGAATATGATAAGAGTATTTTAGAAGAATACCTTAAGAAAAAATGATGTAGGGCAAGAAAAGCTTGTTTTTTTGTAAGGCCTTAACGCCAAAGTTTAAGGTCTTTTCATTGTTGATATGAATATCAATTAGATTTAGATTTAGCACTTGATTGCCTTTAAGGCAACAGGTGCTTTTTGTTTTTCTGAGAAGAAATTCAAGTATAAAACACACTAAAGCAGGATCCTTATATAAAGAATTCCTGCTTCGCATACTATTTGTTAAGAAATGATTTTTCGAAAAATTCGAGAAGATGTTCTAAAGTGATTGGGTCACTGTATGTGGATGCTTTACTATTTATTTCAAATATACGATCGTTCTTGACTGCAGGTATATTTTTCCACGTATCAGTGTCCACGAATGAATTTGCCACATCCGGGTTTTTACTAAAGATAATATAATCTCCAGTATACTCAGGAAGCACTTCCGATGAGAGGACATAAATGCCGGATTTAAGTGCTTTTTCTTTTACTTTTTCAGGCATTTTCAAATCCATTGCTTGATACAATATTTCTGTCCCACGTGCATAATTATTTCCGAATACATAAAACTCTTTAGCATCATTTTCAATGACAGAAACGGTTGCATCTTCACCAATTTTTGCACGTATCGCTTTTCCTGCGGATTCTGCACGCGTTTTGAAATCATCAACCCATTCTTTTGCTTCTTTTTCTTTGTTTAATAGTTTTCCAATTTCTATTTGCTGTGATAAATAATCTAATTTTCCCCAAGTGAATACTACAGTTGGAGCAATTTCATTTAGCTTTGCAATATTTTTCATCTCGGATCCGGCAATGATTAGGTCTGGTTCCAGTTCAATGATTTTCTCCAGGTTATCTTCTGATACGACCTCGACTCCCTTTAGCCTTTCTTGAAAAAGGGGATTCATGTTAGTCCATTGATCTATCCCGACGACATTACCTTCTAGAGCCAATACATTAGGTCCATTGGAGAGAGCAATTATTCTTTTTGGGTTTTTAGGAATTTCAACAGGGCCAGTTTCTGATTGATATGTAATTGTGTCTGTTTTTGTCTTGGATTCATTATTTTCGTTCGCTGTCTCTTTGTTCCCACAAGCACTAAGAATAAGTACGAACAAGAGCAGAAAGGGGATGAATAGCTTTTTCATTCTGATTTTCTCCTTATTAATTATAGTGTAGGTTAAAAACATATCAAAAAAGCATCTAATTAATAATGATATTCATTTTCAATAACTACATCAACATATTAATAGTAATGATAATCATTGTCAATAACTTTTGGAAGATTGCTAAACTCGGTGAACCAAAGTGTCACACTACTTGTAGCAACATGTTTGAGGCTGGTTGGAGAAAAGGGACAAGCTTCCGGGATTATATCAATACTATTATATGGACCGGCTAAAAAAAGAAATGGTACTTGATAAGTAGATCTTGGAACGACTATTAATATTCAAGCCCATAGAAATTAGCCTTGGATTCGTCCCATTTTGGGTGAAAACAGGATTTTGTTAATTTTTTGCATTTATAAAGTTGGGTGTAACTGGAAGCTTCCAATAATAACCATGATTAACGAAAAGAATATTTTTATTAGTGAGTAAATTAGGACATGAAAACCGAGTATCGCTTCAAATGTTAAGGAATCATGCCCCGTTTTTTCATGAACCTATTGATGACATTAGAGTGTACTTCAAGAGGGTGGAGGGGACCGGGTATCCAATATATTGTCAACATATTCAAGGATATAAAAAGGCATATTTCTGCTCATAGATTTGATGTTGTCTGGTATTGGCCATTATATGCCCCCCTTTTAAAGGTTGATTAGTTTATATAATGCAATTTTTCGCATAGTTGTTAACATAATTATATTATGAACTATTAAATAAGGGATCATGGAAGACCATTTGGAAGTAATAAAAAAAGATGTATGGTTTCATACAACTCCTGCCCCTTGACTGGAATCAATAGCACATCGTTAACAGTTGGAAATATGAAAATCGAATCATACTCCCCCAGTGAAACCAACATGGCTGCCAAAGTATAATTTACTATTTGGTGATATGATTTTCATGCTTGAACAAAAGAATTCTGGAATCATCAATGAAGTAGTTTTTATAGGTATATAAAGCTCCAAAAATCGCCATAAAAATTGGGGAGATTTAGTTTGTTTCCTTATACTTTGAAAATGTATAATTTGCATTCACTTCTAAACTTTAAGCAACTTGTCCACACCTTCCACCAATACATGCATATACAATAGTAAGGAGGGTGTTAGGATGGAGATGAATTGTTGTTTTGAGGAAAAATGTTTTGAGGACAATGATCCCAGTACAGTATGGTTTCCTGGAAAGCGTTGTAAATGTAAATGCAAATGCAAAAAAAACAAGCACCGTAACCATTAATCACTAAAAAAATGAAGCAACGTAAAAAGTTGTTCAGCAGAGGCAGTCCTTGTGGCTGCCTTTTTTAATTAGACATGCAGTTGTAGATTAGAATAAGATGTATTAGTGCAACTATAAAGATGAAAGTACAATCAATCGTGATGTATGTTTATATGCCCGTCTTTATTAAGGATATGCCAGCTTAATCATTGGGGGTTGAAAATGGATTAAAACGAATGAAAATTATTCGAACGCTGGTTGATGATTGGCGAAGGGGGCTGGTGGCTGGATGACTATTGGAACTGAAGCTGCCACTTTAGGAGATGATTTGCATCTGTTTTAGTGATAAGTTGCACGATAATTTAATAAGAACATTTTTGTAGCTTTAAAATAAAGAGCGATTAAAAAAGTGTATTAAGCTTTATTAATAGCAAATGTAAAAAAACCATTTTGAAAAAGGATCGATTCAAAATGGAGTCACTCTCTATGCTAAGTATGAGATTTTTAAAGTTTGATTATATGTACCTCATCTTTTAATGGATATTTTAATCAAGGTGCATCCTACATAAACTTATAGTCTAACTTTAATCTCAGTGCCGTCCTTAGCTTTGACATCTACTAGCACGATCCCTTTATAATTTTTCAGTTCCTTGACGATAGGCTTTAGCATTTTTTTGTCTATTAGCGGAAAGGTAAAGTCCAGTTTTTTTCTTTCAAAGTGCTCTCTTGTCCATTTATTTGCATTTTGCTGAAAAAATTTTGAAGACAAAATTGAAATAACAATGTTTAAAATAGCATATGGAATTGGGATGGAAAACCGAACGTCTTTTGCTTTCACTTTTACATGCATCATAGGCAAATCACTAATCAATGATGACCGAAACGGTATCCCCGTTAGCCGATTTAATATCAACGATTTGGCCATCCAATTCGTTTTCGATTGCTTCAATAATAAGATTTATGTTTATATCTTTAACGTATTTTTCCGATTGAGGAATACTAGCTGCGATGCTGTGTCCAGCCATTAATACGACCTTGACGAGTTTTATAGGCAAATTGACCGTGACGTTATCATTTTCTGTTGATACAACACGAATTTTTAATGTTTTATCTAAAAATTTAGTCGGTTTTTCAAAAAGCTTGTTGCCTGTTTCTTCTTTCTCTTTTAATACTTGAATCAGTTCTGATCCCTTATCTGCATCAATCTTCCCTTCTTGAACCATGGTTAACACTTTTGTAATTTCCTCTTTCATGATAAATTCCTCCTTATTCCTCTTTTAAGAGCTTTATAGCTTCTTCTGGTGTAATTTCTCCATTTTCCAACATGGTGATAACTTTTTTCTCGTCAACTTCATTTTTCTTCTTCTGCACATATCCAAGGGATGAAATGATGTCTGTCAGCTTGCCTCGAACCGTTGGATACGAAATCCCCAGTTCCTTTTCAACTTCTTTGATATTCCCTCTGCATGTTAAAAATACTTCCACAAAATGAAGCTGATCCTTTGATAAGGATGCCAGCTTAGATAATTCAAACTCATTTTCAATCGTGGTGTGACAATGAGAGCACTGCAACTTTGTAATTTTCAATGTTTCACTGCAGACAGGACAATTTGTGATTACTTTATAAGCCATAATGACATTCCTTTCTTTCATTTGATTCGATTATATAATAATAAATTAAAAATATAAATAATAAAATTAAATTTTAAATCTAAAAAAATCAATAATATTAATTTGTTATTTAATATTATTGATTATCTGTTTACTTTATTTATTCAAGCATTATTTTTACCATAGTTTATGAGCACGATTACTTAAAATTAAACGACAATGTTTTAACCCCGTCCTAAATTTAGAACGGGGTCTATTTAGCCTGTTTTTCCTGTATAATACTACTATATTTTACATTCAGGAGGAATTATTTATGGACCAAGCCAGTAGTTTAATAGGGCTTTTTGCAATCATACCGATTTTGTTTTATCTGGGACTTATTGTTTTAAGTGTTTATTTCATAATTAAGATAATAAAATTCATCAATGCAAAGACAAGGTTGGATCAAGAAAGAAATGAAAAGCTGGATGAATTGATAAAAGTTATTGGCAAAGGCAATTATAAAGAAAATCAAAATTAGCCTTTATAAAATAAGAGCACAGCCCCCTTAAGGGTTGTGCTTTTTTTACCAGAATTATATGGATGATGAACCCATGCTAAATCCATAAAAGGACGTTTTCTTGTAACGTCAAGTTAGGTGTACAAGCATTTCCTGATAAGAACCATAACATATTAGGAGGTGATAAAATTGACAGTTAAATTAGAAACCTTATTGGATCGTTCGGAAAAGAATATGGGCAGCGGAATTCATCCAGTCGTAAAAGAATCAGCATTAGAAATGGTTAAACGGGCATACGAAGAAGGCATTTTTGTACAAATCAGCGCAGGTTATCGGTCTATGGAAGAGCAAGCAAAGCTATATGGTCAAGGTCGCCTAGGTTATTTCTACGATGGAAAAAACTTTGGTGATTTATCGAAACCGAGAGTGACCAACGCGATGCCAGGTCAATCTTACCATAACTATGGACTAGCCATTGATTATTTCATAGTCAGCGATGATGGAAAGAATGCCATTTGGACAATTGATGCAAATTGGAAACGGGTAGCAGCCATCGGTAAATCCTTAGGCTTTGCATGGGGCGGGGATTGGTCAGGCTTTAAAGATTATCCGCACTTGGATATGACGGGCGGACTAACTTATTCTCAGTTAAAAGCTGGGACAAAGCCTGGATTGATATCAAAAGTGGAAGGGACCACTCCTCCAGCAACACAAGTCGAATCGGAGGTCATTGTAAAGGATACGGCTCCAAAGGACAGCGGAAATCAAACGATCAAATCCATCCAAAAGACATTAAATAGCCGTTATAATGCAAAAATAGATGTTGACGGTTATTATGGTCCTAATACTAAAAAAGCTTTGATAAAGGGTTTTCAAACCGAATTAAATAAACAATATGCTGCAAAGATTGATGTTGATGGATTATGGGGACCCCAAACAAAAGCGGCATCACCTAATGTTAGGGAAGGGGCGAAAGGGAATATCACCTATATCCTTCAAGCTGCACTTTATTTGGAAGGGCAAAATCCACATGGCATAGATGGTATCTTTGGAAGCGGAACGGAAATAGCGGTTAAGGCATTTCAAAGGGCCAAGGGGATACCTGCAGACGGTATTGCAGGTGAAAATACGTTTGCAAAACTATTTGGATAATATATGAGAATAAAACTATAATGCTTAAATGCAAATGGCTTAGAAAAAAAGCTCTAAAGATGAGGGCTTTTTTTGTTTGAATAAAAAATGGTTTTTATAATGGCAATTTGTTAAAAGTAAATATCCCAATCGTTCAAGAAACGTAGTATTAGAAAAGTTAGAATACATACTGGGACAAGAAATGTAACCGCATTTACGATATGGAAGTAATTTAAAACGGAATGCTTTATACCCTTGAGTTTAATCACTAAATAAAAGAATGATATGGTTGAGATAATGGGGCATAGCAAACCAAGATCTGTTAAAATCCTTGAAATTGGATAGTTCATAATACTAAGTCCAATAAGGAATGAAGCAAGGCAGATAACATTGATAACCGACAAAATGGTTGGTATTAATAACAAATTCTTTTTTACTGTCTCCATATATTTCACCTCCTAAGTGATAGTCACCACTCGATATCTTATAATATCCAATGATTAGGAAACTAGGCAAGGTTAAGGATTTGTTAAAAGTAAAGGTTGATTTACTAAGTAGAAAAAAATATCCGGAATTTTTCTTTTTGCATGATGAATTGTAATATTTATCGAGTAATTATGCTCATTTTCTTTCACTTAAAATTGACTGAAATATAATAGTCTTTTTAATTTTCCATCACAATTAGACAATAAAGTTAAAGGAGGACATAACTTTATTGGAGGAAAAAGATGAAAAAAATATGGAAAAAGCCAATTTTGCCTATCGCTTCTATAAGTCTAGCATCATTGATGATTGTAAATGCGATTCCAGAAACTCCAGTTAAAGCAGAATTGAATGTTCACTCACAAGTGCAAATGAAAAATCAAGTGCTTCCGCTGGGAACGTCTAATTTGCATGAGCGTAGAACTTCAGTGAATCCAGCACCAGGAGTGACGTATACAAAAATCAATCGTGGTGAAACATCTTCGAAAGACTATTTCACAGTGGATGTGGCATTTCAAGAAACACAGAAGCAGGCAAAGATATTGTTGGGAAATTTAAAGAGAGACGGTTTCAAAAATGCTCGCATTATAAGGGAACCGGATCGGGCCTTGGATGACCGGGAAAATGGCCCGCTTGGATACATTGTTCGGATCGGGAAATATCAGCAGGAAGCGGATGCAGCCGAAATGAGAAACAAGTTATCCGAAAAGGGATATTCGGGTCTAAGGACTGTGTATACGGGTGAAGACGGGGAGAAAACAACAGGACCATGGGTAGTGAACGTACTTGAAGTGGATCAGGATCGATTTCAAGGGCATGTTGTGCCTGAATTAACAAATGATGAAGTGTCGGGAAAAGAAACATTGACCCAAATGGCTGACAGAAAGGATGCCATTGCAGGTGTTAATGCTGGATACTTTGTTGTTGTAGCCAAGGACGGAACACCAGGCGATCTTGCCGGTATATTCGCCAGCAAAGGTGAACTTGTCAGTGAAGCGATAAAGGGCCGTTCGGCTCTGATTTTATCTTCTATTGAAGAGAAAGCAAACATTGCGTCTGTTTCCACTTCGATTCAGGCTACAGCATCTGATGGTACGGCGAGGGAAGTGGATGGATTAAATCGTAAGCCGGGATTAATCCGCAATTGTGGCGGAGTTGGAGGAGATACGACAACAGAACGGCCGAAACATGATTATACTTGCATGGATGAAAGTGAGCTTATTCAATATACATCCGTGTTTGGAGAAATGACAGAATCGGGCGATGGTGTGGAAGTGGTAGTGAATCATGCCGGGGAAGTGGCGGAAATTCGTAACCATCGCGGGGGAATAATTCCAAGCAGCGGGTCTGTTCTCGCGGGTACTGGGGAAGCGGCAGTATGGCTTCGTGACCATGCCCGACAAGGGATGAAGATTCAGGTGAAGAGTGAAATCACCGGGGATGGAAAGCTATTAAAATTAGACCAAACAACTAGCATGATTAACGGAGGTCCTCGATTATTGGAAAACGGAGAGATTTCCATAAATGCCGTAGAGGAAGGCTTTCACTGGGAAGAAGATCCTGGGTTTTATTATCGTTTTGGGGAACGTCGTAACCCTAGAACGCTTGCAGGAATAAAAGAGAATGGCAATCTATTATTTGTCACTATCGATGGACGGGCACCAGGATGGAGTGTGGGGGCAAATTTTGAAGAAAGTGCAAAAGTCATGAAGTCATTAGGGGCAGTAGATGCCATCAATCTTGACGGCGGCGGATCGACGACCATGACAGTTGGCGCTGACCGAGTCACAAGACCGTCTGACGCGACAGGTGAACGCCCGATTGCCGACGGAATATTGTTAGTAAAATAATAGATGAACATAAAAGGAGATAAAGAGTAACTTCTTCATATATTCAGAAGATAACTTTAAGTAGTGATATTCGTTTTAGTTTAAACCGGCCGTCATGAATAAACTAAAAAAAATCTCTTCAGATTTTGCTGAAGAGATTTTTTAGAATGGAGATCATCAAACTAAGATCACGAAGAATGAAGTTATTTATTGCTGTTTGAAATTGAGGCATAATAAAAGGTTAATCATGTGATTGTTTTCATTTGACGAATTCTTTTACTACATTTTAGACCCCGATTGTTGAAGTTTCTCATATAATCTTTATTCAAGATATTAACCTTTCAAACGGTAGACTAGTTACAAAACTCCCTTATAATCTGGTTCTTTATTTCTTCAATCGGAAACCCTTGTTGATAGGTGGAGATCATCAACATAATACCTTGTAGCACAGATGAAAAGTATAATGATCGTTTCCTTGGATCTTTTTCCCCCATACGTTCAAATATTTTACATTGAAATTCAAATTGTCTGGCATTTTCTTCAATTATGAGATGACTGTATTTTATCAACTCTTCATCAGCCATTGGCTGTGTTTGCAGGTGTAGATAGAAGCGGTGGACATCCGGTTTTTTGTGGATATTATCAATGGCACCATTGACTATATGTTCAAGCTGTTCACGAGGTGTAGTTAAGGTGAACGCTTCTTCCATGACTTCAACCACTTCCCTGATTCTGGCCTCGACCATTTCAGATAGCAATCCTTCTTTTCCTTTGTAATAGTTATAGAGCAACCCTTTAGAAATACCCGCTTTCTTAGCTATATCGCTAATAGAAGTAGCGTAATATCCTTGTTTCATAAATAACTCCATGGCTGCAGCACGGATTTTTTCTTTGGATGCTTGGCGAATGCGGTCATTCTCTTCGGGTGTACGTGGCATTTTAACTTCAATCCTCCATAAAAGCAGTGAATTCTTGATATAAAACTTCAGAATGGGTGAGGGGCAGCATATGATCGGCATTCTCTAGTTCGCTGAAACGGATGTTTGGAACCTTACGGAAACAATCGGCAACCCGAAAATTGTCTTCCAAATCCTTTTTGCCGATAAAAAATAAAGTTTCGGGGTTCAATTCTTCTAATCGTCCCATTGCTGGAGGATGAGGCCATTTCATGCAGAAATCAGCGGGCCATTTAAGCATGCGCCCGAAATGATGCCTGAGCATTTGAACAGAGAGATCTTTGTGCGGACTATCGATAACAACCTGATAAGTTGGTGAATGAAGGGCAAGATCTAACATCTCATCTATATTGGGGGCACTTTCCAATATCTTGTCATGATATTGTACAAACTCCTTTGAATAGGGAAAACCAGTTAAAGAAGGAGCAATTAATACAAGTTTTGATACTCTTTCAGGGTAATTAAGAGCGAAATCAGTTGCAATCTGACCGCCCATGGAATGGCCTATAAGCGTTGCCTGATTAAGTTCCAGGTAATCCATTAATGCCAATACATCATCAACATAGTTTGCATGTTTTATAGGGGATGGTGATTTACCAGCACCACGTCCATCAAAAGCAATAACTTTGTAATCCCTAGATAAAAGTGAAGCCAAAAATGCCCATTGCCGCAAATCAGCACCACCGCCATGAATAAGAACAACCGGATGACCACTGCCGGTAAGCTCAAAATGTAAATCCAATGCAACCCCTCCATTTTTCACTGAATTTTCAGTATTATTTTATTATTGAATGAACGTTTAGTCAATACAAACCAAAGAAAATTATTTTTTTCCAAATAATGGCACTAATCAAAGTAAATCTGCAGGCTTCAGCTTTACATCTCCTCAGGTTTTCTTAAGCGGTCTTTGTGTTGAGTGAAAAATGATGTATAATGAACACGTTTTCAACACTTAGAAAAAGAGGGTACGAATTGCATGGAAATCATTTCGAATATATTTCAAAAACCAGAAACAAATAATGAAATTCACTTTATAGGAAATACCGAAGATACGATTTCGTTTGTGAATAGCAAAATCAAATGGTTTGGTGAAGGAAATCGGTTAATTATTGAACGTGGAGCCGAATTTAAAGATGCGACGCTAAGTTTTAATGGCAATAACTCGCTCATAATCATTGGGAAATCCAAACGCAATGCAACGATAAGAGTCAATGTTTGGAATGACAATACATTTTTCCTAGGTCGCAACTATTCATTTAATGGAGCAGCGAGATTTATTCTCTCTGAGCAAAAGAATCTATTCATCGGTGATGATAATATGTTTTCAACTGGTGTAGTCGTTCGGTTGGCAGATCCACATTTGATATACGATGGAACAACTCGAAAACGGATTAACCCAACAAAGAGTGTGTACTTAGGTGACCACATTTGGATTGGGCAGGACGTCATGATTCTTAAAGGAGTGGAAGTTGGTACTGGTTCCATTTTAGGTGCAAAGTCACTCGTCGCAAAATCGCTCCCATCAAATGTAGCAGCCGCAGGAAGTCCTGCACGTGTCGTGCGGAAAAATGTTTTTTGGGCACGTCCGTCTGTCCATGCATATACTGATAAAGAAACAGCTCAATCACAAAAATTCCCAGATGGGCGTTTTGTCTATACGCCAAAAGGCTCAATAGCAAAACATTTTGCGAAAATTGAAGAACAGTTAAATACGGCAACTTCTGTAGAGGAGAAGGCTGACATATTAATCCCTTATCTTGATGTGACAAGTAAGAATCGTTTCTTTCTCCCTGTGCCTCCTGAGAAAAAGAAAACATTTTTCGATCGAATCTTTCCCAAAGGAAGTAAGAAGTAATTGAATGGATTATTACAGATTAAAATTAGAAAATTCCAAATGGAAGTGAAGGATAAAGGATAAAGGGATATTTTAAGTTTTTTTTAAATGTATTAAGTGGGGTTAGTTTCTTATTGTCTTTTTTTATTATAAAATCCATGGTTTAAGTTTTCCGAGGGTAATATAGATTATGAAGAAGAGTAAGGCAGGTTAATAGCTGTCTTATTTGCTTTATGTTACTTAGGTGATAATTCACCCTTATTTCAAGTGCTATTTGCACATGTAAATTTTAAAACCCAGCTACTTTCATAAGAGAAGATTAACTGGGTTTCTTGAAGTTTTGGAACAAATTGTTTATTTGATTTTTCTCTCCTCGACAGTTTTTATTTAGAACTATACATATTGTTTCTTAAAAAAATAAATACCAAACTCAATATTACGGATAATAATCCAACTAGGATAACGTATTGCGTTCCCATCGCTGAAATGAATAAGCCCCCTACAGACGTACCGATTGTTGTTCCTATATTTGCGGATGATAAAAACAAGCCGTTAGCAAAGTCAGGAGCTTCAGGTGCTGCAGATGTAACCACATATTGATTAATGTTTGCTGCTATTCCAGCTAGTATTCCCCAAAGTAAGATAATAAATATCATAGGAATGGTAAGTTGTCCCATGAAAAATTGTATGATATATACAACTCCCAATAGAAAAGGAAGAGATACGATTGTTTTGATAGGGTTAATAGTAAGTAGCCTTCCAGCAAAAATATTACCAATAATATTTGCTGCACCGAAAATGAATAACATCAAGCTAGTTATATTTGGTGATATATTCGTTACGTTTTGTAAATAATCTGCAAGATAGCTGTAAACCCCAAAAACAGCTGAGTTTAGCAAAATGACAATTATAATAGACAGCCATGTAACAGATTTTTTCAACACATTTAATTGAGTTCCATAAGAGATTTTTTCTTTAACCGGCATGGATGGAACGAATAATAATGTTGCAATAAGTACAATAATATTAACAACTGCAAAAAACGCCATCGCTATTTGTAAATTAGACACGCTAGCAATAAAACTAACGATTGGAACGCCTGCTACCATCCCCGCTGACACACCTATAAAAATTTTTGATACTGCTTTGGGGGCTTCCTCTTTGCTAACCGAATCAGCAGCCGCTGAAAATGCCAAAGAAACATAAACTGGATGAAAAAGGGCTGGAATGATCCTGGCAATTAATAAAACGGTAAAATTGGATGTAAATATAGATATGATGTTCCCCACAACGAAAACACTTAATACAAGTATCATCACTTTCTTTCGATTAATCCCTGAGAATAATAATGGCATTGTTGGAGCCGATATTGCTACGCCTATGGCAAAAATACTTACCAACCATCCCGCTGTTGAAACACTAACACCGAAGTTGGTGGCAATGTCAGGTAATATCCCTATAAAACCCATTTCGGTATTTAAGATACCGAAAACCCCAACTGTCAAAATAAATATTTGTAAACTTTTTCTTTTCATTAAAAAATAGCTCCTCTCTTGCACATCTTCTCTTTTTATTTTACTTTCACTATTGAGGGATTACCAATGCCTATATCTTATATTGTGATATGCTTGAAAGGTATATTAATTTATATCTAAGGGAGAGAGAATTATGGAATTTAGAGTTCTTCGTTATTTTCTTACTGTTGCAAGAGAAGGAAGTATTACAGGAGCAGCAAATTTCTTGCATGTTACACAACCAACTTTGTCGAGGCAATTAAAAGAGTTGGAGGAGGAGTTGGGAAAGAAATTATTTATCCGGAAAAGTCACCATATCGTTCTTACAGAGGAAGGAATGATCCTAAGAAAGAGAGCAGAAGAAATCATAAATATGGTTGTTAAAGTAGAAGAGGAATTTTATTCTATGGAAGAAACGATAGGGGGAGATATTTACATAGGGGGTGGAGAAACAGAGGCTATGAAGCTAATAGCGCAGATAGTAAAAGGCTTGCAGTTTAAATATCCAACTATCAGATATCACTTTTACAGTGGAAACTCCGATGATGTGACAGAGCAACTTGATAAGGGATTACTTGATTTTGGAATTCTAATTCAACCAGCCGATTTGTCAAAATACAATTATTTCAATATCCCGGCCAAAGATGTGTGGGGAGTTGTTATGAGAAAAGATAGTCCCCTAGCTGTAAAAGAAAGCATACAGAGGACTGATTTAATAGATGTCCCTCTTCTCTTATCAAGGCAAGCTATTAAACCGGAATTAACTAGAAATGAATTTTCTGAGTGGTTTGGGGAAGATTATGATAAATTAAACGTGGTCACTACATATAACCTTGTTTATAATGCTGCCATATTGGTTGAGGAAGGAATAGGATACGCAGTCACCATTGATAAAATAGCAAATACATCTAGTGATAGTAACCTCTGTTTTAGACCATTAGAACCGAGACTTGAATCCGGATTAAATATTGTTTGGAAGAAACATCAGGTTTTTTCCAATGCCGCCAATATGTTTTTCGAAGAAATTAGGGATAAATTTTCCAACAATGAATCGGTTGAATAAGAAAAACAACAAGCTTGTTTTATTGTAATGAATGCTTGATATAAATCTTTATTTCCCTCAAACTGTCGAAAATCAAAGCAGGGAGTGACCCAATTGTTTTAATTAAACTTGTTGACTGGTTTTACTCGATCCATACCCGCCAACTAATAGATAGTTAGTGTGATAAAACTTGCAAGATAATGCAGCAGATAAAACGCTAGTAATCGAAGGAATTGGAATAGCAACGGAAGAAGGTAGCTTGGATATGGAGAAGTTAATTAAAACACTGTTACAGGAAAAATACCTACGTTATCTTTAGAAGGGAAATTTTCCCCCTTCATTTTTTTGACTAAATTAAGAACAAATGTTCTGTAGTGTATTTATAGAATGAAATGGAGATGTTCTTATGTCTATAAAAGATCGTGGAAAGCTTAAATGGCAACCTGGTTTGATGCTGCCTGAATACGTAAAATTATTAAATGACGTAAATAAGGATTATTACCGTCAATAAAGCCAATATTAGATGAGTATCAATTAGAGGAGTTTGAGAACAAAATACATGTTGCTATGGAGTTTGCTTCACCAGTGAAGTTTACAGTTTGGGAAGATGGATTTGATCGGGAGTATACAGGGATGATTCACAGGCTAGATCCATTCACAAAGGCGATATATTTGGAGCTGGAAAATGAGAAGGGACATATTATTAAGGTGAAGTTTGAAGATCTTGTAGCGGTAGAAGGTAATGGAGTGAAAAAATGACTAAAGCAAAACCAAAAAGAAAAATGTGGATTAAAAGTAGAACATTCCTAAATGAATTTACAGTAGATGAGTACTTGAAAAAAGAAGTGAAGGAAATCTTAGCTAAATATACAAAATGAATAGAAATCACCAGTTATAACGATTAGTGATTTTTTATTTTATATAATTTTACTTGTTACTATTTTCATAGAAAATTTAGTGAAATGTGAATATAAGTTATTTTGTTTGGAGATTATTATGTAGGACAGGAGAGTGATAATTGATTGGATAAAAAGTCAAAAATAAATCTTAATGATGTGGAAATGACCGATGTAGAAGTTATTTCAACGGAGAATATCGATATTAATGAATATTTTAGAAAGAAGCTTCTCGAGTGTATAGCCAAAGAAGAAAGTAGGCTGTTTTTGTATAAGGAAAAGAATAAATAGTTTAATTGAAAGGACTATTCTAATGTGAAAAAGAGTAAACCAAGAAAAGAACTGCTAGGAAATGGCTATTTTGTAAATGAACCTAACTACGAATTAATGGCTAAGGCGTTTACGGAACTATACTTTAGTTTTACTAAAGGTGGATCTGGAGATGTAGAATTCGACAAATTAGGCACGATAGCTTTATTTTCTGCATTGGCAAATGATGAAGAAGGGAAACAAAAGGAATTAGATAAAATGAGAGCTCACGTTAAAAGACTTAAGAATGAAAAAAAGAAATAGATAAAGTCTTGTCGTGGTCATCTAGTTTACCCTCTGCATGCAGAGTACCGATAAAAAGGGAAGCAAACAAAACATAGTCCCGAAATACACCATCCATGTAGTATTTGGGGACTACTTGACGTTTACCTTTATAGCAAATTTACTTAAAATAAGGAACCTTTTTCAAAGCCACACAAACTGGAACGGCAACGATAATTCCTAATATATTTTGAACGAGATCTCCAGGTATTGAAGCTAAAGGTGCAATCCAATTACCGTATAGAATCCCTTCACCAATATAATAAACAGCTATCATAAATGGAATGGAAACGATTGTTGCTATTACATTGAAAGCAATGCTAGTACCGTTACGACCCTTTGACCAAGCGATTTTACCAACTATATATCCTTGCAAACCACGCGCCACAATGGTGATAGGTGCCCACAATGCCCACCCTCCAACTATATCAAATAACCCCATTCCTATCGCACCAGCAAGAGCTGCTTTTTTAGGACCAAATAAAATAGATGCAATAAAAAGCATAGCTGTTCCTAGATGAACTAACCCTCCATTTGCGGCAATTGGCAGTTTAATATTCAAAAAGAAAGTAGATAGGAACACAAGTGCAATCAACATTGCGGTAATAATTAAATCCATAGTTTTTTGACTTGACCTTGAATAACTTTGTGTATTTTGCATATCTGTAAACCTTCCTAACTAGAATTTTCCTATGATTTTAGCAAAAGACTGGTGTCTATAAAAGTGTCAATTTATTAAAAAACTATGAGGTCAGTTGATAAAAAATACAGATATTATACGTATTGAAAAGAGAGAGGAGGTGACTGTTTTTAGCTGATTTATGATAAGATAAATAAAGTTTAAAGTGGATAGGCCATATGGAGGTTATTATGAAAAAAGTTGCTGTACTACAGGATTTATCATCTTTTGGAAAATGTTCATTAACAGCTGCAATTCCGGTTCTTTCGGTCATGGGCGTGCAGGCATGCCCTTTACCAACGGCCATACTGACTGCGCAAACCGGATATCCAAGTTTTTTTTGTGAAGATTTTACATCCAAAATGAAATACTTCATAGAAGAATGGAGCAAGCTTAATGTAACCTTTGATGGAATCTATACCGGCTTCGTTACTGGTGAAGAGCAAATTAATAATATTTTCCATTTTTTAGATAAATTTTATACAAAAGAAACCATTTTACTTGTTGATCCAGTAATGGGGGATATAGGAGAAGTCTATAAACTTTTTACCGATGAATTACTGGTACTTATGAGAGAACTGGTGAAGCGTGCAGATGTCATTACACCAAATGTTACAGAGTGCTGTTTATTAACCGGATTGTCTTATGAAAAGCTGCATAGCTATTCAAACGAAGAGGACTATATTAAAGGGATAGAAGAAGCAGGGAATATGTTGCAGCAAGAAACGGGAGCTCAGGTTATCATCACTGGAATGAATCCACCGTCAGCAGATTCAGAGAAGCAGTTTATCGGAAATATGTATTTGGACGGAAGTAGAACCTTTTATAGTGCGACGCAGTATAACGGTGAAAGCTATTCAGGTACTGGTGATTTATTTGCATCTGTGATTATGGGAAGCATGATGCGTGGAGAGAACCTAGAAAAATCCGTACAGCTCGCAGTGGCATTCCTGACAGAGGCTATCAATGATTCCTCCTTAGAGCAAATTCCTAAAGTAGAAGGAGTTAACTTCGAAAAATATTTACGAATGTTATTATGAATGCTTTAAAAAATGGAAAAAATAGAGTAACACAAGCTCGGCTTTTTGACTAACCGAGCTTTTTGTATAAATCAAATAGTACTTATATTTTGCCGAGTATTGTAAAAATCACTTAAATAATAAGGAAACTTTCTATTTACCTCACAACAGCCAGTATTTATGTTCGTTAAAGTTTGAAAATATTTAACTTCCATTCTAAAAAATATATTCAACTTCTTAATTGGAAATAGGACTTGGGAAAAATAAACAAACTGGAGAAACTACTAACAAAAGTCAGTAGTTAGATTTAAGAGTATTAATAGTATTTTAAGGTCTAAAATTGATCACATACTGCTCACATTTTTGCTCACAAAACTCGGACTATTTCTTAACTTTTATTTATGATTTTTTCAATTAGAACTTGCAGATCATCCGGCCTATGAAATTCAATCGGCGAAACGCCTTTATCGAACTCTATTGTATCGGATTCTATCATTAATACATACTTCCCGTTAATTTTCCCTAAATGAATGCTGTCGCCGAAATCGGCTAACAGTCCTTTGATGGATGTACTGCCAAGCTTCATACGCAGTTCGGCTTCAGGTGTATGCTCGACAATCTGGGCTGTGGCTTCGACGACCTGATGGGTTTCAAGACGTTCCTGGATTTCACGCTTTTCACTCGTTTCCCAGATTTCCAGGTCCTGTTCGAACTTTTGCAGTTCGTCACTGTTTTCTTCAAATTGTGCGGATACATGTTCATGAACCATGTGGATGACCTGGTTTTTCATGATTTCAGGCATCGACTCGCCGTACTCGACGAATTTCAGGAAGTCCTCGAAGTAGCGTGCATGTGAGGCCTGATGGATTTTCAGTTCGCCTTCTTCGACCATTCCTTCTTCGGGCATGTATGGGTATTGAATGGACTTCATATTTTTAGTGGTGATGGCCATTTCAACGTGCCTAATCAATGTCCTTTCATCCGAAATGGAAGCGACTTTGGGCTCGAAATCACATTTTAATAAGAAAACGAATGGCTCATCAAGATATTTCGTTAATTTAGCCGATGCAATTATGAAAACACCGCCACGTACGGCACTTGTATCAATATAGGACCTCGTGAATTGTTCATTTTCCTCTTGGAATTCTTCTTTCGTTTTGGCATATCGAACACGGTTAAATACATTGTAATTAGGGTTGGAATCAAGTGCATGTCCTTCTTCGACAATAAAAGAACCGATTTTCGTCGGTATTTGTTCAGTTTTTGGATGACGGTCCACTTTTCGCTTGGAAATCTTCATTAATTCCCCATCCAAAAAATCCTTTAGAGGACTTTCCTCGTATTCTTGGGTATCAAGAGTTTGGAAATGTTTAAAACGCTTATCAGCCTGATCGCCTTTTCCATCAACTTGAATTAGATAAAAAGACAGATAGGTAATCGTAAAATCCATGAATGTCACCTTCTTCAATTAGTAAGCATGATCCCGTACTTTTTTAAAGACTTAATAAGTATAGTGATGTACTTTGATTCCGTCAAACGATTGGTGCACGAATGAACAGAATAATATTGATGAATTATTTCAAAAATACATAGGGAAAAATAAATAGTGATTTTCTATTGGATAAAAAATAGTAGAACTTTTACAAGAACAAATTAAGGGAATATACTTCAATAGTTCATTTTTCGATATTAATATAACGATTTTTTAATCTTTCTTTGTTAATGAGGGATAATCTTATTGAAAAATAAAGGTTACATTCCAGAGGGGGTTAAAAAACAGAATTTTACAATAATAATTTATTGACGAAGGAAAGGGTAATTCGTATAATTTAAAAGTCAGATAATTCAGGAATTGCAGAAATTTGTCGAAATTTCTCTGATATAAATGTAAGTGAATTTATTTGTTTGTAGTTTTCAGAATAGTTTATAAAATTTATGGAGGAGAGAACATGAGTATTTTTAGAAAGAAGTCCATTGAGGACTTGTTGAAAACCGCAGGTTCCGGCGGTAAGGGATTGAAAAGGGAACTAGGGGCTTGGGATTTAACGATGCTAGGAATTGGAGCGATTATCGGGACAGGCATTTTTGTATTAACAGGTACTGGTGCAGTGAATGCTGGTCCTGCACTTTCATTATCGTTCGTCATCGCTGGACTTGCCTGTTTATTCGCGGCACTTTCCTATGCAGAATTTGCGGCTTCCGTGCCTGTATCCGGTTCGACTTATACGTATGCTTATGCAACTTTAGGTGAATTCGCCGCTTGGATAATCGGCTGGGATTTAATCCTTGAATATTTATTGGCTGTTAGTGCCGTTTCGGCCGGATGGTCGGGCTATTTCCAATCATTTTTAAGTGGATTCGGGATTAATTTTCCGGAGAAATTGACGGCGGCACCGGGTTCCCTCGAAGGTGTCACGACTTATATGAACTTGCCAGCCTTTTTGATAGTCATGGCGATAACCTTTTTGATTTCCATAGGTACGAAACAAACGACAAGAATCAATAATATTATGGTCGTTATTAAAGTGTTGGTTGTCTTATTGTTCATCGTTTCTTCTATTTATTATGTGAAACCGGAAAACTGGCAGCCATTCATGCCATTTGGAATCGATGGGGTATTTTCAACTGCCGCATTAATGTTCTTTGCCTTCATCGGTTTTGATGCAGTCGCATCTGCTGCTGAAGAAACAAGAAATCCAGGAAAGAATTTACCACGCGGAATCCTCGGTTCCTTAGTCATTTGTGTTGCGCTTTATATGATTGTAAGTCTAATCATGACTGGTGTGGTACCGTATGCACAATTCAGCAAGGCTCTCGACCACCCGATTTCTTTGGTCTTGCAAAGCGCAGGACAAAATTGGGTTGCAGGGATCATCGATCTAGGTGCCTTCCTCGGAATGACAACGGTGATCTTGGTTATGTTGTATGGACAAACCCGTATCATGTTCGCTATGTCGCGTGATGGGCTGATGCCAAAATCCTTATCAAAACTTCATAAAAAGTATAAAACACCTTATGCGGCTTCATGGATATTTGGTTTGATAGCGGCCTTATTGGGAGCATTCATACCGCTTGGTGAATTGGCTGAGTTGGTCAACATTGGGACATTGACTGCGTTTACGATGATTTCAATAGCGGTCATCGTTTTAAGGAAAACAAGACCTGATATAAAACGTGCTTTTTATTGTCCGGCTGTACCGCTCGTTCCAGGATTGGCAATCGTTTTTTGCGTATTCTTGATGGTTCAGCTTGGGAGTCATACATGGATAAGGTTCTTGATCTGGATGGCTATTGGAGTCGTCATTTACTTCACTTATTCCCGTAAGCATTCCAATCTTAATTAACAGGAAAATGATCATTGAGAATACTCTGGAGTATTTCAGCTTGAAGTCAAAAGGGGTATGGAATGCTCTCCCCCCAAACCATGATGTTAAACAAGACTTGATTATCCTTAATGTTTTTCCGTAAACCTTATTGGATTGAAGAAATTTGCGACACTCCTGCCGAATAACTGGAAGTCGAGACCCCGCTAGATGCTTGTGGCGGGGAGGCTTGGCAGACAATTTCTTTTTTGACACTCCCTGGAGTGTTTTTTTTTGGACATAAATAGTTCATAAGTTTTGTGTGAAAGAGGGGGATTTATCAAATTGAATTAAGATTAACAGACTTTATGTCGAAATAGTATATATGGGCAGAAAAAATTGGAGGCAATTCAATCATGAAAAGTATATGGAGAAGTAAACAAAAGATCGATCCAATAGACTATATGCAATATAAAGAACAAGTAGGTATCAATATCAGGGAATATCCAAGCGTATTGAATCAAGTGGACATGATTCATTTGACGATCGGGGATTTGTGCATTATTCGATCTTTACAGGAAAAAGTGAAAGAACACTTGAACCAAATTGTAGGGAATTTTTATAAAAATCTAGAAAATGAACCCTCTTTAATGAAAATCATTTCAGACAATAGTTCTGTTGAGAGATTAAAAAAAACACTGCATCGCCATATGTTCGAAATGTTTAGCGGTACCATTGATGATGAGTACGTTAAACAGCGTTATATTATCGCACAAGTACATGTTCGAATTGGACTGCAGCCAAAATGGTATATGAGCGCTTTTCAGGATTTATTGCAATCGTTAATCATTCATGTGATTTCCGATATAAAAAATATTGAGCAATATCAAGAAAACATTCTGGCTGTCACTAAAATTTTAAATTTAGAGCAGCAAATAGTTTTAGAGGCATATGAACTTGAAAATGAGAAGCTTCGCCAAAATAACTTAGCAGAAAAAGAAACGATTAAACTACAGGTCAATCATAATGCTAAGGAATTGGCAGCAATTAGTCAAGAGACTAGTTCAGCAACTCAATTAATGGCAAATAAGGTAGGCGAAATTCATGATTTCACTCAAAAAGGGTCAGAGATTGCCATACATGCAGAGGAAAAATCAAATGAGGGTGTCGAACTGTTACTAGGATTAGAGAAAAGATTGGCAAAAACACAAGAGCAAATGACGATCATCTCCCAAGATATGGAACAGCTATCCAATACGTCAAAGGAAATTGAACGAATTGTCACGATCATCACTTCTATTGCAGAGCAAACGAATTTGTTGGCGTTGAACGCAGCGATCGAAGCGGCAAGAGCCGGTGAAAATGGTAAAGGATTTGCAGTTGTGGCTGGTGAGGTCAGGAAGCTTTCTGAAAATACCAAGGAATCAGTTTCGGAAGTAGTGAAACTAGTTAATGGAATTGCACATTTTACCGATGTCATGAATACGTCCATTTCATTGGTTAGCGGGGAAATTACTAAAGGAACGAAACAAGGAAAAGAAACTGGCATATTTTTTACTGAAATAGTTAATTCCATGCTTTCTGTTAAAGAGCAGAATATTAAGATCACAAAGGAGATGACAGAGCTTAATGATATATTCGATGATATTAATGAAGCGTTCAATCAAGTGGCCGTTTCCTCGGATCAATTGACTCAATTGACGCTAAACTTGTAGTGAAGTTTAGCAATTTTGTTAAATAGAACACCTTATCGGGTTACATTCATATTTCAATAAACAACTCGATAGAATATTTGTAAAAAGCCCTAAAGCGGTTTATAGAGTAGCAACAAACATGAAGGAAATAAAATCAAATCCAGGATGCTGGTAAATAAGCTGCTCAATAAATCACTTGATATAAAATAAGTTTAATGTTATATTAATAAAGCGATGAGCTAATTTGTGTAAGCCGAAGAACAAGCTTTTAGCTAAACGTCGGGATGTGGCCTGACGGTTCTGCGCCACAAACGCATCAAAGACGCCTGCTGCGTGCAGGCGTCTTTTTCATTTTATCGATTCTTTTTTTGCAGCTTGTACGTCATCCTTGAATTCCTCTTGTATTTCTTCCGTTATTCCTTTGGTTGCATCCTTAAACTCCCTTAGCGAGGTGCCGACTGCCCGACCGATTTGAGGTAGCTTGTTCGGTCCAAAAACAATTAAAGCTAAAAGAAGGATTAAAATCAAACCGGGAAAACCAATGTTTGAAAGCATAACTAGTCACTCCAATCAATTCTGTTAGTTAATATTATAGACTCCTTCCATGTATTTGCAAATGTTATTTAGGATATCCTATACAGTTCAGCATCCGGTGATTTTTTGCAAAACAAACACTTTCAATTTCGTCCCAATTTTATTCTGTACATTCTATCTGAAAATACTACCTACCCATGGATGCTATTCCTTTAAAAGATATCAATGAAAGTAGGGGGACAGTATGTGAAATCAGAGTGCATCCATAAATTTTGCCGTGTGGGCATGACAAATTGGCTCCAGCAGCTTAATGTGTAACATGAAATTTTTTTGTTGTCTGGGAATGATTAAACTTGCAAGATTGAAGATATTTCGGTATTATAACTATACAAGCTGCGTTGTTCGTAATGATAATTAAGTTTTAACCTTTAAGCTGTAATAGGGAGTTTTATATTGAAATAGGAATGTTATGCCTCGTCACTGACTTGGACAACAGGATTTTTTCTGCAAACACCCACTTTGAGGAGTGGTGGTTTAAAACTTTCTTACTTGAATACGGCAATGGCGGCTTACTATTTTTATAATTAGAAACCAGTTCCGATAAGGAACTGGTTTTTTGTTGTTTTTACTTATTTTCGGAAGTTTATATATAACGGGAGGATCAGAAAACTTTTTAAGATATGTATGAAAAATATATGAAAATTTTTATTGAAATATCAGAGAATTAGCATTTATAATAATAATTAGATAACTCGGTTCACTATTTGTATAAAAATATGTGAGTCGAATATTTTTTGAATGATTACGTAAGCGCTATCATTTGGATGGGATTACTGCAGTCACCTAGAGAGGAGAAAAATTTTATGGCTAAAATTAATACGACCGAGGTAATTAGCAACAGTAAATTTAACCGCTTTCATTTTGGATTGCTGGCATGGTGTTTTATCATTATCCTTTTTGACGGCTATGACCTTGTCGTTTACGGAACGGTCGTCCCATTATTGACGGAGGAATGGAACCTCACTTCCGTGGAAGCGGGGGCTATGGGCAGCTACGGTCTATTTGGGATGTTGTTCGGGGCCATCTTCTTTGGCACATTGGCAGATCGGATTGGCAGAAAAAACGTAATCGCGATTACACTTATTTTATTTAGTTTATTTACGCTTTTATGTGGATTTGCGGATACGCCTACGATGTTTTCGACTTTCCGATTTCTAGCGGGATTAGGGCTTGGGGGCATCATGCCTAACGTCATTGCCTTATTGACGGATTATGCACCGAAAACGATGCGTAGCATGGTCGTTTCCATCGTTTTGTGCGGTTACTCATTCGGCGGGATGCTTGCGCCGATACTGGGCATCCTTGTTATGCCGACACTTGGTTGGGAATCAATATTCTGGTTTGCCGGAATACCCTTGTTATTTTTACCCTTCATGATGAAACGTTTACCAGAGGCTTCGACCCATCTGATCCGAATTAACAAAAAGGAAGAACTTATCGGAATATTATCCAAGGTCAGTCCTGAGAGTAAATTCGACATCAAGGACGAACTTGTGGAAGTGAAAAAAACAGAAGCCAATATGCCGATTGTTGGATTGTTTAAGAATTCCCGTGCTCTAAGCACAATGATGTTCTGGATTGCCTTTTTCATGTGCCTTTTGATGGTATATGGATTGAATACATGGCTTCCAAAGCTAATGATAGAGGCAGGGTATGCGCTGAATTCAAGCTTAGGCTTCTTGATCGTGCTTCAAGGTGGTGCTATCGTAGGCACGCTTATCATCGCTAAACTTTGTGACCGTTACGGTTCCAAGAAAATGCTTGTGCCGATGTATGCGCTTGGGGCTGTAAGTTTGACTTTATTAGGAATGGGCGGAAGCTCCTTTGTGATTTACACATTGGTAGCGATTGCAGGGGCCTGTACCATTGGTGCCCAAAACCTTGTACAAGCTTATGTTTCCCAGTACTATCCACCAAATATTAGATCGACTGCACTAGGGGTGGCGTCTGGTATCGGAAGGATTGGGGGTATGCTCGGGCCCATACTCGGCGGATTTTTATTATCCATCTCGCTACCCATCCAATTGAATTTCATTGCCTTTGCCATTCCGGGTCTCATTGCTGCGGTTGCTTTATCATTCGTTCCAGTGAAAATGGCTTATTATAAACATGATCATTCGGAACCAACTGAAGAAATGGCCGTAGAATCCAATAAAATGAACGTATTGTAAAATTAATTGCATGAAATGCAGTGCTCGGATACCATCGCTGCCATTTCATGCATATTTTTTTGACTTTTAACGTAGTAATGAAATGGCAAATTTACTAGAAATATAGTTAATTTTTTCAGGTCCTGACCTTTTCTTGAGAAAAGTTGCTTAAATGTTCATAATTTCGTAATATGAGTCACTCTTAATATAAAGAATAAATGTTAGAATGATGGTGCGGATAATATATTCCTCCTTGAAGTGGAGCGAACTAGAAAATAATCTCATCTTTTGTGAGGAGTCTTACTTTGAAAATTTTAAAACATGTAATTTTTTGGTTATGCATTATAGGGACATTATTCTCAATGATTTATTTCTTTGTCGCGGACATTCCGTTATATATTAAATTATTAGGCGGAGCCATCATCCTTTATCTTGGTTATGATCTTATAACAGAATCAAGGAAAAGAAAGCGTAAAGAAGCCTTGGAAGCTTAACCCTTATATTCGTTAAAAGCCCTCTTTGATAAGAGGGCTATTTTTTGTTGATTAAGATGGCTCAACTTTGATTATTGACAATATTCTAAAAACTAAGTTAATATATAGTGAACTTAGTTCTATATATGTATAATTAATGATTGCAACTACATGATCAGCTGACATTAGTTCTACCAAAAAAATCGGGACATCCTTAAGACTATGTCACAAGGAAAAGCAGAAAGAGGGGAAGGAAATGCGCACGATCCAAGTGCCTGAAATGGTTGATAGACAAAAATTTAACCGCTTTCATTTACAGATTTTATTATGTTGTATCTTTATCATCATCTGTGATGGGTATGATATGTTCATGCTTGGGACAATCCTGCCATCTTTGATGGCGGAGTGGAGGATATCTGCAGTAGAGGCAGGGTTATTCAGCAGCTATGCATTGTTTGGAATGATGATAGGAGCGTTGGTCTTTGGACCGCTGGCCGATAAGTTCGGCAGAAAGAACGTCATTTTGATTTGTACGGTCATTTTTTCCGTATTTACATTTACATCGGGCTTTGCAAATGAACCAACTTCTTTTGGAACACAACGTTTTGCGGCAGGACTTGGACTGGGAGGGGTCATGCCGAACCTAATTGCAATCATTACTGAATATGCTCCTAAAAAACTTAGAAGTACCCTGGTCGCAATCATGTTCAGCGGGCACGCTCTAGGGGGAGTTGTCGCTTCAATGGGAGCGATGTATCTGATTCCGAACTATGGTTGGCGGGCAGTGGTTTGGCTCGGTGCACTCCCTTTAATCTTCATGCCCATATTATATAAATTGTTGCCAGAGTCGATTAATTATTTAATGTCAAAAAACAAAAAAAGCAAATTGGTGGACGTTCTGAATCGAGTGAATGTAAACGGGCAATACACCATGAATGATAATTATGTCCTCCTTCATGAGCAACTAAAAAGTGAAATGAAAGGGTTTCCAGTTAAACAGTTATTCAAAAATGGGAGGACATTAAGCACCCTCTTGTTCTGGATTGCATTTTTCATGTGTTTGTTCGTAATGTATGGCTTGAGTACATGGCTTCCAAAGATCATGGGAGGGGCAGGATATGAATTAGGATCAAGCTTGACATTCTTAGTCGTATTGAACCTTGGAGCTGTATTTGGAGCAATTGTTGGAGGAAAGCTTGCAGACAGATATGGTTCCAAGAGGATTCTGGTAACTTTTTTGGTCATTGGATTCATTAGCCTTACGATGCTGAGTTTCAAGCCAAGCATGATCATGCTTTATATCCTGATTGCCATTGCAGGAGGTACGACAACTGGTACACAAATCGTAACGAATGCATATGTATCCCAGTATTATCCGAATGAAATCCGTTCTACAGGTGTCGGCTGGGCATTGGGTATCGGCAGAATTGGCGGAATACTGGCGCCTACTTTCTGCGGGATCTTGCTTGATATGAAATTGTCATTGCAAGTCAATTTTTTAGCTTTTGCCATACCATGCATCATTGCAGCAGCGGCGATTTGGTTCATTCAGGATAATTTCAGCAACATGACTGTAATCAAGGAGAAAAAGAAATTGATATAACGTACGCGAAGGCTTAGTCACTGTATGAAAATAAGAAGTAGATCTGTTAAACAATAAGTGGATAATTCGGTAAAAAAATCAAAGGACCCATGCCCTTTGATTTTTTTAGTGTCTAGGACCCCATATAATGACTGAAACCCCGACCAAACAGATTACTGCACCAACCCAATCATATAAATCGGGGGTTTTCTTATCGATGCCCCACCCCCATAAAACCGATAAAACAATGAAAACACCGCCATATGCAGCATAGACACGTCCAAAGGTAGGGAATGTTTGGAAAGTTGCAATGGTGCCGTATAACACCAAGCCGAAACCTCCGGCTAAACCTAGAAAAATGGATTTACCTTCTCTTAACCAAAGCCAAATTAGATAACCGCCGCCAATTTCCGCAAGGCCAGCCAGAATGAAAATTAAAATAGTAACTAACATATAAATATATACCTCGCTTCCTCGTTGAAATTTTATCATATATGAACTGTAATAGATCATACTTCAACAAAGTTCTAATTTATTGAAAGTAGCAACAGCGTGCTTATTCATTAAAAAGAAATATTTATGAGGTTGTTTGTGAAGTTCTATTTTAAAAAAATAAAAGTAAAAAACGATTAAAACATATATAGCTGAATATTCTGAATTTTTAATTGACTTTTTAAAACGTTGTGTGTATCATTCACTAAGGAGTGGTACTGACGTTATGATGAGTTAGTGTGAATGTGGTAAAAATACATTCAATTTAAAAGAAGGAGGAAATTAAATAGCGGAATTGTTATTACGTATAGTGAAAGGATGTATGCGCCTGATTGATGATGATCAGGTTATTAAAAGCCAAAGAGACAAGCGAAAATATAACGCTATGATGTAATTTCTTTTATCTCCATTAAACTTAATAACTCTTTTAAGGAGGCATTTTTATGGTTCATGTGGATCTCGTGATAACGAACGCAAACGTTTTGACATTAGATAAAAAAAGTCGGATTGGAGGTTCTGTAGCGGTAAGTAATGGAATCATCATCGGAATCTGGAGTGAATTGGAACCTCCTCGCGCGTCATTTGAATACTCCAACCGGACCCAAGTTATCAATTTAAAAGGCGCGACATTGCTGCCTGGTTTTATCGACACCCATAACCATTTATTGATGTATTCCCAGTTTCGTAAACAAGCAAACTGCAGCACACCTCTAAACCAAAATATTGAAGATATACAAGCCCGCCTTCTTTCTATGGCTAAACAAACTGAAAAAGAGAATTGGATTTTAGGTTTTGGGTATGATGATACTCTTTTAAAAGAACAAAGGCATCCAACCCGGGCTGAATTGGATGCAGTCGTACCAGATCATCCCGTTTTTATCAGGCATGTTTCCGCACACTTCGGAGTGGTAAATTCTGCAGCCCTTAAAATGGCAGGTATTGATGAAACTGTTTTGGACCCTCCTGGTGGACATCTAGGTCGGGATAGTTCAGGGCGACTGAATGGTATTTTATATGAACTGCCTGCCATGAATTTGGTGGAAACGAAGATTCCGGCACCGTCTTTGGATTTATTGGTTTCACTATTAAGCGAGGGCTCGAAGGATTACTTAGAAAAAGGCATCACTACAAATACTGATGCCGGTGTAGGGTTGAATATGGGCATAGTTGAACTAGAAGCCCATCTTCAGGCAATGGCAGAAAGAAAAAATCCATTGCGGATGCAATTAATGGTCATGCACAATCTCCTGCGGGAAGGAAATGAATTGGGGGAATATACAGCTAGTGAACTCAATATGGAGATTATTGAAAAATCATATGGTCGTGCCCGCCTGGATAGTGCTAAGTTGTTTCAAGATGGGTCAATTCAAGGATTAACAGCAGCATTGCGGCAGCCATACCATTGTAAACCAAAAGTTTCCGGTGAACTATTACATGAACAAAATGAATTCAATGAAGAAGTTCTTGATTTAAACAAAAGGGGGTTTCGCATAACAACACACGGAAATGGCGACAGGGCCATTGGCTCCATTTTAGATGCTTATGAATTCGCATTGAAAAAAAATCCACGTATAGATCACCGCTATCGAATTGAACATTTGCAAACTGTGACTAAATACGATTTAGATCGAATGAAAAAGCTTGGCGTAGCAGGTTCATTTTTCATTAATCACGTTTATTATTGGGGGGATAGGCATAAAAAAATGTTTCTTGGACCTGAAAGAGCCAGAAAAATGAACCCCTTAAGAGACGCACTTCAAAATAACTTACTATTTACTTTGCATTCCGATTGTCCAGTAACACCCATCTCACCATTATTTTCAGTTTGGGCTGCAGTTAATCGCAAGACGATGGGAGGGGAAGTATTAGGGCCTGAACAAAGGATAGACGTAGAAAGTGCACTGAGGTCCATGACGATATGGGGAGCTGAACTTAATTTTGATGAAAAGAACAGCGGAAGTATTGAAATTGGAAAGAGAGCGGACTTTGTTATTCTTTCAGAAGATCCATTGAAGGTCGACCCAATAGAAATTAAGGATATTCCGGTAATGGCCACCATTGTGGATGGTCAAGTTGTTCACCAAAAGGATTGGAGTTTAATTTGTTGAACCTAAGTCGCTAAAAAAATGCTCCCGCTTAGCAAAGTATGCGATAGGAATCGCATACCTAAAAATCTTAGGAAAGGTGGAGAAAATGATGTCTCGCCGAAAATTAGCTGGTATCTTCATAGGTGTGATAATTCCATTTCTGGCCATTATCGGAATCATCCCTTTTATTGCGAAACTTGATTTTAGTGTACTGGGAATACCCATCCTTTATTTTTGGGTGTTTATGTGGTTTCCACTAACTACCCTTTGTCTTTGTGTATCTTGGCATATTTATGATCGTCATCAATATAAAAATGAAAAGATGGGGTAGATAAGGAGGAATGGATAATGGCGGCGATTGTGTTTGGATCAATTATACTCTTTTCAATTGGAATCGCATTGAACAGTCGAGGTGGAAGAGGGAAAATTGGTGTTGAGGAATATTTGGTTGGAGGCAGATCATTCAGCGGAATATTGCTATTCTTCCTCGCAGTAGGCGAAATTTATAGTATAGGAACGATGATTGGATTTCCAGGAGGAATATACGCCAAAGGTCCGGGATATGGCATCTGGTTTCTAGGTTATATTCTCCTTGCTTACCCCATTGGATATTATATAGCCCCTTTAATTTGGAGAGCGGGGAAAAGGTATGGAGCAATGACTCTTCCGGATATATTCAAAGGGCATTATTCCCATAGAGGTTTGGAACTCGTAGTGGCAATTTCCGCATTGCTCTTCATGATCCCTTGGGGGCAGTTGCAGTTTGAGGGACTCGTCGTTGCTCTCCATGCCCTAGGTTTTAATTTATCCCCAACACTGTCAGTCATTATTTCAGGGTGCTTAGCATTTATTTATATATCGATTTCTGGTGTGAAAGCTCCCGCACTCATTTCTATCCTTAAAGATATAATTATGCTTCTAGCGATCATAATCACCGGGATAGTAGTTATAAAGGAAATCAATGGAGTATCAAACCTATTCAATTTGGCAAAGCAACATGGGGCGATGGTTACGATAGACAAATCGGAAGATATTGTTTTTAGTATGACCACTATATTTTTTCAATCATTAGCTTTCTACTGCATGCCGATCATCGTTGCTGTCGTATTCACTAGTAAGTCAGAAGGAACGATTAAGCGAACTCAAAGATTCATGCCATTGTACATGTTGATGTATCCTTTTCTCATACTAGCTTCATATTTTGCGCTTGTATCCATACCTAATTTAGATAATCCTAACCATGCCTTCATGGCAACGGTAACAAGTATCCTTCCACCTTGGGCAGTCGGTTTAGTTGCTGCTGGGGCAGCTCTTTCAGGTATTTTAGTACTTGCTGTAACTAGTTTGGCAGTTGGAGGCTTAGTTTCCAGGAATTTATTAAGTAATGTTCCGGAAAAATCTCAGAGAAAATGGGTCCAAATCATTGTACTTCTCTATCTGTTGTGTTCGATGGGGTTAACTTTGCTGGCTCCAAGCTTGATGCTGAATTTGATTAACACGGCATATTATGGATTTGGGCAATTCCTGCCTGGATTATTATCGATTTTCTTTTTCCGGTCCATAAGACCTGCAGGTATTGCAGCAGGCCTCATTGCAGGGGATCTGTTCGCCATATGTATGCATTTAGCGCAGGTGAATTTCTTGAATATTAATATTGGCTTAATTGCTTTATTTATCAACTTCACCGTTACCTATGCAATTAGCATGTATTTGAAAAGAAAACGGAAAGCCCATACCACATTTGAAGAACCGATTGCCTACAATAGCATTGAATTAGAAGAAACCTATCCAAAAAACTCTGTCATTGTCGATTAATAATTATTACTTTCTTACGATATGATGCATTCAGTTTTAATTCAACCATACATTATAGTAATAGGCTTTAACTTGCATAACAAAAAATGCATTCATAATCCTCAATTATTTCAAACTAAATGAAAAATGGGGGTTTTGCACCTCATGATGAGCGATCATCCATTTTTCTCCTGTATTCTTACAAATTAAAACAACAAAAGAGCATGTCAACACTACATTGTTGTCTTTTTAACATTTTAAATACGTAAAATATCCAAAATAAGGCCAGGATTTTTAACTGTAACTTGGATTGCAAAACAGATGCAAAGGGTACTATACCTAAATAGGAATATAGTAATCTAGTTGAGGAGTTGCAGCCATGAAATCCCGAACAGTTGCATACATGTTAGCGCTATTTCATTCAAGTATTGTCGGCCTATCTTTTTTATTTACGAAAATTTCGATTGCAGAATCGAATCCGCTTGATACTTTGGCGTTTCGATTCACGGTTTCTTTCGTCATCATTTTATTCCTGGTCGCCGTTAAAGTCATTAAGGTGAACTTTTCCTGGGAGTCGGTTAAAAATCTGATCCCGCTATCCTTGTTGTTCCCAACTCTTTTCTTTGCCTTTCAAACTTTTGGACTTAAGTATTCACAATCCACCGATGCTGGAATTCTGTCTGCCGTCACCCCAATTCTAACATTGATGATAGCTGGATATTTCCTGAAGGAGAAAACTACTTTATATCAAAAGCTTTCGATTGTTTTGTCGGTAGTCGGGGTCATTTTTATTTTTGTGATGAAAGGGAGCACCATCGATTTTTCCGACATGCTCGGGATGCTGTTGATCTTGCTATCCTGTATTGCAACGGCCTGTTACACAACGATGACGCGTTCACTTTCCAAGGATTATACACCAGGTGAAATGTCCTTTTTCATGATGGGAACAGGTTTTGTCATTTTTAACGTGGCTGCGCTCTTCACCAACTTAAAACAAGGATCGATGGCGGAATTCTTTTCACCATGGTCGAGCATGGAATTCATCAGTTCCATTTTGTACTTGGGAATCTTGGCTTCATTGGTCACTTCGTTATTATCCAATACGATTTTATCAAAAATCAAAGCTTCCCAAATGAGTGTGTTTGCTAATCTCTCCACTGTTGTCACGATAACAGCAGGAGCGCTCATTTTAAATGAAAAGATTACCATCTACGATATTTTGGGGTCGATATTAATCATTTTAGGTGTAATAGGCACGAATTATTTTGGTTTGAAGAAAGAGGATGCAATAAAAGTGAATCTGGAATGTACTGAAGGGAAAATGTGAATGAAAATGGTCCGTCCCATTAGGGATGGACCATTCAGTTTGTCTACGGTATTTTTATGTCTTGTACAATGTGATCGTTGGTTTCCGCTCCAGGAATTCACTTTTCGCGGGCGGCCCGCCTTTGAATTGCCTCCTTTGGTGCCTCACTTGGACGCGCTTTTCTAAGCAGGAGCGGCCCACACGCTCCGATCAATATAGGTATACCCTTTAAACGGAAAAGAACCTTAGGTTTTGAGAGGCTTGCTTTGGGTCAGTTGGTTCTGGAACATGTTTTGATGAAAGAAACGTTTACGACTCCCTTTTTTATACAAACTGAATGGGCCATTTTCATTTCCACCATCTTGTTTGAGGGAAATCTGTTGAATCAATCTCTACTTGTTCGCCTATTTGAGGTGTGCAGACCTCGACACCAAGATCATTGGCCGCTTTTGTTACCCGTTCTATCGGATCAGTCCAGTCATGGAAAGACAAGGTGAACCCAGCCCAATGAATGGGGATCATCCGTTTTCCTTGCACATCGATGTGTGCTTGAACGGTTTCTTCTGGAAGCATATGAATGGTTGACCAGCGTTCATCATATTGGCCGCATTCCATTAAAGTTATATCAAAAGGTCCGTATTTTTCGCCGATTTCTTTAAAATGGCTGCCATATCCACTATCGCCGCTGAAAAATACCTTTTCTTGTTTTCCATTAATTACCCAAGAACACCAAAGTGTCGTATTGCCATCGCGTAAACTTCTGCCAGAAAAATGCCTTGCAGGCGTACAAACAAATTGCAAATCCTTGAAAGAAACTTCATCCCACCAATTATGTTCCTGAATCAGTTCTTTTTTAACGCCCCATCTTTCAAGATGCCCCCCGACACCTAGTGGGACAATGAACTGACTTACCTTATCTTTTATTTTCTTTATTGAGAAATAATCCAAGTGATCATAGTGATCATGCGAGAGGAGGACGGCATCGATAGGAGGCAGCATATCCAAATCGATAGGCAGCTCCCCGCTAAAGCGCTTGTTCCCAAACCAAGGAAAGGGAGTGGGTGCTTTGCCAAACATGGGATCCACTAATAGAGTTTTCCCATCTAATTCCAACATGAATGCAGAATGACCAAACCAGGTGATTTTACTGGAATTCACAGATGCAGATTCTTTTGATCCAATTACAATGGGACGCTCAGGCCTCCTTTTTGGATTAGGTTTAATGAAATCACGTAAAATGGAACCAGTATGCTTAAAACTCATCGCTTGACTTGCAGGAATCTGATTTTGGAATTTTCCCTTGGCAAAATTCTCTTTTGCAGTGAAACTTCTCACTTTTTCTTTGTTTGTCCGTCTTCCAAGTGGAGGATAGAGGTTTAGAAAAAGTAACAATATTATAAAAGAAGAAATGAGAATCTTAATAAATTTCATCATGATAGTTTCCTCCCGTATTGATCAGACCTTTTCTTAAAACATATCATATCACATAATTTATTAGGTTATTTACTATGATGACCCACTAGAAAAATGATAAAGATCAACCCTTCTGAGACAGTGTTTTTTCTAAAGTGAAAACTTCTGACTAATGTTTAAGTTTCACCCGTCCCAGGCAGGGAAAAGAGGTATATATAATGAATAATATAGAGTGAGGTATAAGGAAGGTAGCAGCCGAAGGGTAGGGTGATAAATCGATTGTTAATGTTTTTCAGAGTCTTTGTATGGGTAGTATTCATTGCTTTATTAGCCTATGTCATTCTTTCTTGGAAATATAAAGAAAAGGTAAGTAAAAGGATTGAAGCAATTCGAAAAACCTGGTATATCATTTTTATACTGGGTGCATTGATTTATTGGAATTTTTATCCTATGAGCATTTTTAATGAGTGGAAAAATTTCTTGATTATGGCTATTGTATTCATCCTGATTGATATGTTTGTGTTCTTGAGCATGTATATATCCAAGATTGGCGATAACGAGCTATCCTATGCAACAAAAGCCGTTGCGGAAAGTGACAAACTTTTAACGGATAATAGGGAAAAGGTCAAGAATATGTTTCATCTCCTGAAAAAAGAAGGAATACCTGAGTATTATCAAACGAATAAGGAATATCTGGCTTATTTGAGCATTCTCCTCCAAGCTTATGCGGCAAAGGAAGGGATGAGCGTGAAAATCCTTCCTTTCAAGACGGAACAGGACAAGCAATTGGTGATAAATGGGCATCCGAACTTGAATGGCAGTACCATTCGTGCTACATTGGAAAGAGAAGATACGTATTATAATGATGAAGAAAAAATGGCATTGCAGCCTGTTAGTATTTTAATGGAACCTTATATCCTTGACGTTAAATCGGAAAGCTTCGTTTCGGAAGTCGATTGTTTATTAATAGCATTATTAATCATGATGTTCGATATGGTCATAAAACAAAAACCAGGTGGTGAAGGATAAATGAGCATTTATGATAAAGCCGGCAATGATGTGTCAGTTGCCGTAATCAAACCACAGGTGAAAATACCGGATGTAGGTTTAAGTCCCCACACAAAAAAAGTGATGAAACAGAACGAACGCATTATCCTGAAACAAAAAGAAAAAGCTGCGCGCTTCAGCCGATTAAAAAATGTTTTATAAGAAGGGAAAGGTGTTTTTCCTTTCCTTATGATATTTAATGAAGAACCCGCATATACTATTCAAAATCAAAGAATAGGAAGGGTCTTTCAGAATATGAACAAAAAACCCGAGAGAGTTAACATCCCGGTCCCCTCCGCTTCACCATCCGAGCAACGGATACATAAGGGAAATGCTGATCTGATCAAGCTTTTACAAAGGCTGAAAGCTAAACGTTGGATTTTTTTAAGGTAAAAGAAAGCCAGTCTCCAAGGAGAACTGGTTTTTTTATTTTTCAGATGATAGCTGCTGGTGGAAGTATTGAATTTTCTTACGTCCAGACTCTTTAGCCATATACATGGAACGGTCCGCTTTTTTCAAAAGTGACTCCATTTCCGTACCATTATGAGGATAAAAACTTATCCCTATGCTAGCCGATACAAAATGATCATTTCCATTAATCGTAATGGGCATGGTGGATAAATGGTTCAGTAATGATTCAGCGTTTTGCTGAGTGTTTTTCAATAAATCTTCACCATCCGATGGATGTAATAATACAATGAATTCATCTCCTCCAATTCGAGCTACATGACTGCCTTCGGGGACGGTTTGCAAAAAACATTCCGCCGCCTTTTTAATAACGTCGTCACCAGCATCATGACCAAAGGAATCATTGAAAAATTTAAAATGATCAAGATCGATGTAAAGAAGGGCCATTTCATCGTTTGTTTTATCTTTATGATAATCGAAATAATGGTCAATGAAGTGCCGATTATATAGACCTGACAAAGGATCCCTGATAATCCCTTTTTCAAGAAGTATGGTATGGCTAATCAAAGCAGCCAAAGATTTAATGAGTATCAGATCATATTCTTTAAAAACATGAGGTTTAATGTCGAATGCACATAGTGTCCCAATGATTTCACCCTCATTTATTAGGGGTGCCCCCATAAAACATCCATTCCCTATAAACTTCGTCGCGGGGTGGCCACTAGTCAATTCATGTTCCCTCAAATTTGGGATAACAAGTGGCTCCAAGCCATTCTCAACAACTAATTTGCAGTAAACCATATTATAGGGAAGGATGTCACCTTCACAAATTAACATTGCATTTCTATTGAAGGATTTGATCATAAAACTTTGGGTGGGATTCAATAAAGACAGGAAGAATGTATTGACCTCAATGGTTTGAGCTAATAGTGCTAATACTTCTTTAGCGATAGAGTCGAAATTTTTATAATAGTTGATATCTTGCTGGATCATTCTCAGGCTCCTCTTTATATATAGTCTTTTTAGATTTTCGGATGTTAATTCTCATATTGAACGACAAAGACACAAAAGCGGATTCTGAAAACCGTGACAGTTTTCCGGATTTCCACTAAACTCAATTAAGGGTTGTATTCGTTTTATTCATGAATCATGTAAATGGGAAAGATGAAAAATAGGCCTTTTCTTTATTTTCGGCATTTTTTTAATATCATTGAATTTCATTCGCCGGATTATCAACTAGCTAACATTCCGTATCCGGATATCACTTCATGATCCATAAAGTCTAAGGTGATGATCTCAGACTATTCATCATGCATTATACTGTAAATGAAAAGGGGAGAGTACCTTTGATGTGCAATCTTGATTACTTTTCTGATTTACCCTGGAGTATACGAATGTAAAGCAACTTGGTATTTCTGCACCTTCTCATGATAACGGTACAAATGAATTTAGATAAAACGAATGTGTCGAGCTCATTTATAAAAAAAATTTGGGGAGGATAAAAGGAAGCAATACAGTACATATTGGATAATTCAAAAGGGGATCATTATGGGAAAATTAGAAAGTATATATCCTATTGCTATAGAGAATACAAAGGGAAAAATAATCCAGGATATGGATTATTATTTAGAGAATCAAGAGACCATGCCTTCTTATTCGGCTTATATATCAGACAGGACGACTTTTATTGAACAAATTTGGATAAATGTTTGGCTAAATAAAGCATCTAACGATGTGCCCAGAAAGGAAAAAAAGGCGTTTTTAAGCGAAAGGGGATTTGTAACGGAAGGTTCAGATCATAAGCTGATCAATAGCATGTTCCGGAACGAATTAAAGAAGTATCGCCCGTTTGATGGCTTAACGTGGTTAAAGAAAACCTTTGCTGATAATCAAGAAGATTGGGAGAAGAGATATAAAAATGCAAGGGAAAAATTCTTTAGGAGACAAGAAGAACAGCGGCTTGCCAAGCAGCGCTGGAAGATACGCGCAAGACTGCAAGAAGAGGCCAATAGTTTTTTCGAAAGTAACTCACTTCTTTTATATTTACATGTCAGGTATTATATTGCTGGAATTTTGACAAAAGATCTTAAGAATAAGCCTAAATTCCAATATGTCGATCCATACTTGCTTGAAGAACAATTGGTTGAAGAGGGGGGCTTTCAAGCTGCCGAATACTTAATGGTCACTGATTTTTTTGAAGAGCTGACAGGCGATATTCACTCATTAGTCGGTTGGGGAAGAAACCGATATGAATATGAAAATTACTTCTACAGGTATGAAAGATTAGTTTCGGATTTCATTATGAAATCAGCCCCTGACAAATACTTGCAATATCTATCTGCTGCACTGCATCATGATTTCTTTGAGTACTATGGGGAAAGGCTGACCGTTGTTGCCCTCCAAGGTATACTAAGCGATGAATTGTCTGAATTGTCTCAGTCCTGTTTTGATGAACTTCAGGAAGAATACCTTTCTGATTTACTGAAGCTTGAAGGAATTCCTTTTAATGAAACATTGCACGAAGAAATATACGATAAAGACGTGGAGAACAGGGAGAGAAGAAAAGCTGAAGTATTGGCAGAGCAAGCCAAGAAGCGGGCAGAAGAGCAAAGGATGATCGATGACATCATCGGTAAGGCCTATACTCCTTCATTAGGAAAAAAAGTAAGATATGTTTTGCATATCGGGGAAACCAATACCGGGAAGACGCATAAGGCTTTGGAGAAAATGAAAGAAGCGGAAAGCGGAATGTATCTAGCTCCCCTTAGACTGTTGGCCCTCGAGGTGTTTGATAAATTAAATGCGGATGGTGTACCTTGTTCATTAAAAACCGGTGAAGAAGAAAAGGCAGTTGAAGGGGCTAAACATGTCTCCAGCACCGTTGAAATGTTTCATGAGAAAGACTACCATGAAGTAATCGTCATAGATGAAGCCCAAATGATTGCTGATAAAGATCGAGGCTTTTCATGGTTCAGGGCAATCACGCAAGCTAATGCGAAAGAAGTACACATAATCGGGAGCAATAATATCAAAATGATGCTTCTGAACCTTCTGAATGAAGCTGATTTGGAACTCCACGAATACAGACGGGAAATACCGCTTGAGGTAGAACAAAGGGAGTTTGGACTGAAGTATACAAAAAAAGGGGATGCCCTCATTTGTTTTTCGAGAAGGCAGGTACTGGAAACTGCGTCCCGGTTAAAAGAGAGTGGACATAATGTCAGTATGATATACGGCAGTATGCCTCCTGAAAATAGAAAACGGCAAATAGAGTTATTCAATCGTGGCGCAACATCAGTTGTCGTTGCAACAGATGCGATTGGTATGGGATTGAACTTGCCAATACGCCGAATCGTCTTTCTTGAAAATGAAAAATTCGATGGGACACGGAGAAGAAGATTGACGTCTCAAGAAATCAAACAAATCGCAGGCCGAGCGGGTAGAAAAGGAATTTATGACACTGGAAAGGTAGCTTTTACAGCAGAAATCAAAATCATGAATAAGTTGCTGGAACAAGTAGATGAACCAGTTCAAACCTTCACTATTGCCCCAACCTCTGCAGTGTTTGAACGTTTTCAAAAATATTACCGGAACCTAGGGACATTTTTTGAAATGTGGGAGAGGTTTGAGCCTCCTAAAGGCACGAAAAAGGCATCTTTATCGGAAGAAAGGGAGCTTTACGAACTGATACGGGATACTGAAATCGAAGCGCGATTTTCTTTAATGGATTTATATGGTTTCCTGCATATTCCTTTTTCGGCAAAAGAACCAAGTTTGATCAGACAGTGGCTGGAAACGGTCGAGGCGATTGCCGAGAACAGTGACCTTCCTGAACCGATCATCAAGACTAGAAATCTGGAGGAATTGGAGCTATCTTATAAAGCGATAGGTCTTCATCTACTCTTTTTATATCGGATGCGTAAGCGGACGGAAGCTGTTTATTGGGAGCGTATCCGTGAAGAAATCAGTGATGGCGTTCATGATCAGTTAAAAGACGAAATGTTGAATTATCAAAAAAAATGCAAGCGCTGTGGAAAAAGGCTTCCGGATGACTCACGTTTTCATATATGTGATGCTTGTTATCATAGAGGGCTTAGGAAGACGCACAGATACAATTAGCCAAATTGTTAACCCGAATGCCGGCATTCGGGTTATTAGCGGTTGTATCAATCACTTTGTCGTTTTTTTCGTCTTAGCAATAAGTGCTGCTTGCAGCTTCATTCGTTTATCAGCTTTCTTATCATGCACAACCAAGATTGCGTGAATTAAACCAGGGACATAAAAAAATAGTGTAAGGACCAGATTAAATACAGCCTGGATGGGTTTCCCGGCTAATAATACGGCTAATGGAGGGAAAAGAATCGCAATTAAATACAGAATGGTGAACACTCTCCAATATAATTTTTTATATGACGATTACGGTTTGTTTTTCTCTTATCGATATTTTTTTATTATAAAACATATGCTTTACTTGAATCGAAAAGAAATTCGGTTACTGAAGTTGCATTTTCCTCATGCTATCTCTTGCTATCGCATTGATAAATATATGCTCAAGAGCCGGATTCATACCAACTGAACATACTGTCACTAAGAAGCAGCCTTTTGACTCCCGATGATAGAGGTCAGTGTAACGCCGTTTTTTTATGTTAGATTAAACAGAATACTAACTGTGAAAACGGGAGATTCATGAAAAAAGATAGGCTGTTTGCATGCACACTATACAAATATAGAATACATAGAAACCGAATTCTCGAGAATCGATATTGAATGGCTTCATTTTGTAGATCCAGGAATGATGCAGCGGGTGTCAACGGATGAAAATTTTAAGGATTCGGAAGCTTAAAAGAGGGTTAAGCAACAAGTCGAATGGATGGCAGAATGTAAAAGTGGAGGCCATTCTGATAACCTGCACAAACTACGTCGCATTTTTAAACGAAGAGCAGCTATCCTTACCCATACCAATCATTAAAATCGATGAACCATATTTTGAGAAAATTTACAGCAACCGCAAATGATAGTATTCACGAACCCTGCCACTGTTGAAGGAACAGTCAAACGTTTAAATGCCCATGTTGATAAATATGGGGCTGTCGATTTTGAAGTGATCATCATTGACAAGGCCTTTGAATTCATTATGCAGGGATTGGGTGAGAGGTATAACCAGGAAACCTTGAACTTCCTATACCAGTCTAATGACGAAAATAGACAGTTGTCGTTGGCTCAACTATCAATGGTCGAAGCAGCTAAAAGATATGAACTTCTGACAGGAAAGACAGTTTTGAATCCATTGCCAGCATTAGTTGATTCCATGATCAATCATCTGCAACTACATTCATTGAGTGGTCATTAAATCAAATGATTTCTGGTGCCTCATGAACGGAATGATTTTTGTATATGGAAGAAACTAAAAATCCCTGCATGATTCTGGTTAAATCCAAGTGCAGGGATTTTTTATCATTCCTTTTTGCGTATTTGTTCACGGATGCTTTCAAGTTCTTCAAGGGATAGATCTGTCAGGGAATTTTTTATTTCTTCTTCGACCCTTTTTCGATCAAGCTCCCTATATTCGCTCCACCATTCCCGCAGCCCTTCAGTGTTTTCGAGAAGATACTCTATATCAATTTCTTCTTGCTCATCATCCGATAAATATCGCATGACTGCACCTAATAATCGATTGAGTTTGGTTACTTCACTTTCCTTATCAGATGTAGCGGGGGAATCTTTCAATTCTAAATCATCTTTAGCCTGGACATTTCGAGGTGTCATAATATCCTCCTGTTTTTATTACTAGTTTGCCTAAAAATGGCGGTTTTCACTATGTGTTTTTTTACAAATTTCATTTTTAAAATATTTATGTAGATTAAACATTCCAACATATACCTCGCTAGAATATATAGATAATATCATCATCCTTTAAAAAGGTTTAAAAAAATAATGGGTATGTAAGGTGGAAGCATAATAAAAGGAATAGCTTAGTGCTATTCCTTACATCAGGCGGCTAATTTTTTGCATTCTTCTGCGCATCTCAAGCATGCTTCAGCAGATTTTTGACAATGTTCATGATCGTGTTTTTTACATTCATGCCCACAGCTTTCACAAATCTTGGCACAAACTGCAGCCAACTCTGAAATAAACGGGGTACCCCTTCCTATCGCCTGTTCTAAAAAAGAGCAAATATCCGCACATTCCCGATCCAATCGAATGCACTCCACCATCATGTTTACATGATCTTCTCTTAAGCATGCGTCATAACATTGATTACATGCGGTCATACAATCTTTTAAAGTCTCGATAACAGATGAATATTTCTCAAGTGACATGAACAAATCTCCTCCTATAGTATTGTCTCTCCCTTACTATTATCCTTTAAATTACCCTTTAAACTTTTTTAGGTTATGGTAATGGTAATTTTTATAAAACATACCGGACAAGATAAGGGTGTTAGGTAATTAATGGAAGGAGCGGTGCATAAATTTAAATGAAAGGAGTGGATATATGAAAATGTTCATTAAATTAAGTGTGGCCAGTGTTTCCGGAGCCGTCTTGTATTTGATATATAATGTCAACCAGACGCTTCGTAAAGGAATGGGAACGCTCGAAGAAACAAATAAGACACTGGAAGAGGTAAGAAATGCGGTACATGGATTGACGCAGGAGTCCAAACAATTGATCCACTCTGCCAATCAAATTACAGCGGATGTAAAAGGGAAGATGGAAAATGTCGATCCGTTGCTGGAATCAGCTCAAGATGTTGGGGAAATGATTCATAATGTAACCAATTCCATGAAAGAAGCCAGTTTGAAAGGCCGCCCTAAGGATTTATCCACTCCGAAAGTTCCTTCAACTCGAACTGGAGATGAGGGGGTTCAAATAATAATCAAATAGTATCATCATTTATCATTAAAAAACAAGCACCCCAGGATTCACTAACATAATAAAAATAATCGTTTCTACTATTATTTAATTTAGAGGGGGAGCTTTATCTTGATAATTCAATATAGTGTGGCTGCGATCGCTTTAGCCTTCATTTGGTTGGTCGTTTTTTTAATCAGTACTCTTCAAAAAGGAATGATCACGATAGGTGAAGCCAATCAAACATTGGTTGAGGTTAGAAATGCCATCCACGAATTGTCCGACGAATCAAAACAACTATTGCAAACTGCAAACGAAATCACGGACGATGTAAAAACTAAAATGAAAACGGTTGAACCATTATTGGATTCTGCCCAGGATGTTGGTGAAGCTATACATTCAGTTACAGACTCTGTTAAAAAGGCCACTAACGGTTTCCGTACAGAGTTTTCCCCGAAGAAGATCAACGCTATCAAACCCAAAAATTAATTTAGATAAAAAGAAAATATTAAAAAATGAAAGACACTACCGCGATTCGGAGTGTCTTTTTTGATGGGATGTATAATAGCTGTACTAGTATGTGCTTCATATGGGTAATGCCCGTGGTTTATATCTATAAGACCCATTTCTCTCATACAGATCTCTTAACACTCTGTATGAGAATGAATATGGAACAAACAGTCATTTTTGTTTGGATTAATTATAGGACAAGCAATTATTTTCCGGATGTTTTTGAATCATTGGCATGCTTGACGCCTTTACTTACATATGGTTTGGCGCTTTTTTTCTTGTTGGCACTTGATTTCCAACGATTCCAGCCCTTCTTGCCCGTTCCAGTCCCCGTACCTTTACCCGTTCCACTCTTAGCCTTAGCTTTACTCATGAAATCACTCCATTACAAATGTATGGTTAGTTTAAACCATTTTACTTGATTATTACCCAAGTATGTTGAAATATACAGTAACGAATGTGATATGTACAGGGAAAGGCTCAATATTTTTAATCTAAATCGTTATAAACCAATAAAGCGGGGTTTTTGCCTTACTTTATCGATATGGATCTCGTCTTCGTCAGTAAGATGCTTATGCCGATTTTTTTGCAAATGGTCAAGTAGTGCATGAAAGTTAATAATACAGCCCCGGTATTCATTCCTAAAATGATTCCTCCCATATTAAGGGAAGCCTGAGACCCCAGGATGTACATCATTAAAAAGGCAACAATATGGGACCATACGGTATGGATGAAAGCATCCTTCACTAAACCCAGACCGATGAGATAAGCTTGCATGGGAATGACAAAAAAATGAAAAAGGAAATAAGGACATAATAATTTTAAATAGTATGCGGCAGATGTTGAAGAAAAAAAGAGGGAGGTCAAAGGTTCAGCAAAGAAATAAATGAAAATCACGGCCGGAACGCCATATAATACGGTGAAAGACATTGATTTTTGCAATAGTACCCTCAATTTTTCCTTATCCTGCTTCTTGTAGGCATTCGAAACATTCGGAATGAGCATGATCATTAAGGAATGCGCGATAAAGGCCGGAAAGAAGCCAATCGTCATCGCAACCCCAGTCAGCATTCCAAAATGCTCTGTAGCCACTACTGCACCGAATCCTGCCGAGAGTAGGGCGGTATGGATCAAAAAAGGTTGGATGGCATTCGTTATCGCATGAAAAATCCTTAATCCCATTGTGGGCAGCGAAACCGCCAATAACTTTTGTCGTGCATGTTTACCGGTTGTCCACGAGTTCGTACCGCGCCTCATGATCCGCATTTGAAGAACCAAAAGGTTTATCAAGTATAGAAAAACGAGGAACTCACTGCCAATCAAAACAAAAAAGGCCATCAATAATGACTTTTCCTGGTTAAAATGAAATAAATTAAACATGAGGAAAAGCAAACCGAATTGAATGATGTCTTTTAAAAAGTTGGACAAGGCAATCTTTCCCATTTGCTGGACACCCATGAAATAGCCTCTAGCAATCGATGAAAAGGAAACTATGGGGATCAACGTGATAAGCAGCCATTTAATATAGGGATGGTATCTGTCCATTATCGATGAAAAGGAAAGTATGAAAGGCATGACTATACACATTACCAATACGACGACTGCAGCCATTTTTAGTGCATGAATGATAAGATTATAATGCATTGCCTGTTTATTTTCCGCAACGAATTTTGAAATGGAAATATGTAATTCAAGGCTGGCAATCACATATATCAAAAAGAAAATTGGCAATATGGACATATATAGCCCCATGCCCTCTTCGTGTAATTCCCTGGCTAGGAGCATGTTCACTAAAAATTCGATACACTCACCAAAAAACGCTGCTACGATCAAAATGAGCGTTCCTTTATAAAAAGACTTCATGGTTGGCCCACTCCTAACAAGGTGTTTGTATAAAGATATGAGACATGCCATGGAATATTCATGAGGAACAGCTTATCCCGGCGATACAAAATGCGGTTATGCCTAGGGGAATCCTTATTATTCGTTGTTGTGAGAAAAAAAATAAATCAGGGTAAGGGTTGGGATTTGAATGAAATCGATTGGTTACATTCTCGTATTTTGGGAAAGTCCTACACATGCCGTATTTTATCAAAATTCTTCAAAGGGTGATATTCCATACAAGGGCATGTTTTTGTTAATGTCCCTTTGGTCGATAGTGTCAGATGAATCATGATCTTAAAAATGGAACTTGAATTTCGCTTTGAAATTCATGCTTTATTTTGCTATCCTTTAGCAGAGGGGATGATCAATATGAAATTCACATCTATTAGTCAATCAAATATAGATGAATTGTGCATTGCGTTTGAAAGTTGTCTTACGGAACATGACATTACATTTAAATATGTAGATATGACGGAAGATAAAGGGATCATATCGTTTATATTTTGTAATGACCCGGAAAACGCGAGATCGGTCGACATGGAAAGTGAACGTTTCATTGGATTGGATACGGATTACATAGCCAAGGAAATTTTAGAGCCTATCCTGCCTAGATTAAAGGAATATGCACAAAATAAAATCATCGATTAAGATGATTTTTTTGTTTTGACACTTGTTTTTATTGCCTAAATGGAACTGGAAATTTAACTTCCTATTATATGCGTATTATCATAGACAGGGAGATAATATTTAAGGGTATAGTTAGGGGAACTAAAAAAGCTGGAAGGGGAAAGGGGGAATTTGTAAAGCGGTTTACCATTGGATAGCTATGTAAGAAACGGTGATTAAATAAAAGAAAAACCCTGAATGTGAAAACATACAGGGTTTTTCTTCTTTGAAAAGCAATCTTTATGAATTGTAAAAATCGCTTTTCACCATTTTTACTCAACTCCTTAGCCTTCATGATTAAATGACCATTTTTTTACCGGCATTTAATTCAACTTCCTGCTTGGGAGTTTCTATGGTCTTGTTTTTCTTCACTTTAAAGTGATAAACCGCATAACATCCAAGGAAGAATGTTCCCCCGCAGTAAAGGGCCATTCGCTGCTCAGGAACAAACGCAAGACTGATCATGACGATGCAGTTTGTTAGTAAAGCTAGAATGGGGATGAATGGGTATAGCGGAACTTTGAATTTCAGATTTTCTATCTTTCCACCTTGGCGGGTATAGGATTTTCTAAATGCAAGAAGACTAGCCGATATGGCAATCCAGCCTATTTGTGCACCTAATCCTGCAAGGGAGAGAAGAAAGACAAACACTGTTTTGGCGGCTACTACACTTGAAAGTAAAGACAAACCAGCTATTGCAAGGGTGATAAGCAAGGCATTAAGCGGAATTCCTCGCTTATTCACTAGACCGAGCTTTGGACTTGCCATGCCTTCCTTAGAAAGCGAGTAAAGCATACGTGTTGCCGCGTAAAGTCCGGAGTTTGCAACGGACAAAAGCGCTATTAGAATGATGAAGTTCATGATGTCAGCTGCATACGGAACTCCGATACTATCTAGTACAACGACGAATGGACTTTCTGTGATGCTGGCTTTTTCCCTCGGAATCATCGCCGAAAGTACAGTGACAGAAAGAACAAAGAAGAAAAGGGTTCGCCAAACGGTTTGTTTGATGGATTTTGGTATGACTTTTTCCGGGTTTTCACTTTCTCCAGCGGCAATTCCGATTAATTCTGTGCCCTGGAAGGAAAAGTTCACTGTAATCATTGTGATTAGCAGGGCTGATATCCCATTGGGGAAAAGACCCTCAGCGAAAAAGTTGGAGAAAAATGGAGCTTCTTGTCCACCTTTCATATCAATCATTCCAAACATAGCAGCACCGCCAACGATGATGAACAAAATGATGGCCAATACTTTTATGCTGGAAAAAACAAACTCAGATTCGCCAAATGCCTTTGCAGATAAGGCGTTTAGTGAAAATATGAGAAAAGCAAAGATTGCACACCACATCCAAACAGGTGATTCGGGAAACCATCTTTGCATAAGCTGTCCTGCTGCCAAAAACTCTAAAGCAACTGTTACGGCCCAACCTAACCAGTAAAGCCATCCGATGGCAAACCCGGTTCCAGGACCGATGAACTTTGTCGCATATGTCTGAAACGAACCGGAAACAGGCATGGCAACGGATAATTCGCCTAGACAAAGCATCGTTAAATACATGATGAAGCCGCCGACTATGTAAGAGAGGATAGCACCGAAGGCTCCTGCTTCATGAATGGTATAGCCTGAACCAATGAAAAAGCCCGTACCAATACATCCCCCTATTGAAATCATAAATAAATGTCTTGCTTTCATGCTCCGTTTTAATTCATTTGGTTGATTTTCTATTGTCTTCATTGAAAAACTCCTTTACCTGATGGGTGCAAACGGTTTCATTTATGTCTGGACGTTATTAGGGAATTTGTGTATTTTACTCACAAATGTAAAAGATTTGATTTGAATCTTAGATGTAATTGAATTCCCTAGAATAAGAGATTATTTCTGCATTTAGAGATAGATAGGTTCCAATGCAGAATTAATTTCAGGTAGCGCCGCTTATAAAGAAAAGGAAGCCAAGCGTCAGGAAACTAGGGATGAATGGATTCAAGTGGACCATCCTTCAATGGGAAACAAGCACCCTGTTGAAGTAGGGGCTATTTCCACTGGGCCATCTATTTAACGAAATCTCTCATAAGTTCTTACAATACCAGTTATCTAAAAAGATGTCGACTATTTAACATCAACCAGTAAATCAGCAGTATTAAATTGGTCTTCCGCGCCAAAAAGTAATTTTTCCCCAAGCAATGATCCCATTAATGCGACAGCAACTTCAGCCGTTTTGTTATGCTCGTCCAATATTGGGTTTATCTCAACAAACTCTGCTGATGTAATGATATTAGCTTCAGCTAGCATTTCCATGGCAAGATGGCTTTCACGGTAACTAATACCTCCCATTACAGGCGTTCCGACCCCTGGAGCATCATCTGGATCAAGACCATCAAGATCAAGTGATAAATGAACAAGATCCGTACGTTCCTTCAGATAGGCAATCGATTCTTCCATCACTTTTGTCATACCCATTCTATCAATCTCATGCATCGTATAGACTTTAATTCCTTTTTCCCTGATTAACTCTTTCTCACCTTGGTCTAAAGAACGGGCACCAATAATGACAATATTTTCTGGTTTGACCTTTGGAGAATATCCGCCAATGTTAGTCAGTGCAGGGTGGCCAAGACCCAAACTTACTGCTAGGGACATACCATGTATGTTTCCTGATGGAGAAGTTTCGGCAGTGTTTAAATCTCCATGTGCATCATACCATATTACCCCTAAGTTTTCAGAATGCTTCGCTAAACCGGCTAATGTCCCGATTGCTATACTGTGATCCCCGCCTAATACTAAAGGAAACCGATTGGATTGGATGACTTCATCCACTTTTTGACTCAATTTTTCATTACCTTCCGCAACGTCCTGCAGATTCTTTAAATTTGTGTCGATATCACTTTGTGCTCTTTCCTGTATTTCTACTTTAATATCACCTTCATCACGGACAGTATAGCCAATGTTTTCTAGTCTTTCGCTCAATCCTGCATATCTTATGGCACTAGGCCCCATATCCACTCCTCTTCTAGTTTGACCAAGATCCATTGGAACACCAATAATTGAAATTTCTTTCTTCATGTGTAATTCCTCCTTCGATTTTTCTTCCCTAGTATAAGGGTAAAAGGATGGATGACTCAACTAGACATTTTTTTGAATATTTATACGATTGAAAAAAGGGTAAAAGTCTTGGGTTAAATTTCCTACAATTAATTATTCATGAGCATTTAATCATTACCATGCAGGGTATGTTGGTTAATGAGGAAAGTGGTTTGGATCCCATTATATCTGGAGTTTGGTGAGATTTTCATCTCAAGGATGAAAGTGGTAGCGCTCCCGATCTGAATCTTTCCTAGGGGTGATTCGGAAGGAATTAGGTATTTTTTGCTAGTTACATTTATTCATAAAAAAAGGGCGGTTTCACATGAAATGCATGGAAGGATTTTTCATTTTTATATGGAATATATAAAAAAAGACAAAAAAAATTTTAGTAGCTTAAAAGAATTTCACGAATTTTTTTCATCTAATACACTGAGTACTATGTATTTAGCAGTTTGTATTGGGAGGTATTCATGTTGAATAGCAATGATAGACATAGTGGAAAAATGGAACCGAACTTAAAGAATCAAAGACTTGAGTCAAATCGCTTGTCAAGCAAAATAAATAATTTTTTGGTTCTTTGCATATATGAGCAAAACAACCAACATCATGATTTCAATAATAAATTCAACTCACACAAGTTAAAAGATTCGAAAGGGTTTCTAACCTTTAAAGAAGGATTGAATAACAAAAGTTTCGTTATTTGGGAACATGCATATAAAGAGAACGAAGAGCTATTTGCCAAGCTGAGGTTAACGGCGAGAAACGAAACATTATCACATATTGCCCAACATGTCGTATTCTATCTATTAAGAGAATACGAAAGGATTTCTACAAAAAATCATGCTATTTTAAAAGATAAACACTTAATGGAAGATTCGATTTACCAAATGGAAAAAAAATTAAAAAATGAAACCTTTTTGGCTGAGAAATCGGTTTGGGAGGATTTTTACAGCTGGTTTAGACTGCTGGTAAAAGAATGGATCCTAGAGGAAATAGCCTTAACAATAGGCTTTAAAGAAATGGAAAGACTTGATGATCAAGCATTAAATAAGTTATTTTACAGTCATCTCACAAAACATTTTACTGAAAACACTGAATTTTTATCGAAAGTAACAGATATCGTTAATGAGTATATTAAAAAGTGGATCGATAAGATCATGACTGAATTTAATATCGAAAACAATACGATAGAAAAGATAGAAAACCTACTATGTTTTAAGAGGGACTTTCAACCATCGGATTTACTATTATCCACGATGAGGGATTTTGCTTTCAACTTTACCGTCCAAAATCATTTGCTTGTAATGAATAGTGCTCCATATCAGTCGGTTAGAGATGCAATTTATAAAAAAAAATTCGAAATCATCGGAAACGACCCTTGGCCTGCAACACCAATATTAAAGGGGAATACGGAAGGTTCCATACAAATACTCCCTTTTCGGAACGATCAAACAACCTTTGAGCATACGGATGTAAAAGAAGCTTGGAACCGATTCCACTCTTTATCTGATGTGGATGTGGATGTTTTTGATGCTCTTTGCAGCCTTTTCCTGTCAAAGGCCGCTCATAATGAGGAAACAGTGGAAATTTATTTAAATGACCTCCTTTCACTAAGAGGATTAAAGCCAAAACTTGGCGGATTCGGGCGTCGTGGTGGTTACGAAGCTAAACAGCGTGAACAAATTTTGAAATCGCTTACAAATATACAAAGCATCTGGATCAACATTAACAAAGCTACCATCTATGATAAAGGTAAGCCTGTTCAGACAAAGCTACAAGGAAGGACGTTTATCTTTAAGGATCGTGCTGGTGTGGAATATGATATATCTGAAGAAGCTTGCAGGAAAAAGATAACGTTCACGATAGATAAGGTTTTCGCTAAGTATCTTAATGGTTCTGCGAGACAGGTCGCCCTTCTTTCGATAAAAGCACTTCAATATAATCCATATAAGCAACTTTGGGAAAAAAGGCTTACAAGATATTTAAGCTGGCGCTGGAGGACCCAAGCAAGAAAAGGAGACTTTTTACAGCCGAATAAAACTAGTACCTTATTGGAATCGATCGGTGCAAAATTAAATGCCCGTACACCATCCCGTACTAGGGAACGTTTCGAGAAAGCGTTGGATGTTTTACTGGATGATGGCGTAATCGCATCATGGCATTATGAAAAATGGGATGAATCCATAGCCGATTATAAAGGCTGGGCCAGTATTTGGCTGAATTCGATGATATTAATAGAACCGCCTGATATCATAAAGGAGCAATATCGTTCTATAGAAAAAAAACAAAAATCTCACACTGGAAATAGGCTTTCAAAGCAAGCCCCTGCTAATCTAACGAGCAGTGAACATATTGGTGAGCGGATAAGAATTACAAGAAAAAAACTCAACCTCTCTTTATATCAATTAGCAGAAGAACTGGAGATATCAGCGCCATATGTCAGTAACATTGAGAGAGGAATGAAAATTCCATCCTATAAAATTCAAACGAAAATGAAGAAATGGCTTGAAAAACAGGAACATATTAATGGATCTTAAACAAATTAAACCCTTTTCCCATATAAGGAGGGGGGTTTTTTTGTGTTGTGATAACCGGATTTTAAGAATACCCCTGTTTGTGTTGCCGTATACACAAAAAACATGGGCGTTTATCTTGTTCCAATGTCGGGGCTATCACTGTAAGAAGTCGGGGTCATCAAGAACACATATTTTTCATTCCATTCTTTTGACCCTGGTGTAATATGTGGATTTTCGTCTTTTAACAATAATTAACTGCCTAATGTTTTAAATGAATTTAACAAACCATGATTTTCAGAATATTAACGCCCTCCATGTAAGATGGGTTCAAAGATATCTTTTTATATGTAGGGGGGAAGATTCATGATAGAAAATCAACATTCAAACAATTCTCATGAAACTCTTGAGCCGTTATTCAATCCAAGATCCATCGCCATCCTAGGTGCCTCCAAGAGTGAATACAAAATCGGGAATTTACAGGTCAAAGCCCTTTTGGATGGTCATTTTAATGGGGAAATATACCCGATCAATCGCAAAGCAAAAGAGATTGAAGGAATAAAGTGCTATGAATCTTTGTCAGATGTCCCGAATGAAGTTGATTTAGCCATTTTTTGCCTTGGGGCGAACCAGGTGCAGCAAGGATTAGAGGAATGTGCACAAAAGAAAGTGAAAGCAGCCATCATTTTTGCTGCTGGTTTTTCCGAAACAGGTATGGAAGGCATTAAGCAACAGGAATTGCTAACAGATATTGCAAGAAAGAATGGAATACGGATAGTGGGTCCCAACTGTGTTGGATTAGTGAATTTGTCGAATGGTTTGATTGGTACTTTTTCCCCTGCCATCCTATCAGTGCCATTAAATGACCATAGAGGGGTCGGCTATGTCTCCCAAAGCGGTGCATTTGGTGTTTTGACCTATATGGCAGCAGCTCAGAATGGATTGAGTTTCAATTACTTCGTGAGTGTAGGAAATGAAATGGAAACTGAATTCTCGGATGTAATTGAATATATGGTTCATGATTCAAAAACAAATGTGATAAGCGGCTACTTGGAGGGTGCTAAAAACCCGGATAAATTACGAAGCCTTGCTAGGGAAGCATTGGATAGAAACAAGCCCATGATTGTCATGAAAACCGGTAGGAGCAAGGCCGGAAGCAGAGCGGCTGCTTCTCATACAGGATCTCTTGCGGGTTCGGATCAGGTATATGATGCCTTTTTTAAACAATCTGGCATCGTAAGGGCCGACGATTATGAAGATATCATATCCTTTTCAAAGCTATTCCTATCAAAGAAGCTTCCAAATGGACGCAATACGGTAATCATCACTAGTTCTGGCGGGAGGGGGATAAATGAAGCGGATCGCTGTGAATCATACGGGCTTACCATCAATCCACTCAGCTTAAAGACAATAACAGAAATCAAACGTAATTTACCTGAATATGCAAGCGCTTCCAATCCGGTGGATCTAACAGCGGCTGCTTCTGTTTCCAATCCTGAGTTATTCCTTGCACCATTGCGGGCACTTGTAGAAGATCCGGATGTCGATAACATCATTTTTACTGAGTTTCCTTTTAATTGGACTGCCGAGCATCCTTTGCTTCAAGAGTTTATTGAAATTTGCAGATGCTCAGATAAATTTGTATGCATTACCACATTTCCATTAGATGGCATGACACTCCCGCCTTGTACCGATGAGCTCATGAAAAATGGCATACCAGTGATTCCGGGAAACCTTAATCCGATAAGAGGGCTGGCGAAACTAGTTGAATACAGTGAATATTATCGAAAAAATCAAGCAGTTCAAGTTTCTGACAGTAAAAAGAAAATGGAGAAACAAAGCTTGCAGGACTTGCTGAAGCCGGGTACTACATTAAGTGAATTCGAAGCAAGTATTGTTTTGGAACGATATCGGATTGCTACCACGAAGCGTGTTATAGCTAAAAATGAAAACGATGCTGTACAATTCGCTAACAGTATCGGTTATCCGGTTGTGTTAAAGGTTGATTCGCCGGATATACCACATAAGACGGAAGCGGATGCGATTCGATTGAATCTAAGTACTGACCTTGAAGTCAGGAAAGCTTTCAGAGATATTAAGCGGAATGCAGTGAATTATAACCCTGAGGCTACAATAAATGGCATTTCCGTTCAGGAAATGTTACCTGATGGAGTGGAAATCATTGTTGGTGCAAGTTATGATCCCGTATTTGGACAGGTTATCATGTTTGGTCTAGGGGGAATATTTGTTGAGATTTACAAAGATATTTCGTTCAGGATCGCTCCGCTGTCAAGACAGGATGCACTTGAAATGATTGAAGAAATCAAGGGGAAGGACATTTTAAAGGGAGCACGCGGGAAAGCCTCTGTTGATATCGAGGCCATCATTGATGTGTTATTAAAGGTTTCCGCTCTAGTTACAGATTATAAAGATTCCATCGACGAATTGGATATTAATCCTTTGATGGTATATGAAACCGGAATCAAAGCCGCTGATGCCATGATTGTCGTAAAAAATAATGTGAATGAAAATACCGTTATTAGGGGGTAGAAAGCAAATGGAACTTGATCATTTGAACGGTTTAACGGGAGCTGAATTTATAGTTGAAGTCGAAAAGAGGCATATCCGACAATTTGCTGAGGCGATTGGTGATTTTAATCCCTTATATGTGGATGAAGAATATGCTGCAAGAACTTCATATGGAGGCATTATAGCTCCGCCGACCTTCCCGATTGCCATTGGTCAGGATAGTGGCGAAAGTCTTGACCTGGGCCTCGAACAAAGGAGAATGCTTCATGGTGAGCAGGAGTTTATTTATTCCCGCCCCATTAGACCTGGTGATAGGTTACATTGTCGGATGAAAGTCTCAAATGTATACGAACGGGAAGGAAGAAAAGGAACGATGCAGTTCTTGGTACTTGATACAGAAATGAAGGATGAGTCAGGTGAAATGGTGGTCATAAGCCGAACAAATATCATTTATCGGCCCATCAGGAGCGATCATGCTTCTCTTTGAAAAAATGCTGATAGTTATAAATTTAAAGTATCAATATTAATTTCTAGCAAACTGCAAGCAGGAGGAATCAGAGATGTTGAAATATGAAAGTTTACATGAAGGTCAAAGACTTGAACCTCTCATCAAGACACCTGTAACCAAGGTACAACTTGTTAAATATGCCGGAGCTTCAGGGGATTTTAATCCATTACATACAGATGATGCATTCGCACAAGAGATTGGCATGCAGGGTGTGATTGCACATGGAATGCTGGTAATGGGCTTTCTTGGTGAATATGTAATGCAACTGGCTGGTGAACATGCTGCACCGGCAAACTTTAAAATGAGATTTGGTGCCGTAACAGTACCAGGAGATCGAATCACGTGTTCTGCTTTCGTTAAAAGTTTGTATGAAAAAAGAGGTCAACGCTTTGTAAGACTGGACCTTATTGCAGAAAAGGAACCAGAGCAAGTTGTGGGTTCAGGTGAAGTCGTTTTACGGATTCAATAAGGGAGGTTTTTAGTATGGAAAGCATTAAAAATCGCTATGCCATTGTCGGTGTAGGCGAAAGTGAGCGTTCTAAGAATTCCGGTACAACCCCGTTACATTTGGCATTGGACGCTGCTCGAGCTGCATTGAATGATGCTGGGCTAAAAGCGAAAGATATCGATGGGTTCATGAGTTATTCAGAAAACGATTCTTGTACATCTCATCAATTAGCAACTTATTTAGGGGTCCGTCCCCAATATGTTAAGGATATTCTGGGCGGGGGAAGCAGTACTGAAATGTTGATAGCTGACGCTGTTGGCTTAATCGAATCAGGCCAATTGAATACGGTGTTGATTTATCGTTCCATGAATGGACGCTCAGGAGTACGGATGGGCGGAGGCGGCTGGGATGTGAATATGCTTCAAACAGCCATAGAAGGCGGAAGCTTCATCATTCCTTACGGCGCTGGCGGTCCGGCTCAGTGGTTCGGACTATTTGCAACGCGACATATGCATGAAACCGGGCTGACCCAGGAACATCTAGGGCATGTCTGTTTAGCTTTTTACGAACATGCTCAAAGGAATCCTAAAGCATACTTCTACGGTAAACCACTGACGATGGAAGAATATCTTAAAACGCCATATTTAAGCTATCCATTTAAAAAACATGATTTCTGCCTGGAATCGGATGAAGCAAATGCAATCATTGTCACTACAGCAGAACGTGCTGAAGGATGCAAGTCCAGACCGGTATTTATCATGGGTCTATCTGCTAGGCAGTGTGTGTCCCACGCACATTATTGGAATGATTTAACTGAAGTGGCTGCAGACTATGTCGCGCCTGAAGTATATAAAATGGCTGGAGTTAAACCTGAAGATATCGATGTTGCATCCATATATGACTGTTATAGCTGGGTTGTACTTCGGCAGTTGGAAGCTTATGGATTTGCTCCACGTGGAGAGGTCGGTAACTTTGTAGCCGAAGGAAACCTGCGAATCGGTGGGGAATTACCTTCGAATACCGCAGGCGGAATGCTATCTGAAGGATATACACATGGAATGAATAACGTTTTGGAAATCGTTCGTCAAGTTCGCCACGAATACAAAGGAACCGATCGTCAAGTGAAAGATTGTGAAATCGGAATCTGTACTGGTTGGGCTGGACCCGATATGGCGGGGGCCATGATTTTAAGAAATTAGGAGGGAACAAAATGGAATATCAAAAACCAATTCCGCTTAAAACACAGGACAATAGCCCATATTGGGATGGTGCAGATCGTCATGAACTGATTCTTCAAATATGCAATTGCTGTCATCAATATTCCCATCCTCCAGGTCCGAGCTGTGCAAAATGTGGCAGTTCTGAACTTGGCTGGGAAAGCCAAGGCAGTGATATTAACGGTAAAGTCTATTCATATATCGTTTCCTACCGCCCCTTTTTACCTGGATTCCAGGATGATTTACCGCTAGTAATTGCCATAGTCGAATTAGACAGGTTGCCCCAGGTCAAGTTAATCGGAAATATTCTGCATTGCTCACCAGAAGAAATACAAATGGGCATGCCAGTAAAGATGGTTTGGAAGGAAATTACGGATGAACGGTCAATGCCGCAATGGGTTCAGTTATAGAAGTGTATTTTGCAAGCATTAAAGGAGGAAAGTAATCTATGGATTTTTCGTTTACAACCAAAGAAGAAGAATTCCGTCTTGAATTGAGAGCGTGGCTTGAAGCGAATTTACCTGAAGGTTGGATTGAAGGAACCAATAATGTTTCTAAAGATGAAGGTGAGTATGCCGTTTTCCTGAGGAATTGGCAAAGGAAATTATATGAAGGCGGCTGGGCAGCGATTGCTTGGCCCGAAAAATACGGCGGTCGGGAAGCGACGTTGATGGAGGAAATAGTTTATCAACAGGAAATGGTTAGAGTAAAGGCTCCGGCACTTGTGAATTATGTGGGCATCCATATGGTGGGCCCCACTCTTATGCAGATTGGAACGGACGAGCAAAAAGCAAAATATATCCAAAAAATTCTTACAGGTGAGGAAGTATGGTGTCAAGGATATTCCGAACCGAATGCCGGGTCTGATTTATCTGCCATTCAAACTAGCGCAGTAAAGGACGGTGATCGGTGGATCATTAACGGTCAGAAGGTTTGGACTAGCTTTGGCCACTTAGCTGACCGATGCTTTTTACTGGCTCGGACGAATCGTTTCGATAAAAAACATAAAGGGATAACGGTATTCCTTTTAGATATGAATCAGCCGGGGGTGGAAACTAGGCCCATCATTCAAATGGATGGTCAGCATGATTTTAATGAAGTCTATCTGAATGATGCGACTGCATACGATGCCGAAATAGTTGGGGAAGTAGATGAAGGCTGGAAGGTTACGATTGCATTGCTTATGCATGAAAGAACGGGAATCGGAGCGCAAGTTTTTACATTGGAGCAGCAATTCAAGGAACTTGTAGCCTTAGCTAAAGAATTGAAAGAAGATGATAAGCCGTTGATGGACAATCCGCTTGTTCGTCATACAATGGTAGATTTATATACTCGCACGCGCGGTTCACTTTTGAACTATTATCGGAATCTGACAAAGACATTAAAAAACGGTCATCCAGGTGCAGAAGGTTCTATGGATAAATTGATGGTAAGTGAACTTACTAAAGAGCTGCTGTCCCAATCTATTTCATTACAGGGACATAAGGGTGTTCTGTGGAAAGAAGATGCCATCTCATCCAACTCATATTGGCAGGATAATTATCTTTATTCTTTTGGACAAACAATTGGAGGTGGAACGAGCGAAATACAAAAGAACACGATTGGGGAAAGGATTCTAGGTTTACCGAAAGATATGGGACGTTAAGATGAAAAGGGGGTAATTAAGGTGGATTTTTCTTTAAATCAAGAACAAGAAATGTTTCGTGGTTATGTCCGGAAATATTTAGATGGTGCTGGTGAAACTAAAACGGCCCGCGCCTACATAGAGGGTGAAACTGGATCTCTAAGCACCTTATTATCCGGGCTTGCCGAACTAGGATGTACAAGTATTAATATTTCGGAAGATCACGGGGGAATGGGTTTAGGTCCTCTTGATTTAATACCTGTACTTGAAGAAACCGGCCGTTCTTTATTGCCGGGTTTATTTTTAGAAACAAATGCACTGGCTGTGCCATTAATAGAGAAATTCGGTACGGAAGAACAAAAAGATAGGTATTTAGCAGAAATTGCGGCTGGTACAAAAACATTCTCGCTAGCTTGGTTAGAACCAGGTGGAAGTTACAATCCTTCTGACATTAACATGGAGGCGAAATCCCTAAACGGTCAGCTGATATTGAGTGGAGTGAAAACAATGGTTCCCGATGCAGAGTTGGCTGATCATTATATAGTATTGGTCCGCACTGGCAAAGGTAAACGAAAGGATGGGATCACACTACTTATCGTCAATCGAAATGAAATGAATATTACGAAATGCCAGAAAAACATTGATGAAACCCGGCATTTGGCAGCTTTGGCTTTCAATGATGTTGAAATTCCCATGGATCAGGTACTTGGATCCATGCATCAAGGTTGGGATGCCCTTCAAGAAGGGTTACTATATTTCAATGCAGCTCTCTCAGCAGTAATTGTCGGGTGTATGGAGAAAGTGGTAGAGATGGCAGCAGAGTATGCGAAGATCCGTGAACAATTTGGTCAGCCCATAGGAAGATTCCAAGCGATTAAACATAGAATCGTAGATATGAAACTGGATCTCGAAACAGCAAGATCTTTAGCTTATTATGCTAACTGGGCTTTGGAAAGCGGTGCAGAAGATCGTGTTCAAGCCATTTCCTGCGCACGAATATTTGCCACGAAAGCATTCGTACGTATTTCATCAGACAATATTCAGATTCATGGCGGAATCGGGTTTACAGAAGAAATTGATTGCCACCTTTTTGTTAAACGTGCCAGATTTTATGAGAATTATTTAGGAAGTACTGAACAATTTTACAAACAGGCAGCTACGGCATTAGCTTGGTAGAAAAGTAGAAGGGTTACGTTCATGTTTTGCTAAGACGAAAGGTGGAGATGAATATTGGAAATATCATATAAAGTGAAAGAGTTTCAGAATATGATTAATGGCAATCTGGTTCCCTCTTCTTCCGGAAAGCGGATCGAGAGCTTCGATCCGTCAACAGGCAGAGTTTGGGCGACCATTCCTTGCAGTATGGCACAAGATGCTGAAGCGGCGGTAGAAGCAGCCCGAAGTGCTTTTGACGATTGGGCTACGAGGCCAGCCATGGACAGGGCAGCTTACCTGAGGAAAATAGGTGACTTAGTCGTAAAGCATGGTGAAGAGCTAGCTGAGTTGGAATCAAGAGACAATGGTTGGGTGATCAGGGAAACGAGCCACGGCCTCATTCCTAGCTTAGCAAGCATTTGGTATGATGCAGCAGGTGCTACAGCTATTGGGAGTAAGGGAGATACTGTTCAATTGGGACCCTCAAGTGTAGGCTACTCATTGAGGGAACCTTTAGGTGTAGTAGTAGGAATCCTTCCATGGAACTCACCGCTTTTCACGTTTACCATTAAAGCGGCTTATGCAATTGCAGCAGGAAATGCAGTCATTATCAAACCATCTGAATTGGCTTCTATCGCATCATTAAGATACGGGGACCTGATTAATGAAATCCTCCCGCCAGGAATCCTGAATGTCGTATCAGGAACCGGGGCGGAAGTGGGAGATACTCTAGTAAGACATCCAAAAGTGAACAAGATCAGTTTGACCGGTTCTGGTGGAACGGCAAGGGCGATAGCACAATCGACTGCACGAAATCCTAAGCCCATGATTTTGGAGCTTGGTGGGAAATCGCCAAACATTGTCTTTGCGGATGCTAATCTTGAAAAAGCAGCACAAGGGGTGACGAAATATGGGATATTTAGCGGCAACGCAGGCCAACTATGTGTAGGGGGATCGAGGATTCTGATTCAAAGGTCCATATTCGATGAAATGATCATTAGGATGAAAGAAGTGATAGAACAGCAAATTCACCTGGGTGATCCAATGAATCCAGCCACTTCAATGGGACCGATCGCTAACGCTGCTCAATATGAAAAAGTCCTCTCATATATAGAATTAGGTGAAAAGGAAGGAGGGGAAATCATCATCGGTGGCCGGCATGGAGGTGTTAGTCTTTTACCTGATGAACCTGAATTAGCTGATGGATATTGGGTTGAGCCGACACTGATCAAGGTCCATAGTAATTCCCTCCGTATCTGTCAAGAAGAAATCTTCGGTCCGGTAGCGACCGTTATCCCCTTTGATACGGAAGAGGAAGCCGTCACCATAGCTAATGACAGTGATTATGGTTTAGGAGCTGGAGTATGGACCTCGAATTTGGATCGGGCACATCGGATGGTCCGCAAACTGGAATCGGGTAATGTGTGGGTGAACTTGTTTCGCAGGGTGGGACCTGAACTCCCATTCGGAGGCCAAAAAAGCAGTGGATTCGGAACGGATACCATTCTTGAATATACCCGTGAGAAGACCATCTATATGGAAATAGGATGAGGGGATTCACTGGAAATAGTCGACTGGGGGTTATGTAAATGGCACAAGATTCTAATGGCATTTTTTATGGATGGTATGTGGTATTGTGTGGCTTTTTCATAATGTTCGTCGGTTTCTCGATAATAAATTCCCTGCACAGTTTGTTCATGGTCCCGGTTACAGAAGATTTAGGAATTAGCAGAACCACTTTTTCCATAGCACTTTCCATTGCTGGTCTTGGAGTGGCTGTTGCTTCTCCAATCATGGGTAAACTACTCGCTAAAGGGAACATGAAATTGATCATGTCAATTTGTGTAGTAATGGCCGGAGCAGGATTCATGTCATACTCACTTGCCAATTCAGCTGTATATTTTTGTATCATCGGCTTTGTAATTGGCATTTGTGTTGCAGGCTTTTCCAATATTCCCATATCAATCATGTTAACCAATTGGTTTTATGAGAAAAAAGGAAAGGCCATGGGTTTGGCATTTGCGGGATCGGGGATCGGGGCAGCGGTACTAAGTCCGATCATTACAAAATTAATCTCAAATTACGGTTGGAGAACGGCCTACGTAATAGCAGGGATACTGATAATTGTCTTAACATTACCCTTGGTTTTACTATTTGCAAAGAAAAGTCCTGCAGAAAAGGGGCTTGCTCCACTGGGCTCTGACAAAATGGAAATGGCCGAATCTAATGTGGAATCTGAACAGAATGGCTTAACGATGGGAGAAGCAAAGAAGACGGCAATGTTTTGGGTTTTCGTCCTTGGAATCGTTTGTTTTGCTTTGGTTGCAGGCGGGGTGCAAATGCATATTCCGGCATACCTGATCGATATAGGGCATCCAGCCATCTTTGCTGGAACCATTTTTGGAATACTATCTTTGGCAAATACGGTAGGGAAATTGATTTTAGGAGCTGTATTGGATAAGTTCGGTACGGCAGGAGGTGCCATTTATGTAGGAGTTTGCATGACGATCGCAATGGCAGCACTATTGTTAGCGAAAACACATGCATTCGCTTTCCTATTCGCCATCGCCTTTGGCTTTAGCATTGTGATATCCACCCTAGGGCCTCCCTTCATGACAAATGATATCTTTGGAAAGAAAGACTTCGGCTCCATCTTTGGCATTGTGCAAGTTTTTTTTGTGGCAGCAGGCTCATTTGGAGTGATCGTTTCGGGTTTCATTTATGATTTGACAGAAAGCTATCGTGCAGCTTGGATCTTTTTCCTTTGTTTATTCATCTTCAGCATGGTATGCGTACTAACGGCAAATGGGATGAAAAAAAAGACAATCAGCAAAATCAAAAATATTCCCGACCAAAAAATAGTATAGACTGCTAGAGAAAGAAAATATATTGATGGGCTTGTTTCCCGAAAACAAAAATGGTAAAGAGCGGCAGGCTGGAATGCCGCTCTTTACCATTCTGTTAAACTGTTTTAAAACTTTTTATTCCATTCCTCATCTTCAAGTGGCACACCATTGGTACTAATATATTCTACAATCATATTTCCATGTTTAAGAACGCCATCTTTTATTAGGGCATTGATAATTTTGGTAAAGCGGCCTTCATCGGCGTCCTGTTTCTTACGTGAAAGGGTAATCCGAATGGTTGGCGACACTTCGTAATCTTTATAGCTGGCTGGTTTATTCGGGTCAATCTTCAATTCTTTCCCGATCTCCTCATCAAAGACCAAGAGTAATTGATTATGATCGCCTATTTTTTCCTGAATCTCCTTCCACTCATCACTCTCTGCAATATCTCCCATTTCCTTGGAAATCAATACTTCACCAAGTTCTTTTTCAACATAAGGCCTGATTTCTTTTTCTGCATCATCTTGCCATTTATCAGATATGAATGTATCCTCCATTTCCCCTGTTTCATCATTAAAGAAAACTAGAAATTGAGTATCATATTTTTCGTGTTTAACTTTAGCAGCGTATTCAAAATAGCCCCGGTTTCCCATATTGTCGTATAGGACATCATATATTTCGGTTCCATCTTCAAAAGTTTTCTCTAAATATCGTTCAGCTTGATTACGGACCTTCTTTTCTTCAGCGGGATCTGCTTTCATACTCTGTGTGAATGAAAACACAAGTATCACCACCCCAGCGACAGTGATTGAAAAAATACCTAGTAAAGCAAGTAGAATCTTTTTTGTTTTGCTCAAGGAAAACCCTCCTGTAATCTCTGCTACTTATTAATAATTACCATATTATTCTAACATTATTATCGCTCATTTTACCATGGAATTTGAGCCGATCATTTCCCTGTGCGAAATCTATATTGCCTTCCTCCAAAATATCGGGATACTTTGTTACAATTAATAAATGGTTAGTACCCTAAAGGGAGAGATTGACATGGAAATCTATCAAAGAAAAATGAATCATAATCGGGATGAATACAGAAAGTTGCGGTGGCAGCAGCATCGTCTACAAGTTACAGGGCTATTCGATGCCGTTTTTTTGAAAAAAGCGTTCGCAGATAAAGTGGCTATCGTCGGGGCAGGCAATTGCGATGATTTGGATTTAGAGTATCTGGCGGCTAAGTGCAAATCCATATATTTATTTGATATTGATATGGAAAGTATGGAAAAGGGTACAGCTAATTTGCCTGAACGGACCAGGAAGAAAATTCAACTTGTTGAAATCGATGCAACAGGGCTTGATAAAGTGGATTTTGATCAACACCTATCTTCCATGCTGGATCGTGGTGAAACGGCAAAGGGGATTATTCAATATTTAAAGGAAACCGAGAATCGGTTAGGTCAGCTTTCTGAAAGTGTTTTTGCTAATTATTATAATGATTTTGATATCGTGGCAACATCCGCCATTTATACCCAACTATTTTATAATTGGGCGAAGGAACTGTTTTCTGATTATGAACACCAATATCAGAAAAAAGAAACAGAAGAGATTAAAAATGGAATTTTAGATTTAAGGGATGAAATCGTACGTAAAATGAATCACTCAATTTCTAAATGCACCAAGCAAAATGGATTCTGTATTACATGGACTGATATCTTAAAAATCGAACCTGAGTATATGGATACAATTAATGAAGGAATGAATGCCATTTTTGCATTGGCCTCGAACGTGGGATATGGGGCAGCATTGATTGGGATAAAAACGTTTATTGAAAATGTAGATAAAAGCGAATTAAGCCTTCGCTACTGGACATGGGATTTTAATGCAAACAAACAGTATTTGACCATTGGCATTATCGGAAGATTGAATGGAATGTAAAAAAATGAAAGGCGGGATAGGGAAGCATATCAACAGCTATACCTATCCCTTTTTTGATTGGTTATAGACCCCTTAGGAACATGATCAATGCATTTTGCGTGATTAAAGGGAACTGGATCAGCGAATCATGGGGAATATGACATTATTATATAAAAGGTATAAAAAAACGAAGAAATTTTTGACTATTTGTCTAATGATTTCAAAATCTGGTGTGGATATAATGAATCTGTTGAAAACAGAATATTCCGATAAGTGAAAACGGGAGACGAAACGGAAGAGGAAATGCTAATAGAGGTGAAACAATAAGGAAGGGGTGTGTTGTTTGAAAGCTGATATCGTGTTCATAAACGGCGAGGTCATAACCGTAAATCAAAAAAATGAAGTCGCAGAAGCCCTGGCGATTAGAGGTAATCGTATTTCGGCAGTCGGTACGAATCATGAAATCAAGGCATTTATCGGTGAAGAAACAAATGTGATTGATTTGCAGGGAAAGTCATTACTTCCCGGGTTTATTGATTCTCATATTCATCTTATATTGTACGGAGTCAATCAACTGGCTGTAAGTTGTAAAGCTGAACATATCAAATCTGTAGAAGATTTATTGATCGATCTCAAGAAAAAAGCTTCGACGATCCCTAAAGGTGAATGGATTCGCGCCTGGGGCTTTAATGAGACCGCCGTGAGAGAAAAACGTTATCCAACTAGAGAGGAGTTGGATGCTATTTCAACAGAACATCCCATCATGGTAACCCGTACATGCAGCCATATAAGCGTAGTGAATAGCAGGGCGTTAGCGCTTGCCCGAATTGATGACAACTCAGAGAATCCAACTGGAGGGATCATTGAAAAGGATAGGACGGGGAGGATTACAGGCAAACTCATTGAAACAGCAAATATGATAATGGCCGACAGAGCAAGTTATTCAGAAAGTGAACTGTTGAAAGCAGTGAAAATAGCGTCGGAACATTTCATCGCAGCAGGCATAACAAGCATTCATGAAGCTGGTGCTCATGGCCCTGAAAGTTTCCGTTTAATGCAGCAGGCCATAAAAAATAACGATATTCGTGTCCGTATCTATGCGATGGTCGGTTCATTGAATAATTCTCATGAATTTGTTAATAAAATGGTGGATTCGGGAGTCATAACCGGAACTGGGGACGAAAGATTCAAAATCGGACCAGCTAAATTGTTTACGGATGGCAGCAGTACCGGTCCGACAATCGCTACCCGTGAGCCTTATTCGAGTGATCCTGGCAATTTTGGCATTCTTTATTATAAAGAAGAGGAGATCTATCAAGTATTAGGTCAGGCACATAAAAAAGGCTATCAGATCACAGTCCATGCCCAAGGCGACAAAGCGATAGAGATGTATTTAAATTGCGTGGAAAAGGCTTTGAATGAATCGCCCAGAAAAAATCATAGACATAGGATCGAGCATGCTGGAATATCTTCGCCAGATTTACAAATGAGGATGAAAGAACTTGGAGTCATCCCAATCCCCAACCCCCCATTTCCTTATGAATTCGGTGATATATATATTGAACACTACGGCAATAGGGTCAACCACATGTACGCCGCCCGTGATTATATTGATAATGGCATCTTGGCCGCAGGAGGTTCCGATGCTCCCGTAACTGATCACGACCCTTTATTAGGCATACACGTTGCTGTTAATAGAACAAGCAGGTCAGGTACGAAAATAGGTCCGTATCAATCTATTAGCGTATTGGAAGCGATAAAACTATACACATGGAATGGCGCGTTTGCGAGTTTCGATGAAGATGTCAAAGGCAGCCTGGAGGCAGGCAAGCTGGCCGATTTAGTCGTATTGAATGATAGTATATTGAAAGTGGATTTCCAAAATATCAAGGAGTTGAAAGTTGAGTCAACGGTCTTGAATGGGGAGATTCTTTATCATAGGGAAACATTAGTAGAAATATAAATCTAGCGTAACCATTCTAAAACAACAATACCTTCACTTTCATTTTAGCGAACGTATGTAAGATTTGGCAGTTTATCAAAAAGGAGGATATTCGCTATGAAAAAGCAAAAATTATTAATTAATGGTGAGAGGCTGAGTCGTACGCTCGAGAAATTTGCTGATTTTGGAAGGACAGAAAACAATGGAGTCACACGGCTATCCCTTTCCGAAGAAGACCGATTAGTCCGTGATTACTTTTGCGCTTGCTGTAAAGAATTGGGTATGACCATTAAGCTTGATGATATGGGGAATATTTACGCTACATTAGCGGGACTTGGAAACAAACCGCCTATTGTGATGGGATCACATATGGATACTGTAAAAAAAGGCGGGCGATTTGATGGAATCTTGGGTGTAGCTGCAGGCCTGGAGGTCGTGCGGACTCTGGTTGAAAATAATATCCAACCTAATATTCCTGTAATGATTGTCAATTTTACGAACGAAGAAGGAGCCAGATTCGAACCTTCCATGATGTCTTCGGGAGTTCTTTCAGGTAAATTCGAAAAATCCATCATGCTGCAAAAAACAGATAGTGACGGAACGACTTTCGAAAGTGCTTTGAATGCCATTGGATACGCAGGACATAAAGAGAATCGTTTAAAAGAAGCGACTGCATTTCTAGAATTGCATATTGAACAAGGGCCGATTCTTGAACGTGAATCACTAACGATCGGTGTCGTAGAATGTGTCCTTGGTATGGTGTGCTATGAGATAGAAGTTACAGGAGAATCCGATCATGCCGGAACAACCCCGATGAATATGAGAAAAGATGCTTTCTTCACAGCGAATAGCTTGATTATGGAAGCTCGTCAGAAGCTAGGCATGCTTGATGACGATTTGGTTTATACGATGGGAAGGGTAAACGTGTTTCCTAATATCCATACGGTTATCCCTAATAAAGTGGTTTTTTCGCTAGAAGCGAGACATAAAGATTCCAAAGTCATCGAAAAGGTGGAGGAAATCATTGAAAGCCTTACAACTACAGGTTCAGAAGGCGGCTGCGACATCCAAGTGAAAAAATTATGGGACAGGGATACCGTTTGGTTTGACAAGTCCATTTGCAATTTGCTAGAGCAATCGAGCCATACATTAGGTCTACCCTATAAAAGAATGGTAAGCGGTGCAGGACATGATGCCCAGTTTATAGCCAGTTATATACCGACTGCCATGGTTTTCGTTCCAAGCATCAACGGTAAAAGTCATTGTGAAGAGGAACTGACTACATGGGAAGATTGTGAAAAAGGCGTCAATGTAATATTGGAAACGGTCCTTGCCATCCAGTCTGTTTAAGGGGCATATACGGTTGGTTGAAAGCAGCTAATGACAGTAAGCCACGGATGCTATCAAACCATCAGTTTAGTTTGAAACAGGCTTGACTGATGGGGATACATCCATGTTAGGAACCTAATTAGGGGAGGGTATAATTTGGATGCCATTAAGCTATTGCTTTTTGTTCCATTTATAGGGTTCTTAGGTTTATTGCCCTATGCAAATAAAATAGAACCGTACATATTGGGGATGCCTTTTTTGTTATTTTGGGTTGCATTTTGGATGGTCATGGCGTCGATCATCTTAATGATTGTCTATAAGTTCGATCCTGATAATAAAGGAAGTGAGTCTGAATGAATTTATCATTACTCATCATTGCCATCTTCTTGGTCCTGGCACTTTATTTAGGGATAAAAGCAAGAAATGGGAAGGATATGGACATGGAGCAATTTGCCGTAGGGGGCAGGGGCTTCGGTACATTCTTCATTTTTCTCTTGATAGCAGGTGAAATTTATACAACTTTTACATTCCTGGGCGGAAGTGGGTGGGCTTACTCGAAGGGTGCCGCTGCTTATTATGTTCCCGCCTATATTTTCTTAGCCTACGTCCTATCGTATTGGCTCGTCCCTAAAATATGGAGATATTCAAAACGCCATTCCATCATCTCTCAACCAGAGTATTTTGCATCTAAATATAAGAGCAGATCAATGGGGATGATCGTTGCTGTATTGGGAAGCTTAGCCCTCGTGCCGTATATAGTCATACAGCTCAAAGGATTAGGTATCATTGTTTCTGAAGCATCTTATGGAGCGATTTCTCCAGTTGCTGCAAGCGTGATCGGTGCTGTTGTCGTAACTACCTATGTAATGATTTCAGGCATTCATGGATCAGCATGGACAGCCATACTTAAAGATTTCATGATCTTGGTAGTCGTTATCTTTTTAGGCATTTACATTCCGTTTCATTACTTCGGAGGCATACAGCCAATGTTCGAGACCGTGCAAGCTGCTAAACCGGAAATGTTGGTTTTGGCGGATCAGGGATTGAGCCAATCCTGGTTTGTGTCCACCGTTTTGCTCAATGCACTAGGATTTTATTTGCTGCCACAAACATTCATGGTCGTTTTATCGTCCAATGGGGAAAGGACCCTTCGAAAAAATGCGATTGCGTTACCCTTATACACATTGTTACTGCTATTCGTATTTTTCATCGGATTTACTGCCATCATGGAAATCCCGGGTTTGCAAGGGGCTGATGGGGATCTCTCACTCTTAAGGCTGGCGATTCAAACATTCGATCCTTGGGTGATAGGGGTTATCGGAGCTGCAGGTTTATTGACGGCCCTAGTACCGGCTTCAGTCATGCTTATGGCTGCATCGGTAGGTCTGACAAATAGCTTTTACAAAGTTCTCGTCCCTGCTGCGACTGAAACGCATCAGTTGATTGTCTCCAGGATCATCATCATCGGTATCTCGATCATTGCCTTATTTGTAACGGTAACAGGCGGCGAGGCTTTGGCCATCTTGAATATCATGTCATACAGTTTAATTACACAACTGGCTCCTTCCTTGTTTTGCAGTTTACCAAAAACCAACATAATCAATAAGTATGGTGCAATGGCAGGGATTTTGGCAGGCGTCCTGATTGTTTTATATGCGACAATTGCAGATGTGAAGGTTGCTACATTCCTGCCGGATATCCCACATGTAATTAATGATATCAGTACAGGCGTCATAGCTTTGTTGTTTAATATTCTAGTAACATTCGTTTTAAGTGCACTGACTAAACATATCTCTATGCAACAGACCGAAATAAATGATCTGGACAAGATATCCTAATTTCTTTTAGGGCTAATGGAATAAGAAGATGATTTGGGAGGGCTTTTGTGAAAATAAAAATAACGGCTTGTCAATTTCGAGTAGAAAAAGTGTCAAATTTCAATGAATTTCAGGAACAAATAGAAGACTTGATCACCCAAGTTCCCGAAAACTCGGATTATATCATTTTTCCTGAACTGTTAACCCTCGGGTTATCAGCGGCATTTGGAGAACAAGATGCTTCGTCCGTTATCAGGATTGATGAATATACCAATCAATACAAAGAGCTTTTTAGTACACTTTCAAAAAAGAGAAAGCAGGTCATCATTGCGGGTACGCATCTGGTACGCCGGGAAAATGAATACTTCAATATTGCCTACATTTTTGATAAAGACGGATCGGTCGTTGAGCATAAAAAAACTCATATCTTTCCTGCTGAAGCGAATTGGCATACTTCTGAAGGTGATGATTTGGAAGTTTACTCCGTAGGTCCGGTTAAGATAGGAATAGCGGTATGTTATGAAGCGGAAATACCTGAAATCTCAAGGATATTATCAGTGAAAGGGGCCGACATCATTTTTTGCCCATCATACACATTTACAGAGGCTGGTTTTTGGCGGGTTCGCCATTGCGCACATGCACGTGCAATCGAGAATCAGGTATATTTTGTTCATTGCCCCACTGTTGGTGAACCAGGGACACCGTTGCCGAACGGATACGGCCGCGCCAGTATACTTAGCCCCTGTGACAGCGCTTGGCCAGCAAATGGAGTAGTAGCAGAGGCGGAAATGAATGAACATACAATCATTTCCGGTACGGTCGATCTGGACGAACTATATGAGAACCGAAAGAATGGTGCGGCGACCACTTTCAAAGATCGTAATCGCCGAAAGGATATGTATGCGAAATATGAGCCTTATGAAGGGCTGAAATAATGTGTTGAATCCCGAAACATAGTCCGAATGATGAATGTGAAGGTCCAATAAAGTGAGTGGGGAGATCATAAAATGACCCCTGAAACGTGTTCTTTAACAATTCCTAGATATTCTTTGTGATTTTTCCGGCGTAATAGTTATAGAACTTATCTATTCTCTTGCCGAAGGAATCGAGAATTGACTAAATATACAAAATATATTGTCAAATGTTTACTATATATATTAATATATATATAACCATTCCATATTGTAATAATATAGATAGTCACCCTATTTATACCTGTTATGATGTCTGTAATGGCAGGAGGCACAACAATTATGTATCAACAGAATACAGTATATATAGTTGGCGAATCGAAGGCGGCGTCCAATAATCCAATTACACAGCAATTCAACTGCTTTTTTATCGGGATCGTCATTGATCGTGATACGCATGACATAGTGGATGCGGAATGCTCGACTACGATATCGATTACTTCACGCTTCATTCATTCCATGTTAGTTGATAAATCTATTCTTCGGCCAGATGAATTGGAGAAAGAAATTGAGCAACGGTACTTTGGTTCATCTCAGAAAGCACTGACCGTCGCCCTAAGAAATGCCAGCATCAAATATCAGCAACTTTATAAGTTATAGCTGCTTCTTTTGTCAGTCGCAATTGAAATCCAGCTGTTAAAGAGTGCGTAGGCGCTCTTTGGCAGCTGGATTTTTCTATGTAGTGCATGCAAAAATTCATTGATGAGTGTGAGTAAAATGGAAATTGCATATTGCTATAAAATTTAAGGAGGTATGGAATATGATTCAAGATGGTGTGATGTTTGTCTGCTTTTTATTGGCATTTACTGCCTTGATTGCGGTTGTGGAAAAAAAGATAGGAGGAAAGTTCTTCAAGTATGTTCCAGGTATTGTCCTTATTTATATTGGAGCGGCACTGATGAAAACATTCGGGGTCTTTTCAGATAGCGAGTCAGTCGAAAGTGCATATAGCACCATACGGGGGCTTCTGCTGCCTGCCATGTTGATGCTTATGCTTTTGCAATGCGATATGCGGAAAATCATAAGGCTTGGACCAAAGATGCTTTTAACTTTTTTTGCGGCTTCATTCAGCATCATTGGAGGGTTCACTCTTACTTACGTTTTAATGCATGGCTTTTATGCGGAAGGAACTTGGAAGGCATTCTCGGCTTTGAGCGCAAGCTGGACAGGAGGATCTGCCAATATGGTGATCTTGCAGGGCATACTCGATGTGCCTGAAAATATTTTTGGCTATGCGTTGATCATGGATACAGTCAATTATTCCATTTGGGTCATGTTCTTGTTTTGGCTGGTGCCTCTTGCTGGAAAATTCAATATTTGGACTAAAGCGGATACATCTTTCATTGATCAAATGACTTCCGAGCTTGAAGCGGGGGAAACCGCCAAGACGGAATTTGGATTCGTGGAATTGATCGGTTTCTTGGCGCTGGCATTAATTGTTTCAGCAGGGGCAACCAAAATTGGGGATAAGCTGCCGGTACTTGGTGCAGCTGTGAATGGAACCACATGGACGATCATCATCGCTTCGACCGTAGGATTAATTCCGGCTGTCACGAAGGTTGGACGTATTGCCGGTTCCATGGAAATTTCCAAAGTCATGCTTTATATAGTCATTGGTTTAATTGCTTCCCATGCCGATTTTTCACAGCTGTTTCAAGCACCAGTGTATATTATATCCGGATTTATGATTCTATTCTTTCATGGATTGATCATGGTCATTTTGGCCAAAATCTTTAAGTTGGATCTATTTACAATGGGAGTTGCCTCATTGGCCAATATAGGGGGTGTGGCATCAGCACCTATATTGGCAGGTGCATTCAACCGGGCGCTAATACCGGTCGGGATATTGATGGCTGTACTTGGCAGTCTTCTGGGCACCTATTTTGGAATTCTTACATCATATATACTCTCAAGCTTTTAAGGAAGGGTTGTTAATATGAAGATTGAAAGTTTACAAGTATCAGTGGAAACCTTGCCACTTGTTAAGCCATTTAAAACTGCATTACGCACCGCAATGGAAATTGAAAACATCATGGTTTCCGTAAAATTGGAGGATGGAACGGAAGGTTTGGGGGCTGCAGCCCCTACGATTGCCATAACGGGTGATTCTACAAAAGGAATCATGACGGTCATTGAAGAGGTAATCACCCCACATCTAATTGGACGTGACATCGAGAATATCAATGCATTGTCTCAGCTGATCCAACGATCCTGTGTAGGTAACACAAGTGCAAAAGCAGCTGTTGAAATCGCTTTGTACGACGCAGTCAGCAAACGATGGCAGCTTCCATTATATCAATATCTTGGCGGTGAATCTAATGTACTGAAAAATGATATGACCATCAGCGTTGATGACCCCGAAGAAATGGCAAAGGCGGCATTGTCCCTTATCGATGATGGATTCTCTACGATGAAGGTAAAACTGGGGAAAGATTGGAAGAGTGACGTGGAGCGGGTTGCATGCATTCGTGCTGCTGTTGGCGACCAGGTTATGATCAGGATTGACGCAAATCAAGGGTGGACAACAAAACAAGCGATTTCCATCATTCATCAATTCGAGGAAAGAAAGCTAAACATTGATTTGGTGGAACAGCCCGTGCAAGCCCACGATATCGAAGGTTTGAAAGAAATAAAAAGGTCTGTACAAGTGCCGATCATGGCCGACGAAAGTTTGTTTTCCCCTCGTGATGCCATGAGAATCCTGAATGAGCATGCTGTTGATTTCCTTAATATTAAATTAATGAAAACAGGCGGAATTCGACGTGCGCTCCAAATCGCCGATATGGCAGAAGTAGCCGGAGTGGAATGCATGATTGGGAGTATGATGGAATCATCCGTTAGTGTAGCGGCCGCTGCTCATCTGGCAACTGCCCATCCAAATATAACGAAGATTGATTTAGATGCCCCCTTATGGATTAAGGATGAACCATTTGAAGGCATTCAGTTTTTAAAAGATCAACTTTTCATTTCCGATAAACCTGGATCAGGAGTCAAGAGGAAATCCTCTTTAACTCAATAAAAACAATCTCGAAAGGGTGAGTATTTTGAAAAGGTTAACCGTTGTGGTGCTATCTTTATTTGCTATTGGTATTTTAGTATTCAGTCCCAATGAAGCTAGTTCAAGAGAGAAAGAGAGAATCGCCTATGTAGATGTAGCCGTGGCAACTCTTTGGACTGAGCCGGGATTATTAAGGGATATCGATGCTCCTTCTGCATCGAATCCCGTTGATTTGGATGCCTGGATCGGCTCTATGAATTATGAAGACAAGCTGTGGCTTGTAGGTAACCTGGAAACACAAGCTTTATATGGATCTAAAGTGACAATTCTTGAAGATCGGGGTGAATGGGTGAAAGTAGCCGTTGCCAATCAACCGACGCCCCGAAATGATATTGGTTATCCAGGATGGATGCCAAAGGCACAATTAAAAGCCGGAAATTCTTTTGAAAAGCAATTTAAACGAGGTTTTGCCCTTGTAAAGGCCCCGAAGACTTGGCTTTATTCGGATTCGAAAAATCGGTCCAAATTCATGGAGGTCAGCTTCAATACCCGCCTTCCGCTATTGCAGGTGAAAAAAGATAAAGTGAAGGTAATGACACCGAGTAATGGAGCAAAATGGATAGAAAAGCAAGACGTGTCAGTCTATCAAAATGAAAATCAAATACCTGCTCCAACCGGAATGGACATCGTTGAATCAGGAAAAGAGTTTTTAAGTCTTCCTTACCTATGGGCTGGAATGTCCGGTTTTGGATTTGACTGTTTTGGATTTACCTATACAATGTACCATGCTAATGGAATAACAATTCCAAGGGACTCTTCCATTCAGGCGCAACATGGAAAAAAGGTGGAACAAGAAAATCTTCAACCAGGGGACTTACTATTTTTTGCCTATGATAAAGGGAAAGGAAGGGTCCATCATGTCGGCATGTATATCGGTGACGGCAAAATGATCCATTCGCCTAACAGCTCAACACATGTAAGGATAGATGAAATAAAAACATCGGGATACGGAGAGGAATATGCCGGAGCAAGAAGATATATTGATTGATGCTTAAAAAGCTTAAGAGCCCAAGGCTCTTAAGCTTTTTTCATATTCTCTCAGTCTATCGAGACATAACGATGCTCCTATGTCTTTATAAAGGAATAGTTTTGAATATCCTGGATGTTCCGGATACTTATAGTGTGTTTAGTTAAGATTAAATGACACTAAATATATTTTCAGGGATGATTATTATCCATTAATTTCACTACTTCCTTAGGTTACGAATTCCATATATCAGAGAGGGAAAATATGGTATAATTTATTTGCGGATATTTCTTAATATTATAAATGTGAGGGGTTGCCAAAATGATCACTTTTCCAAAACCTGATGTTGAGCAATTTTTACGAACCTTTTCCATTGCTGATTTTGCTGTAAGTCCAGATGAAAAACATCTGGTTTTCAGTACCAATTTGAGCGGCAAGTATAATTTATGGGGAATGGATTTGCCAGACTCTTTTCCATATCCGCTTACATCCATTGATCAAAGCTGCCAAGGGCTGATATATGATAAGAAGAGCCGGTTTATAATTGCTGGATTCGATCAAGACGGTAATGAAAATACCCAGTTTTACGGAGTTCCTTTGAATGGAGGGAAAATGAAGGAAATCGTCCATCATGAAAATACACGTAATTTCATGCCAAAATTATCGAATGACAGTAAAAAGCTCTATTACACGACATCCAGAGGAAATCCTTCCTTTCTAAATTCCTTTTGTTTAGATTTAGAATCAGGACAGGAGGTGCTGGTACTGGAGGGGAAAGACGCAGCGACCTATTTATTTGGTTTCAGCCCAGATGAAGAAACCTTCCTTTACTATAAACACTTTGCTAATACATATACTCTTCTCTATGCAAAAAAAGGAAACGAAGAAATCCTGCTTACCCCGCCCTCTGAAAAACAACATACAGTGAATGATGGTGTTTTTGTTTCGGATTCGATGATATATTTATTGACTGATTATGATTCGGACTTTACCTATTTGGCTTCATATGATCTTGAAACAAACAAATTCAGTAAAATTAAAGTATTGGAGAATGAGAGTTTTACTGCCATTAAATATAGTAAAGAGAATCAACTATTATATATAACCAGTCAAAAGGGTGTAGAGGATCAATTATATGAATTCAATCTGCAAAATGGGGATTGGAGAAATATCCCTGTTCCGTGCAGCGTCATTAATAAACTTGAGGTTGCTGCATCAGGCACGCTTTACTTATTTGGCATGAGCGCAACAAAGCCTCATAATATCTATAAAAAAACCGATGATGATTGGGTATCATTAACTAAATATACTGTTCCTGGCGTCGATTCCGATGAATTGGTTGAACCGGACATCATTACATACCCTTCCTTTGATGGCCTGGAGATCGAATCGTTATTTTTTAGGGCAAAAAAGGAAAATGACAATGGTGAAGTCATTTTTTGGCCACACGGAGGTCCTCAAGCGGCAGAACGGAAGTCCTTTAGGGCATCATTTCAATTTTTCCTGAATCATGGTTTCAGTATTTTTGCGCCAAACTTCCGCGGTTCTACTGGCTATGGATTGGAATTCATGAAAATGGTGGAAGGAGATTGGGGAACTGGACCAAGACTTGATAATGTAGCTGGCCTTGATTGGCTCATAAACCAAGGGTATGCACAAAAAGGTAACATTCTATTGATGGGCGGAAGCTTCGGAGGGTATATGGCACTTTTGCTACACGGACGACATGCGGATTATTTTAAAGCGGTTGTCGATATTTTCGGACCATCCAACCTCTTCTCATTTATTAATTCTGTTCCAGAAGACTGGAAGCCGGTCATGGATCAGTGGGTAGGAAATCCGGAAAAAGATAAAGAAAAACTAATCGAGTATTCGCCTATCACCTATTTAGAATCCATGATAAAGCCAATGCTTGTCATTCAAGGAGCAAACGACCCCCGTGTCGTCAAGGCAGAATCTGATCAAATCGTTAAAGCGTTGAAGGAAAAAGGAAGAGATGTCGATTATATGCTTTTGGAAGATGAAGGACATGGATTTTCCAAAAAAGAAAATGAAATTGCCGTTTATCAAAAAATACTCACATTCTTAAAGCGATTCACTGCAGTAACAGAGAAGATATAATTCTAAAACTTCGATTATATACAATTTAATTGGTAACCCTGCCACCCACGTTCAAGCGATGAAGCAGGGTTTTTTGTTTCATTTTAGGTTCGGCGGTTTGGGAAGTTAGTACATGTATTTATCAGATGACGTGTTTATAAAATCCTGAAATTATAATTCAGAATTCCCTGAATAAACTCTGGTCACATAGTCACAAAGTGCTATATAATATACGGAAAAAGTATTTTTTGCTAAACGGAGTTGGTCGCATTGCCACGGGAATTATTGTTATACATACTTGTAGTTATAATGGCAGGTGTTTTAAGCTTGTTCCTATGTTTATTTGCACAATTAAGGTTCAAGGATGCACCTGGAGCAAAACCCTATATTCTCGTGACATTATTGTCTTCCATTTTTACTTTTTCTTATGCTTTCGAACTTTCCAGTACATCTTTGGAACAAATCATATTCTGGTTAAGGGTCGAGTACTTGGCCTTACCATTCATCCCGGTATTTCTTTTGTTGATGTGCCTTGAATATGTAGAGCAGAGAATTAAGAAGGTTTGGCAATATGCACTCTTCATCATTCCGTTCATCACCATCTTCTTGCATTATACAAATGACCTTCATCACTTGTATTACAAGTCAATGGAATTGAGAAGCGATAGTCCTTTTCCAGTTATAAAATTGGTGGGAGGTCCTTGGTTTTATGTCCAATCCCTTTTTCTTTTTTTATGTGTCATGATAAGTATAATCATATTGCTAAAGCAGGTAAAAAAATCCTCATTCAGATTCAGGATGCAAATATCAATGATGGTGGCAGGCCTTCTTATTCCTATAATGGCAAATTACTATTATATAAATGGATTAAGCTCATATGGTATCGATCTTGGACCTGTATCCATGAGTATCACGTTTATCCTTCATGGTGCGGCACTTTTGACTTTTCAAATGTTCAATGTTGCCCCGATCGCTCGGGAAACTGTTTTTGAAAGTATGAAAGATGGTGTCATCGTTTTAAATCAACAGGGCTTGATTGTTGACTATAACCACGGAATGCGCAAAGTCATACCCATGTTGGATCAATATTCCATAGGTAAATCGATTACAAGTGTGCTAAATGGGAATCATCATCTTAGCGAAATAATCGACCATAAGAAGGACAGTGATTTTAATTGCAGCATGAATGGTATGTTGGTACATTACCATATTGGTTTTTCACCCGTGCTCAACAAAAGTAACCTGCCTATCGGACAGATCATCACCTTCGCCAACGTAACTGAAAGAGTGCTTATGCTGGAAAAGTTGAAACAACTGGCCAGTTTGGACGGATTAACCCAAATATTGAATAGAACATTTTTCATCAATAAATCGGAAATGTTATTCGATGCCCTAGGCATGGAAGGCGGCAGTGTTTCAGTCATCATGTTCGATATCGATCATTTCAAAAATGTAAATGATACTTTTGGACATGAAGCAGGGGATGCGGTTATAACGCTTGTTGCAAATACTGCAAAGGAACACATTCGGGATGCAGATCTATTGGGGCGTTATGGCGGTGAAGAATTTATCATATGTTTGCCGGATACCGCTTTAGCCACTGCATATGAGTTGGCCGATAGTATAAGGAAAAAGGTTTCTGAAAGCATTGCTGTTGTTAACGAAAAGAAGATTTCCGTTACCTGCAGTTTCGGGGTGACCCATGCCTTAATTCAAGCTGGTGACCGAAGCCAATCCATCAAAACATTGATGCCACGTGCCGACCAAGCCTTATATGCCGCAAAGAAGAATGGACGAAATTGTGTAAAGATCATCACTTAAGATAATAAAACCATCTCTTTAAACCTTGAACTTGTTCTAGGTTTTTTTTATTGTATTCATAATTCCTGATAATCTATAGCTGTGTAATGATAATAAATTCTCTACTTTTTACTTGCTCTGTATACTCTATATCCAAGGCTGTTTCCATAAGATAGAATGAGGCGGTAATGTTCGTCCATGACTCGTTCCAATAATCCGTTCAATGGTTGAACTAGGCTTTTTGATGATGAAGAATTCATTAATTCCTCTATTACGGTACTCGATCTCAAGATTTTTAAATCTGTAAATCCGTTTTGTTGGAAGACCTTTAACCATTCTGATTGCGTCAATAATTCCCTTAAATTATAAAAGTCCATGATTTCTTTTTTTGAGGCAGAATCAAGGCTGGTTTCTGCTGTCATATCAATGGTTAACAAAGTTCCTTCTAGTTTAAGGACCCTGAAAAATTCACCGAGGGATTTTTGTATATTCGTGAATGCAGTCGTTGATTCGGCAATAATAAAGTCAAAAGAATGATTGTCAAAAGGCAGTTCTTCTATTGAAGACTTATATAGGTCAATGCTTAAGTTATCTTGTTGGAATCTTTTTTTTGCATGTTTCACCATCTCTGGGTGATTATCAAGCGCGGATACTTGGCAAAGAAACGTTTTTGCCAAGTAAGATGAGGTTTGCCCAGTCCCGCATCCGGCATCAAGGATTATTGACGTTTGATCGATTTCTTCATTTTTCAAAAGCTGCTTAGTCAGTTCAAATCCACCAGGGTGTGCCCCTTCAATTCCAATTATGGCTAGCGCGTCTTGATATGAGTGGTTCATGGCATAAACTCCTTCTGTACATGTATAAATGTATTTTATGCTTTGGTTTCAAAGAGTGTTTAACCATCGGGAAAGACTTTTAAAGGTACGCTGGGTATTTAATTTATGCAGGCTAGTCCCCGAATGCATACGATGTATAATCGACGGAAAAGGGGGGGATGTAAAATGGGTTATCATAATTATTATCATAAATGCAGGCAAGGTGTTGGAAGGCCGGTTGAAATTCGTACAAGTAGAGGAACCGTTCATCGGGGAATCATACACCGGGTTACGCCGAACCGTGTATATATTCGTCCATTTAACGGTGGTGGAAACCTTGGTGGGTTTGGTTATGGAGGTTTTAATGCAGGATTTGGTTGGGGTGCTGCAAATGGATTTGCTTTTGGGGCAATTGCATCTTTAGTTTTTCTTGCATTTCTCTGGTAATCGAATGATGATAATATTAAAAAACCTGAAACATGATCAGGTTTTTTATTTTGTTCACAATCGGAACCAACCAAAAAAACTGGAAAGAAATATGAATAGCACTACGACTTAAAATACATGTAAGACAGTTCTTTTTTCTGGATAAAATCTCTAATCGATCTCTTTTGTTGAACCTACTCCTATTTTGGGGTTCATCACAAATAAATACAGCTGATCTCTTTGTTTTCACTCCCATTATCCGTTAGTAAAACTGTAAAAACCTTGAATGAAGTTGGCTTGATTGCTGAAGTTATAAAGACCGGGCAAGACGGAATCCTAGGTCGTCTATATAAAATGTCGGGTGGCTACGCCGACGACATGAAGCTCCACAACCCCTGGCAACCTCAGCCCAGCTACCACCCCGAAAAATACGGTAGGTGCCGTACACTTCTTCATCATATAAATCCCAACACCACTCCCAAACATTTCCTAACATATCATGCAGCCCCCATGGATTCGGTTCCCTTGTTCCTACTTCATGGATTATGCCCCCTGAATTTTCGTTATACCAGGCAATCTTATTCAGCTCACCATATCTATAACCAGCAGTCCCAGCTTTACATGCATATTGCCACTCTGCTTCTGAAGGAAGTCGAAAACCGCTTGATTCCCAATCACACACCATGTTTTCACCATTTGTAGAATAACACTCTTCCAGTCCAGTTTCCCGTGAAAGCAGATTACAAAATGAAATTGCATCATTCCAAGAAATATTCACAATAGGTTTTTGATCTTGAACATAAGAATTAGGCGATTTATTTGTAATAGAATAGTAGAAATCCGTAGTAACAGGATAACGGGCAAGAAGGAATGGTCCAATTTCAGCTTTCCATTTGCTTTTAATTCTATCGTCCCTTAATTCTATTTTCCCCCCTGGAATTTTCACCATGAGACAGTCAATGTAACTCATTATTTCCTTTGACAATCTACCTTCCTCCAAACATATGATGTTTGTATTTGCAGATAACAGTCAGGGTGTTAAATAAATACTAAAATGACCGAGTTTGAAGAAAGTATGCACATGTTTGACTTCCTTCGCTGCAGGCGGGATTTTAAGCGAAATATTCAGGTAAATGAAAAATCTACTTAAAAGAACAACTTAAGTTCTTGTGGGGAAAATCATCCGTGCAGTTTAAGCTTTGTTACGCTACCTTACAATTTATATTAATAAGTTTGCAGGTTTTAGAATACAAATTATAAGTGAGTTTCGATATTTTTATTCATGGGGGAGAGCGAATGAACGAGTTTCTAGAAAAAACAGCAAGATTCGAGCATCGGTTTTGGCTGCAAATTTTAGGGGACCATGGCAGGTTTATCCATGATTCTTTAGCTCCGGTTGAAGTGGAAAACATTGAAATTGCCTCAGAATTCATTCAAATTTTTGATAATCTCCTTGGTAAAGCCAATTCAGAAGAGATTTCGCAACTAACTACCACGGCAGAAGAAGAGGCATTAAGGTTTCGAGAGTTTAAGCTATGCCTACTTAAAGAACATCTGGTAGGTAAAATAAAAATACATCTTTCACCTTCATTCATTAATCATATGGTGAACGAATTAGAAGAATATTTAAGATTATTGAAATACTTCAATTCCAAACAAATGCCGCCTGTTTTCCATGAACTTCATCATCATTTGATTTGGCTTTTAGATGCAGCTGGGCATGCAAGTGCAATATCATCCAATATGGATGAAGTTGAAAAAAGATTAAAGGAGAAAAGTGACCAATATAAACAGCATTTTAATGATTTTTATTTAAAAGCTGTTGAAATGGCTGGATATTTACGAACCAATCTGTCAACATTCCCAGCATTGGAAAAAATGAATCAGGACGTTGCATTGGAAATTAAATTATTTCAACACTTTCTGCTTGAATTGGAGGAGCTTGACCTCAGTGCGCAGGCTCTTGGAACGTTTTCGCCATTAATGGCAGATCATATGTGGCGGGAAGAATGTTATTATTTAACAAAACTCGCTGAATCGACAGACACAGAAAAGCCAAACTGCGATCCAGCGAAACCTAGGTTAGTGGAATAAAAAAGTGCACCATAGAGCCCTTTCTATAAAAGGGGCTCATATCAGTTGAATTCCACTTCAAGCTCAGTAGGATTGTTACTCTCTTCGAAGAAGCATTCGGTCAACTTTCTTTATGAGCTTCGCATGGTTTAATACGTATTTATTGGTTGGTTAACATTAAGGAGTGTAATTTTTAAGGAAGTTAATTCCTATCCATATGTTATACTAGTAGAACTAAAATCAATTATAGAAGTATAGGAGTGCTGAAAGATGTTTGGAAATACTTCCAATTTGACAGAGGGCATTTATTTTGGGGAATCGTTACCACAACAAATCGCTAAACACATTTTAAAAAAAATCATTGAAGGGGAAATAGAAGCTGGAGAGAAAATCGTCGAAGAAGACATCTCCAAAGAATTGAATACAAGCCGTGCACCAGTACGTGAAGCCCTTTATCTATTGCAGGTTGACGGTATTGTTGAGAGGATACCGAGGCGGGGAACGATCGTCAAGCCATTTTCACAAAAGGAAATCGTTGAATATAATGATGTTACAATCGGGCTGATCCAGATGGGCATTGAATTTTCCCAAGGAAAGTGGCACGAAGAAAATAGGCAATCATTACGAAAGCATTTGGAAAGTGCAACGGATGAATGTGAGAAAAGTAATGTGATCGAGTATCAAAAAAAAGCTGAACAGATATTTCGATATATTTTTTCAATCGCTAATAACAAAGCGTTATCAAGATTTTTTGAGGAAGCCAGTCAAATCCTCATGGTTTTTGCCCAAAGTCAATGGAATACAGAAACGATGGAAAATTTTCATTTCAGATTAAAAATGTCTATTGAGGCCATTCTCGAAGACGATTTCGTTAAGGCAAAAAATGAAATTCATGAAGCTCTGAATCGTGGAGTGATGTAGAGTCTTTGACTCTAAAACCAAATTGTCGACAATCGACAAATATAGTGATATAATGTAATCGTATTCAAACAAGAATATCATCACAAGATCTAAGGGAGAAAGGGAGAATATTATGCAAGCATTTGATTTTACAAAAAAAGTGGCAATTGTTACCGGCGGCGGCGGGGGTATCGGCCGGGCAGCTTCTATTACACTTTCAGAGAATGGGGCCAAAGTGGTTGTTGTTGACCTTTCTGAAGAGGCTGGCATGGTAACGGTAAATGAAATCAAAGAAAAAGGCGGCGAAGCGAAGTTCGTTAAAGCCGATGTTACAAATGAAGACGATATAAAAAATTATGTTCAAAAAACGATAGATTCTTATGGGAAAATTGATATTTTCCTGAATAATGCCGGGTGGGAAGGCAAAATCACGCCACTTGTCGATTATCCTACTGAAGTTTTCGATCAATTAATGTCAATAAATGTACGCGGCGTTTTCTTGGGTTTGAAACATGTATTGCCCTATATGATTGAACAAAAAAGCGGGGCGGTCGTGAATACAGCTTCTGGAGCCGGTTTACTCGCAACGCCAAACATGGTGGCATATGGTGCAAGTAAACATGCGGTTCTTGGAATGACGAAAACTGCCGGTGTCGAAGCTGCTCCCCATGGCGTACGGGTGAATGCCGTCTGCCCTGGTGTCGTCAACACGGCTATGATGCGGTCCATTGAAAGCGGGTTTGGTCAAGGTGATTCCACGGCAGCTGAAATGGCCAGAAAACAATTGGAAGCAACGACTCCGGATGGTCGGTATGCTGAGCCGCAGGAAATTGCCAATCTAATGATGTACTTAGTATCAGATCTTTCCAGCCACATTACGGGTCAAGAACTTGTAATTGACGGCGGGGCCATTTTAACCTGATAAACAATAAACTTTATTATAGGAGGACGAATCCATGAGTTTAAAAGGAAAAGTCATAGTAATTACTGGAGCAGGCAGCGGAATTGGAAAGGAAACGGCATTTAAATTAGCTGAACAGGGAGCTGTTGTCGTAGCGGCTGATTACAATGATGGTGCTGCTAAAGAAACGGCTGAATCTATTCAACAAAAGGGAGGAACGGCTTCTTTTGTGAAAGTGGATGTAGCTAAATCGGAAGAAGTGGAAGCGATGGTCGAAGCTGCAGTTGCCAATCATGGCACCATCGACGGCATTTTCAACAACGCTGGAATAGGACTAGTAAAACCATTTTTAGAGATGGATCCAGAGTCTTACCACAGAGTCGTAGATGTTGACCAACACGGCGTTTATTATGGCATGTATTATGCAGCAAGGAAGATGGTTGAGCTTGGTGTAACTGGCGCAACAATCGTTAATACAGCCTCAATATATGGGACGATGGTTTCAATCGGCAGTTTTAATTACCATGCTGCAAAAGCTGCAGTCATCGCCATGACTAAATCTGGAGCAATTGAACTTGCTCAATATGGGATTCGTGTCGTCGGTGTTGCTCCAGGGTTTATCGAAACACCGATCATTGGTGATGATCAAGAGTTCCTGGACAGTTTGGCTCAACTTCATATGAGGAAAAAATTGATTCAGCCAGAAAAAGTTGCTGAAGTTGTAACGTTCTTGTTCTCAGAAAAAGCGGATGCCATTAATGGACAAGTCATTCCTGTTGATGATGGATTCTTAAGCTTTAAGGGGTAATCATTATTATCAAAAAGATTTTCCAGATAACTTAAAAAGGGAGTTTTAACATATGAGCAAACGATTCGATGGCAAAGTTGTAATCATTACAGGTGCAGGGTCAGGGTTAGGACAAGCTGCCGCTTTGGAAATGGCTAAAGAAGGAGCTAAACTTTCATTAGTTGATTTAAACGATGCATCTTTGGAAGCAACAAAAAAATTAATCTTTGATATTGCACCAAATTCAGACGTGCTTCTGATCACTGCAGATGTATCGGATGAAGAAGCAGTAAAGAACTATGTAGACCAAACAGTCAGCAAATATGGCAGAGTCGATGGTTTTTATAATAATGCGGGTATCGAAGGTAAACAGGCACCTATGGCTGAATACGATAGCAACGTTTTCAACAAGGTAACGGACATCAATATTAATGGTGTGTTTTATGGCATGAAATACATCTTGCCAATCATGAAAGAACAAGGATCTGGGGCAGTGGTGAACGTGGCTTCTGTAGGCGGAATTCGTGCTGTGCTTAACCAAGCTGCGTATGTTGCAAGTAAACACGCTGTGGCAGGATTAACAAAAACAGCTGCCATAGAATATGGTCAATACGGAATCAGCATAAATGCCATAGCACCCGGAGTTATTTTAACAGCGATGGTAGAAGGTTCATTCAGGCAAATAGGAGGGGAGAATTGGGAAGAAGCAATGGCGGATTTCGTCAGTGTGAATCCTAAGAAACGCTTTGGTAAACCCGATGAAGTCGGCCGTTTAGTCGCTTTCTTATTATCAGGGGAATCAGAGTTCATCAATGGGGTAGTCATCCCGATTGATGGCGGACAATCTTCACAATACTAATTAAACCAAGGGAGTGGCAGCATATGGTCACTCCCTTTTCATGGTATCCTTTTTAGTTTATGACAAACGTATGCAAATTTTGAAAAAACGAAGACTTTCTGGGTGTTCGTTTTATTGGCATTTTTGCAAAAAAACTGTTTATAGTCTAAATGCGAACAACCTTTAGAATAGATTCAAGAAGCTCAAAACAGATGAACTCAATAAAAAAACGCCATACAAGGCGCTTAACAAAATTTCAAGAAACCAATCGTTATTTTTCTTCATCATGAAGCTTATCTTCATATTCAGTTTCCAACATACCATACAGACCATTCATTTCTTGTTCATCAGGATCCGCACCAAACTCATTTGTATTTTTTTTCTTTTTATCATCAAGGATTTCTTCTTTATCATTCTTCCTATCCATACATATCACCTCCACACAATAGGGTGTCTCATTATCCGAAAAACATACGCTGAATGACCAGGTCTTTCTAAGTTTTCTTGCGTTTAAGTTAAGAGTTAAAGATAAAATACTCATTCATTGCTAGTAATCTCATTTTCAAGAACATTTAATTGGTATTCTAAATAGTTATTACTCTTCCTATTTGTTAAGATATAAATATATAACTTAGAGATAACGGAGAGAGATTGTGAATAAGAAACGTAAGAAATCAAAGAATGTTTTTATCATTTTTATCCTCATCTTCGCCTTTTTGCTAATAAAGGAAATCATGCGAACACCCAATTCCGAAAATGTTTCCACATCAGTACATACGCTTGATTCTTTTGCGAACGTGAAAAAGTATAGTTCACATCTCCGGGACGAGTTGGCTAAATACGGGCTTGAGGAGCATACTTCGACTTTGATTGCTTTGATGCAGCAGGAAAGCCGTGGACGGGGCGGTGACCCAATGCAGGCGTCTGAGTCAGCAGGTCTTGATCCCAATACAATCACAGATCCAACGGAAAGCATTAAGTATGGAGTGAGACATTTTAAGAGGATCAATGAATATGGCAATGAAAAGGACGTGGATTTTGCCACGATCATTCAAGCATATAACATGGGAATTGGTTATATTGATTTCGTCGCGAATAAAGGGGGCAAGCATACCGAGGAGCTTGCGAAGAAGTTTTCCATGCTTCAGGTCGAAAAAAATCCTACCCTTTATGATTGCGGCGGAGACAAAGAGAATTTCCGATATCCATATTGCTACGGTGACTACTCATACAGTGAGAAGGTATCTAAGAACATGGAGGAGCTTGCCGACAGTATATCGGCCCAAGCTGATGGAGAGTGAGGGAGAACGAAAAGCCTACTGAATGAAGTAGGCTTTTTGTTCATGGGGCTCTGTGGAATCCAATGTCATTTGTTGTTCAACCACGGAATGAGGTCTTTATGGTTATAGAGTCTCTCGGATTCTGAAATGATTTGTGAAAGAAGAACATCGATGGAATCAAGTAAAGAGTTTAGGGCTAGTTTAACTGAACCATTTTCATATTGCTCTAAAGGCACAGGTAACTCTTCCTCGTCCAAAATAAAATGGGCCCCACCCGGAAGCACCAAGATATCGATGATTAAATCTTCAAAGGATACCAACTTATCCTCCATAAATGTATTCCTTACAATATTGAAATAGGATCCTAAATAATTCCCTTGGTTATCCCTCCAAATGTATAAATTATAAGGACGGTCTTTCCAATAATGAGCAATCGTATAACTGCCCATAGGAATGGTTAATTTTCTAGGACCCGCTTTCATCGTGAACGAATCCATGATTTCATGAAAAAGCACGACATGTTGATTTTGTGCCTTTAACAGCAAACAGTTATATTCCACAACTAAGGAGTCATGGCGGATTTTTCTTTCTATTATTTCATCTCCACGCTGTAGTGCTGGTGTAAATAAATTGTCCATCGTTTCTATTTCTCCCTTAAAAACTTATCATTTCTTTCATTATACTTAATAATGTTTCTGTTAGGGGGATTGCCAGGGAAATGGGGATTAACAGCTTTAAGGTAATTCAAATATAAAAACCTCATCTGTACTGGAAAACTAGGCTTATTTTACTTCAAATTCGCACGGAACCTAACCTATATACGCCTGCTTTAAAGTTTTTATATCAATTTTCTTCATTTGAAGCAAAGCTTTCATAACCCTTTCCGATTTTTCAGGATTGGCGTCGTTTACCATCTCGGTTAGTTCCGCAGGGACAATTTGCCATGAAACACCAAATTGATCTTTCAGCCAACCGCATACTTGCGCATTTTCGTCTCCGCCTTCGGAAAGTTTTTCCCAATAGTAATCCACATCTTCTTGATCCGCGCAATGGATGATAAATGATATTGCCTCTGTGAATTTGAATTGAGGACCGCCATTCAATGCTACGAATGCTTGTCCTTCCAATTCAAATTCCACTGTCATCACTGATCCCTCTTGCTTCCCGTGGATTTGATTTCCTTCATTTCCATAGCGAGTGATTCTTCCAATCTTAGAATTTTCGAAGATGGAAGTGTAGAACTTTGCCGCCTCTACAGCTTGAATATCAAACCACAAGTTAGTTGTGATTTTTTGAATTTTGTTTTTCATAATTTCTCCTTTCGGTTACATATTTAGCAAGTGTTTGATAACTAAACCCTTCCGTCATTGGGGTTATAAGTGAAATTTGTTTTTTCGATTAAGGAAGAACCCTATTACCATAACCCATTTATCAGGAGCCAAGAAAATTATGTAAGGGTTAGGGTGAAGTAATAAACCGTTTTGAGCATTCATTTTTTACTAGGCAATCATTTAACTGATAACCTATTTATAGCATCGCTTAAGGTTAACGGAGTATTATTTCCTTATGTTAGAAACAGTATCTTTGCCTCTGCTGATGAAAATAAAATAAGGATATAGAAACTTTTCACCAGTGAAAAGACCTATATCCAAATGAAGATTAATCAATAAAAGGTCATGTTCAATTCTTAGCTCTCGAAGTTAAATTGCCATTTGATTCCGAATTTATCGGTTAACTGACCGTAAATTTTACTCCAGAATGTTTCTTGGAGCTCCATACCAACCGTGCCGCCTACACTTAGTTTGTTAAAGATCGTTTTAATTTCATCCAAATCATTACCGACATATGCCAGGCTGATATTGTTACCTTCAACAAAGGGCATACCAGGAAAAGTATCGGAAAACATGACATTGCTTCCATTAATATTAAGCCTTGTATGCATGACTAAATCTTTCGCTGCTTCTGGAAGAGGAAATTCCGGATTAGGCGGTGTTTCCCCAAAGGTCATGATATTTGGTTGTTCCGTTCCAAAAACCTCTGCGTAAAATTCTACTGCTTCTCGACAATTTCCATTAAAATTAAGATATGCATCAACTGACATTTATCTCACTCCTATTTTTTATTCGTTGCTACAAGTTTAATGACATCATGTTTCATTATTACCTGACGAAAAATTCCGGTGGATCAATTCCGAGCGTTCTAAGATAGATATAGCCTTGTCCCCTATGATGGATCTCATTTTCCAAAGCATATTGAAGTCTACCAAAGTGGCTTTGTGAGGGACCGAAAAAGGGATCCTTTTCCACCATTGCAAGCGTTTCTTCGGTTATTTCCTCCCACAGTTTCCTAGTATCATCCCTTACTGCTTCGCAAGTTGAAACTAGTTCCCCTTTGGTGGAAATTCCTGCGAACGAATCTGGATACTCCCAAACACTAAGTGCGATACCACGCATATATCCAGTCTCAATGTTCATGATTTCTTTAACCATCTCTGCGAAAGGGCGAAGCTCCCCAGCCGGGGTATAGTGAAATAATTCCTCTTCAGGAAAGGCTTCAACCACCCGCATCGTTAATCTCCTGTTGCTTTCTAATATATTTAACAAACCCTCTTTCGATAGAACCACCATTTCACTCTCCTTTGAGAATTACTCTGTATAGAAGTTCTGGGGAAAATCGAAAAGTCCTGCAAATTTATGTATGTAAGTTTCCACAGCTTTTTTCAATTACCGGGGACAGCTTCCTAAAAATTATGAGCATTAAAACAAAGAAGGTTTTTACTTCAATATGAGAGATGGAATTTTAGTACCCATAAAGGGCAGTAACGCGTATCTGTATGGGAATTCGCACATACGGAAGAAATAATTAAGCAAAATTCTTATGAAATGGACTTTCCGAAGTCCGGAAATGGTATCTTGGTAAATATTGATTAAATCTTGTATTTATTATACGATTCAATTAGTTATATATTTCCAATCAACAATATGCTTTTACATTATGGATATCATTCATAACGAGCCAGCAGAAAGGGAGAGAAGCAAATGATAAATAAAGTCGGTCAAATCATGTTATATGTAAATAACCAAGACGAGTCATTGAAATTTTGGACGGAAAAATTCGGTTTTAGTGTCATATCTGAAGAAGATAATGGCCAAGGACTAAGATGGATTGAAATAGCCCCAACAAAGGAAGCACAAACGAGTATCATCCTGCATAATAAGGAATTCATTGCTAAAATGCAGCCAGAATTAAATCTTCATACACCTTCGTTAATGTTTTACTCGGATAATCTTGATGAGTTATATAAAGACTTTTCGGAGAAGAATATCAAAGTGGGGGAACTTGTGAATATGCCTTCTGGAAGAGTCTTCAATTTTGCTGATAATGAAGATAATTACTTTGCGGTGATGGAAAAGAAGTAAATCATTTAGCTAAAGATAAAAGACATCAAAACGACTAGAAAAAATATTTTTTGTCGTTTTGATGTTTTTTTGATACTGCTATTTAGTCTTCGGGTCTTGGCCCAGCAGTAAGTCCAGAGTTCTCAATCGTCTTGATCGGCCGGACGGTTATATCTCCATTCACATAAATTTGACAAGATAAACGCAAATGATCCTCCATCCCTTTTTCTTCAAAGACCTTTTTTTCTTTATGAGTGACCTCCATAAAATCACCTGCCAATATTTCCACTCTGCAAGTTGTACATTTAGCCTTGCCGCCGCATCGGTGAAGAATATTTATTCCGTTATCTTCCAATGCTAATACTAACTTTTTTCCATTTTCAACTTCAAACGTTCCATGGTCAAATACTGTTACGTAAGGCATCGAAAAACCACCTCTTATTATAAGATATCTTTCAAAAGGTCATTAACATATCTATTCTCTTACCTTGTCCATATGACATAAAAAAATGTGAAGCCATTACTGATTGATAGTGAAGATGAATAATTAATTATCTTGAAGACAAACTTTAAGTACATTCATAATGATAAATTCATCGAGGCATAAACAGAGCTATGGAAAATAAAGTCGTTCTTTAGAGAGCCTATGATAAAAAGGGGGTGCATGCCTGTGACTAATGGCAATTGTGATTTTTCTCCAATGAAACAAATGTTAAAAGAGGAAATTCGTCAAGTGATATCGGCATTACAGGATAATTTAGAAGCAATGGGTGATGAAAATTATTGCCTTCTTGGAAATTTCGAGAAAATAAAGGATCAATTCGTATACATCGATATGAAAGCAGCAACATTTTATTTGAACTGTTATTTGTCACCTTTTACGGACAAATATCCCGAATTGTCAATTTGCGTACAAAATTTGTCAAATTCCAGACATGGCGGGTTGATTGTTATTCAACGAGGAGATTCACTTGATACTTTGATTCAATCAGGTATTCCAATAGGAGCGGAGTTAACCCATTCTTTATTGGAATCAATTTTTTTCCCTGGAAATCCACTGCATGATGGTGCCGTATTGGTTAGTCAAAATCAGATTGTTTCCGCAGCAAATGTCCTTCCGCTTTCAGAAAGGCCAACAGAGGGAAAAAAACTTGGGACACGCCATCGTTCTGCTTTAGGTTTATCTGAACGAAGTGATGCCCTTGTATTGGTAGTATCAGAGGAAACAGGAAGAGTTTCATTCGCATTCAATGGGAATCTGTATCCAATTAATGCCCATGGGCCTATCTAGAACTTTGAGACAATTAAGTCCCATAATGATCATCTTGAAGTATGTAATTCACCCCGGAACAATAATCTTTGAGCAAATGGAATAGGATAAAGTGTTTTTATCGCTTTTGTCTTTCCAAAGCTTATTTTTCTCTGAATTTCAGTATCGGAAAAGGTCATAAATTAATTAACCCGGTGATATTTTACCGGGTTTTTGGTTGCTTTTTATATAAAAAAAAGCATATGATTAAAAAGGAGTCTCAATCAGAAAAGTTATAAAACGAAAGAGGATTTTAAATGATAACCATTAAAAGTGAACGAGAAATAAATTTAATGCATGAAGCGGGAAAACTTCTTGCTGCGACGCATAGAGAAATTGCAAAAATGATAAAGCCGGGCATCACGACTTGGGAAATCGAAGAATTTGTCGATAAGTACTTGGCAGAGCATGGTGCCACTCCTGAACAAAAGGGCTATAACGGCTACAAATATGCAACGTGTGCATCTGTGAATGATGTAATCTGCCACGGCTTTCCGCAAAAGAAAGCATTAAAAGAGGGAGACATCGTTACGATTGATATGGTGGTGAACCTTAACGGAGGGTTGGCGGATTCAGCTTGGACATATGCAGTCGGTGAGGTTTCCGATGAAGCTCAGCGTTTAATGGATGTAACGAAGAATGCTTTATATAGAGGCATCGAAGTTGCACGGGCAGGAAATCGCCTTGGGGACATCGGTCATGCAATCCAGTCATATGCCGAAGGTGAAAAGTTTTCTGTTGTTCGCGATTTTACAGGGCACGGAATCGGTAAAACCATGCACGAAGACCCAACTGTCCTACATCATGGTAAGCCAGGTAAAGGTGCCCGTCTAAAAGAGGGAATGGTCATCACGATCGAGCCAATGTTGAATGCAGGAACATGGCATATGAAAATGGACCAAGACGGCTGGACGGCGAGAACGGCAGATGGAAAACTCTCAGCCCAATATGAACATACCCTCGTCATTACAAAAGAAGATCCAATCATTTTAACGGAACAGTAAACAAAAAGAAGAAATGGCCTTTTCATGTGCCGTTTCTTCTTTTTGTTTTTATTAAATATTCCGAATTGGTTCATCCCACAATAAATCAAAATCGAAAAATTAGTACTAGGCAATTAGGCATTAAAAACTTTACTATTATGTGGGAGCACAGGATAATAAGGGGAAGGAAGAAATCATTAATATATAAAGGGGGGTTGACAGTGAAGAAAGGGGAGAAACTGTCTGCAACAGTTGAAACGGTTGGGTTAAGCCAGCGGGAATTTTTAACGATTTTTTTACTGCACTCTTTGAGAATAAAAGCGAATTATCCAAGGGCGATTCATCAGGACCTAAAAAATACGTTCACTGGAAAGGTGCATAGCTATGACTATCTATGTAAAATATCCAATACGCTAGTCGAATCCAACCATTTATCATTATATACGAATAAAGGAAGAAATTATTATCAAATTACTGAAAAAGGCAAAGACCTTTACATATGGTACCAAGAAAATTTCCTGGAACGGTTTTCCGAAGTGAAAAAGGTCATTGATCGCTTCATGTTCGATTTAAGAGGTTCTGGTGAAAACCCGACGGTTATTAATGAACTTCCTGAAGAATACAGGTCATATTTCTCGAAAATAATATCGGTGAAGGACCTTGTCCGTTATGTAACATTAAAAGCCGCTTTCACTAAGAAGCCCATTTACATGGGTGAAATTGGCGATTTGCTTAAAAACCAGTTCGGTTGGATTGCTTCAAATGGCTATTTATATGATTTATCTCATGAAATGGAAGAGAACGGCCTTCTTGTCGGAAGATGGGAAAGTGAAAAACGAACTAAACGGTATTTACGAATCACCGATGAAGGACAGCATCATTACAAACAAATTGCGGATTCAGCCGCCTTTCAAGTCCAGGAAATCCAAAAATACTTGGCCAGTGTTGTTATGTTCTTAAAAGAAAAGAGTTAAATGAATTTAGAAGATGGTGCCCCTTAATTTTGCAAGGAGAATGAGTTTACATGCTTAAAATGAATCCTTCAAGGGTAAATGTTACTTAAAAACTTCTTAACAAGGGGGAATGACTGATGGCGGAAAAACACGAAGAAATGGGAAGCATATTCAGTTTCATTAAAGGCCAGGTAGATAAGCTCCCCATTTCACAATCGAAAAAGAACAAAATGCTCGAACAGCTCCTAAAGCTAAAAACGATGACAGTTGATGCAAGGGAACCGCGAATTGCTCTGGTCGGCAGACGAGGGTCCGGAAAATCATCACTGATCAATGCGATGTTTGGTAAGGAACGGCAATATGTCAGTTCCGTTAAATCCGGCACGGGTAAGGGAAAATGGCTTTGGTACCCGAGTGATGCCGAGCCTAAAATCCGATTGCTGGACTCCCGGGGACTGGGTGAGAGTGAAGCTCCTACAGAAGAGTTCGAAGAAGAAACACCAATGGATGAATTGATAAAAGCGGTTACCGAAGAACAGCCTGATGTGTTGCTTTTCTTGATTAAAGCAAAAGAAACGGATTCAAGGGTTGAAGAAGATTTACAAGAGTTGAATAAGCTACGCAAAATCGTTAAGGAGAATCACCATTATGATGTACCCGTCATCTGTGTGGTCACCCAAGTGGATGAATTAGATCCGCCACATTATAAACAAGCACCTTTTGATGCCAATCCTAAGAAAAAACAGAATATTGATGAAGCCATCGCTTTAATGTCAAAACGATTTAAAGAGAGTGACATACCACTATTGAACATCATCCCTATTTGTTCGTATATTGATTTTGATGAAAACGGAAATATTGAATATGATATGCGTTGGAACATAGATTTGCTTTCAGATTACTTGATCGAGGCCTTACCCAGTGAGGCGAAGCTGAAGACCGCCAAAGCGATGCAGAGCCAATTCGTTAAGAGGAAATTCGCGCGTACGATAGTGGGGACGTTTACGGCAATAGCCGGTTTAATAGGGGCAGAGCCAATACCTTTCGCCGATTTCCCCATTTTGACTGGCATTCAAGGTTTGATGATCGTGGTGATTGGATTTATCGCCGATAAAGAAATCAATACAAAAACTGCAAGTGAATTCATTGCTGCATTAGGGATCAATGTTGGAATCGGTCTCCTTGTCAGGGAAGGTGTCAGGGCTGCAGTCCGTTTCATCCCAGGAGCCGGTCTAGCCGTTTCCGGTGCGGTAGCGGGCGCGGTCACATATGGAATCGGGCAAGCAGCGATAGCTTACTTTCTTGAAAACAAGGATATTGATCAGGCGAAGGAAGCTTACAAGAACGCAAACAAAGAATATAAAAATGAAGATATTGATTCTTAATGGGCAGATTCAAACCATAAACTACACTAAGGTGATATGATAAAGTGGAGTTGGCAGTTCTGTTACTGCTGCTGCTGTATGGTTCAGGATTTTCTACAGAAGGGATGATCTTCATGTCGTTTTTTCAATCACAGAAGCAAAAAGAATATATACAAAAATTAGAGGAAGCGATTAAGTCCTTTTCCAGCCGATCTGAAGCGCTTGATGATTCAAAGGGCTTTCCTTTTGAAAACATTCAGGAGTTAAAGGAATTCGGATATCCCCAATTAACTTTAGCAAAAGAAGATGGCGGATATGGCGGTTCCTTATATGATTTTCTCCTATGCCAAGAAAAAATAGCCCAATATTGCGGCCCGACAGCCTTAGGAATAGGCTGGCATGTCGGAACGGTCCTATCCTTAACGGAGAAGAGACCATGGGAAAAAGGCGTCATGAATGAATTGTTTAATGAAGTGTCGAAAGGCGCTCTCATCAACACGGCGGCATCCGAGGCTGGAACGGGAAGCCCGACGCGCGGAGGCCGACCGGAAACAATCGCTATCAAAAAGGGTCAACAATGGAATTTGAATGGCAGAAAGACTTTCACTACACTCTCTCCCGTCCTTGATATTTTTCTAGTAACGGCATGGGTTCCCGAGGATGAACGGCTAGGCACATTTTTAATTCATCGTGATGTATTGGGAGTAAGCATAGAAGAAACTTGGGATATGATTTCGATGCAGGGAACAGGAAGTCATGATTTGATATTAAAAGACGTCAGCCTGCCTGAAAAATATTATGTCATGAAAAGCAATCCTGGTGAAAAAAGAAAACCTGAAGCGTGGCTATTACATATACCGGCTTGCTACTTGGGGATCGCAGTGGCTGCCAGAAATTACGCAGTCGAATTTGCGAAAACCTATTCTCCCAATAGCTTACCAGGACCAATCAGGGATCTTCCGAATGTTCAAAGGACAATTGGGGAGATGGAACTGGAATTGAGCGAAGCACACCATTTCCTCTACTCTGTCGCAGAAAAATGGGTGCGTAACCCTGAAGATCATGATGAATTATCAAAGCAATTGGGTGCTGTTAAGTTATCGGTCGTCAATAAATCGATTTCCATCGTCGATAAAGCGATGAGGGTTGTCGGAGCTAAAAGTTTACAACGAAATAATCCCCTGCAACGTTACTATAGGGATGTACGAGCAGGACTTCATAATCCTCCGATGGATGATGCGACAATCACCATGCTCGCAAAGTCAGCTCTTTATTAAGTTCGTATTCGGATATTTTGATGGCACTGAAATGACTAAGTCGTTTCAGTTTTTTTCTGTTCTTTTTATCTAAATCCCTCTATGCTAAAATTAAAAGGAAACCGGAATGGTAGTTGGTTCTTTTATTGAACTAATTCAATACATTGATGATAAAAAAGAATTTGAAGATGTAATAACGGAATTAAAGTTAATACAAAAAATGATAAAGTATGGTGTGAATTCGAAAAATGGTACATTAATTTACGAGGTTGGATTTAATGACCGTTATTGGCTGAGGAAATTTCAAGTGAATTGACTGAAGAAGTACAGAGTAAAAGTAATGACAACGGCCTGAATCAATTAAAAATATAATAAGTGAATATCCAGATTTCTACAGTTATATTTTTAATAACAATATTAAATAAAATTCGCAAAATACTTCAAGTCCGTTATGTAATTGGAAATGCAATATAGAAAAAATGAAGAAAAATAAATATAACACTTTATATCAAAAGAGGTTAAATAAAGTACTATTGATGGAAGTCAAATAATCTTGGATTATATTCTATAGATAATTGATTTTTAACTAAAGGCACAGCATTCCTGTATTAATTGACTACTAAAAAGTTTGTGAAGAAATCTAGTTAAACTCCATGAAAATAAGTTTCTTTAAAAATGAAAATGACAATACTTAAGAAGACCCTGCTCAATCGTTTTAAAAAAAGGAGAGAGTTAATTAATTAGCCTATGGATTAGGGTTGACTGATTAAGGCCAGTATCAATTTATTGACACTTTCTAACCATTTTCATTCTTTGCGATTCATGGATGGCTAACGGGGTTTTTTACTTCAATAAGAAGGGCGCTGCGGCGGCCTTTTTTTATGGAAGTAAAGGGACAGGATTGTTCAACCAGCATAGTGTATTCGAACTGTGCAATAAATACTAAACAATGAAAGTGTAAATGATATTTAAATCAAATTAATTGGTTCTTTTTATGGTAAAACAGGTTTTTAAATTGTTGTTGTCAACGAGGTGAATTAATGGATATTTTATTCTCTCCTTATTCTAGCTACGTGATTACCTTTATTCTTATAGTAACTTTTCTTGCAAGGTCTGATATGTCCAATAAGGCTAAACTAAATGCTTTTCTAGAGGATTATGAAGAACCACTTGGATAAAAATAGTTGACTAAACAGTATGTATACGCGTAAAATGAAATTAGTTATTAGTTAATTCAGAAAATTAAAAAAATATTTCGACAGAAGAATCGAACACTAAGAAATCATTTACACTTTTGCAGAAAAATAGGAAGAATCCTCATTAACAAGCGAGCGAACGCGAATGTATCGGCGTTTGGAGAAGGAAAAGTCGGTTTAATGGAGTTACAAAAAAAAGACCACATTATAATAATTAAAAGCCTATAGTTATTTAGTGAAAATAGGGGGCTGTATTGAGGACGGGATCCGTCTGTCAATATGGCCTCCTTTTTATTGTTTTAAAAAAGAATGAGGGGGTGTAGGAAATGATTGTGTGACGGGCGAGTCCTTAACAATTAAAGAGGTGAAAAAGTATTATATGGTAATGCGTTTGTCGGCTTCAGCCGAGGAAGATTTAAGTTTTTAAAACTAAATTAATTTGAAAGCGTTTACTTTTTTGGTCTTTTTATATGACTAGTTTTTTATAGATTTTTAAAGAACAATACGAGGGGGATTATTTTTGGAAGAGTTCGTTAATGGATTAAATGGATTGTTGTGGAGTACTCCTGTTATTTATGCGTTAATGGGTGTTGGGTTATTTTTTTCAATTTTAACACGTTTTGTGCAGGTCAGACAAATTAAGGAAATGTTAAGGGTTATGTTTCAAGGGAAAAGTTCGGAAGCAGGAGTGTCATCTTTCCAAGCTTTATCTATAGCACTTTCAGGCCGAGTCGGAACTGGGAATATCGCTGGTGTAGCAACAGCTATTTTTTTCGGCGGCCCAGGCGCTGTTTTTTGGATGTGGGTCATTGCTTTCATTGGTGCATCTAGTGCATATATTGAATCTACTCTTGCACAGATTTATAAGGTAAAGCAAGATGGGCAATATCGTGGTGGTCCAGCTTATTATATTGAAAAGGGAATTGGCTGGAAATGGTTTGCAGTTGCCTTTGCTTTAGCAATGCTTGTTGCGCTTGCCATTCTTATGCCGGGTGTTCAGTCAAATTCGATAGCGCTAGGGATCGATACTGCATTTGGAATTGATAAGAATATAACCGGAATAGTTATTGGTCTTTTATTAGCTATCATTATATTTGGTGGGGTTAAAAGAATTGCTACCGCTGCTACAATCATCGTTCCGTTTATGGCTTTGGGTTATATCCTGTTAGCTCTCGTTATCATAGCCATGAATATTACAGCAGTCCCAGCGATATTTTCTCTAATTTTTAGGAGTGCTTTTGCCATGGATTCTATGTTTGGCGGAATGATTGGAATGGCGATTTTATGGGGAGTAAAACGTGGACTTTATTCAAATGAAGCAGGCCAAGGAACAGGGGCACATCCGGCGGCAGCTGCTGAAGTGTCGCACCCGGCACAACAAGGATTAGTTCAAGCTTTTTCTGTTTATATTGATACATTATTTGTGTGCTCTGCAACAGCATTTATGATTCTATTTACCGGGATGTACAATACAGAAACAGCGGATGGCACTCGTCTGGTAAATAACTTACCAGAAGTCGAAGTAGGTCCTGGGTTTACTCAGGCTGCTATTGACAGTGTATTCCCTGGATTTGGTGCAGGATTTGTGGCTGTTGCTTTATTCTTCTTCGCTTTTACGACGATTATGGCTTATTACTATATAGCTGAAACAAATATCGCTTACTTAACCCGTGGTAAAAACAGTAGCTGGCCAATGTTAATATTAAAATTTGTTATTATAGCCGCATCTATCTATGGAGCTGCTAATGAAGCCACCTTAGCCTGGGCATTAGGAGATGCTGGTTTAGGGATTACGGTGTGGCTAAATATTATTGCGATTTTAATACTCGCCAAACCTGCATTAATTACTTTGAAAGACTATGAAAATCAGAAAAAGCAAGGGATACTAGACCCGGTATTTGATCCAAAAGCTTTGGGGATTAAGAATGCCGATTACTGGGAGGAAGAGTATAAAAGAGGTAAAGAATGCGCTTCAACTAAGAGAAAAGTTGAATAACATATCCAAATCCACTTAAACTTTTTTATCTGTATATTGAATTTATCTTCTAGAGCATAACCGTTCAATATTTTTCAGGCACTTGATTGAGCTGATGGTTAAAAGCCTGTACATTTTTCGAGATTTCATTGACTGATAGAACACATTATAAACAACATCTGATTTGAGCCTTTCCACAATCCCTCAATCAGATTTAATTAAAGTAAAAAATCAACAGTTCTAAGCGAAGTTGATGCTCTTCTAATAAGGTCGAATCAACTTCGCGTGATACTGTTCTTCATCTATGCAAAAAAGATCACCGGTTTCATAGTCGAGTGTTCCGGTGAGTTCGGTGAACAGGTCAACAGTTTCGGTTTGGAACTATAGCTACAGTAGTTTAAAAACCACTTGATGAAAGAAGCAAAAGATACTTGAAAAAAACCCCTTATAATCGACCTTGACGGAAATCAAATGAGCCACAACAAATTGCGTTTACTTGAAGAAAGAAAGGCAACATGCACTATTTAGCAAGAGGCAAATTGTCTCTCCGTACTGTTTAGGATTTCTGTTAATGTTTTTGTTCTCTAGTGCCTTTATAAAGGGTTTAAACAAATTCAAAAAAGGGGTGAAGGAAAAGTGTCAAATGCTGTAAAGTTATATCAATTAAGTCGAAAAGTACATAAATGGGCAGGATTAATTTTATCTGTTTTTTTTATGTTCATAGCAGTCACAGGCCTTTTGCTTGTTTATATGATACCACTCGGAGTGGCTGATGAGTTAAGGACGGGGAAAGAGGCGAGTCCAAGTCAATCGATACCTATGGATAAGGTGGTGTCCATTGCCACGTCTCAGGGGCTTCCAGGTGTAACATCGGTAGAAGATATCTTTAGAATAGAATATAGACCAAGTGCAAATGTTTACCAGATTCGCTTTAATAACAGTCAAGGTGTTCAAATCGATGCGAGTACCGGAAAAGTATTATCTACAAACCCAGATTACTCAACTTTCCTCATTACTTTGCATGATGGATCCTTCTTTGGTAATTGGTATAGATACAGTGCACTAACATTCGCAGGTTTATCTCTCATTCTACTATCATTTTCCGGGTATTATATGGTGGGCTATCCACTTTATAAGCGTTTAATGACAAGAAAAAAAGCAAAAAGCTTGGAAAATATAGCTAAACTAAGTAATAAAGATATAAATAAGTGATACCCCATTTTTTTGTCATTTTTATACCGCCAACACTTTGCTGGTATGACCCCGAAAGAAAGGAGATATCAATTTGAATATTGCCCTAAATAACGAACATAGGACCGTAAACACCTTGTCTGGAGCCATTTGGAGGTGGCATTTTTACGCTGGGATGGTATTCGCTCCATTTTTGATTATTTTAGCAATAACTGGAGGCGTTTATCTATTCAAGCCTCAGATCGAGTCACTCCTATATAAAAATTATTACTATGTTCAAGCAGAAGGTCTGAAGTTGCCAGCTTCCAAACAATTTGAGAAAGTAAAAGAATCTCATCCAGATGGTCAATTCACACGATACAAGCCTGGTGTTGAAGGAAATCGATCTTCAGAAGTGGGGATTCTTGATGGTAATAAATCACTAACGGTTTTTGTCAATCCCTATAATGGAAAAATCGTTGGGGAACTAGATGACGCCGATCGATTCATGCCTCAAATAGAGAAGTTGCATGGTCAATTGATGGTAGGTAAAGTTGGCGATCTACTGATAGAACTTGCAGTGTGTTGGGGCTTGATTCTCTCAATCACCGGCATGTATCTCTGGAGGCCCAAGGATCGAAAGGGGGTATTCAAAAGGTTGATTCTCCGGCAAAAACGGGGCAAGCGAGCCTTTTGGCGGGATATTCATGCAGTGACGGGCTTTCTCATGTCATTAGGTATTGTTTTTTTAATCTTGACCGGTTTACCTTGGACTGGGTTTTGGGGGCAGCAAGTCCAACAAATAGGGACAAACACAGGTACGGGAATTCCAGCCCCTGTATGGGGAGAAACACCGAAGTCGATTGAACCGGAAAAAGGGAATGTTTCCTCTATTTCCATCGATGAGATCGTAAGGATTGCTGAATCCCGGAAATTATATCCGGGATATGATGTGTACTTCCCTGATGCTCCAAAAGGAGTCTACACTGTACAGGTTTTCCTTCCCAAATCTACAGATGAAGCTACATTACATATCGATCAATACAATGGGAAAGTACTAAGCGATTCTCGATACAAAGATTATGGTCTTCTAGGAAAGGCCATTACCACGGGATATTATCTTCACATTGGAGCCGAGCTTGGCTTGATAAATCAAATTGTGGGGCTCATCATCTGTATAGGAATCGTGCTCATCGTTGTTACAGGAATTTTGATGTGGTGGAAACGAAAACCAAACAACAAACTAGGTGCACCGCCTCAACCAAAGAATTTCAAGATGGAAAAAGGCTTAGCTTTGATTATTGTAATTTTTAGTATTATATTTCCATTGGTAGGAGTATCTTTGCTTTTTGTTTTTCTTTTGGATTGGCTGGTGACACGCCGGATTCACCGAGTAAAGCAGTGGATTGGGTAAATGTCACTTTAGACGTTATTTTGCATTATTTGAATAAGTTACGATTTATATAGCTGAGAAGGAGTATTAAACAAAGGTTTAATGCTCTTTTTTTCGTTAAGAAAAGTAAGTTCGTTGTTTTTAAGTACAACATTGGTCAAAGCGTGTTCATTACGCTTGTTTTGTTGATGAACGAGGCCGCGTGATAGAAAAAGCCTTCGCAGTACATCAATCAAAAGAGGGCTTTGAACACCTGAATGAAAAGATTCGTCAAACGATGAATGAAGCTAAGAAAACAGAAGTAATTGTTGTAATTGAGCCAACAGGCCACTACTGGATGAACTTAGCTAATACTTAGATCATTACGGCATACCACTAGTCATGGTAAATCCAATGCATGTCAAACGATCGAAGGAACTGGAAGATAATTAAATAAAGGTATCTTTAGCATAATGGAGTTTTATTGAATATCGAGAGTGAGATTTAAAAGAATTATAACTTTTAGGTGGCATATTTTGATTTCATCAGAAATTTCATTTTGGTAAAAGTTTTATAATAATCTTTAACCAACAACATGAAAAATATATTTATACATGCATTAGGTTAGTATAGATACACTTAAGTATTTTTAAGCAAACCGTAGAAACGTAAATAAATATCTATGTCAAATACCTATTTTAAAACTTTTTATAAAAACCCTTCACATACCATGGCGGGGTATAATATTATATAATTAAGGAGGTGGGACAATTCGGTGAATTCAGAAAGTTATGATGAATTTGTTGAAATCGATCAATGCTGCTCATCAGACGGTTAAAGAAAGAGCCATCATTCAGATAAAGTGAAAAATAATTTAGTAACAAGATTGAATTGAATTGAAGGACAAATTCGAGGAATAAAAGGATTAATTGAAAAGGATACGTATTGTGAAGATGTCATTGCTCAAATATCTGCGACTCAATCAGTTTTAAATAGTGCCGTTGGTATTTTACTTGAAGGGAATATGAAGTCATGTGTTATTGAAGGAATTCAAGAAGGGGATTCGGAGATTTTAGATGAGGTAATGGTGACAATACAAAAATTAATGAAAAAATAAAAGGAGACTAAGCGATATGGAAAAAATGACTCTTAACGTAAAGGGAATGTCATGTGGACATTGCATAAATTCAATTGAAGGCAATGTAGGCGAATTATCTGGAGTTACGACTGTTAAAGTAAACTTAGATTCTGGAACTGTTAGTGTGGAGTTTAATCCGAACGAAGTTAGTATTGATAAGATCAAAGAAACAATTGATGACCAAGGTTATGATGTACAATAAAATTAATACAGAACGTCTTGAAAAAAGCACGATTTATTTTAGAAATAAATATACTATACAGGGGTATGGTTTATGGTATTGAAATAGATCATCTGACATAAAATAAGGAGGAGTAAGAAATGGAGAATGTAAGATTAACAGTGAAAGGAATGTCATGTGGGCATTGTATAAATTCAATCGAGGGAAATGTAGGAAAATTAAAAGGTGTGCATTTTGTAAAAGTTCACTTAAATGAAGAAAAAGTAGAGGTATTATATAATTCAAAAATGGTTTCTTTAATGGGGATTACTGACGTTATAGAAGATCACGGTTATGATATACAATAATATTAATAAAGAACGTGCTGATTAAAGCACGATTTATTTTAGAAAGAAATATACTATACACGGGTATGGTTTATGTTATTGAGATAGATCATCTAACATAAATTAAGGAGGACAATAGAATGGAGAATGTAAGATTAGCAGTGAAAGGAATGTCATGTGGGCATTGTATTCATTCAATTGAAGGGAACGTAGGAAAAATGAAGGGAGTTTATTTTGTAAAGGTTCACTTAAATGCAGAAAAAGTAGATGTATCATTTGATTCGAAAGTAGTTTCTTTAAAGGGAATTACTGACATTATAGAGGGCCAAGGTTATGATGTAGAGCTGAGTAAATTACCTAAAGATCAAATTTGTCACTAAGGAATTGAAAAAACGTGCTGTCTCGTCCCGGCACGTTTTCTTCCAAAAAAAATATACCCCACTATAGTATGTGGTGATAGGAGTGTAAGGTTATGAGCGATAAAAAAGAAACAACACTTCAAATAGCTGGCATGACGTGTGCTGCATGTGCAGTTAGAATAGAAAAAGGTCTTAAAAAAATAGATGGAGTAGAGGATGCAAGCGTAAATTTTGCGTTAGAAAAATCAAAAGTAACGTTTGATCCATCCAAATCAAGTGTTAACCAACTTAAAGATAAAGTTGAATCCTTAGGGTATAAAGTGGTTAGTGAAAAAGCGGAATTTGATATATCTGGTATGACATGCGCTGCATGTGCTAACAGGATTGAAAAACGTTTAAACAAGGTAGATGGAGTACAAAATGCAACTGTAAACTTCGCCTTAGAATCAGCCCTTGTAGAATATAATTCTGACGAAGTTTCGGTCACAGATATGAAGGATGCTATTAAGAAATTGGGTTATCATTTAGAACAAAAGCAAGAAACTACAGGCGAAAAGGTTGATCATAGACAGAAAGAAATTGAGAAACAAACAGGGAAATTCATTTTCTCTTCTATTTTGTCCATCCCTTTACTTTGGGCGATGGTCAGTCATTTTGAATTTACATCATTTATTTGGCTACCAGAGATGTTCATGAATCCATGGGTCCAACTCGCCCTTGCTACTCCTGTTCAATTCTTAGTTGGAGGTCAGTTTTATGTAGGCGCCTTTAAAGCATTAAGGAATAAAAGTGCAAACATGGATGTTTTAGTTGCACTTGGAACCTCTGCAGCTTATTTCTATAGTGTTTACTTAAGCATTTTGTCAATAGGATCCGATGCGCACATGGTTGAATTATATTTTGAAACAAGTGCAGTGTTAATTACTCTCATTATATTAGGTAAGTTATTTGAAGCAAAAGCAAAGGGACGTTCATCGGAAGCCATTAAAAAGCTTATGGGTTTGCAAGCCAAAACAGCCACAGTTTTAAGAGACGGTCAAGAAATGAATTTACCTATCGAAGAGGTAATAGCTGGAGATATCGTTTATGTTAAACCAGGTGAAAAGGTACCTGTAGACGGAGAAATATTTGAAGGGAGATCTGCCCTAGATGAGTCAATGATTACAGGGGAAAGTATTCCTGTTGATAAAACAGTAGGAGATTTAGCAATTGGCTCAACCATTAACAAAAACGGGTTTCTGAAGGTCAAGGCAACAAAGGTAGGAAAGGATACCGCCTTAGCTCAAATTATCAAAGTAGTCGAAGAAGCACAAGGATCAAAAGCGCCTATTCAACGCTTAGCCGATGTCATCTCAGGAATATTTGTCCCTATTGTAGTGGGGATAGCAATTATTACGTGTCTTTTGTGGTACTTTGCTGTAAGTCCGGGAGAGTTTGCAGTAGCTCTTGAAAAGTTAATTGCCGTATTAGTCATCGCCTGTCCATGTGCTCTAGGCCTAGCTACTCCGACGTCCATTATGGCAGGGTCAGGTCGCGCAGCTGAATATGGGATTTTGTTTAAAGGCGGGGAGCATCTTGAAACAACTCATCGGGTGAATACAGTGATTCTTGATAAAACGGGAACTGTAACAAATGGAAAACCAACACTTACAGATGTTATTCTCTCAAATGGGTTTGAAGAAAAGGAATTTTTAAGGTTAGTCGGTGCTGCAGAAAGGAATTCTGAACATCCATTAGCTGAGGCGATTGTTGAGGGGATTAAAGAAAAAGGTATTGAACTAGGCAGCTCAGAACACTTCGAAGCCATTCCTGGCTTTGGAATCGAGTCTAAAGTTGACACCAAATCCTTACTTATCGGAACGCGCCGACTTATGGAGAAAAACAACATTGATGTTGGAAACATATTACCTAAGATGGAAAACTTAGAAAAGCAAGGTAAGACTGCAATGCTAGTTGCAATTGATTATCAATTTGCCGGAGTGATTGCAGTTGCAGATACAATTAAGAATACATCTCAAAAAGCGATTGAAAGGCTAAAAAATATGGGTCTTGACGTCGTTATGATTACAGGGGATAACAAGCAGACAGCTCAAGCGATTGCAAATGAAGTCGGGATTGACCATGTTATAGCAGAAGTTCTGCCAGAAGGAAAGGCAGAGGAAGTTAAAAAGCTTCAAAAAGCTGGAAAGATAGTGGCGATGGTCGGTGATGGAATTAACGATGCTCCAGCGTTAGCTACTGCAGATATTGGCATGGCAATCGGTACTGGTACGGATGTTGCAATGGAGGCTGCTGATATTACCTTAATTAGAGGAGACTTAAATAGTATTGCCGATGCCATCTTTATGAGTAAAATGACGATTCGAAATATCAAGCAAAATTTATTTTGGGCCTTTGCTTATAATGCTATAGGAGTTCCAATTGCAGCACTAGGCTTTCTGGCACCATGGCTGGCAGGAGTAGCCATGGCATTTAGTTCAGTTTCAGTTGTTTTAAACGCACTCAGATTACAAAGGATTAAGTTAAAAGGTTAATCTATCAATTTAATAGAGAGGGTTTTTTCATGAAACAAAAAAACATGTTGACTTGGGCTATTTCAGCCATTGTGTATCTTGGATTAGTAATTGGCGGTTATTTCATATATGCAAGCTTGAACAGTAATAACGATCACTTGGATGCCCATGCGGCAAAAACAAATGGTATCGAAGAAAAAGAATCTAATAATGAGAAAGCACATAACGGTAATCATACGAGCAAAAAAAGTGATGATAAGCATTCAGATCATGTAGCTCATTCAGAAAGTGAAGTGGTCACTAACGTAAAATATGAAAAAGGTATAATTACCATTGATGTGAAGGATAAAAAACAAAATTCACCTAATTTAGAAATATCACATGAAAAGATTATGCATTTAATTATTGTAAGTGCCGACTTAGAAGACTATTATCATTTACATCCTGAGGAAAAAGGAAATGGCGTTTATACTCTGAATTTCGACCTACCTGAAAACTCTTATAAAGCATTTGTTGATATTAAACCCAAAAACCTTGCCTATCAGGTTAGTCCGGTGGGGCTGCAGGTAGGGAAAAGTCATAGTGAACATAAGGAAAATCCACTTAAGGTTGATACAAACTTGACAAAAACAATCAATCAAAAAACAGTTGAATTAACCACTACAGAGCTAGGAATAAACAAAGCTGTGACGTTAAGTTTTGATACGAAAGGGATTACTCCAGAGCCCTATCTGGGTGCTCTAGGCCATGTTGTTATTTTGGACGATAAGGGTAAAAAATTTGTTCATGTGCACCCTACATCAGAAGAAAAGACACTATTTGAAACAAAATTTGATAAAGCTGGGATCTACAAAGTGTGGGGAGAATTTAAATTTGATGGCAAAGTCAATAGCTATCCATTTGTTATAGAGGTCAAATAAAAACGAAAAAGGGGAATTTTTATGAACTTAGATGGGGTTAGCAAACATCTATTAATTTGTAACGGGAAAACATGCACGAAAAATGGAGCAGAAGAAGTAACGGAGACCATTAGGGGAGAATTGAAAAACTTAGAGCTGCAAAAGGAGATTCACACAACAAAAACATTATGCAACGGCCAATGCAAGCATGGTCCGATCGCTGTTCTATATCCACAAGGAACCTGGTATAAAGAACTGAATAAAACAAAAAGTGAAGAACTTATTCGTCAATTGAAAGAAAATGACACTGTTCATTTAGGCTCTGAACTTTATTACCATGATGGGAAAACATTCAAGAACAATGAGAGTGAATGAACTGTAACATCTTACTTCTATATCTAAAAAGGGTTTCTGTACAGGCGTTTTTCGAATAAGAAAAATTTTGGACTGATCATTTTTATCGATCAGTCCATATTTCAATCAATAGGGTTTTCTTCTTCCCATTAATGCAAAATTGAAAATTGTCCTCTCGGAAAAACTGGAAATTTCGGAAATGGCACAAGCGTCTTTGTCAGAAGGATTAGAAAATATTTATTAGAAAGCTAAATAAAATAAATTAGGAACTACAAGAATTCTAACTAGACTTGCTCATAGAGAAATTAAATATTCAACAGTATTATTTATGGGAAGAAAATACCCGTTCGTAAACGTACACTTTTACGAACGGGTATTTTTTATAACATCACATCACCTCAAATTCTTTCCTGGATGTCGGTAGAGGAACCTTTTAAGTTCCCGCATGGAAATTTCACTAGCTTATCATTCTCTAACTTGTTATGATTGATATATCTGTCTAAATCTTCGAAAAATATCGAAAGTTCGGTGTGAAAATGAATCTTATAACAAAAGATTTACTGATTAACTTTTTAATTATCCTTTTTCCAATCTTTTTATTGCAAATGAGCTATCTAGTGAAGTACGTATACCGTTTAGATGCTTTAAAAGGATCCTTCCTATCGATTTTCCCTATTCTTTCACTTGTTCTATGCATGTTATTTCCCGTTGTTATAGAAGAGGATTTTGTTTGGGACCTCAGATGGATCCCTTTTCTTTTAGGCGGATTATATGGAGGCTACCGGTTAGGAATCATATTGATCGTCATCACTCTTTTTATTCGCTCTTTATCAGGGGGGGATAATGGATTCTATATATCATGCATCACATTTCCACTAATGGGAGTTTCCTTGTTTTTTATATCTAAATACTATCTAAAAATGTCTGTCAGTAAAAAAATCTGCATTGGTATATCTTTAATATTCATTGTTCATATTCTCACACAGCTTATTTCAACTGTAGTATTTGAACTTACGATCGGCATCAGTTTATGGAAACAATACTTCTCGATTCATGTCATAGGAATCGTTGTTGTGATCTTATTATGGGAAGTCATCCTCACAAACTTTCAGGTTCTTGAAAAATTAGTGAAAGCGGAAAAATTGCAGGTCGTTAGTCATCTGGCTGCAAGCATATCTCATGAAGTCAGAAATCCCCTTACAGTTACCAGGGGCTATATTCAAATGTTAAGCGAAGACGTTTCTTCCCATACAAAGGTCAAATATGCAAATATTGCACTGAATGAATTAGATCGGGCCACGGATGTCATTAATGATTATTTGACTTTTGCTGCCATAAGCCCTGATAACACAGAGCGATTAAGGGTATCAGAGGAAATTCAGCATGTCGTGAACAGCATAAAACCATTGGCTAACAATAATCGAACAGAATTGAAGCTATCCCTAATCGAAGATGGGGCTTATTATGTCATGGGCGAAAGGAAGAAATTCCAGCAGTGCTTGTTCAATATCATAAAGAATGGCATAGAATCGATGGAACATGATGGTCAAATATACATCCATCTAATTCATGCTGCCACCACCATCCAAATTAAGATTCAAGATCAGGGAATCGGGATGACACAGGAACAAATATACCGTTTAGGTGAGCCTTACTTCACGACAAAAAATAAAGGGACGGGATTAGGCATGATGGTTTCATATAGCGTTATCAAAAGCATGGATGGAACGGTACATGTATCAAGTGTTCAAGGGAAAGGGACATGTTTCTCTATTAACCTGCCAATACATAGAAACGAGCTTATGTAAGTTTAGTGTAAATTGACTGTTTTAAACTCATAGATTACAATTTAAGTAAACTACCAATATTATGAAATGATTCAATAACGCATTTGATACCTAAGGGAGATGACGAAATGAAATCGCTTACAGATGGACAAATCATTTGGGAACCGACAAAGGAACAAATCGAGCAAACGGTATTGACTCAATATGTGAAATGGTTAAAAGAAAGGAAAGGTTTAACATTTCATGGTTATCAAGAATTATGGAAATGGTCGGTAGATGAACTGGAGGAATTTTGGGCTTCAATTTGGGATTATTGTGATGTAAAAGCAACAAGGAAATATGACAGGGTTTTCGCGGAGCAATCCATGCCAGGTGCGAAATGGTTCGAGGGGGCAAGGCTCAATTATGCTGAGAATTCATTATTGAATGATCAAGAAGAGAAAACGGCGATTTTTTTTCGCTCCGAACATATTAGGCAGCAAGAGGTTACCTGGAAAGAACTGAAAGAAAAAGTAGCTTCTGTCGCCCATTCATTAAGGAAACTCGGTGTGAAACCCGGTGACCGTGTTGTTGCCTATATGCCGAATATTCCTGAAGCGGTCATAGCTTTCTTGGCAACAGCAAGCATAGGTGCCATCTGGTCCAGTTGTTCACCTGACTTTGGGGCAAGAAGTGTCATAGATCGTTTCAAACAGGTTGAACCGGTTGTATTACTCGCGGTTGATGGGTATCAGTACAACGGAAAAGTATATGATAAAACATCAATCGTCACACAGCTTATCCAGGAATTGATCACCGTCAAGCATACCGTGTTGGTTCCTTACATAGAAAAGAAGATTTTGGAAGTGAATCTGGAAGATGTGATTCCTTGGGATGACCTGTTAAAAGAAAAGGCAGAATTATCTTTTGAAAGCGTTCCGTTCGATCATCCGCTGTGGATTCTTTATTCATCAGGTACAACCGGGATGCCAAAACCAATTGTACAGGGGCATGGCGGGATATTATTGGAGCATTTTAAGTCAACAAGAATCCATCAAGGCATGACTTCCGAGGATACTGTGTTCTGGTTTACGACGACCGGCTGGATGATGTGGAATCTCCTTATGGGAGGTTTGCTAAATGCAGGGACCATCGTCATTTATGACGGCAGTCCTTCTTTTCCGAATATGGATGTCCTTTGGGAATTGGCGGAAGATACAGGCATGACTTTCTTTGGAACCAGTGCACCTTTCCTTACCAATTCCATGAAGTTAGGAAACAAACCAATGGGAAAATATGATTTATCCAAATTGAAGGCTCTTTTTTCTACTGGAGCACCATTGTCTGGCGACGGTTATAAATGGGTGTATGAGAATGTCAAGAAGGATATCTGGCTCAGTTCATCCAGTGGCGGAACCGATGTTTGTGCCGGTTTTGTTGGCGGTGTCCCAACATTGCCCGTGAGAATCGGTGAAATACAAGGAAGGGCTTTAGGAGTTTGTGCGGAAGCCTTTGATGAGCATGGTCAAACATTGATTAATGAAGTCGGTGAATTGGTCATAACCAAACCAATGCCGTCCATGCCGCTATACTTCTGGAATGATCAAGACGGGGCAAGATACTACGAGAGTTATTTCGATACATATCCCGGCATATGGAAACATGGTGATTGGATAAAAATCGATGATAAGGGCAGCTGCATCATTTATGGACGGTCCGACTCGACCATCAACCGTTCTGGTGTACGGATGGGAACCAGCGATATCTACCGGGTCGTCGAAGCGATAGACGAGGTTATGGAAAGCCTTGTCATTGATAGGGAAGTGCTTGGCAGGGGTTCCTCACTGCTGCTGTTCGTTGTCCTTAAACCCGATAAAACCCTGGATACAGCATTGACGGCAAAAATCAAGGAACAAATCCGAGGGCATGTGTCCCCCCGCTTTATTCCTGACCAAATCCATGTCATTGAACAAATTCCAAAAACATTGAACGGAAAGAAAATGGAAGTCCCCATTCGTAAATTGTTATTAGGGTTTGAGTTTGATAAGGTAGTGAATGCAGACTCCATGGGAAATCCAGAATCGCTACAGTTCTTTAAAGAATTAGCTCTCGAGTTGAATGAGAAAAAAATATTCTAGCATCAAGACGGAGCAATAAAGCTCCGTCTTTTTTTGTTTCTGAAGGTGATAAATCTTTCATTTCATGGATACGTGTATTGGGATAAAAAATTTTAAAAACGAGACAAAACGAGACAACAATCTCATTTTGTCTCGTTTTGTTTCGACTGAAATTAGATAAAACCTTCATTTTATCGTCCTCCCAACTTGGCACGGCATTTGCAATATCAATATAAAGATGGACTCATTATTATTGATTGGGGGCTGAAAAATGGAAACGGTTCAATCGAATGAAATCAAGCTATCACAGGAAAAGGCTTATTGGATGTACAAAAAAATGCTGGAGATCAGGAAATTCGAAGACCAAGTTCATGAATCTTTTGCAAAAGGGATTTTACCAGGCTTTGTCCATTTATATGCTGGGGAAGAAGCGGTAGCTGTAGGAGTATGTGCGCACCTTTCCGAAAAGGACAGCATTACAAGCACTCACAGGGGGCATGGCCACTGTATTGCAAAAGAATGTGACCTTAACGGGATGATGGCTGAAATCTATGGGAAAGTGACAGGGCTTTGCAAGGGAAAAGGCGGTTCCATGCATATTGCCGATTTGGATAAGGGGATGTTAGGTGCAAACGGGATAGTTGGTGGAGGCTTTCCACTTGCATGCGGTGCAGCATTAACTGCGAAATATAAAAAGACCGATCATGTTAGTGTTTGTTTTTTTGGTGATGGTGCCAATAATCACGGGACATTCCATGAAGGGATAAATCTGGCGGCAATATGGAAGCTACCCGTAATTTTCATCGCAGAAAATAATGGGTATGGTGAGGCCACGCCATTCAATTATGCCTCTAGCTGTAAAACGATAGCCGATCGGGCGATTAGCTACAATATCCCGGGTGTCCGAGTGGATGGGAAAGATGTTTTGGCTGTGTATAAGGCTGCTGAAGAAGCCGTTCAGAGGGCTCGCAGGGGAGAAGGTCCATCATTGATCGAATGCGTTACTTATCGTAATTATGGACACTTCGAGGGAGATGCACAGAAATATAAAAAAGAACAAGACAAAAAGGAGCATAAACAAGAGAAAGATGCGATTGCCCTGTTTAGGAATTACTTACTCAAACAGAATCTGCTGGCGGAAAAAGAACTGATTTCTCTTGAGATTACCGTTGAGGAATCTATTAAACAAGCAGTCAAGTTCAGTGAAGATAGCCCATATCCAGAGGCTTCCGATTTATTAAAAGATGTTTATGTATCCTATTAAATGAAAAGGAGGAATTGAGATGAGTAGAAAAATCAGTATGTCACAGGCAATAAATGAAGCGATGGCCATGGCAATGAGAAAAGATGAAAATGTCATCCTTATGGGAGAAGATGTAGCCGGAGGCGCAGAGGTTGATCATTTGCAGGATGACGAAGCATGGGGTGGTGTTTTAGGTGTCACAAAAGGATTGGTTCAAGAGTTTGGCCGCGATAGAATCCTTGATACGCCCATTGCGGAAGCCGGTTATATGGGAGCTGCCATGGCAGCCGCTTCGACAGGCTTACGACCGATTGCCGAGCTAATGTTCAACGATTTCATTGGCAGCTGTTTGGATGAAGTATTGAATCAAGGCGCGAAGTTCCGCTATATGTTTGGAGGAAAAGCTCAGGTTCCCGTCACAATCCGTACGATGCACGGTGCAGGATTCAGGGCTGCAGCACAGCATTCACAAAGCCTTTATGCCTTGTTCACTAGCATACCTGGATTGAAGGTCGTTATTCCCTCGTCCCCCTATGACGCAAAAGGGCTCTTACTTTCAGCCATAGAAGATAATGATCCCGTCATCTTTTTTGAAGATAAAACGCTATACAATATGGTCGGGGAGGTTCCGGAAGGCTACTATACAATCCCAATCGGCAAAGCTGAAATTAAAAGGAAAGGCTCGGATTTGACGGTCGTTGCCATCGGTAAACAAGTTCACACCGCCATGGAGGCCGCTGAAAAACTTGCTGCTAAAGGCATTGAAGTTGAGATTGTCGACCCGCGGAGCTTGTCACCACTGGATGAAGAATCGATTCTCAACTCTGTGGCAAAAACAAATCGTTTGATCGTCATCGATGAAGCGAATCCAAGATGCAGCATCGCAACGGATATTGCCGCTCTGGTGGCGGATAAGGGATTTGACACGCTCGATGCGCCAATCAAGAGGATTACGGCACCACATACACCTGTACCTTTTTCTCCACCGCTAGAAGATATTTACCTTCCGACATCAGAAAAAGTGATACAAGTGGTTTCAGAATTATTAGGAGAAAATACCATCCTTGGGGTGTAAATAAATCAATATGATGCATGCTCCAGCTTTTTCGGGATAGAACGGCAAAAGTTGGAGCAACAAAACCAATGATGGACACAGAAACCAATCTGAAGGGAGAAAAAAGATATGGCGGTCGAAGTAGTAATGCCGAAATTAGGCATGGCAATGAAAGAAGGAACTGTTTCGTTGTGGAGTAAGGCTGTTGGGGATCCGGTAGAAAAGGGTGAAGCAATAGCCAGCATCAATTCAGAAAAAATCGAAATGGATATTGAATCTCCGGCGGAAGGTACGATTCTGAATATAGCTGTTCAAGAAGGACAAGGAGTACCTCCAGGAACCGTAATCTGTCACATCGGAAATCCGAATGAAGAAATAGTGATAAATGATCATGTTGCTGAACAAACCCAGTCGATAATTGCTGAACAAGAAAAGCCGAAAACAATAGAGTCACCGATTTTGCCAATGGGAGATCGTTTGATGATCACCCCTGTTGCACGAAAAATGGCCCAGGCAGCGAATCTTGACATTGAGAAGATTCAAGGCACCGGGCCAGGAGGAAGAATCACTAAAGAAGATGTACAGAAAGTAATCGATAAGAGGGATTCCATGTCGGTAAATACAGAAGAAAGAATAGTTTCTCCCCAACCTACTTTGGAGAGCCGGCAGCAGATCCCTGTTACCGGAATGAGGAAAATCATTGCCAAACGTATGAAAGAGAGCTTGCAAAGCAGTGCCCAATTAACTCTAACGATGAAAGTTGACGTCACCGATTTAGTCATTTTGCAAAAACAAGCCTCTGAAGCCCTACAAAAAAATCAATCAACTAAATTGACCATAACGGACTTTGTTGCCAAGGCTATCGTGCTTTCACTTAAAGATCATCCTAAAATGAATAGTGCTTATATTGAAGATAATATCATTTTGAATGAGCATATCCACCTTGGAATTGCGGTGGCTTTGGAGAATGGTCTCGTTGTTCCTGTCATAAGAAATGCCGAAAATTGTACCCTAAGGCAGTTATCGAATAAGTGTAAAGAATTGGCCCGGTGTGCACGTGACGGTCAATTGCCTATTGAAGACATGCAAGGGTCCACTTTTACCATCAGTAACCTTGGGGCATATGGCGTTGAGCATTTTACACCGATTCTCAATACACCTGAAACGGGGATACTGGGAATTGGCTCTGCATACTATGCCCCGCTCTATATTGGCGAGAAATTGGAGAGAAGAACGATCTTGCCACTCAGTTTAACTTTTGATCACCGTGTACTCGACGGGGCACCCGCTGCCGCCTTTTTACAAATACTAAAACGATATTTAGAAGAGCCGTTCACCGTGATTTTATAGAAAAGGAGGGAAAGCTCTTGAATCGTATAGCTATTATAGGCGGCGGTCCTGCTGGGTATGTAGCGGCAATCACTGCTGCCCAGCAGGATAAGGAAGTCATATTGATAGTCGATGGGCCGTTGGGGGGCACCTGTTTAAACGAAGGCTGCATGCCGACGAAATCCTTATTGAAAACTGCCGATACGTATGACTTGGTGAAAAATGCCGGGTATATGGGAATTCGCCTGCCCAATCCGATTAAAGTCGATTGGGAAACCGTACAGGAACGGAAGAAAGATGTCATATCTAAACTAGTGAACGGTATTCGATATTTAATGAATAAGAATAAAATAAAAGTCATTCAGGGAAGGGCGTCTATCCTGACAAGCCATCGGCTGCGGATCGAGAACGGAAATAAAAATGAAGAGATTGAAGCAAGTAAGATCATCATTTCAACGGGGTCCGAACCGATTCCCTTACCTTTTGCGCCGTTTGATGGTGAATGGATCATCCACAGCGGCCATGCCATGTCACTTCCTGCCATCCCCGATTCGCTGCTAATTGTCGGAGGCGGCGTCATCGGATGTGAGTTTGCCAGTATTTATAGCAGGATGGGTACCAAGGTAACCGTTATTGAAATGGGGCCAAAGCTGCTTCCGGGGGAAGATGATGATATTTCGAGCATCCTGCATGGAGAATTGAAAAACCAAGGTGTAACGGTCCATACATCCACATCTGTCAAAAACATCAATGCAGCCAGTAAGACAGTATTTTTAGAGAAAAGCGATGGCGAATTGGAAGAATTTCATGCAGATTACGTACTCATATCAATAGGTAGAAAACCAAGAGTGAATGAAATGGGCTTAGAGGGAAATGATATTGATTTTTCCCGACTTGGCATCTCGGTGGATGATCGAATGCAAACAAGCAATCCCTCGATTTATGCCTGTGGTGATGTGATCGGAGGTATTCAACTTGCCCATGTTGCTTTTCATGAAGGGCGAGTTGCGGCTCTAAATGCCTGTGGTCAATTTGCACAAGTGAATTACCGTGCAATCCCTCGCTGCATTTATACCTCCCCGGAGATTGCAAGTGTAGGCTTGACTGAAAAAGAAGCGCGTAAAAAATATAGGGAAATTAATGTTGGTGAATTCGCATTTTCTGCAAATGGGAAAGCGATCCTTTCCGATAAACCGGCAGGAAAGGTCAAAGTCCTAGTGAACCCACAATATAATGAAATTCTAGGTTTTACCATTGTTGGTCAACATGCGACAGAATTGATTGGTCAAGGTACAGTCATGCTGCATGCAGAGATAACCGCAGATATGATGGGAGATTTTGTAGCGGCACATCCAACCTTGTCGGAATCCATACATGAAGCACTTTTGAACGTTGTAGGTCAAGCTGTGCATTCATAAAAAAAACAAAAAGGGGGTTTTTGTATGGTTAGCAGTCAACGGACGGCGATAGTCACTGGTGCGGGACGAGGTATCGGACGTGCCATTGCATTAAGGTTAGCTCAAGATGGATTGAATGTGGTCATTAACGATGTCAATTTGGATACGGCTGAATCGGTCGTGAATGAGATCAGGGAAATTGGGCGTGAAAGCTTTGCCGTTAAAGCGGATGTAAGCAATAGACAGGAAGTATTCGATATGGTGAATCAAACGGTTGAACGTTTTGGACAATTGGACGTGATGGTTTCAAATGCGGGAATTGCCCAAATAAAGCCGCTATTGGAGGTAACTCAAGAGGATCTGGAACAGATTTTCAATATAAATGTAAATGGAGTCCTCTTTTGCCTGCAAGCCGCTGCTGAACAAATGAAAAAGCAAGAAGGCGGGAAAATTATAAGTGCTGCCAGCATCGCCAGTTACAAAGGCTTTAGTTTACTAGGTACATACTCGGCAACTAAATTTGCCGTAAGAGGCATTACACAAGCAGCTGCACAGGAATTAGCCCAGTTTGGCATTACGGTGAATGCATACTGTCCAGGAATTGTCGGCACTCAAATGTGGGATTTAATCGATGAAAAAATGGGTCAATATATGAATCTTGCGAAAGGTGAAACATTTAAAAAGTTTACAGATTCCATAACCTTAGGACGCTCCGAAACGCCGGAAGATGTTGCGAAATTCGTTTCCTACCTCGCTTCGCCGGATTCGGATTATATGACAGGACAATCCATCATGATTGATGGCGGGGTTATATTTTCATAAAACTAACGCATTATATTGTTAGATGGAGAAGCATCGTGTGAATGATCACATGATGCTTTTTGTGTAAACTAAATCTATATATTGTAAGCGGATACATAATCTACTATAATTAAATGGACCTCGATTAACATCCTATTTTATACTCCAGGGTATTTTTCCTCTAGATTGACTGGTCAAATGAAGGTTTAAACCAAATGATTAGAGGAGGATTTTATGCTATCCACTAGTTGTTATCTACGCACATGGGAACGCTTTGTCAGTGAAGGGGTTCTCGATTCGAATCGTCTGAACAAGCGAATAATGGAATCCTGGCATCGTTGCAAAAAAGAACAAGTCAACCCATACCTTAATAAAGGCCAACACATTTTGACGAATGAATTATTGGACATACAAAGAGAAAAAAACTCCTTCCTGTTAGAAGTGGCAACACCCCAATTAACTAGGATGAATCAATCGATAAAAGAATCAGGAATGATGGCTTTATTGGTCGATCCGGATGGATATGTCCTTTCACTTTCCGGAAACGAGAAAATCCTCGAGGAGGCAGGCAAAATAAATTTTGTGGAGGGCGTATGCTGGACGGAGGGTGAGGTCGGAACGAACGCAATTGGAACAGCGTTGAAAACAGGTGAAGCCGTAATGATCCAAGGTACCGAGCACTATTCAATTGCCTCACACAAATGGAGTTGCTCTGCCATGCCCATTTTAAATGAAGACGGTAAGATATTGGGAGTTTTGGATATATCATGTCCAGTAGATTATTTCCATCCCTCCATGCTGGGTATGGTAGCCAATTTGGCGTATACGATCGAACAGGAAATGGGAGTGCGTTCCTATAAGAAGGAGCTGGCACTGATCCAGCACTCGATAGAACTTGCAGAGACTTATCCGGATTTACCTTTTATCGTCTGTAATCATAAAGAAATGATAATCTCCGCCAGTAAACAGATTCGCAAAAAAATTCCTCAATCCATTGGTATGGCATTGGCCGATCTATTAAATCATGGATATCGAATCGTAAAGGAAAATCCGCTTTTATCCAAAAATGATAATAGGATTTCAGGTAAGTGTTTATTCTTATCAGAGAATCACGGTCATGAAACCAATAGGCTTTTCCCTGCTTCCATGCCTGCAGAAAGGTTTGACTTCAAAGGGGAAAGAGGGATTAGCGAATCCTTTCATAACACATTACAAAAAGTGAAGCTTGTTGCACCGACAGAAGCCAATGTTTATATATCTGGTGAAACGGGGGTCGGGAAAGAGCTTATTGCCATGGCCATTCATGAAAATGGATTCCGTAAAAAAGGACCGTTCGTCACGATCAATTGCGGAGCCATACCTAAAGATTTAATGGAGAGTGAATTATTCGGGTATGTCGATGGTGCTTTTACAGGGGCTAAACGGCAAGGGCACAAAGGGAAGTTCGAGCAGGCAAATGGAGGGACCATTTTTCTCGATGAAATCGGTGAAATCCCTCCAGCGATGCAAGTTGCCTTACTGCGTGTACTTCAGGAAAGAAAAATCGTTCCAATCGGGGGCACAAAAAGCAATTCATTGGATGTTCGCATTATCACTGCAACACACCGTAATCTAGAAGAGCTCGTCAATGAAGGATCCTTTCGGAAGGATTTATACTATCGTTTGAACGTTTACCCCATTCATGTACCTCCCTTAAGGGAAAGGATTGAAGACATTCCTTATCTAGTCAACTACTTGTGTTCGAAGAATAATTGGAATATTCCATTAACGGAAGAATTATTGGATCGTTTAAAGGATTACAATTGGCCAGGCAACATTAGAGAATTGCAGAATGTACTTCAGCGATTGACCATCTTACTTGCAGAAGGACCTCTTGATTATGTTAAAGTGTTGAACTCCATGCATTCACATCCCGTTACCCGGCATGATGATTTCCCTTCATGGGAGGAACCTGGTAATAAAGGCATAAAGGGAAAAGAACTGACGATCCGTGAAAAAATTCAAAGGGATTTAATGATAGAGGCATTACAAAAATCAAGAGGAAATGTAACGGCTGCAGCAAAGTTGATGGATATACCAAGAAGTACATTTTACAAGCGGCTCCATAAGTTTGGTATATAGACATGGCTTGAAAACATTATGTAAGAAGAGTAGATTGATAGAAATCCACGGAAAATGAAAGGGGTATGGCAAATGAAAACAAGAATTACCGAATTATTGAGGATTGAATATCCGATTATTTGCGGAGGGATGTTTCAAGTTGGCCGAGCCCCTCTGGCAGCAGCCGTTTCAGAAGCGGGGGGACTAGGCATCATAACTTCGAAAACACAGGTGACACCAGAAGGTCTCCGTGATGAAATACGCAAGGTGAAAACTTTGACCAAGAAGCCGTTTGCAGTCAACCTGAACCTGTTTCCAAGTCAAACGGCAACCCCGAATGATGAGTTCATCGATATTTTAATTGACGAAGATGTAAGAATTGTTGAAACGAGTGGCCGAAGCCCAGAAAGTTTAATGCCCAAACTTAAAGAGCACGGCTTTACCGTGATACATAAGGTAGCAAACGTCAAAAACGCAATGTCGGCAGAGAAATTAGGGGTCGATGCCATTATCATTGTAGGGAATGAAACAGGCGGACATCCAGGCATGGGGGATGTAGGAACGCTTGTCATGCTCCCTAGAGCCGTTGAGTCCGTTACAATCCCAGTAATTGCAGGCGGAGGATTTTCGGATGGACGAGGGCTGATTAGTGCCTTGTCACTTGGTGCTGAAGGCATCGTCATGGGAACTCGCTTTATGGCAACGCAAGAAGCACCGATCCATGATAACGTGAAGCAGTGGATGGTATCCGCAAATGAAATGGACACGGTTGTCATTCAACGGAGTATAGGCAGTCCGTCACGTGTAGCATTAAATGCGGTCAGTCAAGAAGTGGACAAACTTGAAAATGAAGGTGCCACTATAGAGGAATTGATCCCACTCATTACGGGACAACGAAGCAAGAAAGTATACTTTGAAGGAAATTTAGACGGAGGAATCTGGTCATGCGGTCAATCCGTAGGACTGATAAAAGAAATATTGACCGTCAATGAACTAATAAAACAAATCGTACAAGAAGCAAAAACCTCGTTCGAATTCATCCAGAGCCGTATCGAATCCATTCCAACGTGAATAATGTATCAGGAACATGAGATCAAGTGCTATTTCGTGTTCCTTTTTCATCTATTAGGCATGTTGAAGGAAAATGAGTTTACATAACATGATTATTCAGTTTTATTAAAATATGTTGTCATTTCGCATTAACTTATAATCTGCCTTGATTTCTAAAACTTTTAATTCATTTATGTAAAAATCGACTTTTACGATTTACATATAAATGAAGTGCATTCATGATACGAAAGAACTGATTGCTGAAGGTAGTCATATTTTTATACAAATTCGGTTTGAAAGTTTTTTTATAAACGTTGGCAGTTCACATTGATTCACTGCATGTTGTTGCATTTATGAAAGCTGTTCCTTAAAATCGCAGCCTTAATTATGGTTATTCATGTTATAGGCAGTTATAAGGTAAAAGAGAGATTATGCTGCTAAATAGAGAGGAGTCTAATTTCATTTTTAGGAAGAAAAAGCGGAAATTTTAAGTTTAAAACCCTTGGAGTTACCATGGTTTTAAATATATCAATATAATTTTTCAGAAGTGTTAACCCGTAATTTTTCTCATATTGCCTTGTTTTTTATATTTCAGAATAACAAAATCGGTAATCAAGTCCGTTAAGCATAATGCTTTTGATGACAATAGAATTTTTAATGGGCAACATGAATAAAAAGATTAGTGTGGCACTAAGAAGAGCGGCGTTTGTGGTAGAAGGGGGGCAGCGTTTATTACTTCATGTATCCGAATTCTTTGTATCGGAAATTTAGAATTGGTTCAGATAGGAGTAGTTATGATGCAATGATTTCTGATGACAACGGAATCCCAAATAGACAAGGATTATTTCCGTAATGAATGGACGGAATAAGGAAGAAAGTGAAGGTCCACCGTATATAGAATAGAATTAATATAACAACATGATTTGAGATCCCTAAAGTCAAATGACTAGGTTAAGTGAACTAAAATGATAAAGTGATTAAGCGTAACATAACAAAATAGCCAAAAACGAAAAATCTTATTAATTAACAGATAAATTACGCGTGAAAATGAGAAATTTAATTAAATATGAGACTTAACTAATTATTAAATCCCAATGCAAATTGAACAATATTTACTAAAAGTTTTTATTAATAATGAGTAATTAGAAAAAAACAATAATAATTAATATCAGTGGATAAATTTTAAAAATTCGCATCTCGTCTCACTAAGTTAAGTATTCTTAAGATATGAGATAAAATTAACAATAAAAATATAACTTCCTATAATATATATTATGTAAACTAGATACAAAAATATTAGTATTCAGTGGTCTCATCCCCAAGTTCTCATATGATTCATGATTGCCCCCTAACTTGGCTCAAGTCGACTCTAATATTCAGCGCTGCTTCCTATAACTTTCTGGCTTTCTTCCTATAAGTTTGCTGGTTTCCATTAATGGTTTCAAACATAATTCTCTTGGCTTTGATTGAATAATTCCCAGAAGGTCTGATAATAATGAATTACCTTCAAGCTTCGGATGATTAACTCATGTACTTAGATTATGCATTCGATTTTAAGCTACGGTGAGTTTTTAACTGCTTATAACCGATCATTAGAATTAGAATAAGCTCACGTCGTCCAGTGTGAATCCAGTTTGTTCAAGATCAAGAACGCTACAAAGACGCATTTCGTGCTTAAAATCATTTGGTGAATATTGTCTAAGAGAAAATTCCATGAAGTCTGACTTCACAGCAGGTATTCACGCACCTAAAGTGATAAGAATTTACCTAAATATATGACCTTACAGGGAGCTTCAAAAGTTATTTACATATTTTGAGCATGATCCGCGACCCCAAAGAAATAGAAATGAATTAATGTATAAGCTACTTGCTAAAACAGGAATGAGCCGTCAAGAATTAGTTGATTTAATATGGGGGCAAGTTAATTTAGAATATCAAATGATTTTACGAGGAAAGGGAAAAAAAGAACGCCTCCCCCCTTCATCCCATTGTCTTACCGATATTTCACTATAAAGAAACTCTTTTTGAGCTGTAAAAACATTATAGTGAACCGATCTTTTATAATCAAAAAAAATACATCGGTGTACTATAGTTGATAACTTACATCCAATCCTGTGAACGTTATTGATTACATGCTTAACATAGCAAATACAACTGACCGTAAAACTCCTGTACCTAGATTTTCTGCCCGTGTATTAACGTTGTTACACATTCTAACATCAAGAACCGGTCTTATACTTTTATTAACATCTAAAAATAAAGCCTGAATTAAAAAACAAACTTAAAAATCCAAACCATTTTTTTATATCGGCATATATAGGTGTAGAAAGGAGTGATTTACATGTCCGATCACGATAAAAAGTATCAGTATTATAAAAAGAAGTACAAGTATTGCAAAGAATCACATTGGGGAAAACAGCTTCTGGGAATTTTGTCATATAAATTTTGATTTCCTAGAATTTAGTTTAAATATCCTCTGCTAAAGAGGAAATAGAAACTATTAAAGCAGAATGAGAAGCGGAAAAACAGAAAAAAGCTTCATTGCTCGACTTTTCGGAAAGTGAACAATGAAGAAAGGAAAAGGGTGAGTAAAATAGAAAAGCCAATTCAAGGTCGTAGATTTGTTGACACGACCTATAAGTGTAAAAAAGATGATTCTCTTAATAAAAAAGATGATTTCCTTAATAAAAAAGATCATAAAGATAAAAAAGATCATAAAAAATGTAAGGATTGTGAACAAGGTCCTCGAGGACCTCAAGGACCTCAAGGATTTCAAGGACTTCCAGGTCCTCCAGGACCTCAGGGAGAAGCTGGACCTCCAGGACCAGGGGGTGCTTTGGCTTATGGATCATTGTACGATCCGTCTGGGAATTTTGTCACAGTGACTCCAGTAAGTCCCCCTGCTCTGGGGCAGAAGGTTGTTTTCACAACTCCTGGTCCGTTATTAGGAACAACTCCTTTTCCTCCTGGTACTGGTCCTTTTACTGATATTCAGGTTCTGACTGGTGGGGTATATGAGATAAGCATGGATTTAACAGCTAGACTAATTAATGCTTCTAACTTAACGTTTAATACCGAAGTGCAGTTCAGGTTATTCATCAATGACACAACCCCAGTTCTTGAAAGTACTTTTGAATCCTTTAATCGAATTTCAGGCGGGCCAGGAGGGCAACCATCGCAAGTTGAAACTAGAAACACGATAGGAAGAACAATCCAACTTCGATTATCCGCAAACGATAGGCTAAGTATTAGAGTTATTACTGCATCTGCCAATGTAACATATAGGTATCCCTCATTAGTAGTCACAAAAATCGCCAACTAGCTGCCAAAGTCAGTTAATAGGAGCAAGAAGAGCCCCAACCTAAATGTTGTGGGCTTTTTCCGATTGACAACATTCTTATGCTTAATGACGGTGGTGGTTTTGGTTACTCAGGTAAATTAAACGAAGTCTCATTCCTTCTTCAACTAACATGCCCCATTTGTTCAATAAGCAACTTCTTCATATGATGTATAAATATGGCCTTGAACTGTTATCTCTGCGATCAATGAAAGTAAATAATATCGTCTCTCGTTTCTTCGGGCAACACTCGTGGAGTCATATCTTGATTTTACCCCCTATGCTCTTCCCATTAAATTTGTAAAATACAAAGACAACGGTTTTATGTCAAAAAATTAAAAGACAGCAGATTTGTGTCGTTAGATTAATGACACAAATCTGCTGTCTTCGGACTAAAATTGTATATTTGATAAGCGAATGAAATATTCTCCAACAGAACGTTGGAGGATTCTAAGGATTATTTTTAAAACTTATCCGGAAACTGCTTTACAACTCCCGCAGAGATAGTATCGGCCATTCGGATTATATGTGTGACCCCTTCGTCGATTGAAGCGATTCTTTCGTTCCAATTTTTTGCTAGGCTTGAAGTTAAATCTTTTGTCACTAATTTCAGATGCATATACAGCAAATTTGTTAGATCTTCATTTTTTAAATAGGGGTTGGCGCCGCTAAGGAATGCTGCTATTTCATCAGCATTTCTATACCATTCTTTGTTAAGCTGTTTCACCAGGACATCATTTCCACTTTTAGCCGCATCAACAATCTTTCCCGCAATAACAATATGCTCCTTAAGCAAATCTGTAAGTTTGTTCCCAGCTTTCTCCCCATATACCGGCTTTATAGCATTACCAATATCCTCCTGATTTTTCAGAAGCCTGGCCAATACCTGTTTTTGATCCTCCGCTCCAGCTGTTGTAGCACTTGTAATATAATTACTTGTCCACAATACATGATCAATCCAAAGTTTCCTGAATTCATTTGCGAACTTTACCTCGGATTGACTAACACTTTGTGTCTGAGGTTTGGCGTATGTACTGGTTGTTCCAGCCACCATGTTTAGAGGAAATAAAAAAATAAATCCCATCAACAATAATTTTTTCATAACTGCATCTCCTTCCAAAGTTTAGAAACACCTTTTTATTATTCATATATGGGATTTTAATATTCATAATAATGGTTCTACTTATAAATTGGACTTAGATGAAGTTACATCGTCCAATGTACGCTGTTTTGTATAAGGTTAGGTCATCCAACATAGTATTAATACACGGACACTACAACTTCGCAATTTGTGCTTAAATATGATGAATTAATGTTTAAATTACTTGAAACTTCAAAAATGAGACGCCAAGAAATAGTGGATATAATATGGGAACAAGTTAAAATTAGAAAATCAAACGATGTTTAGTAAGAGTAAAAGGAAATTAGACTCCCTTCCCCCTTCTTCTCATTATCTTAATGTCTCTTTGAAAGATTCTGTCACCTGGAACCTCCTATAAAAAGATCACTAATTAATTTATAATTTTGTTCTAGAACTTCTCAATTTTTTCTTTTTTGATAATTGTATTCTGCCTGTTAGGGCTATCGCTACTTCATGCTTGCTGTAGGAGAGCATGAACAGAATGACTCTCTTTTTCCCAAATGAATTCTATATTTTCAAGCAGCATGGTTATTTGCCCTTCCACTTCCCTTCCTAGAAAATATTGTAGCAGCAAAAAAAATCCTTGCTGGGAGCATAGGATTTTTTTCATTTGAATATGATTAAAGCTTGTTCTCTACCGGATGGACCGGAGCTTCCTCTATACTGTCGCCAGCCGGTTTTTTTGACCAGTAAGTCGCAAGGATTGGTCCTGATATGTTGTGCCATGCAGCAGCCAGGACGCTTGGAAGTGCTGCCAGCGGGCCAAAATGTGCAGTAGCAAGCGCAACGCCTAACCCGGAATTCTGCATTCCCACTTCAATCGAAATCGCTCTTCTATTCATTTCATCAAGTCCAAGCACTTTTGCTACCAAGTAACCAAACAGCAGCCCAAATCCGTTGTGAAGCATCACTGCAGTAAAAATAAGGAACCCGGATGTAGCAATGCTAGCTGCATTGCCTGAGACTACTGCGCTTACAATCGTAATAATGGCTGCTACCGAAATAAGTGGTAAAACGGCTAAGCTTTTTTCGACTATTACCGGGAAAAACCGCTTAATGGCCAAACCTAATACAATCGGTAGAAGGATGACTTGTATAATGGACTTAAACATATCAAAAAAATCGACCGGCATCCATTGTCCTGCCAGCAAAAGCAGAAGCAACGGAGTCATGATTGGAGCCAGTAAAGTTGATACCGAGGTCATAGCTATCGACAAGGGTACATTACCTTTTGCAAGATAAACCATAACGTTAGAGGCAGTTCCGCCTGGTACACAGCCGAGCAAAACCAGACCTGCAGCTAGTTCCGCTGGCAAATTCAAAAGTTTCGCAATAAGGAATGCCACAGATGGCATGATGATAAACTGGGCGCAAACTCCAATTATCACGGGCAGTGGTTTAGTGATGACGATTTTAAAATCCACTGCCTTCAAAGTAAGCCCCATTCCAAACATGACAACACCGAGCAATATCGTAATATAGCCTCCCAATCCCAAAAATGGCTCTGGAAAAATAAAGGCAATGACGGAAATCAAGATAACCCAAACAGCAAAATATTTTCCGGCTAATGCACTGAACGCTTCTAATACCTTCATTTCATCACACTCTTTCTTGCATAAATATTTTACTTGGATTTAATAAATTATCTGGATCAAGGGCTACTTTGATTTTTTCCATCACAAACAGCGAGTTCCCATGTTCTTTTTTCTGGTATTTTTGTTTACCGACACCAACACCGTGCTCCCCAGTACATGTTCCCTTCCGCTCAAGGGCATATAGGACAATTTGTTCATTTAGCTGTTCTGCTCTTTTAATCTCTTCAAGATTTTTGTTATCAATCATTAAGAGTACGTGATAGTTTCCATCGCCTACATGGCCGACAATCCCACCGGTAAGACCCAGACAATCAACGGCCTCCCTTGCATGGTGAATTGCACCAGATAGTTCTGAAATCGGAAGACAGACATCAGTCACCATCAGTTTTTTTCCAGGATAGCCATGAATATAAGCATAGGCAAGATTATGGCGAGCTTCCCATAGGCGGTTCCTGGCGGCATTATCTGCCTCAAATTCAATATCGAGACAATGATGTTCTGCTACTATTTCTTTAGTGAACTCTACATCTTGCTTCAACCCTGCTTCATTACCATGAAACTCCAAAAACAGTGTAGGCGCTTCGTTATAGCTTGTATCACTATAGAGGTTGACCTGCTTCATTGAGGGTTCATCGACTAGCTCCACCCTTGCAATTGGAACACCTGACTGCAAAATGGATACAACAGCCTCTACCGCATGGTTCAACGCCGGAAATGATGCTCTTGCCGCCATAACGTGCTCAGGAATTCCGTATACTCTCAACGTCAATTCCGTAAAGCAGCCGAGGGTTCCTTCAGAACCAACAAAAATACCGTTTAGATGGTAACCTGATGACGATTTAGCTGCCAAATTGCCAGTATGTATAATCGAACCATCTGCAAGTACCACTTCCAGGTCACGGACTTGGTCACGCATCACACCATATTTAACTGATGTGGTTCCACTGGCATTTGTTGCCGCCATTCCGCCCAGGGTAGCATCAGCTCCAGGATCCACGGAAAAAAACAAACCATATTTTTTCAATTCTTTGTTTAGTTGCGAACGCGTTACGCCAGGCTGAACCTTTACGAGAAAATCGTTTTCACGCACTTCAAGAATTTTATTCATTAGTGAAAAGTCAATAGTGATGCCATGATTGTACGGTATGACATGCCCCTCGAGGCTCGATCCCAGCCCAAAAGGAACCATTGGAATTTTAAGCATATTGGCCAATTTCACAACATCACTAACTTGCTCTGTTGTTTCCGGAAATACAACAATGTCGGGAAGACTTACAGTATGATATGATTCATCTCGTCCATGCAATTCTCTTACTGTCTGGTTTACTGATACTTGATTTTCCGAAAGGACTCCCTTTAAAGCGTTGATCAAATTTATACTAGCCGTTTCCATTCAATTCTCCTTCTTTCTGCTTTAGCATCCGTTTTTGTCATATCGAAAGCTTTGGTCGTACCTATGCCAAGATTAAGTTTCTACTTCAAAACTTCAACTGTTGAATTGATAAATGTTTTCCCCCTCAAAAATTAAAATGATATCGCTTCCATTAGTGAATAGTTAGACCTAGACCAATGATGTTCTTTTCATAATTGGTCTAACCAATTTTCATTATACTAAATTTTTTGACTTTTTCAACAATTAAACGTCTATTCCATTTCTCCATAAATGACTGGTATTTCTGAAAGTGGTTATTGTTGTTTTTCCTACCTTCTAACAAAAAAACAATCGCCTTCAATTGCGAAATGAACGGATTAGACTGAAATTAAGTAATATTATATTTTCAAAATTGGTCTAACCAATATTGATGTCTTAAATTATCCTCTTGCTTCATTAAGGAATGCTTGTTAAGATGATTCCACTAATAGTCGTACCCACTTGTTGTTATTGAAGGATGTGAAGGAAGTAATGGATTCTATACCAGTTAAATCCCCAAAAGTGTACGAAATCATCTTCAATCAAATTAAGGAATCTTTTATGAGCGGTGAATTGAAACCTGGAGATAAATTACCCCCTGAGCGGGAGTTGTCCAATCGTTTTAAAGTGAGTCGAACATCTATCAGAGAAGCCCTTCGTGTATTGGAGATTAACGGAGTCATAGAGGTCAGACAAGGTGACGGGACATTTATCAGACAATCCGATGTTAAGTTTCTGATCGAACAGCTATCCAACTCAATCATTAAAGCTAAAGACAACATGGTCTTTGAAATGCTTGAAGTCCGTCGAGTAATTGAAACCGAGTGTGCGTTTCTTGCTGCACAGAGAGCAAACTCTATAGATTTACAAAATATTCTTAACGCTTTAGAAGAAATGGCACGTTCCGAACATGATGAAGAATTAGGCTTGCGAGCAGATTTGCTGTTTCACTACAGTGTCGCACAAGCCACAAACAATTCCATATTTGCTGGATTGGTCCATACCCTTAGTGACCAAATGAAAGAAACAATTCGTGCCACTAGACGGCATCGTTTCGCAAAACCAGGCCATTTTCAAGAAACGCTTCAAGAACACAAAGAAATCTACTATTCTATCGCATTAAAGGAAGCGGATAAAGCCAAGCAACTAATGGACGCCCATATCATTCGCATTAGAGAACAGATGGCAACGGCTACACTTGAAAGCATTGGAGATGATGCCAAAATTGTTGCATATCAAAATGAAAAAGACCATCATCGTAATGCTGACGGTGATAAATAAGCCGCTTGCGATATAACTAACCAGAATTTAGAGGTATATCTCTTGAATCATGGCTAATTGATTTATTGTCGGAGACCAATTAAATTTGACATTAAAAAGCGCCTTTCTCAGAGGGCGCTAAAATTGGTTATTAATAGTTAAATTTGATTCCCTTTATATATAAGACAGTGAATGTCAGTTTTATCTCTTTGAAATAGTGCAGGAATCAACGTTACATTCTTTTAAGGCATTATCAATCAATGAAAGCTGATCATTAATCATTGATAGGTAGAAAATATGATAGTCATTTATTTGTTCCTTTAATTCCAACAGCAATGTTTTGTCCCTTATTACTAGGAAAATCTCTTCTGGATGTAACATATCACTTCTCCTTTTAGTTAAGATATTACCTTTTACCCTAGTTTTTACAATTATTAACTTTTGAGAGGATGTTTTGTATCATATTTCACAAGGGATATTTAGAGGGAGTTATTTAACTGAAGGAAGACGATATGCTAGTTTAAAAGAAACCATACAAATTAGTATCATAAGGGGATGCACAGTTACAGTTCATCCTTTTAGTAAAGACCCATTTTTTGAAGAAGCACAACGTTAAGGAAAAGAAATTATAAAAAAAGGCTGTCGTAAAGTAGCCTTTAACGTCGAATATGTCCCTTTCATACATTGTTGTGTTAGACTTAATATAGAAAACCATATTTTCTTGGGGTTTTTTGACTTTCATTAATCACACTTGTATAAAGGAGGAGTAGAAGAAATGGAGAAAATCAGCGTTTTTCTGGATGACTATCGGAAAGCTCCCGATGGCTATGTGTTGGTCGAGACTATTGACGAATGTATAGAGCTATTGCAAAACTTTGATATTGAACACCTCTCTTTGGACCATGATTTATTAAATAAAACTAGAAATGGTTTTATGCTTGTTCAAAAGATGGTCAAAGAAAAACTTTTTGCTAACCGCATCACTATTCACTCTGCTAATTCAGTTGGCGGTAAAGCGATGTATACCTGTTTAAAGCAAGCACAACGGAATTTAACAATGCCCCCTGCCATTATTGTTTCCTTACGCCCCCTGCCCCTCAAATTCTTCCCGTCAAAGGTTCTGCAACATTATATAGATATAAGATAAACTCTTCTCTATAATAATTCATAAAAGATTGATACACTGCTTTTGAAATCGTATTGCAGAAACGATCATTTTCATCTTAAATCAACTTGAAGACGTTACTGTTAATGAGTTTGACCATCTCGCCAACTGCCGTAACATGTAAAAGTTGCTCAGGGTATAAAAGCATTTCTAAAAATCAATGTCTTTTTAATGATTAAATGCATGCGTAAAATTCGTAAAATGAAAAAAAGCAATTCACATGGAGTGTAATTGCTTTTTTCATGTATGCTCGAGCTTCATCGCAGTTTATATATCACTTTATATTCTACAGCAGAAATTCCATTTTTTTGCCCGGTTTACAACTGACGTTACTTGTTTTTTACGATAGATAAAATCGTAATGGTGCTTATAATGCAGAGTGTGCCGAGCCACTCTGCAAAACCAAATGTTACATTCAGCCAGAAAACGGAAATTAAGGTTGCCGATAATGGCTCAACTGAAGCTAATAGACTTACTTCTGAAGCAGAGATGAATTTTGTACTTTCCAAATAAAAATAAAAAGCAATGATCGTACCGAAAATGATGATGAATAAAACCGCCGAAAATGAAGGGAACGTCCAATTGCCTTCGAATGCCCATGGAGGATGAATCATGCTAAAGCATATGCCCCCAATCAACATGCCCCATCCCACAACAATCATTGAACCCCACCTAGTTAGGAGTTTAGAAGGCTGCAATGTATAGAATGCCAATGCAAAGGCTGATGTTACTCCCCAAAATACTGCCCACCCGGAAATGGAAAGTGTATGTATGCTTCCTCCAGTCACAAGCAAAAAAGTGCCTAAAATCGCTATGATCACAGCTACACTCACAGTAATGCTTGGAAAACGTCTGGAATGAATGGCTAAATAACAAGTGATAAGGGCCGGTGCCAAGTATTGAAGGACTGTAGCTGTGGCTGCGTTGCCATGTTCAATTGCTGCAAAATATGTGTATTGAACGGCAAGCATTCCCAAAATTGAAAAAAGGATAATTTGAACCGCATCTTTTTTAGTTTTCCAAATCTCAAAAACTTTCAGTCTTTCGTTCTTATATGCGACCCCCAATAAGATGATTCCAGAAAGCAACAAGCGTACAACAGTGAGCCACTCAGGGCTAAAACCTTGATGCTGAAATAGATATTGAGCTGCCGTTCCTGATACTCCCCATAACGCAGCTCCAGTCAGTACGAGTGCAATCCCTTTATTTCTTGAAGTGGATATAGCCACTAAAGTATCATTGCTCATATTTATCTTCACCACTTTTTACACGTTCCGAATGTGCTTGAATTCTATAGTAACTTTCTTTCCAATTCTTTTCTATCATATTAAGTACCAAAGTGAGATTTCCATCCCTTAATGCCTGTATGATTTGATCATGCTCATCAACGGTAAGATGAACATCACTTACCTGTTTGAAATAAAACAGTTCCATTCGTATAAGTTTTTGTTTGAGTCCTGATAGAATCCGCTTTATTTCATCATTTCTAGAAAGATTGATGTAAATGGAATGAAATTCATCATCTTTCTGAACGGCCACTATTTGATTTCCTTCGTTGATTGCTTTTTTGACCTCATGATTGATGCCTTCCATCTCCATTAAGTGTTTTTCTTCAATGAAAGCAAAAGCCTGCTCCATTGCCAACTTTTCCAGTGTCCAAACAATGGAATATAAATTTAATACCCCTTCGAATTGAATAGGGGCAACAATAGTTGAACGGCTAGGCTTGGTCTCTACAAATCCCTCATCCTCAAGCCTTAAAAGTGCTTCTCTAATGGGGGTTCTGCTTACTCCCAATTGTTCAGCTAATTCTTTGTCACGTAATTGTTGGCCTGGCGTTAGGTCTCCCTGTACAATCCAATCCCGCAAAATCATATATGCTTCTTCACGTACAGAAGTACGTTTAATTTTTTGTGATGAACTTGAATGTATCAACGGCTTAATCTCCTTGAGTTACCAATATATAATATGCAATATATCACACAATGCATGCCGTTGAAATAGAAACGAGAAAATTTTACCGCTGCATTTTTTCAAATGATTTCATAATTGCTCCACCACATGGCGTTAGGCTCGTTCTTGATGGCCTTGTCAACAAGCCAAGAATGAATGTTTTCTAAAAAAATGTCTTGAAAATGTCTTCGTGCTGACCGCACTCATTACAGGCATATTCTATTTCTAATGCATCTTCAGTAACTGTATGTACTGTCTCTTTTTTACAAGTTTCACAAAATCTCTTTTCGGATATTTCTTTCATGTATCATTCTCACTCCGTTTTCCCATCAATTTTTTGTAGCCTTGTTACTATTATTTTGCGAATGTCCCTCAGAAAAAATACCTTTTTCCTGAAGGACTTAAAAAAGAAGATAATGAATTTAGAGAAAATGGTACCGGAAAGTTAATTTCACCTCGGATTCCAATACATCAAAGCTGCATGAAACGGATATTCATATTCGAAAACTCCCTCTTTTTCCACCACATATTTATTAAGGATTGTTTTTACTTCATCATAGGAAAAATCTTCATCGAGAATTTTTGTTGTATTATCGCGAATCATTTCTTCATATGTGGAATAGGTTTTTTTGCTTTTCAATTTAACGATCTTACAATCCGCCAGTATTCCGAGTTGATACAAAACATTCAAGATGTGTATGTAATCCCGCTTTCTTAAATTGATCGTATATCCCCGTTGCTTCAATTCCATATAATGAGGTTTTTCTGGTCCGGTTGTCATACCTACTATCACTAACCGGGTTGCAGACTCATCCATTTTTAATAAGGTTTGACCGATTTCTGTCATACGGTAATAACAATTAAAACCAAATACTACATCATATCTGTCTCTTTTGGCATCACTTTCCCACTTATCATGAATCAATTCCATGTTTTCGAAACCTTTTTCGTTCGCCTGGGATTTCAAAAAACTGATAATGCTTTTGGAACTATCTATACAAGTAAGCTTCCTGACTTCTTTAGCAATATCGAATGTATAATTGCCCCATCCAGGGCCGATTTCCAATACATGATCATCCTGTTTTAATAATGCCAATAACTCTTTCTGGACAGTTTTTGCATATGGATCCGATTTATGTTGTTTTTTCCCTGCCATCTTGGAAGACCAAAAAGCTTCTTCTGCTGCATCATCTTTTAGCCTGGTTGGTATCTTCCCTGTATGATCTGCCATTGCCTGTTTCCAAAGTTCAATATAATCAGTCATCTTTTCTCCCCTGAATTCGTATGTATTTACCGGTTTTCACCGTATTCTGGTGTGGTGTATGAACGTTTGATTTCAAATTGAAAGATAGCTATCCATCCAAATACTTCCTTTTTTTAAACGTAGTATCATACGCCAGTTAAAGCGATTGTTTTCGCCATAAGAAGAAGGAGCAAAAACTTCGCTCCTCTTTTTTAGTAACGACCTTTTATCTAATCGATAAAGCAGTGGTCAATCCTTTAACCAATTCGGCCTTTTTCCTTGCTGTCAATTGGACATCTTCGCCTATTCTTTTCAATTTATGCGGCCTCTTGAGCTTTATATACAGAATCATTTTTCATGATATGTGTGAGAATGACGATGGTTTATTCCATTCTTTATTATACCTGTTTCCATATTTTAATATAGTTATACTTCTTAATCATCTGCTTATCATCAATCAGTCGAGTGTAGTGCGGTGTTTGCCCCAACAAGCTTGCCGCACATATGCTCATCATTAAAAGGCATAAAGCCTGCTTGGATTCATGCCTTATTGTTAACAATAATGTACGCTTTCTTATTATGTTGTAAAAAAGGCAATAATGGCACAAATCTAGTCCACGTAATGTTTTTTATAATCTGGATGGATAGAAAATTTTTTGCGTAAATTAACGAGGTTTACACCAAAGCTTTCTTCTAAGAGGTCTCTATGTTTCTCCATGATTTCCATGAGATACAAATCATGGATCATGACTTCTGTAATAGGCATTACCAAACCCACATGCATGGTCCATGCTGCACGGCTATCTTTACCAAGCGAGACAATACCTGCTACCACTTCTGAATCATCTCCACTAATAACAAGCCATCGTCCGCCATATTCTTCTGTAATTTCATGCCCCATATAATGGAGATATACATTAGCAAAATCACAGACGATTTCCCCGTAGGCAATAATCGTAACATTGACTCCTTTATTTGCTGCCTGTCTTAGCTCAGACTCTAATTCTTCGAATTCTTCTTCCCAAATCTCTAAGAGTATTCTTTTTTTAGCAGATAAAATACAAGCTTTTACCTTATCGAGTATTTCATTACGTCCCATGATATTCCAGATGTTTTCACGATCATTTGCAGAACGTTCAAACTCCGCTAATGATTTTTCTGCCAGTTCAAAATTTTCTTCTGCTTTCATGCGGCGGTTTTTTATTAGTTCCCTTGCAGGAACGGGAGTATACTGTGGTGTGTTTCCAGGACTAACTAGAATATCTCCTCTTATTGCGAGACTGTCCAGGATTTCATAGATTCTTGAACGTGGTACACCGGATTTTTTTGCAACTGCATAGCCTGTTAATGGCGATTCTTCCAATAAGGCAAGATATGCTTTTGCTTCATATTCGGTAAAATTTAGATTTTTTAATGTGTCTAAAATGTTTTCTTTCATATACCCTCCACACAACCGTAGTCGCTACCTTTGTAACTAATATTTTAGCAAAATCTGTTGACGATTTCCATTTTCATCTAATATACTTACAAGTAGTTACTTTAGTAACCACTATCTAAAGGAAAGGAGAAATAGTATGGATAGCTTACTTACATACATATCAATCGTTGCAATGATGGTTATTATACCTGGAGCAGATACAATGCTCTTAGTGAAAAACACGCTAAGCTATGGTCCAAAAGCTGGACGTTATACCGTTCTCGGAATGGCAACGGGACTTTCTTTTTGGACGCTTATTGCTATTCTTGGACTATCTGTTGTAATTGCAAAGTCTGTGATTCTTTTCAGTACAATCAAATATTTGGGAGCCGCCTACTTAATTTATTTAGGGATAAAAAGTTTTTTTGCTAAAAGCGTTTTTTCCTTAAAAGAAATTCAAGCACAAGCAAATACACCTACGAAGTATTCAAGCCGGCATAATAAAGATTCCTTTATGCAAGCATTACTTAATAATATTCTTAATCCAAAGACCGTTTTAGTTTATATAACCATCATGCCGCAATTTATCAATTTGAGCGGAAATGTAAACCAGCAATTGATTATATTAGCCTTCATCTTAACCTTGCTCGCTGTATTGTGGTTTCTTTTTCTTGTGTTTCTAATTGATTACGCAAAAAAATGGATGAACAACTCCAAATTCCAGAAAGCATTCCAAAAATCAACTGGCTTAATTTTAATAGGTTTTGGCATTAAAACAGGAATTTAGGTCATTTACTAACACATATAATTTGAATCTATCCGTTCAGAAAATTGAACGGTTTTTTTCGTTTGTATGTACATGCAATTCACATACTGTGTACTGACCCGCACTGTAAGTTGCACCTAATCAATCTTTCATTATTACATATGGCACTGCATGATGAATCTACAAAGACATTCATTAAGATCACTAACAAGGTCATTCATTAATTGAAAATAAAAACGCCAGTATTTTCACAAAAGTGAAAAAATACTGACGGGTAATAACCTATGAAGTTTCAATTCCTTTTTATTAATCCAAGCCGCAAGCCTTGGCAAGTACTTCAACAAGATGCATACTTTTTATTTGGTTTGCCGCTCCCTCCCTCTGGATGCCGATGCTCATTTGCATTTGGCATCCAGGGTTAACCGTAACTATGGTAGTTGCTTTCGTTTCTTTAAGGTTCTTCATTTTCTCATCAAGAATTTTCATGGATTCATCAAAGTGGAGCAGATTATAGATACCTCCAGATGCACAGCAACGGTCAAACCCTTCCATTTCCACATAGGAAACACCTGGTATGGATTGCAATAATAAACGAGGTTCCTTTTGGACCTTTTGAACATTGCGTAAGTGACATGAATCTTGATAGGAAACGATGCCTTGCCATTCTTCAGTAAAGGGGAGCGGCCCCAATTGATGAAGAACTTGACTGATGTCTTTTGATTTTTCCGAGAAAGCCCTTGCCGCCCCAGCCCATTCGTGATCATCTGCCAATAAATGTCCATATTCAAGTAGCGAAGAGCCGCAGCCTCCTGCGTTATTTACAATTACATCGGCATCTGATTGCATGAAGGCCTGGATATTCCTCTTTGCCAATGCTTTCGCTTGATTTGTTTCACCTTGATGGGAATGCAGTGCACCGCAGCAATTCTGATTTTCAGGAAGAATGACTTCACAACCTGCTAAGGTGAGCAGCTCAATGGTAAGACGATTTATTCGTGACATCATGGAATCCATGATACACCCAGAAAAAAAGGCCACTTTTAATTTCGTTTCTCCCTTTGCCTGCATTATCGTACCTGTCCGGATTCGTTTGGAGGACGACTCGATGGCTGGAAGTGCTTGTTCTAAATGTGCAAGGGCAGGAGAAACCTTTTGCAGTACATTCGATGAACGGATAAGCTTGGATAATCCTGTTTTTTGATAGAACTGTACTGCACTTCCAATCCTGTTCATCCGTTTAGGATATGGAAAAAGATGAACCAATGCCAGTTTTTTGATCTTGTTCATTTTGTTTTTTTGGTTGGCTGACGGGGAGTTTTCAATGGCTTCCTTTGCCGCTTCAAGTATATGTCCGTATGGCACACCGACTGGACATGCAGTTTCACAAGCACGGCATCCTAAACAGAGGTCGATCGGTTCAGCTAAATCTTTTTGAAAATCTATTTTGCCTTCGGCAGCCATTTTCACTAGATTGATTCGACCGCGTGGAGAGGCGGATTCCACTCCCATTGATTCATATGTAGGGCAAGCTGGTAAACAGTAACCGCATTTCACACATTGGTTTGTCCAATCATAGGCATCTGAATATAAATTATGGGCCACTGCATTTGTCTCGTTCGGTTTGACGGGTAGATTCATGTAACCAACACGACCCTTGTCTGGCCTTTTTCAGGAAAAATCTTTCCTGGATTCAAGATATTATTGGGATCCCATGCTTCTTTAATTTTTTTCATCATATTCACCCCTGTTATTCCTAATTCCATTTCCATATAAGGTGACTTTAAAGTACCGATACCATGTTCCCCGGAAAGTGTTCCGCCTAGTTCGATTGCGGCTTCAAAAATTTCACTGACTGCAAGCTCCACTTTTTTCATTTCCGTGACATTTCGTTTATCGGTAATGATGTTCGGATGTAAATTGCCATCACCTGCATGGCCGAATACAACCAAGTTCAACTCGTATTTCTCCCGGATAATGTTTAATCTCTCCATCATCGCCGGTATTTGACTGCGTGGAACGGTCGCATCTTCAGAAATTTTTGTAGGACCCATTTGTGTAATGGCCGGTGAAACAGATTTACGCGCACTCCAAATAGTTTGGCGTTCGTCCTCTGTCTCCGCTATCTTGACGTAGGAAGCACCTTCCGCCTTGCATATATCGGCGCATTTATTGATTTCTTCTTCAATCGCCAATGGGTGACCATCTATTTCTATGATCAGAATGGCTTCTGCCTGTAGAGGCAATCCTGAAGGCCGATAGCTTTCGACAGCACGGATACACGCGTTATCCATCAGTTCCAGGGCAGATGGTAGAATCCCTGACGATAAAATGCTGGTAATGGCATGGCCAGAGTCTATCAAATGATCGAAGTGGGCCACAAATGTTTGTTTTGATTGAGGTTTTGGTATTAAGCGGATGATTGCTTCAGTAACGATGCCCAGGGTACCTTCCGATCCTACGATCAATCGGGTCAAATCATACCCTGTAACATTTTTTACGGTCTTTCCCCCAGTACGAATGATTTCTCCCGTCGGGGTGACCACCTCCAGGCCTATCACATATTCTTTCGTCGTTCCGTATTTCAATCCCTTTGGGCCGCTGGAGTTTTCTAATAGATTCCCTCCTATTGTGGCAACATTGGAACTGCTTGGATCCGGCGGATAGAACAAGCCTGCTTCTTCAGCCTTTTTATGGATATTTGCCGTAATTACACCTGGAGAGACAATGGCTAGCATATTTTCACGATCAATGATCAATTTATCCCTTAAAAGGGTCATATCAAGAACCATCCCCCCTTTAACAGGTAATGGGCCTCCACTTAGTGAAGTTCCAGATCCCCTAGGGTAAACAGGTATTTTGTGAGTATTGGCCAATTTAATCACTTCACTGATTTCCTCTGCATTTTTTGGCTGAATTACGATTTCAGGTAAATATTCCCCAAAAGAAGCATCATAGCTATAACAATACCTTTCTGCCAGATCAAGGAACATTCTATCATCTGGAATTATCTGCCTAAGGTCGTCCAGGGCTTCTTTCTCCATGCTTCTCACTTCCTTTCTTATAATCAATTGGAAAAGAACTATTTATATGTAAAATAATAGAATTTTATGATTCTGCTAGTATAATGTTGAAAGAAAAGGAGGTTTTTTTTTGAAAATCGCACTGATACACGCAACCACAACTGCATTACAACCAATTGAAGCGGCTTTTCAGACTGTTGCTCCAAACATTGAACTCCTTCATTTCATGGACACAGGTCTTCTCGCCTTGATGGAAAAGAGCGGCAAGTTGACTCCGGAAATCATCCGCCGGTTTTCTTCATTAGTGAATATAGCCTATGATTCTGACGTTTCATGCATCCAACTTACTTGCTCTGCGTTTAATGACATCACTTCAATTTTACAACCTCTATACCCTGTAAAGTTGTTTCGTTCTGATGAGGCCATGCTCGATGAAGCGCTTCGTTATGCTAGCATCGGCCTGGTGTCAACCGTAAAAGAAACTCCTATTGCCCTCCAAAATTACTTATTAAATAAAAATCCCGACTGTATGATCGAGTCATTGGTGGATCCCGGGATCATTCATTTATTATCACAAGGAAGAAGAAAGGAGCATGACGACCGGGTTAAAAAGATGGTGGAACAATTGGATGGGAAGACAGAAGTGATTTTGCTTTCACAATATAGTATGGAACATATCGCAAAGCAGGTTAATCCTTCTGTCCCTGTCCTAACGGCTCCACTATTGGCTGCTAAAAGGTGTTTGGCTCATTTGAATGGGACGTTTGGATGAGTTTTCTTCGTTAAATCAGAACATTTCGAGCAGGATCGTTTGTCACATCATTCATCTCGTTTTTAACCGTTAGTATGATGGGAACCACCAAAAACTTTTCCGACACCTTGAATTTTTTCAAGTATGACGATTAGTAGGACTGATATGAAAATAACCACGCTTGACACGGATGCAACGATTGGATTGTAGGCATCCTGCATTTGCGAGAATATTTCGATCGGCAGCGTTCTCATTTCCGGTGATACCATAAAGAGAGAGACCGTTACATTATCAAATGAGGTCAAAAATGCGAATAATCCCCCTGATATGGCCGCGGATCCAATTAGCGGCAGTGTCACTTTCATGAATACTGTGAATGGATTCGCTCCCAGAATGGCCGCGGCACGTTCGAGATTATAATCAAATCCACTTAAACCGGTTAATACGAGCCGCATAACATATGGTATGCAAATGACGATATGGGCAATTAAAAATCCCGTAGACGTACCTGCAAGCATCATTGGTGTAAAGTACATTAAAAGTGCAATTCCCAAGACTAATTGCGGCACACTTAATGGAGAAGTTAAAAGGGCCGTAATATACGATTTTCCCGGTATATCATACTTTGCGATGCCAAGGGCACCCAAAGTTCCGAATATGACGGAAAAAAGGGCAGCTAAAGCTGCGAACTTCGCACTGTTCAAAAAGGCTTCCAAAAATTCAGGACGTTCCAAAATCTTGGCATACCATTGCAGTGAGAAGCCTTCAGCCGGAAAACTTGGATAATTGGCACTTGTAAAAGAAGCGGGAATAACGACAATGAGAGGTATCAAAATATAGATAATTGCCAACACGGCTACGGCAATCCGAAGGCCGCCAAATGTTTTCATCATCGGAATACCTCCTTGAATTTCCCTTTTTCAAACACTCTGGTAAAGACGGCCACTGATATGACAGTGGTTGCTAATAGAATGTAAGAAAGAGCAGATCCGAATGTCCAATGCAGCAAGTTATTTATTTGATCATAGATGACAACAGGCATCACCGGCACATTGGCTCCTCCCATCAGTGCAGGCGTAACATAAGCACTCATTGATAAACTGAATACGAGAATGCAGCCAGATACGATACCTGGGATACTTAACGGTAAAGTAATCGAAAAGAACCTTCTGAATGGGCTTGCCCCAAGTATTGCTCCTGCCTTATCCAGGGAAGGATCAATATTATATAAACTGGCAACGATGGATAAGATCATGAAAGGAAGATATGCATTGGATAGCCCAATCACCACTCCGATTTCCGAAAACAATAGTTTCAATGGTGCATCTATTATGCCAAGCGCCATCAAGGTTTGATTAATCGTTCCATTAGGCAAAAGCAAAAGGTACCAGCCAAAATTACGGACAACTATACTTACCAAGAGCGGTGACACAATCAAGAGAGTGATATACCCCCTGATCCGTGCTGAACTTTTGGCCATCGTCAAAGCTACCGGATATCCAAGAAATAAAGCAACCAAAACCGAATATAAGCTGATTTTCACTGTTAGCCATAAAGAAGATAAGTAATAGCTATCGGTAAATAATTGTGTATAGTTTTTTAGGCTATAAACTGCATCCGCTCCTCCAAGATTATCCGTTGATATGAAGCTTAAATATAAAATGTATAACATCGGTATGACAAAGAATCCAAATATGAAAAGCAGAATCGGCGTTAACAGGAGTAATCCCGGAAACCAGACTTTCCTTTTCTTGATTTTAGGTTCCTTTTGCGGTTCAATAGGATTCGTTTCATGTTCTATTTCTTGACTAGCATAACTTCTGATGGGCTCCATCCAATCAACACCTCACTTCCATTTTGCCATGATGAATCAAAAGCGGAAGTCAACACTTGAATACTTTTCCCATGTAATAGAACATTAATTTCCCAAGAGGTACCAAGATAGTTAATCTGGCTGATCTTAGCATGCTGGAAATCCAATGGAGAGGTTGATTCATCAAGAGAAACAATTTGCAGTTTTTCCGGCCTAATATAAAGCTTCACCTCATCACCGGCTTTCAAATCACTATCATTTCCCATGATGTTGTTTGCATCGACATGGGTGATATCAGGCCCTATCTTGACTGAAACTTTCCGCTTATCCACAGCAGACACATTCCCTTCAAAACAATTCGATTTCCCGATGAATTGAAATACGAATTCAGTCTTGGGATGATTGTAAATCTCAGTAGGAGTACTGATTTGTTCAATTTTCCCAGCATTCATGACCACGACTCGATCTGACATGGAAAGAGCTTCTTCTTGATCATGGGTCACAAAAATGGTCGTTACGCCAATTTCCTTTTGTAAACGCTTTATCTCGGCCCTGAGTTCATGGCGCAACTTTGCATCAAGGTTTGAAAGCGGTTCGTCAAGCAAAAGGAGCTCCGGTTCAACTACAAGTGCTCTGGAAATTGCAACACGCTGACGCTGACCTCCTGATAATTCCCTTGGATAACGATTCTCCAATCCTGACATTTTCACTAATTCAAGCGCTTTACTTATCTTCTTTTTTTGCTCAGCTTTACTAACTTTGCGCAGCTTCAAACCAAAACTAAGATTTTCATAGACTGTCATATGAGGAAAAAGCGAATAAGTTTGAAAAACCATTCCTAAATCTCGCTTATAAGGAGGAACCTTCGTCACATTATTGCCTTTAATATGGACCTCACCACGATCTGCATCGAGGAACCCTGCAATTAGGTTCAAGGTTGTGGACTTTCCGCACCCCGAAGGCCCAAGAAGAGTAAGTAACTCTCCTTGTTTCACCTCCAGGTCAATGCCATTCAGGACAACATTCGCTCCAAATTGTTTAAACGCGCCTTTTATCTCTACATCATTTTTGTTCGAGCAAAACCCCTGAACTGCCTCCAGGTGTTGCCTGTTCATATCCATATCTTTTTTTAATACTTCCATGTGATCAACACGCTCCTTTTTATTTGAGTTTTTTCCCTAATTCAGGAGTAACCTCTTTCGCCCATCTATCTGACACCTCGGCGCGGATTTCTGCAAACTTGGCGAAATCAGGTTTGAATGTTTTATCACTTGCTTTAAGGCCGATTGACTCTTCATATTTCTCTGGGATTTTCATTCCTTCTACCGTCGGATAAAATCCTTTTTCGGAAATTAATGCTTGCGCTTCTTCACTGATTACATAGTTGATGAATTCAAGGGCTTCTTTGCTATTAGGTGTATTTTTCACAAGTCCGGCACTAAAGGCTTGAAGTGGTACACCTTCTTTAGGTACGGACATTTTAATGGGAATACCTGAAACGGCTAGTTCACCTATGGAGTAACTTCCCATGACGGTTACGTCAGCAGCTCCTTGTTGGACAGCTGGCATCATTTGGGTAGAGTTTTTATAAAAGGTATTGGAATAAGCTGCAAGATCTTTTGCTTTTTCAAGACCTGGTTCCATGTCTTCCGTACTTCCTCCGTTTGAAATCGCCAGGCCATTAAGGGTATTGAAACCCCAGTCATTCGTTATATCCGAAAATGCTGTTTTACCCTCGTAATCAGGTGATACAAGATCATTCCATGATTCAATTGATTTTAACCCTTTCTTCTTAAAGGTTTCCGTATTATAAGCTGGCGCAATGACTAAACCGAATGCCGGTGCGGCAGCCTTTTCAACCGGAATGAAACGTGGATCCACCGATTTCATATTGGGAACATTAGACTCATCAATTGGTACGATCAGTTCCTTTTCCTTCGCTCGAATTACATCAACCGGTACAAAAAGGGCAACATCTATTTGCGGAGCATTCTTCTGTAATTCCACTTTGGATAGGATTTCACCTGATAAACCGGAAATGTAATTAACAGTGATTCCCGTTTCTTCTTTGAACTTTGGTGCGATCACATCTCTGATGGCACTTTCAATAACACCGCCATTACCGGCAATCGTTATTTTTTTCTCTCCTTTTTCACTCGCACCCGTTTGGACGGATTCCCCCGGTTTTTGCGGAGTGGGATTACCACATCCCGCAAGAGCGATCAATACTATTATTGATAAAAGACTCAACAGTTTTTTCATGGTCATTACCTCCCGTTTTTCATTGACTTCCAATAATTCCTTGTTCATTGAAATAATTCATGGCCCCTGGATGAAAATCAAGTGGAACTTGTTTAGTTGCTTCATTTATTGAAATATCAGAAGCAGCTGGATGTGTATGCTGTAGTTCAGGCAGATGTTCATATAATGTTTTCACAAGACTGTATGCATGAGGATCAGACATTTCCTTGTAGGTTACCAGGACATTTTTAATTGAAATCGTTTGGACATTTTTTTTCATTCCGTATGTATCTCTGGGAATTTCATCACGAGTATAAACACCATATTGCTTTTGAAGGCCTTCAATGATTTCTCCCGGGATTGGAATAAAAGATAGTTCGGTCTGCTTGGATATGAAAGCGATTTCATTATTCGGAATTCCTGAAGAAAAGAAAGCTGCATCAATGCTACCATTTCGTAATGCCTCTGCAGATTGAGAAAAAGAAAGATAGGATAAATTCAATTGATCAGTCGGTAAATCAGATTCTAACAGTATCCGCTCTGCAATAAGCCTTGTACCGCTCCCTGCCGTTCCCACACTTATGCGTTTACCAATTAAATCTTCTAAGGAATCGATATCATTTTGTTTAGTAGTAACAATTTGTACATAATTGGAATATAGGGCCGTTAAAGCTCTTAACTTGGATTTATCCGTTTCAGGCAAATCCAGTACATCCACTGTGGTAAAACCAATTTCTGCACGATGGCGGCTAACCAAATCCGTATTTTCGATGGAAGCATGGGTTACCTGGGTACCTGAAACAGTTCCATTATATTTTTCATACATATTTGATAACCTTTGTCCTAACGAAAAATAAACACCTGTCATATCTCCAGTTCCAATGATTAGCATCCTATTATTTAAATCCTGTCCTTCAGAAGTTAGTTGACTTTGTATCAAGGTAGTAGCAGGTTTAGATATTTCCTGCTGCTCATTCATAAAAGAACATCCTGTCATGAAACAAAATAACAAAACGAATTTTATAAAGAGTGCTCCATTCTTCATCGTGGCCCTCCTTTCTTAATGTATTTAGATGCAAATATCATGCCAAGTCGATTTTCTGCTTTAAAACGCAAATCCTGCCGATTTATTGCATGATATATTCGTATAAATCGGCAATTTTTGCCGGCTACCCAGAAAAAAATGCCGATTAACACGATTTACCTTTTATTCTCCTTTTGAAATGAGCTTGATTTTATCACGAAGGCTTCTTTCAGAAATTTTTAGGATTTGAGCTGTTTTTTGCCGATGGTTTTTACAGTATTGAAGAGTGGCCGTTATGACTTTTTCTTCTATCTCTTTCATGGATATGCCAATAGGGATTTTGAAACTATTAAAATCGTCGTCATTGCCACCCGGCTGGAGAATGAACTTCTGTTCTTGAACATATTGCGGCAAGTCGGTATCCTCCATTTTTTTCGAGTGTGATAGGGCGACAGCATATTCTATGATGTTACCAAGCTCACGGACATTCCCAGGGTAATGATAATCCAGTAAAATCCGACGTGCAGCTGCCGAGAACGTCTTATCTTCACGATTCATATCCTTAGCGTGCTTTTTAATAAAATAATCCATAAGGATTGGCAAATCTTCTTTTCTATCTCTTAGAGGCGGCATCGAGATGGGAATGACATTTAGCCTGAAATACAGATCCTCCCTAAATTCCCCTTCCATCACCATTTGTTCAAGGTTTTTATTTGCTGCACTTATAATACGGACATCCAATGAGATTTTAGCATTGGACCCAAGAGGCGTCACTTCCCGTTCCTGCAATACTCGTAATAATTTGGCTTGAAGAGGAAGGGGCATTTCACTAATCTCATCAAGAAAAAGGATGCCTCCATTAGCAGCAACGAATTTCCCTTCCTTCCTCTGTGTTGCACCGGAAAATGCTCCCCTCTCATATCCGAACAATTCGGATTCCAGTAGCATCTCAGGAATGGCTGCACAATTGACAATCTGCATTGGATTGTTTTTCCTTCTACCTAGCGTATGGATATTCCGGGCTACAAGCTCCTTTCCAGTACCGCTTTCACCCGTGATAAGAACACTTGAATCAATATCTTTCACTCTTTCGATCATTGAGAAAATACGCTGCATCGCCTTGCTGTTGCCTAGGAAGTTACCAAATCCCTTTTGAATCTCCAATTCTTCATGTAATGTCTCCAATTGATTGGACATCTGTTTGAATTCGGCTGCCCTCATCAAGAGCAAAGAGAGTTCTTCTATATTAATTGGCTTTTCAATATAGTAGTAGGCCCCCTTTTTAATGGCCTCGATGGAAGTTTCAATGGATGAGTAGGCAGTCATCATGATGACTGTTATGTTAGGTTCTATTTGTTTAATTTTCTGCAGGACATCAAGTCCACTTTTATTTCCTATTCTCAAATCAAGCAATACAATATCAAAAGGCTGATTGTCGATCTTCCGGAGCCCCTCATCCGGGTCAGTGGTTGTCACGACTTGATAGGAATCTTCCAATGCAAAGCTGAGAGCCGTGCAAATAGCAGGTTCATCATCAATCACCAATACATGCATTTTCATATTACTCCTCCTCTTTCCAGGTTTCTATTCAATATATAAAGGGAGTGAAATGGTGAATTTCGTACCTGAATTAGGATAACTTTTCACATGGATATCTCCGTTATTTTCTTTAATTAACCTATACGATAACGTCAGTCCCAAACCGACGCCCTTTTCTTTATTTGTGAAAAAAGGCTCGAAAATATGGTTCAGTTCCTCCTGTTTCATCCCTTTTCCCGTATCGGATATGGTAATCCGCCCTGTCTTTTCGTTCTCTTTATCAATGGTGATTTTAATGGTCTTTTCCTTTGTTTCTTCTACGGCATGAATCGAATTCAACACCAAGTTAAGAAGTACTTGTTGAATTTGTTGTAAATCTATATAAAAAATAAGGTCCTCCTCAATCAACTGTTCGAAATTTATTTGTTTTTTTTCCATTGTCACCTTATGAAAAGCTAATAATGATATAAGTTCATGAGCGTGGCAATTTGTAATATTTGGCGGACGCGGACGTGCAAATTCAATTAAATCGGTAACAATCGCATTCAAACGGTTAACTTCAGTAGGCAAGTGTTCCATTAGAACTTGTCGGAATTGTGGATTATCATATTTACTTGGAAGTAAATCAATGAATGTTTTTATCGATGTCAAAGGATTCCTTATTTCATGAGCGACACCTGCAACTAGTTGACCAAGAGCGTGCAGCTTTTCTTGTGTGACCAATTTTTTCTCCAAAGTTTTCTTTTCCGTCTCATCATTCATGGAAAGTAAGTATCCGGTTTGTAAATCTTCAGAATTGAACATCTTATGCATCGAATATGAAATCACCTTCTGTTCATTTTCTTCATCATATACCAAGATCCGAAAAGAACCTGTACGATTATACTCATTTCGTTCTTGATGTAAAGCTCCGAAATTCTTCATTAATTGCGAATGATTCACAAGATTCAGAATCATTTCCTTGGAAATGTTAAGAATGTCTGTTGCCTTTGCATTGCAGCTGGTAATCATGAAATCGCGATCGAAAGTTATGATTCCATTATTGATATTGTTTAAGATTTGATCTTTGAACGCTTCAGCATTAGCGATGCTTTGCCGTTGTTTCTCTAAATCCTTATTTAATAAATGTAATTTCAACGTCTGGTTATGGACGGATTTTTTTAGCTTTTGATTCCATATGTAAATGATTAGAAGAATAAGGGCCACGGCAGTTAGGATTATGATTAACCAGAATATGAATTGTTCCAGCCTGGCAATTTTTTGATTGGATTGCGGCATGACCCATTTATCGATTATCCCATTGATATTTCGGTTGGCTTTAAGTTCTGTGAGCGTATTATTCAACATGAAAAGAAGCGTTTGATTTCCTTTTTTCACTGCAATCGTATAATCCGCTGGTTCAATGACTTCATCGAGAATGATATAATTCTTTTCTTGGCGGAACTTTTTCAAATAGAAATCTGCAGTCCATTTGTTTCCGATAAATACATCTGCACGGTTGTTCAATAAGGTTAAAATACCCGAGTATTGATTCGAAACGGTCGTTAAATTTGTATTCCTCATATTGAGAAATGTACTGATTACTGGTGTGTTTTGGTCAAGGACAACATGAGAATCACGCAGATCCGTTAACGTATGAATATCCTGTTTCCTTTTACTAGGAATGATTATTGATTGGGACATTGTAAAATAGGATTGAGTGAAATCAAGTTGATTTTCTTTTTCGGTATTATAGGTACTTCCAACAATGGCATCAATTGTTCCATTACTTAAGGCTTTCTCGGCTTCTTCCATCCTCATCGGAATATATTTGAAATCTACGCCATTATATTTTGCTATTTCCTCCATTAAATCAATATTGATGCCTGTCAGTTCACCAGCATCATTTTCAAATGAAAATGGAGGAAGAGCACTTTCCCCAGCAATTATAAATGTTTTTTGTTCAGCAAAAACAGTGGGAGACCAAAACGTTTGAACAAAGATTATAAAGAAAAATATACTTGGTTTAAACAGTTGCCTTTTAATTAAGAGCCCTCCTTCTACGTCAAAATCCTTCAGTCATGATTCCTCGGCTAAAAACATCATGATAATATACTTCTCCAATCAGGACTTGAACCCTTTAATTTCTTAGTATAATCTGACACAATCCAACAATAACCTACAAAAAGTATGTGATTCTGTCTAACCAAATAAATAGAAACCCAGCAACCTTTGCTGGGTTTAGGTTAGGAATAAGGAATTAAAATTTTAAGCCATTTTCCTACATCGAAATCCCTGAATAAAAAAGCAAAATTTCTCTGTATAAAATTGAGAAATGGAGTATTTTGTTTCTCCATTAATGCTTCCTATAATGGAATACCGCTTTATTTTTATAAGATTTTTAATGAAGAACTTTGATTGAACTATATTCAACATAAGCACCCGTCAATTCAAGAAAAGCGTACCTTCAGCAAAAAGCCAAAGGGTACACTTTTGTATGGAGTATTTATCTTTTTTTAGGTGGAATGCGAAAGCCTGTAGTTTTCTAATGCTCTACGGATCACTTATGGTGTCCATCTTGATTATTTGATTGAGTGGTTCCTGCGTTCCAAAAAAGAGGTCGGATGAACGCAAAGTGAGGTCATTTCTTAAATTTGATTAATCCATTTTCTCAACAATAGACTAATCTTTTAATCCCTTTCCATCCAGAATCTTCTGCATACATTTTTCAACTCTTGATTCTCGAGTTTTGGATTGTTTGGGTTGAGAAAAATGAAGAATGTATGCTCTTTGCCGTCCAGGGGTCAATGCTTCAAAAGCATTTTTCAAGGCAGGGATTTCATCGAATTTATTTTGAAGTTCTTCTGGAACTATGAATTCTCTTTTAAAATTCAATTCCAAACCTGCTTTTTCAATTTCAATGGCTTCTTGGATATAGGCTTTCAGAATGGTTTCCGTTGCAACTATTTCTTGAACATTGGTGAACCGAATCTGCCGCGCCCCCTGTACATTCTCCGTTTGTTGGATTAGAATCCCGTGGGTATCCTTTAACAAGGCACCTTTGTGAAACAAAAGCGCACAATACTCTTTAAATCCATGGATTAAAACTATGTTTTTTTTCTCAAACGTATAACAGGGATGCATCCATTTAAATTCTTCAGTCAGGTCACAGTCAAGAACGATATTTCTCAACGTCTCATATTCTACTTGCCACTTTTTAGCTTTACTTAAAAATTCATCAACCTTAAGATTCATTTTACTATTTGTCATCACGGAGCACTCCTCTTTCCGAGCAGTTTGTTTTATTATTCGTTCAAAAGTTTTGGTCTTACATTTCCCCTAATACTTTTTTAAGATCTTCGCCCATTTTCGCCCAACCATATTTAGCACCATTGAACGCTTGATCTTCTTTTTCGAATCCTGCTTGATCAAGATGTAAGTAAGTTGTTCCATCCTCGTGCTTTAATGTCCATGTGACGGTAGTGTTTATCCCGCCACCTACCCAAGTGTAAGATAACTTATAAGGCTCCTCCACTTCTAGAACTTCGGAATCTATAATTAAATTCCACTGTTCATTCCGAAACTGAAATTTATGCCCCACGACAGGTTTAATATCATTAGCCATTACCCATTTCGTAAGAGTATTTGCATCCGTTAGGGCGAACCATACCTTCTCGATCGGGCTCTTAAAATTAAACTCTTGTGATACTGTTAGATTCATTTTTGGTTCCTCCTGTAATATTTGATTTAAAAGTATGGCTCTTTCACTCCAGAATCTCCTGTAAAACGATACCCACTCCTCAATTTCTCTCAATGGAGCGGCATTCAGCCGATAACGCGTTTCCCTGCCGACCTTTCTGCTTATTACGAGACCTGCCTCTTTAAGGATGGCCAAATGCTTCGAAACCGCAGTACGGCCCATTTCAAAATGAACAGTTAACTCATTCAGTGGCAATTCTTCCGCATCCGTCAACAAACTTAACAATTTACGTCTTGTTGGGTCAGCGATGGCTACATAAATATCACGATCTTGACTTTTCTCGTTCAAAATCCCCCCCCTTTTAATTGGACACTAAATGGTGTCTTTTATTATATGACACTAATTGGTGTCATGTCAATTTTATTATTGACATGAGCGTATTTGTTTTATTCTCCCATCATCAAGAATATAGATTCCCACTTTAGTTATTAGTTCAATGGATTAAGCTTCAAACTATTAAATCCTTTTACAATTAATCTGCCCCATTAGTTAAAGTGTTTTTTACAAAATTAACAAATGTTAGCTGTATTTTTTTAAAATTGGATACGCTTGCGTTTCAGCAAAAGGTCAAAATTCAGTACCGCAGCTTAAAAAATTTCGTGATCTTGGAAATGAAGAACGATATGTCCTCATCAGTAAGCAAAGTGGAAAAGATTTTTAACCGGCCATACTATCAAGGAATGCTCTTAATCATTCGACAACCGCATTTAATCCTTGATTCACTAGATAGATTGGGTAGAGATTATGATGGGGCATACCGGATTGGAACTCGAAATCTGAACGCAGTTGTTGTGGAACTGAAAATGAGACAACTTTTTGATGGTAGCAAATCCAGAGGCATGGGGTGATGCTGGAAAAATAATGGCGAACCTTTTTTTAAAATGCTTTCATATATAGGTTAGCAAAATAAAAATCTACAGGCTAAAGGAATAGAATAGCATCTTTAGATTCGGACGACGTAAGTAAAATGGAAATTAACAATCAAATTTTACAAGCACTAAAAAAAGTTCCCGCTTTTTTTGAGAAATCCGCTCCCTTCCGCGGTCAGGCTGCCCAAGTCTCCTCCCTGCAAGTATCTGTGCAGATTGGGCTGGGAGTCGCAAAATTTTCCGGAGATTTTTTATATAAAACAGTAAAACTACATCAAGGATATTTAAAAACGTGGTAAAAAACCCTAGGGGCTCAGGATGAGACCATTTCCATTAATTCGACAAAGTCAATGTAAATCGAGTTCAGCTGCAGTTTTTTATTTAATTTACATTCCAGTTGATTGGAGCGGTGTTCGGGACTCCTGCGGGAAAATCGTGTCCAAGGGGCATCTATGGCGCAAAGAAGGCCGCGGGCGGGCAGCCCGCGGAGTATCCTCAATATGTTAAACTGTTTTTGAAATTTCAAGGCTTTTTAACAATTGCCTTAACGCTCCAAGATGATAAGCCGAGTGGGCAATCGTCGCATTTATATTTGTCAGCCATTTTTCTAAATCGATTGTATCGATTTCTTTGAAAAGAGTTACATATTCATTATGTAAGCCCTCCTTGATTTCCCCCATTTCACCTCATCAACAGTAGCAATGGTCCAGCTTGCGTCCCAATCTTTTTCAAAGTCTGCACCACTAATCATTGTGCGGATTACCCACAAATAATACCGAATGTGGTCAGAGTGAGCGGCAATGGTTGATCCATTTATGGAGCGTGAAGCATCTTCTGAGGTTAATCCATCAAGTGCCCCAAAAATCCCTGTATTCGGTCTTGAATTCGTATAATAGCTCCAATCACTTGTCGGTCCTTCAAACGTTTCTTTCAAAAGCGTTTTTATCGAACTTGCCAACGTCTCACTCATCTCAATTCCCCCCAAGTGTTTAATCGACTTATACCTTAATAATACACTAAGACAAATTGATAACTGTTTATTTTTTTGTTAAATTAATCCAATAATACATATATAGTGGTTTTGTAGGTGCTCTTAACGTGATGGAAAAATAAAAAGGCCATTCCTTAAATTAAGGAATGGCCTTTTTATTTTTCTGTCTGAAAATGCTATGTCTAAAATTTTAGTAGCTTTTCAAACGCTCCTCCAGGGAAACAATTCTAAACTTTAACTCCTGATTAGAGTCTAAGCCCCCTATAACAATTTGATTATCTTCCGTAATGGTGACATATCTGAAGGTTTCTTCTCCGTGGATCTTTATTTTTGTCTCCAATGTCGTTTCCATTTTTGCAAAAACTTGATCTGTGTATGTAAGCGGAAGAAGATCATCTAAACCTTCTTCGGGGCTTCCAAGCCACTTAAACATGAAATCTTTCAATGAATATTGTTCAATCATGGATAAATGATTTTTAAGAATTAATTTGTCAATTGTTATCTCTTTCAACTTAACCACTCCTCAATAGTATCTAAAGTTTATATGGATAAACTCCTAACATCAAGGGCATTCCAATGACAAACGATTACAGTTTGATTACTAACTGGCTAAATAAATCCTTTCCTTCCCAAAATTGGAGCACTGTTACCTGTTTTTCTTAAGAATATGCCTAGGATTAACATGTAGAGGGATCATTTTCTGGTGTTTACACGTTTTGGTATAGATGATTATCCATGAACAAGGATATTCATTCCAGTCGAAAACAGCCTCCCTTTACTAATGAAATGAAGGCTGTACTTCTTTTATGAAAAATATATAATCAACTTTGAGTTTAAGCCATTACATCATAATTCTTGTTTTCCTTTAACACCATTTATCGAATAGCTGATTTTAATAGTGGCATTTAATGAATGATATACTGAACAGTACGTATTTTTGGATAATTGAATCGCACGGATCACTTTATCTTCAGGCAGATCACCCTCCAATAAATAGTGGATATGAAAATCGGTAAATCGCTTTGGATGATTTTCTGAACGTGCTCCTTCTATTTCTATTTGAAAGGCCATTGTTTCATATCGCATTTTCTTTAAAATCATTACAATATCAATGCCTGTGCATCCGGCAAGAGAATGCAAAAGTAACTCAGTGGGTCTTGCTCCGCTATTTTTTCCGCCTACATCTTCGGCAGCATCCATCTTTATTTCATGTCCCGACGGAGTTGTGCCGGAAAAGGCCATTTCCCCTGTCCATGTAATCATTGTCTTCATTTGTTTCAATTCCTCCTTTACTTGTCGTTTGGTTCAAAAAATGGTCCTTGTTTATTTAATGTAAGTACAGATCATTTAAGTCTTAAAATATTATTCCCTAAAATATTTCGGTCGGTGCGCAAATTTACAGAAACTTGGCTTCAGGATTTGTATTATGATCCTGACTTGTGATGACTTTCCATCCTTTATATTCTTCCCATAAGTACTACTTAGTTAGTCATCCTGTAAAATTCGACTGTTGCCTTCAGGTTCCCGCTTTCCGCAGGCGGTCTCCCATCGGCGCTCCTTGCGCCAGTGATGGCGGTTGGGAAAGCTCTCAAAACCTTGTTCTAAAGGTAAACTGGCTGAAACCCTGAATAGATTGAAGAAGTTTGCGACACTCCTGCAGAAACTGGCTAGCCGATACCCTACCAGACGCTTGCTTTGAGCGGATTTCTGAAATCACCTGAATTGCTTTTTGAGGGTTTTAAATATTTAGATAGAAACCGTTAGGCTTGAAAAAATGAAAGACACCCATTTCCTCATCTACCATGAAGTTTGATACTTTCCTTCTCCATTCAAAGGAGTTTTATAACTATTATTTTCCCCTTCTTGCCAAGTGATATTGCCATTTTCATCTTTCAGGACGAACTTGAATTCATAGAATCGGTTTGCGGCTAAGCGAAATGTTCCACTCCAACTGCCTTCTGTGCTTTGAGTGAGTTTATATTCGTAATCTTCAGGATTCCACCTGCCGATTTCCCCTCTATCCCCAATTAAGTAAACTCCATGTGTAGGAGGTACATTTTCAACTGTGAATGTAACTGGAATGGACATGCCTTCCAATTTATCAGTCATCATCCTGAACTCATCAGTTGGTTTTCCTTCATCGTCGAATAAATAGGACATCCTTAGCAAGGTAAATCCATCAAAAGCATGGTTAAAAACCATTTCTGCAATATTGTCAAAGCCCCCTTCATTGTTGATCAGCGGGAGGGCGTTTTCCCCGTTTAATGAAATTCCTTTTTCATTAGCCAATGAAGCAATATGGGTAACCAACGTTTTAGGTGCGCTGTAGGATGGGGCCTTATGTGCGTCTTGATCTCCCATTTCCAAACAGGTGAACGTGAGGGCCATATTCGATTTCTTAAACTGATTCAATAATTGGGAGTAGTTATAGTACCCTGCACTATACTCTGCTGAATGCGGCTGTACTGGATCATTCATTTTCCAATGTACTCCCGAGATTTTAGCTCCAATTGGCACGCCAAAGACCTTATCAAAATGTTTATGGGCGAATTTAGAGATTTTTGAAAGATGCTTTTCGAGTGCTCCTTGGTACCACTGCATAAAGTCGTATCCAAATTGTGTATCGATTGCTCCGCCCCTGGTGAAAAATTCATCCCCGTTTCCTGGCGGCTGAATCTCATTCCAGTTTTTATACGTTTTGCCCCACGCAGCATTTAATTTTTTTATCGTTGAATATTTTTCCCTCATGGTTAACCTGAAGTCTTGTTTCGCACCTTCTGTATAAACTTGAAGCTGGCCTCTTTCTGGATATTCCCAGCCATCGGCATTTTGATAGGAGGGATATCTTAGTTCCCCAGCGGGTCCTGCACTTAAATATATTTTAGCTATTAATTCCTTCTTATCAGCAAAGTTCTCTGCAAAGGATTTATACAATTCGTTGTATTGATCGGCTGTACCTTCCCACCATGGAGCAAGTACCTCCTTATTCCAGAAACCACTTTCACTCTTGAATGCCATGTTTTCCAGAGTGTCTTTATTCCAGAGCCAACCCGGGATGGAATAGTGACAATCATCCCCTACATTCCCTCCGCATTGATGTGTAGACAAAATGGGCACCCATTTTAATCCGGAAGCTTTCACGGTTTCCGCATATTTTTTATAATAGGACCAATCAAACTGATTATCTTTTTTACTTTCGACTAATCCCCACCAAATATCTGTCGTTATTGCATATACTCCATTTTCCTTCAACTGACTTAACTGTGCCTCAAATGCCTCCCAATCTGTTATTTCGCCCAATGGGGCCATTACATAAAGCTTGTAATCTGGTTTTTCTTCTGCTAATCCAGGTGAAGTACTAGATAATGGAACAAAATACAGCATAAAGGTAAAAACGCCAACAGATAATTTGTTCATAAAAACGCCAACCTTTCCCCTATAATTCATTTGTTCAGCAATGAAATCTTATACATTCCATTCGTTTAATAAAGACATTCCTTTACTAGAAAGTATATTTCCTTTGGAAATATTTATCAATTAATCCGTCAGGTCAAAGAAAAAATGGATAGTCTTAGAGACTATCCATTTCAGCGGGTCATCAATATTTTTATAAAACAATAAAAACATTATCATCTTCTATTTCAACATTGAATGTTTTAACGCAACCGTTATCTGGTTTTTGGACTTTTCCACTCATGACACTGATCTTCCAGTCATGCATCGGGCAAAAGACGTGATCGCCACTCACAATACCTTCCACCAGAACCCCGCCTTTATGTGGGCAACGATTTTCAATAGCTCGGAATTCACCATTTGCCAAATGAAAAAGAGCAATTTCATGAGAGCCTATGGTTATTGTTTTCCCCAGGTTTTTGGGCATCTCGTTAACCGTTGAGACCTTTATCTTTTGAAGCGTTTTCCCCATTTAGGCTTCCCCCTATTCATTTATTTGATAAAGCTGGAATTTTCACTTTCTGAAATAAACCGGTTTGGATCGCATTGCTCTCAATGATTTCTTTCCATGGTTCTTGTAATACCGATAGGGCCTCATTTAAACGTTGATTAAGCTCAACCCTTTTTTGCACATCACCAATAATCGACTTAATGGTATCGAATCCTACACGTTCAACCCATACAGACGTTCTTTCTAAATAATTGGCAGTCTCCCGATAATGTTGGAGGTATGCACCTGCAATTTCAATTACCTCATCACTTGTTTTCACTTTGCATAATAATTCCGCGGCTCTTAAATGGGTTCCGCCGTTGCCGCCAATATAAATTTCCCATGCACCGTCCACGCCGACAACACCAAGATCTTTTATACCGGATTCAGCACAATTACGCGGACATGCAGACACAGCCATCTTAACCTTATGCGGAGTGCCTACACGTTCAAATTTCTTCTCCAGGGCAATGCCCAATCCAATTGAATCTTGGGTGCCAAAGCGGCAAAAGTTTTCACCGACACATGTTTTCACAGTTCGTAGGGTTTTTCCATAAGCATATCCAGAAGGCATATCCAGGTCGGCCCATACCCTTGGAAGGTCATCTTTTTCAACGCCGAACATATCTATTCTTTGTCCGCCTGTAACCTTGAGTAACTTAACATTATACTTATCGGCAACATTTGCTATTTTCCGTAATTGATCGGGATTAGTGACGCCGCCATACATTCTTGGCACAACAGAAAATGTACCGTCCTTTTGAATATTTGCATGGAGCCTTTCATTGACATAGCGGGATTCTTTTTCATCCTCATATTCAACCGGATGGATCATGCCCAAGTAATAGTTCAGTGCCGGTTTACACTTCGAGCATCCATCACTTGTATTCCAGCCGAGAACATTCATGACTTCCCGGGTATGGGTCAGATTTTTTTCGCGTATTTCAGCAACGACCTCATCTCTTGATAAAGTGGTGCATGTGCATATGGATTCCTTTTCGTTTGACTTACTGAAATCGGCGCCTAATGTCAGCTCGAGAATATCACCGACTAATGGCTTGCATCCCCCGCATGACCTAGAAGCACTTGTGCAGCCTGTTACTTCCTCAATACTTGTTAACCCTTTGGATTCGATAGCCGTCACAATATCGCCCTTCGTTACACCATTACAACCACAGACGATTTCATCATTTGTCATCGAAGTGACAAGGCTGACATTGGGTTCTCCACTCGTTCCAACTTTTAGGTATTCGGAAACCTCGGCATTTTTGTTGATCATGCTCAATAGGTTATTGCTTTCCTTGGTATCCCCGAATAATACCGCGCCAGAAATTTTCCCATTTCGAATCATTACTTTTTTGTAAGTACCATTCCATTCATTAAATTCCTTGATTGATTTAGCTTGTTCATCCTCGAAAATTTCCCCAGCAGAAAATACATCAACACCAGATACTTTTAACTTAGTAGAAAGCACTGAACCCTCATAAGCTTTGTCTTCCAGCCCGCAAACCCTTTTGGCTAATACTTTGCCCTGTTCATAAAGGGGAGCGACCAAACCATACACCATCTCCCGGTGTTCCGCACATTCACCAACCGCATAAATATTCGGGATTCCTGTCTCCATATAATCGTTCACGATAATTCCTCGATTGACATGGATGCCGCAATTTTGGGCCATTGTCACATTTGGCTTAATCCCAACTGCCATGACCACTAAATCGGCGCTGATTTCTTCACCATCACTAAAGCGTAATCCTTTGACATCATTTTCACCTAAAACCTCCTGAGTCTGTTTCCCGAGATAAAAATTCATTCCCTGGCTTTCAAGTTCCCTTTGCAGCATTTTACCTGCAGTTGGATCTAACTGCCTATCCATCAAATATTCAGAAAGGTGAATAACATCTACTTGCATACCTAGATTTAAAAGGCCCCTGGCCGCTTCAAGACCCAACAATCCTCCACCAATGACTGCAGCTTTTTTGTTGTTTTTTGAATATTCGATCATTTTTTCACAATCTTCAATATTTCGAAAGGCGGTCACTCCTTTTTTATCCGCACCCTTTATCGGCAGAATGAAAGGGATTGACCCGGTAGCTAAAATTAATTGATCATATTCGACTTCACGATTTGTGTCTGAGAATATTATTTGCCTTGAGGTGTCGATGTTCGTAACCGTTTCACCTGAAAAAAGTGTAATATTATTCTCTTTGTACCAGTTCCAATCATTTATTGTAATATCATCTATCGTCGTAGCCCCTTGCAATACATTCGATAATTGGATTCGATCATAATTCGGATGTGGCTCACTTCCGAAGACAGTCACCTCAAACCTTTCTGGTTGAATTTTTAAAATTTCTTCTATACATCTTACTCCAGCCATGCCATTCCCAATGAGCGCCAATTTCTGCTTTGCCATATTTTGTCCTCCAATAAAATTTTTTTGAAAGGATTATGTGTTTGATTATAGGTTAGGTCACTATTTATAACAATAAGTGTGTTATATAATCTTACATGATTTTTAAAAATTAATGATTTATGTTAGTTTTTATTACAAATATTCAGAAAATTAGGATATAATAACCTTATTAATCTTGGTTAAATCAAAAAATGAGGTGATTTTCATCGTCCAGCAAAAAGAATCCTATATAGACAGAAAAGTAATTTCCATAGGAGTGGTCAGGGAATTAACCGGACTATCCGATAGACAAATCCGGTATTATGAAGAAAGAAAACTCGTTTTCCCCGAAAGGTCTAAGGGGGGGAACCGTAAATACTCTTTTTCCGACGTCAAGGCATTGGTCGAAATCGCCGATAAAATAGAGGATGGAGTGCAAACCAATGAAATCAGACAGGAAAAATTAAAAGAAAACAGGAAGATTGAACAGGAAAAAATGCGAAAAAAAATGCTGCAGGGCCAATTGAATGCTCACTTTGGCTTACGTAATTGATTTTCGCAAAGCAACCGCACTTATTAACCGATTCAACAAGTGCTCTAATGGCAATATTTCAGACTCCTATTAAATAGTTCACAATTTCCCCTTGCACTTTTAACATTGTAAAACTGGACATGATGACCTACATGTCCAGTTTTATATTTTAATACCCGTTAAATCTTTCCGACAATTTATTCCTCATTTAAGCGAATTCCATATCTTTTGTCTTCTCTGAAAACCATGATAATTCCGTTGATAAATTCACCACTTCTCCTATTATAATCATGGCGGGATTGGAAACCTGCTCTCTTGTAACAATCCCCACTATTGAATCGATTGTTCCTGTACAAGTTCGTTGAAAACCTGTCGTTCCTTGTTCGATGACAGCAACAGCAGTATCAGCCTTCTTCCCGCAGGAGCGTAGTTGTTTACAGATAAATGGAAGGTTTTTAATACCCATATAAATCGCAATGGTATCAACACCATGTGCCAAATGATGCCAGTTGATGTTATCAGGCTTGCCGGTCACACCGTGTCCTGTGACAATTGCGAAAGAACTCCCCCATTCTCTATGAGTCACGGGAATTCCAGCATAAGCTGGTGCAGCGATTCCAGATGTAATTCCAGGAACAATTTCAAACTGAATTCCGTGCTTAACTAGCACTTCTGCTTCCTCGCCCCCTCGTCCAAAGATGAAAGGATCTCCCCCTTTTAGTCGAACGATCGTTTTACTTTCTATTGATTTACTAATTAACAATTGATGAATGTCCTCTTGAGGGACACCATGATTACCAGGCGCTTTACCGCAATAAATGTATTCAGCATCAGGCTTACCGTATTTAAGCAATTCACGATTTACCAATCGATCATACAAGATGACATCCGCTTCCGCGAGGCATTTGGTTGCCTTGACAGTAATTAAATCCGGATCACCTGGTCCTGCACCAACAATATAGACCTTACCTTTTTCCATCCTTTATCCCCTTTTATTTTAGTCATGTAAAATCCATCTGATATGGAATGCTGTGTGGTTAGCTTTACCATTATTGAACCTAAAAAAGTTATGACGAAATGGAAGAGAAAACTCCCTCTAATTAGATGTTAACTCTACTATAGGATGCACTTTTACAGCACTGACTTTAAAGCCAGGCATCTTGCATGCGGGATCTAAATCTTGTGAAACGAGGCGATTGACATTTTGTGAGTCTGCCCAATGAAAAGGAACGAATATAGTATCATGGCGAATGGTTGTTGACCACTTGCTTCTTACAACAATACTTCCCCGCCTTGATTCAATTTTCACCAAAGTATTGTCTGGAATATGATATTTCCTGGCTGTTTCCGGATGGATTTCCATATATGATTCAAAATTCCGTGCGGATAATGATGAGCTTTTTCTCGTTTGTACTCCTGTTAAATAATGTGACATGATTCTTCCTGTTGTTAAATAAAGTGGATAATCCGAACAAGGCTGTTCTTTTGGAATAAAAGGCACATTATTAACCGCAGCCATGGCTGCCTTTCCATCCGGATGGGCAAAAGACGTTTCGAATAACCTTTTTGTCCCTTTATGGTCAATGGATGGGCATGGCCACAAAATGCCTCCTTCTTTTCTTAATCGATCATACGTTATACCATAGTAATCTGCGGTTCCCCCGCTGCTTGCGACTCTTAATTCTTCAAAAATCTCATTTGCAGATTGAAAGGGGAAATACTCCCCTTTTCCCAGTGCTTTTGCTATATCACAAATGATTTGCCAATCATGCTTCACTTCTCCTGGCAACGAAAAACTTGCTTCCCGCAACGTTACCCGTCCTTCTATATTTGTCATTGTTCCTTCATCCTCTAAATAAGACGAAGTAGGTAAAATCAAATCAGCCAATCTGGCAGTTTCAGAAACGAACATATCTACTGCTACAAGAAACTTTAATTTTTCCAAAGCCTTTTTCACAAAGTTAGCATTGGGATTTGAAACAATGGGATTGGAACACATTAAAAACATGCCGGTAATTTCACCTTCATTTATCTTCTCTATCATTTCGTATGCTGATACGCCTTTACGTGGCAAATCAGCCTCATCGATTCCCCATATTCTAGCAATATGTAATCTATGTTCCTCATTTTCAATCATGCGATACCCCGGCAGCTGGTCTGCCTTTTGGCCATGCTCTCTTGCTCCCTGCCCATTCCCCTGTCCAGTAATTGCTCCATAGCCCGAATTCTCTTTTCCGATTTTCCCCGTAACAACAAGAATATTAAGAAAATTACGAACGGCGGCTGAACCATCAGTTTGCTGCTCAACGCCCCTTGCTGTAAAAATCATTCCTGATTCTTCTTTCCCGAACATGACAGCCGCTTTTTGTATTTGGTCGCTAGGAACCCCTGTCAATTCGGCAATTTCATCCAGCTGTAAAGATGTTACATACTCTTTAACTTCGCTATAGCCATTTGCACGTTCCCGGATAAATGCTTCATCAATAAAATCCTCTTCAATGATCACTTTCAATAATCCGTTTGCCAAGGCGGCATCCATCCCTGGTTTTACTTTTAGATGTAAGTCTGCCATTTTCGTAGTAGTTGTTTCTCGTGGATCTACTGCAATGATATATGCACCATTTTGTTTCGCTTTCTCAAAGTACGGCATGATTGTCGGCTGACATTCCGCAATATTCGTGCCTGCCAAGATAATGCACTTTGTGAATGGAACCTCTGATAAGCTGTTGGTCAGGCCTCTGTCCATTCCAAACGTTTGGCTTGCTGCCGAAGCAGCTGCGGACATGCACAAACGGCCATTATAATCTATATACTTTGTTTTTAATGCTACCCTTGCAAATTTCCCAAGCAAATATGCTTCTTCATTTGAAATGGATGCACTCCCATAAACAGATAAAGCATTTACACCATCTTCTGCTTGAATTTTAGTGAAATTCTCCTTAATGTGGTTTAATGCTTCCTCCCATGTTATTCGAATAAATTCACCATTTTTTTTAATTAATGGGTATTTAATTCGATCTTTATGCAAAGCATGTTGGTGTGCATTCATTCCTTTAATGCATAAGCGTCCCTCTGAGGTTGGATTATCTTTTCCAATCGTCATATACTTTTTTCTTGTAACTATTGTTTGTTCCAACAACTGCATCTTGCATTGCATGCTGCAAAATGGACATTGTGTATCATAGCGTTTCTCTGATTGGATCTCTTGTTGCTTTGTGCGGAAATACTTCAATAATAATTCGGTCAAGGCTCTCCACCCTTTACTCATGGATTTCTTATTTCATTTTCCCGTTGGTTCAATACGTGCTTCAAAAGGTACTTCCACCCGTTCTCTCTGGCCTAGGCCATTACAATCGTTGAGTTAGTTGCTGACTAAGTTCATTATCAAACAATACCTCTCTAACATGAATTAAACCCACTCGTTCAATCCATTGCCAAGTCCGTTCCAAGTAATTGGCTGTTTCCCGATAATATTGAATAAAGCCGATGATGATTTCAATTGCTTCTTCATCTGTCCCAGCTACACATAACAGTTCACCGGCACGCACATTACGCCCGCTGCTTCCGCCCACATATATTTCCCAGCCCCTGTCAATGCCCATGATACCTATATCTTTCGTTGTTGATCCTGCACCGTTATGCATACAAGCAGATATGCCCATCTTTATACGGTAAGGTGTTGAGACATGTTCCAATCTTTTTTCCAAATCTACAGCAAGTAAAAGAGATTGCTTTTTATCACAAGAACAAACATGTTCACCGATACATGTTTTGACGTTTTGCACGGTGTTGCCATATTTCGAGCTTAACGGCATATCTAAATCAGCCCACACACCCGGGAGGTCTTCTTTTTTCACACCCATTAAATGAATCCTTTGTTCACTTGTTACAGCCACCTGGGATATATCATATTTATCTGCAACATTTGCAATTTTTCGTAAGTCGTTCGCATTCGTCACCCCGCCGTACATTTGCGGGATAACAGAGTATTGGTTATCACCTTGAACTGATGCATTCATTTGTTCGTTTATGAAGAGTGTTTGCTGTCTGATCTCGTACTCTGGATGAATCATCCCTAAATAATAGTTCAGGGCTGGCCGGCAGGTTGAACAACCTCCTGTATTTTCCCATCCAAGAACATCCATCGCTTCTTGGATGGATGTTAAATCTTGGAGCTGCATTTTATACACGACTTCATCTTCCGTTAATGTCGTACATGAACAAATTGCAGTTTGTTCATTAGCCTGATTGGAAAGATTACCTTGAATATATGCCAAAAGCTCGGTCACTGCGGGCTTACATCCACCGCAAGAACCCGAAGCCTTTGTGCATTGTTTAACTTGTTCCACGGTTGTTAATCCCTTTTTTCGGACCGCTCCAATGATTGCCCCCTTTGAAACAGCATTACAATTGCAAATGATTTCATTATTTGCCATAGAAGCGATTAATCCCTCAGCCGTAATTGGTGATTGGAACAGTACATGCTTTTCCTCTGACGTTACTTCTTTCCGCTTTATAATCATATCGAGTAATCGTGAACCGACCTTTGTATCTCCATAAAGAACAGCACCCACGATTTTTCTTCCTTGAAAAACCACCTTTTTATAAACACCATCTAATTCATCAAAAGTTGTGATCGATTTCGTTGTTTCATCACCAAGGAAATCTCCAACTGAAAATAACTCAACTCCTGATATTTTCAACTGGGTCGAAAGGACCGAACCTTGGTATCCGTTGCATTTCATCTCACAAATATGATTTGCCAGCACTTCACCTTGTTCATATAGGGGTTTCACCAGTCCATAAACAATTCCTTCATGTTCAACACATTCACCAACCGCATATATATTTGGGATGCTGGTTTCTAAATAGTCGTTCACAATAATGGCACGATTTGTATCAATTCCGCTTTCTTTGGCCAACTGAATATTCGGTCTGACTCCCGCAGCCATAACGACTAAATCTGCTTCAAGCTCCGTTCCATTTTTAAAACGGACACGCTCTACACGCTCGTTACCGATTATCTCCTGCGTTTCCGTTTTCAAAAGAAAGTTCATTCCCTGGTTTTCCAACTCTTTTTGCAGCAAAATTGAAGCCGTTGAATCAAGCTGCCTTTCCATTAAATGGTCAGCAATATGAACGACATTCACTTCCATACCAAGGTTTAACAGCCCTCTTGCTGCTTCTAAACCTAATAATCCGCCTCCGATGACGACTGCCTTTTTATACTTGAGCGAAGTTTCAATCATCTTTTGGCAATCTTCAATCGTCCGAAATGAAATGACCCCTTCTTTATCAATACCGGTAACAGGAAGAATGAATGGGATAGAACCTGTGGCAATTATTAGCTTATCGTAGTAAACTTCCCGATCTTTGTCTGTCTTTATCTTCCGAGCCTCATTATCGATTTTCACAACCGTTTCCCCTGTGAACAATTGGATATTATTCTTTGTATACCAGTCCCTATCATTGATCGCAATATCTTCAAACGAAGTATTGCCTTGAAGCACAGTCGACAATAAGATGCGGTTATAGTTAACGTGTGGTTCACTTCCGAAAATAGTAATCTCAAATGCAGTCGGTTCCTTACTTATAATTGACTCAACACAGCGTAAGCCTGCCATGCCGTTGCCTATTAAAACCAGTTTTTGTTTATTCATTTTCTCCCCCCCAAACAAGTACTGTAACAAGCCGATAAAACAGTAAATTTAGATCTTAACTGAATTTTTACCAAGTACCCAAGTTTTTTTCCATGAAAGCTGAGCAAGGCCCAAGATAAGCAATGCCACGATTCCAACTGCGGAAAATACTAAAAATCCCGTAGCATAAGTCCCAGTAATCTGTTTCAACGTACCTAGTATGTTTGGAACCAAGAATCCGCCAACACCTCCGGCAGCCCCTACAATTCCAGTGATAAAACCAATTTCTTTAGAAAAACGCTGTGGAACTAATTGAAAGACAGCCCCGTTGCCCATACCGAGAAATAGCATTCCGATGAACAGTAAGATCGTAACGACAGTAAGAGAATAAAGAAAACTAATACCAAACATGCATATTGTGAGTCCAGCGAATAAAAACATAAGCAGTTTAACTCCTCCTATTTTATCGGCAATAAATCCTCCGACAGGACGAAAAAAACTCCCGGCGATGACACATAATGTAACAAATTCCCCTGCCCTTATTCGTGTTAACCCATACTCATCAACAAAAAAGATGCTTAAAAAGCTAGTGAATCCGACAAAGCCCCCAAATGTTACACTGTAAAGAATACAGAAATACCAAGTGTCAGTTAGTTTAAAGACGTTGAAATATTCCTTCAACGGTTTTGCAGGCGGTTGGGATGGTGCGTCTTTTGCAATTAAAATATAGATGACGAACACGATGGTTAAAGGAATCAAAGCTAATCCCATAACATTATGCCAGCCAAGAGATTCTGCAATACGCGGTCCAAACAATGTCGCAAAAAGGGTTCCACTGTTACCGGCTCCCGCAATGCCCATCGCCAGACCCTGCAAATGCGGTGGATACCAGCGACTAGCCATAGGAAGTGCTGCAGCAAAACTTGCACCAGCCACTCCGAGTAAAATCCCAATTAAATAGAGCTCGGCTAAACTTTCTCCGAATAACCATCCCCAAAAAAGCGGAATCATCGTAACAAGCATCCCGCCGATCGCTGTTTTGCGAGGTCCAATTCGATCAGTCAAATAACCAAGGACGATTCGAAAAAACGAGCCGCCCAAAATCGGAATCGCTACAATCAACCCCTTTTCGGCTGGGGAGAGTCCAAAATCCTTTGTAATATAGACGCCGAGTGCACCTAATAATACCCAAATCATAAAACTGATATCAAAATAAAGGAATGAAGCTAATAATGACGGAGCATGACCGCTTTTTTTCAATTCAGATATTTTCATTTTTCATCTCTCCAATACTTTATTAATTGAATATTCGTTTATTTTACTCTTATAAAAGCAAGATTTCTTTGTTTATGTAAGAAAACATCACACACTTTTTTTTGTGAGTTATTAAATGTAATACTATAAAGGAGTTATTGGTTAAAATTTAATACTTTCATTTCCTTTTTCTTATATAAATTGAATGGTATTGTGGTTTACTTAGGTGAAGTAAAGTTTAACTTTTTAGTAACGGAAGAAGATATGGCGAAGTCAATAAACTATTTCGTAATATTCTCCATACAAAAAAAGAGACAGCTAATGATTTAGCTCCTCTCTATGATTGAGTTTGTACACCATTTTAATTTGTCGGTTAATTTCCACTCCAGGCACTCATTTTCGAGGGCGGTCCGGGAGCCTCCTCGGCACTTTGCACATCGGTCGTCTCCCCCTGGACGCGCTTTTCTAAGCAGGAGTCTCTTACACCCGTTCCAATCAACTTTGTTTTAACATGTAGATAAAATTCTTTTGTGTTTAAAATCTATTCAGCTAGATCAACTTTAAATGTTTCAATAGTTTGCGGGTTCTTCCCGCCGCACGAAACAAGGATCTCCTTCATATGATGTGTTATGAGCGTCATGAGATATTCAATAATTTGATTATATCCGGAGAAAGGTTGGGTGCGATAATATGGGGCAATATCCATTTCATAACATTCCATTTCAAAACCTTCAGAAAAAAGACATGTCATTTGAAGAGGTATTTGTTCATATTGTTGAGTTCATGAAATTAAATCCTTCCGGTGACTATCGATTAATGGTCGGTACAGATTCGCAAGTACATAAAAAACATACGGTATTCATTACAGGCATCGTGATACGGCAGGTCGGAAATGGTGTTTGGGGTTGTATAAGAAAAGTGATGATTCCTAGAAGGATGCTGCATTTACATGAACGGATTTCCCAAGAACTGTCGTTAACAGAGGAGATCGTATCACTGTTTACGGAAGAAAGAAAAAATCAGTTAATCGATATTGTACTGCCTGCCGTATATCAAGGGGCAACGTTCACAATGGAAGGGCACATTGATATCGGAATTGGAAAGCGGAACAAAACCAGTGAGTTTGTAAAAGAAATGGTAGCCAGGATGGAGTCCATGGGCGTGGAACCGAAAATCAAACCCAATGCTTTCGTCGCTTCAAGTTATGCCAACCGATATACAAAGCAAGAGTGATGTCTCCAAAACATTTAATAAGCAGAGTTCTCAACAATGGATTTTTTAGGCTGATCAAAATGAAAATGCTAGATAAATATGGATAATAGGTACATACAATGCCTTTCGAAAAACAGCAAAAAACCAGCCTCAGAACGAGACCGGCTTGAACATTTAAAGATATAAGCCGCCATTGCCGTATTCAGTAAGAAAGTTTTAAACCACCACTCCTCAAAGTGGGTGTTTGCAGAAAAAATCCTGTTGTCCAAGTCAGTGACGAGGCATAACATTCCTGTTTCAATATAAAACTCCCTATTACAGCTTAAAGGTTAAAACTTTATTATCATTACGAACAGTGCAGCTTGTATTGATATAATACCTGAATTCCTCATAAGTTACAATGTTAATAATCACCATACAAATCGTCTATGGCTGTAGAAGAAAGATCCGTATTAACCCTTTATAAAAGCATTCGTTAGACTAAGACTATTGATCAAAATAACCGATAAAATCCCCCTGGTCTTTATTTTGCAGATATAGTACCGTTTCTTTGTCAGAGATGGTAGGCAGTCCGAAATTATTCTCATACCTCTCAATTCCTTTTCCGGTAATGATAATCCAATCCCCTTCCTTTCCTGCTTGCAACGCCTCCTGTATAGCAAGTGTCCGATCTGGAATAACCTTCCCATTTCCAGCAGAGTAATCGCTTTGGAGTTTATTTAGTGATGATTCCATCTCCTCTATTCTCTCCGAATTCAGATCATCCATCGTCAAGATCGAAACATCACTATGTTGCGATGATACTTTAACCATTTCGGCTCTTTTGGTTCTATCCCGCCCACCCCGAAAACCAAAGATATGATAAATCTTTTTGGCCCCGCTTTCTTTGGCTGTCTGAAGCATATGTTGAATGGCATCTGCAGTGTGTGCATAATCGATGACGATTGTCGGTCCAAATTCTTTCCTATACATTTCAAATCTTCCTGGCACACCGGAAAATCGTTTCAGTGAAGTGAGAATTTCCCCTTTTGAAATTGGAAACATCTTCGCTACGGAATAGGCAGCAGTTGCGTTATATAAATTATGAAGTCCAGGTAAAGGTAACTCGATTTTCACAAAGTCATGATTCTCATTCAATAAAATAAAGGGATTCGTTGCAGTATTATAGTTGGTGATGGTCAAATCGCAGCGATTGGATTTTCCAAATACAAAAGCACTGACATTCTTTTCACGTAAGTATTCTTGCAGTTTTTCTCCCCAAAAATCATCCCCATTGATTATCGCAAGACCATTTGGTTTCAATTTTTCAAAAAGCAGTAATTTTGCCAGGAAGTAATCCTCCATCGTACCGTGGAAGTCGAGATGGTCATGATACAAATTCGTGAACACGCAGAAATCAAATTCAATTCCTTCTAATCGGTATTGAGCTAATCCATGAGAAGACACTTCCATAATGACAACCATGTCCTGGCTGGCTGCCAGCAAGGAATTAAGTTCCATGGTACCTGGAGTCGTATTATGGGAATCGACTTTGTTTCCATTGATAATTTGCTGTATCGTACCAATGACCGAACAGGTTACCCCATTCTCCTCTAATATTTGCTGAAGCATATAGCTGGTTGTGGTTTTTCCATTTGTGCCCGTAATTCCTATCATTATTTTTTGATTGCTGGGATCCCCATAAAACCTTTTGGCAATTAGCCCTAATGCTTTTCGGCTGTTCTCCACTCGTAAATATGGGACTTCCAATCCCTTAATATCGCGATTGCCAATAACAGCCGATGCCCCTAAACGAATTGCATCTTTAATGAAATGATGGCCATCGGACTTATATCCGGTTACAGCAACAAAAAGGTATCCCTTTTTAATATCTTTAGAGTTATCGGTTACACCTGTGATGGATATATGTTCAACGTTCTTCGGCAAATCCCCGTTTATTGCTTCTTTCAATATGTCTTTAAGGATCATTAACTTTTCTCCTTTTTTCATGTAAGCTATTCACCTGACTTTTGAAATTAAATGCATAAGTACCAATAAGCCCATTTTTAGTATTAACCAGTACACTAAAATATTTGTCAATCCAGATTTTGTTAGTTGCAATAACAGTCAGTAGGAAAAAAGAAAGAAAAACAGCCAAAATTGGCTGCTTTTCTTATGGCAATAGCTATATTTAGTTGTTGGCACACTGCAAGATCATTACGGTTGAATTTCCAAAGGTTTTGTTTCGGTTTTTTGATTGTACAATGGCAAAATGAAAAACATCCCTAGAATAAAAAAGAAAGCGGCTGTTTCAAATATGGCGACGAGTGAGAATTGCTCTTTCAGCACGCCTGCTGCACTCATGGTCAACACCATCGATCCTGTGAATAACGGGCTTAAGATTCCATTGACCCTTCCGATGAACTCGCCTTCAGTCCTCTGTAATATCAAAGTATTGATCCCGATTTGAATACAAGGCAGCATTAGACCATTAAAGAACTCGGCAGTAAGTGTAATCCAAAGATTTGTTGAAAACCCCATTACCGCTAATCCAATGGCATTCACAAGCATTCCGAAAGCTAATAATCTTTGAGGTTCCACCTTTTTGGCAAAAATCATCACACCGGCTCCACCTAAAATCATGCCAAACCCATTCACCATAAATAACCATTGCAGATTTTCCTTAGGCAGTTCCAGTTGTTCTGTAACAAGGAATATAGAGAGCGGCTGAATGAAACCCAGTCCGAGCCCGGCTGCCAAAAAACATAAACCAAGCAAACTTAGTTCCTTTTTTCGCAACACATATTTCACTCCACTTTTCATTTCCTGCCATATCGTTGTTTTTGCGGACTCTTCATTCAGTTTACGATCTTTTGGAAGAAAGGCGAGTGCCCCAGCTGAAAGTAAAAATGCCAGACCAGTAATCGCAATCGAAATGTTTATCCCGAATGATTGGAACGCGAATGTACCGAGAATCGGACCTAAAACCATAAAGACTGCAAAGACGGTCTGATAAACAGACATCCCTGTCTGAATTTGACTTTCTGGCAAATGCATCTTAAATAGCTTCATCCCTGATGGCTGGGAAAATTGAGACAGTATCGCCGAGATCAATGTTGCGAAGAATACCATTTTCCAACTGCCGAAGATAAGCGAGATAAGCACAGCAAATACGGATATTGCACTTAATATATCACACCAAACCATCGTTTTTTTCGGACTCCAGCGGTCAGCAAACGTCCCTCCAATAAATGAAAAAATAAAAATTGGCGCGAATTCCGCTACTGATATCATGGATATGGCAAAGGCATCCCCGTTTGTCTTTTCCATGACGAATAACAAAACGGCAAAATTCCGTACCCATATCCCTATTTGTAAAAACAAGCCTGAAAAGATAATGGCCCGGAATACCCGATTTTTAAATATATTAGGTTCCTTATTACTCAATGTTACGGATGTGTTTTCCCCCAATATAAAAACCTCCTGTGAGATATCTGGACAGGAGGCAGTGCAGTACAATACAAAATTAACTGAGCAAAATATCCCTGATGGACGGAACACAATGATCTTAGTTTGTATTTTAATGTACAGACTAATCCTATCCAGAAAAAAGTTCGTATTTAGCACGCATTTTTTTCTTGAAGAATAGGATTAAATGATCATTGTCTAAAGGTCACCCTTCCATTTTATGTTAATTTTATAATAATCTATTTAATCTGATAAATCAAGCTGAAATCCATAAAACTAACCCATTTTTTGGGCAGGATTGTTCGACGGATTGTATAAAAAAGGGGCCCACTTTAAAAGAAAGCCCTCAGACTGTAGACAAGCTCGAAGAAAAGCGAGTTTGTCTATGGTTTTTCTATTTAAAAACGTTCCAGTTGATTTCAGTAATCCACTCCATTTCCGCCGATTGTTTGTTTTTTCTTTCAGTTCTCCAATATACGCTCTTGATTAGGAGTGCCCTGAACAAGCAAATGGGCAGATGGCATAATAATTTGATGCTCATGTAAAGCTGTCATCATTTCAAACCTCACACTTCTTGCAGTTTCAAAATAATGTTCAGGATTTACAAGTCCCACTAAGCATAGTTCATAACCAACATATTTAAGATTCGGATTTAAATCCGTGATGCCAATATATCTAAAATCCTCTTCAGGTGTTCCATCCTCTAGCCTTAGAAGTGTATCACCATACTTCTCATTGCATATTAGGCATATTTCCTCCAACAGCCTTTTTACCTTTTCAGGATTTTCTTGATAACTTACTGTAATGCGTTCAATGATTCGCATTCTCCCTTTATTAAAATTTTGAATCGTCCTGATTTCACTATGTGGAATTGTCAGCAATTTTCCTGACCATTCCCTGATCTGCATGAACCTGATCCCGATTTCCTCTATCGTCCCAGAACTTGTTCCATTGAATGTCACGAAATTCCCCACTCGAAATTCATTATCAGAAAGCCTTACGAATCCCAATAGGATATCCTTAAGCATTTGCTGAGCGGCAAATCCGATAACGACCCCTATAATCCCAGCTCCAGCTAAAATTCCTTTTAGGTCTATAAACTGTCCAATCAAATAAATAAGGAAAAGCGCGGAAATACCGTACCTAAGGGAAGAACGAGTAACCCCCTGTATCGTTTTTTCGACTTCTTCCTCAAAAAAATGGGACCTCTTAAAGAACCATTCAACCATTTTATTCAAAATATAATAAACCGCCAATAACAGTAAAGCTAATATAAAAAGCCTCAATAATAAAAATTCTTCTAAATAATCCATGGCAAGCTCAGTGAATTTCAAGAAATTCATGTTCCCACCTCCATTTCCACTTTATTCAGAATCGATAAAAATCCAGTCATCATCCTTGCCTATTATCCCTTTATCCAATATTAGTCTCGTTTTAAGGCGATAGGAAACCTCTCGCTTATAAGGATCCTTCAATATAGGCAGACAAAAGTTAAAAGGAATTTCATTACTTTCCCCTGAATTTATCTCTCTGGAAGACAAAATTGTGCTCGTTTTAAGAATTTCGTCCATTCCGGTAGAATGAGTATCCATAATTAAATCACATTCGATCCTCCTTATTCTTTGCGCAATGGTACCACCCTTAATCAAGAAATATCCATTTATGCATTCACCAGATTTATACGTGTTTTTCGGAAGGATTAAATCTATTTGTGCCGAACCTATCCCTAAAAGTAACAAAGATTTTCTAAGTATCAAAGAATACACTCCATTTATAAATTTATTTGTAATTCTACTATCCCCAATATATTTAATACATTTCCTTAGTGGCTGCATGATTCTGCACAAAAAAACCTTTACCATTTTGGTAAAGGTTTACTAAAAATAAATAGACCTTTACCAATAGGTAAGGTCTGGCTAACAACATTATGCTGCCAACAACACCGAGAGCAAAGAGCTCCGTAATGACGACATTGTTGTAAAAGCTACTCCCCTTTGGAGAATGTATTCAAGTATATAATTTATAATACGGTAGGATTAGAAAGTTTGTCAAACCTTTATATTTTATTATTTTTGGACTCTGTCCGGGAAATTCGGATTCTTTGTACATATCTTGATAATAATGAAAATATAATGAATTAACTTGTCCCGTTATTGCAAAAGAATTCTCTGCAAGGGTTTAAATAGGCCAGTTGGTGGAATAAGTATGTAACAGCCAAGTCCTTACAAATGGTCGAACGCTCCTTTCAAAAGGAATAAAGTGATCAAACTATGTATATATAAAATTTTATTTAAAAATTAACAAGATTTCTCTTTTACTTACGCCAATCATGTTGTAATATAAATGTAACAATTGTAATATTAATTAAACTTTCGTTACATAAGTATCCTATTAGGGATTGGGGAGATAAAATATGAAAAAATTTTCAGGTGTGCTATTATCCATTATCATTTTGTTTTTCACATTAAGTGGTCAGGTTACCGCAAAAACGACATCACAGAATTTATCTGACACAAATGCCTTAAAGATAGCCGATAATGCCAGCAAACATTTTTGGAATGCTTTACATGGTTACAAAACCCGTTCATGTTCACAAAAAACTTTCAATTATAAAGGGACAGAGTATTCATACCTTTGCCAAGAGTTTAATACAAAAGATAAATTGACTACCTACTTAGCAGAGACATTCACTAATAATGCAGTTGAAAAAGGGTTGAACAAATATAGTTACATTACCCATAAAGGGAAATTAGCCCGTCCAATCGGAGACGGCTACAGCATGTTAGAGTGGAGAAAAGCAAAAATTAAATTGGTCTATCAAAAAACTAACGTTAGATCCTACAATTTAACTGTACCTACAGTCGACGGTGATTCAGTAAAAAGAACAGTTACCTTTTATAAGTCAGGATCCACTTGGAAAGTTAATCAGTTCGATGCAGTTCAATAAAAAAATGGTTTAAATATAACGCCTCATATGCAGTATAGTTAGTTAAAACTATATTTCATATGAGGTGTTTTTCTGTTTTCCGCTGTAGTTAACGAAAGAATCTTACATACTTGAAGCAGCTCACTTTTCAATTCAGGGAACTTTCAAACAAAAAAACACAGCTAGATGCTGTGCATTAACGGATTTTGGCCTTACGGAATCCTTGATAGGAATCGTATACGGCAAAAAAGATGGAGATGAGTATGAGGCCCCAGTAAATAGAGGCTTTCCATTCATCTGTTGAAAATAGTGTTTTTTGGTACACAAGGAACTCCCGGTTCAATAAATCTGGATTACTGATTATGACGATGAAAGTCAGGGTCGATAACAGCTGGTATATGGCATGAAATAAAGCTAGTTTCATGGTCCATCGCCTTAAAAATAATTTATAAATCGCCAAGAGCGCCCCAATGATGACGACGCATGATACCAGCAGCCAATAGGAATTCAAGACTTCTTGATTGAAAGAAGGTGTCACGAAAATGAGACTGCCAGTTCTTTTTTCATAGACTCCTAAAAGGTTTGCTGCATTGAAATAAAGGGCCGCGAAGACAGAAAGACCTAACAAACTTGCATAAATCTCGATCATAGGAACCGCTTTTTTCTTTGAAATGTTCGGAATATCTTTTAGGTTTTCCGGTGTCCATGGTTTCAAGTCTTTTGTTAAAGGCGACTGGTCCTTTGAAGTATCCAGGCGTTCTAAAATGGCAAATGAAATCGTTAACCAGAAAAACACTTGGATACCTGTACTGATGATACCCGCGATCCCTTTCCCGAGTATTATTAAAATTGCGTCCACAATCGTATTTCCCATATCCCGAAAAGGGTTATCCCCTATTAATCCAATCAATGAAATGACTGCGGCGATTGGTAAAATCATTTTCAACAGACAGATATAAACATCAAAATAACGCGGTCCAATCAGATGCATCGGCCGATCGCGATAACGACTTGCCAGTGTAACCGGATCTCCTAATTTTAAAAGGACGGCTTTCATGTCTTCCTCCGTATAGTCCTCCGGAAGCATATCTTCGATTGTAGATTGAAGCTCAAGCGCAATATCCTCCCGGTTTTTTTCTGGCAGCCTGCGGGTCACTTCCTGAATATAAAGTTCAATCAGTTCCATCTTCTCCCTCTCCTTTTAATAATATATAAAGCTCTTGAGAAGTTTTTTCCCATTCTTCCTTTAACTGAGTGAAGATTTCTGCCCCATAATCACTTAAAGAATAGTACTTGCGCGGTCTACTTTCAGAGGTATCCCAGCTGCTGGTGACCAATTCTTGTTTTTCCAGGCGGCGAAGCAAGGGATATAAAGTACTTTGATCAATGGTAATTCCCGACTTCTCTAAACGCTGGACAAGCGAGTACCCATACTGAGGGGTTTTGAGCTGACTAAGAACTGCTAACGTCAAAGTTCCTCTGCGCAGCTCTGTTGTTAATGAATTCAATAAAGTGCTCATCCAATCACCTCTTCTCTATACTATGTGACGTACATCATACCTTATACTATGCATCATACACTATTTTAGTTCTTACAACACCATAAAAATGGAAATATATTATATTTTAAGCATAAAAAAAAAGAGAAGCGTTTCACGCCTCTCCGTTTTTCCTTTATTAATATGACACAAGAATGACCCACAATATCATCGTCGTGATAATCGGAACACTCCTTGTATTAAGGTTGCCGCCTTTTGAGCTTTGTAGGCATCCGCCACTTTCAAAATTCTGGAAAATCTTACCGAACCTCATTACTTAATCGACCGATGTTCTCGACTTCAACGACGACCTCATCCCCCGACTTGATCGGGCAGCTGCCAGATGGTGACCCCGTGGCCAAAATGTCACCTGGCTCCAGTGTCATTACCTGTGAAAGCCAGCTAATTAGAAACGGAATGCTTAGAGACATTTCATTGGTATTTCCGTCTTGGACAACACGGCCGTTTAAAGTGGTCACAATCCGCAAATTAGTCGGATCTACCCCAGTAACAATGCACGGTCCCAAAGGCCCGAATGTATCAAATCCTTTGCCCCGCGTAAACTGTGGATCTTTTTTTGTAAGATCTCTTGCTGTAACATCATTAAAGATCGTGCAACCGAACACATA